>PLMN01000032.1 GCA_003141555.1 Candidatus Aminicenantota bacterium
GTCCGTCGCCTTCGGATACTTCGCCTCGTACTCCGAAAGGAACCGACGGTAGGCTTCGAGGGCTTTCTCTTTGGTCGGGGCGAGATACATCTCGTGGATCAGCTTCTTGGCATACGGCTGAACGCTCTGCGGCAGCTTGTCCAGGACGTTGGCTGTTTTGTGCACCCAACATCGTTGTTCACGGACTTTGGAATACTCCTCCTCGAGCGCTGCCCAAAATCCCAAGGCCCCGTCGCCTATGGCCAGCTTGGGAGCTTCGGTGAGCCCGCGGGCCTTGAGATCGCGCAGAACTTCGAGCCACGAGGCCTTGCTCTCCCGGATCCCGTCCCAGACCGCAACCAGCTCTTTCGTCCCGTCCTCCAAGGCTCCCATGAGGACCAACAAACACGGCCGCTCGGGATCGAGGCGTACGTTGAAGTAGATGCCGTCCGCCCACCAGTAGACGTAGCTCTTCGTCGACAGGTCCCGGGCCGCCCAGGCTTCGTATTCCGTTTTCCATCCCTCTTTCAGGCGGACGATGTTCGTCGCCGAAAGTCCCGCCGCCTGCGGCCCCAGGATGGCCTCGAGAGCTTCCGAGAAATCGCCCGTCGAGATCCCTTTCAAGTACAACACCGGGATGAGCGCGTCGACACTCGGCACGCGCCGCAGAAACGGCGGCAGGATCCGGCTGGTGAAGCGAGCTTTCGCTTTTCGATCCCGCACGCGGGGCTGGCGAATGGGAAGAGGTCCGGCGCCCGTGATCAGATCCCGTTCGGGGAGATGGCCGTTGCGGACGACCTCTCGCCGGCCATCCTCGCCTCGCCGGTGGGCCATCGTCGTCAGATATTCCGACACTTCAAGCTCCAAGGTTTCCTGGAGCATCCGTCGCGCGCCCTGCCGAACGAGTTCGTCCAAAGCCGTCCTCGATTCCGAAATCATTCGACCTTCGNNTACACAACTTTCGGTTATATCTCAATCCCCGGTCAAAATATCACTATTCCGAGACGAAAAATCATTCTCGCATGCGTCCGCAAATGGTTAAGGAAAGGCGGTAGCGTTTGTATCGGCGTGCATACTATATCTTTTATATTCGATCCCCATTTATCTTGGACAGAAACGGATCCCGGATCTGGAAATTCGGTCACTATTTATTCAGCCATATTGGATTTGAACGAAATTAAGGAACTCCGTGGACTATGGTTCGAAGCAAAAGCTATTTTACAAAAAAGCGAGATTCAAAACTGGCCACGGCTATTTGATATACTAAATAGTCTCATTCATCCCTACGTTATGCGCGGACGAGTGCCGGACGATATTATTAAAGAGTGTAAAGCTCTTGCACACGAAATTATTAAAGATCTTTCCGGCATAGCGCAAAATGAGATTGGAGTACTTGCCGAACTTAGGGAAAGTGCAAGAATATTGGGCGTTGATCTTGATGTCCAAGTCGAAACAATATTTGATATTCTTTATCCTAGGCGAGATATAAAAGCTGATTGGAAGGAAGAACAAGAAAAACAAAGAATTGCCGTCGAAACTCTTTTCAAAGTTTGGGAATTTAGACCAATCGCGCAAGTTGCGGACGACCTAGTTCGACTTGAAAAAGCCGCTAACGTCGTTTCTAGTAATCGTTGGCAACGCTGGCCCGCTTATCTTTGTCAGTTATTTTCCCAAAAATGCGATAAACCTAGCATATGGATTGATTGCCTTATTGAGCGATGTTCGATGCCAGATCTTGTGTATCCATTTCTCGCGAGGTGTTTTGAGATATCCGATCCATTATGTGAAAAGATCGTTACTAAATGCATTAGTATTTCTACATACCGCGCTGTTGGAATAAGCATAATATTGAAAATGCCAATTCCTCCAAAAAGTTACCTCAAGCTTATTTGGGATCAATTGGGAGATTACTCTCAACTATTAGAAACTCTAATAATTCGAAAAGAAATATCTGACGATATCTTAAGAATGCTATTACTACATGATGATGTGCGAGTCGCCGAAGCAACTGCGATTGAAATGTGGGAAGCTGGACGAAATCCTAGGATTCCGGAAAGAATAAATAGCGAATGGCGAAAAACCGTTATCCGAATCAGGCCAGAACACGATTGCCTACCAGAGATACTTCAATCTGATTCGGAGTTGGCGTTTGAGTGGCTAAAATCTCATCTTGCTGGCGAGGAACTAAACCTGTTTCGTAATGAAGAGTCCTTCAATAAAATATTAGCTTCATTGTCAAAAGACCAAAGAAATATTCTGTTAATGACCATAAAGGACACTGGAGTTTACAGATCATCGAATTTAATAATAGGGCTTATAGGAGGCGATGTTGAGCTTTACAGGATCTTACTCGCAAGAGGCGATCTGCGTGACTATCACCTCGCTCCGTTAAGGGGACTATCGGCAGATACACTTTCTCAAATGGCTGGAGAAGCTAACTCATATTGTGATCTTGAAAAGATATCGCAGGCCGTATTTGGGGGGTCTTGGTTTTGGCATGGGAAAGAATCTACCTATTGGGAAAGCCGACTCGAGAAGTACATGCAATGGAAATCGCATCCTGACGAACTAGTCAGACGAATCGCGGGCGAAATAGTGAAAATGGTCGAGTGGCGGATTAGAGATGCTATCGAAAGAGAGCAACATGAAGAAGTATATGGACGCTAGATCTTATACGTCTAATATGGGTAGGGGTGAGGACGGTCGGTTCTCAGCCATCAGACCGCGGTTCGAATCCGCGTAGCGCTACCATGCGCCCATGACGAAGTCTCCGGCTCATCCTCCGCTCGCCGCCCCATCGGGCGCACGCCTGCCCGTGCTTTTCCTTGGCCCCGGGACCCCGATGAATGCCATCGAAGACAACGCGTTTTCCCGAGCCTGGAGCGCCGCCGCCGCGTCCCTGCCCAACCCCCCGCGCCGTTCTCTGCGTTTCGGCCCACTGGGAGACGGAGGGGACGCTCATGACGGCCATGGACCGGCCGCGGACCATCCACGACTTCGGCGGGTTTCCCGACGAGCTCTATGAAGTCGAATATCCCGCGCCGGGAAGCCCGGGGCTGGCCCGGGAGACCGTTCTGACCGCCCCGAAAGCTTCGATCGGCGAGGATCGGGAATGGGGCTTGGACCATGGCTGTTGGAGCGTCCTGAGGCGGATGTATCCTCGGGCCGACGTGCCCATCGTCCAGCTGAGCCTGGATTACACGAAGACGCCGCAGGAGCATTATGCCCTGGCTAAGCAGCTGGCCCTCCTTCGGCGCCGGGGCATCCTGATCGTGGGCAGCGGCAACCTGGTCCACAATCTCGGCCGCATCTCGATCCCCAGCGGCGATCCGGACGATTTCAACGCGCCCTTCGGGCTCGATTGGGCGATCGAGGCGAACGAGCTGTTCAAGAAGCTGATCCTAGCCGACGACCATGCGGCCCTGGCCGATTACCGCGCGCTCGGCAAGGCCGCCCGGCCGGCCGTCCCCACGCCGGAGCACTTCCTGCCGGCGCTCTACGCGGTCGCCCTGAGGGACGAGGGTGAATCCGTGGCCTTTTTCAACGACGCGGCCGTGGCGGGCTCGCTGACCATGACCTCGTTCAAAATTACAGGCGCCGATTGACAGGTCCGCGGCTCTTGGGATAGTTTCATGTCAGGATCCAGGAGGACCTGCCATGACCTACAAGAAAAAGTTCGCCCTTTCCATTCTCGTGCTCCTCGCGGCCGGCGCCATCGGCGCCTTGGCCCAAACCATTGACGCCGGGGCTTTCGGCGGGATGCGCTGGCGCTCGATCGGCCCCCTGCGGGCGGGCCGGACGCGGGCTTTAGCCGGCGTCCCCTCCCAGCCGAGCGTTTTCTATATCGGCGTCTGCAACGGCGGAGTTTGGAAGACCAATGACTATGGCCGCACCTGGACGCCGATCTTCGACGACCAGTCCACGGGCTCGATCGGGGCGGTCGCGGTCGCGGAATCCGATCCGAACATCGTCTATGTCGCCAGCGGTGAAGGCCTGCAGCGGCCCGATCTCTCGGTAGGCGACGGAATCTACAAGTCCTCCGATGCGGGCAAGACCTGGACGCATCTCGGCCTGCGCGACGGCCAGCAGATCCCGCAGATCATCGTCGATCCGCGGAATCCCGAACGGGTGTTCGTCGCCGTCCTCGGCCATCCCTACGGCCCCAACGAGGAGCGGGGGATTTTCCGCTCCCTGGACGGAGGACGGACCTTCCAGAAAGTCCTCTATAAAGATGAAAACACCGGCGGTTCCGAGCTTGCCTTCGAGCCGGGCAACCCCGACGTGGTCTACGCCTGCCTCTGGGAATCCCGCCAGGGCCCTTGGGAAAACGCGGCCTGGAGCGGCCCGGGCGGCGGGATCTTCAAGTCGACCGACGGTGGGACGACCTGGCGGCAGCTCGCCAACGGCCTGGGGACGGGAGCGGAGGGCGTCGTCCAGGCCAACCTGGCCCTCGCCCCGAGCAATCCGAAGCGCATCTACGCGGCGATCGCCGTTGGGCGCAGCGTGGGAATCTATCGTTCGGACGACGCGGGCGAGACCTGGGCCCGGGCTACTCAGGATGCGCGCCAGGCCGCCCGGATCGGCGGCGGCGATCTTCCCCGTCTCGCGGTCAGCCCGAAGAACCCGGATGTCGTCATCATCGCCGGCACGGTGAGCTGGAAGTCGGTCGACGGGGGCAAGACCTGGTTCGCGTTCCGGGGCGCCCCCGGCGGCGACGACTATCAGAATGTCTGGATCAACCCGAACAATCCCGACATCATCTTCGAGACGAGCGACCAAGGGGCGATCATCACCGTCAACGGCGGCCAGAGCTGGAGCTCCTGGTACAACCAATCGACCGCCCAGCTTTACCATATCGCGGCCGACAACGATTTCCCGTACCGCCTCTACAGCGGGCAGCAGGAAAGCGGCTCGGCGGGCGTCGCCAGCCGGGGCAATGACGGCCAGATCACGATGCGCGAATGGCATCCGGTCGGTGTGGACGAATACGGCTACGTCGCTCCCGATCCGCTCGATCCGAACATCATCTACGGCGGCCGGAGCGTAGTCCGCTATGACCGGCGGACCGGCCAGGTGCAAAGCGTGGGGCCCAATCCTGTCCGCGGCGCCGGCGGCGGCGCTCGCACCGTGCGCACCCAGCCCTGCCTGTTCTCGCCCGTCGATCCCCATATCCTCTATTCGGCCTCGAACACGCTCTGGAAGACCGCGGACGGCGGCCAGAGTTGGACGCAGATCAGCCCGGACCTGACCCGGAAAACGTGGGACGTCCCGGCCAATGTCGGCAAGTACAAGGACACCGACGCGGCCAAGCCCGGCCAGAAAGGGGTCATCTACGCGGTCGGCCCGTCTTACCTCGACGTCAACCGCCTCTGGATTGGCACGGACGACGGCCTGATCTATCTGACGGTCGACGGCGGCGCGAATTGGAAGGACGTCACGCCGGCCGAGCTCAAGCCCTGGGCCAAAGTGTCGATCATCGACGCCGGCCGGTTCGACGCGCAAACGGCCTATGCGGCCGTCAACACCCTCCGGCTGGATGACATGCAGCCGCACATCTACCGGACCCACGATGGCGGCAGGACCTGGGCGCAGATCACCGGCGGCCTGCCCGACAATGCGCCGGTGAACGTCGTCCGCGAGGACGCGAAGCGTAAAGGCCTGCTCTTCGCCGGCACGGAGCGCGAGATCTACGTCTCCTTCGACGACGGCGACCATTGGCAATCGCTCCGGCTGAACATGCCGGCCACGTCGATGCGCGACCTGATCATCAAGGACGACGATGTCTGCGTGGCGACGCACGGCCGGGGGTTCTGGATTCTCGACGACATCACCCCCCTCCGCCAGCTCAAGGCGGACGCCCTGGCCGCGGACGCTTATCTCTTCGCCCCCCAGGACGCAATTCGCGTCCGGTGGAGCATGAATTCCGACACTCCGATTCCGCCCGACGAGCCGCGCGGGGAAAATCCGCCGGACGGGGCGGTCATCGATTACATCCTGAAGGCCGACGCCCCGGGCCCGGTGACGCTCGAAATCCTCGACGGCGGGGGCCGGGTCATCCGGCATTACGCCAGCACCGACCCCGTCGAAAAGCTGGACCCGGCCGCGACACCGGTGCCGTTCTACTGGTACCGGCCGCCCCAGATCCTGTCCGCGGCGGCCGGCATGCACCGCTTCACCTGGGATATGCACTACCAGGGTTTGGGAGCGGGCGGCCGGGGCGGGCTGCCCAGCTCGGCCGTGCCCTATAACACGGTGCCGTCTCCGAACGCCCCTTGGGCGGCCCCCGGCAAATACACCGTCCGCCTCACGGTGAACGGCAAGATCTTGACCCAGCCGATCGTGGTGAAGATGGATCCGCGGGTGAAGACCCCGGCCGCCGGCATCGGTCAGCAGTCCGACCTCTCCAAGCAAATGTACGACGGCGTCCTCGACAGCCAGGCCGCGCTCCGCCAGCTGCGCGCGATCCGCGCCCAGGTGAAGGCGGTCCAAGAGAAGGCCGGCCAGAGCCCGGCCGCTCAGGCGCTGGCTGACTTCGACAAGAAGGCCGCGGCCCTCGAGGGCGGCGGAGGCGGCGCGGGCGGCGGAATGCGTGGAGGGGGAGGCGGATTCGGGCCCGGCGCCGGGGGAGGCGGGCCGGATACGCTGGCTGGAATCGGCAGCTCGCTCACCTCGCTGATGAGCGTCCTGCAGGGCGCCGACGCCGCGCCGACGAGCCAGGTTCTCGCGGCCGTCGCGGACCGCCAGAAGGCGCTCGCGGGCCTCATGGCCAAATGGGCCGCGCTCAAGGCGCAGGACCTGGCGGTCTTAAACACCCAGCTCAAGGCGGCTCATCTGCCGGCCGTCGAAATCAAGGATTGAAGGGGAGGGGATTCCGATGAAGACTTTCCGCAACGCCGTCCTGGCCCTGCTGCTGCTCGCCTCGTTTGCCGCCCCCTCGCTCAACGATCCTCTTCAGGTGGACTGGGACATGGTCGCCAAGATCCGGGAGGAGGGGTTCCAGCGCTCCCAGGTCATGGACATCGTGGGCTATATGACCGACGTCCTCGGCGCCCGCCTGACGCTTTCCGAGCACATGAAGAGAGCCCAGGTCTGGGCCCGGGACAAGATGGAAAAAGCCGGCCTGGTGAACGCGGTCATCGAGCCTTTCATGGACTACGGCGCCGCCTGGGACAACGAATATTTCTCGATCCACATGCTCGAGCCGGATTATCAGTACATGATGGGCTATCCGCTGGCCTATACGCCGGGCACGAACGGGAAAATCATCTGTCCGGCCATCATCGTCAACGTCCAGACGAAGGCGGACCGGGAGAAGTACAAGGGCAAGCTGAAAGGCGTGGCCGTCCTGGCCTCGCCGCCCGTGGACCTCAACCCCACGGCCATGCCCCAGGACGTCACGCGCCGGACGGACGAGGACCTCAAGAAGCTCGAGGGGGCCATCACGCCCCAGGCCTCGCGGGCTGCGGCCCCCGCCGCCGTGCCCCCCAATCCGGAGCTCCTCAAGGCCGAGGAGAAGATCGATTTCTACAAGTCCGAGGGCGCGCTGGCGGTCCTCCAATGCGAAAGCGGCTCCTTCGGGTTCGTGCGCGGCTTCAGCCGTCCGGGCGCCAACGCGGATCACTGGTCGCGGGAAAAGGATCTGGCCTCGATGCCCATTATCGCCGTCACCCCGGAGCACTACAATCGGATGTACCGCATCCTGAAGCGGGAGATCCCGGTCAAAATCGATCTCGAGGTCAGAAACCGCATCGGCGAGGACGTGGAGAAAGCCTGCAACGTGATCGGCGAGCTCCCCGGCTCCGACCTCAAGGACGAGGTGGTGATGATGGGGGCCCATTTCGACAGCTGGCACTCGAGCTCGGGGGCGAGCGACAACGCCGCCGGCTGCGCGGTCGCCCTGGAGGCGGCTAGGATCCTCAAGGCCGTCGGAGCGAAGCCCCGGCGGACGATCCGGGTCGCGTTCTGGGGCGGGGAGGAGCAGGGCATCCACGGCTCGCGGGAATACGTCGCGAAGCACTTCGGCGACGCCAAGGCCGGCTTCAAGCCCGAATACGACAAGTTCTCGGTCTACTTCAACCAGGATTATGGGGCGGGGGCGTACCGGGGCGTGAACCTCCAGGGTAACGAGTACGTCCGGCGCATCTTCGCCGAGTGGATGAAGCCTTTCCACGACCTTGGCTTCACCACGCTGGCCATCCAGAGCGTCGGGAGCACGGACCATGTCTCCTTCGACCGGGTCAACCTCCCCGGCTTCCAGTTCCTGCAGGACGGCGTCGGATTCGGCGGCCACGCCAACATGGATTTTTACGACACGCTCGTTCCCGAGGACCTCATGAAAAATGCCGTCATCATGGCCTCCTTCGCCTATCACGCGGCCATGAGCGACGCCCGGATCCCGCGGAAGACGATCCAGTGAAATGGTGAGCGGGGCTTTGTCGTGATAGAATGACGGTGCGCCCGGAGTCCGCCACCCCCATGTCCGAAGAAAGCCTGCCCGCCGACTCCCTCCCCGCGAAAGGGAAGAAATCCGCGGCGGGGAATTCCGTCCTCGCCGCCACCTTCCTGGCCGGCCTGAAGCTCGTCGTCGGCCTGGCGACCGGAAGCCTGGGCATCCTGGCCGAAGCCGCTCATTCGGCGCTCGACCTGGTCGCGGCCGTCGTGACGTTCCTGGCCGTCCGCGTCTCGGACAAGCCGGCCGACCGGGAGCATCCTTACGGCCACGGCAAGATCGAGAACTTCTCGGCGCTCATCGAGACCGTCCTCCTGTTCGTGACCTGCGCCTGGATCATCTACGAGGCCGTCGAGAGGCTCTTTTTCAAGCCCGCCGCGATCGATCCCAGCCTCTGGGCCTTCCTGGTCATGGCCGTCTCGATCGCGGTCAACGTCAGCCGGTCGCGGATGCTCTACCGCGTGGCCCGCAAATACCGGAGCCAGGCCCTCGAGGCCGACGCCCTCCACTTCTCGACCGACGTCTGGAGCTCGTACGTGGTCATCGGCGGCCTGGTCCTGGTCTGGCTCGGGAAAAACGTCTTCCCTCGCCACGGGGCGCTCCTCCAGAAGGCCGACGCCTTGGCCGCCTTCGGCGTGGCGCTCATCGTCCTGTTCGTCAGCTATCGCATGGGTAAGCGGACGATCGATGTCCTCCTCGACCGGGCGCCGGACGGGCTGGCCCCCAGGATCCGGGAAGCCGCCGCCGGGGCGGAAGGCGTTATGGGCGTCGGTCATGTTCGCGTCCGCCGGTCCGGGCCGTCGGTCTTCGTCGACCTGACCGTCGACGTCGACCGGAACCAGTCGTTCGAGCGCACCCACCGCATCGCCGAGGCCGTCGAGGGCCAAATCCGGAAGATCGCCCCGGGCGCGGACGTGGTCGTCCACACCGATCCCCGCGAGGTCGAGCGCGAGACCATGGCTCGCCGCATCCGGGCGGTAGCCTACCGCCGCCAGATGAGCAGCGTCCACAACATCACCATGCACGAGGAAAAAGACCGGGTTTACGTCGATCTCCACCTCGAGGTGGACGACAACCTGTCGCTCCAGCAGGCCCACGACCTGGCCTCCCAAATCGAGCGGGACCTGCAGGAGGATATGCGCCAGATCGAAAGCGTGACCACGCATCTCGAATCCCGCGGCACGGGCGTTGACGACGGCGTGGACGTGACCAGGCGGGAACCGGCCCTGGTCGCCCGGATCGTGGCCCTCACGAACGCGATCGTCGGGGCGCCGAGCTGCCACAACGTCACGATTCGCCGGTATGGCGAGACGCTCTCGGTGGCCCTCCATTGCACCTTTCCCGAGGAGCTCTCGATCGTCCAGGTGCACGATGTCTCCACCCGGATCGAACAGGGATTGATGAAAAAAATACCGGGATTAGACCGGGTCCTGGTCCACGAGGAACCTCACGAGCGGTGACGGCGGGAAGCGCCCTCGGGCGGGGGAGGCGAGGTCTTCTCCTTCCAGGCGTTGTAGCGCCGGAGGTAGTCGTCCGCGACCTTGACCGGGGGGAGGCCCAGGAAGGCGGCGTAGGTCCGGAGCTGGGCTCTGAGGTAGATGGCTTCGGGGAGGGTTTCAAACCGCTCGGCCTCGAGGTTGTTGAGCAGCTCGAGGCGCAGCTTCAGCTCCTTGGAGAGCTCGTTCAAGGAGACGTTCTTCGCGTCGCGGGCCTTGCGCAGGCGGGGGCCGGAATAGACGACGGCGGCCGGGTCCTCCGGCTCCGAGAGCTTCTCCTCAGCCGCCTCGGCCGAGAACAGCGGCTCGGTCCGGGACGCTTCGGGCGCCCGAGAGGCCAGGATTTTCGCGTAGGCCTCCTCGATCTGCTCGAGGATCTTCTTTTTCTTCTTGTCGGTGAATTCCTCGCCGAGGGGCTCGAGGACGATCGATTCGCCGGAATATAGCTTCTTCAGGCGGAGGTGGGAGTTGTGGACGTCGCGGAGGGGGGCGTCGGGCGGCAGCTCCAGGACGTCGTAGAGCTTCTTCAGGTCATCTTTCGGCATCAGGCGACTCCCGGTATGTCGATGTCCGCGCTTTTGATCAGGTTCTCGGTCAGGATCTCGATCTCCTTGGCGCAGCCCGTGGCCAGATAGTTCAGCATGAACGGCTTGCGCTCGCGGACCGACTTCCAGACCGCGTCGCTGTATTCGACGTAGCCGGAGTAGTGGATCGGGATCCCCAGGTATTTCATCATCACGCTCTTGATGGATGCCCCGAGCTGGACGTCCTGGTTGTTGCGGACCATGTTGAGCACGAGGTGGATCTGGAACGACGACAGCTCGTGGTCGAGAATGGTCCCGATATAGGAAAAGCTTTCCCGGAGATAGTCGATCAGCTCCTTCAGGTTGACGATACCGTAGCTCTGCCGCCGGTCCCAGATGTGCTGGACGATCTCCTTGAACCCATATTCCTTGAGGGTCATCTTGACCTTGCGGAAGAGGGAATTCTTGATGAAATGGTACATGTTCTCGATGGCGATAACCTCGGGCACGAGGACGACGATCATTTTATCGGCGATCAGGAAGGTGTCCAGGGTGTTGTTGTGGCTCCCGGCTCCCAGGTCGACGAGGACGGTCTGGGCATTGAGCTTCATGATCTGGCGGAAGAGCTTGAGCTTCTGGGAGAAGGTGATCTTGTCCGAGGCCATGGAGTGAATGTCGCCCGTGATCAGGGACATGTTCGGCATCTCGGTCGGGACGACGAGATCGCCGAGAGAGGCGCCCATCTCGAAGAAGCTGGTCAGGGATTTCTGGGGCCGGCTGATGCCGAAGAACGTATGGAGGTTGGCCCCGCCGATGTCCATGTCGACGAGGACGACCTGGCGGCCTTTCCGGGCGAGGTAGGTTCCGGCGCTGCTGGTGATGAAGGTCTTGCCCGTGCCTCCCTTGCCGCCGCCGATGGCCCAGATTTCGCCTTCCTTGACTTTACTTTTCGGGGCCATATCCGCTCATTTTCCGCCAAATTTGATTAAAACCAACAATATACGAATTCCGCTTCCTCGTCAACTTGGGAGGGGCCGGGCGGACCGGACGATCCCGGCAAATCCCGGCCCCGAGCTCACGGGGATATCCCCTCAAGGCGCCACTTTCCCGTCGTGGCGCGAATCCTTGAAGTTGAACACCTCGCAGCCCGGCGCGCTCACCTCCAGGATCTCGGTCCCTATCCAGCCGTGCCAGCTCTTCCCGGGCAGGACGGGCACGACCCCCACCGCTACGGATCGGGCCGGGATATCGACGGAACCCTCAGCCCAGACGCCGCCGCTTTCGTCCGGACCAATTCGACGGAGTCGCGGTAAATCGCCGCCAGCGCGGGCGCGACCGGGCCGCGCATCTGCCAAACCGCGATCTTCAGCCCCGGCTTCCTTTCGTGCACGGCCTTCAAGATCGCCGCCGAGTGCCGGTCGATTCCGCCGTCGTAATCCCAGCCGAACTCGTCGATCGAGATTACGGGGTTCGGACAGCCCGCGAAGTCGAGGCTCAGCAAGACGTCCGCCGCCTCGTCGACGCTCATGACCGACACGGCAATTGCCGACGCCACGATCACCCTGGGCCTTCTTCTCACACGCATGGATTCGTCCTTTTCCGAAATCGGGCTTCGCCAGCCCAGACTTTGGATGACGGTCAATGGCTGGCACGGGATACCGAGCTTGTTTATGCCTGGCTGCGGCGGTTAGAATCGCACCCTCAGACCGAATCCGCCGGGATAAGGGCCGAAAGAGAGCCTGCGTTCTCCCGGCGGCTCGAGATAGGTGCCCTGTTTTCCCAAGTATTGAATCTCGTAATTTTCGAGGTCGGAGATGGCGCGGCGGGGCTGGGTGTAAATATTCAGGAGCGAAACGGCCTCGCCGCTGGCAAAGGTGAGAAGGCCGTCAGACCATGGACGATTGAATGCCAAGACCGTCACCAGGCTTGCGAGCGCGTTGGCCCCTAAGTTGAGCAAATGAGTCATCCAGCCGCGTCCGTCCCTCTCTCGTCGGGCGCATTCGCGGAGAAGATCCTCGGCCTTCTGCAGCTTGAACCGGCGCTCCTCGGAAGTCCCCTCGGGCATGGCGCGCAACTTCGTGGGGCCATTAGCCGGAACGAACGGATCGATGAGGAGGCCGCCGACCCCGAGGGCGAATGTCGCGCCCCCGACCAGCATGTCCTCCGCAAATCCTCTGTCGGAGACCTTGCGCTGCGTCAAGGGGTCCACCTTCTGATCGTTCCAATGGGCCGCAGCGAGACTCCCCATCACGATGGCCCCCGCCGAGTATCCGGAGATCCAGCCGTACCACCAGACCTTGGCCGAGGATTGTCCGGCATGGAGCGCGTTTTCGATGAAGCCCAGCCTTTCCTTGACCCGCTCATCCTCAAGAGCTTGCTTCTCCTGCGGATAGGCCATGCCCAGCGAAATGATAAGGATCATCAAGGTCGCACAGGTTAGTCTATTCATTTTGTCCCCGCCCAATGTATCACTCTCGGAGTCGATTTTTCAATCTCTTGGGTGCGGCCTCCCTTGCCCGGGGGGCGGAGATCCGGGGCCGCGGCTTGAAGATCTCCCTTCGGAGATGGTACATTAATGAAGGGACGTCCATTCCCATTTGCCGGGTTTATCAGGAAACATGAAACGCTATATCGTTCGAGTCCGGAACGGCAGCGCCTTGACATGTGCCTTCTTGATACCGCTTCTGGCCTTAGCCGGTTCAGGACAGCGGCGATGGCCGGCTGGCAGCGAAAAGGCCGTCGACGCGTTCCATGCGCTTTTCCCCTCGGCCGAGCTCGAAGGTATCAGTCCGCCGGGTCCCGGAGATCCGGCCGTCGCGATCCACAATGCCCGGCTCTACTGGATCCTGCATTTCCGGGACAAGGGCCGGCCGAAGGATGCCTTGATCGCCCCCGACGGCCTTCTTGTCCGGACGCAGGAAACCGTCCCGCTGGCCGCCCTGTCTGATCTCCTCGTCCAGGCCATCAACAAGGAGGCGGCGATCGGCACGCTCGTCAAGGTCCAGGCGCAGACTACCTATGCGACGCTGAAATATGTCGCCGCGGACGTCCCCCGCTCTTTCTATGGCGCGGACGTCGAGAAAGAGGGCCGGACGCTCAAGGTCAACGTCCGCCCCGATGGAAGCGCCGACGCCCCCATGGACGGGATCGATTCCGGCCTCCTTGAGGGCGGCCCGCCTTATCAGGAATCGCCCGCGCTCCGGGCCAGACGGGACGAGGTCCCCATCCCCGAGGCCGCGGCGCGGGCGGTCCGGGCGGTGAAGGACGCTCTTCCCGGTGCGGTTGTCCAGGATATCCGGCAGACGATCTACGACGACAGATCGGGGCATATCGAAATCGCGGCCTATGAAATCGACGTCGACGTGGAGGGGAAGCCCAAAACCGTCCCCGTGACGCCAGAGGGGGTCGTGGTGTATCTAACGCTGCCGGTGAAGCCCGATGATGTTCCGTCCCGGGTCCTGGCCGCGATCGCGGCGAAGGTTCCCGGCGGAACGATCAAACGGGTTGTCCGGCAGGATGTGCTCACCGTCCCCAAGTTCGTGCCGCTCGAGCAATCCCGGTTCGCCTACGTCGCTGAAATCAAGACATCCTTCCTGAGAAGGAGCCAGTTCCTGCCCTTCTCGGCCGAAGGCCGGCTGCTCGAAATCTTCCGTCGGAGGCCTCGTCCCTGAAAAAGGTCTCCCTACAAGTCAACTCGCTTTTTTTGAGTTTCTGCAGAGATTCCTTCCCGGCTACTTTGAAGGAATTCAGATTATACGAAATCAGGGGAAAAATGGGGGAGGGGAGAGCTGGGAAGCAAGGATTCGAACCTTGATTGCATGATCCAGAGTCATGAGTCCTGCCGTTGGACGACTTCCCAACGAGGCGCTATCATAATAAATCCCGCGGCGATTTTCAAGCCGGAACATCGAAAAACCCGCCGGACTAATCGAACGCGGGCGGCGGCGAAGCCGTCTTGTGTCCCCAGGTGACTTCGTATTCCATCCCCCGCACCCTGAATTCCCGGACCAGGCGGCGGGCCATGTCCTCGAAGAATGCCGGCCGGAGCGCGTATTCGAGGCCGTGGCGCCGATAGAACGCCTGGACCGTATCGACGTAGTTCAGCCGGTCGATCAGGACGCGGTCGGCTCTCCCCTGGAGGGCGGCGGCCAGGGCTTCGGGATTCCCGGGCAAGATGGGCCCGACGAACGCGAACGTCCGCAGACCGTTCGCCTTCAGGATGGAGAGCGCCTCGAGCCGCTCCGCGACGCTCGACGCCCCGGGCTCGAATAGGCGGGCGATGCGCTCGTCGTCGGTCGTGATGGTGAATCCGGCTTCGAACTCGGCGAAGCGGCGGAACACGTCGATGTCGCGCAGCAGGAGGGCCGATTTGCTCTGGACGCTGACCGGAAACGCGTGGTCGGCGAGGATCTCGAGGCAGTCGCGCGTGAGGCGGTACTTCTCTTCGACGGCCTGATAAGCGTCGCAGACCGACGACACCCAGACGATGCCCTTTTTGGCCCGCGCGGCCTGCTTGGCCAGGACCTCGACGGCATTCTTCTTAACGTCCACGAACGTCCCCCATGGCTCGGCATGGCCCGAATAGCGCGGCATGAACAGCCGGGCGTAGCAGTACCGGCAGCCGACCTGGCAGCCGGTGTAGGCGTTGACGCAGTAGTCGTAGATCTTGGATTTGTTGAGGATACTCTTCGCGGCGACTTCGGCGATCGTGACCATGGTTGATTTCGATCCGGGTTCATTCTAATATCTAGCCCTTCGCGCGGCAATGACCAAGTCCAACAAAGCGCTCGTCCTGGTTTCGGCCTCGATCCTGCTCGGGGCTTCGGTCTGGTTCACGGGCACGGCCGCGGCGGCGGTCCTCAAGCTGCGCTGGCATCTGACCGAGGTGGAGGCGTCCGGGCTGACGATCGCAGTCCAGGCGGGCTTCATCGCCGGGACCCTCCTCTACGCCGTCCTGAACGTGGCCGATCTCTTCCGGACGCGGACCGTGTTCTTCGCCTCGGCGGTCGGAGCGGCGCTTTTCAACGCCGGCTTCGCCCTCCTCTCGAACGGACTGGGTTCGGCCGTGGTCCTGCGCTTCCTGACGGGCGTCATGCTCGCGGGCGTCTATCCCGTGGCCATGAAGATCGTGGCCCAATGGTTCAACGAGCGGATCGGCTGGCGGCTGGGGCTGCTGCTCGGCGCCATGACCTTCGGCACGGCCACGCCCCACTTCCTGCTGTCGATCGGCGCGGCCCCGGACTGGAGGGCCCTGACCCTCATCGCCTCCGGGCTCTGTGTCGCGGGCGGGGCGATCGTTCGTTTCGTCCTGACCGACGGCCCATATCTCCGGGAGACGCCCCGCTTCGATCCGCTCGAGGCCTTCCGCATCTTCCGCTACCGGCCGTTCCGCCTCCAAGCCGTGGGCTATTTCGGCCACATGTGGGAGCTCTACGCCTTCTGGTCGCTCCTCGGATCGTTCCTGGCCGCGGACGCGGGGACGCGGCCGCCTCTCGCCGCGGCGCGCATCCCGGCCGTCGTTTTCCTGACGATCGCCCTCGGCGTCCCGAGCTGCATCCTCGGCGGATGGGTCTCGCGCCGGACGGGGGAGAAGGCCGTGGCCCTGGCCTCGCTCGCCGCGAGCGGCACGTTCTGCGCCCTGTCGCCGCTCCTGTTCGGCCTGCCGGCGGGCGTCCTGGTGCCGCTCCTCCTCATCTGGGGATTCTTCGTCGTGTCCGATTCCCCCCAGTTCTCGGCCCTGGCGACCCGAACGTGCCCTCCCGAATACACGGGCACGGCGTTGACCATCCAGAACGGCATCGGGTTTGCGGTCACCGTGGTCTCCATCCCGTTCATTGCCTGGGTCTCGAAGCACGTCGGCTGGCGCTGGGCGTTCTCCTTCCTGACGATCGGCCCGCTCGTCGGCGCCTGGTCGCTCGCGCGCCTGAGGATCGGGCGGGGCTGACGCGGTGGGAAGGAAAAAAGCGGGAGGCGCCTCCGGAAGAAGCGCCCCCGCCGGGAAATTACATCCGGCTTTCGCCGATAGGCAGAATAGGCCGTCCCTTGCCTTCGTTCAGGACTTCGGCCATGGCCAGGTAGACGGCCGACAGGCCGCAGACGATGCCTTCGACGCCGGCGATCGTCCCAATCTCGGCCGATCCGGTCCAGTCGCGGGCGGCCAGTAGGCAAAACAGCACCGTCAGGCTCAGGAATACGAACTGCAGGACGCGGTTCTTGCCGAACGTTCCGAACCACATAAAAAAGGTGAACACGCCCCAAAGGGCCAGATACCAGCCCATGAAGGCCTCCGGGGTCTTGCCGCCCGCCGGGCTGTTCAGTCCGGGGATGAGCCAGGTCGCCACGAGCGACAGCCAGAACAGCCCGTACGAGGTGAAGGCCGTGGTGCCGAACGTGTTGCCTCTCTTGAACTCCATGACGCCGGCGATGACCTGGGCGATCCCTCCGTAGAAGACGCCCATGGCGAGGACCATGGCGCTCAGGGGGAAAAGCCCGGCGTTGTGGATGTTCAGCAGGACGGTGGTCATGCCGAAGCCCATCAGGCCGAGCGGCGCGGGATTGGCGAACTTCGCTTCCGTCATCGTCTTTAAGGCTCGGAGTCCGGATCCTCGTTCCCGGCCGGGTCACATGCCGTAGCGGTCGATGATCTCCTGGCGCGTCTTGCCCAGGATCTCGAACTTCTTCCCGACCTTCGTGAATGCCGCGAGGGCCCGGTCCAGGTGATGGAGCTCGTGCCCCGCCGAGAGCTGAGTCCGGATGCGGGCTTGGCTCTGGGGGACGACGGGGAAGAAGAACCCGACCGCGTAGATGCCCTCGTCGTAGAGCGCCCGGGAGAAGTCCTGGGCCAGCTTGGCGTTGAAGAGCATGACCGGCACGATCGGCGTGTCGCCTTCCTTCAGGACGAATCCGGCTTCCTGCAGCCCCTTGCGCCAGTAGGCGGCGTTCCGCTCGAGCTTGTCGCGGAGCTCGGTCGAGCGGGTCAGGATGTCGAAGACCTTGAGGACTCCGGCCACGACGACCGGGGCGATGGTGTTCGAGAAGAGGTACGGCCGCGCCTTCTGGCGGCACATCTCGACGAGCTCTTTGCGGCCGGACACGCAGCCGCCGGTCGCCCCGCCGAGGGCCTTGCCGAACGTGGTCGTGATGATGTCGATCTTGCCCAGGACGCCGTATTTCTCGTGCGTCCCGCGCCCGGTCTTGCCGATGAAGCCCGTGGAGTGCGAATCATCGACGAGGAGCATGGCGTCGTACTTTTCGCACAGGGCGACCATCTCGTCGAGCTTGGCCGTGTCGCCGTCCATGGAGAAGACGCCGTCGGTGATGACCAGGCGCAGGCGGCGATCCTGGTGCATCTGGAGCTTCTGCTCGAGATGGGCCATGTCCGAGTGCTTGAACGTGTCCGGCATGGCGCCGCAGAGGCGGATGCCGTCGATGAGCGAGGCGTGGACCAGGCGGTCCGAAATCATGACGTCATCCTTGGTCAGGACGGCCTCGAACACTCCGGCGTTGGCGTCCATGCACGAGGGGAAGAGAATCGTGTCCTCGGTTCCGAGGAATTTGGTCGTCCGCGCTTCCAACTCCTTGTGGATGTCCTGGGTTCCGCAGATGAACCGGACCGAGGACATGCCGTAGCCGCGGGTCTTGAGCCCCTCGTGGGCCGCCGCGACGACCTCGGGGTGGCTCGACAGCCCGAGGTAGTTGTTGGCGCACATGTTGATGACCTTGCGGAGCGAGGAGCCCTCCGGGAACTCGACCTCGATGTCGGCCGCCTGGGGCGAGTGGATGAAGCGCTCTTGCTTGAAGATGCCGGCGTCCCGGAGGCCCTGGAGGATCCCCTTGTAAGTGTCGCGCGTCTTGTCGGGATATGCCATGGGACTCAGGCCTGGGTGAATCTTCGGACCAGGATGGCGATCTTATCGACCGTGTCGAACGCTTCGGGGGTGGCTTGGTCGTCGGGGATCGAAATCTTGTATTTGTTCTCCAGGAAGCGCTTCAAGGAGACCATGGAGAAGGAGTCCACGATCCCGCCCGAGATGAGGGGGGTATCGTAGGCGAGGGGATCGGCTCCATCCTCGAGATACTCCGCCGTGACGTACTTGAGGACGATGTCTTTGAGTTCGTCGGCCATGATGATGCTCCTTGTCTGTATAATCTCGTCACCAGCATGAAGCCCCCAAAAAAGCGGGGCCGCGGCCGGTGCGGCGTAAGCTCAGTCGTTCTCGAGAGTCGATGTATCACCGATCTCTTCGCCCCATTCCTTGGCCTTGAGGATGCGGCGCATGATCTTGCCGCTCCGCGTCTTGGGCAGGGCGTCCGAGAAAGTGATCTCCTGGGGCATGGCCAGGGGCGAGAGCTTCTTGCGGATGAAGTTCATGATCTCGAGGTCGAGGTCGGCGCTGGGCGTGAAGCCCGGCTTGAGCGTCACGAAAGCCTTGACCACTTCCATGTTGATCGGGTCGGGCTTGCTGACGACGGCCGACTCGGCGATGGCCGGGTGCTCAAGCAGGGCCGATTCGACCTCGAAGGGGCTGACGAGGTGGCCGCCGGTGTTGATGATATCGTCGTCTCGGCCGACGAACCAGAAGTAGCCCTCCTTGTCGATGCTGGCCCGGTCCCCGGTCATATACCAGCCGTTCTGGAACTTCTTCCGGTACGTCTCCTCGTTGTTCCAGTAGGTGCGCATCATCGCCGGCCAGCCCGGCCTGATCCCGATCAGGCCGATCTTCCCGGTTTCGGCGTAGGGCTCGTAGGTCTTGGGATCGAGGACCGTGGCCCGGATGCCCGGGAAGGGCTTGCCCATGGAACCCGGCTTGATCTTCATGTCGGGGTAGTTGGTGATCATGATCGAGCCGGTCTCGGTCTGGAAGTACGTGTCCAGGAACGCCTTGCCGAACACCCGCTCCGACCAGATGACGGCCTCGGGGTTCAGGGGCTCGCCGACGCTCGCCAGCTGGCGGAGCGAGGACAAATCGAACTTCTTGACGATCTCGTCGCCGGCCTTCATCAGGGAGCGGATGGCCGTCGGGGCGGAGTACCAGTTGGTGATCCGGTGCTTCTCGATGAACTTGTACCAGGCCTCGGCCGAAAAGCCGGCGTCCATCACGCACTGGGTGACGCCGAGGCTCCAGGGGGCGATGATGCCGTAGGACGTGCCGGTGACCCATCCGGGATCGGCCGTGCACCAGTAGATGTCGTCGTCGCGGATGTCGAGCACCCACCGGGCGGTCATATACTGGGAGATGAGCGAATAATGGACGTGTTTGACGCCTTTGGGCTGCCCCGTGGTGCCCGAGGTGTAGTGGAGGAGCGAGGGGGTTTCGGCCTCGGACGGATAGGCGTCGAACGTCTCGACGGGATCGGCTTTCTCCAGGGAGAAGGCGACGTCGCGGTCCTTGAGAGGGGCCTTTCCGTCATGATCGACGATGATGATGTGCTTCAGGTTCGGCAGCTTGTCGAGGATCTTGCGGACCTTGGGGGCGTGCTTTTTCTGGGTGATGACGGCCGACGTCTGGGCGTTGTCCAGCCGGACGAACAAGGACTCATCGCCGAAGGCCGAGAACAAGGGCTGGGCGATGCCGCCCATCTTGAAGATGCCCAGGAGCCCTATATACAGCTCGGGGATCTTGTCCATGAACAGGCAGATCCGATCCTGCGGCTTGAGGCCCAGACCCTGGAGGAAGACGGCAAACGTGTTGCTGAGCCGCCGGACGTCATGGTAAGTGTACGTTTTGGCGGCGCCGGACGCGCTTTCCCACACGAGAGCGGTCTTATCGCCCTTGCCCCGGGCGCAGATGCGGTCGGAGCAATACCAGCCGATGTTCAAGGGCTTTCCCGGCTGGAATTCGAGCTCCTTTTCGGCTACGGACCAGGTGAAATCCTTGTAGCGTTCCTCATAGGATCCGATATTCGACATGACACGTCCTTTAAAAGGCTTTGAATGAGACAGGGGATTATATAAGAATCGCCTGAAAAGTCAAAGCCCGGCAGGGGAGGGCCGGCCAGGCTTGACATGGGGCCGCCTTTCGGGTATCGTAAAGCCAACCGCATCACTCAGCACCCAATATATAGTATAAATTTTTTTGTGAGGTACAATATCTTGAGCTATGAAGACATTTGGTCGACCCGGCGAAACGGCGCGCCGTCGGGTTGTTAGGGGTCGGGCATGCCCGAGACCATGAAGCGCCACGGAAAATTCTTTCTCCTCGCCTTCCTTGGCCTGTTCTTTTTCGGGGCCAGGCCCGAGGAGTTCGCCCGGGACAACGTCTTTTTCCAGGGGTTCCTCATCCAGAAGCCCGTCATCCGGATCGCCCTGGGCGTCAACGTGGAAGACGTCGAGATCCACGCCGCCTCAGGCATGAAGGTCTATCAGGTCAGCGGGAGCTATAAGCTCATGGCCGAGGATATCTCCGAGGTCAGGGTGAAAGGCCAAAAAGACAAGTTGAGCGAGAAATTCACCGTCCAGGCGGCCCAGTCGAGAAAGCGGGAGGATGCCGAGGACGAGGCCAAAACCCTCAAGGCGAAGATCGGCAAGCGGGTTTACGTCGCCCAGGACGCCAAGGACGACTTGGTCGGTGTTTATCAGGTCCGCGTCGGCGATTTTCTAACCCGGACCGACGCCCTGGATTGCATCAAGGAGCTGACCAAGCTCGGATACAAGGAAGCCTGGATCATCCGCGACGAGGTCACCGAACCGACCACGAAGCCGCGATGGGTCCTGCTTAACGGGGAGCTGATCAACTTGAGCGCCGAAACCGCGCTCTATTTCATCCCGTCCACGCCCCAGAGCTACCTTGCCTATGGAGGCCGGAGCTACCGCGGAATCTTCGTCCTGCGCGGCAGCCGCCGGGGCATCCTCCTGATCAACATCCTGAACATCGAGGACTACCTGCGGGGCGTGGTCCCCGGAGAGCTCTCTCCCTATATCTATCCCGAGCTCGAAGCCCAGAAAGCCCAGGCCGTCGCCGCCCGGACCTACGCCCTGAAAAACACCGGCCAATTCGAGGAATTCGGGTTCGACCTGTACGCCACCCCGACCTCTCAGGTGTATGAAGGCCTGAGCATCGAGCATCCCCTCAGCTCCCAGGCCGTCGACGAGACCCGGGGAGAAGTGGCGGTTTACGCCGGCAAGCTCATCAACGCCCTTTACATGAGCACCTGCGGCGGCATGACCGAGGACGCCGAAGCCATGTTCGAGGGGAACCCGGTGCCGTATCTCAAGGCGACGGAATGCGTTTACGAGAACGAGGAGGAATGGCAGGTCCGTGCGTCGGCCGTCCTCCCGGCCGTCATGTTCTCGGGCGTGAACGCCTCTCCGAAGCTCGCCCTGCTCATGGCCCTGGACGTCATCCCTTACACGGCGGACGCCGCGGCGTTCGGCGAGACGGCGGCCCCCGCGGAAACCGCGGAGTCGGTCCGGAAGGCGGCGGCCCTCCTCGGCAAGAAGGGAGAGAAGATCGGGACTCCCCCCTCCGTGATGAGCCATGCCGCCTTCGCCCGGCTCGTGGTCGACGGCTTCGAGTGGCAGGACCGCGTCCAGAACCTCCTCGGGAAGAGCGAGGCCGACCGGATTACGAGGGACATGACCGGGCTCAAGGCCGAGGAAAAAGGTGCCCTGACCTATTTCCTCGTCACCGGGATCTATCCGGACACCAAGGAAATCGGCGACAAGTCCCGGCCCTTGACCCGGGCCGAGGCGGGGTTCTATCTGGCTAAGGTCCTCGCGACCTACAAGGATTTCACCCACCAGGGATACATTAAGTCCGTTGCCAAGGACAAGATCGAGGTCATTGAGGACAAGGAGAAAAAGTCCATCGATCTGGCCCCCAACCTGTTCGCGATTCTCGGGCAGGAAGACAGCCTGACCTTCGTCCCGACCCTCGACCTTTCGGGCGGCGACGTGGTGAAATGGGTTGAAAGCGCGGGCCGGATCCGGCTCCTCCAGGCGATCGTCCCGTCGCTCGGCAACATCCTCGACCAGGCCTCGCCGTTCCATCGTTGGCAGGTCCGAATCTCCCGGGAGGATCTCGAATCCCGGATCAACCAGTATTATCCGGTGGGGCCGCTCGTCGACGTCGTCCCCTTGAAGCGGGGGAAATCCAAGCGGGTCGTCGATGCGGCGATCATCGGCCGCGAGAGCCAGGTCCACGTCACCGGCCTCAAAATCCGCCAGGTCCTCAACCTCCGCGACAACCTCTTCGTCGTCGACCGCGAGGTGGACGCGGACGGGCACCCGACCCATTTCGTCTTCTCGGGCAAGGGCTGGGGCCACGGGGTCGGCCTGTGCCAGATCGGCGCGTTTCGCATGGCCCAGGAGGGCGCGGCCTACGCCGACATCCTGAAAAAATATTACAAGGGGATCAAGCTCGAAAAGAAGTATTGATCCCCGTCGGGATTTTGATAATAATGAGGCGCCATGGCCCATGCCTCCTCGAAATCGGGTTATGCGGAGCTCGTCAAGCGGCTGAACCGCTTTCCGCAGGGCGCGCCTCCCTCGGACCTCCTCAACAAGATTCTCGGCCTCCTTTTCAGCGAGCGCGAGGCGGCCCTCGTCGCCCTCCTGCCCATCAAGCCCTTCACCGCCGAGACGGCGGCGCGCGCCTGGAAGATGAGCCTGGTCGAAACCCGGAAAGTGCTGGACGGCCTCTCCTCGCGGGCCATCCTCCTGGATATCGCCGGCCGGCGGCGAACCTACTATGTCCTCCCGCCCCCCATGGCCGGGTTCTTCGAATTTTCGATGATGAGGACGCGGGGAGACGTCGACCAGAAGCTCCTGGCCGAGCTGTATTACCAATACATCACCGTCGAGGAGGATTTCATCAAGGCTCTCTTCGTCCGGGGCGAGACCCAGCTCGGCCGGACGTTCGTCCACGAGCCGGTGGTGACCAACGAGGACGCGCTCCACGTCATGGACTACGAGCGGGCGAGCGAGGTCATCCGGACGGCGTCCCACCGCGGGGTCGGGATGTGCTATTGCCGCCACAAGATGGATCACCTGGGGAAGGCCTGCTCCGCGCCGATGGACATCTGCCTGACCTTCAACACCACGGCCGCGTCCCTCATCCGGCACGGCTACGCCCGCTCCGTCGACGTCGCGGAGGGGATGGATCTCCTCCGGCAGGCCTATGATCAAAACCTCGTCCAGTTCGGGGAGAATGTCCGGAAGCGGGTCAGCTTCATCTGCAACTGCTGCGGCTGCTGCTGCGAGGCGATGATCGCCGCCCGCCGGTTCGGGATTCTCCGCCCCGTCCACACGACGAATTTCGAGCCCGAGGTTCTGGAGACGTGTTCGGGCTGCGGCGACTGCGTCGCGGTCTGCCCGGTCGAGGCCATGAGCCTGGTCTCGGCCAACGACCCGGCCCACCCGAAGCGGAAGAAGGCCAAGCTGGACGCGTCGGTCTGCCTGGGTTGCGGGATCTGCGTCCGGACGTGCCTCAAGACGAAAAGCCTCCGCTTGAGGCGGCGCGCCGGGCGGGTGATCACGCCCCTCAATTCGACCCACAAGGCCGTCCTCATGGCCATCGAGCGGGGAAACCTTCAGAACCTGATTTTCGACAATCAAGCGCTGGCCAGCCACCGGGCGATGGCCGCCGTCCTGGGCGTGATCCTCAAGCTCCCGCCTCTCAAGCAGGCGCTGGCCGGCCGCCAGCTCAAGTCCCGCTATCTGGACGCCCTGATCGAGAAATTGAAGCTCTGAGCGTCCCTTCCCGGGCGCCGGGTTCAGTAATTCAGGCGGCCTTCGGCGTGGCGCCGGGAGAGGACATCGAGCATGTCCTTGACCATGCCTTTCAGGTCGTAGGCGGGGTTCCAGCCCCATTCCTTCCGGGCGGCTGAATCGTCGATCGAGGTCGGCCAGCTGTCGGCGATGGCTTGCCGGAAGTCGGGCTTGTAGTCGACGGCGAAGTCGGGGATGTGGACCTTGATCTCGGCGGCGAGCTCGGCCGGCGTGAAGCTCATGGCCGCCAGGTTGAAGTCGGTGTGGTGGCGGAGCCGCCCGAAATCGGCCGCCATGAGCTCGGTCACGGATTTGAGGCAGTCGGGCATGTACATCATGGGCAGGCGCGAATCCTCGCGCAGGAAGCAGGTATATCTCCGGTTCTTGACGGCTTCGTAGAAGATGGCGACGGCGTAGTCCGTCGTCCCCCCTCCGGGGAGGGTCTCGTGGCTGATGATCCCGGGGAAGCGGCAGCCGCGCACGTCGACATTGAACCGCCGGACGTAATAATCGGCCAGGAGCTCGCCGGCCACCTTCGTCACGCCGTACATGGTCTTGGGCCGGAGGATGGTCTCCTGGGGCGTGTTTTCGCGCGGCGTCTCGGGCCCGAAGGCGGCGATCGAGCTGGGGATGAAGATCCGGGACAGGGCGAGCTCTCGGGCGGTCTCCAGGACGTTGTAGGTGCCGTTGATGTTGATGTTCCAAGCCAGCTGCGGGTTCTTTTCGCCGGTCGCCGAGAGGATGGCGGCCATGTGATAGATCGTGCCGACGTCGTACTTGCGCGCGACCTCCATGATCCGGTCCCGCCGGGTGACGTCGCAGAGCTCGAAGGGGCCGGATTCGCGAAGAGCCGGGTCGGACAGGGGCTGGATGTCGGTTGCGACGACGAGGGAATCCCCGTGCGCCCGGCGAAGGATCTTGAGAAGCTCCGTGCCGATCTGGCCGGACGCGCCGGTGAGCATGATGCGTGTCTTGGTGTTGGTCATGTGAACGTCTCGATCTCCGATGATGATGATGGCCTGGATAAGATGAAATCCCCTTATAACATAGCGAATATTTGAAATCAAACGCCGGATGGGTGATACTAGTCTCGAAATGAGTCCATCGAACAAAGAGAGAATCGCCCTGGTCACGGGCGCGGGGAGGGGCCTGGGGCGGGAAATCGCGCGGGCCCTCGCCGCGGCCGGGGCGGCCGGCGTGGCGGTCCATTATCTCCGCGACCGGGCGGCCGCCGAAGAGACGGCGCGCGCCGTCCGGGCCGAGGGCGCCGAGGCGTTCGTCCTTCGCGCCGATCTCACCCGCGAGCGGCAGGCCGAATCGCTCTTGGGGCGGGTCGAACGCCGATTCGGCCGCGTGGACATCCTGGTGAACAACGTCGGCCCGATCCTCATGAAGCCCTGGGCCGAGCTGACGGCTGCGGACTGGACCGGGATGTTCCAATCCGTGCTCGAGAGCGCCTTCCTGGGCATGAAGGCCGCCTTGCCCGGGATGCGCGGCCGGGGATGGGGGCGGATCGTCAACATCGGCTACAGCCGGGCCGAGCAGCTCGTCGCGTTTCCGACCATCGCCGCCTATGCCGCCGCCAAGACCGGACTTCTCATTCTGACCCGTACCGCGGCCGCGTCCGAGGCCGGGTCGGGCGTCACGATCAACATGGTCTCGCCCGGGCTCTTGGAGGGCGGGCGGCTGCCGGCCGGGTCGATCCCCCGCCGAGCCCTGGGGACCTATGCCGACGTGGCGAAGGCCGTCCGTTTCCTGGCTTCCGAGGATGCCGGCGCGATCACGGGCACGAATCTCATCGTGGCCGGAGCCTGGAAGATGTAGCCGGCCGCCCGGCTCCTTTGTCTTTTCATCTGAAAAAGTCCATAATATCCCCCCGAGGATCGACCCGATGCCCCAAAACCCGGTAGCCGCCGAAACGACGGAAAAATTCGATTACCGGAAGTCTGTCCAGAAGATCGAGGACAAATACATCTTAGCCTTCCTGAGGATCGACAAATACCTCAACCGGCCGATTGCATCGCTGATCGTCCGGGCGGTCTTCAGGACGGGCGTCACCCCCAACCAATTGACCTACCTGGCATTCGCCCTCGGGTTGGCCTCGGCTTATTTCTTTTCGCGGGGGACGGTTTCGGCCTTCCTCGTCGGCGGCATCCTGATCCAGGCTTCGTCCATCATGGACAATGCCGACGGGATGCTGGCCCGGGCCCGGGATCAGATGAGCGAATTCGGGGCCCAGCTCGACATCTACCTCGACCGGGTGAACGAGTTCTTCCTTGTCACCGGCGTCGTGCTCGGCGAATACCGCTACCAGGGGAATGTCACGACGCTGATCCTGGGGTTCGCGGCCATGGGGATCTATTTCCTCCAGGTCACCCTGTTCTACCTGACCAAGAATTTCGACCGGGATTTTCAAAAGGGGGAGACCGGGGAGCTGCGGAGCTGGATGCTATTCGCCATCTTCCTCGCCGGCATCCTGAACCGGCTGACGGTGGGAATCCATGTCTTCTTCTTCCTCGGCGTCGGCGTCGTCCTGGCCCAAATGATCAACTTCTTCCTCAAGAGGAAGAGCTGACCGCGCCGGAGACCATCATGAAACGCCCCGTTCCGTTCCTCCTCGCCGCCCTGTTCGGCGCCCTCCTCGTCCCCGCCTTGCGGCCGCAAGCTGCGGCCGAGGACGAGCTCGCCCTCAAGGCCCGGGCTTTTGTGGCGGCGCTGGCGAACAGCGAATTTGACGCGGCCGCGAAGGATTTTGACGCCGCGATGGTCAAGGCCCTCGGCCCGGACAAGCTGGCCGATCTCTGGAAGAAGCTCCAGGACCAGGCGGGCCCGTTCAAAGCCCAGATCGGCGCCCGCCGCGAGAAGCTTGGGGCCTACGACATCGTCCGGGTCACCTGCGAATTCGAAAAGAGCCGCTTGGATGCCCGGGTCGTCTTCGGCAAGGACGGGCGCATTTCCGGGCTCCAGTTCGTGCCGACCCGGCCGCCCGCCTTCTACGCGCCGCCGAAGTACGCCGATCCCTCCTTGTTCGAGGAACGCGAAATCACGGTCGGCGAGGGCGAATGGGCGCTGCCCGGGACGCTCGCCGTTCCCAAGGGGAGCGGACCGTTCCCGGCGCTCGTCCTCGTCCACGGCTCCGGCCCCAATGACCGGGACGAAACCCTCGGCCCGAACAAGCCGTTCAAGGACCTGGCCTGGGGACTGGCTTCGCGCGGGATCGCCGTCCTCCGCTACGAAAAGCGCACCCGGCATTATGCGACGAAGCTTGCGTCCGACCGCAAGCTCCTGGCCCGGCTGACCGTGAAGGAAGAAACGGTCGACGACGCCCTGGAAGCCGTCCGGCGGCTGAAGGCGACGGCCGGGATCGACCCGAATCGGGTTTTCGTTCTGGGGCATAGCCTGGGCGGGATGCTCGTCCCGCGGATTGCCCTGGCCGGGGAAAGCCTGGGCATCGCCGGTTTCGTGAGCATGGCCGGGCTGACCCGGCCGGTTGACGAGACGATCCTCAGGCAGATGACTTATCTCCTGAGCCTGGACGGATCGCTGTCCGCGGACGACAACAAGCAGCTCGACGTCATTCGGGCCCAGATCGCGCGGATCAAGGCGCTTCGGGACTCCGATATCGGGAGCGCGGATATGATCATGAACGCCGCGCCGGCCTATTGGCTCGACCTCAGGGCCTACGATCCGCCCGCGGTGGCGCTCAAGATGACGAAGCCGCTCCTCATCCTCCAGGGGAGCCGGGATTACCAGGTCACGGTGGACGATTTCGAGAATTGGAAGAAGGCGCTCGCCGGGAGACCGGGGGTCGAGTTCAAGCTTTACGAGAAGCTGAACCACCTCTTCTTCGAGGGCCAGGGGTTCCCAACCCCCGACGAATACACGGCGGCCAATGTTTCCGTGGCCGAATACGTAGTGGCGGACATCGCCGCCTTTGTGGCAAAGTCCTAGGGAAGGGGCATGATCCTAAAAAATCCGAGGGGATGCGCGGGCCTGGTTCTGGTCCTGGGTTTCCTGTTTCCCGCCTGCGACGCCCGGCAGGCGCTGACGAACAAGCGGATCGCTGCCACGGAGCACGGGCTGAGGCGCGCGGTCTACCTGAAAGGCCTGAGGCCCGAGAAGCTATCCCTTCTCGACCGGATGAGGTTCTATAATGTTCCCGGCGTCAGCCTGACCGTCATCGACAAGAACGCCATTGAATGGAGCCGGACCTACGGCGAGAAGGACGCGCTGATCCACCAGCCCCTGACGCGCGAGACGATGTTCCAAGCCGGGGCCTTCAGCCAGATGATGACCGCGGCGGCCGCCCTCAAGATGGCCGAGGGGGGAAAAATCGATCTGGACGCCGACATCGGCTCTCTGCTCAAATCCTGGCGGCTTCCCCCTCCGGCGGATACGGGCCTGAAATCCAGGATCACCCTCAGGTCCCTTCTCACCCACAGCGCCGGATTGTCGGAGTATGTCTATCTCGGCTATCCCCAGGGAGATCCTCTGCCGAGCCTCGCTCAGATTCTCGACGGCGAGCCGCCGGCCAACGGCGGTCCCGCCTGGGCATCCAGCCGGAAAGGCTCGGCTCTCCGGACCCGGTACTCCGAACCCGGCTATCTCGTAGCCGGCCAGGCTTTGGCCGACGCCTCCGGAATGCCGTTCTCCGGCCTGATGGACGCCTCGATCATCGGTCCCCTGGGCCTCAAGAACAGCACGTTCGCTCTGCCTTTGCCGGACGACCTGCGGGCCCGGATCGCGACGGGGCACACGAGGGAAGGCCAGCCGGTCAAAGGCTTCTGGAACAATTACCCGGAGGCGGCGGCCAAGGGGCTGTGGACGACCCCTGACGATTTCGCCGCGTTCCTCCTCGACCTCCTCGGCTCGGCGGCCGGCTCGCCGGGCAAGATCCTGTCCCAGGCCGCGGCCCGGAACATGCTCAGCGCCCAGGTCGAAAGCTACGGCTTCGGCTTCATCGTCGAGGGAAAGGGCGACGACATCCTGTTCGATCTCCGGGGCAAGACGCACGGCTTCACCTGCTTCCTGGCCATCTATCCGGCCAAGGGACAGGGCGCCGTGATCATGACGAACAGCGAGAACGGCTTCCTTCTCATCCAGGAAATCATGGCCGGGCTCTCGGAGGCTTACGGCTGGGCCCATTACAAACCCGAGGAAAAGAGCGTGCTCCGGCTCGATCCCGCGGCCTACCAGGATTTTTCGGGCACGTACGAGGTCCATCCGAACTATCGCCTCGACGTGACCTCCGAGGACTACTATCTCGTCATCCGGCCGACGGGCCAGGCGGCGACGAAGTTCTACGCCGAGAGCCAGACGCTGTTCTATTCCACGGACCCCTATGTCCGCATCCAGTTCCTGCGGAACAAGGCGGGCAGCGTGGACAGCCTGGTCCTCTGGCAACAGGACTTCGAGCTCGAAGCGAAGAAAGTCAAATAGCCCCGGCCCGCATCCTTGCTTTTTGGGCGGCAAAATATGAAAATGTTTTTCCGCATGAAGGAGGACCATGATGAAATCCCTGATTCAATTCATCTCCCGGCTTCTCATCTCCTTGATCTTCCTGGTCCTCGGGATTCAAAAGCTTCTGCACTTCGCCCAGACCGAGGCCACCATCACCCAGCACGGGCTGCCCATGGCTAAATTCTGCGCGGCCGGGGCGATCTTCCTCGAGATCGTGGGCGGGCTGGCCCTGATCTTGGGGATCAAGGCCAAGCCGGTGGCGCTCGTTTTGGCTGTCTATCTCGTGCCGACCACGCTCATCTTCCACGGCCATATCGGGGACCCGGCGATGCTCATTCAGTTCCTGAAAAACCTGGCCGTCATCGGCGGCCTGCTGTTGATCTACGCCTTTGGCGCCGGGGACATCACCCTGGACAAGACGCTGAAGATCGGGAAGTCGTGAGCGGGGCGGCCCGCGGGAGCAGATCCATGTCCACGATCCGGAAAATCGGGATTCTGACCGGGGGCGGCGACTGCCCGGGCATCAACGCCGTCATCCGGGCCGTCGCCAAGAAAGCCCTGCTGGAGTTCGGCCTGGATGTCGTCGGGATCGAGGACGGGTACGAGGGGCTGATCCACAACCGTTTTCGCAGCCTCGGGGCCAACGAGGTTTCCGGCATTCTGACGATCGGCGGGACGATCCTCGGCACGTCGAACACGTCAAACCCCTATGCCTACGCCGTCTCGAAAAACGCCGCAGACGAAGTCGTTTTCGCCGACGTCTCCGGGACCGTACGGGAAAACGCCCGGGCCCTGGGTCTCGATGCCCTGGTCTGCATCGGGGGCGACGGGACGCTCGGCATCGCCGCCCGGCTGATGACCGAAGGCATTCCGGTCGTGGGCGTGCCCAAAACGATCGACAACGACCTCCGGGGGACGGAGCGGACGTTCGGGTTCGACACGGCCTGCGCCATCGCCACCGAAGCCATCGACCGGGTCCACACGACCGCCCAGTCCCACCACCGGATCATGATCGTCGAGGTTATGGGCCGGCGCGCGGGCTGGATCGCGCTTTACGCGGGCGTGGCCGGCGGGGGTGACGTCATCCTCATTCCAGAAATCCCCTACGACCTGGAAGCGATCGGGGCCAAGATCGAAGAACGGCGGGCGGACGGAAAGCGCTTCAGCATCGTGGTCATCGCCGAGGGCGCCAAGCCCGCTGGGGGCGAGGTCGTCGTCAAGCGGATCGTGGCCGACAGCTCCGATCCCGTCCGCCTGGGCGGCGTCGGGTTCGTCCTGGGCAGCCAGCTCGAGCGCCTGACCGGGAATGAGACCCGGACGGTCGTCCTCGGCCACCTCCAGCGGGGCGGATCGCCGACGGCCTACGATCGGGTGCTTGCCACCCAGCTCGGCGCGGAGGCCGTCGACCTAATTATGCACGGGGAATTCGGGCGGATGGCCGCCGTCCGCGGCGACGAGGTCACGAGCTGCCCGCTCGAGGTCGTGATCGGCGGCCCGCGCCTTGTCCCTCTCGATCATCCCCTGATCGCCGCCGCGCGGGGGCTCGGGACGAGCTTCGGGGATTTAAAGCGGTAAAGCAATAAAGGAGCGTGCATCCATGGTGAAAAAACAGTGGGCCGCGGCGCCGGCCATGACCATCGATCCGAAGAAACGCTACACGATCAAAATCGAGACGAACCGGGGAACGATCGAGCTGGAGCTCGCGCCCGAGCACGCCCCGAAAACCGTGAACAATTTTGTCTTCCTGGCCCGGGAGGGCTTCTATGACGGCGTCCGATTCCACCGTGTGATCGCCGATTTCATGATCCAGGGCGGGGATCCGACCGGCACGGGCCGGGGCGGCCCCGGCTACACGTTCGAGGATGAGTTCAAGGGCAATCCCCTGAAGCACGAACGGTGCGTCATTTCGATGGCCAACGCCGGCCCGGGCACCAACGGTAGCCAGTTCTTCATCACCCACTCGCCCCAGCCCCATCTCAACGGCAAGCACACCGTCTTCGGGAAGGTGGTCAAAGGCCAGGAGGTCGTCGATACCGTCCGGTCGGGCGATGTCATGACTAAGGTGACCGTCAGCGAGGAAGCCTAAAGAGGAAATAAGGAAACGGGTATTGCGTCACCGATTAACAATTCTCAGGCCGCGTCGCGGCCCGCGCGCTTCCGTTCCTTGAAGTCGATCATCTTCTGCATCTTTGACCCAAAATTGCCGATAGGAAGGATGCAAGAATTCGGTAATCGGCTTCTACCCGGAGAATTCGGAAATAGAAGCATTTTTTAGATCGCGCGCGGGAATCCACAACCTCGGCGAGAGGTCGATATTGGAGGCCATTCTCTCGGGTTGACGCGGACGGATTCCAGGACATAAGATAGGCAAACCAGGCGAGGCGATGGGGATTAAAAATATACTTTCTCTTTCCGGCGGCAAGGATCGCCGACCCGACGTGGTCGCGATTTGCGTCCTCGCGGGTCTTTGGATTGTCGCCGCGATCCTTGTCAATCCGCTCGGAAATTTTCCCCTCCATGACGACTTCATTTATGGAAAATCGGTCAGGCAACTCATTGACACCGGTCGGTTCCATCAGCCCTATTACGGGCAGATGAACATTATTTTCCAGATTTATTGGGGCGCTCTTTTCTGCCTGCCGTTTGGCTTTTCGTTTACGGCGCTCAGGATGTCCACGCTCGCGTTGGGGCTCCTCGGAATTCTTGCGACTTATGGGCTTCTCCGGGAAATACGGGCTCGCCCCGCGATAGCGCTCCTCGGAGCCGCATTGATAGCCTTGAATCCCGTCTACCTTGGGGCGGCGAATACGTTTTTGACCGATGTCCCTTTTTATTCCCTTTTTGTCCTTTCCTTGATTTTCTTCGTCCGCGGGCTGCGCTTGGACCGGCCTTGGATGTTCGCCGCCGGCTGGGCCGCCGCCGCCGCCGCTCTCATGATCCGCCAATTCGGGCTTGTGCTTTTTATCGGCTTCGGATGCGCGTATATCTTCAAAAAAGGAATAAAGCTGAAGAGGATTGCGACGGCGGTTCTTTTTGTCGTCTCCGGCCTGGGCCTTCAATATTTTTATCAGGTCTGGCTGCGGTCGACGGGACGTATATCAGCCTTTTACGGGAATCCCCTAGGGGATATCGGAAAAATCGTGAATGCGGGCGTCTGGGCCTACACCGTCACATTTCTGAAAATGGCCTTGGTGGTTGCCATCTATTCAGGGATGTTCTTGCTCCCGTTCCTCGTCCTTGTGGCGTATCGCCAATACGGTTCCTGGTCGGGCCGGCAACGACGCTGGAGGGTAGGTTTTCTCGTGATTTTCACCGGGATAATGTTTATTGGATTTTTGCGTTACGAGATCTGGATGCCGTTCACGAACAACACGATGTCCGAAATCGGTGTGGGCCCCCTTTTGCTTCGCGATACCACGTTCGGGATGACGAATTTGCCGGTCCCTCTGGCGCTGAGATTCGCCTGGAAGATCTTGACCGTCCTCGGCATTGTCGGCGCGGGGCTGATTTTCGAGTATCTGTTTCTCGCTGCCCGCCGGCTCTTCTCGAGGAGCCGGACATCTTCGGCGCCGGCGAAATGGAGCGTAGCTCTTATCCTGGTCACGTCCTTTATCTATTTTCTGACGATCCTTCCCCAGACCTTTTTCGACCGCTATCTTCTTCCGCTTTGGCCGCTATTCTGCGTTTTGGCCGTCTTGGGTTCGGCGGATGCCGGAACCGAGCGAAAGGCGCGGCGGATCATTCCTGTTTCCCTCATTCTTCTTATTCTCTATGGCCTATTTGCCGTCGGGGCGACGCACGACTATCTCCACTGGAATCGTGTCCGGTGGGATGCGTTGGACGGTTTGATGAATAGCTCCCACGTTCCACCCAATCGGATCGACGGCGGTATGGAATTCAACGGCTGGTATCTCTATAAATTGGTTTACGATCCTAAACCCGGAAAGAGCTGGTGGTGGGTCGCGGAGGACGATTATTCGATTGCCTTTGGCCCGATCCCCGGGTATCAGACGGAAAAAAGCTATCGTTTGAACCGCAGGCTGCCTTTTGGTCCGGCCCAAATCCTCGTCCTGCACAAGGCGCCGACCGGCTCTCTTCCCAAATAGAGTTCCGCGGGCTTCAATTCTCCAGGAGAAGGGACGATAGCTGCTTTGCAGGGATTCTTTCTTTCCCGAAAATGGCGGCACGATTCATCAGGTTCGATCCTTGTTCGTTGAGCGGATCGGCCGGATAAATGCCTAAAGACTCGCCGATGACAATGATATGGCACTTGTCGACGGTCACTTCAAGCGAAAGCAGCCCGGGCGGAATTCGATAAAGCGCAAAGCGCTTATCTTCAATGCCTGCTCGGCCCTAATATCTTTTTAAAACCCGCTCGCTCAGGCCGCGTCGCGGCCCGCGCGCTTCCGTTCTTTGAAGTCGAGGATTTTCTTCCGGATGCGGAGGGATTGCGGGGTGACCTCGAGCAGCTCGTCGTCGTTGATATAGTCCATGAACTGATCCAAGGCCAGTTTGACGGGCACGTCGATCTTGGCGGCGATATCCGAGGTGGAGGAGCGCATGTTGGTCAGATGCTTCTCCTTGGTGGGATTGACTTTCAGATCTTCGTCGCGCATGGTCTCGCCGACGATCTGGCCGACGTAGACATTGTCTCCCGGCGAGACGAACAGTCGGCCCCGGTCCTGGATGCTCGCCACGGCATAGGTGGCCACGGTTCCGGTGCGATCGGACACGAGGACGCCGTTGCGGCGGCCGGCGATCTTTCCCGCCCACTCCCGGTAGCCGAGATAGGTATGGGCCATGACGCCGTTGCCCTTGGTCTGGCTCAGGAATTCCGGACGGAAACCGAACAGGCCCCGCAGAGGAACGGTGTAGGTCAGGCGGACGTAGGTCCCCTTGAGGTCGATCATCTTCTCCATCACGCCCCGGCGTTCGCCGAGCATGGAGATGACGCCGCCGGCGTTCTCCTTGGGCACATCCAGCACCAGGGTCTCGTAGGGCTCGAGGAGGTTGCCGCCCTTCCGGCGGGTGATCACTTGGGGCATCGAGACCTGAAACTCGTAGCCCTCGCGGCGCATCTGTTCGATCAGGACGGCCAGCTGCAGCTCGCCGCGTCCGGCGACGGTGAACCGGTCCGGCGAATCGCTCCATTCCACGGAAATGGAAACGTTCGTCCGCAATTCCTTCTGGATCCGATCCCGGAGCTTGCTGGACGTGACGTATTTGCCCTCCCGGCCGCCGAACGGGCTGGTGTTGACCATGAACATCATGGACACGGTGGGCGGCTCGATGAAGAGGATGTCCAGACGGACGGGCCTCTCGGGGTCTCCGATGGAGTCGCCTATGGTGATGGCCGGGATCCCGGCGAAGGCGAAGATCTCGCCCGCCTCGACGGCCGCCGTTTCCTTGCGGTCCAGCCCTTCGAAGACAAACAGCTTCTGGATCTGTCCCAAAGCCTGCTGGCCGCCCTCGGAAAAGACCGCGACCTCGTCGCCGGGCTCGATCCGCCCCCCGAAAAGCCGGCCGATGCCCAGGCGGCCGATGTAGTCGTCGTGGGCGATGTTGGTGATCAGGGCGGACATCGGGCTCTTCCGGTCGTAGTCCGGCGGCGGCACCTTTTTGAGAATGGTCTGGAAGAGCGGGATCAAATCCCGGGCCGGGCCGTCGGGATCGAGGGCCGCTCTTCCTTCCCGGCCCGACGCGTAGACGATGGGGAAATCCAGCTGGTCCTCGTTCGCCTCCAGCTCGACGAACAGATCGAACGTCTCGTTGATGACCTCCTGGATCCGGGCGTCCGGGCGGTCGATCTTGTTGATGACGACGATCGGTCGGAGGTCGAGCTCCAACGCCTTCTTGAGCACGAACCGGGTCTGGGGCATGGGGCCTTCGGAGGCGTCGATGAGGAGGAGGACGCCGTCGACCATCCGGAGGACGCGCTCGACTTCCCCGCCGAAGTCGGAGTGGCCCGGGGTGTCGACGATATTGATTTTGACGCCCTTCCAGACGAGGGACATGTTCTTGGAGACGATGGTGATGCCGCGCTCGCGCTCGAGGTCGCCGGAATCGAGAATGCATTCGCCCATCTGATCGATGTTGCGGAACAAATGGCACTGCCGCATCATGGCGTCGACCAGGGTCGTCTTGCCGTGATCGACATGGGCGATGATGGCCACGTTGCGGATGTCTTTTCTATGCACGAAAACTCCTCGGGGTTGGTTGTCCGTCCGGAATGGGCGGACGTAACTATCTATTATAACTTATCGACCCCATCGAGGCCAGCGCTCGTTTTTGACCTAAAATTGCCGAGAGGAAGGACGCCGGAATTCGGTGATCGGCCCCAATGACTATCGTAAGATCAGGCCCCGCGCCGCTGGACCGTAGCCCAGGTGGATCCCCATTTTCCGTTGCCCTGCTTTACGAAGGGAATGGCGGACGGGCGGCGATCTTCGGCGGGCTTGGTCTTTTTCCGGTCTTGTTTCTTGTCCTGGCGCTTCTGCGGCTGGCGTGGGGCGCGGGCGTCGGCCTCGCGGTCCGGCCTCGGCTGCTGATAGTCGAAGCCCGACAGCGTGCGGCGCTCCACCTTTTCGCCGAGGACGCTCTCGATGGCCAGAACCATATCCCCGTCTTCGCGGGTCATGAATGTGAAAGCGTCGCCGGTCTTGGCGGCGCGTCCCGTCCGGCCGATCCGATGCGTATAGGCGTCCACGGTATCGGGCATGTCGTAGTTGATGACGTGGGAGATGCCGGAGACGTCGATCCCGGGGGCCGCGAGGTCGGTCGCGACGAGGATCCGGAACGAACCGTCCCGGAACCCGTCGAGGGCGGCCTGCCGCCTGTTTTGGGACAGGTCCCCCTGGACGGAGGCGGCCTTGTAGCCGTCGCGCCGCAGCTGCTCTCCCACGCGCTTGGCGCGGTGATCGGTCCGGGTGAAGATCATGACCGAGCCGGTGTCGGCGTGGCGCAGCAGCTCGAGAAGGAGCGGCGCCTTCAGGCGCTGTTCGATGGGATAAAGAGCGTGCGCGACGGAGTCGTGTGGCGCAACGTGGTCGGCCTGGACCGTGACCGGGTCGCGCAGAATATCCTGCGCCAGGAGGCTGATATCGTCGAGCATGATGGCCGAAAACAGAAGCGTTTGCCGCTCGGAAGGAACGTGCTTGAGGATCTCCCGGACGGCGGGGAGGAAGTCCAGGCCGGACATGCGGTCCGCCTCATCGAGGACGAGAACCTCGACGTGCGACAAATCGATCGAGCGGTGATTGATGTGGTCGAGCAGCCGGTCCGGACAGGCGACGACGATCTCGACGCCGCTGCGGAGGTTCCGGACCTGAGGGCTCAGGCCGACGCCGCCGTAGAGCGTCGTGCTTCGGAGGCGGGTCTGCTGTCCCAGGCTGACGAAGGCCTCGTGGATCTGCTCCGCCAGCTCGCGCGTCGGGGCGATGACGAGGGCCCGGACGTGGCCGCGCGAGCCCTGAATCAGGCGCTGGAGGATGGGCAGGGCGAAGGCCGCCGTCTTGCCCGTTCCCGGCTGGGCCAACCCTATGACATCCTGTCCCTTGAGGGCCGGCGGAATCGCCTGTTCCTGGATTGGCGTCGGAGTAATATAGCCCGCGGCTTTAATACCGGCGTCGACGGCGGGATGGAAGTTGAAATTTCGGAATTCCATGAATACTCCTGCTTTTTTCTTTCGATTCTGCGTTCGGGGGGTAAAAGCCAGTCGTATTCGGGGATTAATGGGGCGTGGTTTTCATCCTGGGAAGCAGTCCTAGACTCCTAGTTTAGCCGTTTTGGGGAAATTTAGCAAGTTGATATTATTAGAGTTACGGCACGTCGAGCTTGGCTTTGACAAGCCGATCGAGGCTGATTCCGTCTTCAGCGGCTCTTGTTGTTTCTCAGGATTTCGGCCAGGATCGGGGCGAGCTTCTCTCCGGCCGCCTTGTTCCCGTCAAGGTTGGGGTGGACGCCGCCGGCCGCGGAATAATGTTTTTCGGGGAGGATCCAGCCGGTCGTGTCGACGTACTTAATGAGCGCGTCTCCGCTCTGTTCAACGGCGGACCGGATCGCCGCTTCCTGGGCCCCGTTGAACGGCCGCAGGCAGATGATCCGGGCGGCGGGATAAGCCTCGCGGATCACCCGCAGATACTGGCGATAGAGGGGCTGGAACACGTCCTGGGGCGCCCCGCCGTCGTTGCAGCCCATGTTGATGACGACCACGTCGGGCTTGGGCAGTGATTCGATCGGCGCATCGGCCCAGATGAAGGGAAAGCTGCGGATCGCCGGAGGGACGCCGCCGTGGCCGTTGACCGTCAATCCCAACCGGCCGAAGCCCACCAGGCGCGGCTCGGCGCCGACGCTCAAAGCGCTTTGATAAGCCCATGTGCGCCGTCCGTCGCTTGTTTGCGGCCAATTGTCCCGGGTCACTTTTTTCGGGTCGTCGGGAGTCGAAACGAGCACGCCCTCGGTGATGCTGTCGCCCAGATACTCGATCAGCGCGGCGGGCCGGGCGGGGGCCGGCAGGAGCCCGGCGTCCTTTGCCGGAGTTACCCCGCGAAAAACGATCGATCCGACGAGCGGCGCCTCCCAGCGGTTTTCCCATTCGCGGAAGCCCTTGACCACAAGCCGCAGGGCATGGGGGCCGGAAGGCAGATCGGCCGGTGAAACGGACAGGGCTTCGGCCGGGCGGACGACCCGCCATTCTCCTTCATCCACCTGCAGCCACAGCGAGGGGAAGCTCTCGGTGTAATGAGCGATAGAAAAATGGAGGGTCAGATTGACGCCCTCGAACCGGAGCAGGATCGTGCTTCCGGTGTTGACCGTGATCGCCCCCGAAGAAGAAGCGTTCCGCAGGTCCCAACGCCCCCAATATTGAATTCTCGAATCATTCGCCGCGACGGCCGGAGCGGCGGGCTCCGCGGCCTCCAGGATCCGGCTCATCGGCACACCGAGCGCCCGCAGGATCGAGGCCCCGATCAGGAAATCGCCCGACGGCTTCATGTGGACTCCGTCCGAGGTCGGGTGAAAATCCGGGGCGCCTCCCGACTGCGCGGCCTGGAGGACGAAATTGAACACGTCGTTCAGATCGACCATGTGGACGCTCTCCCGGCGGGCCAGGTCCCGGACGGCCTGGACATAGGGCTCCAAGGCGCGATTTTCCGGCGAACGGAGATTCTCGTGAATCACCGTCGGCGTCAGCAGGTAGATTTCGGCCCGGGTCGATGACTTCAACGTCCGGACCATTTCGGTCATCAGCCGCGTGTAGGTTTCCAGATCGACGCCCCGGGAGGGCGTGTAGGAAAACGAATGCCAGACGTCGTTGATCCCGCACGAGATCGTGACGATCGTCGGCTTTCGATCGATCACGTCGTGCTGCAAGCGCGCTTTCATGTCCGGCGATTTGTTGCCGCTGACGCCGGCGTTGATGATGTCCACCTTGAGATCGGGATAAAACCGGTCCAGGACCTTTCGGATGAAAGCCTGATAGCCGCCCGCTTCGGTGATGCTGTCCCCCAGCGTCACGATTCGGTCGCCCGTTTTAAGGCCGAGCCGGCCGGGGCTTTCGTCGCGGCCCCCGGCTAGGGCGCCGAATGGGGCGAACAGGAATGAAGCAAGAAAAACCGCTTGGAACCGGCGGATGCTCCGGCGGCGGGCGGATATCGTTCCCATCTTGGTCTCCTTTCGAGATGCGGCTTCAGCGCGTCCGTCGTGCGGATCCCGCCCCCGCGCTTCCCCAATCGGGAATGCCCGGCGTCTTGAACCAGGATTCCAGGAAAGCGGCCAACGGGCCGGGATAGACCGCCTTTTTGAGATTCACCCAGGTCCGCTGGTCGCCGTCGGCGAAGTAGAGGATGGTCCGGCCGCTCTCCTCGGCCAGCTCCGGATCGGAGGCGTTGATGCCCTCGTCGAGCCCTTCCGGCGTCAGCACGGGATTCGCGGCGCTCAGCTCCCAATGGACCAGGTCCCGGGAGCGGGTGATATACGTTTCGAAAAACCAGCGCGGCGTCCGCTGTTCCAGATACAGTACGTAATAGAAGCCGTTCGCGTAGCGGATGCAGGGACAGGCCGTATAGCGGTTGGTGCCGAAGGTCGCCTCGGGCAGCTTGACCCACGTCCGAAGGTCCTTGGACCGGGCGAATTTAATGGTAAAGGGCGGATATTGGGCATCGTCGGATTCATAGGCCAGAATGAATCCGTCCGGCCCGAGGCAGACCGACGAATTGAAGAGCCCCTCGTGATCGCCCCTGATGATCGGCTCCGACGTCCAGGTCCGCAGGTCGCGCGAACGGAACAAGGTCACGTCGCGCCAGCCCGCCGATTCCCAGCGCGAGGCGAAAACCAGGGCTTCACCCTCATGGACGAAGATGGAAGCCAGTCCGTAGCCCTCGGCAAACCTAGCCCGGATCCGGCCGGACGCAGCCTCGCGGATCTCGAGGTGGAAATCCGCGGCCGTTCCGCCGGCGGCCGGGCGGATGCATTCCAGATAGGCCGGGGTTCCCTCCCAAGTGAGGGGAGCCATCTCACACAAATCGGCCTTGACGAACTCGCGCGAGACGTACGGCGTCTTGCGGTGGGGCAGGGGAGGGGTGATGGACTGGAAAACATCCACGGGCCAGCCGGACAGCCGTTCGATGCCTTTGGGCGCTTCCTGTTGGAATTGAATATAAGCTTTGACGTCGCCCTTGACCGTAGAGCCGATGTCTCCGACCGTGTCCTTCTTGACGATCACCCCGAAGACCTTGTAGCCCATCATCGTCGTGTCCTCGAGGTCCACATGCAGGAGCTTCCCTTCCTGGACGCTTTGGATGATGCCGTCGGTCGGCGTGCCCGCCGGCTGCGAGAAGTTGAGCGTCACCAGGCGGCAGCGGGCGACCTTGATCCGGGTGAAGGTATGGAAACCGAAGTTGCTCGCCTTGAGCGAACACTGCGGGCCGACCAGGACGCAATCCTCGAAGACGACGTCGGGCCGGGAGGGCATCGCCTCATTCTCGACCCGGCAGTAGGCCCCCGACGTATCGCCCCAGAAATCCAGGGCCCAGAGATGGCAGCGGCGAAAGGTGATCGGCTCGTCCGGCCGGGAAAGGCAGCTGGCCACCCCGCCGCCGAAGGCCCGGCCGATGCCGACGCAATCCTCCACGAGGACGGAGAACGGCTTGACCTGGTCGGTCAAATCGAAAAAGATGCCCCCGTCGCCGCCGGTCACGTAGAGATTCGCCAGACGCCAGCGGTCCCAGCCGATGGCCGAGAAGGTGGCTTCCTTGTGTTCGGGCGACCAGCCCTTGGCGTAAGACCGGATCGGCCCCCACCAGTCATAGGACTTGAAGCCTTTCAGCCCGGGATCGCCCGCATCGATCACCACCGGGCCGGTAGAACCGGACCCGAGCATCCCGTCCACGTCGCCGACGAGCTCGTTATAGCGGCCCGCGGCCCCCTTTTGGGCCGGAAAAAGCATGGCCTCGAAATACGTGTCGGGCCGGAGGATGATCCGGTGGCCGCCCTGTTCGTCGGGAACGGCGGACAAGGCCGCTTGGACGGTCGTATAGGCCCGGGCCCAGGAGGATCCGTCGGAATTGTTGCCGAGCTTGGAAACGTAGAGGGTTCTCCCCGCCGGCTCCGCCGCCGCCGCAAGAACCGCCAATCCAAATCCCAGGAGAATCATGGCCGCCGTTCGCCGGATGATGATCAATGTCCTCGACCTCCTGGAGAGATCAGATCTTGATGATCTCCCATTTTTATTTTGTTCAAGAATATAAGTCCCCCGGGCCCTTGTCAATTAAATGGAACCGTCCCCTTTTTCATCCCCTTTTTCATTTTCGTGGGATTTTCGGGGACGCCCTTGGCGTCCTTGACACCATCCGGAACGAAACCTATTCTTATCTAAGGCAATGCCGGCACCGGCGATGCCGTGCCGCCTTTCCGCCCGATTTTAGTTTCGATACGGGGCGATCCCCACAAGGAGAGGAACATGTTCAAAAAGCTTGCGATCCTGGGATTGATCCTCCTGGTCGCGGCGTTCGCCGCATGCGAGCGCGAGGATAAACGCGAGGATAAGCGCGAGGATAAAAAAGAACGTTCGACCTCTTGGATGGACACACTCAAGAGCTACATTCCCGCCCTCGGGCACCGCAATTGGATCATCGTCGCGGATTCGGCCTTTCCCCTCCAGATCAGCCCCGGCATCGAGACGATCGTGACGAACGAAGACCATTTCGCCGTTTTGGAGAAGGTCCTCAAAGCCGTCGACCAGGCCAAGCACCTGCGCCCGAAGGTCTGGCTCGACAAGGAGCTCGCCTACGTCACCGAAGATCTTGCGCCGGGGGCCGATGATGCCCGCCATCGGCTGGATGAAATGCTCAAGAGCAGGGGAGCGGCGCCGGTCCTCCACGAGGAGCTCATCGCCCGCCTCGACCAAGCCGGAAAGGCTTTCAAGATCGTCATGGTCAAGACGACCCTGGCCGTCCCTTACACGACCGTCTTCCTGGAGCTCGACTGCGGCTACTGGAAGCCGGAGGCCGAAGCGAAGATGCGGGAAAGGATGAAATGATCCATGAGGAGAAATCAATGAACATCCACATATCTCCTCTAAGACGGCGGGGACTCCTGATGGCGGGGATCTTGCTCATCGGCTTTGCCTGCGGCAAGGGACCGCTCCCGTATCAAAATGCCAAACTCGGCTTTGCGGACAGGACGGAAGATCTTCTCACCCGTCTGACCCTTCAAGAAAAAGTGGACCTGCTCCGCTACGACTCCCCGGCCATCGGCCGCCTGGGCATTCCCGCCTACAATTGGTGGAACGAATGCCTGCACGGCGTGGCCCGCTCCGGACTGGCCACCGTCTTTCCCCAGGCGATCGGCCTGGCCTCCATGTGGGACCGGGACGAAATGGGCGCCATCGCCGATGCCATCTCGGACGAAGCCCGGGTCAAATACCACGAATACGCCGGCCGGGGCAAACGGGGCATCTATCAGGGGCTGACCTTCTGGTCCCCCAACATCAACATCTTCCGCGACCCCCGCTGGGGACGAGGCATGGAAACCTACGGCGAAGACCCCTATCTCACCGGCGAGCTGGCCGTCCCGTTCGTGAAGGGCCTGCAGGGCCATGACGCCAAATACCTCAAGCTGGTCGCCACGGCCAAGCACTTCGCCGTGCACAGCGGTCCCGAATCCACCCGCCATACCTTCGATGCCCGGCCTTCCGCCCGCGACATGGCCGAAACCTACACCCCGCACTTCGAAAAAGTCGTGAAGGAAGCCGGCGTCTACTCCGTGATGTGCGCCTACAATGCCGTGTACGGGGCGCCCTGCTGCGGCAACAAATTCCTTGACGACCTGCTCCGCAACAAATGGAAGTTCCAGGGCTACATCGTTTCCGACTGCTGGGCCATCCACGATTTCTTCGAAAAAAACGCCCATCACGTGGTGGAAACCAAGGAAGAAGCGGCCGCTATGGCCCTGAAAGCCGGGACCGACCTGAACTGCGGAGACAGCTATCCCGCCCTGGTCAATGCGGTGAAACAGGGACTCATCACCGAAAAGGAAATCGACGTGTCCGTGCGCCGGGTTCTGTTGGCCCGGATGAAGCTCGGCCAGTTCGACCCGGACGCGGACGTGCCGTATTCCTCCATTCCCTTCAGCGTGGTGGACAGCAAGGACCACCAGGCCCTGACCCTCGACGCCGCCCGCAAATCCATGGTCCTGCTGAAGAACGACAACCGGACCCTGCCGCTCAGCAAGGAGATCAAAAAGCTGGCCGTGATCGGTCCGAACGCCGATGACCTCGAAGTGCTCCTCGGCAACTACAATGGCTACCCCTCCAGCCCGAAGACCGCTCTCACCGGCCTCCGGGAGAAGCTCCCCGCCGCTCGCGTCGACTTCGCTCTGGGCTGTCCGCTGGCTGCGGGCCTTCCCTGCTTCGAGGCGCTGCCCTCCAAGTATCTCTACACCGACGAAACCCTGCGGCAGCACGGCCTCCAGGCCGCCTATTATGACAACAAGGACTGGAAGGGCACCCCGAAGCACGCCCGCATCGACGCCAACGCGGACTTCGTTTGGCGGACCAAGGCTCCGTTCGATGACCTGGCCTACGATCAGTATTCCGTCAAATGGTCGGGCGTTTTGGTCGTGCCCGAAACCGGCACATATGCCCTCGGCGGCGAAGGGTTCTCCGGCTTCAACCTCACCCTCGACGATAAGCTCGTTACCAAGTGGAACAGCGAACACCACCCCCACAAGGAATACGAAATGATGACCCTCGAGGCCGGGCGGAAATACCGCATCCGGCTCGAATATTTCCAGGACAACACCGAATACGCCATTATGCGCCTGCTATGGAGCGCCCCCCGGCCCAACCTGAAAGAGGAAGCCCTGGCCCTGGCTCGAAGCGCCGAGGCCGTGGTGCTCTGCATGGGACTCAGCCCCCTCCTCGAAGGCGAGGAAATGAAAGTCAAGGTCGAAGGATTCGCGGGTGGCGACCGCCTGGACGTCAAGCTGCCGGCCGTCCAGAGCGAGCTCATCCGCGAAATCCAAAAGCTGGGCAAACCCACGGTCCTCGTCCTGTTCAACGGCAGCGCCCTGGCCTTTCCCTGGGAAAAGGAAAACGTCCCGGCCATCGTGGAGGCCTGGTATCCGGGACAAGCGGGCGGCGCCGCCCTGGCCGACGTTCTCTTCGGCGACTACAACCCCTCCGGCCGGCTGCCGCTGACGTTCTATAAGTTCATCGATCAAATACCGCCATTCAGCGAATACGACATGACCGGCAAGACCTACCGGTTTTTCAAGGGCGAGCCCGAGTATGAATTCGGGTACGGCCTGAGCTACACGACCTTCGAGTACTCCGGCCTGCAGGCTCCGGCCAATATTTCGGCCGGAGACCCCATTCCGCTGACGGCTACGGTCCGCAATACGGGCGCCAAGGAGGGCGACGAAATCGTACAGCTCTACGTCTCCCTGCCGGATTCAAAATTCCGAGTTCCGGAACGGTCTTTGCAGGGCTTTCAGCGGGTCCATCTCCAGGCGGGCGAAAGCAAGACGGTGGAATTCAGCTTGAAGCCCGCTCAAATGGACGCGTTTGACGACAATGGCGCACCGTGGGTGCTTCCCGGCCGGGTCGTGGTTTCCATCGGAGGGAGCCAGCCGGGCGAACAAGCCGTCACCGGCAAGCGGGTGGTGCAGAAGACGGTGAACGTGGCCGGAAGCCTGGGTTTGCCGGACTGATCCGCAGCCAGGATATATTCAACGAACATTCCGGGACGGCCATCGTCGTGGCCATTACCAGCCGGCCGCAGCGGGCGGGATTCCCACTGACCCTGAAGCTCTCCGAGGCCGGCCTTCCCAAAGAATCCTGGCTCAAGATCAGCCAGGTTCGGACTCTTTCCGTCGAGCGGATCGGCGAACGGATTGGTCGGATTGATGTCGAAATGCTCGCCCGCGTCCTCGAAGGATTCATCGAGATCTGCGGCTGAAAATGACGGGTTCCTGATTTCGAGCCCGACCGGAGAACCATCACCGGGGCATACACCTATTGGGGCAATTGGGCAACGTATAACTACAAGCTCGGGGCGACGAAGAAATAGCCGGCGATTCGCGAGAGAGTTGCCCCGACGTTTGTCAATGAAATCCAGCGAATCTGACAAGGACTTTTGCGGAATTAGCAATTTCTCATAAGCACATAGGCCAAAGTCGGGTTGACAATATTTCTCCCCGGGTGATAATCTCGATGCATGTAATCGGGGGTGCGATTACCGAAAATGCCAAAGGCCGCCGACTAAATCATAAATGCCGAATAAAGAAGCCGCGGCCCGGATCAAGATCAACAAACTGCTCGAAGCGGCGAGTTGGCGCTTCTTTCCGGACGGCGGCGTGCCGGCCAACATCTGCCTCGAATCCGCTACTAAAATCAAATGGTGCGATCTGGACGCGCTCGGCGAGAACTTCGAAAAGACGAAGAACGGGTTCATTGATTTCCTCCTCCTCGACGCCAAAGGCTTTCCGTTCATCGTCCTTGAGGCAAAATCGGAGGATAAAAGCCCTCTCGTCGGCAAAGAACAGGCCCGCAAATACGCTCGCGCCCAGAACTGCCGCTTCGTCATCCTCTCCAACGGCAACCTGCACTATTTCTGGGACTAGGAACGCGGCAATCCCTACCTCATCACATCCTTCCCGACGCCCGATTCGGTGAACGGCTACCGGCAGATCACTCCAAACCCGCAGCGCCTCATCGATGATCTGATCGGTGACGATTACATCGTCCTGACCCAGCGTCCCAATTACCAGTCCGAGGCCGCGTATCGCAACGAATCCGATCGCCCCGCCTATATCCAGGCCAACAAGCTCTGCTTCCTGCGCCCCTATCAGCTGAAAGCCATTCATGCCCTCCAGCGCGCGGTGAAGGATGGCAAGGACCGCTTCCTCTTCGAGATGGCGACCGGCACGGGCAAGACGCTCACGGCCGCGGCCGTCATCAAGCTCTTTCTCCGGTCCGGCAACGCTCGCCGCGTCCTCTTCCTCGTCGACCGCCTCGAGCTCGAAAATCAGGCGCTCAAAGCCTTCAAGGGGCTGCTGGCCGCGGATTTCAAGACCGTTATCTACAAAGAAAACCGCGACGATTGGCGCCGCGCAGAAATCGTCGTCACCACCGTCCAGTCCCTTCTTTCCGACAACAAATATCAGCGTTTCTTTTCGCCGACCGATTTCGATCTCGTGATATCCGACGAGGCCCACCGCTCCATCGGCGGCAACGCCCGCGCCGTCTTCGACTATTTCATCGGCTACAAGCTCGGCCTCACCGCCACGCCCCGCGACTACCTCAAGAAAATCGACCCATCCGGCCATAACGTTCGCGATCCCCGCGAGCTCGAGCGCCGCCTTCTTCTCGACACCTACCGTACCTTCGGCTGCGAGAACAGCCAGCCCACCTATCGTTATTCGCTGCTCGACGGCGTGAAGGAAGGCTACCTCATCAATCCTACGGTCGTCGACGCCCGCACCAACATCACGACCGAGCTGCTCTCCAAGCAGGGCTTCATCGTCTCTTTCACCGGCGACGACGGCGAGGACAAGCAGGAATCCTTCGAGCATACCGACTTCGAGAAGCGCTTCTTCTCCGACGCGACCAACCAGCTCTTCTGCAAGACCTTCCTGGAAAACGCCCTGCGCGATCCCGTTTCCGGCGAAATCGGCAAGTCGATCATCTTCGGCGTCAGCCAGAACCATGCGGCCAAGCTGGCCCAGATCCTCAACCAGATGGCCGACCGCATGTTCCCCGGCAAATATCAGTCCGACTTCGCCGTCCAGGTCACCTCGCAGATTCCCGACGCCCAGCAGTTCACCATCAACTTCGCCAACAACAACCTGATGGGCTCGGGCAACTTCCTGCCCGCCTACAAGACCAGCAAGGCGCGCGTCTGCGTGACGGTCGGCATGATGACCACGGGCTACGACTGCACCGACATCCTCAACCTCGGCCTGTTCCGGCCGATTTTCTCGCCGACCGATTTCATCCAGATCAAGGGCCGCGGCACCCGCAAACACAACTTCCTCGAACAGCTTTTCGACGAAGGCCTCAAGGACGCCGTCAAGGATCCACGAAAGAAGGCCTTCAAGCTCTTCGATTTCTTCGCCAATTGCGAATACTTCGAAGAGAAGTTCTGCTACGACGAAATCCTGAAGCTCCCGCGCCTCGCCGCGAAGGGGAAAGGGGAGGGGGCCGACGGCTCCGTCATAATCCCCGGCACTTACGACCACCAGGGCCCGGACCTTATTTCTCGTATCACCGAACAAGCCGTCGGCCCCGAGGGCATGAAGATCGACCGCATGTTCTTCGAGAAATTCGAGGACACCGTCCGCGAGAATAGAATCATCGCCACCGCCGTCGAAGCCGGCCAATGGGACCGGGTCATCGACTACGTCAACCGGGAAGTCTTCGACAAGCCCGAGGAGTATTACAACCTCGAGAAGCTCCGCAAATCCGCCGCCGCGGACCGGCGCCTGACCCTGCGCGAGATCCTCGAGAAGATCTTCGGCCTCATCCCGCGCTTCAAGTCCAAGGACGAGCTGCTCGAGGAGGAGTTCGCCAAGTTCGTCGCCGACGCCAAGCCCACGGAAGCTGAAGCGATCCCGGCGATCAAGACCTTTTTCAAGGCCTATGTCACTAGCGACAAGGTGCGCGACATCATCGAGAGCAAGGACTTCACCGATCTGGCCACTAATCCCGCCTTTTCCACCCGCGACTTCAAGGCCGTGCCCGCGAAATACCGCACGCTCATCCCCGAATACGTCAAAGATTACGTCCCGCTGAACCAGTTCGCCGCTTAGAGGCCGCCTAAAGCAAAGGACCGACATGCTCGATACCGATACCAAGCGCCGCATCGACACCGCCCGCGACATCCTCGTCGGCAAAGTGCCCGATCCCAAGAGCCAGGTCGAGCAGATCACCATCGCCCTGATCTACAAGTTCATGGACGACATGGACGCCGAGAGCGAGGAGTTCGGCGGGAAGCGCAAGTTCTTCGCCCGCGAATTCGCCCGCTACGGCTGGGCCAAGCTCATGCGCTCCGGCCTGGGCGGCCACGAGACGCTGAACCTCTATGCCGAGGCCATCGCCAAGATGCCGGAAAACCCCGGCATCCCGCCGCTCTTCCGCGACATCTTTAAGAACGCTTATCTGCCCTACCGCGATCCCGAGACACTGCGCGCCTTCCTCAAGGTCATCGACGAGTTCACCTACGACCACTCCGAGCGCCTCGGCGATGCCTTCGAGTATTTGCTCTCCGTGCTCGGCTCCCAGGGCGATGCCGGCCAGTTCCGGACGCCGCGCCACATCATCGATTTCATGGTCGAAATCGTCGATCCCAAGAAGACCGAGACCGTGCTCGACCCGGCCTGCGGCACCGCCGGATTCCTGATCTCGTCCTACAAGCACATCCTCAAGGCCAACACCGACGCCAAAGGCAACAGCACCCTGACGCCCGACGAAAAGAGCCGCCTCGCACGGAACTTCACGGGCTACGACATCTCGCCCGACATGGTCCGCTTGTCGCTCGTGAACCTATATCTGCACGGCTTCGCCGACCCACACATTTACGAGTACGATACCCTCACCAGCATGGACCGCTGGAACGAATATGCCGACGTGATCCTCGCCAATCCGCCCTTCATGTCGCCGAAAGGCGGCATCAAGCCCCACAACCGTTTTTCGGTTCAGTCCAAACGCAGCGAAGTGCTGTTTGTGGACTACATGGCTGAGCACCTCACGCCCAACGGCCGCGCGGGCATTATCGTGCCTGAGGGGATCATCTTCCAAAGCCAGACAGCTTATAAGCAACTGCGCAAGATGCTGGTTGAGGAGTATCTCGTCGCCGTCGTCTCGCTTCCGGCGGGCGTATTCAATCCTTATTCTGGCGTGAAGACTTCGATATTGATTCTCGATAAGTCATTGGCCAAGAAGGCCAACACCATCGCCTTCTTCAAGGTTGAGAACGACGGCTTTGGCCTTGGTGCCCAAAGGCGGGAGATTGAGAAGAACGATCTGCCCCAAGCTCGAGCCGCGATCAGCGAATACCTTCGCCAGGTGCGGGCGGGGGAATTGGCCGAGGGATTCAAGCCAACCCTTGGGCAGATTGTCGAAAAGCTTAAGGTTTCATCCAATGGCGAGTTCAACCTAGGCGGGGAGCGATATAGGCAGGCAATAGCGTACAGTCACGTTTTTCCGTTGGTGAGGATCGGCGACATATGCGAAATCAACCCACCCAAAAGCCAATTGGCCGAGTTGCCGCCTGATACAAGTGTTTCGTTCGTGCCAATGGCAGATCTAAACGAACACCGCATAACATTCCAACCCAGTGAAGAGAAGCGTCTTTCTGAAGTATCGGCCGGCTACACTTACTTTGAAGAAAACGATATTCTTCTCGCAAAAGTGACGCCTTGCTTCGAGAACGGGAAGGCAGGCATAGCGCGGAGTCTCCAAAATGGGATCGGATTCGGTTCTAGCGAGTTTTATGTTTTACGACCGACTAGCCAGGTTCTACCTGAGTGGATTTATTTTTGCGTGACGCATCCATTGTTTAGAGATGCTGCCATCGCCAAAATGACTGGAACCGGCGGGCTGCAACGCGTTCCAAAAAGTTATATTGTAAACTTTCAGATTCCCCTGCCGCCTCTACCGGTACAGAAGAAAATCGTGGCTGAGATCGAGGGCTACCAGAAAGTCATCGACGGCGCCCACGCAGTTATTGAAAACTACCACCCCCACATTCCTATCCACCCCGACTGGCCAATCGTGTCACTTGAAGAAATATGCGAGATCATGCGGGGCAAATTCTCTTATCGCCCGAGAAACGAACCCAGATTTTATGGCGGCAAATATCCGTTCATTCAAACTGGCGACATCGTTCGGGCTAACGGCGGGAAGATAGCCTACACGCAAACTCTAAATGAGGAAGGGCTTTCAGTGAGTAAGTTGTTTCAACCGCCCATAGTTGTGATTTCGATTGCAGCGAATATCGGAGACACTGCCGTTCTCGACTTTCCATCATGTTTTCCCGACAGCGTTGTCGGTCTAATTCCAAAGGACGTAGTAGATGCCCACTTCTTGGAATTGGCCATGCGGACAAAAAAGCAATATCTGAACGATATCGCGCCGCAAGCAGCGCAGAAAAACATCAATATTGAGATTCTGCGAACTGTTAAGATTCCTATTCCACCTCTCGCCACGCAACAAGCCATCGTAGCCGAGATCGAAGCCGAGCAAGCTCTTGTCGCGGCCAACCGCGAGCTGATTGCGCGCTTTGAGAAAAAGATTCAAAACACTCTTGCCCGCATCTGGGGGCAGGATAACCAATAAGTGAATCATTAGCAGAATGAAGCGAACCAAGTGACTAGCGCTAGGTCGTGAACCAATATGAGAAAAAAACCGTTTTATTCTGTTAGGACTGGTAAAAATCCGTTGTCTGCGCACTTTGATTTTGTAACTCTCAAAGAGCTCTTTAAAAATATCTTCGTACACTTCGAGGATGAAGGCTACTTTCAAGAGGCGCTTGGATTTGATTGTGTTGATTCTGGTTTCATTGCGGGTGCATTGGGCCATGACCTTGCAGGTACTCTGCTCCTGGAGTTGCGGAAAAAAGATCTAACTCCGATCAGAACTAGGATCGAATATTATTCCGAAGACGACCTTTTCGACATTATCGAATTTCTGTACGAAAACTGCTCGAAGCCTGTTAAGCGCCACTATCATAGTTACAGTGATTGTGGTTGGCATTGTGAAACTTTTGATCGCGAACTAGGACGCCAGGAATATCGCGAGAAAATTAATAGTGTCCTTGCAGTATATGAACGTGGATACGAGCTCTCTTTCGATGGCGAGCTTATGGGTAAGGCCGATTCGGGGCTTGAAAAACTCCTTGATGCGCCGTTGCCACCCTACGATCCAGATAATATCTCTGCAAGAGTCGAGGCGGCAAAGCTCAAATTCTTGAGATATCGATCATCAATGGATGAGCGGCGAGATGCAATTCGAGATTTGGCGGATGTCCTGGAATATCTTAGGCCAAAACTTAAAAAAGCCATAACGGCAAAGGATGAAGATGATCTTTTCAATTTGGCGAATAACTTTGGCATCAGGCACCATAATTTAAAGCAAAAAACTGGATATGATAAACCGATATGGTACAGTTGGATGTTCTATTATTATTTAGCTACCATTCATGCGGGAGTCCGACTAATTGAACGGCTTGAGTCACAGTGCTCTAAAGTCGGGAAGATAAAGTAATGAAGGAAGATCAATAGCCTTGAATAATCTTCAACGCATAAAGGCGTAAGCTTATTTAGCTGAAGGTGATAAATGAAACGCGGAGAGAGCATCAAGGCGCTATTGCGGAAGGTAAATAAGGACCTAGCCGAATTACATACTGTATATGAAACATCCCTTCATGATGAGCATGTCAATGAGGAATTGAAGATTGCAATAAAAAATATATTCGAAAACCTACGTTCATGTTTAGATTATTTAGCTCAAGAAATTTATGAAGTATTTTGGGGCATTGAAAAGAAGCCTGAACGACTTTATTTTCCTATACGCTCAACGGCAAGTAATTTCAATCAGGCAATCGAGAATGATTTTCCAGAATTACCCAAAAAGTCAAAAGCGGTGTTCGATATTCTAGAAGCAGTGCAACCTTATAGGGATCCTTGGCTTGGGCAATTCAACAGGCTAAATAATTACAATAAGCATCAAGATCTTGTCGAGCAAACCCGGACCGAAATGAGACAGGTCAAGGTTTCGCGCGGCGAAGGCTCTGTTAGTTGGGGCCCCGGCGTGACATTTGGTTCGGGGGTAAGTATTTTGGGTGTTCCCATCGATCCTAGAACCCAGATGCCAGTCCCTAATACAATCGCGAAAACTGAAGTAAATATTTGGGTGGACTTTAAATTCAGAGAGATAGATCAGTCAGTCCTTCCCTTTTTGCAATTATCGCTGCAGAAAGTAGAGAAAATATTCCGAGATCTAGAGGCTTACATTTAATGGCTACCATATCGTTCCGGCAGATCGTTTACCGCGGTCGCCCGATGAAAGACGTTAAAAACAGTTTGGAGCAAAAATAAAATGGAATACATTCCAGTTCGAGTTAGCGATATTATCCGGCAAGTAAATCATGACATCTATTTACCAGCTATCCAGCGCGAATTTACCTGGGGTACCGACCGCGTTGAGCGATTATTCGACTCAATCATGGCCGATTTTCCTATCGGCTCTTTTCTGTTTTGGCGACTTGAGCAGAAGAATAAAGACGAGTGGCCGATTTATGAATTTGTGAGGGAATTCGACGCAGAATTTCCTCATAATCGTCTTGCGAACATGGCTGGAATCACTAAGGATATCACCCTCGTCCTTGATGGACAGCAAAGAATCACATCGCTTTCAATCGGTCTGCGAGGCTCATTTCGGTTTTTTCACTACCGCTGGAAAAAGACCCGGCTCTATTTGAACCTATTGAAACCGGCTATGCCAAATGATGATAACCCAGAAGAACTGACATATGGCTTCTCTTTTCGAGAAAGTCCCGAATCAGATGGTGTAACGCCGCAGCTTTGGTACTTGGTTGGGCGAATTCTGGACTATGAAGACGCCGAAGATGCAAAATTAGATATGAAGCAACAACTAGCGGTGTTATCAGAAGAACAGCGAGATAACGCTAACAAGCTTATTGGTCGATTGCACAACCGAATCCATACAACACTCGTTGGCAACTATTTTATGGAGAAGTCTCAAGACTATGAAAAGGTATTAGAAATCTTCGTGCGGGCCAATTCAGCGGGACAGCCGCTTGAGTACTCTGATCTTTTACTAGCTACTGCCACTGCAAAATGGGAGACTTTGGACGCCCGCAGCGAAATCCATAATTTCACCGATTCGCTCAACGAGCTCGGCAATGGATATAGCTTTGGCAAAGACTTTGTACTGAAGGCTTGCCTTTACCTCAGCGAGAACCTGCCGATCCAATATAAAGTCAAGAACTTCACGAGAAAGAACCTACGAATTATCGAAGGTAATTGGGAGCAAGTTAAGGACTATCTTTCGACGACGATACGGCTTATAGCCCGCTTTGGTTTTAACGCCAAGAATGTTGTTGCCCCCCTTGCGTTGCTGCCAATCGCATTCTACCTAATGAAGCGTGGCAACTCCTCTTTCGATAAATCCTCCAGGGCGGAAGACGCCGATACGCAGATCGCCATTCGAAAATGGTTTATCTTTTCAACACTCAAGAATGCTTTTGGCGGTTCGTCTGACACAACATTGACTCGGCTGCGAGAATTATTGAACAATTGCGATCCCACGAAATCGTTTCCTTCCGAGATTCTTTATAGGTCGCTGGAAATCGAGCCTCGACTTAATGACGCTGAAATCGATCGTATTATGGGCTATGGATATCAAGGCCGCTACACCTATCTCGTTTTATCGTTACTCTACCCTGACCGAGATTGGAAAGATGCAATTTTTCATGAGGATCACATTTTTCCAAAGTCTGAGTTTCAGGTACGGTCCTTAAAGAAACGAGAATACGATGAAACGAAGATTCTATCCTATATGTCAAAATACAACATCCTTTCCAACCTTCAATTGCTTACAGATAACGAGAATATTTCGAAAAACGCGACGCCATTTGACGAATGGATTCAAACGCGAGAAATAATGTTTCGCAAACGTCATCTAATTCCAGATCTCCCGAGCTTCGGGTTTGACAACTTTGAAGAGTTCTCTAAAGCCCGGACTGCCCTGATCGAGGCAGAGCTGAAGAAACTATAGAATTACTTTGACCCATCTTAAGAAAGATTAGAGGTAGAAATATGGTAATCACTGATCGCGATATTGATCAAGCGTTTTCGGATCTCAAACAAACTTGCGGAGGAGTCCGCAACGACTACTTTGGCCTTTTATATATAGAGAAAGAATTTGGCGTCGAACGCGATCGAGCTATAGCCAACGTCGCTTTTGGCGGAAATGACTACGGAGTCGATGGGTTCCATTTCGATTATGAACGGCGCAATCTTTATCTATTCCAATTCAAGTATTCAGATTCGCACGCACAGTTCAAGTCGTCGTTTACCAGGCTTATCGATGCCGGCATGGAGCGCATTTTTGGAGCACAAAGCCAAGATCAACTACAGAATCAGCTATTACTTCAGATCAAGAGCTGTCTAATCCACAATGAAGCGGTTATAGATCGAGTCTGTATTCACTTTGTGTTCACTGGCGATCCAGCGGACGCTGAGCGAAGTCAGGTACTTGATAAGCTACGTGAGGACTTGGAGAACAAAAAGTACCTTATCGATCAGCGCCTCGGTCGGCCTGTCACACTCGTTATCGAATTTCGATCAGCGCGAACTCGCAAGGTCAGCCCGACGACTCATCTCCGAAAGACGCATACTTATCCCGTTCAACTTGACCAGACCGTGACACGGACCGGACCGAACGGCGAGAGCATGAGAATTGGATTTATCCGGCTTGTAGATCTAGACGCGATGTATCGGGAAATGGGCCAGCGGTTTTACGAGCGGAACATCAGAGCCGCATTACCGGAGTATGAAGCCGTCAATCGATCTATCCAGCAATCTCTCAAGCGAATTATAATTGATGAGAAGGAAGATGCAGCTGTCTTCGCTTTTAACCATAACGGCGTAACTCTCTTTGCCGAGGCGCTGAGCCAGATAGACACTCAGTTTCAGATCACCGAGCCACGCCTCCTAAACGGTGCTCAGACGGTAACCACGTTCTCGAGATTCCTGAAGGCGAACGAAGGCAATAATCTTTTAACACGGCAAAAAAGTGTACTTCAATCTGTCCGTGTATTGTGCCGTATTATCACTAACGCTCTTCCGGAGTTTGTCACAACCGTCACGATTAACAATAATCGTCAAAACCCGGTTGATCCGTGGAATCTTCATGCGAACGATATGATCCAGCTTGAGATACAGGATAAATTTCTTAATGATTTGAAAATTTACTATGCGCGTCAGGAGCGGGCATTTGAAAATTTAAGCGATGAAGATCTGGAAGAACAGGGTATTACTGGGTACAAGGCTATTGAGTTAATCCGACTTGCACGCACGTTTCTTGTAAGCGACGGCGAAGTTGATAAACTTTCGCGGTTCCGTGATGTATTCGAAGATGATCGAATTTATAGCCAGGTTTTCAATCAAAATCGGGTTAGGGCAGACTCCCGCAAAATACTCCTTTGCTACAAAATTCAGTTTCGAATTGGGCGCCTTGCAAAGGACATAGTAGATAAGGGCTCGAACAAATATGCTTATGTACAGCGCGCAAGAAACTTGCTATGGGCACTTCTTTGTCAGGCGATCCTGAATGATCCAAAGCTCGAGGATTACGCTGAGGAGTTTGGACGTGGGCTCAGTCTCGAAGCCCAATATACAGAGTGGCTTTCTGGCTTAGCAACCACCCGGTGCCGCTTCATCTTGTCGGATCTTGTCGAGGATAAGTTATACGCACCTAAAGCAGCCGAGGGAAACTTCAGTTTCATGCGGACAAACGCCGCTTACAAACGCTCAATGGAGATTGCGTACAAACGCTTTCATTGGGTGGAGATGCATTTGAATAGGTAAGGTGTAACACTATGAATCTTCAATTATTACAGAGGACGGGGGAGCCGTCTTAGTCTATCGGGCAAGAAGAATTTGGGCGTGGATCGGTCTGAGACTTCCCCGAAAGGTTATAGCCCTGACTTCGCGCACTGGCAATAATATTTGCGGATAAGTTCCCTTGTGGTGCTTCAATTTCGGAAGTCAAGCAACATATTCATTCTAAATGCAATAACTTTATATTGCGGGCCGATTTTTCTTCCTTCCAAACCGTAGTCTAAGTGGATTGTGATATAATTAAAACAATCTGAGCGTCTTATCATAAATGGAGAGAAGAAATGTCGTTGGGTATCGCATTTAAGGGCCCGGAGGGAATCGTATTGGCGGCCGATAGCCGTGTCACTTTGAATGCGGAAATAACCAGGGGCACAGAAAAGATCATTCTCCCGTCGACGTTCGATAATGCTACGAAGCTACTGAGGTTTCAAGGCCATAACTATGTAGGGGCTGTGACCTATGGCGCCGGAGCGATCGGCGGTAGGGCGCCCCGCACGGCACATAGCTTTCTTCCCGAATTTGAACGTGAATTGGCCCAAAAAAAGACCGAACGAATTCCTGTTGAGCAATTTGCGGGAATTCTGAGTAAATTCTTTCTCGAACGATGGGAAGAATCTAGAAGTGATGCGCCTCAAAATGCCGATATGATATTTCTCATCGGCGGATTCGATGCCGACGCGCCTTATGGCCGCGTGTTTCAGTTTGCAATTCCCGGCTCTCCGAAGCCCGTCGAACAACAAATCGGCGAATTCGGATTGACCTGGGGGGGACAGTTGGGCTATACCTCACGCCTCATCAAGGGGATGGATCCTCAGCTACCGGCGTTGGTTCAGAGACATCTTGGATTATCCGATAAACAGAACGAAGATCTGTCCAGGTTCCTGGAATCTGAATTGTCGCTCAGAATTCCCTATCAATTCCTTCCGTTGCAAGACTGCGTCGATCTCGCAATTTTCTTGATTCGTACCAGTATCGAAATTCAGACTTGGCTTATCGATATCAGGGGAGTAGGGGGGGCCATAGACGTTGCAACGATAACGCGTACCGAAGGATTCCAGCCCATCCAGCAGAAGGCGATCGTCGGCCAAAGGACGAGAGTCTAAGGAGAAAACCGTGTCTTGCGAAACATCTCAGGCCAGTTCAATGGATTGGTTGGGAAGAAACGATTATATACGTATTTCGTCGTCAAATTATTTTGAAATTCAGACTACGAGTATCTCCGAAAGACAACTCGATCAGGATTTAGCTCTCGAACTCAAAAGATGGGATCATCTGAGCGACGAAGCTCTCCGAAGATTCGAAGAAATCCTTTAAACGATTCATGGCCCGCGGCGATATCTGGCTGGTTGAATTCCCTTCTCCCGAAGGAGCACTAGCACACGAACAGATTGGCGATAGGCCGGGTATCGTCGTTCAAACGGATGCCGGTGACCAGCGGTTGCCGACAACGCTGGTGTATAAGGATGTTCGC
>PLMN01000010.1 GCA_003141555.1 Candidatus Aminicenantota bacterium
CATCCTGGAGTGACCGCGGACGGAAGGCCGGGATCGAAGAGAGAAGAACCGATGTCGCTGCGTGCTCGGGAAGCATGGGGAACTCGCGGAATGTCGGCGAGATTGCCACGGCGGACGCGCGCCGCGCGGCGGCCCGGACGGAAGGCATCATTTTAGCCGAAAGGACCTAGGACTATCCCATGGAAAAAATCAGAATCCGATTGAAATCGTTCGACCATCGGCTGCTCGACCAGTCCGTCAAGGACATCGTCGTCAAGGCCAAGCGGACCGGAGCCAGCATTTCGGGGCCCATCCCCTTGCCGACGCGCATCCATCGCTTCTGCGTCCTGACCTCGCCCCACGTGGACAAGAAGGCCCGGGAGCACTTCGAGATGCGCGTCCACAAGCGGCTGATCGACATCAGCGAGTACAACAACGAAACGATCGAAGAGCTCCAGAAGCTCGACCTGCCCGCGGGCATCGACGTCGAGATCCAGGCATTCGGCGCGGGAGAGTAAGACATGCTGGACGCTCTCATCGGCAAGAAAATCGGCATGACCCAGGGCTTCGACGCCGAGGGCAATGCGGTCCCGCTGACCGTCCTCCAGGCCGGCCCCTGCACGGTCATCCAGAAGAAGATCAAGGACAAGGACGGCTACGACGCCCTCCAGGTCGGGCTCGTCGAAGCGACGCCCGTCCGCAAGGCGTCGAAGGCCAAGGCCGGGCACTTCAAGAAGTCCGGCTCGCCCCTGACCCGGCAGCTCCGGGAATTCCGGACGGACGGGACGGGCGAGGTCAAGGAAGGCGATCAGTTCTTCGTCGACATGTTCAAGGTCGGCGAAAAGGTCCACGTCACGGCGACGAGCAAGGGCAAAGGGTTTCAGGGCGTCGTCAAGCGCCACCATTTCCGGGGCGGCGCGGACTCCCACGGCTCCATGTTCCACCGGGCCCCGGGTTCGATCGGCGCGTCGTCTTACCCCTCCCGGGTCGTCCGCGGGCTGCGGATGGGCGGCCGGATGGGCGGCGACCGGGTGACCGTCCGGAACCTGAAAGTCTTCCAGGCGGACAAGGACAACAATCTCCTCGTCGTAGTCGGGGCCGTCCCCGGGGCCAACGGGAGTTACGTCCTCATCAAGAAAGCCTGAGCAAAGGGACGATCATGGCAAAAACGCAGGTCTTGGATAAACACGGAAAAGCGACGTCGGAGATCGAGCTTCCGGACGCCGTGTTCGGCTATCCGGTGAAGTCCCACCTCCTCTACGAGGCGGCGATCTCTTTTGAAGCCAACCAGCGGCGCGGGACGGCCTCGACGAAGACCCGGGCCGAAGTGAGCGGCAGCAACCGCAAGCCCTGGCGGCAGAAGGGCACGGGCCGGGCCCGGGCCGGAGCCACCCGCTCGCCTCTATGGCGGCACGGCGGCACGACCTTCGGCCCCCGGCCCAAGGACTACGGCTACGAGCTCCCGGCGGCGGCCCGGCGGAACGCCCTGAAGTCGGCCCTGGCGGCCAAGCAGGCCGAATCGCGCCTCCTCATCCTCGAGGACCTGAAGCTCGGAGCGGCCAAGACCAAAGAGGCCGCCGCCCTGCTCAAAGGCCTCAAGATCGACGCCGGGCTCCTGGTCGACGGCAGGGACAACGCCGTCCTCTTCATGGCCGTCCGGAACATTCCCAAGGTCAAGGCCGTCGCCTGGCAGCGGATCAACACCCACGACGTCCTGGCCGCCAAGTGGCTGGTCATCAGCGCCCCGGCCTTCGCCGCATTGATGGAGAAATTGAAGTGAGCATGGATCCCTATACGATCATCCTCCGGCCCGTCATCACCGAGAAGAGCACGGCCCTGAGGGAGCAACACCGGGAAGTCTGTTTCGAGGTGGCCCTCCACGCCAACAAGAGCGAGATCAAGAAGGCCGTCGAGCACCTGTTCAAGGTCAAGGTCGCCGACGTCCGGACGCAGATCAAGCACGGCAAGGAGCGGAAGGTGGGCCGCAGCTCCGGGATGACCCGGACCTGGAAGAAGGCCGTCATCCGCCTGCGCGAGGGCGAAAAGATGATCGAATACTTCGAGGCGGTTTAACATGGGCATCAAGACCTACCGACCACGCACCGCGGGCCTGCGCCACCGCACCGGCCTGACGTTCGACGAGCTGACCACGGACCAGCCCCACAAGCCGCTGGTGAGCCGCCTCCCCAAGTTCGGGGGGCGCAACAACAAGGGCCACCTCTCGATGCGCAACCGGGGCGGCGGAGCCCGGAAGATGTACCGCCAGATCGACTTCCGGCGGGACAAGCTGGACATCCCGGGCGTCATCGAGACGCTCGAGTACGACCCCAACCGCTCGGCCTTCATCTCCCTCGTCAAGTACGCGGACGGGGAGCGGCGCTATATCCTGTCGCCCCTCGACGTGAAGGTCGGCCAGACGATCGTCTCCTCGGACAAGGTCGTGGACATCGTCCCGGGCAACGCCACCCTTCTCCGGAACCTGCCCCTCGGCACGATCATCCACAACGTCGAGCTCCAGAAGCACAAGGGCGGCCAGATCGTCCGGACGGCCGGCGCGGGCGCCCAGATCCTGGCCAAGGAGGGGATGTATGCCCAGTTGCGCATGCCTTCCTCCGAGATCCGGAAGGTCCACATGGACTGCCGGGCGACGATCGGCCAGATCGGCAACCTCGACCACCAGAACATCAGCATCGGCAAGGCCGGCCGGTCGCGCTGGATGGGCTGGAAGCCTCACGTCCGCGGCACGGCCATGAACCCGGTCGACCACCCGCACGGCGGAGGCGAGGGCAAGTCCAAGGGCGGGCGCCATCCGGTCAGCCCCGAGGGGATCCCGACCAAGGGCTACAAGACCCGGTCGAACAAGCGGACCCGCGTCTTCATCATCAAGAGAAGGAGTAAGTAACCATGGGCAGGTCGCTGAGCAAAGGTCCATTCGTCGATACCCACCTGATGGACAAGATCAAGGCCCTGGAAGCGCAGGGCGAGAAGCGCAAAGTCGTCAAGACCTGGTCCCGGCGGTCGACGGTCCTTCCCGAGTTTGTGGGCCTGACCATCGCCGTCCACAACGGGCGGAAGTTCATCCCCGTGTTCGTCACCGAGAACATGGTGGGCCACCGCCTGGGCGAGTTCTCCCCGACGCGCACGTTCAGGGGGCACACCTCCAAGGCGGCCAAGGCGGTCAAGGTGGCGAAGTAACATGGACGCGCCGACCTATCTCGCCCATGCGTCCACGCGTCATACCCGCGTGTCCGCCCAGAAATGCCGTCTGGTCGCGGACCTCGTCCGGGAGCGGTTCGTGGGCGAAGCCCTGACCATCCTTCATTTCAACGCCAAGAAGAAAGCCAGCCAGATCGTCGAGAAGACGCTCCGCTCGGCGATCGCCAACGCCCAGCAGAAGCAGCCCGAGGTCGATGTCGACACGCTCGTCGTGGCCAAGATCCACGTCGACGAGGGCCCGTCCTGGAAGCGGATCCGGCCGGCCCCCATGGGCCGGGCCTTCCGGATCCTGAAGCGGACGAGCCACGTCCACATTTACCTCGACGAAAAGAAAGGGAGATAGACCTTGGGACAGAAGACACATCCGCACGGTTTCCGGTTGGGGTTCAACAAAAATTGGAACTCGCGCTGGTTCGCCAAGGGGCCGGAATACGCCCGCCTCATCCATGAAGACCTGGCGATGAAGAAGGCGATCAAGGACAAGTACTACCACGCCGGCATCTCCGAGGTGGCCATCGAGCGGGTCGGGCCGAAGATCCGGGCCATCATCCACACCGCCCGGCCGGGGATCATCATCGGCCGCGGGGGCAAGGAGATCGAGAGCCTGAAGGTTCTCCTGGAAAAGATCGCCAAGCGGGAAGTGTACGTGGACATCCGCGAGGTGGACAAGCCCGAGCTCAGCGCCCTGCTCGTCGGGGAGGGGATCGGGATCCAGCTCGAGAAGCGCATCGCTTACCGCCGGGCCATGCGCAAGGCGGTGGAGCTGGCTCTCAAGATGGGGGCCAAGGGCATCAAGGTCATGTGCTCGGGCCGGCTGGGCGGCGTGGAAATCGCCCGCTCGGAATGGTACCTGCGCGGCCAGCTGCCCCTCCAGACGCTCCGGGCCGACATCGACTACGGCTTCACCGAAGCCTTTACGACCTACGGCCAGATCGGCATCAAGGTCTGGATCTACCGGGGCGACGTGGAGAAGCCCAAGATGACGTCTCAGACGGCGGAGGTTGAGGAGATCTGACCATGTTGATGCCGAAAAAAGTCAAATTCCGCAAGAGCCATCGGGGCCGGATGCGGGGTCAGGCCCTGCGGGGAAGCACCCTGTCGTTCGGCGCTTACGGCCTGCAGGCTCTCGAGCCGGGCTGGCTGACCGCCCGCCAGCTCGAAGCCGGCCGCATCACGATCACCCGGTACATCAAGCGCCGGGGCAAGCTCTGGCTGCGGGCCTTCCCCTGGAAGCCCGTCACCAAGAAGCCGACCGAGGTCCGCATGGGCAAGGGGAAGGGCGACCCGGAGTTCTGGGTCGACGTCATCCGCCCCGGCCGCGTACTGTACGAGCTCGAGGGCGTCACGGCCGAGGTGGCCAAGGAAGCCATGCGGCTCTGCGCCCACAAGCTCCCGGTCAAGACCCGGTTCATATCCCGGGAAACGAGAGAACTCCGATGAAAGCCCAGGAAATCCGAGAGATGGAAGAGGACGGGCTCGACCAGAAGCTGGTCGAACTCAAGGACCAGCTGTTCAAGCTGCGGTTCCAGAACGAGCTGGGCCAGCTCGAAAATTCGGCCAAGATCCAGAACATCCGGAAGGACATCGCCCGCATCGAGACGATCCTGACCGAGATGAGAGCCAAGGCGCAAGCCAAGGCCTGAAGGACGATATCCTATGGACGCACCCAAGAATTCCCGCAAGACGACGAAAGTCGGGACGGTCATCGGAACCAAGATGAAGAAGACGGTCACCGTCCGGGTCGAGCGCCAGGTTCGGCACCCGCTCTATAAAAAGACGATCCGGACGCGCGAGACGTTCCTGGCCCACGACGAATACGAGAAGTGCAAGGTCGGAGACGTGGTCGAAATCATCGAGACCCGGCCCCTGAGCAAGCTCAAACGGTGGCGGGTCGTGACGATCGTCGGGCTGGCCGCCGCCGGCGGTCCGGGCGAACCCGAGGTCGGAGAGGCCAAGTCATGATCCAACAGTACACCCTCCTCAAGGTCGCGGACAACTCCGGGGTCCGGCGGATCCGGGCCATCACCCCCCTCGGGGGCAACGTCGGCCTGGTCTGCTCCATCGGCGACGTCATCTCGGCCAACGTCCGGGAGGCCGAGCCCGAGAGCAAGATCCCGAAGGGCAAGGTCATCCGGGCCGTGGTCGTCCGGACGCGGAAGGAGGTCCGCCGCAAGGACGGCTCCTACATCCGCTTCGACGACAACGCGGCGGTCATCATCGACAAGGCCGGCGAGCCGGTCGGGACCCGCGTCTTCGGGCCCGTCGGCCGCGAGCTGCGGGAGAAGAAATTCATGAAAATCGTATCCCTGGCGCCGGAGGTGCTGTGATGGGCGCTCCCAAGATCCGAAAGAACGACATCGTCATCATCAAACAGGGCAAGGACAAGGGCAAGACGGGCAAGGTCCTGGTCGTCATTCCGGAGAAGCGCAAGGCCATCGTCGAGCGGATCAACTTCGTCAAGGAATTCATCAAGCCCGACCGGAGCAAGAACAAGCAGGGCGGGATCATGGACAAGGAGGCGGCCCTCCCCCTGTCCCGGCTCATGCTCTACTGCGAGGACTGCCAGCAGGGCGTCCGGGTCCGGGCCAAGGTCCTGGAGGACGGGACCAAAATCCGGGTCTGCCCGAAGTGCGACAACAGCCTCGAGAACCAGAAGTGAGGAACCTCCCATGAGCCGTCTCTTCGAACGCTACAAAACCGAGATCATCCCCGAGCTCCAGAAGGAATTCGCCATCGCCAACGTCAACGCCGTCCCGCGCCTGGGCAAGATCGTCATCAACGTCGGCGTGGGCGAGGCCATCCAGAACGCGAAGCTCCTCGACACGGCCAAGGCCGACCTGGCCATGATCACCGGCCAGCAGCCGGTCATCAGCCGGGCCAAGAAGTCCATTTCGGCCTTCAAGCTGCGCAAGGGCGTGGCGATCGCCTGCTTCGTGACCCTCCGCGACAAGCGGATGTACGAGTTCTTCGACCGGCTGGTCAACATCGTCCTGCCCCGCGTCCGGGACTTCCGGGGCGTTTCGCCCAAGGGCTTCGACGGCCGGGGCAACTACACTCTCGGCCTCCGCGACCAGCTCGTCTTCCCCGAGATCGACTACACCAAGGTCGAGAAGCCCCGGGGGATGAACATCACCATCGTCACCTCGGCCCGGACCGACAAGGAAGCGGCCGCCCTCCTCAAGAAGCTGGGCATGCCCTTCCGGGACTCCCAATAAAGGAAGGACACTATGTCGACGACATCGGCTTTCGCCAAGTACCTCCGCAAGCCCAAATACGCGGTCCGCACCCGGAAGCGCTGCCGGATCTGCGGCCGGTCCCGGGCCTATTACCGGAAATTCGATATGTGCCGCCTCTGCTTCCGGGACCTGGCCCACCGGGGCGAGATCCCGGGCGTCGTCAAGGCGTCCTGGTAAGCGGCGGAAAGGACAAGACCATGAGCGTATCGGATCCCATCGCGGATTTGCTGACCCGGATGCGGAACGCGTCCCTGATCAAGCGCAAGGACGTCAGCCTGCCCTCCTCGAAGGTCAAGGTGGAGATCGCCAAGATCCTGAAGGACGAGGGCTTCATCAAGAATTACAAGGTCGCCGACGACGGCAAGCAGGGGATCTTGAGCATCACCCTGAAATACACGGACGCGAACCAGGGCGTCATCACCGGTCTCCGCCGGGTGAGCAAGCCCGGCTGCCGGATCTACTGCACCAAGGACAGCCTGCCCAAGGTCCTGGACGGCCTGGGCGTGGCGATCATCTCGACCTCCCGCGGGCTGGCCACCGGCCGCAAGTGCGCCGAGTGGGGCGTCGGCGGCGAGGTCGTATGCACCGTCTGGTGAGCGGTCCGAAGGAAAAGGTCACACCATGTCTAGAGTAGGAAAGAAACCGATCGCGGTCCCGGCGGGGGTGACGGTCGTCCTCCTGGCCGACAGGATCGAGTTCGAGGGCAAGAAGGGCAAGCTCGCCTCTCCCCTCCACGAGGGCATCACCGCCCGGACCGAGGGCGGAACCCTGGTCCTGGCCCGCAAGGACGACTCGAAAAGCCAGAAGGCCTTCCACGGCCTCTGCCGGGCCCTCGCGGCCAACTGCCTCCAGGGCGTGACGCAGGGCTACCAAAAGCAGCTCGAGATCGTCGGCGTCGGCTACAAGGCCAAGCTCGACAAGGGCGTCCTCGAAATCTCGTTGGGCTATTCCAAGCCGATCCTTTACCCGGTGCCGGCCGACGTCGAGATCGTCGTCGAGAAGCCGACGCTCCTCACCATCCGGGGCATCGACAAGCAGAGGGTGGGCAAGGTGGCGGACGACATCCATCGCCTCCGCAAGCCCGATCCCTACAAGCTCAAGGGCGTGCGCTACGTCGGCGAGAAACTGGTCAAGAAGGAGCGGAAAGCGGGGGTCAGCGGTGCTTAAAGACAAACAGAAAGCCAAAGCGGAAACCAGGATCCGGATCCGGCGGCGGATCCGGAAGACCGTCCGGGGCACGGCCGAGCGGCCGCGGGTGTTCGTGTTCAAGTCGAATCGCTACATCTACACCCAGGCGGTCAACGACGACGTCGGACAGGTGCTCGCCTCGGCCTGCACCCTGGAGAAGGGATTCCGGGAGATCGCCAAGAACACCAAGAATCTCCAGAGCTGCGAGAAGCTCGGAGAGATTATGGCTCGGCGCCTCAAGGACAAGAACATCGACAAGATCGTCTTCGACCGGGGCGTGTATCCGTATCACGGCCGGATCAAGGCGCTGGCCGAGGCCATGAGAAAGGGCGGGCTGGTCTTCTAAGGCCGTCCGGACAGGAGGAATCGTGCAAGAGGAACATACCAAACCCGCCGGCGCGAACACGCCCCCGGATGCGTTCGACGACTTCGCCGAGCTCAAGGACCAGGTCATCAACATCCGCCGCGTGTCCAAGGTCGTCAAGGGCGGCAAAAACCTGAGCTTCGCCGCGCTCGTGGCCGTAGGCAATGAGCACGGGACGGTCGGCATCGGCAAGGGCAAGGCCCGCGAGGTGCCGGCGGCCATCGCCAAGGCGGTCGAGAACGCCAAGAAACACCTGATCCGGGTCAACCTCGCCGAGACGACCATCCCCCATTTCGTCCGGGGCGAGGCCGATGCGGGCGTCGTCGTCCTCCGGCCCGCCTCCAAGGGGACCGGGGTCATCGCCGGCGGCGCGGTCCGGGTCATCCTGGAGCTCGCCGGCGTCAAGGACATCCTGACGAAGTCTCTCCGGAGCAGCAACCCCATCAGCGTGGCCCACGCCACTCTCGACGCCCTGAGGCGCCTGAAGGATCCGGCTAACGTGTCCAAGAACCGGGGCAAGGCGAAGGAGGCGATATGGCAGTGACATCGGCCGCTTTGAAGATCACCCTCGTCCGGAGCCTGATCGGCTACCCCGAGCCCCAGCGGGTCGTCGCCCGCAGCCTGGGGCTCCGCAAGCCGAATGACTCGGTCGTTCGGCCGGATAGGCCGGAGATCCGGGGCATGGTCCGGAAGATCCCCCACCTCGTCCGCGTCGAGGTCTTGGAGAAATCATGAGTCTCAGCAACCTCCATCCCGCTAAAGGCTCCCGCAAGGACCGGCTCCGCGTCGGGCGCGGGCCCGGCTCGGGCCGCCAGAAGACGTCGGGCAAGGGCAACAAGGGCCAGTTGGCCGGCGCCGGCTTCACCCGGACGATCGGCTACGAAGGCGGCCAGATGCCGCTCCACCGGCGGCTGCCCAAGCGCGGCTTCACCAGCCTCTTCCGGACGGAGTACGCCGAGGTGAATTTGGACCGCCTGGACGCGATCGCCAAGGCGGAGATCACCCCCGAGGACCTGCTCGCCGCCGGCCTTGTCCGTAAGTCCGGCCTCAAGATCAAGATCCTGGCCAGGGGCGAGGTCACCTCGGCCAAGTCCGTCCACGCCCACAAGTTCTCGGAGGCGGCCCAGGCTAAAATTGAGAAGGCCGGCGGCAAAGCCGTCCTCATCGGACGCTGACCATGCTCGACAGCGTCCGCAACATCTTCAGCATCCCCGAGCTGCGGAAGCGGGTCATTTTCACCCTGGCCCTGCTGGCCATCTACCGGGCCGGCGGCCAGATCCCCAACCCCGGCATCTCGGCCGACGCCCTCAAGGAATTCTGGCAGGCCCAGTCGAGCACGATCCTGGGCTTCATCGACCTGTTCTCGGGCAGGTACATGTCCCGGATGACGATCTTCGCCCTGGGCATCATGCCCTACATCAGCGCTTCGATCATCCTCCAGCTCCTCCAGGTCGTCTGGCCGTACCTCGAGCGGCTGAGCAAGGAAGGCGAGCTCGGGCGGAAGAAGATCACCCAGTTCACCCGCTACGGCACCATCGTCATCTGCGTCATTCAGGCCTGGGGCATCGCCCTCTTCCTCCAGGGCCTCCGCAGCCCCGGCGGGGCGCGGATCGTGCCCTCGCCCGGCCTGCCCTTCCAGCTCCTGACCGTCCTGACCCTGAGCACGGGGACGGTCTTCGTCATGTGGCTCGGCGAGCAGATGTCCGAGCGCGGGATCGGCAACGGGATCTCGCTCATCATCTTCGCCGGCATCGTGGCCCGCTTCCCGTCGGGCCTGATGAGCATCGTCACCGGAATGAAGTCCGGCACGTGGGATCCGCTCAAGCTCATCGTCATGGGGGCCATGATGCTGGCCGTCATCGCCTTCATCGTCTTCGTCGAGCGCGGCCAGCGCCGGATCCCGGTGTCGTATGCCAAGCGCGTCGTCGGCCGCAAAGTCTACGGCGGCCAGAGCACCCACCTGCCCCTCCGGGTCAACACCGGGGGCGTCATCCCGATCATCTTCGCCGCGTCGATCATCACCATCCCGGCGACCGTCGCTCAGATGATCAAGGTCCCCCTCATCCAGAACACCGCCAAGCAGTTCCAGATGGGCATGCCCCTCTACAATCTCCTCTACGTCGCGGCGATCATCTTCTTCACCTACTTCTACGTGTCGATCATCTTCAACCCGGTTGATGTCGCCGACAACCTCCGAAAGTACGGCGGGTTCATCCCCGGCATCCGCCCGGGCAAGAACACCTCGGATTATATCGATTCCATTCTGTCCCGGATCACGCTCGTCGGGGCCGTCTACCTGGCCCTGATCGCCATCCTGCCGGAATTCCTGACCACGGGCTTCAAGGTCCAGTACCTGCCCCTCATCGGCAACTTCCTCGAGACCAACCTGCCCAAGTGGGTCACCCAGGGCTTGAACGTCGACTTCTACTTCGGCGGGACGTCGATCCTGATCGTGGTCGGCGTGGCCATGGACACTCTCCAGCAGATCGAGGCCCAGCTCGTCATGCGCCACTACGACGGCTTCATGCGGCACGGCCGGATCCGGGGGAGGCGCGGGTGAGGATCATCCTCTTCGGCGCGCCGGGCAGCGGCAAGGGGACCCAGGGGGACATCCTCGGGAAGCGGACCGGCTTCCCCCGGATCTCCACGGGCGACCTCCTCCGCCTGGCCGTCCGAGAACGGACGCCCCTCGGCCTCCGGGCCGAGGCGGCCATGGCCGAGGGCCGGCTCGTCAGCGACGAGATCGTCGAAGGGCTCGTCCGGGACCGGATCGCCGCGGCGGACTGCCGGGCGGGGTATATCCTGGACGGCTTTCCCCGAACCGTGGTCCAGGCCGAAGCCCTGGCGGCCATGGACGGGGCCCGGCCCGAGATCGTGATCGGGATCGAGGTCGATCCCGAGGTCCTGGTCGAGCGGCTGTCCGGACGACGGGTCTGCCCCTCCTGCCAGGCGGTCTACAACCTCAGCGCCCAACCGCCGGCCCGGCCGGGCGTCTGCGACGGCTGCGGCGCGGCGCTCGTCCAGCGGCCCGACGACGCGGCCGAGGTGGTCCGGACCCGGATCGCGGTTTACCTTCGGGAAACCGCGCCTCTGAAGGACTACTATCGGCGGAAGAGCGTCTATCGGCCCGTCGACGCCCGGGGGACGATCGACGAGATCGCCCGGGCGATCGCCCTGGTCCTGGACCCGAAAACGGCGGGGAGGACACCGGCATGATCGTCTACAAGACCGAGGACGAGCTCCGGCGCATGCGCGAGAGCGCGGCGATCGTGGGGACGATCCTGAAGGAGCTGCGGCCGCTCGTCAAGGCCGGAGCCCGGACCCTCGACCTCGACGCCTACGCCGAGCGCCGGACGAGGGAGCTCGGGGCCAAGCCCGCCTTCAAGGGCTATCGGGGCTACCCGGCCACGCTCTGCGTCTCGGTCAACGAGGAGATCATCCACGGCATCCCCTCGTCGCGCGCCCTCCGGGACGGGGATGTGGTGAGCGTCGATTTCGGCGTCGTTTACGGCGGCTTCTACGGCGACGCGGCCCGGACCTACGCCGTCGGCGAAGTCACGGCCGCCGCCCGGAACCTGATCGGGACGGCCGAGGCCTCGTTCCGCCGGGGCGTGGAGCAAATGGCCGAGGGCAACCGCGTCTCGGACATCTCCGCCGCGGTCCAGGCCTGCGTCGAAGCCCAGGGGTTCGGAGTGATCCGATCGTTCGTCGGCCACGGCATCGGGCGGGCACTCCACGAGGATCCCCAGGTGCCGAACTTCGGGCTCCCCGGCCGCGGGCCCAAGATCCGCCGCGGGCTCGTCCTGGCCATCGAGCCGATGATCGCCGCCGGCGACTGGGAAGTCGAGATCCTGGCCGACGGCTGGACGGCCGTAACCCGGGACCGGAGCCTGGCCGCCCACTTCGAGGAGACCGTGGCCGTCACGAAGCGGGGAGCCGAGATCTTGAGCGCCGAGGACGGGAGCGGGACTCCGGCGGGGTCCCCAAAGGAGCAGCCGCATGCCTAAAGAGGATGTGTTCGAGGCCGAGGGCACCGTCCTGGAGACGCTGCCCAACGCCATGTTCCGGGTGGAGCTGGCGAACAAGCACCGGATCCTGGCCCACATCTCGGGCAAGATGAGGAAGCATTTCATCCGGATCCTCCCCGGCGATAAGGTCCTCGTCGAGATCTCGCCGTACGATCTGACCAAGGGACGGATCACGTATCGATTCAAGTAACGAGGAAAAGGAACGCGCACATGAAAGTCAGAGCATCGGTCAAGAAAATCTGCCGCAACTGCAAGATCGTCCGGCGGAAGGGCGTCGTCCGCGTGATCTGCTCCAATCCCAAGCATAAGCAAAAACAAGGGTAAACGAGGTCAACATGGCACGCATCGCAGGCATCACACTTCCCCAGGAGAAGCGGATCGAGATCGGGCTGACCTACATCTTCGGCATCGGACGGTCCAAATCGATCAAGATCCTGGCCGAGGCCAAGATCGACAAGGACAAGAAGGTCAAGGCCCTGACCGAGGAAGAGGTCAACAAAATCCGCCAGATCATCGAGAAGCGCGAGAAGATCGAGGGCGATCTGCGCAAGGACATCAGCCTAAACATCAAGCGCCTGATCGACATCGGCAGCTACCGAGGCATGCGCCACAAGCGGAAGCTGCCCGTCCGGGGCCAGCGGACCAAAACCAACGCCCGGACCCGCAAGGGGCCGCGCGGGCACACGATCAAGAAGATCAATAAAGGGTAATCTACCGACGAAGGGAGCCGAACATGGCCACGACGAAACCCAAGAGCAAGGTCAAATCCAAGAAGAAGGTGCGCAAGGACATCGGCTACGGGGTGGCCCATATCCAGTCGACGTTCAACAACACGATCATCACCATCACCGACGGTCAGGGCGCGACGGTCTGCTGGACGAGCGCCGGCACGGCTGGGTACAAGGGCGCCCGCAAGGGGACTCCCTTCGCCGCCCAGCTGGCCGCCAAGGAAGCGTCCAACCGGGCCCGAGACTTCGGCGTGCGCTACGTCGACGTCCGGATCAAGGGCCCCGGCGCGGGCCGCGAGTCGGCCATCCGGGCCCTCCAGTCCGCCGGGATCGAGGTCCGGTCCATCAAGGACGTGACGCCGATCCCCCACAACGGCTGCCGCGTCTGCCGCCGCCGCCGCGTCTAAGGAGTTCACGATGTCGAGATACCGAGAACCGATCTGCCGGCTCTGCCGGGTGGAAAAGGCCAAGCTCTTCCTCAAGGGCAACAAATGCCTGACCGACAAGTGCCCGATCGAGCGCCGGGCCTACGCCCCCGGCCAGCACGGGCGGAGCCGGCGGCGGATCCTGGGCTACGGGATCCAGCTCCGGGAAAAGCAGAAGATGAAGCGCTACTACGGGATGTCCGAGAAGCAGTTCCACCTGTTCTTCGAGCGGGCGGAGCGGCAGAAGGGCATCACCGGCGAGACGCTCCTCTCGATGCTCGAGCGGCGCCTGGACAACGTTGTTTTCCTGTCGGGCTTCGCCCATTCCCGGGCCCACGCCCGCCAGCTCGTCAACCACGGCCACTTCGTCGTCAACGAGACGCGGGTCACGATCCCGTCGGCCCTGGTCAAGCCGGGCGACGTCGTGTCGTATCGCGACCGCTCGGCCAAGTCCGAGGAGGTGAAAGCCCTCCTCGACTTCCACAAGACCAAGGCCCTGCCCGGCTGGCTCGAGATCGACAGCGCGGCGGCCAAGATCCGGATCACGGCCCTGCCGACCCGGGCCGACGTCCAGCTCCCCGTCGAGGAGCACATGATCGTCGAGCTGTATTCGAAGTAAGGGGATTCCCTCCCGCCCCGCCGCGCGGCGGGGCCGGAGGACGCTCCGATAAATTCGCATCCTCAAAAGGAGGAACAATGATCGAGACAGTTTTTCAGAGGCCCAAGTACCTCGAATGCGACTATGAGTCCCTGACCGCCACCTACGGGCGCTTCACGGCCCAGCCGTTCGAGCGGGGATTCGGCGTCACCGTCGGGAACGCCCTCCGTCGCGTGCTGCTGTCGTCCATCAAGGGGGCGGCGATCACGGCCGTCCGGATCCAGGGCGTCCTTCATGAATTCTCGACGATCCCCGGGGTCGTCGAGGACGTGACCGACATCCTTCTCAACCTGAAAAGCATTCCCCTCAAGCTCAACGGACCCGGCCCGAAGACGATGACCCTCAAGAAGGAAGGCCCGGCCACGGCCAAGGCCTCGGACATCGTCCACGACGCCGACGTCGAGATCCTCGACAACGAAATCGCCATCGCCTCGCTCGACCGGGACGGGAAGCTCGACATCGAGATGATCGTTGAGAACAACCACGGCTACATCACGGCCGACGTGAACTTCGACGAGACGCTCAGTCTCGACTACATTCCCCTCGACTCGTCCCATTCGCCCATCAAGAAGGTCAATTACCGGGTCGAGGCGGCCCGCGTGGGCAAGCGAATCGACTTCGAGGGCCTGACCCTCGAGGTCTGGACGACGGGGGCCATCGCCCCGATCGAGGCCATCTCCCAGGCGGCCAAGATCCTCCGCGATCACATGATCATCTTCATGAACATCGCCGACGAGCCTCTGGAGAAGGAGCAGGTCGTGGCTAAGCGTGAGATCCCGTTCATGGGCCAGGCCGACATCCTATCCAAGCCGATCGAGCATCTCGAGCTCTCGGTCCGGTCCAACAACTGCCTCCGCTCGGCGGGGATCGAGAAAATCTACGAGCTCGTCCAGAAAAGCGAAGAGGATCTCCTCAAGACCAAGAACTTCGGCCGCAAGTCCCTGAGCGAGATCAAGGAGACGCTGTTGAACCTCGGCCTGGGCCTCAGCCTCGACCTCAACCCCAAGCTGTTGGAGAGGATCAAGGGCGAGACCAAGACCGAAACTCCGGTCAAGGAGTTTGAGGCATGAGGCACCTGGCTCAAGGGAGAAAGCTCGGCCGGACCACGGCCCATAGGCGGGCCCTGCTCCGCAACCTGGTCACGTCCTTCCTCGAGAAGGAGCGGGTCGTCACGACCGTGGCCAAGGCCAAGGAGGCCCGGCCCCTGGCCGAAAAGATGATCACCCTCGCCAAGCGGAACACGCTCCACACGCGGCGCCAGGCCTTGGCCTTCGTGACCAAGGAATCGGTCGTCCGCAAGCTGTTCGACAAGCTCGGGCCCCGGTTCTCGGAGCGGCCCGGCGGTTACACCCGGATCATCAAGACCGGGCCGCGCGCGGGTGACGGGGCGGACATGGCCGTGCTGGAGATGGTCGGCACGGAGTTCAAGCTTAAGGAAAAGAAGAAGAAGGACGTCAAGGAGAAGGCGAAGGCCGCGGCCGCGGCCAAGAAATAGCGGTCCGGGCCTCGCGAATTTCGTCCCAAGCCACGGGGGATCGAAAGATCCCCCGTTTTTTTTTAGGGCCGCGGCCGGCCGGAGGGTGGGAAGGGGGAGCGAGGCGCTCAGACGCCGCGGCGCGGGATCTTGAGGGCCTGGCCCGGGTAGATCAGGTAGTTGGTCCTCAGCCCGTTCACCTGGATGAGGGTCTGGACCGCCGTTCCATACCTCTGGGCGATGGCGCCCAGCGTGTCTCCCGACCGGACGATGTAGGTCTCGTACTCGGGGGGGAGGTATTTAGGGACGGCGGCGATGGCCTGGAGGGCCTTATCGCCATAGCCTACCGGCACCCGCAGGTCGTAGTCCCGGTCCGGCGTCAAGTCCTGCCTCAGCTCGGGGTTGAGAGAGGTCAGGTCCGACGTTTCGAGCCCCAGAGCCTTGGCCAGGGCGGAAAGCTTCGTGGGCTTGTTGATCTTCGCCACGTCGAAGGCCAGCGGCGGCAAGGGCTCGGGGAACGTTATCCCGTATTTAGCCGGGTCCTTGATGATGGAGACGACGGCGATGAACCGGGGGACGAACCGGGCCGTCTGGTTCGGAAGGCGCTGGAAGAGGTCCCAGAAGTTATCCAGGTAGTTGATGTTCTGGGTGGCGATGGCCCGCTGGACGGCGCCCTCTCCGCAATTGTAGGCGGCCAAGGCGGACATCCAGTCTCCGAAGAACGAATGGAGCTGGTTGAGGAACTTGATGGCCGCCTTCGTGGATTTGAACGGGTCCATCCGATCGTCGACGAACCGGTCCTGGGACAGGCCGTAGATGTAGCCCGTCGAGGCGATGAACTGCCACATGCCGAGGGCCCGGGCATAGGACAGCGCGCGCGGCCGGAACCAGCTCTCGACGACCGGCAGCCAGCAGAGCTCTTCCGGCATGCCCTCCTTGCGGAGCTCGCTCTGGATCCATTCCCGGTACAGCCCGGACTGCCGGTAGGCGTCTTCGAAGGCCTTCCGCTCGACTCCGGTGAAGAGGCTGATTTCATAGTCGACCCATTTGTTCTGGGTCAGGGGGATCGCTTTCTCGTTTCCGTTGACGGGGTTGCGGCGGACCGCGTAGATCTCCTGGATGCGCTGGGCGATGAGCAGGCGGAGGTTGTCCTTGTCCTGGTTGAGGGGCGAGTCGGCCGGGATCCTGACCTTGAGGATGAGGCCGTAGGCCTCGTCCAGCATCTTCAGGGCCGAGACGAGGTCCCCGCTTTCCTTGGTCTGCTTGGCGTCTTCATACAGCTTCAGGGCGGCCTCGAGGGAAACCGTGGTTTCGTCCTTGTCCTGGGGGACCTTGTCCTGGAGCGAGGTCGCTTCCGTCCTTCGATCCTCGGGCGGGATGGCGGTTTTGTCGGGCGCGGTGTCCGGCTTCGCGACGGAGCCCGAAACCTGGCCCGGGTCGGGTGTTTTCGGCTTGGGCTTCTCGATCTGCTGGGCCGGTCGGGGCGCCGACGAACAGCTCCAAGCCAAGAGCGAGAGGAGGGCCAGGACGAAGACGAGGCGGCCTTTTTTTCGGTGAATCATTAAGCCCATTTTATACCATGCCGGGCGCCGATGCGTCAACCGGGGAAACGTCGGCGCCCTCTCCGCGGCCTTCCGCCCGGCCGGATGCTTTTTTCCCCGGCTTGTGCTATGAACGGATGAGGAGGACGCGATGAAGCGGAAGCTCGGTTCCCTTTTGTCGGTGCCGGCCCTGGTCCTTGCCGCCCTGGCCGCGGGAAGCTTGCGCGCGGGCCCGCTTCCGGGACGGGCGGAATCTCCCCGGCCGGCCGCGGGCCGCGATTTTGTCTACGTCTGCAAAGACGGAGGGGCGGGCGGCTACGAAGCCTTTCCCGACGTCTGCCGCCTGGCCGATGGCCGCCTTATGGCCGTGTTCTACGCGGGATACGACCACGTCAGCCTGCCGAGCCCGGCCTGGCCGAAAGGCGGCCGGATCGACGCCGTCTTCTCGAGCGATGAGGGCCGGACCTGGGGCCCGCCGGGCACGGTCTTCGACGGGCCCGATGACGACCGCGACCCGTCCATCGTCCAGCTCCCCTCGGGGAAGCTGCTGTGCAATTTCTTCACCTTGAGGAGGGACCCGGCCGCGCCGCGCGGGCTGGGCGGCCTCGGCACGCGCCTCGTCGAGTCGGATGACGCGGGGGCGACCTGGTCCGAGCCGCGGACGATTTCCTCCGAATATTATTGCTGCTCGCCCATCCGGCACCTCCCTGACGGGGGGCTCATGCTGGGCTTGTACAGGGAGGAAAACGGGAAGAGCCGGGGGGCGGTCGTCCGGAGCGACGACGGAGGCCGGACCTGGGGGCCGGTCATCGAGATCCCCAACGGCGGATGGAAGCTCGACGCCGAAACCGACGTCACCGCCCTTCCCGACGGATCGCTGCTGGCCGTCGAGCGCGAGCCTTCGGTCAGCATGTGCTCTTCGATCTCCCGGGACGGCGGCCGGACGTGGAGCGTTTCCCTGCCGCTGGGCTTCCCGGGGCATTGCCCCTACCTCCTGCGGACACGGGACAACGCCCTTCTCTTGGCCCACCGCCTGCCGCAGACCTCGCTTCACGTCAGCTGGGACGACGGCCGCCATTGGAGCGGGAACGTGCTCGTCGACGACGTCCTCGGCGCCTATCCCTCCATGGTCGAGCTCCGGGACGGGTCTGTGCTGATCGTTTATTACGAAGAAGGGGCGGGATCCAACATCCGCGCCCGGAGATTCCGGGTCAGCCCGTCGGGTGTCGAATGGCTGACCTTTGACGGGAGTCCGGCCCCCCCGGCCTCGCCGGCCGGCGCGAGCGGAAGCCCCGCCGCGCGCGTTTCGCGGGACGGCCGCCTTTGGAAGATCGAAGGGCGCCGCAACGGCGTGGCCATCGATCTCGAGACGCTGGCCATGACGGTCCGGACGCCGGCCGCGGCCTGGGCCATGCTCCCGTCGTCCGAGGGCGATTTGACGCTGGGGACGCCGGACGGAAAGGAGATCGGCCGCTTCCGGCTGTCGGATGCCGTCCGAAAGGCCGGGGCCCCCTGTCTCACGGGCATTCAGGCGGGCGTCGCCATTTCTCTCCGGGGATTCCGGCCTCCCTCGGGAGATGAGATCGACGCTCGGCTCGATCTCTTCATCGGACTCGAAGGCGCGGACGAGGATCTCGTCTGCCGCATTCAAGCCGAGGATGGGGGAGCCCGCGTCCGCGAGCTCCTTTGGCCGGGATCGTTCGGGCCCGGCTCGTTCGATGCCTCGGTCGTCCCTTTCATGCAGGGCATGCTCCTCCCCAAGACGTGGCCGCGCCAGGTTTCGCTCTATGAACCGCTCAGCTACGGCCGCGGGCTCTACATGCCCTGGTGGGGATACCAGCAGGGCCGGTCGGCGGCTCTCGTCCTTCTCGAGACGCCGGCGGACGCCGGCGTCCGATTCGCCCATCCGGCGGGCGGCCCCACGCGCCTCGACGTCCGCTGGGTGCATTCCCTGGGCCGCTGGGCGTATCCGCGCCAGGTCCGGATGTGTTTCCTGGACGAGGGAGGCTACGTCGACCTGGCCAAGCGCTATCGCCGATTCGCCATCGAGAGCGGGACGTTCGTGTCCCTCAAGGAGAAGATCGCCCGCAATCCGCTCGTCGCGAAGCTCATCGGCGCGCCCATCGTCCATACGAGCATCCTCTATCACATCCAGCCGGCGTCGAGCTATTACGATAAAAAAGATCCGGCCAAGAACCACCAGCTCACGACCTTCGACGCGCGGGCGAAAGACCTTCGCGCCCTCGCCGCGAAAGGCGTCGGACGGGCCTATGTCCATCTCGACGGCTGGGGATTCCGGGGCTACGACAATCTGCATCCCGACGTCCTGCCGCCCTGCCCCGAAGCGGGCGGCTGGGAGGGGATGAAGCGCTTCGCCGACGCGCTCGATGCGCTGGGCTTCATCTTCGCCATCCACGACCAATACCGCGACTATTACCTGGACGGACCGACCTACAATCCCCGCCAGGGCGTGATCAACGAGGACGGCGGCCGATCGCTCCACAGCACCTGGTACGGGGGCGTCCAGACATTTCTCTGCCCGAGCCTGGCTTTAAGCTACGTGAAAAGAAACCACGCGGAGATCCTGGCCCATGGGGTCAAGATGCGGGGCGCCTATCTGGACGTGTTCTCGGTCGTCCCGGGCGACGAGTGCTACGATCCCGAGCATCCCGCGACGCGCGGCCAGAGCCTGGCCTATCGCGGCGCCTGCTTCGATTACGTGAGGTCGTGGGGCGGGATCGTCAGCAGCGAGGAGCCGGCGGACTGGGCCGTGCCCCATCTCGATCTCGTCCACCACGGCCCGTTCGCCCTTGATCCCAATCCCGGGGCGGGGCCGGCGATGGGGATCCCCATCCCTCTGTTCGATCTTGTCTACCACGACGCCATCCTTCTGCCCTGGTCGCTGGGCCGAGGCGCCTGGGGGATCCCGGAAAACGACCTCGGCTTTCTGCACGGGCTGGGCAACGCGGGCCTCCCTTATCTCCCGATCGCCCCCTCGGACGAGGAGCTGAGGCAGGTCAGGACGATGTGCGCCCTGAACGTCCGGGTGGGGCTGCTCGAGCTCGTCGGGCACGAGTTCCTGGACGGCTCCCGGCGGAAGCAGAGGTTCACGTATGCGGATGGGACAATCGTAACCATCGATTTGGAGGCCGGGACGTTCGCGATCTCCCCCGAGCTCGCGGTTCCGGAGGCGATCCGCCGTCCCTAGGCCTTTTCGTGCCAGCGGCGGGCGGTCTCGATGATCGTTTCGAGATCGGAATAGCGGGGCGCCCAGCCCAGGACCTTTTCGGCCTTCTCCTTGGAGGCGAGGAGGACGGGGACGTCGCCTTCGCGGCGGGGCCTCATCCGGACCGGCACCTTGCGCCCGGTGAGGCGTTCGGCCTCGGCCACGACCTCCCGGACGGAATAGCCCCGGTTCGTTCCCAGGTTGATGAACTCGCTCCGCCGGAGGCGGCCCAGCGCCCCGAGGGCCAGGACGTGGGCGATCGCGAGGTCGGAGACATGGATGTAGTCCCGGACCGCGGTCCCGTCCGGCGTCGGGAAGTCCTCCCCGTAGATCTCCAGGGCCTCCTGCCAGCCCGAAAGCGCCCGGAGGATGTTGGGGATGAGATGCGTCTCGGGATTGTGGCATTCGCCCAGGGTGCCGTCGGGATCGGCGCCCGAGGCGTTGAAGTAGCGGAGGGAGATGAACTTCAGGCCGTAGGCCCGGTCGTAGTCCTGGAGGATGCGCTCGACCATGAGCTTGGTCCAGCCGTAGGGATTGATGGGGGCCGTGGGGTGGTCCTCGTCGAGCGGCGTTCTCCGCGGGATGCCGTAGACCGCCGCGCTCGAGGAGAAGATGAATGCCTGGACGCCCGCGTCGATCACGGCATCGAGCAGGTTGAGGCTGGTGACGAGGTTGCGGCCGTAGTATTTGCGGGGGTGGACGTAGGACTCGCCGACTTGGATGAGGGAGGCGAAATGGAGGACCGCGGCGATGTCCCTTCCCCGGAACGCGGCCCGGACGGCCTCCCTGTCCATCAGGTCGCCGACGATGAGCTCCGTGTCCCGAACGAAATCCCGCCGCCCGTTCGAAAGATCGTCGAAGACGACCACGTCGTACCCGCGCGCGCGGAGCTCCTTGACGGTGTGCGAGCCGATGTACCCCGCCCCGCCCGCGACCAGGATCTGGCTCATGGCGTCCCTCCGACGAGCGATTTCGCGATCTTGAGCCCCTTGGCCCGGGTTTGGAATTCGTTGTCCAGCTGCCGCCGGTAGAGCTCGTCGAGCATCCGGCCCATGCCCGGCCCGGGCGCGACTCCCAGCCCGATCAGGTCCCGCCCCAGGACGAGCGGCCGGATCGTCGTCCGGCTGACGCGCAGCTCCTCGAACTTGGCCAGCAGCCATTTTCCCTCGCGGTCCAGCCCGCGGACGGGCCGCCCGCCGCGGCCCGCCCGGTCGGCCGCGTCCAGGTAGACCGCCAGCTCAATCTCGCCGCCCGTGTCGGCGGCGAAGCGGTTGAACGCCTTGCGGGTCACGGACTCCCGGCGGAGCCAGAGATCGGAGGCGCGGTGGTGGGTCTTGATCAGCATGAGGACGGTCTTGCGGAGCGGATAGCCGTTCCAGGAGAAGATCCGGAACCGGGTGAAGATCTTGCGGGCGAGGCGCTCGCTCGCCCCGTCGTGCCCGGCGCTCGTGATCACCATCCGGCCGCGCTTGAATTCCCACTGGGTCGTCTCCGCCTTCCCGATGTCGTGGTAGAGCGCGGCGAGATCCAGGGCGAGCGACGGGCCGGGGGCGAGCTTGAACAGGCGGGCCAGGCGCGCCGCCTGGTCGACGGCGAGGCGGGTGTGGTGCCAGACCGTGTGGTGGCCGAAGTCGTCCTTCTCGGGGTGGAAGAGCGAGTCCTGGATGACCAGGGTCAGGGCATAGAGCTCCGGAAAGAGCCGGCGGAGGGCGCCGAGCTTGAACAGCTCCTCGAGGCCGAGGGAGGGCCGCTCGGAAAGGAGGAGGATCTTGAAGAGCTCCTCGTTGACCCTCTCGACGCTGAGCCCGGCGAGATCGACGTCGCGGGCCAGGGGATAGACGGCCGGATCGACGGCAAAGCCCAGGACCGAGGCGAAGCGGGCCGCCCGCAAGACGCGCAGCGGATCCTCGGGGAAGGCCCGGGGGTTTGTGACCCGGATGACCTTGGATTTGATATCGGCCGCCCCGCCGAACGGGTCCACGAGGCGGTCGTCGGAGAGGCGGAAGGCGATGCTGTTGCACCGGAAGTCGCGCCGCTCGAGGTCGGCCTCGATGGGCAGGTTGGGATCGGCCAACACCCGGATGTCCTTGTGGCCGCGGGCCCCGTCGCCGATCGGCCGGTCGATCCGGGGCAGAGCGACGTCGTAGGTCTTGCCCCGGATAGTGAATTTGATGATGCCGAAGCTCCGGCCGACGAGGTCCACCTTGCCCTGCGGCTCGAGCCGGGCGATGATCTCCTCGAGCGGATGCCCGGCCACGAGGATGTCCACGTCCCCGGCGGGGATTCCGCGGAGGAGGTCGCGGACGAAGCCGCCCACGGCGTAGACGTCGGGGCCGAAGAGCTCCACGAAGAGAGCCTTGTCGGGGAATTCAGCCTTGAGGGCTTTCATGGCGCCCTCATTATAAATGATTTCCGGGGCCGATTGAAAACTTGCTTTTGCCCGGAATCCGAATTAATATTATTCTCAAAAGAGGATTATCCGTGCTTGACGGGGGCGATTTTTGCCGTTCGGGGAAAAGGGCGTTCCTCGCGAGCTCGTCGCTATCTAATCGCCGAAGGAAGATCTCGCGGTTCGGACTGCCGGATACGGTGGGAAGATGATCATGGGAAAGGGCGCATGAGGCCCCCCAAGAAAAAAAACGTTCCTCCCGATGCCGTCCCTCCGGCGGCGGGCTCGCCCGGGGCTGCGTCACCTGCGCAAGCAGGTTCTGGAATGCGCAGGCAGGCGGAGGAGATCGCCCGGACAAAAGACGCCCCGTCCCGGGAAAGCCTCGAGGCGCTGTCGCCCGAAGAAGCGCGGCGGACGCTCCATGAGCTGCGGGTTCACCAGATCGAGCTGGAGATGCAGAACGAGGAGCTGCGCCGGACGCAGGCGGAGCTGGACACCGCGCGGGCGCGCTATTTCGACTTGGACGACCTGGCCCCGATGGGCTATTGCACCGTCAATGAGCAAGGGCTGATCCTGGAGGCCAACTTCACGGCCGCGATTTTGTTGGGCGTAGCCCGGGAGGCGCTGGTCAAGCAGCCGTTCTCCCGGTTCGTCCTCAAAGAGGACCAGAGTGCCTTCTTCCGGCTCTACAAACAGCTCTTTGAGACCGGCGCGCAGGTCTGCGAATTGAGGATGCTCCGTCGGGACGGCCCTCATTTCAGGGCGCGGATCATGGCGACCGCCGCTCGGGACGCCGCGGGGGCATCCGTGTGCCGCGTCGTGTTGAGCGACATCACCGCCCAAAATATTATCCTGGAAGCGTTCCATCGGAAAGGGCAGGAATCGCGGGAGACGAACGGCGATGGGATCCATTTCGACCGTGCCGTCGCGCCCGATCCGCAAAGTCCGCCGGTCAGGGGTTCCGAAGAGCCCCTCGACATCCTGCTCTTGGAAGACGAACCGCCGCACGCCGAATCCATCAAACGGGCGTTCCTTGATGCCGATCTGAAGACGGCCATCCGCTGGGTCCAGACTCTGAGGGATTATCACGCCCTCGTGGCCGATCACCCGCCGGATATCGCCATTGTCGATATCGAATTGCCGGACGGGAATGCGACGAACGTTCTGACCTCGCCGCCTGCGGCCGGCCCCTTCCCCATTCTGATCTTGAGCGGCCACGGCGATGAGCGGATTGCGGTGGAGGCGATGAAGGCGGGCGCGATCGATTATGTCGAGAAGTCCTCCGGGTCTTTTGCCGACATCCCCCATATCGTCGAGCGTTCCCTTCGCGAGTGGGATCTGCTCCAAGCCCGCAAACGGGCGGAAGAGACGCTGCGCCGGATGGAAGAGAATTTTCGCTGCTCGCTGGACGATTCGCCGCTCGGCGTGCGGATCATGACCGCGAACGGCAAGACGCTGTACGCCAACCGGGAGCTGCTGGACTATTATGGCTTCGACCGCTTCGAGGACTTCGACAAAAAATCCCTCCGGGAGCGCTACACGCCCCAGAGCTATGCCGAGTTCCAAATCCGGAAGCAAGTCCGGGAACGGGGTGAGTTCGGCCCGACGGAATATGAAATCTCCATCGTCCGGACAAACGGCGAGATCCGCCATCTCCAGGTTTTTCGCAAAGAGGTCTTTTGGAACGGCGAACGACAGTTCCAGGCGCTCTATCGCGACATCACCGAGGAGAAGAAGCGAGGCGAAGCCCTGAGGCTGTCCGAGGAGACGATCCAGGGCCAAAAGACGCTCTTGGAGCGGCAAAGCATATCCGTGGAAGAACTGATCGGCCGATTGACCCGCTCCCGGGAAGACCTCGCCGCTTCGTACGCGGCCTTGAAGGCGAACAAAGACGAGCTGGTTCGTTCGGAGAAGCTCGCCTTTACCGGCCGGATGGCGGCCGGCATCGCCCATGAGATCCGAAATCCCCTGACCAACATCGTTTTATCTCTTCGCCAACTCCAGAAGGCGGGCCGAATAAAGCCGGAGAATCTTCCCTATGCCGAAATCATGGAGAGAAATTCCCGGAGGATCGAATATCTGGTCACGGAACTTCTGAACTGCGCCCGTCCGATAAAACTGGACCTTCTGCCTTGGGATATCCATCGGATCATCGAAGATGCCCTGAATCTTCTGAACGTCAGGCAAAAAATGCAGAGGATCATCGTGACGAAGAGCCTGACCGATCAGCCCTCGATCCTGCCCGCGGACAAGGAATATCTGGGGCGCGTTTTCCTGAACATTCTCAGCAATGCGATCGAGGCCATGCCCCACGGCGGCGCCTTGTCGATCGACACGATTCGAGATGCGGACTATTTCCGGATCCGGATCCGGGATGAAGGAATCGGCATACCGGAAAAGAACCTGATCCGGATCTTCGATCCTTTCTTCAGCACCAAGAAAGGAGGCACGGGTTTGGGATTGTCCACCTGTCAAAATATCGTGACCAGCCATGGGGGCTTGATCGAGGTCGAAAGCGCTTGGAGGAAAGGATCCACCTTCACGGTTTCCCTACCGCTCGGATTCAAGCCGCTCGATCGCAGCCAAGATCTTTGAGGGGAGTCCAGCCGGGGGGAACGGAATGAAGGCCGACGCGAGGTGGGATATCAAATTGGGCGGCAGCGTCTATCACCATGTCCCGAACGCCCGCCTGAGGCGCTGGATCAAGACCGGCAAGATCAAAGTCGGCGAAGCGGTCGTCTGCCTCGCCGATTCGTCCGACTGGCGCAAACTCGAAGACATGGACGACCTTCGGCCTTTAATTAAGCTTCAGGCTACGGCCTCCAAGAAAAGAAAAAGGTCCTTGTCGGCGGAAAAGGCCGGCCCCGGGCGGAAGCGGATTCAAAGCATTCTGCTCATCGACGACGAGAAGGACTTGTGCGCTCTGTTGGGGAATGCCCTCAGCTCTCGGGGCTTCCAGATGGAGTACGCCCATACGCGCGGAGAGGCGCTGAAGTGCCTGGCCGGGCGGCGGCCGGACCTTATTTTGTTGGATCTCAGTCTCCCCGACGGCGACGGCCTGGCGTTGCTGTCCCATTTACGGAAAACGAGGCCCGCGCCCGCCGTCATCATCACGACCGCCTTCGGCAGCGAAGAAGTCCGGAGCGAAGCCGAGAAATTGGGCGCCTCGGGCTTTCTGGACAAGCCGTATGATGAAGAGGACGTCATTCGCAAGATACGAAAGATCGGCATTCCGGACGGCCAATGGGGCCCCCGCGGCGCCGAAACGGGTGGATGAAAATGGAAACCATTCTCATTGTCGATGATGATCAGGATTTCCGATTCAATCTGTCCACGATTTTGACGGGCGCGGGATATGAAGTCCGGACCGCGTCCACCGGCCATCAGGCGATCAAGGACGTCGCCCGATGCGCCCCCAGCCTCGCCTTATTGGATTTCCGGCTTCCGGATATGGACGGGATCAAAGTCTTTGAAGGGATGCGAAAAATCGATCGGGATCTGATCGCCATCATGGTGACCGGCTATGGCGACGTCAAGGGCGCGGTCTTGGCCATGAAAATGGGGGTCCATGACTATATCGCCAAGCCCTTTGATGAGGAAGAGCTGATCTTGATCATTCAAAAGGCCTTGGAGACCCGGAGCCTGAGCCAGGAGGTGGAGAGATTACGGACCCGCCTGGGAGAAAGCCGGGATGTCGAGGATTTCATGGGCAAGAGTCCCCGAATTCAACAGATCCTGAAACAGGTTGAGATTATCGCCCCGACGAACATGACCGTCGTCCTTCAGGGCGCCAGCGGAACGGGCAAAGAGCTGATCGCCCGGCGGATTCATTACTTGAGCCGGCGTCGGGATCGGCCTTTCGTAGCCGTCGATTGCGGCGCATTGCCCGAGACGCTGATGGAGAGCGAATTCTTCGGCTATGAAAAGGGCGCGTTCACGGGAGCCGATGGCCGAAAAGACGGCCGGTTCGAGCAAGCCCAAGGCGGGACGCTTTTTTTGGATGAAATCGCGAATCTTTCCGAGGCCATCCAGATGAAGCTCCTTCGGGTTCTCCAGGAACGAAAAGTCCGGCATTTGGGCGGCCAGAAAGAAATCAACGTCGATGTGCGCATTCTCGTGGCCTCCAATTTTCTTCTCTCGGAGCAAGTCCGCCTGGGACGATTCCGGGAGGACCTCTTTCATCGGCTCAATGAGTTTCAAATCGCGCTGCCTCGATTGACCGAACGGATGGAGGACATTCCCGTTCTGGCGAAGTACTTCCGGGAGGGGGCGAACCGCGAGTTTCACAAGGACGTCAAGCATTTTTCGCCGGAGGCCATGAAAGGCATCCTGCATTATGCCTGGCCGGGCAATGTCCGGGAGTTCATGAACATCATCCGCCGCGCGGTCCTGCTGGCGGACTCGGACACGATCGAGCTCGACCAGCTGTTCATGAATCCGATCCCTTCGACGAGCGGGGCGAATGATGAGACCGCGAAGCCCCTGGACAAGGGCGCGTCTTTCGAGGAGATCACCCGGAATTTTGAGATGGACGTCATTCGGAAGGCCTTGAAGGAAGCGGGCGGGAAAAAAGCAAAGGCGGCGGAGCTTTTGAAGCTGAATAAAAAAACCCTCTATCGCAAACTCAAAAGCATGAATATATAGACAATTCTGCCCTTTTTCTTGTCTCACGATTGTCCCTTTCCAGCTCAATCTGTCCGTCACGACTAAATAGACGGGCAAGATCGGGTCCTATAACGTTTATTCACAGCGAGTTACGCAATTCCGGAGCGGAATTCGCGGGTTGGCACCGTTATTGCTAATAAGATAAGAGTCCGGGCGGTGGCAAGTGTTTTATGCCGCCGGGAAAGAGGGTGCCGGGTGGAAGGCTTCTATTTGTATTGCGTGAGGAAGAGCGGCGGGCCGTCTGTCGGCTTCGCCACCAAAGGCATCGATGAAAAGGGAGAGGTCTTCACCCGGACTTTTCAGGGATTGGAGGCCGTCATCAGCCGGGTGCCCTTGGAGGAATTCGATTCCGATATCGTCCGAAACAAGGCCCGAAACGATCTCTCCTGGATCAAGAACATGGCCGTTCTTCATGAGGCGGTCATCGAAGAAGCGATGAGAGGGCCCGGGGAAATCTTGAGTTTGATCCCCTTGAAATTCGGGACGATATTTAAAGACGAGCATGCGCTCGAAGCAACCTTGGCCGAACACTACGAACAATTCCAGGAGACGTTGGATCGGCTGACGGGAAAGCAGGAATGGGGCGTCAAGGCGTATTTGACGGATCAACAAATGTTCGAGCAGTCGGTCAAGGAGGACAATGCGGCCATCCGGAAAAAGGCGGGAGAAATGGCGGGGCTGCCGGAGGGCATGGCTTTTCTGATGGAGGAAGAGTTCAACGACTTCGTTTCCCGCGAAGCGAACAAGGCCTTGGATCTTCTGGCCGAGGGCTTGACCGAAAGCTTAGGCCGGTATGCCGAAGCCGTGGTCCTGAGTCCCAGTTTGGGGAAGGAATTGACGGGCAAGCGCGAGCCCATGGTGTTCAATGCCGCCTGTTTGGTCCGGAGCGGGACCATCGAAGAATTTCGAGAAGCGGCCCGCCAACTCCTGGGGGAAATCCGGGAAAAAGGACTGGACCTCGAGGTCAGCGGTCCCTGGCCGGCCTATCATTTCGCGACGCTCGAAAAATAGGATACAAGGATGAGTCATTCGACTTCCCGTGATGAGTCCGTCGGGCTGGTTGACGCCTTGGATCGAGTCTTGGATAAAGGGGCGATCGTCCAGGGCGACATCGTCCTCCAGGTCGCGGACGTCGACCTTGTCTATTTGGGCTTGCGACTGATTTTGACCTCGGTCTCCCGGGCGGAAGAGCTCTCCGGCAAGAATTTCGGCCATCCGGAACGGGCGTTGACCCCAGAGGACATGGCTTATATCGAGAACCTGCAAAGGGAGATCCGAAGAGCGGAGGAGAACATCCCCAAGCTCATCGACTTGGGCCATCCCAAAAAGGCCGAGGCGGGGTTGGCCAAATTGGTTTTGACCCTCGTCGAACTGATCCGGAAGCTCATGGAGAAGGAAGCTTTTCGGAGAGTCAAGAAGGGGACCCTGTCTTCCGGCGAAATCCAAAAGCTGGGATTGAGTCTGAAAGCGGTCAAGAAAAAGATTCAAGAAATCCAAACGATTTTCGGTCTCGAGGACGAAGACCTGGACCTGGATTTGGGACCGTTGGGAAATTTGATGTGACGAGAATAAGGAGAGCCATCCCTTGACCCAACAACAAATGATGCATGCCACGAATGCCACGAATCTGGCGGATATCCTTGAGCGGGTCCTGGACAAGGGCGTCGTCATCGCCGGAGACATCAAAATTCAGATCGCTGATATCGACCTGCTCACCATCAAGATCCGGCTCTTGGTGGCGTCCGTGGACAAGGCCCTGGAGATGGGGATCAATTGGTGGCAGACGGATCCCTATCTTTCCTCCAAAGCTCAAGACGCGGAGAACGCGGACAGAATCAAGAAGCTCGAAGACGAAGTCCACAAATTGAAAAGCGAAGCGTAGCTCGCCGAGAAACAAATGAGAACTCTTCTTTGCGTTCCGATCATCCACACGAGCGCCGATCTGGGCTCCCTGGCCCCCGAGGTCCATCGAAGAGGCCTTGAAAATTTCGGCGAAGACACGTGGAGAGATCATTTGGAGACGATCGACGGCTTCTGGGACGCGCTCTCCGCCTACTTCGACTCGATCCCCGTCTCCGGGGCGAAGATTTTCCAGGACGGCATGATCGCGGATGGGGAATTGGGTTTGAAGATCGTCCAGGAAGTGGAAAAGGCGGGCAGCAAAAATCACCGATTGATTTCCCGGCTTCTTCAGAAAGGGGCGATCTTGATGAGGACGGAAGATTTCGCCCTGGTCAAGAAAGAGCGGGACCATCTGCTGAAAATCATCCAGGCCAAAACGACCGTGCGGAAATTCCTCGCCTTGATCGTCTACAAGCTCAGTAAGAAAAGGCTTTTGAGGCAAAGGGACGCGTCCATCGCCCAAAGGATCGACCAGGCTTTGGGGGAGGGCGAAACCGGGATCCTCTTCATCGGCGCCTATCACAACATCATGCCGAGGCTTGCCCGGGACATCCGCATCCAAGAAATCAGGGACGTCCGAAAAATCAGGGAATACCAATCCCTCCTGTCCTCCTATCCGAAGCATCAAAAACGGTTCGCGGGCTTGAGCCGGTATCTTATTTCCAAGGTTGGAGAGGGAGCATGAGCGAAAGAAATCCCTTCAACATCATGTTGATCGAAGACGACCCGGCGCACACCGAGATCGTGGCGCGCAAGCTCCAGGACTTTCCCGTCGCGAACCGCTTCTTTCCGGTCAAAGACGGGCGGAAAGCGCTGGACATTCTTTTTCGCAACGGCGCCGGCGCCGATCCCGAAGCCGTCCCCCAGCCGGACTTGATCCTCCTGGATAAGTGCCTGCCCAAAGTAGACGGCCTGGAAGTGCTGCGGCTGATCAAGAATGATGCGAGCCTCAAGCGGATTCCGGCGGTCATGCTGACGACGTCCGACGACATGGTGGACATCGAGGCCGCTTACGGCGTGGGCGCCGGCAGCTACCTGATCAAGCCCGCCAATTTCGAGAAATTCGACAAGCTCCTGGACGCTTTATGTTCTTACTGGCTGACCTGGAACAGAATCTCGGGTCGCAACGGGGGCTGAAAGACTCAGATCCGTTTTTCGATCGTGACCCCGTAACGATAGGCCTTTAGGATTTCTTGGCAGGTCGCGCCTTTCCGGGCCATGAGGAACGCTCCGGCTTGACACAGCCCGGCGCCGTGCTCCCGGCCCCTCCTCGAAAAAATAATATGGGTGATCCGGTAAATGGAATAACGTCCTTCCCGGTCGACGAGATGGATGGACGTTTCCGGAGATGGGACATTATTGGGGTGGCGCCAGAGGACAGAATTGTCCTCATTCCCGTCCTTCTCCGGCAAAACGTCCCCCGCTGAGGGAGGGCAGAACCAGAACTCCAATTTAATTAACGGGTTAGGGGATAGCTTCAACAAGGTCAAGGTTTGGCATGGATATTGCTATTAAGGAAAGTGTCGCGACAAAGAGGTTGACCGCTCCTCGATCGGCAAAGCGGAATTCAGAACGAAAGGAGGTGAAATAACATGGCCGTAGAAAAAGCGATCGGATCTTCCAGCTTGGTTGAGGTTATCGACCGGATCCTGGACAAGGGAGTGGTTGTGGACGCATGGGTGCGCGTGTCCCTGGTCGGGATCGAGATCCTCGCCGTTGAGGCGAGAGTCGTCATCGCGTCGGTGGAGACGTACCTGAAGTATGCTGAGGCGATCGGTTTGACCGCAACCGCCGCGTAAGGGTCAAGGACCCGAAAGGATTCTTGCCGAATCATCCTTCATCCGCCGAACGCCGGATAAAAGCATGATCCGCCAAGAATCCTTTACTTTCCGAGGATGAAAGAACCCCTAAAATGCCTTCAACCCAACCGATGGAAAATGTCACCGGGAATATGGTCGCGTCCTTTGAGGCGGGCAGCCAGAGCATTGAATCCCTTTTCGACGCCGCCCACCAAATCCTCGAAGGCTTCCAGAACTCCTTCTTCGATACACGCCAGGAAAGGGAACACATCAACGCCCAGCTGCGGGAGAATCTCACGGCCAATGAATCCCTCCGCCGAAAAGATTTCGATCTGATGATGCAGGACATTCTTTCCGCCCAGGAAGACAGAGAACGGCATGTCCGGGAGGAGCTGAACATGTACCTGGCCGATCAGAGGGAGATGATCCGCTCGTTGGGTGAGAACTTGGCGAAGTTCAAGGACGCCCTGGCCGGAGGCGAGGCCCAAAGGGTCAAGGAATTCCAGACCTTGCTGCAGGGGATCCTGGCTGCCCAGGACGAGCGAAAGAACAAAGTGACCTCGGAGCTGAAGGAATTCCAAATCCAACAACAGGAGCTGGCTATAACGCTCAAAGGGCTATTGGCCAAGGGCCGGGAGCTTCGGATCAAGGACCTGAAAAGGATGCTGGGGGAATTCCGGTCACAGCGCCAGGAGCGCATCGTCGCGCAGGGAGAACGCCGGAAAGGCGTTCGCGACATGCTGGAGGAAAGCCAAAAAGAACGGTCCGCCGAGGCCAAGAACCGGCAGGAGCTGCAAAAAAAGGCGATTCAAGCCAGAACCAGTCCGGACGGACCGGGAAAATAGATGCATCAAAAATGCGAATTCAAAAACCAAGGAGAGACAATATGGGAATGGTCGAAGATTTTGGAATACTCACGAACGATATCGTGAAGTCGTATAATGTCCGGATCATGGGCTTGGGGGCGATCGCCGACGGGACGCGCGCCTTGGCCAAGAATACCCAGGGCATGCTCAAGCGGTTCCACGCCGAGCATCAGGACATGTCCGCCCGCCAGGCTAAGGCCTTGGGCGGATTCATGAGCGACCTGAAAAAGAGCGTGGACGGCATGCTCAAGCGATTCCGGACTAAGCATCAGGACATGTCCGCCGAGCAAGCCAAGGCGCTGGCCGGCTTCATGTCCGGCTTGACGGCAAACCTGGGCAAGCTGATGAAGAAATTCCAGAAAGAACACCAGATCATGACCGCCGGGCTTGACGTCAGCGCCGTGGCGCTCAAGAAGAGCCTGGCGAAAAGCACCCGGGACCTCGAGACGTCCGTTAAAAGCTGGCTCCAGGAATTTTCCGACGCCCATGCGGAGATGAGCGAAGGGCTGAAGAGCGATCTGGCCAAATACGTGGCGGATCTCGTGAAGGGGACCCAGGGGCTGTTGGGGGAGTTTCTCAACAACCGGGAGAATATGGCGGCTCAGTGGCGGGCTATGGCCTCGACGCTGGCTCATAAGCGGGGCGCGGCGGCGGTCGACGTGGCGGGCGCTGAGACCGTGAAGACCGTGAAACAAGCCATCAGAAAACCCGTGGTCCGAAAAGCCGGGACAAAGGGCAAAGGGAAAAAGTCCTAAGCGCCCCCGTCGGGACGGCCGCCGAGGAACGAAGATGGATGTCCGATCGATCCCCTGTGCCTTCTGCAAGGGCGAGGGGGTCTATTCCCACACCCAGATCACCTGCACGGTTTGTCACGGCCAGGGCCGGGTGTCGGTCGAAGGACCGACCGTCGAGTGTCCGCAATGCCGGGGCACGGGCATGGAAGCGAAAAGCCGCCTGCCTTGTCTGGGATGCGGAGGCTTCGGCGTTCTGCCCCTGAAACAAGAAAAGGGAAGGCTGCCTCGAATTTCCTGAGCGTGGCCAAGAGAGGAACAATGAGCGATGAGATGACGACGGTCCTGCAGCCGAGTCCGTTGCCGGACTTCGTGGAAACGCAGTATATCAAGGATATCACCGGGCGGGCGCTATGCTATGTTCAGGCCGGCTTCCCGGTGCATTTCCGGGGCGTCTCCGGCACGGGCAAGACGACGCTCGCCCTGCATCTCGCGAGCAAAATCAACAGGCCGGTGGTCATGCTTCACGGCGACGATGAATTCACCACGTCCGATCTGGTCGGCGGCGAATACGGCTATCGGATCCGGAAGATCGTGGACCGGTTCGTCTCCCGCGTGACCAAGATGGAAGAGGATATGGTGAAGCGCTGGGTCGACAATCGCCTGACGGTGGCCTGCAAGCATGGGTTCACTCTGATCTATGACGAGTTCACCCGTTCGCGGCCCGAAGCAAACAACATCCTTCTCTCCATCCTGCAGGAGAAGATGATGGATCTGCCGGCGGGCCGGGGCGGAGACGAGCCGTACCTGAAAGTCCACCCGAATTTCACGGCCATCTTCACGTCGAACCCCGAGGAATATGCCGGAGTCCATCGGAGTCAGGACGCTTTGAGGGACCGGATGATCACGCTCGACGTGGACCACTTCGATTATGAGACGGAGGTGGCCATCACCCAGGCCAAGTCCAAGCTTCCGACGGCTCAGGTCAAGCTCATCGTCAACATCGTCCGGGGGCTCCGGGACTCCGGGAAGTCGGAGTTCGAGCCCACGGTCCGGGGCTGCATCATGATCGCCAAAACCCTGAAAGTCCAGGGCCTGGCGCCTTCTCCCTCCGAATCCTTCTCGAGGATGTGCCAGGACATCCTGGCCTCGGAGACGAGCCGGGTCGGCTCGAAGACAAACCAGGCTCGGGTCAAGGACATCGTCAAGGAGATCGTGCAAAGCGAGATGGGCCAGGCTTCCCGGGCCAAGAGCGGGAAGATGGACGGGCCTCCCAAGACGGCCGCGGCCGTCCCACCGAAAGCGGCCGTCATGTAGACGGAGACAGCGATCTCCGTTATCGCGGATGAAAGAAAAGACGAGGTGAAGGCAATGGCTCTGATACGAGTGACGTCCAAGGTGGACAAGAACGGCCGGATCACGCTGCCGATCAATCTTCGGCGGGCGGCGGGTTTGGAGGAAGGCCGGTGGGTGGAGATGAAAATCGGGGGTTCCAGCCGAAAACCGGACATTCGGCTGACGCCGCGGAGGGCCGTCGGGAGGCGCTTGGCTACGTCTCCGAGGAGAGAGAAATAATGGTCAAAGGAGGCGTGGAGCTGAGAGGGCTGAAGGAAATGAGGACGATGCAGGGCTCCCAAAAGAGATCCATGCCTCGGGTGAAAAGTTCGGCCTATTTGGATTTGTTCATTCTGGGGAAGGAAAAGGACAGGCTGCTCAAGGAGCTGTCCGTGATGGCGAAACGGAAGGAAAGTCTGGACAAAAGGCTCGCGGAGATCGCCGTCGAGTGGAAGAAGCTCGAGGAGGCGAAAATCCGGGAACGCCGGGCTCCGTCCGGGGAACCCGACGATCTGCGGCCCAAAGACTGGAAAAAGGTCCCGGTATCCTACTAGGAATCAAGGAGCAAGCTCATGGGCGAAGAAAAAAAGAAGAGAGATAAAGAGAAGGTGAACGTCGATTTCGGATTGGGAACGCTGGGCCTGGGAGGGCTATTCCAGGGCATCGAAAAATTGGTGGACTTGGCCGCGGACCTGAATGAGAAAGGCGGCGCCATCCATAAAGAAGGGGAGATCGACCTCGGCCATCTGAAGGAAGGCATGAAGGGGGTGTTCGGCTTTTCCATCAAGAGCGCCATCGGCGGAAAACCGATCGTGGAATCCTTCGGCAACATCAAGAAAACGCCTCAGGGGCCCAAGATTGAAGAGGAACGGGAACCGATCACCGACGTTTTCGATGAGAAGGGAGAAGTCGTGGTGATGGCCGAGATGCCGGGCATTCGGGACGAGGGGATTTCCGTCGATTTGAAGGGAGATATCCTGGCCATCAAGGGAACGAACAAACACCGGAATTATTATAAGGAAGTCCTCCTCCCCGCCAAGGTCAAGCCGGGGACCCTGACCTCGAATTACAAGAACGGCGTGTTGGAAGTCAGGATCAAGAAATGACGCTCTCAGGCGGATGGCCCTCATGAGTCCCAAGAAGGACGACATCACCCTCACCCTGAAAGTGCAGGAAGCGCTCTCGAAGGATGTGGGCCGGGCGATCGCCCGGATCGATCCGGAAGACATCAAGGCTCTCGGATTGGCGGTGGGCGATATCATCGAAATCGACGGGAAGAGGAAGGCCCCGGCCAAGATCATGCCCTGCTATGCCGAAGAGAGGGGCAAGAAGATCGTCCAGATCGACGGCCTGTTGCGGGAAAACGCCCAGATCGGGCTGGACGAGAAGGTCCGGATTCGCGGCATTTCTTCGCAACCCGCCGGGAAAATCGTCCTCTCGCCCCTCACCCTGTCCGGCCTTCCGCAGAAGGACAGCGACACGAAATATATCGGGTCGCTGATGGAAGGGCTTCCGGTGACGACCGGGGACCGCATTCGAGCGACGCTCTTTGGATCCCGATCATGCGATTTCAAGGTCGTCGATACGACCCCCGGGGGCGTGGTGTCGATCAGCGCCGCAACGTCCATCCGCATGGAGACCGGCAAAAAGGGAGAGGCCAAGGCGGCCCGGATTTCCTATGAGGACATCGGCGGACTCGGCCAGCAGATCCAGAGAATCCGGGAGATGATCGAGCTCCCGTTGAAATACCCCCAGGTGTTCGAACGCCTGGGGATCGATGCCCCCAAGGGCGTCTTCCTCTATGGGCCTCCGGGCACGGGCAAAACCCTGATCGCACGGGCGGTGGCCAACGAGACGGACGCGTACTTCACCCACATCTCGGGCCCCGAGATCATGGGCAAGTTTTACGGCGAAAGCGAAGGCCGCCTGCGAAGCCTCTTCGAGGACGCGCAAGCCCACGCCCCGGCCATCATTTTCATCGACGAAATCGACGCGATCGCGCCCAAGAGGGAGGAGATGGGCGGGGAGAAGCAGGTGGAGAGGCGCGTGGTGGCCCAGCTCCTGTCCCTCCTCGACGGCTTGGAGTCGCGCGGCCAGATCATCGTCATCGGCGCGACGAACATTCCCAACACCATCGATCCCGCGCTGAGACGGCCCGGTCGGTTCGACCGGGAAATCTCGATTCCCATCCCCGACAAAAACGGGAGATTGGAAATTCTCGGCATCCACACCCGGGGGATGCCCCTCGCGGGCGACATCCGCCTCGAAAAGCTGGCCGAGATCACACACGGATTCGTCGGAGCGGATCTCGAGGCCCTGGCCCGGGAGGCCGCGATGTCGGCCCTGCGCAAGGTCCTGCCCCAGATCGATTTTGAAATGGCCGAAATCCCCTATGAAATCATGACGAATTTGGAAGTCGTCATGGACAACTTCCTGGAAGCGATGAAGGAAGTCGAGCCTTCGGCCATCCGCGAAGTCTTCGTCGAGGTTCCGGACGTCAAGTGGAGCGACGTCGGCGGCTTGGGAAGCATCAAGGAGGAGCTGAAAGAAGCGGTGGAGTGGCCGCTCAAATATTCCGAGATCTTCAAAAAGGCCGGCACGAATCCCCCCAAGGGGATGCTTCTCTACGGCATTCCGGGAACGGGCAAGACGCTCCTGGCCAAGGCCGTCGCCACGGAAAGCGGAGTCAATTTCATCTCCGTCAAAGGCCCGGCCCTGATCTCCAAATTCGTAGGGGAAAGCGAAAAGGCGATCCGCGAGGTCTTCAAGACGGCCAAGCAGGCTTCGCCCACGATCCTGTTCTTTGACGAGATCGACAGCCTGGTCCCCCGACGAGGCTCGAGCTCCACGGACGCCCATGTCACGGAGCGGGTGATCAGCCAATTCTTGACCGAGATGGACGGGATCGAGGAGCTCAAAGGCGTGATCGTCCTGGCCGCGACCAATCGAATGGACCTGATCGACCCGGCGCTCCTGCGGAGCGGCCGGTTCGACCTCCTGCTGGAGTTGCCCAAGCCGGACGTCCAGGCCCGGGAGGAGATCTGGAAGATCCACACCCGGAACAAGCCGCTGGACAAGGATGTGGATCCCCGGCAAATGGCCGAAGACAGCGACGGCCAGGTCGGGGCCGATATCGAATTCGTCTGCCGCAAGGCGTCGATGCTCGCGATCCGGGAATATATCGAGAATCAGAAATCCAAGACCAAGGCCTCCAAGGCGGACCTCCGAATCTCGAAAAGGCATTTCCAGGAGGCCTTGAAAATCATGGCTCGGAGGAAGTCCCATGGCTGAGAGCGGGAAATACATTTACGGGATCATCAATTCCAATACCCGTGTCCAGCTGACGATCCCGAAGTCGTTGCTGCCCGAGGCGAACGATGAGCCGGCGGCCGCGTACACGATTCCCCATCAGGACCTGGCGGCCCTGGTCCGGGATTGCGCCGACGCCGGCCCCCTCCCCCGGACCCAAGAGACGCTGGCCCGGCTGCTCGTCGGCCATCAGGCGGTGATCGAAAAAATCATGGCCCAAGGGACGACCGTCATTCCCATGAAATTGGGCACCTATGCCCGCGATGAAAGCGAGGTCAAGGCGATTCTGGATAAGGGATATCCCCTGCTCAAAGAGATCATGACCAAGATCGTGGACAAGATCGAAATCGACGTCGTCGCGACGTGGAGCCATTTCAACTCCCGGGTCAAAGACGCGGGCGAAGACAAGGAGATCAGGGAATTCAAGGAAAAGCTCCTGAGCCAGCCCGGCGGACCGACCGTGAATGACCAGATGAAGATCGGGCTCATGATCAAGAAGGCCCTGGATGAAAAGCGGGCCGGCGTGACCCGGGACATTCTGGATCGCCTTCAAGCCATCAGCGAGGAGGTGCGGATTCACGACCTGATGGATGACCGGATGGTGATGAACGCCGCTTTTTTGATCGCCCGGGTCAGGCATCAGGACTTCGAGGCCAAGGTCGAAGAGCTCAACCGGACCTCGCGGGAGGAGCTCGATTTCCGGTGCGTCGGCCCGCTTCCTCTCTACAGCTACTATACCCTCGAGGCTAAAAAACTGCGCTATGAGGAAATCGAGCGGGCCCGGAGGATGCTCGGACTTCTCCAGGAGACAGCCACCCGGGGCGAGATCAAAAACGCGCATCGGGCCCTGGCGTTTTCCTCCCATCCCGACACCCGGTCCGACGCTCCCCCCTTCGAAGGGAAATTTGATGAGATCACCCGGGCCTATCACCTCTTGTCGGAATATTGCCGGACGGAGAGCTGTTCGTTCAAGGAGGCTGAATTCCCCCAGAATGCCCTGGTGATCAAAGTCCTCGGCTCTCCGTCCTGAAGCATCAGGATCCCCATGTCCCAAGACGGCTATTATATCTACGGCATCATCCGTTCAGCCCAGGATCGATATTTCGGCCCGATCGGCATCGGCCCCCGGGGCGACGAGGTCCGGACGATCGGGGCGGACAATTTGAGCATGGTGGTCAGCCACCATCCCCTGGCCAAATTCGCGGTCAGCCGGGAGAATCTGATCGCCCACGAACGGGTGATCGAAGAGGTGATGAAGGAGTTCGACAGCGTGCTGCCCGTCCGGTTCGGGACGATCGCTTCGAGCGCCGATGAAGTTCGGAATCTCCTGGAGCGAAGATCCGGAGAGTTCAAGAATCTCCTGAACGCCGTGGACCATAAGATCGAATTGGGCGTGAAGGCGATCTGGAAGGACCTGAAGACGATTTACCGGGAAATTGCCGTCGAAGACAAGGACATCAAGCGGGCCCAGGAAGAGCTCAGGAACGCCAAGGGGAAAAGGAATTTCGGGGTCCAGCTCGAAATAGGCAAGCTCGTCGAAGACGCCCTGGCGAGGAAAAAGGAAAAAGAACGAGACGGCGTGGCCCAGACCCTCCGAAAGATCGCCTTCGACTGCAAGCTGACGAAGACGTCCGGCGAGGCGATGTTCATGAACGCCTCCTTCCTGGTCAATAAAGGCCGGGAAAAGGAATTCGACAACCTCATGGAGGATCTGACCGATCTCCATCGCGGCCGGATCCAGTTTCTCTATGCCGGGCCCTTGCCGGTCTTCAATTTCGTCAACGTCGAGATCCATCCCGAGGAGTGGGAAAAGTGACCGGCCAATACATCTACTGCATCATCGGATCCGGCCGGCCGGAGTCGTTCGGCCCTTGGGGGATCGGCGCCCAGGGCGAGGAGCTGACCACGGTCTGCCGTCAGGATATCGCCGCGGTCGTGAGCCGTTCCCCGATGATCAAATACGCCCTCTCCCGGGACAACATGATCGCCCATGAAAAAGCCATCGAGGAGGTCATGAAGCGCCACGACGTTCTGCCGGTCCGGTTCTCCACGATCGCGGAGGATGAGGGGAAAATCGGCCGGATCCTGGAGAAAGAACACGACCGTTTCGCGGAGCTGTTGAAGACGATGACCGGGAAAACGGAGCTGAGCGTCATCGCCATCTTCAAGGAAGACGTCGTCTACAAGGACATCGCCGAGAACTATCGGGACATCCGCGCCTTCAAGGAAAAAATCGCCGGACTTCCACCCGAGAAGGCCCGCGGACCGCTGATGGAAATCGGGCGGAGGGTGGAAGCCGCCCTGGGCCGGGAAAGGGAGATTTACAAGGACGAGATCCTGAAGGCGTTGACGGCCTTGTCCTGCGACGTGAAGGTCAACGACAACTATGGGGAGCTGATGATCCTCAAGGCCGCTTTTTTGGTCGAGCGGCGCCGGGAAGCGGAATTCGACCGGGCGGTGAATGACTTGGCCGAGAAATACGCGGGCAAAATCCGGTTCAAATACGTCGGGACGCTGCCGCCGTTCAATTTCGTGAACCTGGCGATCGATACGGGGAATTACTGACGATGTTTATCCTAGACGACATCCTGCTGGCGCCGCTCCACGGCTTGGTCTGGCTCGGTCGAAACATCCAAGATATCATCGACCGCGAGCTCTTCGACGAGGAACCGATCAAGGAAAAGCTCCTGGAATTGCAGTTCAAGCATGAATACGAGTTGGAACTCATGAGCGAGGACGAGTATCGCGTCCGAGAAACGGAGCTCCTGGAGCGATTGAACGCCGTCCGCAACGCGAAAGAGGAGGCATGATCATGGCTGACATCCAAAAGGCCGGAGACGTTGTCCGCGAATTTTTAAAAAAAGTCCTGGGGGCCAAAAAAGTCAAGATCGTCAGGGCGGCCAAGGTCGAGGACGGTTGGGAAGCCGAGGCCGAGGTCTACGAGGAAAGCTCCTTCATCAAGTCTCTGGGGCTCCCGACCCGCGTCACGGACCGGAACGTTTATGAGGTCAAGCTGAACGATGCGCTGGAATTGAAATCCTATGAGTGCCGGGGACAGATGGCTGCCCAAGATTGAGGAAGCGGCCCCCTGCCTTTCGGCTCCTTTGAACGGCTCGACCCGGCGCCGGAGAACGAGAGCGGAGGATCGCCCAGGAGAGAACCGCCGTGAATACGGGAAACACGATCCTGCTCGTGGAGGATGAGCCGGCCCACGTCGAAGCCGTCCGGCGAGCTTTTAAAAAAAGCGGCAACGGCGCCAAGATCCGCGTGGCCGGAACACTCCGGGAATATCGCGCCGCCATAGCCATGGAGGCGCCCCGAATCGCCATCCTGGACCTCGGCCTGCCGGACGGCGACGTCTCGGAAACGGTGGTCGAGCTGCTGAAACCCCGATCTTTTCCGATCTTGATCCTGACGGGCAACGGCCGTGAATCGGCGGCCGTCGCGACGATGAAGGCGGGCGCCCTGGATTACATCGTCAAGTCGGCCGAAGCGTTCGTCGGGATGCCTCATAGCGTGGACCGCGCCTTGCGAGAATGGGATCTCCTTCAGGATCGTCGGACGGCGGAGATCGCCCTGAAAGAGAGCGCCGAGAAATATCGGAGTCTCGTGGAATCCATCAGCGACACCATCTACGCCCTCGATGCCCGCGGCGCCATCTCCTACATCAGCCCGGTCGTCAAGAAAAGCCTGGGGTACGAGCCCGAGGAGCTCATTGGCCGGCCGTTTATCGAGATCGTCGCGAAAGACGACCAGCCCGATGTCGCGAAGAGATTCATCGGCCTTAGGGCCGGGGATCTCAAATATTTCGAATATCGGATCGTCGCCAAGCAGGGCGATCTCCGGTGGGTGAGGACCCTGACCAATCCCGTCTTCGAGGCGGGGATCTTTGCCGGAGCCCGCGGGGTCCTCGTCGATATCAGCGAACGCAAAAAGGCCGAAGACCTCCTTCGGCGAACCCTCGGCGATCTATCCAATGCCCTCGGCGGAGTCATCCATGTTCTGGCCGCGATCGCCGAAAAGCGGGACCCCTACACGGCCGGGCACCAAAGACGGGTGGCGGATCTGGCCCAGGCCATAGGACATGAAATGGGATTTGCCGAGCATCGGGTGGAAGGGATGCGCATCGCCGGGATCATCCACGACATCGGGAAGATCTCCATCCCCTCCGAAATCCTGAGCAAACCGGCCCGCTTGACCGAAATCGAATTCGAGATCATCAAATCCCATCCCCAAGTCGGTTGTGATATCCTCTGCGACGTCGCCTTCTCCTGGCCTCTCGCCGAGATGGTTCTCCAGCATCACGAACGAATGGACGGATCCGGGTATCCCCGGGGGCTGAAGGGAGAAGACATCCTCCTCGAAGCCCGGATTCTGGCGGTTTCCGATGTGGTTGAGGCCATGGCCTCCCACCGGCCCTATCGTCCTTCTTTGGGAATCGATGCCGCGCTCACGGAGATCGAAAACGGCCAGGGGACCCGCTACGATCCCGCGGTCGCATCGGCCTGCCTGAAGCTGTTCCGGGAGAAAAGGTTCGCCCTCGCGTGACGCTCCGGGGCGGGGCTCAAATCGGCTTTCCCTGCGGCCCGATTCGAAAGGCTTTCCCCGCCTGGCTTGGCGCGTATCTTCCGGGGGAGGGATCGAAGGAAGGCTTGGAATGAGAAGCCGAAAAAAATGGCGGTCGTCCGTCGCCGGCAGGATGGAAAAAGCGGGCCGGGCCGGTCAATTTGAAGAAATCGCCGTCCTCCTGCCCGAGCTGGAGCGGCACTTCGATCTCCTGAGAGCGAAAATGCGGGAGGAGACGACATGAAAATCCTCATCGCCGATGACGACTCCATCTCGCGCGTTATCCTGACCGCGGTCCTGAAAAAATGGGGATTTGAACCCGTCGCCGCGGTGGATGGCGGCGCGGCCTGGGATATCCTCCAACGGCCCGAGGCCCCCGGGCTCGTCATCCTCGATTGGAACATGCCGGGCCTCGCCGGCTTGGAAATCTGCCGCCGCTTGAGGAAGCTCGATTCGCGCAATCCTCCGTATGTCATTCTGCTGACCGCCCGCGGCGATAAGAGCGACATCGTCCGGGGCTTGGAGGCGGGGGCCAATGACTACGTGTCCAAGCCCTACGACCACGAGGAACTTCAAGTCCGGATCGGAGTGGGGCGGCGAATGCTGGAGCTGCAGTCCCATCTGCTGGAAGCGCAGGATGCCTTGTCTCATCAAGCCGCCCACGATTTCCTGACCGGCATCTTCAACCGAGGGGCGATCCTGGACAGGCTCGCCCAGGAGATTTCGCGGGCAAAGCGGGACCAGGGAGCTCTCAACATCGGAATGTGCGACATCGATCATTTCAAGTACATCAACGATGCCCATGGCCACCAGGCAGGGGACAAAATGCTGGTCGCTTTCGCCCGGTGCATTCAAGGCCGGCTGCGGGACTACGACAGCTTCGGCCGGTATGGGGGAGAGGAATTCCTCGTGATCGCCCCCGGGTCCGTGGGGCACGGCGGCGAGAGCCTGTATGAACGGCTGCGCGCCGGAGTCGCGGACACCAATATCCCGACGAACGCGGGGACCGCCTCTTTGACGGTCCGCATCGGAGTGGCGGCGGGAACGGGCCGGAGCACCGTGGACGCTCTTCTCGCCGCGGCGGATGCCGCGCTTTATAAAGCCAAGGCCGACGGGCGAAACCGCGTCGTCTACGCGAGTCCCTCCTTGTGAAAAAACGGCCCCTTCGCCCTTTGACCGGGGGCCGGGCTTAGGGTAAACTAGCGCCTCAAAGACGTGCCCGATGAAGAAACGACGACTTCCCGCCCTCGCTTGTTCCGCAGCGATCTGCCTGGGTTGCGCCTCGGCGCCCGTCCAGGCCGCGCCCCAGCAGAAATCCGACGTCGAGATCACCGTCCTCGAGAAAAGAATCGCCGACCCGACTCCTCAAGGGGTGACCCTGGTGTTCGTCCTGAGCGTGAAAAATCTCCTGACCATCCCCAAGGTGCTGTCGCGCTATGATTATCGGGTGGTCATCGAGGGCCTCGAATTTCTCAACCTGCAGACCGCGCTCGATGCGCCGATCCGGATTGAGGGCCGCGAGGAGGCCCGCCTCGCCCTCCCGATCAAGATCACGTACGACTACCTGTATGCCGTCGTCCCCGCGCTTAAGGGACGCGACCAGGCGGGCTGCTTCATCTCGGGCGAGATGTGGTTCCAGGACGACCGGGGCAAGGAAAAGCGGGCGCCCCTCTCGTTTTCGGGGGAATTCCCCATCTTCAGGGGCATGGAGATCGGCTTCCTGCCGGTCGAAGCCCGGGATCTGACCGTCGGCGGGGCTGACCTCGTCGTCAAAGCGACGGTGGGAAATCCCAACGGCTTTCCCTTCACGATCGACCGGCTGAGCTTCCGGCTCGAGCTGGTGGGAGTGGCAGTCAAGGAGGGCGTCGCCGGACAAGGCGCCACGGTTGAGGCCCACGGTGAAAAAGCCGTCGCCATCCCGCTGCTCCTGGATTTCTTCGAGCTCGGCCGGCCGCTCTATGACGGCCTCTCCCAGCCGCCCGTCGCCGTGCGGCTGGTGGGAGAGGTCGAGATGAGCTCGATCTGGGGGACGTTCACCATCCCCTTCGACCGGAGCGCCAAGATCGCCGTGGCGAAGGTCTCCTGATCCCGCCGCAGCCGGCGCGTTCGCCGTTTTAGAACCAGTAGTTGAACCCCAGGGAGAACGTCACGCCCCCGAGGTCCAACGGGGCGAATCCCGTGAAGCCGTTGTTGGGGTCGGTCCCCATCTTTCCCTTGGCGTAGCTGTACTTGCCTTCGATATCGAGCGTCAGGCGGTTCGCGATTGGGATCTCGATCCCGGCGAAGCCCTGGAAGCCGATCGCGATCCGGCCTAAATTCCCGCCTTCCCAGGCGTCCACGGGATAGATCGGATATATGGTGTCGACATATCCGTCGGAGCTGGTGTAGCTCCACGGATCGCTGAAGTCGACAAGGTCCCCCTGCATTCGGAGGCTCCAAAGGTAGACGCCGACCCCCGCGCCGACGTACGGGATGATCTTGGCCCGGCGCCCCAGGGGCGCGATCTTGAGCGAAAATTGGATCGGGGTCACGGACACCCTCAGGTTATGGGCGGGCGTGTAGTCGCCGTTGTAATATGCGGCCGGGAAGGCGAAATCGCCGTCGCTGAACTGGATGCCGACGTAATCGCGGTAATATCCGGTCCTGGTCTTGGTGTAGTTTTCGACGCCGATGACGAGGCTCAGCTCCGGGGTCAGGAAGGCTTCATAGGCAAAGGAAAAAGTGGCGCCCTGGAAATCCGATTTCCTGAAGTCCATGTTGGCCAGCTCGTTGGCCCAGAAATCGCTCTTGAGGCCGGGGACGAAGTAGCCCACCTTCAAGGAGATCGTGTCCGCGAATGCGAGACTGCCGACCGCGATAAGGGCCGCGAGGGCTATGATGATTCGTTTTCTCATGTTGTCCTCCCACACCTAAAATAAATGCAAGAACCATGCCAAATTATTCGGCCTGGCCTCCGGGGGAGGACCTTTTCCCTGTGTGGCGAAAAAGGGTCAATTGTCCTCTTTTTTCGGACTTCACTCCCTAGTTTATGCCCGCGGCTTAGGGTTGTAAAGGCAAGCGGGGAGAAGAGCGTGTTAAGATGCGCTTCGTCGAGATCCTATCCGTCTTTTTGATCTCGGTGATGTGGCGATAAAGGGTTAAGAACCGTTTCCCTCCATCTCCCGGGATTTCCTTCCGGAAAACCTGGAGATAGCCGACTCCCGGCGTAGTGCTTTTTCCGCCCGCCCGCGGGCTTGTAACAGGTCCCACTCGCGAAGGCAGCGCTCGACGGTGCGGGGCATATCGGCGAACGCGGCGGAAGACTTCATGATGTACTCGATCGCGCCCGCCTTCATCGCCTCGACGGCGACGCGCTCGTCGCCGAAGCCGGTCATGATCAGAACGGGGAAGGGGGCGGCCTCCACCGGCGATGTCAGAAGATCCACCGCATTCCCGTCGGGCAATTGGAGGTCCGCGATGGCGATCGCCGGCGTTTGCGCGGCCACGAAGGCCTTGTACTCCCCTAGAGTTCGGGCCCAACGGATCACGGAGTTCATGCCGGAATCCAGGAAAGCCCGCTGAACGGCTTGGGCGTGCGCCGGATCGTCTTCCAAGAGCAGGATATCGACGCGCTCTCCCGGCCCGCCGTCCTGGCGCAGCATTTTCGTGGTTGCCATCATTTTTTCCTTTCCCGGAGCCCCCCCGTTTGGATGCCGTTTCTCTCCAGGTCCTCCGGATGAGGATATATTGTCAAAAAGGCGCGCGGCCGCTAATCGCCTCCAAGAATGAACCGGGGGGTGATTTTTCGGGCGCTCTAATAACCCCTATAGGGGATAGGCCCGAACCGCGAGGTTCGCGATTCTTTATAAGTACCGCCTGCGCGCCGGCGCCGAGTTTGCCCTTCCTGCTCGGTTTTCCTTTTTGTCGGTCATCCGTCGACCCCGGGGAGTTTCAGCTGCGTCTCCCCGGCGCCCTGGCGTCTCGTCTTCGCCAGGGTGAACCGGAAGGTCGTGCCCTTGCCGGGGCCTTCCGATTCCACCCAGATCCGGCCGCCGTGCAGCTCCACAATCCGCCGCACCAATGCCAACCCGGTGCCCGTGCCCTCCGTTTCGGGATCGAGCTTTTTGAACAGGCTGAACATCATCGGCTGCGCTTGCGGATCGATTCCGATTCCGTTATCGCGGACGAAGAGCACCATCTCCTCGCCGGCCTGCTCCACGCCGATCTCTATGTGAGGCGCCGGCTCGTCGCCCATGAACTTGGCGGCGTTGTCCACGAGGTTCTGGAAGACTTCCACCAAGCGCATCCGATCGCCCCAGAGCACGATCGGCTCCTCCGTGATATCGACCCGCACCCCTCGCTCCGCGATGCGCCCCGCCACCAGATCCAAGGCCTCTTGGACGATCGCCTGCAGGGGAGCGTCCTCCGGGGAGTGGACGATAATTCCGATCCGAGATAACCTTTGGATCTCATCGAAAAGGCGGCCGATCCTGTCGGCCGCGTTGCGGATATAGTCTAAATCCTTTTTGATGCGCTCCCCGTCTTGGCTCCGTATGTCTCGTTCCAAAAATCCCTGGAACGTCTGGATCGTGATCAACGGGCTTCTCAGGTCGTGCAAGACGGCGGCGGTGAAGCGGGTCAGCTCGTCGTTTTTCTCCTGCAGGCCTTTCGCCATCCGGCGGAGCTCTTCCTCCGCCCGCTTGCCCTCGGTGATGTCGATCCCTATTCCCCGCACACCGATCGGGACTCCGTCTTTTAGAATCGAGGTCGCGTGGATCAACACCGGGAATATATTCCCGTCTTTCTGGATCATCCGATACTCTTGGGCCGCGGATTCTGAGCCTTTCAAGATCTCTTGAATCCTCTTTCCAACGATTTCGCGGTCTTCCGGGGGGATGAACGTGAAGATAGTGAGTCCGGACAGAGAATCTTCGGGAGAATGGCTCATATACTTGAGCCCGTGCTGATTCGCAAACGTGAGATTCCCTTGAATATCCGTTTCAAATACGATTTCGGGCAGGAGGTCGGAGAGCTGTCGGAACCGCTCCTCGCTCTCTCGCAATGCGTCGTGCGTCCGCTTGCGTTCGGTGACGTCGACCGCGACGCCGACGATCCCGGCCGCGTTCCCGTCCGCGTCGATGAGAGGGCCGATGTAGTTCTCGAAGCAGACTCCGCGGAGCTCGTCCTGGGCGATCACCGTCTCTCCGGCGTAGGCGCGGCGGATGACATCCCGGCCCGTGATGACCGCGCCCGTCCGATCGACGAAAGAAAGCGCATCATAGAGGTCGGCCGCCGGGACGCCGACATTTTCGCCGGGCTTCAACCCGACGTTTTCCAGGGCCTTGCCTTCAGACAATGTGAACCTGCCTTGGCGATCCATGGCAAAGATCATAAGGGGGGCGCTGTTCAAGACGGCGCGCAAGAGCGATTCGGATTTGCGCAGCGCTTTTTCCGCCTGCTTGCGCTCGGTGATATCATTGTTGAAACCATACCAGGTTATGCTGCCATCAGCCGATTTTTCGGGTGTTGATTTGCCGAAAACCCATTTGATGGACTGGCCGGGAATTTGGACTCGATATTCACATGTCCAGATCGTCAGATGTTCGGCTGAGAATTCAATGGAGCCGGTGACTTTATCGAGATCCTCGGGCAATATGACTCTGGTTATCGGAGAAAAATCTTCGCGTACCTCTTGGGGCGTACATCCAAAAATACCCTCGATAGCATCGGTGGTGAAAGGTACACAATATGTCCCATCAGGCTTCTTCGTAAACTGATATATCATTCCGGGCACCCAGGAAGACAGTTTCTTGAATTGGATGTCACGTTCCTGCAGTACCGCCTCAGCCTGCTTCTGCTCCGTGATGTCCATATGCGTGGCCTGGTAAGAGAGCAGTTTGCCGTTCGGGTCCTTGACGGCGCGCGCCGAGACCAGGGCCGCGAACTGCGTCCCATCCCGGCGGATCAACTGAAACTCCCGCGGCTCCATGAAGCCCTTTTCATTGAGGATTCTGAGGACCTCATGGCGATCCTCGGGATGGGCATAGAGACAACGGAAATCGTTGACGTCCGCGATCATCTGCTCCGGGCTCTCATAGCCGTACATTCGGGCATAGGTCTTGTTCGCCCGGATCAGGCGTCCATCCGGAGCGGCTTGCGAGATGGCGAGTATCGAATCCTCGAAAAGACTGCGGTACTCGGCTTCCGATTCCCGTAGTTTTTCCTCCGCGCGCTTGCGCTCGGTGAGGTCCCGGATGATCGTGACCGTGCGTTCGGCGCCCTCCGAATCCCTGAAGATAGTCGTCGAGATTTCCCCGGGAAAGACGGTCCCGTCCTTTCGAACAGCGCCGATTTCCCCGGCAAATTTGCTTGTCCTGCGCCATTCTTCGATGATGGCAGGGATGCGGCGATCTTTCGGATCCACGGTCCCCGTCCCCCCGATCGTCCTGAATTCGGCTTCGGTTCTCCCGAACATGCGGCAGGCCGCGGGATTGGCTGCGGAGATTTTCCCGTCGGGGTATGTCAGGAAGATGGCGTCGCCGCAGTTTTCGAAAAGAAGCCGGAACGGCCTTTCGTCGCCGGAGAGCGCAACGCCGGCGGCTCCCTTTGTGCGAGAAGGCGGGACTCCGGCGCTTTTCTTCAGTTTTTTGAGCTTCGGCTTGACTGTGCCCATGCTTTCCCTCTGCTTATCCTTGTTGTTATTCCGGATTATAATTACGGGGCGCCGCCAAATCAAGCGGATGAATCGAATCCAATGGATTGTCGCCGGCCGCTCGGCGGAAGCGATCTTCCCCTCCGGGTTGGCTCTTTTGTCATCATAATGTCCAGCCCCCTTCTTGGCAACCCCCTCTTGGAGTGATAAGGGCGATGATTATGAGCGGCCGTGACTAGCCCCCAGCGGGATCGCCCTATCCTCCCCGAGTTGACTTCCGCTGATGGGCTCCTCTAACATGGGGGTCAAAGAGCCGATGAAGATGGCCGAAGCGACGCTTATCCTGAAAATCGATCCGACCGCCGACGACGCGGCGGCCTTCGCTCCGGCCGCGGCCGCGCTCCGGGCGGACGGCCTGATGGCCTTTCCCACCGAGACGTTCTACGGGCTGGGCGGGCTTGCGTTTTCGGCCCGGGCGGTCGAGCGGATTTACGCCCTGAAGCGGCGCGACCGGGGGAAACCCCTTTCGGTCGTAATCGCCGATCTGGACATGGCCGATGAGATCGCCGGTCCGTTGTCCCCTCTTTTCCTGGACCTTGCGCGCGCGTTCTGGCCGGGGCCGCTGACGCTCATTGCCCGCGCCCGGCCGCTCTTCCCGCCGGCCATGCTCGGGCCGGGCGGATCGCTGGCCATGCGCGTCCCCGGGGCGAATTGGCTTCGGGGATTTCTCCGGATGCTGGGCGCTCCGGTGACGGCGACGAGCGCCAATCTGTCCGGGGAGGCGGAGATTTCGCGGCCGGAGGAGATCATCGGACTGTTCCGGGGGAAAGTGGAGATCATCGTCGACGGAGGCCCCACGCCCGGCGGCCTGCCCTCGACGATCGTGGATCTGACCGCGGCCCCGCCCCGGTTGCTTCGGGCCGGCGCGGTCCCGGAAGAAGCCCTCCGCCCCTTCCTCGGCCCCGCTTCCGCGGCGCTTACTTGACGGTCGAGCCGGGCGCGATCTCGCCCTCGAAGAAGGGGATCACCGCCTTGTCGCCCGCGACCGCCGCCAGGATCATGCCCTGCGATTCGACGCCGCGGATGATGGCCGGCTTGAGGTTGGCCACGAGGATAAGCTTCTTCCCGACCAAGTCCTCGGGCTTGTAGCTCTCGGCGACGCCGGCCACGACCTGGCGCTGCTCGGTCCCGAGATCGACCTTGAGCTTCAGGAGCTTCGTGGCGCCCTGGACCTTCTCGGCCTCCAGGATCAGGGCCACCTTGAGCTCGATCTTCTTGAATTCATCGTACGTGATCTGGTCCATCCGATCCTCCCTCGCTTCCGGCCCGGCCGCCTTCACCGCCGCGCTCCCGGCATCCGCGGCCAGAAATTCCTTGAGATCCACCCGTGGGAATAGGGGCGTGGGCTCCGCGATTTCCCGCCCCGCGTCGAAGTCCGCGAACGCCAGCCCGGCGAACGGGACGTCCTCGATCGCGCCCGGCTCTCCCAGCCAGGCCCACACCTTCCGAGCCGAGCCCGGCATTACGGGATAGACGAGATAGATGACGCCCCGGATCGCGGCCGCGGCCTGATAGAGGACCCGGGCGAGCCGCGGCCTCTCGTTCGGATCCTTGGCCAGCTTCCAAGGCGCGCTGTCGGCCAGGTACTTGTTGACCGCGGTGATATAACCCCAGGTCTCCTCCAGGGCTTTGTTCAGGGCGTAGGCTTCGTAATGGGTATGGACGGCCGCCTTCACCCTGCCGAAAGCCTCCCGGATCGCGGCGTCCTCGGCGGTCTCCGCCCCGGGGGCGGGCAGCCGCCCGCCGAAATAGCTCCGGATCATGGTCAGCGTCCGGTGGACGAGGTTGCCCAGGTCGTTGGCCAGGTCGGAGTTTGTCCGGTGGATGAACCCCTCGTGGGAGAAGTTCCCGTCGTGGCCGATAGGGACCTCGCGCAGCAGGAAGTAGCGGAGCGGGTCGGCGCCGAAGGCGTTGATGATGACGTACGGGTCGAGGACATTGCCCTTGGACTTGGACATCTTGGCGTCGTCCTTGAGCCACCAGCCGTGGCCGTAGACGCACTCCGGGAGGGCGAAGCCGCCGGCCATGAGGAACGCCGGCCAGAAGACCGCGTGGAAGCGGAGGATGTCCTTCCCGATCAGGTGGACGTTGGCCGGCCAGAATTTCCGGAAGCGGTCCATGTCTCCGTCGTAGCCGATGCCGGTCAGGTAGTTGTGCAGGGCGTCGAACCAGACGTAGATCGTGTGGGCCGGGTCACCCGGCATGGGGATGCCCCAGTGGACCGTGGTCCGCGAGATGCTGAGGTCCCTAAGGCCGCCCTTGACGAAGCTCACGACCTCGTTCATCCGCCCCTGCGGCCGGACGAAATTCGGATGGGCCTCGTAGAACTCAAGAAGCGGCCGGGCGTAGGCCGACAGCCGGAAAAAGTAGGTCGACTCCTCGACCAGCGTCGCCGTCCGGCCGCAGTCGGGACAGACTTTGGTCCCGTCGGGCCCGGCCGGCGCGTCCTCGGAGAGGAAGTTCTCCTCGCCGACGCAGTACCAGCCCTGGTAGGTGCCTTTGTAGATGTCGCCCTTCTCGAGCAGCCGGGCGAAGATCTTCTGGACGCCGCGCTCGTGGGCGGGGTCGGTCGTCCGGATGAAGCCGTCGGGCTCGATGCCGAGGGCGGCCCACAGGTCCTTGAACCGGACGACCACCTTGTCCGCGAGCTCCTGGGGCTTCAGCCCTTTCGCCGCCGCGGCCTTCTCGACCTTCTGGCCGTGCTCGTCCGTCCCCGTCAAGAAAAACACGTCGTAGCCGTCAAGCTTCTTGAAGCGGGCCAGGGCGTCGGCGATGATCGTCGTGTAGGCGTGCCCGATGTGGGGCACGTCGTTGACGTAATAGATCGGGGTCGTGATGTAAAAGGTCGGCTTAGATTTCTTTGGCACTGCTCCACCCTCCTCGGATCAGCGCGATCGCCTCGGCCCGGGTCATGGGGCTGACCCGGAACGACCCGCGGACGGCCGACGTGACCGTCACGGATTTCGGCTTCTTCGCCCCGCGCATGGACATGCACATGTGCTCGGCCTCGATCACGACCATCACCCCGAGCGGCTTGAGGTGCTCGTTCATCAGGTCGGCGATCTGCTTGGTCAGCCGCTCCTGGACCTGGAGCCGCCGCGACAGGCTTTCCACCACCCGGGCGATCTTGCTCAAGCCCACGATCCGCCCGTCCTTGGGGATGTAGGCGACGTGGGCCACCCCGGCGAAGGGGAGCATGTGGTGCTCGCACATCGAATACAGGGGGATGTTCTTGATCAGGACCATCTCGTCGTGGCGCTCGTGCTGGATGGCCTCCAGGTGCCGCCCGGGATTCTCGAACGTGCCGCCCAGGATCTCGGCAAACATGTGGGCGACGCGGGTCGGCGTGGCCCGAAGGCCGGGGCGCCGGGGGTTTTCGCCCACGCCCCTGAGGACCAGGCGGACGCCCCGCTCGATCTTGGCCAGATCCATCGGCGTCTTGGGCGGGATTCTTTTCTTATCGGGCATGGTTGTCACTCCTGCCGGCCATAGGCCGCGAGGGCCAGGCGGAGGACATCCTTCACCGGGACCTTGTGTTTGCGGGCTGCGGCCAGGCAATCCGAAAACTCCGGTTGGGCGTTCACCGGCTCGCCGCCGAGGGACGCGACCTTGATCCCGACCGGCTCGCCCAGGACGCGGACCTTGGTCACGGTCCGGTCGAGCGCGCGCCGCTCGACGGGAAAATAGCGGACGCCGATCGAGCTCGTCTCGCGGAACACGGCCGCGATGAGGGCGTCCAGCTTGTCGCGCCCGGCGAGGAGGGTCATCTTCGTCGCCAGGCGGTTCTTCTTCATGACGATCGGCGTCAGGTAGACGTCGATCGCACCGAGCTCGAGCGCGGTCTCGAGGAAGGCGGCCAGGACTTGGGGGTTGGCGTCGTCGATCGTGGCCTCGACGACGTGGACCTGTTTGTCCGGGGCGAAGCCGCTCTCCTCGCCGTAGAAGGCGCGGAGGATGTTCGGCAGGCCGGGCGTATCGCGGCTGCCCGCGCCGTAGCCGATCCTGTCGTAGACGAGCTCGGGAAACGGGATGAATTTGGCAACGAGCGTCTTGACGATCGCCGCCCCGGTCGGCGTGACCAGCTCCTCGCGCGCGTGGGCCGAGTAGACCGGCACGCCTTTGAGGATCTCGGCGACGGCGGGCGGCGGGACGGGGAGGACGCCGTGCGAAGTCTTCACCCAGCCCTCGCCCACATTGAGCGGCGAGGCGTAGAATGCCCCGATGCCGAGCTCCTCGGCGAGCCAGGCGCACCCGACGACGTCGATCAGGGCGTCGTCCGCGCCGGCTTCATGAAGGTGCGTCTTGTCGAAAGAGCAGCCGTGGACCTTGGATTCGGCCTCGAACAGGGTCCGGAAGATCGCCAAGGCGCGGTCCTTGACGGCCGCGTTGAAGTCCGCCTGCTTGATCAAGGCGGCGATGTCCTTCCAGTGCCGGGCGGGAGAGGCTTTTCCCCTGATATGGACGTCGACTTTCAGCCCCCGGAAATGGGAGCGCTCGGTGTCGCCGATGTCGATCCGGATGGGCAGGCCGAGCTTGGCCATGGCGGTCCGGAATTTGGCTCGGGAGATCCCGAGGTCAAGGAGGGCTCCGAGGATCATGTCGCCGCTCAACCCGGATTTGCCGTCGAAATAGATATATTTCATCGTTGCGCGTTCCTAGGCAGGGTCGCTTAACTTGTCTGAATACAATAGCATAATGGCCGGGGATTTCCTAGAGGCGGCGTCCGGGGTGGCCGGGTCCCCGGCCCGGAACGATCTCCCCAATCCCTCCGGGCTCCGAAAATCAAGCGTGGGAGGCGGTCTCGCGGAGAAAGAAGCTTCCGGACGTCAAGGCCGGCGTCGGAACGGATGGGTGACGAAATCCCGGAACAGGGCCTTAACCAGGAATTCCGGAGCGGCGGTCGCCTTGCAGGCGTCCAATCCTCGTTGATAGCAGGCGACCGCCTTGTCGCGCTCTCCCAACAGGTCGTGGCAAAGCCCGAGATTGCGGTCGATGGTCCGCTTGACGAAATCCCGATAGGATTCGGGAATGACATCGAGCCGGTCGAGGATGTTCTCGAAATGAGTGATGGCCGGCCGATATTCCGCGGCCAGGAAATCGACCCAGCCGGCCTCGTACCGGGTCAGCACGGAATTCGGGCTCGCGGAGTGCCACTCCGCGATCAGGGCCTTGGCCTTCGGCAGGTTTTGGAGAGGGATCTTCTCCGGGAAGAAATCCATGTTCGGCCCGTGGACAAGCGGCATGAGGGCGCCCATGTAAAGCATGTCCACTCCTCCGGGCTCGGATTCGTCGAAATACCCCTTGGCCAGGTTGTCCGCGACGAATCGCGCGATCGACGGATCGGGCGGTGCAGGGTGGAGGGGCAATATGTCCGCGAGATTCGAAACCTCCACTCCCGGCAGACCGGTCAGGGCCCGGTCGAAATAATGCTTGTGTTCGGCGCCGGTCAGGACGACGATCCGGCGGCCGGAATTTTCGGCCAGGGCTTGCTTGATCAGATCCATCATTTTGTCGTTGCGCGTCTTGTAAAACAGGTTCATGGGGCCGTCGCCGTACACGGCCATGGAGACCTTGTACATTTCCTCGACATATCGATTGTAGGCCGCCCCGTTGTAAAACTCGTATCCGGCCTCGTTCTTTTTCCAGATCTCGTCGAGATCGCCGTAGGTTTTAATGAACGTCTGCATCGAAACGTTCTTGGCGATGAGGTCGTTTTCCTCTTTTTCTTTCGCCTTGTATTCCGGCGTGGCCATATAAGCGGCTCGTTGGGCCCGGCCGCCGTCGTCGGTCCACCAATCCACGGGATAGACTTTGAGCCCTCGATTCCGCCCGAAAATCGTGGCCATCATCATCTCTTTGAGATAACTCTGCTTGCGGAAATCCTGGGGACGGATTTCGACGCAGAGGACGTCCGGGGCGAATCCGGCGAGCATGTCGAGGAGGTGCTGGTACAAGTAATTCGGGTTCTTTCCATGCATGTCGTGAATCGTCCCTATCACGAGCACTCGGGACGGCCCCGCCGCGCAAAGGGTCTGGACCGATAGGCCGAAAGCGATGAGGGCTGCCGCTATCGTCCATTTTCGGGAAGCTCTGATCATGGCAAACTCCTTTCTTAGATATACGGGCGGGGGGTGGTAAAGGTTATCTTTTTGGAAATCGACGTAGCGCTCGCGGGAGCGAATCTGGCGTTCGCCCCGTTTTCGAATCTTGACTTGGTGCGGCGATCATTATATATCAATCCTTCACCCACAGGAGGGCCCATGGCCGCCAGAAAACCGCTCAAGAAGACCGCGAAGAAAGCCGCTCCGAAGCGCGCGCTCAAACTCCCCCAGGCCGAGATCGGCATCCTCGGCGGGACGGGGCTCTACGAGATCGACGGGATCGCCGACGTCCGCGAGGTCAAGCTCCGGACGCCGATGGGCGACCCGTCGGACGCTTATATCGTCGGGACGCTCGAGGGCCGGCGCGTGGCCTTCCTCAGCCGCCACAGCCGCGGCCACCGCATCCTGCCCCAGGAGATCAACAACCGGGCCAACATCTACGGCTTCAAGATGCTGGGGGTGACCAAGATCATCTCGGCCAATTCCTGCGGCTCGCTCAAGGAGGAAATCCGGCCGCGGGACATCGTCTTCGCCGACCAGTTCTTCGACCGGACGCACCGGGTCAACACGTTCTTCGGCGGCGGGATCGTGGCCCACGTCGGCGTGGCCCAGCCCGTCTGCCCCGACCTGTCCAAGTTCCTCTACGACACGGCCGTCTGCCTCGGGGTGCGGGCCCGCCTCGGCGGGACCTACATCTGCATCGAGGGTCCGGCCTTCTCGACCAAGGCCGAGTCCGAAATTTACCGCTCCTGGGGCTGCTCCGTGGTCGGGATGACCGCTCCCACCGAGGCCAAGCTCGCCCGCGAGGCCGAGATCTGCTACGCGACCATGAACCTGGTCACGGACTACGACGTCTGGCGCGCCGAGGAGGAGGACGTCTCGGTCGAGCTCGTCCTCGAGAACCTGCGGCTCAACATCCACAACGCCAAGGCGATCATCAAGAAGGCCCTGGCCACGATGCCTCCCGAGCTCGAGGGCGAGTGCGCCTGCAACGAGGCCCTCCGGAACACGATCATGACCGACCCCCGTCTCATCCCCGCCGCCCGGAAGCGGGAGCTGGCCCTGATCATCGGCCGGTACGTCAAGTGAGCGGCGGGACACGGTCATGAGCCTCGTCATCGTCGGATCGGTTGCCTTCGACACCATCGAGACGCCGTCCTGCCGCAAGGAGCGGATCGTTGGCGGATCGTGCACGTTCTGCGCCCTCGCGGCCAGCTACTTCGTCCGGCCGGGCATCGTGGCCGTGGTCGGCGAGGACTTTCCCAAGGCGACGATCGACTTCTTCAAGAAGCGGAAGATCGATCTGCGCGGCCTCAAGGTCATGCCGGGGGAGAAGACGTTCCACTGGCAGGGCCGTTACGGGGAAGACCCCAACCAGCGGACGACGATCTGCACTGACCTCAACTGCTTCGAGAACTTCCGGCCCGAGATCCCCGCGGCCTATCGCGAAGCCGACATCCTCCTCCTGGCCAACATCGACCCCGACTTGCAGGAGAGAGTCCAGGAGCAGGTCCGCAAGCCCAAGCTCACGGCTATGGACACGATCCTGCTCTGGATCAACACCAAGCGCGAGGCCCTCCTCAAAGTCCTGAAGAAGGTCGACGTCTTCTTCGCCAACGACGAGGAGATCCGGATGATCACGGGCGAGCGGAACCTGATCAAGGCGGCCCAGCACGTCCTGAGGCTCGGCCCGAAGGTCCTCGTCCTCAAGAAAGGCGAGCACGGCGTTCTCGTCTTCGGCAAAGACCTTCAGTTCGGCGTGGTGGCCTTCCCGACCGAGACCGTCGTCGATCCCACGGGCGCGGGCGATACCTTCGCCGGCGGATTCCTGGGCTACCTTGACAAGGTCGGCCGGATCACGCCGACCGAGATCCGGCGGGCGGCCGTCTACGGGAGCGTGATGGCCTCGTTCACGATCGAGGACTTCGGCATCGGGCGCTACTTGACGCTGACCGGGCGCGACGTCCGGTCGCGGTTCGCGGCCTTCAAAAGGCTCGCGGCGTTCTAGGGCCGCGTCATCCATTCATTATCATCCATACGGAGTGCGCGTCATGAGCAGATTCAAATCCCCCGCCGAGCCTTTCCGGATCAAGGTCGTCGAGCCCCTTCGCCGCTCCACGCGCGCGGAGCGGGAAGCGGCTCTGAAGAAGGCCGGCTACAACGTCTTCGGCGTGCCGGCCGAGAAGATCGCCATCGATTTCCTGACCGATTCCGGGACATCGGCCATGAGCGACGCCCAGTGGGCCGGGATCATGATGGGCGACGAGTCCTACGCCGGCGCCCGGAGCTTCTTCCGGTTCGAGAAGGCGGTTAAGAATCTCTTCGGCTTCACCCACGTCATTCCCGCCCACCAGGGACGGGCCGCCGAGCGCATCCTCTTCGAAACGATCCTCAAGAAGGGCGACGCCGTGCCGAACAACATCCATTTCGACACGACCCGGGCCAACGTCGAGGTCCGCGGGGGAGTCGCCGTCGATCTCGTCAAGGACGAAGCCTACGACCCCGACATCGACCTGCCGTTCAAGGGCGACATGGATACGGCCAAGCTCGACGCATACCTCGCTAAGAACAAGGGCCGCGTCCCCGTCGTCATGCTGACCGTGACCAACAACAGCGGCGGCGGCCAGCCGGTCTCGATGGCCAACATCAAGGCCGTCAGCGCCGTCTGCCGGCGTCACAAGGTGCCGTTTTTCTTCGACGCCTGCCGCTTCGCCGAGAACGCCTGGTTCATCAAGCGCCGTGAGCCGGGCTACGCCCGCAAGAGCGTGGCGTCCATCGCCCGGGAGATGTTCTCCCACGCCGATGGGGCGACGATGAGCGCCAAGAAGGACGCCCTGGTCAACATCGGCGGCTTCATCGCCCTGAACGACGACGATCTGGCCTCGCGCCTCAAGACGACGCTCATCGTCGGCGAAGGCTTCCCGACCTACGGCGGCCTGGCCGGCCGCGATCTCGAGGCCATCGCCCAGGGCCTGGCTGAGGTCGTGGAGGAGGCCTACCTCGAATATCGGACGGCCCACGTCGCCTACCTCGGGCGGCTCCTGGACGAGGCCGGCGTGCCCATCTTCAAGCCGGTGGGCGGCCACGCCGTCTACCTGCTGGCCGACCGCTTCCTGCCCCACATTCCCCGGGATCAATATCCCGGCTGGGCCCTGAGCGTCGCCCTTTATCGGGAGGCGGGCATCCGGGCGGCGGAGATCGGCGGGGTGATGTTCGGGAAGCTCGATCCCAAGACCGGCCGCGAGATCTTCCCCCCGCTGGAAATGGTCCGGCTGGCGGTCCCGCGGCGCGTCTACACGGCCTCCCACCTCGAGGCCGTCGCCGAGGCGCTGATCGCCCTCCACAAGAAGCGCGAGGCCATCAAGGGCTTCCGGATCGTGGAGCAGACCCTCCACCTCCGCCACTTCACGGCGCGGCTGGAAGAGCTGAAGTAAAGCTCCGAGACAAAAAGCGGGGGGGACGCGGCGTCCCCCCCCATGTCACTTCTTCGGGTATGCCGGCTGAGGAGCGAATTTCAGCGGGTTGTTCTTGATCTTGTCCAGGATCACCTCAATCGCCTTCTCCAGCTGAAGGTCGCGGCCCGCGACCGCCGAGGCCGGGTCGTTGTCGATCAGGTAATCCGGGTCCGCCCCGTGGTTCTCGATGAGCCACTTGCCCTCGCGGCCGTAGAAGGCGTTGTTCGACTGCTCGACCGTCCCGTTGTCGATCGTCACCTGCTGGTTGAGGATGCCGACCAGGCCGCCCCACGACGGGACGCCCACGACGGGTCCGAGCTTGCGGGCCTTGAAGTCCTCGACGAAAGCCTCGCCGTCCGAGCCATTGTTCTCGTTGGAGATGAGGACGTAGTTGCCGTTCGAGGCCGCCCCGGGGTAGCGGAAGGGGACCATGCCCCGCAGGACGTTGAACGCCGTCATCTGGCGCTCGAGCTTGTCGATCAGGAAGTACTCGGTCCAGCCGCCCGAGTTGCGGCGCACGTCGACGATGATCCCGTCCTTGTAACGGAAGGCGCGCCAGAACTTGTCGAACTCGCCGATGCCGCCCCCGCCCATGGCGTTGATGTGCATGTAGCCGACCTTGCCGCCCGTGGCCGCGTCGATTTTCTTGATGTTGTCCGCCAGCCAGCGGTTATAGCGCAGCGCCGAATCGCTCCGGATCGGCTCGACATCGTAGGTCTTCGCCCCTTCGGCCGTGGGCTTGGCGTTGACCGTGACCTTGATCCTGCGGCCCGGCGTCACCTGGAGGAGCTTGTAGTAGTCGACGTCCTTCGAGACGGTCACGCCGTCGATCGCGATCAGGTAGTCGCCCTCCTTGACGGCGATGTCCGGCCGGGAGAGCGGGGCCTGGAGGCTGAGGTTGATATCGGTCGGGCCGTAGATCTTGGCGAACTTGTAGAAGCCCGCTTGGGGGTCGGTGACGAGGTCCGCCCCGAGGAGGCCGGTGAACACGGGCGAGGAGGGCGTGGCCATCGGCCCCATGTCGCCCCCGCCGATGTAGGTGTGGGAGACGCAGATCTCGCCGACCATCTGGGACAGGACCCAGTTGAGCTCCTCGCGCGACGAGAGCTGGGGGATGTAGGCCCGGTATTTGTCGCCCATGGCCTTCCAGTCGCGGCCGTGGAAGTTGGCGTCGTAGAAGAAGTCCCGATACCAGCGCCAGGCGTCGTTGAAGATTTGGAGCCATTCCTTCTGGAGGTCGACGGTGTAGATCAGGCCCTGCAGGCCGATCCGCTCGCCGAGGGCCTTGGAGCCGAAGGCCTTGTCGACGGGCGTCGTGAACACGTCGCCGTCCTTGCGAACGATGAGCTGCTCGCCGTTCGTCGAGAGCCCGAACTCGCGGACCTTGTCGGTCAGGCTGACCTCGCGGCGGTCGGCCATGTCGAAAATGTGGAGCGACCACTTGGTCGCGCCCTTGGGCTTGAAGATCTCCTCATACTCGTCCTCGGTGAACTGGTCCACGGAGGCCCAGAGGACTTTGCCCTTGCCGGCCTTGAGATAGAAATAGTTGCCCGGCTGGACAGGGAGGGCGAAAGTGCGTTTCTGCAAGCCCTGGACGTCGATTCGCATCGGCTCGGAGCCGGCGGCCTTGACCTGGGGGGCGCCCGCTTTTTCTGCGGTCGGAGCCCCTGCGCGTGCCGAAGCGGGCGCTTCCGGGACAGCCGAAACTGCGGCACTTTCAGCCGCAGTTTCGGCGAACGGCGGCTTTTCGCCGTCGCGGAGCTGGATTACCATGACCTGTTGCGGCGTCCCAATGATGTGGTTGTCCTCGTAGAAGTCCATCACCAGGTCGAAGTTCCGGCTCGAGACGTAGTAGAGGTATTTGCCGTTGGCGTCGAACGCGGGATAGAGGTTGTCGTAGAAGTCGTCCGTCACCGCGTATTTCTTGCCTTGGGCCAGATCGTAGATGAAGATCTGGCTGTTCCGGTTGTACTGGACCAGGCTGTAGCAAACCCAGTTGGAATCCGGGGCCCAGCTGTAGTCGTCGATCATCCAGGTAAACTCGTCGTTCTTCATCTGGTGGGACTCATCGATCTTCGTCAGGGCTTTGGTGGCCAGATCGACGACGAAGATGGCGTAGTCCTTGTTGCCGAAGAGGATCCTCTTGCCGTCGGGCGACCAGAGGAGCTTGTAGACGGCCCGGTTCAGGGTCGTCGTGATCGGGGTCCAATCGCCGCCCTCGATTTTCTGGGTATAGAGCTGGTAGTCCCCGGTCTTGTCGGAAAAGAAAGCCACGGTCTTGCCGTCCGGCGAGATGGCGGGAAACATCTCATGCGTTCCGGGCGTCTTGGAGAGATTGGCGGTCGCGCCGTGCCCCGCGGGCACGGCGAAGACGTCGCCCCGGGCCTCGAGGATCACCGACTTGCCGTCGTTCGAGACATTGAAGCTGTGGATGTAGTCCCGGGGATTGATCGTCCGGGAGCGCAGCGCCCAGCGGTCGGAGGGGACCGTCACCGTGATCTTACGGGCCTGGTTGGTCTTGACGTCGAGGAGGTGGAGATACCCGTCCTGGACGTAGATGATGGTCTTCCCGTCGGTGGACGGCATCATGACGTCGAAGTCGGCGTAGCTCGTGACCGGCTTCACGTCCTTGGCCCCGATCTTTTGGGCGTAGAGGTTGGAGATGCCGTTGGTCCGGTCCGAGACGAAGTACATCGTCTCGCCGACCCACATCGGGTAGGCGTTCTTGCCCACGTAGTCCGAGACCGGGGTGTAGGTCTTGGCCGGCCCGTCGTACAACCAGATGTCCTGATACTGGCCGCCCTTGTAGCGCTTCCAGTAGTATTCCTCATTGCCTCGCCGGGCGTAGAGGAATTTGCGCCCGTCGGGCGAGAAGCTGACCAGGACGCCGCGGTCGAGAGGGAAGCGGCGGGGGGCGCCGCCCTTGACGCCCACGGAGTAGAGGTTTGGATCGCGGCCGACGACGTTCTCGAACATCGACCGATACACGACGTCCGCCCCGTCCGGCGTCCAGGCCACGACCTGGGCGGCACCGGGGCTGTAGCTCAGGCGGACCGGGGCGCCGCCCTCGGCCGGCATCAGGTAGACGGCCTGCGCGCCGTCGTAGGTCGCCGTGAAGGCGATCCACTTGCCGTCGGGCGAGAACTTGGCGAACGTCTCGACCCCGGGGAAGGTGGTGATGCGGGCGGCCGCGCCGCCCTGCGCGCCGACGAGCCAGAGGTCTCCTTCGTAGGTGAAGACGATCTTGTCGCCGCTGACGCTCGGATAGCGGAAGAACCGGCCTTCCTCGGCGGCGAGGCCGAGTCCGGCGGCGAGCGCGAGCAGGCAGAGAACGGACAGGGTTTTTTTCATGAAGGCCCTCCTGGTGTTGATGATATCGACCGCGGTCGAAAACATGAGAGGGAATTATAGCACATTCTCGACCGGCGTTCCGAGCCGCGGCGAATGTGTCTGCCCTCCGACTCCCCGGATGGCGAGCCGTTCAATTGATTGACAATTGATTGACAATCGTCATATGATATTCCCTTGAGAAGCGAGCCGAGAGGAGGATGCCTGTGCGTTATATTACTGTCCGGGAATTGAATACGAAGCCCAAGGAAGTCTGGGACAAGGTCAAAGAGGCCGACGTCGTCGTCACGTCGAACGGCAAGCCGATCGCCATCCTGACCGGAGCCAGCGAAGCCACCCTGGATGTCCAGTTGTGCGCCCTGCGGCGCAGCCGGGCTTTCATGGCTCTTGAGAAAATGCAGCGGGAAGCAGTTGCGAAGGGGCTCGACCGTTGGCCGGAGAAGCGGATCGGGGACGAGATCCGGGCTGTCCGCAAGGGCCGGCGAACATGATCGTCGTCCTCGACACGAATGTCCTTGTCGCCGGGCTCCTGAAGCCGTTCGGTCCTTCCGCCGCAGTCGTGCGTTTGGCGGTCGCAGGTCGGATCCGGATCGCTCACGATTATCGGATCCTGTCCGAATACCGCGATGTCTTGCTCCGGCCCGCGTTCGGCTTCGACCTGGCCTCGGTCGATGCGCTCCTGGTCCAGCTGGAGGAGGACGGCCTCGCCGTCACCCCGCCGCCTACGGCCGAGCGTCTGTCCGATCCCACGGACGCGCCGTTCTGGGAAGCGGCGGAGGCGTCCCGGGCCGAAGCCCTGATTACGGGGAATAAGCGGCATTTTCCCCTGAAGTCCGACGAAACGCGAGTCCTTTCGCCCTCCGAGTTTCTGGAGGCCTTCGGCTTCGGGGGCTGAGGGGAGCGCCCGCTCGATGACGGGATTATGTGATCCGGTAGAACCACATCAGCGGCAGCCACAGCTCGTGGGCATAGGGCAGCTTCTTGTGGTTGACCAGGATCTCGGTCGATTCCCCCCAGTCGTGGACGAGGTTGAAGAGCTGGAAGAGCTCCTCGACCTCGGCGGGGGTGTAGACCGCCGAGTGGCGGATCCATTCTCCGTCGCCTTCGGCCTTGTAGGTCGGGTTGCGGCGGGCGATGGCCACGGCCTTCTTGTACTCGGGCGTCATCCGGTAGCCGAAGCTCACCGTGATCCGGAAGGTTTTGGCGGCGGTGCTGGGAGTGAGGATGTCTTCGAGCTTGTCCCGGGCGGCGAGGTCATCGGCCATGCGGTTACTCTACCACAAGAGGCGCCGGGCGTTCAAACGCGTTCGATCGCCCGGCCGGACCTAGCGGTCAGGGGGTGCGTGGATAGGCCAAATCACTTTCCCGGGGCGGCCGTGGTCCTTCCTTACTCCAGCCGGCCGATGATGGTCAGGTTCTGGTGGTTGACGATGTCCTTGCCTTCGGCCGTGAAAAGGTAATCCAGGCGGGCCTTGTAGAAGTCCGTGATCCGGCGCCGGACCATTTTCAGCTGGGAGTTCAACATGCGGTTCTCTTCCGTGAATGGCTCGCCGAGGACGGCGATCGCCGCCGGGAGCCAGCGCCCGGGGAACATGCCCGCCTCCGTCCCGCCTTCCTTGTAGGCCGCGATCTCGCCTTCGATCAGCCGGAGCGCGGCCTCCTGGCCGTCCCGGCTCTTGAGATCCAGGCCTTTGTCCTTCATCGTCCCGAGGATCGCCTCGCGGTTGGGCACGACCAGGGCCACGGTGTAGGGCGACTGGGCGTTGTAGAGTATGATCTGATCGATGAACCTCGTCTTTTCGGTAAGGGTCTCCTCGATAACCTCGGGGCTGTATTTCTCGCCGTCGTCGGCGATGAGAAGGCTCTTCGCCCGCCCGAGGACGAAGAGGAACCCGTCCGCGTCGAGATAGCCCAGATCGCCGGTGTAGAGCCAGCCGCCGCGGAGCGTCTCGGCCGTGGCCCGCTCGTTCTTCCAATAGCCGGCCATCACGTTTTCGCCGCGGATGACGATTTCGCCCGGATGTCCGGCCGGAACCGCGTCCCCCTTATCGTCGCAAATCCGGAGCTCGATCCCGGGCGCGACGCGCCCCGAAGATCCGAACTTGTGGCAGGCGGGGGAGTTGGAGGAAATGACCGGCGCCGCTTCGGAGAGGCCATAGCCCTGGTACATCGGCATCCCGATCGCGCAGAAGAAGCGCTGGAGCTCGATGTCGAGGAGCGCCCCGCCGCCGACGATGTATTGGACGCGTCCCCCGAAATTGGCCCGGATCTTACTGAAGATCAGCCGATCGTAGAGGGCCAGGGCGGGCTTGTGAAGCTTGCGGACGCCCTTCCCCCGATTCCAGCCGTCGCCATGGTAGGCGTAGGCGGTCTTCAGCGCCTTCCGGAACATGGCCTCGGCCCTTGGGCCCTTGTCGCGGATGCCCTTTTCGACGCCTTTCCGGAAATTCTTGGCGATGGCCGGCACGCTCAGGAGGACATGCGGCCGGGTCTCCTTGATGTTCAGGACGATGTTCTTGAGCGATTCCATGTAGGACCGGGCGCGTTGGGGGGAGGCGATGACCCCGCCCGTCTTGAAGAGGGTGTACAAGCCGCATGTATGGGCGAAGGCGTGGTCCCAGGGCAGGAAGATGAGCGCGCACCAGCCGGGCTCGAACCGGACCAGCCCGTGCGACTGCTCGATGTTGGCCGTGTAGTTGCGGTGGGTGAGGATGATCCCCTTCGGGTCGGCCGTCGTTCCGGACGTATAACAGATGTTCGCCGGGTCGTCTTCGTAGACGGAGCGCCAGCGCTCGTCGAGCGCGCCTTCGTCGTGGGCCTGGAACTCCGCTCCGCGGGCCAGGACCTCGGCGAGCGGGATCTCGTCGGGCTCGTAAGCCTTGAGCTCGTCGAGGACGATCGTTATCTCGAGCTCGGGGAGGTTCTTTTTGATCTTCCGGATTTTCTCGACTTGGCTCTGGGTGACGACGGCCGCCCGGCAGCCCGAGTGCGAGAGACGGAACGTCAGGTCGCTGAGGTCCTCGATCTTGACCGAGATCGGGACATCGATGGCCCCGACGTAGAACATCCCGAGCTCGCTCACAACCCAATCGTTGCGGGCGTCGGCGATGAGCGACATCCGGTCGCCCTTGTTGATTCCCAGGGCGAGGAGGCCGGCGGCGAACATGCGGACGCGCTCCCGCATCTGGGCGTAGGTCGTGCCCTCGTAGGCGCCGGCCTTTTTCTCGAGCATCATGACCTTGTCCGAGAATCGGGCGGCGCTGTCTTCGAACAGCTGGGGCAGGGTTCTCTTCACACCCATGGGAGCCTCCTTGCTGGGTGAGAAATCGTATATCGGGCCGGAGAAAAAGTCAAAGCGGCCTTGACAGATCGCGGGCAGGGGGGAAGAATGGCTGGAGAAATGACCGAGGAGGGACCATGACGAAATCCGCCTTGAATGCCGCAATGCGGGCTGCCGCCGTTCTCATCTTGGCGGCGGGTGTCCCGGGCCTTCCGGCTCAGGACCTGAGCGACCTGATGAGGATCAAGCCGGGCCGGTCCGCGGCCGTCACGTCGGCCGATCCGAACCCGGACAGCAACGCCGACCGGATCAAGTATATCGCCCCGGGCGAGACCCGGGTCCTGGCCGATATCCAGGGGCCGGCCGTCATCCGCCATATCTGGCTGACGTTCAACGAGGCCCGGCCGAACTGGCTCGAAGCCGGCGGCTCGGCCCGCCCGGACGAGATCGTCCTGAGAATGTACTGGGACGGCTCGCCCGAGCCGGCCGTCGAGGCGCCGCTCGGGGACTTCTTTGCGTCCGGCTTCGGACTGCGCAAGGAAATCGTGTCGGTGCCCCTCCAGATCAAGGGCGGCGACGGCTACAATTCCTTCTGGCCCATGCCTTTCGCCAAGCGCGGCGTCATCACGGTCACTAACGAGAGCGCCAAAAACGTCCGGAGCTTCTATTATCATGTCGATTACACGGCCGGCGAGGAGCTCCCGGCCAAGGTCGCGTACTTCTGCGCCCAATACCGGAACGAGTTCCCCGAAAAGACGGGCCGCGACTATCTCATCCTGGACGCGGAGGGCGAAGGCCACTACGTCGGGACGGTGATGTCGGCCCGGTCGCGGAGCCCGCTCTGGTTCGGCGAGGGCGACGCGAAATTCTATGTGGACGGGGCGAAGACCCCCTCGATCCAGGGGACCGGGACCGAGGACTACTTCCTCATGGCCTGGGGCCTCGTCGAGAGGCTCTTTCCCTATTTCGGCTGCACGTACATGAGCTGCCCGCTCGATGACCTCGGGGTCCAGTACTCGCTCTACCGCTGGCATATCGCCGACCCCGTCCGCTTTACGACGTCCCTGCGCTTTGAAATCGAGCACAAGGGCTGGATCAGCGCCGATGAGATCGAGAGCGGCAAGATCGAAGGCCACGTCGAGAAGGAAGACGACATGGCCACCGTGGCCTTCTGGTACCAGACCGGCCGTCCCAAGCGGTTCGCCCCGATTCCGCCGCTCGCGGCCCGCCTCCTTCCCGATCTCGATCTCGTGACCGAGGGGAAGGCGATGCTGCCCACCGCCCGGCATTCGGAAGGAGCGGCCAGCCTCGAGAAAGGCTACGACTGGACGGGCGACGGGCAGATCCTCTTCAAGCCCGCCGCGCCGGCCGGGTTCCTCGAAGTCACATTCGATGTGGCCAAGGCGGAATACCGCGGCCTGATGCTCCGCCTGACGCAATCCGAGGATTACGGCATCTTCCGGGTGTTCCTCGACGGCCAGCGCGCCAAGCGCCTCGACGGCGACCCCACGGGTTCGGAGGTGGCCGATATCGACCTCTATGCCCCGACGCTCGACGTCCGGGACCATTACATCGGGAGCTACGCCTTCACCCCGGGAAAGCATACGATCCGCCTGGAGTGCGTCGGGAAGAATCCGTCGAGCAAGGGAAGCCTCCTCGGGCTCGATTCGGTCCGGCTGCGCGAGCGGTGGCTCAAGAAGCGGAAGCTGCTGCAATAAGCGGCCGGCCGGGGCCCGGCCGGGAGGAAGCGGCCTTCGGGGCCGTGGCCGCGGGGGCGCACGCCTAGCGGTATTCGTTCAGGATCCTCTGCATGAAGATCACGACTTTTTTCTCGAGGTCGGCCCGCTTGTCCAGGGGTTGCTTGGCTTCGAATGCCTTGAACTCCTCTTGGGTCACCTGGAACTTTACATAGAGATCGCTCATGCTCTGTTCGGCCTGCGGAATGTCGTCCTTGTATTTCTCGAAGATCAGGGCCATGCGGGCCCGGATCTCGACATAGACGTCGTCGTTCATCTTAGAAGCCGGGGGCACGGGCTTGGCCGCGGCTTCCGCCGCGGCGGCATCGGCGGCCTGCTCCGCGTCGAGCTTCGCCTGCTCGGCAGCTTCGGGCGTCTCGCTTCCCTTCGACTTCTTGCAGGCGGGCGCGGCGACGATGAGGAGCGCGGCGCAGAGGGCGATCAGGATGAGGGCGGTCTTTTTCATGGAATTCTGTCTCTAAAACCCTATATTAGCATGGACGGATTGTCATTGCGAGGCCTCTTGGCCGAAGCAATCGCGCGGCGGGTCCTGTCGCCGACCAGCCCCGCCGCCCTCGAAAAATGGGGACACAGAACCGTGTAGTCTATCTGTTTATAGTCGGTTGGCGTTCTGTGTCCCCTTTTTCCGGAGGCCGGTGGGGCTGGTCGGCGCCACCCGCCGGGCACATCTTCTTTAGATGACATGTTTACATCCTCCCGGCTTTTTAGGTATAAGGGAAAGGATTCGATTCCGCATATCTTACGGGAGGGAACATGAGCAACGATACCAAGAATCCGAGCCGGAGGGATTTCCTCAAAGCCGGGGCCGTAGCCGGGCTCGGCACGGCGCTTGTCGGGCTTCCCCTGGCCAAGGCGGCCGCCGGCCAAGCCAAAGGCGAGGCGCGCACCCAGTTCCGGGCGAAGCCCTTCGACGTGGTCCGGGTCGGCTTCGTCGGGGTGGGCGGCATGGGCTCGGCCCATTTCCAGAACTACCTTCAAATCGACGGCGTCCAGGTCAAAGCCGTCTGCGACATCGTCCCGGCCAAGGTCGAGCGCGCCCAGGACTGGGCCGTCAAAGCCGGCCAGCCCAAGCCGACGGGGTATTCGAACGGGCCGACGGACTTCAAGCGGATGTGCGAGAAGGAAGACCTCGACCTGGTCATGACCGCCACGCCCTGGGAATGGCACGTCCCCGTGCTCGTCGCGGCCATGGAGAGCGGCAAGCATGCCGTCACTGAGGTGCCGGCGGCCATGAGTCTCGAGGATTGTTGGAAGATCGTCGAGACGGCCGAGCGGACGGGCAAACACTGCCAAATGATGGAGAACTGCTGCTACGACCGAATCGAGCTCATGACCCTGAATCTGGTCCGGCGGGGTATTCTCGGCGAGGTGCTCCACGCCGAAGCCGGATACCTCCACGACCTCCGCGACGTCAAATTTTCCAAGGAGGGCGAGGGGCTGTGGCGGCGGGCCTGGTCCCAGAAGCTCAACGGCAACCTCTACCCGACCCACGGCCTGGGCCCGGTCGCCCAAGCCATGAACGTCAACCGGGGTGACGCCTTCGATATTCTGGTCTCGTTCAGCAGCCCGACGCGCGGCCTGCACGAATATGCCGTTGAGAAATTCGGCCCGGATTCGCCCCAGGCTGCGGAGAAATACGCCCTGGGCGACGTCAACACGAGCCTGATACGGACTAAGCTCGGCAAGACGATTATCCTCATCCACGACACGAACCTTCCCCGGCCCTATACCCGGATCAATCTGGTGCAGGGAACGAAGGGCGTCGCCATGAAATGGCCCGACCGGGTGTATATCGAAGGCCGGGCGGCCAAGGCCCACGAGTGGGACGACTTCGAGAAATTCGCCGCCGAGTTCGAGCACCCGCTCTGGAAGGCGATCGCTTCAAAGGGCGAGGGCCGCGGCCACGGCGGGATGGATTATATCGAGGACTTCCGCCTCATCCAGTCGCTGCGCAAGGGCGATCCGCTCGACCAGGACGTCTACGACGCCGCCGCCTGGAGCGCGATCGTCGGGGCCAGCTGCCAGTCCGTGGCGAAGAGCGGGACGCCGGTCGCGATCCCCGATTTCACGCGCGGCAAATGGAAAACCAACCCCCCGCTGGGGATCGTCACGGCCTGAAGCCGCCGGACTCCGGTCAGACGATCAGCATGCAGTCGCCGTAGGAAAAGAAGCGATAGCCTTCATGGACGGCTTCGCGGTAAGCGGCCAGGATGAGATCCCGGCCGGCGAAGGCCGACACGAGCATCAAGAGCGTTGATTTCGGTAGGTGGAAGTTCGTCAACAGCCGGTCGACGACCCGGAATTCGAAACTGGGATAAATGAAGATCGACGTCGCGGCGCGTCCGGCCATGATTCCGCCGGATCCGCTTTCGCCGCGCCGGGCCGCGCTTTCGAGCGCCCGGACGACCGTCGTCCCCACGGCGGTCACGGTCCGGCCCTCGCCCTTCGCCGCGCCGATCGCCGCGGCCGCGGCCTCGGAAACCACGTATGTCTCCTCGAGCATTCGATGGTCTTCAAGGCGTTCCATCCGCACGGGCTGGAACGTAGCCGGGCCGACGTCGAGCGTAACCTCGACGACGGACACGCCCTTTCCCCGGACCTCGCCCAGGATCTCCGGCGTGAAGTGGAGGCCGGCCGTCGGCGCGGCGATGGCGCCATCCTTCGCGGCGAATATGGTCTGATACCTGTCCAAATCTCCGGACCGGTGCTTGACGTCTTCTTTCTTGCGTTTGATATAGGGGGGCAGAGGCGCGTATCCGATCGACTTGAGATGCCCGAGGACATCGATGATCGGAAATTGGAGCGTTCTTCGGCCTTCATCTCCCGTCCCGGCCACTTCGGCCTCGAGCCCGGCGGGAAAAACGATCTTATCTCCGAAATGGACGCGTTTGGCCGGCTTGCAGAGGACCTCCCACAATCCCGCCGCTTTCTCCTTGATGAACAGGAATTCGATCGACGCATCGCCCCGCCGGCCCCAGGCCTTGGCCGGAATGACCTTCGTGTCGTTCAGAACAAGAACGTCGCCCGGATTCATATGATCCGGGAATTCCCTGAATCGGGCGTGAAAGAATCGGCCATCCTTACGCGAAACGACCATCATCCGCGAATCGTCCCGGCGGGCGAGGGGGTGTTGGGCGATCAGCCCGGGCGGGAGGTCATAGTCGAAATCGGCTGCGAGCATGCCGGATCATTTGTTCCGACGGGCGGCCAGACCGAAACCGAGAAAATATTTCCGCCAGGCTTGTTCAGTGGATTGGAATTGATTGTCGCCCAGGAAAAAATCAAGCAGCTCCTCCGCCATGATTTTGAGTTCCGTCAACGATATCGGCGAAGCGATGATCCGCATGGCGGTCAATCCTTGAAGAGCTTTTTCTGGCGGGGCGGGGGAGCCGTCCGGCCGCCGGGCGGGGCGAAGCCGAGGTGCTCGTAGGCCCGGGGGGTGAGCTTCCGGCCGCGCGTCGTCCGCTCCAGAAAGCCGATCCGCATCAGGAACGGCTCGTAGATGGACTCGATCGTGTCCTTGTCCTCATCGATGGCCGCGGAGATGGTGCCGATCCCGACCGGCCCGCCGCTGAAATTTTCGATGATGGTCGTCAGGATCTTGCGGTCGACGTCGTCGAGCCCGAGCGAATCGACCTCCATCTGGTCCAGGGCGTGGCGGGCCTCGCGGCCCGTGATCACGGCCTGCTCCCGGACGTCGGCGTAGTCGCGCACCCGCCGCAGGAGCCGGTTGGCCACCCGCGGCGTCCCCCGGCTCCGGAGCGCGATCTGGGCCGCTCCCTCGTCATCGATCCGGACCTTCATGATATCCGCCGCCCGGAGGATGACCTGCTTGATGTCCTCGTCCTTGTAATAGTCCAGGCGGTGGATGATCCCGAACCGGCTCCGGAGGGGCGCCGTAATCCGGCCCGCCCGGGTCGTGGCCCCGATGAGGGTGAATTTCCGAAGCTGAAGCTTGTGGCTTCGGGCGCTCGGGCCCTGGCCGATGAGGATGTCGAGGCTGAAGTCCTCCATGGCCGAGTAGAGGATCTCCTCGACGGAGGGGTTCAGGCGGTGGATCTCGTCGATGAAGAGCGCCTCCTTCGATTGGAGGTTGGAGAGGATGGCGCTCAAGTCGCCGATGCGCTCGATGACCGGGCCGGCCGTCGGCTTGATGCCCACGCCCATCTCCTTGGCGATCAGGTAGGCCAGGCTGGTCTTCCCCAGGCCGGGCGGGCCATAGAGCAGCACGTGATCGAGGTGCTCGTTCCGCTTCCGGGCGGCCTCGATGAAAATCTTGAGATTGGCCTTGATGTTGCCTTGGCCGATGAACTCGTCGAAGGTCCGGGGCCGGAGGCTGTCCTCGAAGAGGAGATCCTCTTTCGTCCGGACGGGGTTGAGGACGGCGGGTTCGCTCACGTCAGACCCTGGCCATCTTCTTCAGGCATTCGCGGAGGAGCTTCTCGAAATCCGGGGGCTCGCCCTTGTGGGCCCGCAGGGTCGCGTCCACGACGTCCTCGGCTTCCTTGCGGCGGAAGCCGAGGTTGAGGAGGGCCGAGACGAGGTCCTCGCGCTCCGGCGATTCCCGGCCGGCGAGGAGCTTCTCCTTCTTTTCGAGCTTGTCCTGGAGCTCCATGGCGATCCGGAGGGCGGTCTTCTTGCCGATGCCGGGAATGGCCGTGATCCGGTCGATATCGCTTTTCTGGATGGCGTCGACGAGCTCGACGGCGTTCATGCCGGAGAGGACGTTCATGGCCAGCTTGGGGCCGATCCCCGAGACGGAGATGAGCTTGAGGAACAGGTCGCGCTCGTCGCTCGTCTTGAAGCCGTAGAGCGACAGGGCGTTATCGGTGAGATGGGTGTGGATGAGGAGCTCGACCGACCGGCCGACCTCGCCCAGCTCGAAATAGGTCGTCAGCGGGATCGCCGCGCAGTAGCCCACGCCGCCGACGTCGACGACGACCTGGTGGGGCTGCTTCTGGAGGATCGTGCCCTTGAGATAGGCGATCATGTCGCCGCCATTGTAAAACAACCTGGGGGCAAAATCAAAACGCGGCCGGCGCCACCCGCCGGGCGCAACGGGCTTTTGACACGAACGCGGTTTTTGGTATAGTAAACAGGGTGGATTTCATGTATTTTATGGGATCGCCCGACCTTCGACGGCAGAAAATACCGAGGTGCTCCGGATGAAGATCTTCCATACGGGCCCGGCCGGATCGGCCGAAGAGTTCGTGACTCGGGCCGCCTCGGTCCTCATCGGCCGCAAGCTTCCCCCCGGTCCCGGCGCTCTCGGCCTCGACGACGTCAAGGTCTCGGCCAACCACGCCCGCCTGAGCTCCGAGGACGGCGACTACTGGATCGAGGATCTCGGCAGCACCAATGGGACCTGGGTCGACCAGAGGAGGATCACGCCCCGTGAAAAGACACGCCTGGCGACGAGCTCGGTGATCCTGGTCGGCCAGACGACCCTGCGGCTCGAGGCGCCGGCTGCGGCCGGACCGTCGTCCGCGCCGGCGGTCGATCCGGCCTTTCCGGGCCCGGGACAGAGCCTTGTCCACTCCGTCGAAGCGGGGCAACCCCTGTCCGAGCTCTACCGGGCCGGATCGTCATCGATCGACGCCGCGGAGACGCGACTGCGGGAGGTCTGCGAGTTGAGCACCGCCCTGGGCGAGATCGACGGCGGGGAGTCCTTGGCCACGACCGTGCTGGACCACCTGCAGCGGGCGTTCCCGGAGGCCGGCCGCGGGGCTCACTTCGGGGTCCTTCTCGGCGAGGACCTCGTCCTCAAGGGATTCCGTCCGGATGACGAGCCGCCGACCTGCAGCCTGACCCTGGCCCGGTATGTCGTGGCGCAGAAAACGGCCCACCTCTGGGAAATCAGCACCCCCCAGACCGTCGAAAAATCGGCCAGCATCATCCGGGGCGGGGTCCAGTCGGCTATGTATGCGCCGCTCGTCTGGAAGGGAGAAGTCCTTGGGGTCCTCTACATGGACGCGACCTCGCCCAAGGCGTCCTTCAGCGCCGATGACCTGAGGCTGCTGCAGGCCATCGCCACGCACGCGGCCATGTCCCTCAAATCGTCGATCCTCCAGCAGACGCTTCTCCGCGAGGAGACCGTCAAGACGCGGCTCTTGGCCCAATTCCCCCGCGCCATCGCGGAGCGCCTGGCCCGCCAGCCCGGCCGCCTGGCCATTTCCAGCGAGCGGATCGAGACGGCGACCGTCATGTTCTCCGACGTCCGAGGCTTCACCGGGCTGACCGCCAAGCTCGAGCCGGAGGAAACGGTCCAGATGCTCAACGACATGTTCCAGGAGCTGACGCCGATCGTGCTCAAATACGACGGGACCGTCGACAAGTACATCGGCGACGCGATCCTGGCCGTCTTCGGGAGCCCCGATCCCGACGCCCGGCAATGGGAGCACGCCGTTCGGGCGGCCCTGGACATTCAGGCGGCGATCAAGCGCCTGGGAGCGGGCGTCTGGAAAGGCAAGATTGCGTTCGAGGTCGGCATCGGCATCCATACCGGTCCGATTATCCACGGTTTCATCGGGGCCCCCGAGCGGATGGACTACACCGTCATCGGGGCCACCATCAACGAGGCTTCCCGCATCTGCAACGGCGCGGGCCCCGGCGAGATCCTGATCAGCCCGGCGGCCTACGGCCGCCTGCACGACGCGGTCGATGTCGAGCTCCCGCCGCGGGAATTCGAGACGAAGCACGAAGGCCCGATGAAGGCCTATCGCGTCGTCCGCTGGCGAGGCCGACTCAAGGCCAAGCGAGGATAGGATTCATGGACGAAAAAAGCACCGCCAAAAAGAAGAAGGGAACCTCCGCCAAGGCCGTGACGCCTTCCCAAACCCTCCAGGAGAAGCCCGTCGCATGCCCGAAGTGCCAAACGGAAAACCCGGCCGAGAGCCGCTTCTGCGCCGCCTGCGCCGCGCCGCTCAAGGAGACGTCGTCCCGGACGATCCGGATCCCGACGTTCGAAGTATCGCGGGGCCAAATCTTCGCCGGGCGGTACGAGGTCATCGAATCTCTCGGCCAGGGCGGCATGGGGAAGGTCTTCAAGGCCTTCGACCGCAAGGTGAGCGAAGTCGTGGCCGTGAAGCTCATCAAGCCCGAGATCAGCATCGACGCGGCCGCGATCGAGCGGTTCAAGAACGAGCTCAAGATCGCTCGGAAGATCACCCACCGGAACGTCTGCCGGATGTACGACCTGGGCGAGGACGCGGGCCTTCAGTACATCACCATGGAATATGTGGCCGGGGAGGACCTCAAGCGCTTCATCCGGCGGGCGGGAGCCCTTTCTCCGGGCCGGGCGATCAACATCGCCCTGCAGGTCTGCGACGGGCTGTCCGAGGCCCATCATCTCGGCGTCATCCACCGCGACCTCAAGCCCCAGAACATCATGATCGACCAGGACGGCAACGCCAAGATCATGGACTTCGGCATCGCCCGGTTCTCGGCGCTGGAGCGGATGACCGGGTCGGGCGTCATCATCGGCACGCCGGAATACATGTCGCCCGAACAGGCGGACCTCAAGGAGGTCGACGCTCGGTCGGACATTTATTCCCTGGGCATCGTCCTTTATGAAATGGTCGCCGGGCGGATGCCCTTCGACGGGGAAACGGCCTTGAGCATCATCCTCAAGCATAAGATGGACAACGCCACGGACGTCCGCTCCTACAATCCCCAGGTTTCCGAGGCCCTGGCCGCGATCATCGCCAAATGCATGGAGAAGGATCCGGCGAAGCGCTTTCAGACCTCCGACGAGCTGCGTGACGAGCTGGCCCGCGTCGAGAAAGCCCTGGCGACGGGGGAGCGCGTCGTCACCCGTAAGGCCGGCGCCCCGTCCCGGCAGGTCACGGTCCCGTTGCCCACGAAAAAAGTGATCGTGCCCGCCGCCGCGGTCCTGATCCTGATCGCCGTCGTTTTCCTCGTCGTGAAAGTCCTCCCCCGCAAGGAAGGCGCCGCCGCGCCCGTCACCCCTGGCGGCGCGGCCGCGGCGAACGTCGATACTCCCGCGCAGAAGCCCGAGGCTAAGCCGATAGCCCCTGCAGCGACGCCGGCTCTCACGCCGGCGGGCAATGTCTCGGCAGGGGCTCCGTCAGGCAGCGGGGCGGCGCCGCGGCAGGCCGCGGGCGGAGAGGCGAAAGATGTCAAGCCGGCTGGCACCGTCCCGAGCGGGGACGTAGGCGGCAAGAAGGACGAGATCAAAAAGGATGAGGCCAAGGCGCCGGCCGAAAAGCCCGCGGCCGGGGCCCCGAACCCCGACATGGGCGCGGCGGACCTGGCCAAAGCCCGCGCCCTCGCGGCCCGGAGCGTGGCCCTCAAAGCGGGCGTTTCCGATAAGGACCTGTTCTTCCGGATCGCCGCCGACGCCGCCCAGGAGGCGGAGAAGCTTTTCAACTCGAAAAGCTACGCCGAGGCCAGGAGTCAAGCCGCCGTCGCCGAGAAGGTCTTCCGGATAAGCCAGGACAAGAGCAAGGTTGACGACCGGCTCAACGCCTTGAAAAAGCTGACCGAGGGCCTGAGGAGCGACATCGAGGCCCAGAAATCGTTCAAGGACGGCGATAAGGCCTATGAATCGGCCAAGGACCTCGAAGCCAAGGCGGCAGCCTTCCAGGCGTCCAATGACGTCGGAAAGGCGGCGAAGGGCTTCGTTCAAGCCGCCGTGATCTACGATAGGATCTTCCGCGCGCTCCAGGCCGTGAAGAACTAGCCCGCCGGAAATCCGATCCCCGCCGCTATCGAAGGGACGTGCGATGAGCAAGCTGATCAAGGACGAATGGGCGCTCGAGGAGGTGATGAAGTCGCCGGACGGCGTCTTCGTCCTGTTCTACGCTTCCTGGTGCCCGTTTTCCCAGAGATTCCTTCCCGTCTACGAGAAGAACGCCCGGGGCAAGGAGAAGGAATTCGTGAGGTTCCTCGTCGACGACAACGAGGACGTCTGCGACCGGCACGACATCGAGGTCTATCCGACCGTCCTTTTCTTCAAGAACGGGAAGGTTGCGAATCGGCTCGACGGCGGGTATCACATCGGACTGAGCGAGAGGGATCTCGCCGGCCTGATGGAAGCCTGCGGCGTGAAGAAGGGCTAGGCCCCGGCGGATCGCCCGCCCGTCGCCGGAGGATGTCCATGGCCGACGCGAAAAACATGCGCATCAGGATCCTGAAGGACGGCCCCTACCTCGTCACGGGCGGCGTGCCCCTGGTCGAGGACGACATGGTCATCGGCCCGGACGGCGAGCCGTCCTGCTGGGAGGAATCCGCTCCCTACCCCGAGCGGGAGACGTACGCCCTCTGCCGCTGCGGCGCCTCGAAGGCCAAGCCGTTCTGCGACGGGACGCATGCCGAAGCCGGCTTCGACGGGACGGAGGCCGGCTGCAAGGATCCCTATCTGACCCAGGTCGAGTGGACGTCCGGGCCGAAGGTCGACTTGACCTGGGCCCGGAAGCTCTGCGCCATCGCCCGGTTCTGCCACCGGGCGGGGGACGCCTGGACTCAGGCCGAGAAATCGGACGATCCTGCGGCCCGGGCCACGGCCATCGAGGAAGCCGCCTGCTGTCCCTCGGGCAGCCTCGTCGCCTGGGACAAGGAGACCGGCCGTCCGATCGAGCCCGAGCTCGAGCCGTCGATCGGCCTGGTCGAAAACCCTCAGGCGGGGACGAGCGGCCCGATCTGGGTCAAGGGCGGGATTCCGATCGAGTCATCGGACGGGACGGTCTACGAAGTCCGGAACCGGGTGGCGCTTTGCCGCTGCGGCCGGTCCGGCAACAAGCCCTTCTGCGACGGGACGCACCTGACCGTCGGATTCAAAGCGAAGTAGGGCTAGCTACCAGCGCGGGTCCCAGCGCGCCCCGCAACGGGCGCTTCCGGGACGACAAGAGTCGCCGGGGCGGGCGCTTATTTCGTGTCGCCCAAAGCGACGTTCAGCACCACGATTTCCGAATAGCCGATCGTCCGGACCCGCGGTCCCCAGAGCTGGATCCCGCTCGTCACGTAGAAGTGCGTCGAGCCTTTCTGTAGTTCCCCCCAGCTCAGCTCGTATTCCCGGTCGGTGATGAGGTTGATCGGGAACAGCTGCCCGTGGTGGGTATGCCCGGAGAGCTGGATGTCCGTCCGCGTCCGGCTCACGGCGTCGAAGTCGGTCGGGCGATGGTCGAGGAGGATGACCGGCAGATCCTCGGGCGTGTCGTCCAGGAGGACGGCCGCGGATTTCCGACCGGCGAACCGGGCGTCCAGGCGGCCGGCGAGATAGAATGCGTCGTCGATTTTCACGACCTCGTCCCGGAGGATGCGAATCCCCGCCTTGTCGAAAAAGTCGGCCCGAGCCCCGGCAAGGCGGTCGTGGTTTCCCAGCACGCCAAAGACCCCGTACCGGGACTCGATCCGCCTGAACCCGGCTTCGAATCCGGCGAGGGCCGTATCCCGGCGGTCGCCTTCGAGGATATCGCCTCCCAGAAGGACGATGTCGGGCTTCAGGGCGTTGACCTTGTCCGCGAACCGGGCCATGAAATCGGCCTCGGTCTGTTCACCGAGATGGAAGTCGGCGGCGAAGACGATTTTGAGCTGCGCCACGGCGGACGATCGGCGAGGGATTTCGACCGGGAATTCGTGGTATCGGATATGGTGGAAGTTCCAGATCCCGCAGCCGACCACGGCGATCGGGGCGAGCAGGTAGAACGCGAGCCGGGCTTTCTTGAAGCCGGGCGCCCCGACGGCGCCCCGAGAGAAGACGCGGAGAAGGCGAAGAAGGCCAATGACAAGGTCGGAGAGGATGACGATGAGGACGATATACAACAGGAGAGGAAGCGCATAGTAGCCGACGAGCACGAGCGTCCGGCTCCAGGCGGCAACGGAACGGCGGGACAGGACCTGGGAAAGGGGGAACGCCAGGACGACGATCAGATAAAACCCGAGGAAGAGGTTCTTGCCCAGCCGCCGCGAGATAAGCTCCCTGATGCGGAGCAGGGCATAGAGCACGAGGGGCAGCGTCAACAGGAAATCGTTTAGAATGTACATCGTCTCATCATCCCCGGCGTCCGGCTGTAGTCCGCCATTATAGCCTGAGTTCGCGTCGGGGGGAACAGGCGGCTGAAAAGCGCCCCGCCCTCGCCGTTCTTGACTTTTTGGCGATGATATGAAAAAGTCCCGTTCAATCGGGACATGACGAGCGCGGGACCGCGCCCCAGGGCAGAATCCTCGACAAAAGGAGGGATCATGAACCCGGCCGCCCCGAAAAAACGCCTTCTGGCCATCCCCGCGATCGCGGCGATGATCGTCGCCTGCGCGCTCCGGACAGCGTCGCCTACGCCGCCCCAGGCCCCCGCCGGACCCGGCTTCGCGGAGATCGAGCAAACCGCGCTCGATCTCGGAGCCCGATTCGGGCCGGACAGGGTCCTTCTTGTCTTCGACCTGGACAACACCCTTCTCCGGATGAACCAGGGTTTCGGAAGCGATGAATGGTACTCGTGGCAACACGACCTGGCCGACGGCGACCCGGCCAAGATCCGTTCGCTCAATGAGGTCCAGGATATCCTGTTCGAGCTGAGCGCCATGCATCCGCCCGAGCCCGGCCTTCAGCCCAGGGCGGTGGCCGAGCTTCAGAACGGCGGTTTCGCGTCTATCGTCCTCACGAGCCGGGGCTCGGACGCCCGAAATGCGACCGAGCGCGAGCTGTCCAGGAACGGATACGACTTCGCCCGGACGGCGGTCCCGCCCCGCGACGGGTACGGCGGGAGCTTTGCCCCCTATAATCCGCGCAACGTCCAGGCCGCCGGCTTCGTCCTTCCCTGCGACCGGGATCGGGGGGCCTTCCCGGCGCCCCAGCCGGTCAGCTATCAGAATGGGGTTATGATGACGTCGGGCCAGGACAAGGGGCTGATGCTTCGGGCGCTCCTCGACCGGAGCGGCCGCCACTATGCCGCGATCCTGTTCGTGGACGACTCCGAGCGCAATCTGAAGGCCGTGGCCCAGGCGTTCTCCTGCACGTCCGTGGAGGTTACGACGGTCCTGTACTCCCGGGGCCGGGCCGCCGCCGGGATCGACAAGGACCTCGCCTCGGCCCAATTCCGGAAATTGCGCGGGCTCATCAGCGACATCTTCGCCAAGGATATCAATTAAGCGCCGCTCAGCGTGCCGATTCCTCGACGCGGTCCTTGAAGGAGCGCGTGTTGAGGTGGCAGATGGCGCAGGCCAGGGCGTCGGACGCGTCCTCCTCCAGGGTTTCGTCATCGAGGCCGAGAAGGGCCTTGACCATCGTCGCAACCTGGTGCTTGTCCGCCTGGCCGTAGCCGGTCACGGCTTTCTTGATCTCGAGGGGCGAGTATTCGAAGAGCGGCCGGCCGCGCTCCGCGACCGCAACGAGCACCGCTCCCCGTACCTGGCCGAGGGTGATGGCCGTCTTGATATTCAGCCCGAAGAACGGATTCTCGACGGCGACGTCGCCGGGCTCGAAGGCTCCGATCAGGCGTTCGAGGCCGGATTTGATTTCGAGGAGCTTGGCGGGCAGTTCGGCCGAGCGGCGGGGCTTGATCGTGCCGTAGCCCAACACGGCGTAGCGGCCGTCCTTGAGCTCCAGGACGCCGTATCCCGTTGCCTGGCTGCTGGGATCGACCCCGAGGACCCGCATGGCGGAGGGCGTTAGGAGCTTTCGTACTTGGCGATGTCCTCGGCCGAGATGTCGAAGTTGGCCGCGACGGTCTGGACGTCGTCGTGGTCCTCGAGCTCCTCGACGAGCTTGAGGGCCTGTTGGGCCTGCTTGCCGTCCACTTTGGTCGTATCCTGGGGGATGTAGCCGACGTTGGAGTCCGCGACTTCGATCCCGGCGCCCTTGATGGCTTCGAGGACGGCCTCGTACTTTTCGGGAGTGGTGACGACCTCCCAGGTGTCGCCGTCGTCCCGGATGTCCTCGGCGCCGGCGGTCAGGGCGACGTCCATCAGCTTGTCTTCCTCGACCTTTTCCTTGTCGATGTCGATGTACCCGCCCCGCTTGAAGCGGAAGGCCACGCAGCCCTGGGTGCCGATCTGGCCGCCGTTCTTGGCGAAGATGTGCCGGACTTCGGAGACAGTCCGGTTCTTGTTGTCCGAGAGCGCGGTGACATAGATGGCCACGCCGCCGGGGCCGTAGCCCTCGTAGATGATTTCCTCGTAGGTCGCGCCTTCGAGCTGGCCGGTGCCCTTGAGGATGGCCCGCTTCACGTTATCGGCGGGCATGTTGGCGTTCTTGGCGTCCTGGACGGCCTTGCGCAGGCGCGGGTTCTTGTCAATATCCCCGCCGCCGGCGCGCGCCGCGACCGCGATTTCGCGGATGATTTTGGTGAAAATCTTGCCGCGCTTGGCGTCCGCGATTCCTTTTTTATGCTTAATCGACGACCATTTGGAATGTCCGGACATGCTGGCTCCTTAGGAATGAAATCGAGGCGATTTTAGCATAAATATGGCCCTCTGGCAAACGCCGGCCGCCTTGGCATCATAGCCTCCGGGCCAGCGCCTCGAGGATCGCGATCCTCGAGGCGGGCGCGTCCGGAAGACGCTCGGCGATCGTCGGCCGCTCCCGGCCGAGGCCCACGGCCCGATCCGCGCGCCCGGCGAACGGGTCGATTTCGTGGGAGACGACGAGCACGGCCGACCCGGCCGCGGCGAGACGGAAGATCCACTCCAGGGCGGCTTCGCGGATCCTCCGGTCCAGGGACTCGAGCGGCTCATCGAGAAGGACATGCGACGGGGTTCCGATCCAGGCCGCGGCGAAGGTGGCCCGCCGCTTCTGTCCCATGGACAGCTCGCGGACCGAGCGGTGGGCATATGGTCCGAGCCCGAACATCTCGAGCCCCTCACGCCCTTTCGCGATCGGCTCTCCGCGCAGCCGGCAGACGTAGTCGCAGATTTCGCGGATCGTAGCATAGGGCGTCAGGTCGGGGAATTCGGGCAGGTAGGCCAGGCTGCGGCGGGCGGCGACCTCGTCCTTCCAGAGATCGAGACCGCCGACGAACACCGCCCCGGAATCCGGCGCCTCCACGCCCGCGGCCAGCTTGAGGAGCGTGCTCTTGCCGCTTCCGTTGACGCCCAGGACCAGGGTCAGCCCCGGGCCGATCTCCAGGTTGAGGCCCTCGAAGACGGGTTCGCCCTTCCGGTAGGAAAACGAGACATTCTCGAAACGAATCATCCTTCGCTCCAGGATAGGGGATCGCCGGCGGATAAATGGTGGAGCTCGAGCCATCGGCTGACCTTCAAGCGCTTTTCGATGCGGGCGGCCGCTTCCAGGGCCGGAACCGCGGCGGCGAGAAGGGCGGCGACGGCCCAGGGCGCGAAACAGATCGCGAGGGCGATGAACGCGCCCTCTCCGAGGACCATTCCCCAGGCGCCGAAGCGCAGCTCCCGGTCGAGCCGGACGGCCGATGAGGCCCGCAGTCCGGCCAGGGGGAGGATGGCCGCCACGAACGGGACGGCTTGGGCCTCGATCAAAGCCAGGGGAATGAGAAGGACGGCGGCGCTGCCGGCCAGAAGAGCTGCGTCCACGAGGACGCGGCGGCGCGCGGACCGGGGCCAGCTCCTTTCGAGCGGCCAGGGCGGCCGGCGCGCGGCGAGGAGGCTCGCTGCCCCGCCGAGGAAGACCGCCGCGGCAAGCGCGCCGCCGAAGCGCCCCGCGGCCGCGGCCGTGGACGCGGGCAGGGGGTTGTTGGCGAGAAAGGCCGCGATCAAGGCCAGGACGATGCCCGCCAGGAGGATGGGGATCACGATTCCGGAGCCGACGGCGCGGACGGCGACGGCGGCCGGCAGTCCGAAAGGATGGCGTCCTCCAAGCGGCGCCGGTCCCTTTTTAGACGAAAGAACGGGACCTGAGATCCGGTCGACGGCCGCGATCAGGATGATCCCCCCAAGAAAGAGAGGCCATGATCCCGACGCGAAAAGCGTGCCGGCCGCCAGTCCCAGCGCCGTCCGCGGCGCCCGACTTTTCACCCGAACCGCGGCGGAAGCCGCCGCGATGCCCAATCCGGCGAGCCCAAGAATGTCGACCGGGAGGCGGCCGGGCGAAGAGCGCGTGGACAGGACGGCGAAGGCGGCCAGGATAACGAGGACGGGGAGCTCGGCGATGGCGATGGCAAGAACCGCCATCCTCCGGGTCAGCGCGGCGGACGAAGGCAGATGGCGCATCCAGCCCCCGAGCCCGAGACAGACGCGCGGCGCGGCCGCCCGGGCGGCGGCGAAGGCGATCAGGGTGGAAAACGCGCCCCGGGCCAGCGGCCCGGAGTCGAACAGGATCACCGTCGCGAGGTTGACGAAAAACTCGGGGCGAAGGATGAAGTAAAGAGCGAAGAGGATCGCCAACGAGGGGGCGAGGATGCGGAGGGCGAGCCTGACGCCCACGCGGGCGTGGAAGCGAAGCATCGCCCCGAGGAGGATCCGGGTCCCGCCGGCCGGGCTTCTGCCCGGCGCGGAAGCGTGATAGAATTCGGCCATCGATTCTACTTTATCACACGACGATGGCCGATAAAACCGAGAACACCCGCGCCGCGGTGGCCGCCGCCATGAGCGGCGGGGTGGATTCGTCCGTCGCCGCGGCCCTGCTCAAGGCGGAGGGCCGGGAGGTCGTCGGGGTGACGATGGATCTGTTCTCGCTGCCCCGGGAGGCGTGCATCCGGGATGACCTCCGGAGCTGCTGCGGCCGGAATGCCCGCGGGGACGCGAACAGGGTGGCGCTCGCCCTGGGCATCCCCCATTTCGTCGTCGATTTCCGCCGCGAATTCGAGCGGGACGTCATCGCCGATTTCGCCCGCGAATACGGCCGGGGTCGGACGCCGAACCCGTGCATCCGTTGCAACCGGTTCCTGAAGTTCGGGCTGCTCCTCGACCGGGTGGAGGCCTTAGGCGCGGGGATGGTCGCCACGGGCCACTACGCCCGGACCGCGTTCGACCGGGCCTCGGGCCGGACGCTGCTCCGCAAAGGCGTTGATGCGGAGAAAGACCAGTCGTATTTCCTCTATAGCCTGACCCAATCCATGCTGTCCCGGACGCTTTTCCCGGTCGGGGGATACGCCAAGAAGGAGATCCGGCGGCTGGCGGCCGAATTCGGCCTGCCGGTCGCCCGCAAGCCGGAGAGCCAGGAGATCTGCTTCATCCCCGACGACGATTATCCGCGCTTCCTCCGGGAGAAGTTCCCGGGACTGTTCCGGCCGGGGCCGATCGTGGACGCAGCGGGGAAGACGATCGGGCGCCACGGCGGCGTCGCCGGCTTCACGATCGGACAGCGCCGCGGCCTGGGCATCGCCGCGGCACACCCGCTCTACGTGGTGGCCGTGGACGCGGCCACGAATACGGTCGTCGCGGGGGAGGATCGCGACCTGGACCGAAAGCGGCTCCTCGTCGACGACCTCAACTGGATCGCCGTCCCGGCGCTCGCCGGGCCGCTCTCCGTCCGGGTGAAAGTCCGCTCCCGGCAGGCGGAGGCGCCCGCGCGCATCGTTCCCGAGGACGGCGGGCGGGTCCTCGTCGAGTTCGAGACCTCCCAGCGGGCGATCACGCCGGGGCAGGCGGCCGTGTTCTATGACGGCGATGTCGTCGTCGGCGGCGGGGTCATCGCCCGGGCCGCGGATGCCCCGCCGGCGGATTTATCGTTACCGAAATCCCTGTGAAAGCCGCGCTAATCGGCTTTGCCCTTAATCGTAGGTTCTGTCGAAGCGTCCTTGTCGCCGGGAGAGGACATGCGTTTCTTGGGGGGGACACCTTTCCCCTAGATCGTGACGCTCGCCGGATAGGACATTTGGCATGTTTTTTGCTCAAGCAATTGGCAATCGCCGGACGAAGGGGCGATCCAATCTGGAGGCGTCGCATTCCATGCGGCTCTTTGCCGTGGAATCTTACGGCTTGGCAAGGAGGGGGAAATGAGAGCCAACACGCTCGTTAAGGCGGCTGCCGCGGTCCTTTTCTTCGCCGGGGCGGCTCTCCCTGCGATAACGGCGCGGGACGCAATCGGCCAGGATGTGCTTCAGAAGCCTATCCAGGTCAATGTCACCGTTGCGTTGAAGCTCATTCAAGTTTATGTCATCGACAGAAACGGCAATCCCGTCCCGGGATTGAGGGCGGAGGATTTCGAGATCAGGGACGACGGCCAACCCGTCAAAATTACTGATCTTGAATACCATACCGCGGTTCTCCCCCTCCCTTCCATTAATCCCGCGGCAGAGACTCCTCTTCCCCCTCCTCCCGCCGTCAAGCTGAACCGGAAATTCTTCCTTTGGTTCGATTTCGGGTTCAACGACCCAAGCGGCATAAAACGGGCGAAAGCGGCGGGCCTCCATTTCATGGACACCCAGGTTCGGCCGGAAGATGAAGTGGCTCTGCTTTCATCCTCGAGTCTCACGGGAATAATAGTTCACGAATATTTAACCGGAGACCATGGCCGGGTCCGCCAGGCGATTGACGCCCTGAACTTAAAGCAAATAGCCGGCCGGGTATCCGAAATCGAACTCCTGATGGGCCGAGAACAAGAATGGGCCCGTTTTACGGACCCCTCAGGAATGGGCGGAGATCTAGGTAATACTTTAGGAAATAACGATAATATCCAAGCGACAAAAGACATCATCGCCAAGGAAGGGGCCGTCGCCCAAGACGTTTACAGACAAAAATCCCTCCAGTTTCTCAAGGATTTCAAGGCCTTGGCCAAAGCGTTCCGCTATATTCCCGGAGCAAAATCATTGATCTTATTCTCCGGCGGGATTGCCCAGTCCTTGTTATTTGGGACGAGAATGGGTCCAGAGTTCAACCCTTACGGGACAATTGAGGACCAAGCCAAATTCAATCAATCAGTCATTTCTCGGTACGGCGATCGAGATTGCCAGGACGAATTTCAAGATCTGGTCAAGGAGCTCAGGGCTTCCAACACCTTCATCTATCCCATCAACGAAATTCAGCAGCGGGGGGCCGAACATGATCCGGCTTCACGGGATCTTCAAGGCGACGGATTCCTCCGGAATCTGGCCTCGGAAACAAAGGGCCAATACTTCCATAACACCCAGGATTCCAGCAAAGCCGTCGAGGACATCCAGAAGCTCACGGCTTCATACTATGTCCTCGGCTATGGGGTCAGTGAAAATTGGGACGGCCGGTACCATGCGGTCAAGGTCGCGGTCAATCGGAAAAATCTCCAGTGCTGGGGCACGTCCGGGTATTTCAATCCCGTCCCATTTTCCCAATATACCATAGGCGAGAAGCGCCTCCATCTCATCGACTTGGCCTTAAGCGAAACACCCCAGATTCGAGGCGTCATGGACTTCCCGCTTAAAGCTTTCCCGGCTTACGGCGAAACCGGATTAAAATTAGCGGTCTTGGGGCGTCTGCCGCGCGATCCCGGCCTGCCCAAGTTCGGGCCGAAAACGGAAGCGTTCGTCCTTCTCCTCGACGAACAAAACAACGTCAAAGAGATCAAACGAGCCGATCTTGCTATTACATTAAAAGACGGCGATCGAATTTTCCTCAGCGGCATTGTCCCCATTACGCCAGGCCGCTACAAATGCCGCCTTGTCGTGCGCGATCTCGATTCCGGGCAAAGCGCCCGGGCCACCGTCGAAGCGAATGCTCTTGCTCCCCCGCTGACGGGACTTAGCGCCTCGGCGCCGCTTTGGCTGATCGAGGATGTCTGGGCATGCTGGAAGGATGTATTTTCAAAGGAGCTTCTGACATCGATCTATCCGTTCGAACGCGGCACATATTTCCCTCTCTTGGACGAGGCTCGCCCAGACACAGAGACGATTTACGGGGTCCTTCCGATCTCGTTCTATGGGGTGTTTCAGCCGGAGATATCACTTGCCGCCCATCTCATCGATGCGGACACGGGTGCCCGCAAGGTCCTGCCGCTTGTCGTGCTCAAGAAAACTGAGTCCGAGCACACCAAGACCCTCTTTTTCAAGGTGACAACGGGCGTCCTGCCCTCGGGCGGCCATACCCTGTACCTCTTTGTCCAGGATAAATCGGACTATAAAAAGGCCTTCTTCACGAATTTCCGAGTGGCGAGCCGAAGGCTCGTCCCTTGACGCCGGCGGATTGACAAACCGGGGTGGCAGCCCTAAATTGAGGGAAACGAAACAAAGGAGTTGAATCATGATCAAGCGGCGCGATGTAGTGTTGGTATACATCCTGGCCGCCGCGCCGCCGGCCCGGGCTTGATTCCGGGGGCATCCATGATCCGGGACACGAGTGGGCTCATGGCGAAGCCGACGCCCTCTCCTCCTCGTCCGCGCCCGGAAGGAATAGCGTCATGAGCCGGAGCGCCGATTCTCCTCGAAACAAGAACGGCGAGGATGTCGAGCGGATCGACCTGCCCCTGACGGGCATGCACTGCGCCTCGTGCGTCGCGACCATCGAAAAAGCGCTCCGGGCGAGGAAGGGGATCCTGGGCGCCTCGGCCAACCTCGCCACGAGCCGCGTCCGGGCGGAATACCTGACCACGGAGATCGGCCGGGACGAGATCGAGGCCATCATCGAATCCCTGGGTTACAAAGTGATCCGGTCCGGGGGGGCGTCCGACGTCGACCCCGAGCGGGCCGCGCGCGAAAAGGAAACCGCGGCGCTCCGGCGGGCCTTCCGGGCGGGGCTGGCTCTCAGCCTCGTCATCGTCCTGGGGAGCCTGCGAACCCTCTTCCCCTGGATCCCCGCCGCCCTCAGCGATCCCCGGGTTCTCTGGGCCCTGGCGACCCCGGTCCAGTTCTGGATCGGCCTTCGCTTCTATCGAGGCGCCTGGGCTTCCTTCAAGCATGGACGGGCGGACATGAACACCCTGGTTGCCGTGGGGACATCGGCCGCCTATTTCTACAGCGCCGCGGCGACGCTCTTTCCCTCCTTCTTCGCCGCCGGCGGGGTCCGGCCGGACGTCTACTTCGACACCTCGGCGGTCATCGTCACCCTCATCCTCTTCGGCCGCCTGCTCGAAGCCCGGGCTAAGGGCCGCGCATCGGAGGCGATCAGGACGCTGATCGGCCTCCAGCCGAAAACCGCCCGGGTCATCCGGGACGGAGCGGAGGCCGACATCCCCGTGGGCGCGGTCGTTTCGGGCGACATCGTCCTCGTCCGGCCCGGCGAGAGGGTTCCCGTGGACGGACTCGTGACCCGGGGCCGGTCGGCGGTCGACGAGTCCATGATCACCGGCGAGAGCCTCCCCGCGGCCAAGGCGGAAGGGGATGCGGTGATCGGGGCGACTCTCAACCGGACGGGCAGCTTCGAGTTCAGGGCGACGAAGGTCGGCCGGGACTCGGTCCTGGCCCGGATCGTCCGGCTGGTGGAGGAAGCCCAGGGCTCCAAGGCGCCCATCCAGCGGCTGGCCGACGTGATCGCCGGCTGGTTTGTCCCCGTTGTCATCGCGATCGCGGTCCTGACCTTCCTCGCCTGGCTGGTCTTCGGCCCGAAACCCTCCCTGACGATCGCCCTCCTGAATTTCGTGGCGGTGATGATCATCGCCTGCCCCTGCGCGCTCGGCCTCGCCACGCCGACGGCGGTCATGGTCGGAACGGGCAAGGGCGCGGAGAACGGCATCCTCATCAAAGGCGGCGAGAGCCTGGAGACGGCGGGCCGGTTGACGACCGTCGTCTTCGACAAGACCGGGACCCTGACGAAGGGTGCGCCCGAGGTCACGGATGTCGTCGCCGTTCCCCCGTTCTCCGAGGACGAGGTCCTCCGGCTGGCCGCCGCCGCGGAAAAAGCGTCCGAACATCCCCTGGCCGAGGCGTTCCTGGCCAAGGCCCGTTCCCGCGGGCTGGATATCCCGGCGGCGGACCGCTTCCTGGCCCTCGAAGGGCTCGGCGTCGAAGCGGTCATCGAAGGCCGGAGCGTCGTTCTGGGCAGCGCCAAGCTCATGGCCGAGCGGGGCGTCGACCCGGCCGGGCTGGCGGGGGCGGCCGCCGCCCTCGGGCGCGGCGCGAAGTCCCTCGCCTTCCTGGCCGTGGACGGCCGCCCGGCGGGCCTCGCCGGGATCGCGGACGCGCTCAAGGAAGGATCGCCCAGGGCGGTCGAACGGCTGAAGAACCTGGGGCTCGACGTCGTCATGCTCACCGGCGACAATGCGGAGACGGCCGAGGCCATCGCCCGGCAGGCCGGAATCGACCGCGTCGTGGCCGATCTCCTTCCCGGCGACAAGCTCCGCGAGATTCGCGCGCTCCAGGAGGCCGGGAAGAAAGTGGCCATGGTCGGCGACGGGATCAACGACGCCCCGGCTCTCGCCCAGGCAGACGTGGGGATCGCCATCGGCTCGGGCACGGACGTGGCGATGGAAGCGGCCGACATTACCCTGATCAGGGGTGATTTGGACGGCGTCGCCGACGCGATCGAGCTCAGCCGCCGGACGGTCAGGACGATCAAGCAGAACCTCTTCTGGGCCTTCGTCTACAACGTGGTCGGCCTCCCGATCGCGGCCGGGGCGCTCTACCTCCCGTTCGGCATCCTGCTCAATCCCATGATCGCCTCGGCGGCCATGGCCGCGAGCTCGGTTTCGGTTGTCTCGAACTCGCTCCGGCTGCGGCGTTTCAAAATCCACCGCTGAGCCATCCGCCGGTTGACAGGTATTCGCGGCCGGGGATATGATTCGACTCTCGAATTTCCCGGACACCGGAGGACCCATGAAAAAACGCGTTCTCGTCCTGCTCGTCGGCCTGGTCATCCTGGCCGCGACCTTCGCGAACTCCCAGACCCCGGCCCGCGCGCCGGAGGATCCCGTCGTCAAAAAGATCATCGAGCTCGGGACGAACGACAATCAGGTCATGCGCTGGAACGACTACGCCAGCAACCGCTTCGGCAGCCGGGAAACCGGCACGAACGCCTTCACGGACGGGGCGGAGTGGGCCGTCTGGCAGTTCAAGCAGTTCGGCCTCGAGGCCTACCTCGACGAGGCGGGCGAGATGCCCGTCGGCTTCAACCGCGGCCCGTGGTTCGGCAAGATGACCAAGCCGACGGAGAAATCGCTCTTCTTCGGCACGCCCAGCTACACGGCCGGAACGAAGGGCGTACAGCGGGGCGCGGTCGTAGTCCTGAAAGCGGACCCGTTCTCGATCCCCGGACGGAACGCTACCCCGGAGAACTATGAAAAAAAGAGGGTGGCCGTCGAGGCGGCGATCGCGGAAGTCAATGCAAACAAGGCCGCCTTCAAGGACGCCTGGGTCCTGATCGCGGGCGACAACACGGGCTTCGCCCGCGACGGCCGCCGCAACACGGCGGACTACGCCGAGACCAAGCTGATGCCGCCCCTCACCCAGGCACTCATTGAAGCCGGCGCGCTTGGCACCATCCAATCCTCCAAGACCGAGCCCTTCCGGATCATGGACGGCTTCGCGGAGTCGTGGGACAAGCTCCCCATCCTGCCCGACATCAAGCTGGCCGAGAACCAATACAAGGAAATCAAGGCCCTGGCCGAGAAGGGGGAGAAGATCGAGCTCGAGTTCGACATCCGCAACTGGTTCAAAATGGGACCGGTCAAGTACCACAGCATCGTGGCCACGCTCCGCGGGTGGCAGTACCCCGACCAGTACATCGTCCTGGGCGGCCACTTCGACTGTTTCAGCGGCGGGACCGGCGGGATCGACGACGGCTCGGGCTTCGCCCCCGGCTTTGAGGCCCTCCGCCTCATCGCCGCCTCGGGCGCCCGGCCGAAGCGCTCGATCATGATGATCCTCTTCGCCGCGGAAGAGAGCGGCCTGGTCGGATCGCAGGCCTGGCTCAAACACCATCCCGAGCTCCAGCCCCGGATCCTGATGATGATCAACCGGGACGGCAGCCCGAGCGCCATCACCGGAGCGTCCGTACCCGAGACGTGGTATGCGGATTTCCAGAAGATCACCGCCCCTCTTGTCTCCTTGAATCCGAAATGGCCGTTCAAGCTCGAGCGGAGCCTGCCCCGGGCCCACGCCACGACGCCGGGCGGGACGGACTCCTCCTCGTTTGAAATGGTGGGCGTGCCGACTCTGAACTTCCGGACGCAGTCGGACTATAACTACAACCATGCCTGGCACACGCTCTTCGACACCTATAGCGAGCTCGTGCCCTACACCGAGCACCAGAAGGAATCCGCCCTGGTCACGGCGGTCGTGGCTTACGGCGCGGCCAACCTCGACCGGGATCTGCCCCGCGAGGGCGTCTACCTGGCCGACGGCCTCTACGCCGAGCTCACGCTCGGAGCCGGCGACGCGCCGAAGCGGATCACGACCTCGCTCGATTTCGTCAACGCGCCCCTCCAGACGGCGAACTTCGTCCGCATCGCGGAGGGGAAGACCGGCGGCGCGGGGGCGCGCGGCGGCATGCCGGGTGGTCCTGGCGGTCCGGGTGGCCCCCGCGGCGGCCAGCAGCCCGCCGCTCCCCCGATCGGCACGATCGACGTCCGATCCGGCCGGATCGAGGGCGTCGTGACGTCCGAAATCCAGAAGTCGGTGGCGATTCCCCGCCTGCCCCTGACCCCGAATGCAAAGCTCCTCCACGACGCGGAGGGCGTGCTGGGCGTCTCCGGGCCGAACGCGTTCTACATTACCCTCTCGAAGGACACCGGCCTCGACAAGACGGGCACGGCCCTGGGCAAGACGATCGCCGGGCTCGATCTGCTGGCCAAGGTAAAGAAGGGCGATCCGATCCGGAGCATCCGGATCGTCCGGGTGGGCCAGGCGGCGCGCGATTTCAAGACGGACGACGAGGCGTTTAAGAAGCTGCTGGACGCCGGAAAATAAGGCGGATCAGACGCTGCACGGCCGCACGTCGCCCGGCTTCGTATTGATTATTTCTATAGGTCTGATAGAATAAAAGCCCCCCGAGAGGGATTGTCAATTCTCCAGGAGGATTCGATGAACAGAACACTCAAGGGACTGGCCCTGGCGGCCGCGGCCGTCTTCGTCCTTGTCCTGGCGGTCTCCGCCCTTCAGACCCAGGCCCCGGACACGGCCAAGGACCCGATCTGCGGGATGAACGTCAAGATTGCGACGGCCAAGTATTCGTCCGAATACAAGGGGGCCAAGTATTACTTCTGCAGCGAAGGCTGCAAGACGACCTTCGACAAGGACCCGGAAAAGTATATTCCGGCCAAGTGCCCCGTCTGCGGGATGGACGTCCAGAAGAGCGGCGCCCAGTTCACGTATGACTACAAGGGCGTGACGTATTACTTCTGCTGCGAGAACTGCAAGACCGCGTTCACCAAGAACCCCGAGAAGTACCTCGACAAGAAATTCGTTCCCCAGCCCCACGAGCAGACGCCGGACGGTGCTTCCTGCAAGTGCGCGGGCTGCGCGATCAAGAAGTAACGACCCCGGCTATCCCAAGGCCGTCCCTTCGGCGTCTTCGGCTCGGAGGGACGGCCTTTTTTTTCGGGCGGCAACGCCCAAGGAGGATCGGACATGGCCGACCCGTCCGCGGTCTGGCAGGATGTGGAACGCATCCGCGCCCAAGCCCCCCTCATCCACAACATCACGAATTACGTGGCCATGAACCTGACGGCCAACGCCCTGCTCGCCTTGGGCGCCTCGCCGGTCATGGCCCACGCCCCCGAGGAGGTCGACGAGATGGCCGGCTCGTCCGCCGCCCTCGTCCTCAATATCGGCACGCTTAGCGCTCCCTGGGTCACGGCCATGCTCCGGGCGGGAAACGCCGCCCGGCGCATGGGTATCCCCATCGTCCTCGACCCGGTCGGAGCGGGAGCCACGCGCTTCCGGACCGAGACTGCGCGGCGTCTCCTGCGCGACCTCCGCCCGGCGGTCCTACGCGGAAACGCCTCCGAAATCCTGGCTCTGGCGACGTCCGAAGCCGGGACAAAGGGGGTGGACAGCCGGCATGCGCCCGAGGCCGCCCTCGAGGCCGCCCGGCGGCTGTCGGCCGAGTTCGGCGGCGCGGTGAGCGTCAGCGGCCCCGTCGACATCATCGTCCGGGGCGCTTCGGTCGTCCGGACGGCCAACGGGCATCCCCTCATGCCCCGGGTCACCGGCCTCGGCTGCGTCGCCACGGCGCTGACCGGCGCCTTCGCCGCGGTCAATGCCTCGCCGCTCGCCGCGGCGGCTCATGCCATGGCCGTCATGGGCATCGCCGGGGAGATCGCGGGCGAAGGGGCGGCGGGACCGGCGAGCTTCGAGATGCGCTTCCTGGATGCCCTCTACAACCTGAAAGAGGAGGACATCGCCGCCCGCCTCAAGATGGAATCCGCATGATCTCGTCCCTCGACTTCGGCCTGATGCTGGTCACGGACGGGCGGCTTGCCGGCGGCCGCCCTCTCGAGGACGTCGTGGAAGCCGCCGTGCGCGGCGGTGTGACGGCCGTCCAGCTCCGGGAGAAGGATTGCCCGACGCGGGAATTCCTGGAGATCGCCCGCCGCCTCCTAAGCCGGCTCGACCGGGCCGGCATTCCCCTGATCATCAATGACCGGGTGGACATCGCCTTGGCCGCGGGCGCCGCCGGCGTGCATCTCGGCCAGGACGATCTGCCGGTCCTCGATGCCCGGCGCCTGCTCGGCCCGGGGGCGATTATCGGCCTATCGGTTGAGACCCCGGAGCAGGCGGCCACCGCGGACGCGTTGGACGTGTCGTACCTCGGCGTGAGCCCGGTGTTCGCCACGCTGACCAAGACGGGCGCGAAATCGCCCTGGGGGCTCGATGGCCTCCGCCGCCTGCGAGCCTTGTCTCGGCGCACCCTGGTGGCCATCGGCGGCATCAACGCCTCGAATGCCGCGGACGTCCTCGCCTCGGGCGCGGACGGGCTGGCCGTGGTTTCGGCCGTGTGTGCCGCCCCCGATCCCGAAGCGGCCGCGCGGCGCCTCCGGGACATCGTGGACCGCGATCGGTCCGCGGCGGGGAAGGCGCGATGAAGCTCGGGGAGATCGGGGAATTCGGCCTGATCCGTCGCTTTTCGCCGCGTTTCCTCCGCGGCCTGCCGCCGGGCGCCATGGGGATCGGGGACGATTGCGCGATCCTGCCCTGGATCGGGAGCCGGCGCCTGCTGGTCACGACCGACATGCTTGTCGAGGGGACGCATTTCCTCCGGGCGAAGATTTCCGCCCGCGACCTCGGGTACAAATCCCTGGCCGTGAACCTGAGCGACATCGCCGCGATGGGCGGCCGCCCCACGGCCGCCTTCTTGTCCCTCGGAATTCCGGGCGATGTCGACGTCGCCTGGCTGGACTCCTTCTTTGCCGGGCTCCAGGGTCTCGCCCGGCGCGAGCGTGTGCCCCTGCTCGGCGGCGACACCACCCGCTCGTCCGGGCCGCTCGTCATCAACCTCGCCGTCCTGGGCGAAGCGAAGGTCGGACGGATCAAGCTCCGCTCGGGCGCGCGGCCCGGCGACGCAATTTATGTCACGGGGCCCCTCGGGGATTCCGGCGGCGGATTACGGATCATTCTCGCCGGCCGGCCCCGGAACCGGGACGAGGCCGCCCTGGTCCGGAGCCACAGCCGCCCTCGCGCCCACCTCGCCGAAGGGGCCTGGCTGGCCGGGCGGGCCGCCGTGATGGCCATGATGGACGTTTCGGACGGCATCGATTCGGACCTGCGGAGGATCATGGAGCGCTCGGGCTGCGGAGCGGCCGTCGACCTGGACGCGCTGCCCGTCTCGGGGCCGCTTCGCCGTACGGCCCTCCGCCGCGGATGGAAGGTCCGTGAGCTCGCGGCCGCGGGAGGTGAGGATTACTGCCTCCTGGCCGCGGTCCGGAAGGATCGGGCGGCGGCGGTCGCCCGGGGATTCGCGCGGGCGTTCAGCCGGCCTCTCGTCCGGATCGGGACCGTCACCCGGGCGGGGGATGGGCTTCGGTATTTTTCCGGGGGGGAGCGCGCGGAGCTCGCCCGCCGGGGGTTCGATCACTTCAAACGGGGCTAGCTCCGCGGCGCTTGCGCCGCCCCAGCGCGCGCCGAAGCGGGCTCTACCGGGGCGGCGGCGGCCCGGGCTTTCATCCGCTCCTCCACGATCTTCTTGTACTCAAGCGGGTGGAGCGTCCGGAGCTCGCGGCCCGTGATCCGGCCGTTCAGCCAGACCCTGCTCATCGGGAAGACCTCGGGGTTGAAGTGGACGTTGTACATGTGCCAGATGATGATGGTCAGGAAGGCCAGGATGGCCTCGTAGCCGTGGATGATGATGAAGATGTCGTGGACCCAGAGGGGGAAGAGCTTGAGCGACAGCTCGACGTTCCACATGAAGAAGCCGCTGGCGATCATCACCAGCGATCCCCAGGCTACCCCCAGGTACTCGAACTTCTCGATGAAGCTGTAGCGGCCGAACTCGGGCTCGGCGGCGAAGAGCCAGAAGGGGTGCTTTTCGAAAAAGCTTTTCAGCAGCCCTTTCTTGTAGAGAAATCCGGTCAGGCCGATGTTGTGGCCGAAGGTCTGGAGGGCGTCCCGGGCGTCCTTGATGTTCGGGAGCATCTCCTTGAAGTTGCGCCGGCCCCGACGGGTGAAGATCGTGGCGCCGATTTGCCAGACGATGGTGGCGATCATCATGACTGCGGCAACCCGGTGGGCGACGCCTCGGATATAGAACGCCTTTTTGAAGGCGAACATCGACTTGAAGATTTTCGTCCCGCTGAAGACCAGGGGCAGGCCGGTCAGGATGAGGGCCGTCAAGGTGATGATGAGGAGGAAATGCTGCAGCCGCTCGACGATGCTCATCCGGAGGAAGACCTCGTCGTCGCGCACGAGGTCGGAGTCGCTCAGGGTTTTATCCATCGGGTTCTCATCCTGTGGAAGAGATCGGCGGCGATGAAGAGGAGGAAGACCGAGATCAGGCCGGCGATGATAACGATGTAGGCGATCCGGATCGCGCGGCCGATCCGGTTCTCGGCCCGGGCCGAGCCGACATGGATCTTGACCTTGGCGAAATTCGCCCCCGCGCCGGGATGGCACCGGCCGCAGGTGTGGGCCAGATTGGCCGGGTTGATCGACGACGTCGGGTCGTTTGCGGCGCGGATGTCGTGGCTGCCGTGGCAGTCCACGCACGAGACCGTGATCGGATTTTCGGGCCGGAGCAGCTGGAAGTGGACGCTCGTCCCGAGCCGGCCGCTTTCCGTGTCGTGGCAGGCCGCGCACTTGACGGGCTGGAGCGGCGCGGCATGAGGGAGCTCTTTGGCTTCTTTCAGGTCGGCGTGGCAGCCGATGCAACCGATCTCGGCCTGGCCGTGGACCGACGCCTTGAACCGGTCCGCGTCGACGAAGACCGGCGCCCCTTTGGCCGACTTCCGGTTCTTATCCCCGTGGCAGGCCAGGCAGTTATCGTCCGGCGCGGCGAAGCCGGCCGCGAGCGAGGCGGCGAGGACGGCGCCGAGGGCGAACGCCCGGATGGCGGGATGGGACGATCTGGCCTTGACGGGCGGCGGCGCCTCGGGGCGAGCCGGTCCCCGCGGGTCGTCCGTCGGTTCGGGCCGGCCTATCTGCCCGGGATGGCGTGCTTGATTTTGGCCCACTGGGCGGCGAAATCGAACGACTTGCCGTGCGCGTCTTGATGGCAGGTCAGGCACTTGGCCTTGACCGCCTCGTCGTTGGCGTAGGAGGCGAGGCCGGCCTTGATCGCGTCCTCCTTGACTCTCATGACGTTCATGCTCTTGTAGGCGCTGGCCGGGCCGTGGCAAACCTCGCAGCTTACGCCTTCGGCCTTGAGATCGCCGGCGAGGGGCGCGTGGCATTTCAGGCACTGAGGATCGTTGGCCGGATCCTTCACGCCGAGGGACGCGGCATCGGCCGTGCCGAGGGTGGCGAATGATCTGGAATGAGCGCTTTTCTCCCAGATGGGATATTGCTGGCCCCGCATCTCCGGGCTGTGGCAACCCTTGCATTTGGCGCTTCCGACGTAGGTCGGCGCCTGGGCCAGCACGCTTGCGGCGAAGACGCCGAGGGCCAGGGCGGCCGCGATCAATATCCCCTTCTTCATGACATCCTCCTTCCGCCGAGGGCCCCCTATATAATGCACTTCGAAGGCCTTGTCAATATCCTGAACTCGTCCAGTGGATTAGTGACGCTTGGTCTTATGCTCCTTGAGCCATCGCTCATAAAACTCGGCGGGGGTCAGATACTTCAGCGCCTGGTGCGGTCGGACGTAGTTGTAGACTCGGTTCCATTCCTCCAGCTGGCGATTATGGGCCTCGATGAGCGGTTCGATGTCCTCGACCTCATAAAACTCTTCCCGGGACGTCCGATTCGACCGTTCGACATAGCCCTGAAGCTTTGGCGAGCGCGGGGGGATGACGAACAGGCGGATGCTGCGGCGCCGACAGGCCTCTTCGAAGTGGCGCTTGAACTCCGATCCGCCGTCGATCTGGATCGCCCGGATGGCGAAGGGGAACTTCTTTTCCATGTAATCCAAGAACATCGCGGCCGCGAAGCTGGTGGCTCGGTGATAGGCCCGGCCGCAGTCCCAGCGGGTTATGGCGTCGCGGGCGCTGAACTGGAAGCGGATCCTCCCTTCTCGGAAACGGATCTGGAGGGTATCGACCTGAACCAGGTCGCCCGGGGCGTCGATCGGATAGCCTTTCGGCTTGCGCAGGGCGTAACGGGGCTTGTGGCGCCGCTGACGGCTGAGCTTGGCCAGGCGGACGTTGAGAGGTTCGACCAGCACGCCTCGCTCCCGGAGCCGCTTCATGACTCGGCCGACGGTGGAAGTCGAGACCGTCAAGCCTTCGCGCCGGACCAGGACCGCGATCTTGTCCTTGCCCCAGCGAGGATAGCGTTGCCGAAGGGCCAAGATCCGCTCGACCACGGCCGGCGGAGTCTGCGGTGATCGGGGATGGAGGGGGCGATGGCTGCCGTCCTCCAGTGTTGTGAGATCAAGACGGTCGAAGCGGCGCTTCCAGCGGTAGAAGGTCTGCGGCGATATATCGAAGTGGCGGCAAGTCAGACGGGCGTTGCCCAAGCGGGAGTAAGGATCAATCCACCGGAGGCGAGCCAGAGCCGCCGAGGAGATGGTTCCCTGGCGGACAAGGCTACGGATATACTCCGAGCCCGGGATCAGTGAGCCATAGGTCGTCGTTGGTTGTAGGTACATGGCAACACCTATCATAGACCATGGTGTCACCAATCATTATGAACGAGAACATATCCTCCAGACCCGAAAGGACTTGCGGTCCCCGTCATCTGCCCGTCACTTGCAGGTAGAAAACCAGCTTGACTCTGTACCCCGCCATGGCTTCCGTCCATTGATCATTGGTCTGCTGCCGCAGGGCCTGCGCCTCCAGCAGATCGGAGACCCCGATCATGCCGTTTTCGTAGCTGTCCTGATTGACCTTCAGGTTCTCCTCGGCCTGGGCCTGCGCTTCCCGGCACAACTGCACCTGCTTGTGGGCGTCCGTGAGATCCTGCCAGGCTTTTTCCATCTGGAGAAGAAGGTTCTCGGAATTGGTGGCCAGGTTGTTCTGGGCGATCTGCTCCTTGATCCGGCGCTCGCTCATCGCGTGAGCGCCCTCCCACAAGCCGGAGATCGGGATGGAAACCGTGCCATAGACGAGCCCGATCGTTCTTCCTTTCGCCTCGTCGGTTTTCAGATACAGGCCGCTGACGCCCACGCCGACCTCGGGGAGGTATTCTCCGAGCTTCAGCCGGCTCTGGAGCTTTTCCGCCCGGACCGAGGTCTCCAGGAGCTTGGTTTCGGGTCGGGCCTTGACCGCTTCCGCGGCGTCGACATAGGCGGACTGGGGCGAAGTCTCGACCGTCAAGGCGTCCTTCAGGACGATCCCCGGATCGTAGGGGATGCCGAGGTGCTGGCAGAAGGCCATCATCGCCAGCTTCCGGCCGTTTTCCGCCTTCGACTTGTTGACCAGGACCTCGGATCGCTTGATCTTGACCTTTAGGACATCGTTCTTGAGCACGAACCCGGAGGCGTAAGCGTCCTCCACGCGGCGGAGGAGGCTGTCGAGCAGGGCCTCATAGGCTTGGAGGGTCCTGAGCTTCTCGTCCAGCGAGACGATGAGCCAGTACTGCTCTTCCGTCTTCAGGAGGATGTCGTTCCGCGAGAGCTGCTTTTGGTATTCGCTGGCCTCCACGCCCAGCGAAGCGAGCTTGTTTGCATTCACGATCCGGCCGCCGGCGAAGACCGGCTGGACGACGTTGACCATCCCCGTGGTCATGGACTTCATCAGGCCCGTCGTCGTGCTCGGGAAATAGGCGAACTCCGTGGCATACGGCAGAGTCGCCGGATTCCCGTTATAGACGGGGAGATTTCCCCCGGCCGAGGTCATTTCCATCAGGGACTTCTGCGCCTCGAATTTGAAGCCGCTCGCGCTGACCGTCGGGAAATACTTCGTGAACGCGGCCTTGCGGACCTGCCGCGCGGCCTCAGATTCGAGGGCGCTGTTCTTCATGAGCCCGTTGTTCTCGAGGGCGAGACGGCGGCTCTCCTCGAGCGAGAGCGGGCGTTGCGCGGAGGATGCTCCCGCGCACAGCAGCAGGACGATGATCCAGGAATATTTTTTCATGATGCCTCGCTTATGCTCGACGTCGATGCGCGTCGGGATGGCTTGTGGGCATAATAATAGAGCACGGGCAGGACCAGCAGGGTCAGCACCAGGGCGAACATCAACCCGAAGCAGATGACCGAGCCCATCGGGCCCCAGAGCGACGATCCGCTGAGAACCATGGGAACGACGCCGACGGCGGCCGCGCTCGCGGTCAGGAAGATCGGCCGCATTCTGCGCTTCGCCGCGGCGATGGCCGCTTCTTCCACCGAATGGCCGTGTTCCGCGCGCAGCTCTTCCGCGTAAGTGACATAGATGATCCCGTTGCGGACGACGATCGCCGTCAGGCCGATCACCCCGATGAAGGCCATGGCGCTGAACGGATACCCGGTGACGAACAACCCCACCGAGGCGCCGAAAATGGTCAACGGCATCGCGGCCATGATCAGCAGAGACGTCTTGATCTTCCGGAAATGGACCATCAGGATCAGGAAGATCATGATGACGCTCGTCAGGAAGGCGTAATAGATCGGAATGATGTATTCGATGATGTTCTGGTATTCGCCGCCGTATTCGATCTGAACGCCCGGCGGCAAGGGCAAGGCATCTATGGCCGGTTTGATCTTTTTCATGACGCGCGAAGCATAGAGCCCCCGCTCCACGTCCGCCTGCACGGTAATGGTCCGGACGCCGTTCCGCCTGATGATGGCCCCTTCGGACCGTCCGGGCTTGAGATCGGCCAGCTGCCGCAGCGGGACGGACGACACGACGAACGGCGACGTCACGGATTGGTTGGCGATATCGGCGATGTCCGTTTTCGTCTTCTTGTCGACTTTCAGCTTGACGCTGATGGGCGTGTCCCCTTCCCAGACCGTGGCTACGGGAAAGCCCTTCGTCCCGACCATCAGCGAATAGGCGATGAGCGAGCTCGAATAGCCCATGCGCGCGACTTCGTCCCGCCGGATGTCCAGGTCGATCGTCTGGAGGGGCTGGCGGAAGTCCGTGGTGATCGAGTCCACTCCCGGGACGGGGCGGATGATCGCCCGGACTTTGTCGGCGACACCCTTGATGGCCGGAATGCTGTCGCCCGAGATGCGGACCTCGATCGGAACGACGACCGGCGAAAATTCCAGCTGTTTCCACCTGATTTCCGCGATCGGATAACGCTGGCGGTATTCCCGGCTGTATTCGTTAAGAACGGCTTCCGTGGCTTCGTTGGATTCCGTCAGCACGACCAGCTGTCCGTAATTCTTGGACGGGAACTGCGGAGCGTAGAGCGCGTGGAAGCGCGGCGAGCTTGTTCCGACGAACGAAGCCACGACTCTCACCCGGGGATCGCTTTTCAACAACCCTTCCAGGTCCCGGATCACGGCATCCGTCTGCTGCAGCGAGCTTCCTTCGGGCAGGCGGACTTCGACCGCGAATTGATTCCGGGCGATCTTGGGAAACGATTGCTGAGGCGTCTGGCTCAGGATGATCAGGCCCAAAACCAGCGAAGCCGCGCCGACCGCAACCACGAGCGCTTTTTTCCGGAAAACCTTTTCGATGAGACGGTCATAAAAAGCCTGGACCCCGTTCAGGAAGGAGGATCGTTTCCCTTTCGAAGAATCGCCCTTGACGCCTCGCTTGATCAGGCCGTAGCACAGGAGCGGAACGATCACGACCGAAACGACGAGCGACAGGGCCAGCGGGATCCCGATGGCAAAGGGGAGAGACCGCAAGAAATCCGCCGCGGAGCCCGTCATGAAGAATCGGATCGGAATGAAGCAGGAGATGATGATCAGGGTGGCGGTGAAGACCGAGGCGAACAGATCCCGGGGGCTTTGTGAGGCGGCCTCGTCCCGCGGGACTTTGTTGTCCAGCTTTTCGATATAGTTGTCGATGATGACGATGGCGTCATCCACAACGATTCCGAGAACGATGGTCAGTCCCGCGAGCGAAACGGTCTGGAGGCCCATGCCCGCCGCCCACATGATCCCGAGAGTCGAGAGGATGGAAATCGGGATGGCCGAAGCGGCGACGAGCGCGACCCGGGTCGGCAGGAGGATGAGCGTCACCAGAATGACGGCGATGACGGCGACGGCGAATTCCTTCAAAAAGGACGTGATGGCCGTGGAGACGGCGTTCGGGACGTCCGAAATCTTGATGAGCTGGACATCGGGCGGCAGCGACTTCGTGAACTTTTCGATCACCCGGCCGACGTCCCGGCCGAATTGGACGACATTGTTCCCGTTTTGCATTTCCAGGGAGACGACGAGGCACTTTTTCCCGTTGACCCGGACATAGGAATCCGGCTCGTCGTATTCGCGGACGACTCTCGCGATGTCCTTGAGCCGGACGACGTTCCCCGCCGGATCGGAATAGACGATCTGATTGGCGATGTCCGTTTCCGTTTTATAGATCAACGGAACATGGATCGGATAAGCGAGCTTCCCGTCGTCGATTTCGCCGGCGTATCCGACGGAGCTTTGGGATTGGAGGGCCGCCAGGAGGAGGAGCGGCTTGATCCCGGAATGGGCCAGCCTGGCATCGTCGATATAGATGCTGACCTGTTCTTTTTGGAGCCCGTATTGTTGGACGCGGGAAACCGACCCGACCTTCCGGACGTCGTCTTCGAGCCGCTCGACGCAGGCCTCGAGCTCCTTGTAGGTTTTCGTCTCGGATTGGACGGCCAGGAGCAACGCCGACGCCGAGCCGAAATCGTTGTCCGCCGTCAGGGAATTCACGCCGGATGGCAGCTCTTTCTTCAATTCGTTGAGTCCGTGGCGGAGCTTGGCCCAGAAATCGTCGGGATTCTCCTCCTTTTCCGAGACGTCCACGTAGATGACCATGACGTTTTCTTTGGACATGGACCAGGTCTTGGAACGGTTGACCGCCCGGTATTGGAACAGATACTCTTCGACCTTGGACGTAAGCTGTTCTTCGACCTGCTCCGAGGAAGCGCCCGGATAGACGCCGACGATGATCCCCTGCCGGATTCTGAATTCAGGGAATTCGTCCCGCGGCATCTTGACCAGGGCGAGGACTCCGCAAAGAACGAAAATGCCGACAAAAATATACAGGACCTGCCGATAGCTGAGGAGAATCTCCAGTAACGACTTTTTGTTTTTCATGTTCCAGGTCTTTCCGACGGTCAGGAATGGACGATCTTCACGGAGGACTGGTCGGCGAGCTTTTGGTGTCCGGCCGTGACGATCAGGTCGTCGGCGGTGAGGCCTTCCGTGATTTCGATTCCGCCCTGGACGAGCTTTCCGATCTTGACGTACCGGAGGAAGGCTTTTTGCCGCGCGGCATCGACGCAATACACGAAATGGCGGCCGGTTTCATCGACCAGCAGGGCCTGGTTGGGGATGACGAGCCCGCGGATCTCCCCGGGGAAGCGCAGGACGGCGGTGCAGACCATCCCGGGCTTGATGAGTCCCTCCGGGTTGGGAACGGCGATCTTGATTTTGTAGGTGTGGGCCAGGGCGTCCGCCATTACGCCGATTTCCTCGATGGTCCCTGAATAGGCCTGCGTCCCGAGGGCGCCGATATGGATTTCCGCCGTCTCCCTTTTCCTGATCCGGGCGATCTCATTTTCCGGCACCGCGACCCGGGCGAAAACTTTCGAGATCTGAACGATCGTGATCGTAGCGATATTCGGGATGGTGACCATTCCGGGATCCAGCGAGCACTTGCCGACAAAACCGTCGGTCGTGGCATACAGCCGGCAATTATCCAGCGCCTTCTTGGCGATGCCCGCGGCGGCTTTCGCCTGCTGCAAGCCGGTTTCCACTTCCACATATTTCACATCCGTTAACGTGCCGTTCTTATGCATCGGCGTGACCCGTTGATAGGCGTCCTCGGCCTGCGCCTGGGCGGCCAGAGCCATATCGTACGCATTTTGGAACGTTGTATTATCGAGTTCGGCAAGAAGCTGCCCCTTTCTGACGGCGTCGCCTTCGGAAACCAGCACGCGCGCGACCGTTCCGACGGAAGCGAAGCTCAGCGGGATGGACGTCGACGCTTCGATGGTTCCGCTGTAGGCGAGATCCTGCGAGACATCGGCGGGGAGGGCCTTCTGGACCTCGACGCTGACGGGCTCCGGCGGAGCCTCTTGCCGCCGGCCGCAGCCCGCGGCTATGAGGGCCAAGCCTAAGACGCTCGTGAGAACGAATCGTTTTCGCATAGCCTACCTCCTGTCGAATGGATAAGAAACGTATTTCGGTCGAAAAGACCTAAAAAAACTACAGGCCCCAGGACATCAGGTCAAGGATGAGCCGGATGAGTTCCTGGTCGTCATTCTCGACGAAGACGTTGATCAGCAGGCTCATCTTGATGCCGAGCAGGGCTCGGGTAATGGCATCGATGTTCCGGGCGGAGGCGGCCTTGAATTCCTTCGTCTTGAAGCCGTATTCCAGGATGGAGCGCATGATCCGTTCGTCGAGAATGTCGTGCTTCTTGCGGATGTTCCGGATGAATTCTTTATCGATCTTCAGTTCTCCCCGCAGGACATCGAACAGCGTCATCGTGTCCCGGATCTCCTTGAACGTCGTGGAGACGTAGGCCATGAGCTTTTCTTTCGCGGTCTTCTGCTTGTCGACCTCCCGCCGGGCTTTCTGGAGGATCCGGACGATTTGGTCGTCCAGGACCGCGAGGAGGATCTCTGCCTTGTTCTTGAAGTAGTAATAGAGCGTGCTTTTCCCCTTGCCGGCTTCCTTGGCGATATCCTCCATGGTGGTCTTTTTCAACCCCCATTTCTGAAAAAGGACTTCCGCCGCCCGGAGGATGTCCGCTCGAATGACGTCATCTTTGTTCATGATGGACCTTTCGACTAAAATCGTTCTATATTCTAAAATGGGAACACCGGGTTGTCAAGTCCCCTCGGGCAATCCGGCGTGGGGTCAGTCTCGCGGCGAAATCTTCATTTCGCGGATATCCCGCGTCCCGTTCTTGAAGGGATCAGGCGTAGCTGTGGAGGCCTTTCAGGAGGTAGCTGACGCCGAAGTACGTGAACAGGGCGGCCAGGAAGCCGAGGATGACGATGATCGCCGACCGCTTGCCCTTCCAGCCTAAGACGATCCGGGTGTGGAGGTAGAGGGCGAAGACGAACCAGGTGATCAGGCTCCAGACTTCCTTCGGGTCCCAGCTCCAGTACGTGCCCCAGGCCCTGTAGGCCCAGACCATGCCGAAGACGAGGCCGCCCAGGGTGAAGAGCGGGAAGCCCACCGCCACGCTCCGGTAGCTGACGTTGTCCATCTGCTCCTTTTTCGCCGGCTCGGACGTCGCGAGGTACATCAGGCAGGCGATGAAGGCCACGGCGAAGAATGCCTCGCCGAGGAGCGTCACGGACACGTGGAGCCAGAGCCAGTAGCTTTGGAGGGCGGGCACGAGGGGCGTGGCCTCCTTGGGCATCAGCGGCGATGACGCGAGGGCCATCAGGCCGATGACGATCAGCAGGAGATAGGGCCCGATCTTCGGGATCTTGAACTTGCGGTCGATCAGGAGAAAGGCCAGGACGAACGCCCAGGAGAGGAAGGAGATCGACTCGTACATGTTGGTGAACGGGGCATGCCCGCTCTCGATCGTCCGGACGACGAGGGCGGCGGTGTGGGCCGCGAGGCCGATGACGGCCACGACGGCGCCGGCCTGGGCCCGGCTCTCCTTCCGGGTGAAGAGGAAGGCCAGGTAGAAGAAGGCGGCGACGATATATAGAATGAAGGTCAGGACGAAGATTGCGGATTCGTTCATTTCGGTTTCCTGAGCGCGGAGGCGAGGATTTCAAACTCCCGGGCGAACGCCTCGCGGCTCTTGGAGGCGAGACCGCCGATGATGATCTCGGCCTTGTCCTGGGCTTCGTCGATCGCCGTCTTGATCTCCCATGTCGGCCAGTAGAAGGCGAGGGCCAGGCCGCCCATGAGGAGGCCGCAGCCGAGCCAGATCAGCGGCGCGCCGGGATCCTTGGCGGCCTCGAGGATCGAGTACTGGCCGGCGTCGAAGCTCTTGAGCTCGAAGGTCAGATCGCCCGCCTTGTCCTGGTCTTTCGCCGCGGCGGCATGCATCTGGGCGAAGTCCGGGAAGTTGGCGAATATCCAGCCGCTGAAAATCTTGGCTTCGCCGCGGTAGCCCTCGACGAGGGCGGCCGGGTTTTGGGGCTGGTTCGAGCGGCTGACCGGCTCGTTATCGTCGCCGAGGACGAAATCCGGCAGGAATTTCGTCACGGCGAGCGTCGTTTTGTCGGGGTCGGCGAGGACGGCGCGTTCGCCGACCTTGAGCTTGAGCTTCCGGAGATACGCCGGGTCGCTCTTGCGCTTGGCCCAGACCTCGACGCCCGGGTTGTCCCAGTTGTAGCCGTAGCCCGTCTGATAGAAGGAGTAGCCCTTGTAGGTCAGGGGATGGTTCACGGCCACGGTCCGCGACAGCGCGGTCTGACCGCCGTCGAGGACGGTCAGGTCGCTCTTCCAGGCTTTTACGCTGCCGTCGGGATAGTATTCCGTGCTGAACTTGTCGAGGCGCACTCCGAAGTCCGCTTTCGGCGCGCTTTTCGTCTCGCCCTCGGCCAAAGCCAGATCGGCCCGGATGCTCGCCGCGCCGCTGAAGATGCCGCCCGCCAGGATGACGAGGAGCCCGAGATGGACCATGTCCGAGCCGAAAAGGCCCCAGACCTTCTTGCGGCCGAGGAGATGGATATGCGGGCCGGCGGCGGATTGCCGCACTCGATAGCGCGCGCCCTCGAGGAGCTTCCGGACCTCAGCCGCGGCCTCGGCGGCGGATGAGCTTCTCTTGGCCCGGGCGTTGAGCTTCAAGGCGAGAAGGCTTTTGGGCTCGCTTTCGAGGCGGGGCCGGAGCGCGCGGCGGAGCTTGGGGCCGAGCCGCTCCAAGGTACAGACGATGATGTTCACCGCGAACAGGAGGAGCAGGCCCATGTACCAGATCGAGTGGTAGAGACGGGTCAGCTGGAGCGCCCCGAACAGGCCGGCGAGCTGGCCATAGAAGGCCGCATATTCCTCCGCCGTGCGGCCCTGAGGGATGAGCGTCCCCAGGATCGAGGCCAGGGCGAGGAGGATGATCAGCCCGATCGCGAGCTTGATCGACGTGAAGAGGTTGATGAGCCGTTTCATGGCGGTCCGCCCTCCGCCGGCTAGCCCGGCCCGAGCCTACTTGGCCTTGGCTTTTTTCTTGGCGGCGGCGATTTTCTTGTCGGTGAGCTCCAGGGCGTCCTGGAGCGTGATGCCGCTGAAATAATCCTTCAGGAGCTGGGTCGCTCCTTTCCAGATGTCGTGGGTCCCGCAGATTTTCGTCTTGTCGCAGTAGGTTTCGTCCTCCACGCACTCCACGAGGCTGCATGTGCCCTCGAGCGCCTGAAGGACGTCGCAGACCCGGATCTCGGTCGGGCTCTTGCCGAGCGTGTAGCCGCCGCCCGCGCCCCGGATGCTCTTGACCAGCTTGTTGATTTTCAAGGGGATGATGATCTGTTCGAGGTAGCGGATGGAGATGCCCTCTTCCTCGGACACGTTCTTCAGGATGATCGCCTCGCGGCCGTTCTTATGATGACGGGCCAGATTGACCATGAGCCGCATTCCGTAGCGCCCCTTGGTGGATAGCTTGATCATGCCGGACTCCTTCAGGATCCGTGAAACATTGATTTTCAAAAGGATTATAGGCCAGCCCCGCGCCGTTTTCAACATAAATTTATAGGAATGATAGGTTTAGTCAAAAAGGACGACTCTTGTCATCCCTCGCAAGGCCTCGGGACGACGGGAAGCCGTTGGTTGACCTTTTCTCTCCCCGGTTGTATCCTAATTTCTCCTTTCCGGGGAGGTCCCGAGTCTCGGCGAATCCGACTTTTGATGAAGGATGTTCTCATGACCAAAGAGATTTTGCTCGGCGATGAAGCGGCGGCCCTCGGCGCCGTCCACGCGGGCTTGTCCTCGGGCTATTCCTATCCCGGGACTCCCGCCTCGGAGATCATGGAGTACCTCATCCGGATCTCGGGCGGCGGGACGAAATTCACGGCGGACTGGTCGGTCAACGAAAAAACGGCCTTCGAGGAGGCCCTCGGCGCCTCCTATGCCGGGCAGCGGGCCCTGGTCTCGATGAAACATGTGGGGCTCAACGTGGCCGCCGACCCGTTCATGAGCGCCGCGCTTACGGGGGCGAACGGCGGGCTTCTGGCGATCGTCGCCGACGACCCGGGGATGCACAGCTCCCAGAACGAACAGGACAGCCGCTTTTACGCCCAGTTCGCCCAGATCCCTTGCTTCGAGCCGGCGAACCATCAGGAAGCCTACGACATGGCCCGGGAAGCGTACGACCTCTCCGAACGCTGGGGCGTCCCGGTCATGCTCCGGATGGTCACGCGCTTGTCCCACAGCCGGGGCGGGGTCGTGACTCGGGAGGGGCGGCCCAAGAACCCGATCCGCCTCGGCGACCGGACCTGCTGGACGCTCCTGCCGATCAACGCCCGGAGCCGCTTCCAGCGCCTCTTGGACCTTCAGCCCGAATTCGGGCGCTACGCCGACGCATCGCCCTTCAATTCCCTCGATCTCAATCCCGGCGACCGGCGCCTGGGCATCATCGCCTCGGGCATCGGCGTCAATTATGTCCGGGAGAACATCGAGGGCTCCGCCGCGGCGCCGTCCGTCCTGAAAATCGGGACGTATCCGATCCCCGAGGGGCTCGTCCGCCGGCTCGTGGCCCACGTCGAGACCGTCCTCGTCATCGAGGAAGGAGCCCCCCTGATCGAGCGAAGCCTCAAGGGACTTTTCGGGATCCCCGGGAAGACCCTGACCGGAAAGCTGAGCGGGCATCTTCCCCTCGCCGGCGAGCTGTCGCCGGAGAGCGTCCGGAAGGCCCTTGCCCTCCCGGCGCTCGAGCGGATGTCGTGCCCCGAATTCGAGCTGGCCGGCCGGCCGCCCCAGCTCTGCGTGGGATGTCCCCACGCCGACACGTTCAGGGCCCTTAACGAGGCCCTAAAGGGCCGGTCCGGGGCCACGGTCTTCAGCGATATCGGCTGCTACACGCTCGGCTGGTTCCCGCCCTTCAATGCCATCGATACCTGCGTCTGCATGGGGGCCAGCATCGGCATGGCCAAGGGCGCGTCCGAGGCCGGCGTCCACCCCGCGGTGGCCGTGATCGGCGATTCGACCTTCGGCCATTCCGGCATCACCGCCCTCCTCAGCGCGGCGTCGTTCAAGGCCCGCATGGTCGTCGTCATCCTGGATAACTGCACGGTGGCCATGACCGGCGGCCAGCCGAGCTTCGCCACGGGCGACCGGCTCCTGCGGATCATCGAGGGCGTGGGCGTTCCCCGGGACCGCATCCGGGTGATCACCCCGCTCCCGAAATTTCACGAGGAGAACGTCCGGATCCTGGCCGAGGAGATCGACGCCCCGGGGCTGTCGGTGATCGTGGCCGTGCGCGAGTGCCTCGAAGAGGCCCGCAAGAAGGCCAAGAGGTAGGAGCCCGCCATGATTACGAGCCGCAAGCAGGACATCATCCTGGCCGGAGTCGGGGGGCAGGGGATCCTGTCCATCGCCTTCGTCATCGACAACGCCGCCCTCCGCGAGGGCTTCAACGTCAAGCAGGCCGAGGTCCACGGCATGGCCCAGCGCGGAGGCGCGGTCCAGTCGCACCTCCGGCTTTCCAGAGACGCGATCCACAGCGACCTCATTCCCAAGGGCGCGGCCGACCTCGTCCTGAGCGTCGAGCCCCTCGAGGCTCTCCGCTACCTGGACTACCTCCGCCCGGGCGGCCGCGTCGTCTCGAGCAGCACGCCTTTCATCAACATCCCCGATTACCCCAAGCTCGAGGCGGTCCTCGGCCGGATCCGGGAGATTCCGGGCAGTCTCGTCCTCGATTCGGAGGCCCTGGCCAAGGAGGCCGGGACGTCCAAGGCCCAGAACACGGTCATCCTCGGGGCCGCCGCGAGCTTCCTGGCCGTCGCGGAGGAGTCGCTCCTCGAATACATCAAGGTTTTGTTCGCCCCGCGCGGCGACAAAGTCCTCGGCGCCAACCTGAGGGCGTTCGAGCTCGGGCGGAAAGCGGCCGGGTAACATGGCCCTCAATTTCAAGGCCATCGACCGCATCTTCGAAGGCGCCGAGCGCGACGGCCGGTCTTTCTTGTTCGAGCATGAGGTCTACGCCGTGCTCGAGCGGGCGGGCGCGGCCGTCCCGAAGCATCGATTCGTCCCCAAAGGCGGGACAATCGGGGCGCGCGACCTGGCCGGGTTCAAGTCCGGCGAGCTCGTCCTGAAGATCGTCGCCCCTCTCATCCAGCACAAGACCGACGTCGGCGGCGTCCTGTTCGTCAAGAACCGGGCGGCGGCGGTCAACGCGGGCGTCAAGGCGATGCTGGCCTCCGTCCCGGGCCGGTTCCGCGCCTGGATAAAGGGCTCGGCCCACCGGGCCGGGTCGGCCGTCCCCTCGCTTGCCGAGGTCGAGGCCGACATCCGGGGCGTCCTGGTCTGCGAGAAGGTGGCCTACGAGAAATTCGGGTTCGGGACTGAAATCCTCCTCGGCATCCGCAACACCCGCGAGTTCGGCCCGGTGATGACGATGGGCGCCGGCGGCGTGGAAGTCGAGTTCCTGAACGAGCGCCTGAAGGAGACTGCGGCGGCGGCGATCGCCTCCCCGCATCTCCTCGCCCGGAAAGACATCCTGGCTCACCTCGAGCCGCTGGCCGTCACGGCCAAGCTCATCAAGCCCTTCCGCGGCCGGCCGGCGGTCCTCCCGGCGGCCGTCCTCCGCGAAACCTACGCCCGGCTGGCGGCCTTGGCGGCGCATTACTCTCCCTTCGCCGGGAGCCGGTTCGTCATCGAGGAAGCCGAGGTCAATCCCTTCGTCGTCCGGGACGGGGCGCTGGTTCCTCTCGACGGCTTGTGCCGATTCTCGGGGGCGCACATCGCCCTCGCGGGCCGGCCAGTCGCCGAGATCGCCCGCCTCCTCCGGCCCGAGTCCATCGCCCTGATCGGCGTCTCGGAGCGGATGAACATCGGCCACCTCATCCTCAACAACATCCTGGCCCAAGGCTTCGCCGCCGAGCGCCTTTACATCGTTAAGCCGGGGATCGACCGGATCGAGGGCTGCCGCTGCGTGCCCGACATCGCCTCGCTGCCGGAGACCGTGGACCTCTTCGTCCTGACGCTCGGGGCCGAGCAGTGCGGCGACATCGTGGCCGAGCTCGTCGTGCGCGGCAAGGCGCGGTCGGTCATCCTGATCGCCGGGGGCATGGGCGAAAAGCAGGGCGGTGCGAGCATCGAGGAGCGGATCGTCCGGATCCTGGCCGAGGGCCGGGCCGAGGGCCGCGTGACGCCCGTCATCAACGGCGGCAACTGCCTGGGCATCTATTCCAAGCCGGGGCGCTATGACACGACGTTCATCCCCAAGATGAAGCTCCGGATCCCCAAGGCCGAGCGCTCCATCCTGGCCTACATCAGCCAGAGCGGGGCGTTCATGATCTCGCGGATCAGCAAGCTCAGCCGGATCGAGCCGCTCTACGCGATCTCATTCGGCAACCAGCTCGATCTCCGCGTCTCCGATTACCTGAATTATCTGAAGGGCGAGCCGGATGTCCGGATTTTCGCGGTCTACATGGAGGGCTTCAAGCCGGGCGACGGCTACCTGCTGGCCGCGGCGGCCCGAGAGATTCTCGAGGACCCGGGCCGGTCGGTCGTGGTTTACAAGAGCGGCCGGTCGGCCGAAGGGCGGCTGGCGACGTCGAGCCACACCGCCTCGGTGGCCGGCGAATACGGCGTCTTCCGGGCCGTCCTCGAGGGAGTGGGCGTCTTCGTCGCGGAGACCATTTTTGAGTTCGAGAACATGCTCGTCGCCCTCGATGCCCTGGATGGCCGCCCCGTCCGGGGAAACCGCGTCGGCCTGATCAGCAATGCGGGCTTCGAGAACGTGACGATGTCGGACAGCCTGGGCGAGGGGCGGGACCGGCTGGTCCTGGCCGCCTTCACGGACGCGACCAAGGCGCGCCTGGCGGCCGCCCTGGCCCCGCTCGGCATCGACAAGCTCCAGGACGTGAAGAACCCGCTCGACACGACCCCCGTGGCGGACGATGCCGTCTTCGCCGAATGCGTCCGGGTGATCCTCGAGGACCCGGGCGTCGATTGCGCCGTCATCTCGCCGGTGCCCATGACCGCGGCCATGCAGACCCTTCCGGCCGGCCCCGGGACCCGGGAAAACATCCTGGATCCGGGCAGCACGCCGTCGCGCCTGATCGAGCTCTTCCGGGCTACGGACAAGCCCCTCGTGGCGAACATCGACGCCGGCGCGGACTACGATCCGATGGCGGTCCTTTTGGCCGCGGCGGGGGTGCCCGTCTTCCGGCGCTCGGACGAGGCGGTGAAGTTCCTGGGCCGCTATGTCGGCGCCCGGCGGAACCGCGGCTGATTGTGTCGGATGCACCCAGGGACATTAAACGACGAGCCCGCCGCACCCATCCTCATAATCCCCCCGATTGTGCCGACCGCTCGGCTCTGGTAGAATCCGGTCGATGACCAGGATACTCCGGACCGTCCTCTGCGTCCCTCTACTCCTGTCCGCCGGGAGGTTTCAGCTCATGAACGCGTCGCAGGATCCCTCCGCCGGCCGCCTGAAATCCCTCCTGCCGTCCGAAGCCCTTGGCTGGAAGGCCGAAGCCTCCGACCACGTCTATGACCGGGACTCCATCTTCGAGTATATCGACGGGGCGGGCGAGGTCTACCGGGCCTTCAATTTCCGCCTTCTCCTCTCACGCCGGTTCCATCGGGACGGGAAGCCCGACATCATCATCGATCTCTTCGACATGGGCTCGCCGGCCGACGCCTTTGGGGCCTTCACTCACGACCTCGAGGGCGAGGATGCCGGCCTCGGTCAGGGAAGCAACTACAAGGGCGGCCTGCTGACCTTCTGGCGCGACAGCTGCCTCGTCTGCCTATTCGCCGAAGGCGAGACGGTCGAGACAAAAGAAGCTCTCTTCGCCCTGGCCAAGCCGATCGCGGCGGCCATCGGCCGCGACGGGGCCAAGCCCGCCCTGATCGGCTTGGTGCCCGCTGGTTTCGCCCCTTCGAACGAGATCCGCTATCTCCATAGCCCGGTCATCCTGAACTACCATTACTTCGTCAGCTCGGAGAATATCCTGGGGCTCGGGCCGGACACGGAAGCCGTCCTGGCCAAGTCCGCCGATAAAGGCCGGAACGGCGTCCTGGTCGCGGTCAGGTATCGAGGTCCGGCCGAAGCCGCAGCCGCGCTCGCTCGATTCGCAAAGGAGTATATGCGCGATTCCGGCGGGGCCGGGATCATGCGGGCCGGGGATGGGACTTGGACCGCCGCCCGGCAAACGAAGGACGTCCTGGCCGTCGTGTTCCACGCGCCCACGGACGCGGCGGCGAACGATCTCTTGAACAAGGTCGCGGAAGCGATAAAATAAGGACGATCGTCATGGGGATCCCCGGGGATCCGGAGGAAGGATACGATATGAAGAAGGCCATCACCCGAAGGGATTTTCTCATGGCGGCCGCCGTCACGCCCATCGCCGGCGCGATCGGCTGCTGTTGCCAGGGAAAGGGGGCTTATGTCGGGGGCTCGCCCGCGCCCCGCCCGGGCGTCGCCGCCCTTCGTTCCGTCGCTCACGTTTCGCGGGTCGTCCTCGTCCGGGACGCGGACGCGGTCGGCGAGGGCCGGAAGCTCAATGGTCCCGTCATCCAGAAGATGCTCGACGACGCGGTCATGGCCTTGTTCGGGGAGAAGACGCCCGCCGCGGCCTGGAAGAGGATCGTCGGCCCCACGGACATTGTCGGCATCAAGACGAACGTCTGGAACTACCTGCCCACGAGCCCCGAAGTCGAGAACGCGATCAAGACGCGCGTCCTCGAGGCCGGCGTCCCCGCCGCCAACGTGGCGATCGACGACCGGGGCGTCCTGGCCAATCCGATCTTCCAGGCGGCTACGGTCCTGATCAACGCCCGGCCGGCGCGAGCCCACTACTGGGCGGGCATGGGCAGCTGCATCAAGAACTACATCCAGTTCGTGCCCAAGCCCTCGGATTACCATACCGACGCCTGCGCCGACCTGGCCGCGATCTGGAGCCTGCCGGCCGTCAAGGACCGGACCAAACTCAACATCCAGGTCATGCTGACGCCCCAGTTCCACAACATCGGCCCCCGCGGCTTCAGCGAGGCCTACCTCTGGCCGTACAAGGGCTTGATCGTCGGGCAGGACGTGGTGGCCGTGGACGCGACGGCCTACCGGGTCATCCAGGCCCAGCGGCTGAAACACTTCGGCGAAGACAAGCCGCTCGAGACGTCGGCCCACCATATCATGCTGGCCGACACGAAGCACAAGCTGGGGACGAGCGATCCGAACCTGATCGACCTCATCAAGCTGGGCTGGCAGGACGGGATCCTGATCTGACGAATGCCGATCTACGAATACCGCTGCCGGGACTGCGGCCGGAAATCCACCTTCATCACCCTTTCGGTGAGCGAGAAGCTCGAGCCGAAGTGCGAGCGCTGCGGGAGCGTGAGCCTCGACAAGCTCGTCTCGCGCGTCGCGGTCCTCCGCTCGGAGGGCAGCCGGATGGAAAGCTTGGCTGACCCGTCGAAGCTCGGCGGCCTGGATGAGAGCGATCCCCGGAGCGTCGCCCGCTGGATGAAGAAGGTGGGCCGGGAGACGGGCGAGGACCTGGGCGAGGATTTCGAGCGCGAGGTCGACGAGGCCGCGGAGAGCGGCGAGCTCGGCGGCGAGGGGATGGGCGAAGACGACCCATGAACCGCTTTATGGCCCGGGCGGGAGCCGCGCTGGCTTGCGTTATCCTTGCGGGCGCCGCCCTCGCGGCCCAAACAAGGGATGACCTCGACGCCCCCGTCGCCAAAGGCTCCAGCATCACGTACCGAAGCCTGGTGGCGGGCGTCTTCAAGGACTTCCAGGACGGCCGGCTCCGGGCGATCGACTCGGTGCTGACCCTCTCGGTAGGCGGACTCTGCGAAAAATCCTTCCAGGAGGCCCTTTCCTGGCGGACGGAGAAGGATGGAGACTCTCCCTACCCGAGGATCATAGCGGCCGTCACGCTGACCCGCGGTCCCGGCGAAAATGAGAGCCCGGAGTGCCTTGAGAGGAAGATCAAGCCCCGCCGCGAAACGTTCACCGAAACCTATCGCTGGGACAAGGCCAAACGAGACTTCATATCCGACGGCCGGAGCTTTAAGGGCTTGGACCGCTTCAACCGCGACAATTTCGAGGCCGGCGCCGGCCCACGCGCCGTCACCACAAAAGGCGGTATTTGTTCTTCATGATCCGCGCCCGGTTGGCCGGATCGATGGCGTCCGTGCGCGTGTCGTATTTGTAGGAGTACGTGGTGTCCAGGTCGTAGAGCGGGTTTCCCGGCGGATAGTCGACCGCGCCGAAGAGATGCCCCATCTCGTGGACGAACAGCGCGTCGTCGCCCACGACGGCGCAATTGCCTAGGGCGAAGGCGGCGCCGGCGTCCCTCCAGCGGCTGTCCCGCTCCCGGCCGGCATCTCCTTCGCGGTCATGACGACGAAAACGTCCGCCCCGCGCCGGTCGAGCTTCCGGAGAACGTATTTCAGGATGTCGGCGTAATCGTCCAGCCCCTCGGGCCGCTCCCAGGCGTCGAGGTTCAGCAGCGTGAGCCGGATGTCGAATTCCCCGGCGAAGCGGTTGGCGGCGGCGTCGAACACGTCCGGGAGATGCGTTTTCCAGTCGGCATGGAGGCTGCGGTAGGTCTGGTCAGCGGCCATCCGGACGTAGAGCTTCACGGGCCCGGACGGGGGGAACGCTACCTGCCAGGTGTCGCGATAAAGGGCGTTGATGACCCGCTTGGTGTAATAGAGCTGCCCCCGAAGATAATAGTCCGTGCCGGCGAAGCTGAAGAGGAAGATGCCCAGGACCGCCAGGACGACGTTGCGAACACGCTTGAAACGGGATGGGCTTGCGTTTCTCAATAAGGCGATCGTTCCTTTCGGCCTGAATCTACCCAAAGCCCCGCGTGCTGTCAATTCCATGGGAGCTTCCCGCTCGACATCCGGCGGCGGGGCTCTGGAAGCGGACCGTGAAGAAGGGGGGCGTCGTCATCGGGCTGGATCTTTTCGATGCTCCTTCTCGCAGAACGAGAGCCCTGATTGACCGCGCGGCCGGGCGCTATGGCCGCTTCCTGGGCAAACGAGTCGAAGCCGATTCTTCCGCCGATCTCTCGGTCAGGCGAATATCACATACAGGGCGATCATGATCGCGATCAGGACGCCGGCCACGACGCGGTAATCGAAAACCCCCATCCATGGCCCGGCGATCGCCGAGATAGGATTTTTCCAGACCATGGCCGCGCTCTCCTCGGTGTGCTTGTGCGGGCGCCAAAGCGACACCGCCGCCATGACGGCCGAACAGATGAGGAAGAGATAGAATGTCGCCATCATCGACGGGACATTCCAGCCCGTGCTCGCCTTGAACCAGTCGAGGAGGAATACGGCCAGCCCCAGCACCGACCCGGAGGCCAAGGTCGCTACGGCCGCCGCCGAGGAGGCCCGCCGCCAGAAAACGCCCCAGATAAAGACAGCCGTAATGGGCGGGGCGATATAGCAGATCAGGGCGGTGATGCCCTGGAAGATGCTTTGGAAATGGCTGATGAGGGGCGACCAGAGGATGGCCGCGATCATGGCCACGAAGGTCGCGATCCGGCCGACCGAGGTCAGTCTCCGGTCGGAAGCGGCCGGCCGCCAGCGCTTGTAGAGGTCGAGAGTGAACAGGGTGGAAATCGAGTTCAGCGCCCCCGACACGGTGCTCATCAGGGCGGCGAGCAGAGCGGCCGCGACGACGCCCTTCAATCCGACCGGAAGAAGGCCGTTGATGAGGGTCGAGTAGGTATTGGCCGAATCGGTGATCGCCGGGAGCTTGCCCTGCTTGACGAGCGCGGCGGCGATTACGCCGGGCAGGACGAACAGGAAGACCGGCAGGATTTTAATGAAACCGGCGAACAGGGGGCCGAGGCGCGCGTTGCGCTCATCCTTGGCGCCCAGCACCCTTTGGACGATCGTCTGGTCCGCGCACCAATACCACAAGCCGATGACGGGATAGCCGAGCAGGACCGCATACCAGGGGAGCGAGGGCGTTTCCGCCGCCGTCCGGAGGATCGTCAGCTTCACGGGCTCCACGGAGGCGGCCATCCCGCCCCAGCCGCCGGTGTGAATCAGGCCGATGACGACCACGCACGCCGCGCCGGCGATCAGGACCACGGTCTGAACCGACTCGGTCACCACGACGGCCAGCAGCCCGCCGACGATCGTGTAAAGTCCGGTCAGGACGGCGGTCAGGCCGATGCTCCAGCCGATGTCGAATCCGAACAGCCCCTTGAGGACGACGGCCCCGGTGTACAGGGTGAAGCCGATGTGGATGAAGACGGCCGAGAAGATCGACAGGACCGCCAGGAAGTCCCGGCTCGCCCGGCTGTAGCGCTTCTCCAGGAAATCGGGGAGCGTGGCGACGCGCGACCGGATGTAGAACGGGGCGAAGAAAAACGCCAGGATGACCAGGAGAAAAGCCGCCATCCATTCGAAGTTGCCGTAGGCCAGGCCGTTGACGTATCCCTCCTGGGCCAGGCTGACGAGGTGCGTGGTCGAGATGTTGGTCGAGAAGAGGGCCATGCCGATGACCGGCCAGGCGAGGGTATGGCCCGCCAGAAAATACGAGGCGCTCGAAGCTTCGGTCCGCCGTCGCCGGCGCCAGGCCCACAAGCCAAGGCCGACGATGCCCGCCATGTAGACGAGCATCACCGCCACGTCGGGCCAGGCCAGGCGCAGGGCTTCAGTCCGCATGGAAAACTTCCCCCATCGGGCTCCACCACTCCTTGCCCTCCCGCTTCGGGATCGGGACCTGGCAGGGATCGGTTTCCTTCCACCATTTTTGGGTGACCGGATCGGCGGCCATCCGGGCCATGTCGGCGGCGAAGTCGTCGCCCGTATATTCAAAATAGGAGAAGAGGTATAGCTTTCCGGGCTCCGCCTCCTTGAGGTAGATGGAATAGTTGCGGATGTGGCAGGCCTTGATCATCGCCAGGACCTCGGGCCAGACCGCGGCGTGAAGCTTTTTGTACGTCTCGATCTTGTCGGGCTTCAGGCCGATGATCGAGCCATAGCGCTGGACCTTCGGTTGGGCAAGAGCCACGGCCAGGGCCATCGCGGCGATCAGGAGGGCCGCCGCTCCGAGCTTGAAGGCGGGGTTTTTCATCGCGTTTCCTCTCAGCTGCGCGGGCCGAAGATCAGCATCCCGAGGCGGACGCGGTTGGCGCCTTCCTCGACGGCCATGCGCCAGGAATTGGTCATTCCCATCGACAGCCATTTCATCTCGATGCCGGGAATCCCGAGCGCGCCGATCCGGTCGAAGAGCGTCTTCGTGATCTTGAAGTAGGGCCGGGCGCTCTCCGGGGCGCCTTCGAAGGGGCCCATGGTCATCAGGCCTTCGACGCGGATGCCGGGCAGGGGAGCGATCTCCCGGATCAGCGCTTCGGCGCCGTCCGGCGCGACCCCGAACTTCTGGCCCTCCTCCCCGCTGTTGATCTCGATCAGGACGGACATGGTTTTGCCGGCCGTCCGGCAGCGCTTGTCGAGCTCGCGGGCCAGGTCCGTCGAGTCCACGGTCTCGATCGCATCGAAGATCTCGACGGCCTTCTTGGCCTTGTTGGTCTGGAGGTGGCCGATGAAGTGCCAGCGGGCTCGCTTTCCGACCGCGGCGAAAGCCTCGATCGCCTCCTGGACGTAGTTCTCGCCGATGACGCGGACGCCCGCGTCGATCGCTTCCAGGATCTCGGCCGGGGATTTGGTCTTGGCCGCGGCGACCAGCTCGACGCCGGGCGGCAGCTCCCTTAGGATGCGGGCGACATTCTCGCGGATGGACATGGCGGATTCCTTTAGGGCCGAGATTCCGGCATGGCTTTGAGGAGCTGGCGGATGAGAGGCGGGGCGATCAGGAGCATCAAGAGATAAAAGAAGACGACCTTGCTTTTCATGCGCGGATATCCTGAATCCGGCGCGCCTCAATGTCAAGCCACCGTGAAAAGCGCATGGAAAATAGAGCCGTCCCCTTTTGCGGCGCGGCGGTTTCCGTTATGATAGGGCCACACGAGTATTCTTAGAGGAACCGATCCCATGCTGAACATCCGCGAGCAGTTGGAAGAGACGGAAGCCCAGATCCTGTCGCCCAAGGCCTGCCTCAGCCGCAATTCCCGGGGGCGCGAGCGCCAGGAATCGCCCCACGCCTTCCGGACGGCGTTCCAGCGCGACCGGGACCGCATCCTCCATTCCAAGTCGTTCCGCCGGCTCAAGCACAAGACCCAGGTCTTCCTGGCCCCATACGGCGACCACTACCGGACGCGCCTCACCCACACCCTCGAGGTCTCGGCCATCGGCCGGACGATCGCCAAGGCGCTCCGCCTGAATGAGGACCTGACCGAAGCCATCGCCCTCGGCCACGACATCGGCCATACGCCTTTCGGCCATTCGGGCGAAGAGACGCTGGCCAAGCTTCTCCCGGGCGGCTTCAATCATTACCTCCAGAGCCTGCGGGTCGTCGAAAAGCTCGAATACGAAGGGAAGGGCCTGAACCTGACGTTCGAAGTCCGGGACGGCATCGCCCGCCACTCCAAGGGCCGGGGCAAGATCCTCGACCGCAAGAAGGAAGATATGCCTGCCACCCTCGAGGGCCAGATCGTCCGGATCTCGGACGTGATCGGCTACGTCAACCACGACATCGACGACGCCCTGCGGGCGGGCATCATCAAGGAATCCGACATCCCCCGTCATCTCGTCGGCGTGCTCGGCCGCTGGCACGCCAGCCGGATCGACCGGATGGTCGTGGACGTCGTCGAATCCAGCCTCAAGGCGAACCTCGACCGGATCGCGATGAGCGACGAGATCATGAAGGCCGTGGTCGAGCTTCGCGATTTCCTCTATGAGCGCGTGTATTTCAATTCCGCATCCCGCGAGGAGCTGCGCAAGACCGAAAAGATCATCCGCGACCTCTTCGCCTATCTTCTGGCCCACCCCGAGGGCTACGTCAAGGATTACCCGGCGGGCGATTCCCTCGAGAAGCGAGTCGCGGACTTCATTGCCGGGTCGACGGACCGCTACGCCCTGAAGCTCTACGAGGATATCTTCTTCCCTCACTCCTGGCGGACATAGCGGCCCGAAGGGGCGCGCGAAAGGGCCGCGCGGAATGCCGCAATCTCGGAGGCGACCATGAAAATATCGACGGCTTCGCGGCTGAGCTTTTCGGCCTTGGCCTTGTTCCTCATCGCCCTTCCGCCGCTTTGCGCCCAGGCGCCGGCTCCCGCCCGGGTCTGGGAAGAGCCGCTCGTCATTCCGACCTATCTCGTCGGCCCCCCCGATCCGGACCCGATCTTCTTTGCCGGCCGGGCCTATCAAGTCGCCAAGGGGCCGATCTATCCCTATCCTTTCCTCGACCGGCTGACCGACCGTAAAGTCGACAAGACCTATCGGGCGGTCTATCTCGAGAACAAATATCTGAAGATCTGCATTCTACCGGAAATCGGGGGCCGCATCTTCTCGGCCGTCGACAAGATCAACAACTACGACTTCGTCTATCGGCAGCACGTGATCAAGCCGGCCCTGATCGGCATGCTCGGCGCCTGGATCTCGGGCGGCGTCGAGTGGAACATTCCCCATCACCACCGGGCCACGACCTTCATGGACGTGGACCACGCGATCTCCGTCGCCCCCGACGGAAGCGCCACGGCCTGGGTGGGGGAGATCGAGCTCCGGCAACGGATGAAGTGGCTCGTCGGGCTGACCCTCCGGCCCGACCGGGCCGCGCTCGAAGTCACGATCAAGGTCATCAACCGCACCCCGCTGGCCGAGCCGATGCTCGCTTGGGCGAACGTGGCCATCCACGCGAATCCGGACTACCAGGTCGTCTTCCCGCCCGACGTGGAGTTCGCCACGTTCCACGCCAAGAACCAGTTCTCGCGCTGGCCGATCTCGACCGAAATCTTCAACCGGCAGGATTACACGCGGGGCGTGGACGCCAGCCGGTGGGCGAGCCACGGTGCGCCGACCTCCTTTTTCGCCTGGGAAGCCCGCGGCGATTTCCTGGCCGGCTACGACCACGGCAAGGATGCGGGCGTGGCCTTCGTCGCCGATCCGCATTTCGTCCCGGGCAAAAAGCTCTGGACATGGGGCACCGGGAACGAGGGGAAGCTCTGGGAGCGCCTCCTGACCGACACCGACGGCCCCTACGCCGAGCTCATGGTCGGCGCGTTTTCCGATAACCAGCCCGACTATAGCTGGATCCAGCCTTACGAAACGCGTTCGGTGACGCAGACCTGGTTTCCCATCCGGGGCCTCGGCGGCGTGGCCTCGGCCGGCGAGGAAGGTGCCTGCAACCTGGCCGTCGACGGCGCGCGGACGGCGCACATCGGCTTCCTCCCGACGCGGGCTCTGGAGAACGTGCGGATCGCGCTCCGGGCCGGCGGCCGGGAGATCTTCCGCGAGGTGTTCTCGGCCGGCCCCGAGCGGCCGTTCAAGAAGGACGTGGCGCTTTCGCCCGAAGACGCGAAGGATGATCTGTCGCTCGCCGTCGCGGCCGCGGACGGCCGCGAAATCCTCTCCTATGCCGTCCCGAAGCCGAGCGGACGATCGTTGCCCCAGGTTGTGGCGGCGCCTCCCGCGCCGAAGGACATTCCCACGATCGAGGAGCTTTACCTGACCGGCCTGCGCCTCGACCAGCTCTTCAATCCGGCGTTCGAGCCCTATCCGTATTATGAGGAAGCACTCCGGCGCGATCCGGGCGACTACCGGGCCAACACGGCCTTGGGCCTGCTGTATCTCAAAAGGTGCATGTTCAAGGAGGCCGAAAACCGCTTCCGGACGGCCGTCGAGCGGGCCACCCGGAATTATATCCGGCCCAAGGACGGAGAAGCCCAATACTATCTCGGGATTGCCTTGCGGGCCCTCGGCCGGGAGCGGGAGGCCGAAGACGCCCTCTTTCAGTCGGCGTGGAGCTCGGCCTGGCGATCGGCCGGCCTCCTTCAATGCGCCGAGCTCGCGGCCCTGCGCGGCGACCACGCCCGGGCTCTCGATCTCGCGCGGCGCTCGCTCGAAATGAACACCCTCGATCCCAAAGCGCTCGGGCTCGTCGCGTCCTTGTCGCGGCGGGGCAAAAGCTTCGATGACGCCAGAGCGGCAGCCGATAAAGCGCTGGCCGTCGATCCGCTCGATGCTCGGGCCCTCTACGAGCTCTATCTGCTCGAGGCCGGGGGCGGCTCGCGCGGGGACGCAGGACCGGCTCTTGCGAAGTGGCAAGCGGTGATGCGCGGGGCGGAGCCGAATGCCCTGGAGCTTGCCGCCGACTACGGCGCCGGCGGTCTTTGGGATGAGGCCATCGGCGTTATAGACCATTTTGCCGGCCCGACGGCGGGCGGCGCGCCTCAGCCGGCCCTTCTCCGCTATTTCCTGGCTTATTATCTGGATAAGAAAGGGGATGCGGCGAGATCCGCGGACGAGCTCGCCCGGGCCGCGGCCCTGCCGGCCGATTACGTCTTTCCGTTCCAGTCGGAATGCCTGAACGTCCTGGCCTGGGCGCAAAGCCGGAATCCCAAGGACGCCCATGTCCCTTATTTCCTGGGGAACTTTCTGTTCGACATGCAGCCGGAGGCGGCCCTCGAGGCGTGGCGGACGTCCGTGGCCCTCGACGGCGGCTTCCCCGTCGCTCTCCGCAACCTCGGCTTGGCCCTCGCCCGGGTCAGAAACGACGTGCCGGGCGCCGCGGCGCTCTACGAGAAGGCCCTGGCTGCGAATCCGAAGGACCCGCGGCTTTACATCGAATATGACCAAATCCAAGAGACGGCGCACGTCGCGCCCGAAAAGCGGCTGGCCCTGCTCGAACGGAACCGGGACGTCGTCGCCCAGCTCGACGATACTCTCATTCGCCTTGTCCAGCTGCTTGTCCAAACGGGCCGCTATGACGATGCGATCGGGACCATGGCCACCCACCATTTCCATGTGTGGGAGGGAGGCGGCGGGATCCACGGGCTCTTCGTCGATGCCCATCTCCTGCGCGGCCAGAAATCCCTCGATGGGGGCGACGCCCGGTCCGCCTTGAAAGATTTTGAAGCAGCCGCGACATATCCGGCCAACCTCGACGTCGCCGAACCCCGGACCGGCGGTGTTTCGCCGAAGATCCAGGCTCTCATCGACCGGGCTAAACAAGCGCTCGACCGCGGGCCTGAAACGACCGCCGCGGCGGGCGCGGCCGATCCGAACCGCTATTACCGGGAGGCCGCCGACATCGCGAAATGGCTGGACGGGGCGGCGATCAAAACCCCGGCCGGGCTGGCCTGGCCGTCCGACCCTCGCGATCCCAAGACAGTCGATACGACGCTCTATGCCGGGACGCCGGGCGTCGTTCTGTTCTATCTCGAGGCCGACGCCGCCGCGAAATATTTCGGGAAGGCGGCGCCCGCTCCGGGCGCGTTTCTCCAAAAGGCGCGCGGCGGAGCCGACGAGCTGCTCGCCCGGATCTCGGGCGAATCGGGGACGGGGCTCTACGAAGGGCTGGGCGGCATCGGATTCGTCCTTGAAGAGACATACAAAGCCACGCGCGAGGCGAAATACCGGAAAGGCTTCCTGGATTGCTTCGGGGCCATCGCCGCGAAGGCCGTGAACAAAGGCAAGGGCGTCGAATGGGGCCCGGTCACGGATATCATCAGCGGGAGCGCCGGGACCGGCCTCGCCCTGCTCTACGCGTTCAAGGAAACGGGGGACAGGCGCTGGCTCGATCTGGCATCGCGGGCCGGCGACCGCCTTCTCGAGCTCGGGACGTCCAAGAACGGCGGGCTCGACTGGGCCATGGACCCGACGAATCCCCGCCTCTATCCCAATTTTTCGCACGGCACGGCCGGCGTCGCCTTCTTCCTCGCCCGCCTCTCCGAGGCGACGGGCAGGAAGCCCTATCTGGACGCGGCGCTCGCCGGGGCCAAATACCTTCTTTCGATCGCCAAGACGGACGGCGACGCCTGCCTCATCTACCACGACGAGCCCGACGGCAAGAACCTCTATTATCTCGGTTGGTGTCACGGACCGGTGGGCACGTCCAATCTGTTCTACGCGTTGTTCAAGATCACGGGCGATAAAACGTGGATGGACTGGGTGGCCAGGTCCGCGCGCGGACTCATGGACAGCGGCATCCCCGAGAAGGAGACCCCCGGTTTCTGGAACAACGACGGGATCTGCTGCGGCCTGGCCGGAGTGTCGGATTTCTTCCGCGGGCTGGCCAAAGTCGCTAAAAGCGCGGATTATTCCGCCTTCGGCTTGCGGGCGGTGGACCGGCTGAGGGCGAAGGCCACTTCGGACGCGGCCGGCCTGCGCTGGATCCAGGCGGAACACCGCGTCCGGCCCGATCTTCTGATCGCCCAGACCGGGATGATGCAGGGGGCGGCTGGCATCGGCCTCGTCCTGCTCCGCTGGGCGGCGGACGGCCGGCCGGGCGCAGAGGGCGCCGGGATCGCCGCTCGCGCGCCCCGGATCGTGATGCCGGATTCGGCGTTTTAATTCCGCCGCCGGCGTTTGTTGACGGCCTGACGCCGTCGGTCCTATACTGCCGACATGCAGAAGAGAGCGGATTCATCCTTTGCGGCGCGCGAAGTCGTGGGACAACCCAGCGGAGAACGAACGGCGTTTCTCAAAAACCGCTATCTCGAAGCGCCGCTCATGCTCGACATCGAGTATATCCGCCACCTCACCGAGTCCCATCAAGGCACCGATGGAATGGAAATCCTCGAGCGCCGCGCCGAGAACCACGCCCACGCTCTGGAACGGCTGACGCCCGTGATTCACGCCCGCGATCGCATCGTCGGCAACAAGACCCGTTTCATCCGGGGCGCGGTCCCGTACGCGAACTACGCGGCCGGACCGTTTCTCCGCGAGATGCGCCAGCAGGAGCAGGACGCACAGCAGAAGCACATCGACCAGGGCCGCGGCGGCGGCATCGCCGAGGCCCTCAAGACCGCCCGGGCCAAGGGCTACGAAGTCTTTTCCGGCAAATTCCTGGTCTCCCCCGAGGACGGTCGGGAGTTCCGGGCGATCTGCGAATACTGGGAAGACAAGTGCTTCATGGAGGTCGGCGACCGCCTGTGGAAGAGGGAGTTCCCCCAGGCCCAACTCATCCAGGACGGCTGGACGATCGGCCTCTACAGCGCGCCTCATGATCCCTGCCCGGAAGGGCGGCTGGTCCTCGACTTCGAGATGGCGCTGGCCAAGGGCTACGAGGCCATCCTCGCCGAGATCGAGGAGAAGATTGCGGGTCTCCGGCCCGGGGCGATCGCCGAGGCCGACAAGCTCCACTTCTGGCGCGCCGCCCGTCGGGTCCTGCAGGGCGCGCTCGCCCACGCGGCCCGCTACGCCGAAGAAGCCGAACGGCTCGCCCGCGAGGAGAAGGATCCCTCCCGCAAGGCCGAGCTCGAGGCCATCGCCGCCGCCTGCCGCCGCGTCCCCGCCAAGCCGCCGCGGAATTTTCGCGAAGCGATCCAGTCCTACTGGTTCACTTACGTGCTCGGTCATCTCGAAGGCTCCCACCTCGGCTACTCGCCGGGCCGTCTCGATCGGACGCTCCTCCCTTACTTCGAAGCCGATCCGAGAATCACCTTCGATGAGGCCGTCGAGCTCTTCGAGGAGCTGTTCGTCAAGATGACCCAGATCGAGTACATCGCCTCGCTTTCGTGGCAGGGGCTCGGGCACGGCAATCTCTTCCAGAACTGCATCCTGGGCGGCGTCGACGGCGGCGGGAAGCCGGCCGACAACCGGCTCTCGCTGGCCATCCTCCAGGCCCAGATCAACATGCAGATGACCCAGCCGACCCTGTCGGTGTGGTACGACGAGTCCTCCTCCGAGGCGTTCCTCCTCAAGGCCGCCGAGTGCGTCAAGACCGGCGTCGGCTACCCGGCCTTCTTCAACCAGAAGACGTACGTCGAGCACGAGCGCAAGACTTCGGGACTGCCGCTCGAGGTCATCCGCGAGCATGCGGCGATGGGCGGCTGCACCGAACCGGTGCTCGGCGGGCTGTCATACGGCGTCGTCCAACCCGGATTCGTCAACCACGGCAAGCTCCTCGACCTGGTGCTCGCCGACGGCCTCGATCCGAACACGGGCCTCCGCCTCTTCGAGCCGCGCGAGCCCGGCAGCTATGTGGAGATCGTCGAGTCCTATCGGGACAAGATGCACCAGGCCGTGCGCGCCTGGCAGCAATACTGGAACTACGTCATGGCGGCCCACCGTCAGACCGTGCCCCTGATGTTCTGTTCGGTGTTCGTCCGGGACTGCCTGGGGCGGGGCGCCTGCATGGATGACGGCGGCGCGATCCTCAACCAGACGCCGACGACCCTCTCCTCAGGCCTGGTCAACGTCGCCAATTCGCTGGCCGCGATCCGCCAACTCTGTTTCGAGGAAGGAGCCTGCTCCTACGCGGAGCTGAAGAAGGCCGTCGCCGCCGACTGGCAAGGGTATGATGGGCTCCGCCGCCTGGCCCTCGACGCGCCCAAATGGGGCAACGACGACGATCGCGTCGACGGGATCTTCCTCGATCTTTTCGCCGACTACTGCGCATGGGTGCGCGGCCAGGACAACTATCTCGGCAAGCCCTACGACCCGTCGATGCTGGCGATTTCGACGCCGGTGCCGTTCGGCAAGGCTTGCGCCGCGCATCCCGACGGCCGTCTCGCCGGCCAGCCGCTGGCCGACGGCGTCACCTCGCCCTTCCCGGGCACCGACATCGACGGTCCGACCGCCGTGATCCGCTCGTCGTCCAAGGTCGACCATACCCAGATCCGGGGCGGCCTCTTGAACCTCAAGTTCCACCCGACCGCCCTGACCGGCGAGCGGGGCTCGCGGAACCTGCTCGCGCTGATCAAGACCTATTTCGAAAAGCCCGGCTTCCACGTCCAGTTCAACGTCGTCGACTCCGACATGCTGCGCGACGCCCAGGCCCGCCCCGAGCTCTACCGCGACCTGGTCGTCCGCGTCGCCGGCTTCTCCGCTTATTGGGTCGAGATGTCGAAGCCCTTGCAGGATCAGGTCATCGGGCGCACGGAGCATTGTCTGTGAAGGTCGGGGGAGCGCAGCCCCCTCTCTCCTCGTCGCCTAAGGGGAGGATCTTCGACATTCAGCACTATGCGGTCCACGACGGGCCGGGTATCCGGACGCTTGTCTTTCTCAAGGGCTGCCCGCTGGCCTGCGCCTGGTGCGCCAATCCCGAATCGCGGCGTTCCGACCGCGAGGTGCGCCAGATCCTCGCCCGATGCCGCTCCTGCCTGCGCTGCGCCGGAGCTTGCCCGAGCGGGGCCATTGCCGAAACGGAAGGGCGTCCGCGGCTCGACCGGAGGCGTTGCGCCATGTGCGGAGGGTTCGAGTGCGTCGCGGCCTGCCCCGAGCACGCCTTGATCATCGCGGGGGAGGAGTGGTCGCTCGACGACCTCATCGCCCGCGTCGCTAAAGACATCGACTTCTACCGTAACTCCGGCGGCGGGGTGACATTCTCCGGCGGCGAGCCATTCGCCCAGGCTGAGTTCCTGCTCGCCGCCCTGGCCGGCTGCAAGCGCCTCGGCATCCCCACGGCCGTCGAGACCTGCGGTCAGGCCGCGCGCGCCGATATCCTGGCCGCCGAGCCGCTCGTCGACCTCTTCCTCTTCGACTTTAAAGTCGTCGATTCGGCCCGTCACCGCAAATTGACGGGGGCCGACAACGGCGTCATCCTTGATAATTTGCGCTTTCTCGCTGATCGCGCCCCCGGCAAGATCGTGCTGCGACTGCCCGTCGTGCCCGGCTTGACCGATGACGAGAATAATATCGGGGCGATCGCCGCCCTCGCGGCCGAGCTCCGCGTGGCGCGCGTCGAGCTCTGTCCCTACCATCCGCTCGGCCGGCCCAAGTATGCCGAGATCGGGCTCCCCGAGCCGCCCGACCCGCCCCAGCCCCTGCCGGCGGAGCTGCTGCGGATCGCCGGCGTCCTCGAGACGCGCGGGATTCGCTGCGGCCCCGCTTAGGCGGCCGATAATTCCTTACTGCTTGACCAGCTCCACCCGGCGGTTCTTGGCCCGGCCTTCCTCGCTGTCGTTGGACGCGACCGGCGCAAACTGGCCGCAGCCGTAGGATCTCAGCCGCGCCGCGGCGATGCCTTGATCGCGGACGAGCGCTTGGAGAACGGCCTCGCCCCGGTCCTGGGAGAGCTTGATGTTGGCGGCCACGTCGCCCACGTTGTCGGTGTGGCCCACGACATGGATCTTCAGGGTCGCATCGGCCTTCAACAGCTTGGCGATCTCCCCGATGGCCTGGGCCGATTCGGGCTTGATCGTGGATTTCCCGGTGTCGAATAGGATGCCGTAGACGGCCGCATGTCCCGTCGCCCGGATGTCGGTGCCCATGGCCGCCGCGTCCGCTACGATGTACTGCTCCATCGCCTTCTTCTCGACGATCCGGAGCCAGATCTTCCCGTTCCCCTTGTCGATTTGCGCCCAAATTTCCTGGCCGTCCTTGACGATCTTCCCGTTCACCCAGCGTTGATGCTGCGGGTCGCTTGCGACGATCGTCCCTCCCACCTTCTGGATGGCGTTTTCGTAGTTCCGGACGACGGCGAGGCCGCTTGGTTCGCCGTTCTTCGGTCCGGTGTAGGTGTAGGCAATGAACGTGAACTTTCCTTCTATTCGCGTCTTGGGAGGCTTCGGCGTTTCAAATTCGTAAAATCCGAATTCCTCGACCTTGCAATCCGAGATCCGGTAATCCGGCATGCGCGTGGGGAAGAGCGGGTGGTCCTTGCAGCCGGCTTGGTCCGCCTGCTGCGGAGTGGCCGCGCCCGCCGCGCCGCCGGCAAAGGCATACCCTAACCCCAACGCGAGGATCCCGACGCCCACCAGAACCAGCGATCCGATCAATGCTTTTTTCATCGTCTCCCTCCTCTCTTTTTCCATAGCGATAATCTTCCCCTCTGAATAATCTGAATAAAAGGGGGGGAATAATACAATCCGCTCCGCGGGCTGTCAACCTAAAATCAGGACGGGCTCAAAGATCCAGGGCGAACCGGATCGCTTCCCGAATCAGACGCAGCTTATCGGCGGACAGGCTCGTGATCCTCGATACCAAGAGGCGCTTGGGGATCGTGACGATGGAATCGAGGTTGATGACGCATGGTTTCGGGAGGCCGTCTTTTTCATCGAGGGGAACTTCGACCGGGATATGGCGGACCGTCCTCGTCAGGGGAGCGACACTGACGGCGGTGCGAACGGCATAAGCCTCTTCGCGGCTGAGAAGAACGACGGGGCGCTTTCCGGAAGGCGGGCCGAGATCCGCCCACCAGATCTCGCCTCTTCTCATGTCCAGTCCTCGACCGGAAGGATTTCGGCCGCCGCCCGGGCCAGGGCTTCGGCGGGGGCCGGGTCCTCGGGCGTTTCGCGATACCCGGCGACATATGATTTGATGGCGCTTTCCCGCCGGCGGGCGGCTTTCCAGGCCGAGATGGTTTCGAGGATGAAGGCGCTCCTTGTCACCCCGGCCTTCTTGCGGACCGCTTCCATTTCGGCATAGTCCTTCCAAGGAATACTGACGGTGAACTTGATGGAATTTCTCGTCTTAGAATTCATACTACAATCATACCATAGTATTCCATGAAGGAAAATGGGAGACACAATACCTGATTCCCTATTCTCAGCGTAGAAATAGGGAATCAGGTATTGTGTCTCCCTTTTCTATCGTCTCACAGGGGCTTGCTGCACAATGCCCGTATCGCCGCCAGCCTAAGCTCGCCCTTGGCACCCCAACCGCGCATCCCCTCCGGAACCGACGGCCGGAAGCGCGAGTAGAGCTCGAACGCGTTGTGGGCCAGCTCCTTCGGCGTGAACGAAGCGGCGAGCGCCGCCATGGCGCCCTTCACGTCCTCGAGCGCTGCCCCGAATTTTTCGGCGAGATAGCGCTCGACGCCCGACGGATCCATGGGCTTGTCCTTCTCGATCGCCCGGATCCCATGCTCCGTTTTCGTCGCCAGGACGGGGCGGCCCAGCAGCTCGATCCAGATATCCCCGCCCGCCGCCCGCTTTTTCTTCGGAGGCGCGCCTTCGGCATGCTCGGCCGGCTTGTAGATGCCCAGCCGGCGGCCCTTGGATTGGGCGTTCATTCCGGCCAGGGTTTTTCCGAGCGTCAGGGCCGTCTCGTAATCGAATCCTATTCGCTCCGCGACCACCGCCGCCCATAGGGTTAGGACGGGGGCGCAGTTGACGTGCACGATTTCGTTAGCCATGGGGCTCCTTTCGGGTGTTTGTGTTTCCGTGAACTGTGTTACTGATTATAACACAATTAGGCGGCGGTTATAGCTAAATCAATTCAGCCGCCCTCAAAGCAAATAAAGTTATCCAAAGGGAAATGGGATTGTCCTCACCCGCCCAAGCCTTTGTGGCGAGCCTCGTTTTCGCGGATGGTTTTGTCGATCCCATCGATTTCGGCGTAGATGGAGGCCAGGGCGGGATCATCGACCCTCTTTTCGTTCAACGTCTTTCCCAGGGCGACCCAGTGCGGCTGCTTTTTCTTTTCGGTCTCGTCGATCTCGGCTTTCAGGCCGGATTTCTTTTTGTCCATCTCCGCCATCAGGGCTTCGGAAGTCCGCGTCTTTTCGCTGAGCTCGTCGCCCAATCCCTTTATGGCTTTATCATAGCCGTCGAGGACGGTCTGGACTTTGGCCGCCGTCTCCACGATCGAGGCTTTTTCCGCGCGCAGGGCAGCCGCGCGGTCCGCGGAATCAGCTTTTTTCCGGATTAAAGCTTCGATCTTATTCCGGATCTCGGCCCGACGGGCTTGTTTCCGGCCGGCGTCGATCGCGGCGTCGGCCTCGATCCCGGCCAGTTCTTTTTCCGCCGTCCGTATCTCTGTTTCGGCGCCGGCCCCCGTTTTTTCGGCATCGCCGAGGGCGAGATCTACTTCTTTGAGCCTGGCCTGCCGTCCGGACAACTCCTCGCGGTGAGGCTGCGCCTCTTCAACCTGCTTGTCGATCTTGGCTTTTTGGGATTGGAGGAAATCGGCTTGATCCTGCTTCGTTCGGGCAGCCTCGACCTCGATCTTCTCGATTTCGTCATTTTTCGCCCGGATCGTTTCGTGCAACACATCGAGTTCCTTAACCGCTTCGGTCGATGCCTCGGGCCTGTGGCCCGCCTTCCAGGCCGCCTGCCCCAACCGCGGCAAGGCTTCGTCCAGGGCACGCTGCCCCTTCTTGATCTTTCCCCGCAGGCGCGCCCGGATCCATTTCTTCTGGAGCTTTTTCAATCCGGCCGCGATCTTATTCCGGAGGGCTTTGTCGCGGATGAGGAGACCGGCGATGAGCGCCGCCACAACAAGAAGAAGAACCCAGAATAGCCAGGATGGAAGACTGACCCTGTTCGAATCAGGGACCGCCCTGAATGATGAGGCGAAAGCGGAAAGAAATAACATGGCAGCCTACCTCCTTAGTTGGAGTATTCCACGCTTTGGCCCGGCTGTCAAAGGACCGTTATTTCCCCAATATTCGAATGTCGCTATCAGGAAGCGAGCCAGTTCTCGACCTTCAAGCCGGGAATCCCGTGGAAGTGGCGGACATTGCCCGTGACGACAATCAGGCGATGCCGGAGGGCGATGGCGGCGATCTGGAGGTCGGGTCCGAAACGCGGCCGGCGCGACTGCTCAAGTTCGGACTTGAGGCGGCCGTATATCAATGCGCATTCATGGTCAAAAGGAAGGATCGTCAGCTGCGGGAATACTTGGTCCTCGAAAAACCGAAAAAGGGATTCCCGGCTCCCCATCCGGAAGATCCCATAATAGATCTCAGCGGCGTTCACGGCGCTGGTGAATTGGGAGGCGAGCGGCGTCCGAGCCAGCCTGGACATTAGAGCATCCGGCCTCCGCTTTTTCGCGATTTGACTGAGGATATCGGTATCGAACAGGTACATCAAACTACCGGCTTTCGCGCCTTCGATTTTTCCCGAGCCAAGTAAATACCTTCGACCATGGCATCTATTTCCGCGTCCAGGTTTTCAGCGGGAGGCGCGACGGCCGCCAATCCTACCCTTCCTCCAGCCATGTGGCGTTCCCAATCCTCATAAGGGACCATTGCAGCGACAGGTCTCCCATGCTTGGTGATCACGATTTGTTCCTTTTGAAGGACAAGACGGTCAACGAGGCCCGAGAGTCTCGCCTTGGCTTTGGTTAGAGGGATTGTCTTCATGAGAATCACCTGTACATAAAATATAGTCAGATTGACTAGATTAGTCAAGAAGAAAGGCCATTGAGGCCCGAGAGCGACATGAAATAACACTTGATTTGCACGATAACATGGCTTATGTTAGTATTCGGAAAACAGGTTAGTGACACGCCATGAAGAAGCTCATTTATCAATTGGAACAGTATCTTAGAGAAACCCTCGGCATTACGGCTGCGCCCCATCCCTGGGAGATAAGCAGCGGCCTACCCCAATATCTTCGCGAGCGCTACCATTTCCTTAAGATAGATATTCTTGGAATCGAATACGTATTGATGGCCGATACCGGAGAGGGCGAGCAACCCCCCGCGATTATCGGCAAACACCTTGACCAGATTAGTGCACGGAACAATGCCAAAGTAGTATATGTGCGTCATGCGGTCACTTCTTATAACCGCAAGCGTCTGATTGAGCAGAAGATACCTTTCATAGTTCCGGGTAATCAGATGTACCTGCCCATGTTGGGCATTGACCTGCGCGAACATATGAAGCGATTACGGGAAAAGAAACTGGTTTTCAGTCCCTCTACCCAGGCATTGATCCTGCATGTTTTATGGCGGAAAAAGATCGGCCCGCTTGCGCCGGCCGAAATCGCCCGCCGCCTCGGATATTCCGCCATGACCATGACCCGGGCCTTTAACGAATTGGAAGCCGCCGGAATAGGGGAGCATTCCGTTATGGGGAAGGAGCGGCATGTTCATTTTCCTGAAACGGGAAAGCCCCTTTGGGAAAAAGCGTTGCCCTATTTGACTACCCCCGTGAGGAAACATCTGTATGGCGCGTCACCCATGCACGCGCAAAAGGGCAACCTGGCGGGGCTAAGCGCCCTGGCCAGCTATACCATGCTGGCAGAACCGAAGATTCCCGTTTATGCAATTCCAGTCAGGGAGTGGAAAGTATGGTTGCAACAGCGCGTGATTTTTGAACTGATATCGCCCGAGCCCGGGAGCTTCGAGATCGAGCTCTGGAAGTACGCCCCTGCCCAATTTGCCAATAAAGAAAGGGTAGATCGCCTGTCGCTTTATCTTTCGTTGAGAGACAGCGCCAATGAACGCATCCAGTCAGCTCTCGATGCTCTTTTGGGGGGCATGGAATGGTAAGAGGGCTTGCGAAATTCCGGGAGCAATTCCGCGCATATGCCGACCAGTACGTACTGATCGGCGGTGCGGCTTGCGACTTACTGATGGAAGAAGCGGGGTTGGACTTCCGCGCTACCAAGGATCTGGATATCGTCTTGAGTGTGGAAGCACTCAATGCCGAGTTCGTGAGCGCTTTCTGGGCGTTTATCAGGGCCGGGAAGTATCAAGTTCAGAAGAGTGCAACCGAAAAGCGGCGATATTATCGGTTTCTTAAACCTGAAACAGACGAATACCCATATATGTTGGAGTTGTTTGCAAGAAAACCGGACACGCTTGTTCTTGCCGAAGGCCCTCATCTGACTCCTATCCCGATTGATGAAGAAACCTCAAGCCTCTCTGCCATCCTCATGGATGATGCCTACTATGCCTTTCTGCATGCCGGAATGAGAACCATCGATGATATTCCCGTCGCTGGTCCGGAACACCTTATCCCACTCAAGGCGCGGGCATGGCTCGACCTCAACAGGCGAAAAAAAGCGGGGGAGGCAATCGACTCGAAATCTATTGCCAAGCACAAGAACGATGTTTTCCGCCTTTATCGAGTAATCGATCCAGCTTCTAAAATTGAGATACCGAGGCTTGTTTGCGCCGACATGGGAGCTTTTTTGGATGCGATGGGATCCGAATCGGTTGATTTGAAAAATCTAGGGATTAAAAGTCAGAATCTAAACACGATCCTTGATGAGCTTCGGAGATTGTATGTCCACGATTAGAGCCCATTTGATCATCGACAATTATGTCTTCCGTCGTGAATTATAATCGTCGCCGAAAAGAAATAATAGTTAACGTCAATTATGGCTCGCTCGATTCCCTTGGAAGGCTATCATCATCGAGGCGACGCTCGAGGACATCAAAGGGGGATTCGAGCCGTTCGACATCCCTTCCGGGGTCCATCCCAATGCCGTATGCGGTTTCTTGGACGCGATCGAAGCAAAGTTTGGCATCCCTGTCATTTACACCTCCATGGAGCGGGACCTTGCAACTGAGCGCGCGGCGAGCTGGCTTTCCAAGCACTTCACATACTTGTGGTTGGAGCAGCACGGCTATGGACGCGTCCTGATCGACAAGGACGGACTCTGAGTGCAGTAGGGAATTCTCCAGCACAAATCGCACCGCGATAATAAATCCGCTCCAAATTTCCCATTTTCTTCTGCTATAATCCCCTCTCAGCATGCCCCCAACCGCTTGCTCGCCTGGCCTCTGCCCCCGGGAGGGCATCCGCTATCCCGCCGCGCCCTCCGAGAAGCGCGTCTTCGAATGTCTCCAATCCGCCCTTCCCCCGGGCTGGTATGCCTGGCATTCATTCAAGCTTTGCGCCGAAGGGCACGACTTTGCCGAGGCCGACTTCCTGATCGCCTCGCCGGCCCACGGTGTCCTCATCCTGGAGGTCAAGGGCGGCACGATCCGGAAGGAATCCGGAGCATGGTTCCAGAACGGAAAGCCCATGGACCGCTCGCCTCTGGCCCAGGCGCACCGCATTCGCAATATTCTCCTGCACAGGTTTGACGATTTCGGGATGCCGGCGCCGGCCATAGGATTGGCCATCTGTTTCCCCGATACGCCGGTCGACGAGAGCCTGACCCAGGATGATATGGCCGGGTGCGTTATCGGGTCCGAAAGCCTGCCTTATCTTGACCGCATCCTGCCGGACCTCATCGACCGCGTCATCCCCAAACGCCGGATTATCCCCGGGGGCTGGATTTCTCAGCTCCATGCCATGTGGTGCGAATCCTGGATCCCTTCCCGCCGGCTGAGCCGGAGGAAGGCCGAGGACTCGGAAACCCGCATCCGCCTGGACCAGGAACAGATGAAGATCCTCGACATGGCCGGCGGGAACGATCGGGTGATCGTCCAAGGCTCCCCGGGCACCGGAAAGACCATTCTGGCCATGGAATTGGCCCAACGAGAGGCCGCCCAAGGCCGCCGCGTCCTCTTCCTTTGTTTCACCGAGGCGCTTGGCCGGGAACTGGCCCGAAACCTGAACCCTCTGCTGATTACCGCCTCGGACATCGGGGCCTTGGCCGTCTCGCTCCTGAGGGAGAAGGGCCAGGTGATCGTCGAAGAATACACCCCCGAGTTCTGGGCCCCCAAGACCCTCGAAGCCGCCTGCGAAGCCCTGACCGGTTGCGATCGGCGCTGGGATACCGTGATCGTGGACGAGGCTCAGGACATGGGCGAGAATGACTGGATCTTCATCGAGGCCTGCGCCGTGCGGGGCGCCAAGCTCTGGATCTTCATGGACCCGAGCCAGGAGTTCCTCCCCAAGCGTGCACTCCCCGCTCATATAGCGAATAGCTGCATGAGACTCCGTCTCGATCGGCCCTACCGGTGTCCGCCCGCCATCCAAGCCCTGGCCGATGCCGTGGCGGGACGGGAATTCGACAAAGTCCTGATCCAGGAGGGATTTACGAGCGGCGTCATTAAGGTCATCCCCGGTAAGCTCAAGGATATCGACCGGCTGATTGGCAAAGAGATCGATGCGCTCCTCCGAGACGGGTTCGCCCGCTCCGATATCGCGATCCTGTCCCTACGCGGGCTCAACTACCCGGAGAATATCGTCCACCAAATACTGATCGGGGGAGAGGCGTTCTGCAAAGCTTCGGACGAGAGCTGCGCGAACGAGATCATCGGCGACACGTTCCTGCGTTTCAAGGGGCTAGAACGGCCGGCGGTCATCATCACCGATCTAAGGCATGTAGAGGATCGGCTGGAGACGAGGCTTCTGATCGCACTGACGCGGGCGACTTCGGTTGTTAGGTTTGTTGATGATGAGAAAGCGTTGAAAAGAATACAAACGTTTGCTGGATATATTTGACGGTCATGGGGAGAGGGAATCTATCGTTTTTCACCGGGTTCGGCGGAGTATATTTTCTGAACTTTCTTTCAAATTGGTCCTTTTCCAAAGCGCCTTGAATATTGACCTTAAGTTAGTGCCTGATATATTCTACGTGCAAAGTGGTGGGGTGAGGTGAAATTTGAAGCGAATCGTCCAATCTGCCAAATCCAAGCCTGATTCTTCCGCCACCATCGGCTATGAGGCCCAGCTCTGGCAGATGGCGGACGCCCTTCGCGGCAGTATGGACGCCGCCGAATACAAGCACGTCGTCCTTGGGCTCATCTTCCTCAAGTACATCTCCGATGCTTTTGAAGAAAAGCACGCGAAGCTCGTCTCCGAGAAATCGAAGGGAGCCGATCCCGAAGATCCCGACGAGTACCGTGCCTATAATATCTTCTGGGTCCCTCCCGAAGCGCGCTGGTCGCACCTTAAGGCTCAAGCCAAACAATCCACCATCGGCCGTCTCGTCGATGACGCCATGGCCGGGATCGAGCGAGACAACCCGGCACTCAAGGGCGTTCTACCCAAGGACTACGCCCGCCCGACTCTCGATAAAGAGCGCCTCGGCCAGCTCATCGATCTCATCAGCAACATCAAAGTCGGCGATGAAGCGAGCCGGGCCAAAGACGTTCTCGGCCGGGTCTACGAATATTTCCTTTCTCAATTCGCCAGCGCCGAAGGGAAAAAGGGTGGTGAGTTCTATACGCCGCGTTGCGTCGTCAAGCTTCTAGTCGAGATGCTCGAACCCTATCGAGGCCGGGTCTACGACCCCTGTTGCGGCTCCTCAGGCATGTTTGTGCAGTCGGTGGAATTCATCCGCGCGCACGCTAAGAGCAACGGCAACGGCGGCAAGGCTAAGTCTGATATCTCTATATATGGCCAGGAGTCCAATTATACCACCTGGCGGTTGGCGCGGATGAACCTGGCGATCCGCGGCATCGATAGCGGTCAGATTGCCCACGGCGACTCCTTCCACAACGATCGTCATCCGGATCTCCGGGCCGATTTCATTCTGGCTAATCCGCCTTTTAACGTCAGCGATTGGCGCGGCGAACTCCTTCGTGAAGACAAACGCTGGAGCTTTGGCGTTCCGCCGGCGGGCAACGCCAACTTTGCCTGGGTCCAGCACATCGTCCACCATCTCTCTCCGACGGGACATGCCGGTTTTGTTTTGGCCAACGGCTCGATGTCCTCCAACCAATCCGGCGAAGGCGAGATCCGCAAGAACCTGATCGAGGCCGACCTGGTTGATTGCATGGTCGCTCTCCCCGGCCAGCTCTTCTATTCGACGCAGATTCCCGCCTGCCTTTGGTTCCTGGCGCGAAACCGGAAGAACGGCCATCTCTGCGATCGCCACGGCCATATTCTTTTCATCGATGCCCGAAAGCTCGGCCGCTTAGTAGATCGCTCACATCGCGAGCTGACCGATGAGGACATCACCCGAATCGCCTCCATATATCACGCCTGGCGCGGCGAAAAAGAAGCCGGCAAGTATGCAGACATCTCTGGCTTCTGTAAGAGCACCTCGCTTGACGAAATTCGCAAAAACGGTCATGCCCTTACCCCAGGTCGGTATGTCGGCGCCGAGGTTCTGGAAGAGGAAGGCGAACCCTTCGAAGAAAAGATGACGCGGCTCGCAAACCAGCTACGTAAGCATCAGGCCAATGCACAAAAGTTGGACAAGGCTATCGCAGTAAAGATGAAGGAGCTTGGATATGGCGAGTAATTGTTGCCGCCGTACGCTGGGCGACTATTTTACCCTTCAACGAGGAACTACCTATAAGAGTCGGCTGTTGGGTCAGCCCGGACCCGTCCTGCTAGGACTCGCGACGATACATCGAAATGGAGGATTCCGCATTGACTCTCTCCAGACTTATGGCGGCGAATCTCCGGAAAAACTCCTGGTTCAGGCAGGTGAACTCTATTTATCCCTAAAAGACGTCACTCAATCGGCTGATTTGTTGGGAGCGGTAGCGAGATTGCCGATTGATCACCCACCGGGCCGGCTAACGCAGGATACAGTAAAGCTAGAACCAAAAGGGGCATATGTCCCACTTGACTATATCTACTGGCTATTACGAACGCCGCAGTATCGAAGCTACTGTCGTTCATATGCGACAGGTACTACAAACCTAGGTTTGGCGCGCGAGGATTTTTTAGCTTTTCCAACGCCCGAACCGACACCCGTTCGACGTCGAATAGTTGAAACACTTGACACGCTAGAAAATAGGATCGAATTGAACCGCCAGATGAGCGAGACCCTAGAAGCGATTGCCCGAACACTCTTCAAGTCGTGGTTCGTGGACTTTGACCCCGTCCGTTCCAAAGCCGCGGGCTGCGACCCCGGTTTTCCCAAGTCTCTCTCCGACCTCTTTCCCGTGCGCCTAGTGGATTCCGAACTAGGAGAGATTCCAGAAGGGTGGGCTTGGGTTCCGCTCCCTAAGGTAATCGCGGTCAACCCGAAGCGTCCGCTCCGGAAAGGAGAAGTTGCACCTTATCTCGATATGGGGAATATGCCGACGCGAGGTCATTCGCCGGATATTGTTATCAATCGGCCTTTCGGATCGGGTACGAGATTCATGAACGGTGATACTCTTGTCGCTCGTATCACTCCGTGCCTTGAGAACGGCAAGACTGCATTTGTCGATTTTCTCAAGGACGATCAAGTCGGTTGGGGTTCTACAGAGTATATAGTCCTACGATCTGAGCCCCCCCTTCCTGCAGAGTTCGCCTATTGCCTTGCACGGAGTGAAAAATTTCGTAAATCTTTGATTCAGAGTATGACAGGATCAAGCGGGCGGCAGCGCGTCCCCGCCGAAACATTGTCGCACTTTTTACTTGCAATGCCTCCAGAACCGCTTGCTAAGACATTTGGTTCGTATATCTCTCCGATGTTCGCACTTGCGAGCATCTTGGCATGCGAATCCCGCACCCTTGCCGCCTTACGAGATACAATACTGCCTAAGCTAATCTCTGGCGAAACGCGAATGAATACATGCCATAACGTACAAAGCAAGGTTGCTATTTGAGGATTTAAGGGAAGCGAGATGATCAAAATTGATAGGCAATGTAAATCTCTCGGCTACTATTATCTTCTGAAAATAACTCGGTAGGGGAAGACATGAATATATTTCAGCTTATCAAAACAGTCCTTGACGAAGCATATGCGCAGATCCCAGGCAATCCTGAGGAAAAAGATCGTCGAATCATATCTGAGTTAGCCTGGCTCACCAGACAATATAGCAACCTTACCAGCCAAGGCTGTATCGACTACAGTCCCCCATGTCGAAGATTCGCATATCTTTATCGTTACACAACATGTCATGCAAATCTTGTTTATCAGGTAGTTCGGAATAACGTTAGGATCCTTAGGGATGTATTAACGAGAGAAAATATTTCGCTTGCATGTATAGGAGGCGGTCCGGGTAGCGATTTCTTGGGGATTATTAAATATCTAATGGAGACAGATTATCACCCGAGCTTGTCCTGCAAGATACTAGAGCGTGACCCTGCTTGGGGTGAATCCTGGAGCGATGTTCACGAGAAACTGGGGGGCTCATTTTCAATTTCCACGATATTTCATCCCATGGATGTTCGGACGGAATCGAGCTGGCGCGTTTATACAAAATATCTTCGAAGCGATCTGGTGACGCTCGTATATTTTCTCTCCGAGGTGTACGCCTCCCGAAGAGAGGCAGATACGTATTTTGCTTTTCTATTTGATCACATACTAGAAGGAACGCCCGTATTATTTATCGATAATAATGACAGTCAATTTTATAATTGGTTTGATGAACTAGCAACGAGATATACTCTTCGAACAATATTTCGCCATGAGGATATATATCAAATGCCATGGGATGAGGAGAAGACAGACTTGGGAGATTACTATTTACGTTTTCCTCAGCCTAAGCTGGAGGCAAATGTAGCCGTCAGAATTTGCATAAAAAACCGCGCCACACCTTGATTATTTCAGCCAGCTATAAGACGGACATCCCCACTTTCTACGGAGAGTGGTTTATGAATCGTTTGCGCGCTGGTTTTTGCAAAATGGTCAATCCATACAACGGCAAGGGCATCCGTATATCGCTTAAGATAGAGAACGTCGATGGAATTATTTTCTGGACGAAGAATGTTGGTCCGTTTCTGAAATACTTATCAGAAGTAAAGCACCGAGGGTTCCCGTTTCTCCTGCAATATACGATTAATGGCTATCCAAGAACGCTAGAGCAAGCCGTAGTAGATGCGCCCAAAGCGGTTGATTACTTGAAGAAAGTTGCTGATGAATTTGGCCCGCGTGTATGCATTTGGCGATATGACACAATTGTTAATACCTCTTTGACTCCGCGCGAATTTCATATTAATAATTTTACGCGACTAGCAAAAGCACTTGAAGGCGCAACAGATGAGGTTGTTATTTCTTTTGCTTATTTCTATCAGAAAACACTCCGAAACATGAAGATTATTTCAACGATAAGTGGGTTCACTTGGTCTGATCCCGATGACGAATGGAAGCGGTGCCTTGCAGCTGAATTAGCTCAAGTAGCAGCCGCATATCAAATTCGGTTGTCTATTTGCAGCCAGCCGAAGTTTCTTGCCTTAGGTTGTGCTGAAGCAAGATGCGTTGATGCCGTCCGGCTTTCGGATGTTGCGGGTAGGCTTATTAAAGCCCGCCTAAAAGGAAATAGAAATAATTGCGGCTGCTATGAATCTCGGGATATAGGAGAATATGACACTTGTCCTCATGGCTGCATATATTGTTATGCTGTTCAAAATCGCGAATTGGCAAAGTCTCGTTACCGGCAACATGATCCGACTAGTGAATCGCTGTTTCCCATTCCCAGGAATGGAAAAGAACCATCAATCTATTCCAAACAGTTGGACTTATTAAACGATACAAATGAAAAAAATGATTTATTCGTAATCAAATGAATTTATTTTCTGAATCTATCATCGAAGAAGCCGCTCTTCACTGGCTCAAGAACAGCGGATGGGCGATCACGACTGGTGTAAAGGTCGCGCCCGGCGAATTATTTGCCGAACGAATTGACTATGGGCAGGTTGTATTAGATAAGCGACTTGGCGAGGCGCTTGCGCGACTTAATCCAGAACTACCAGGCGAAGCATTGGAAGATGCCTTCCGAAAGCTTATTCGGCCGGAAGGCGCGGATCTAGCCGCGCGCAACCGCGCAGTACACCGCCTACTGGTGGATGGCGTGACGGTCGAGTATCGAACTGCCGACGGCGATATAAGAGGCGCACAGGCGCGGGTGATCGATTATGACATCGTCGAGGCCAACGACTGGCTAGCAGTTAATCAATTCACCGTAATCGAGAATAAACGCAACCGCCGATCGGATATTGTTCTATTTGTAAACGGCCTGCCTTTGGCCGTACTGGAATTGAAGAACGCGGCGGATGAGAATGCTACTCTCTGGACGGCCTTCAAACAATTCCAGACCTACAAGGCGGAGATCCCTGCTCTCTTTGCCACGAACGAGTTGCTCGTCATCTCCGATGGGACGGAAGCGCGCCTCGGAACGTTGACGGCCGGACGGGAATGGTTTAAGCCCTGGCGAACGGTTACGGGAAAGGGACTTGCCGATTCGAATTTGCCGGAACTGCAGGTCTTGATACAAGGGGCTCTGGCTCCGAATCGGCTTCTCGCGCTGATCCGGGACTTCATCGTCTATGAAGATTCTGGTAGTGGGAAGCTGGACAAAAAGATGGCCGGATACCATCAATTCCATGCCGTGCAGGTGGCCGTCGTGGAGACCGCAAGAGCCGCATTGCTCCGGCACGATTCCGGCATTCCCAAGGTAGGATCGGGCCGATTCGAATCCGGCCGTCAGCCCGGCGGTAAACCGGGGGATCGGCGGGTGGGCGTGGTCTGGCATACGCAGGGATCAGGCAAGAGCCTGACGATGGCTTTCTATGCCGGCCGCATTATTCGCGAACCGGCGATGGAGAATCCGACCATCGTCGTACTCACGGACCGGAACGACCTGGACGATCAGCTCTTCGGCACCTTCTCGCGATGCAGGGAACTTCTTCGGCAACCACCGTCTCAAGCCGAGAGCCGGGCGCACCTGCGCGAATTGCTTAGCGTGGTGGCGGGCGGAGTCGTTTTCACGACGATCCATAAGTTTTTCCCGGAAGAAAAGGGCGACCGGTATCCGATGCTATCGGATCGGCGCAATATTGTGGTTATCGCCGACGAGGCGCACCGCAGCCAGTATGACTTCATCGACGGATACGCGCGGCATATGCGCGATGCGCTGCCGAACGCATCGTTCATTGGCTTTACCGGCACCCCGATCGAGAAGACCGACGCTAATACCCGCTCGGTCTTCGGCGATTACATCAGCGTCTATGACATCCAGCGTGCAGTGCAGGACGGTGCGACGGTGCCGATTTATTATGAGAGCCGCCTGGCGAAGCTGGCGCTCGACGAGGTTGAGCGGCCGAAGATCGATCCGGATTTCGAGGAAGCTACCGAAGGGGAAGAAGTCGAGCGTAAGGAGAAGCTCAAAACCAAATGGGCCCAGCTCGAAGCTGTGGTCGGAGCGGAGAAGCGGCTGAGATTGATCGCCCAAGACATCGTCGATCATTTCGAGAAGCGGCTCGAAGCCATGGACGGCAAGGCCATGGTGGTCTGTATGAGCCGTCGTATCTGCGTCGAGCTGTACCGCAAGCTAGTTGAGCTGCGGCCTGCCTGGCAGGATGAGAATGATGACCGGGGCGCGATCAAAGTCGTCATGACCGGTTCGGCCTCGGATCCTGTGGATTGGCAACAACATATCCGGAATAAGGGGAGGCGTGAAGCGCTGGCCAACCAGTTCCGGGATGCGACCGATCCGCTGAAGATTGTGCTGGTGCGCGATATGTGGCTCACCGGCTTCGACGCACCGAGCCTGCATACGATGTACATCGACAAGCCGATGCGCGGCCACGGGCTGATGCAGGCTATCGCCCGGGTGAATCGGGTTTTCAAGGATAAGCCCGGCGGGCTGGTCGTGGATTATCTCGGACTGGCCCAAGAACTGAAGGCGGCACTGGCGACCTATACGGAAAGCGGCGGGACGGGACGAACCGCGCTCGATCAAGCCGAGGCCGTTTCGATCATGCAGGAAAAGTACGAGATCTGCATGGGCCTTTTCCATGGATTCAAATGGTCAAAATGGACGACGGGTAAACCGCAGGAACGGTTGGGTTTACTGCCTTCTGCCCAAGAGCATATCCTCAGACAGGAGAACGGAAAGGACCGATGTCTGCAGGCCGTTCACGAACTGTCACAAGCGTTCGCTTTGGCCGTGCCCCATGCAAGTGCGATGGCCATTCGGGACGATGTAGCATTTTTCCAAGCCGTGCAATCGGTTTTGGCTAAGCGCGTGCCCGGGGATGCGCGGCCCGAGGAGGATCTCGATCATGCGGTCCGGCAGATCATCGCTAGGGCGGTCGCTCCGGAAGGAGTATTGGATATCTTCGCGGCGGCGGGATTAGCGAAGCCGGATATTTCGATCCTTTCAGACGCGTTTTTGGCTGAAGTGCGGGGGATGCCCCAGCGGAATCTGGCCATAGAGCTTCTGCAGAAGCTTTTAAAGGGCGAAATTAACAGTCGAAAGCGTAAAAACATCGTGCAGGCGCGGTCATTTGCCGAAATGCTGGAACAGACGATCCGAAAATACCAAAACCGGGCCATCGAAGCGGCACAAGTCATCGAGGAATTGATCCATCTGGCGAAGGAGATGCGGGAAGCAAGCGCTCGAGGGGAGAAGCTAGGGCTTTCGGAAGACGAATTGGCTTTCTACGACGCGCTCGAAACAAATGATAGTGCAGTCAAGGTTTTGGGGGATGAGACGTTACGAGGTATCGCAAGAGAGTTGGTCGCGACAATCCGCGAAAATGTTACTATTGATTGGACTTTGCGAGAGAACGTTAGGGCAAAGCTTAGAGTTTATGTAAAGCGAATCTTGCGTAAATACGGATACCCGCCCGATAAACAGGAAAAAGCCACTCAGACCGTCCTTGAGCAGGCAGAGGTGTTGTCGGAGGGGTGGGCAGCGGTATGAATAGGATCCTGTTTATTGATAGTTTAGATAATGCCAATTTGTTGAAGGAGAATATCATTCATGATCACTAATCGTCTTATTGATCAAGCGTTTTCTGATCTCAAATTGAATTGTGGTGGAATTAGAGAAGATTATTTTGGTTTGCTATACCTGGAACAGGAATATAAGCTTCCCCGTGAGAAAGCGATTAATCAAATCGCTTTTGGCGGAAATGATTATGGAGTCGACGGCTTCCATTTCGATGATCAACGACGCAACCTATATCTTTTTCAATTTAAATATTCCACTAATTACGCACAATTCAAAGGATCCCTACAGCGCTTAATAGAGAATGGGATGGAGCGCATTTTCGCCTCGCCAAATAAAGATAGAGAAAAAAATCAGGTATTACTACAACTACGGCATTGCATAAATGAAAACCGAGCTATAATTGATCAAATATGCATTAGGTTCGTGTTCACTGGTGATCCTGTCGATGCGGAAAATAGTATTGTCCTTGATAAACTTAGGGAAGATCTTGAAAATAAAAAGTATTTCATAGACGACTATTTCTCTCCCCGCAAAGTCGGTTTTGTGGTTGAATTTAAATCCTCGAGTGGAAAAGTTGGGGAAGGAAGTGGACAAGTAATTTCTCCTTCGTTTTCGCTTCCATTAAATGATCTGGTCGTCTTAGATGGCCCGGCTGGGGAAAAAATGCACATTGGATTTATCCGGCTTTCTGATTTGCATTCAATGCATGTGAAGATGGGTGCTCGATTCTTTAATCGTAATATTCGCTATGGTCTTGGAGAAAGCGAGGCTGTAAACAGAGCGCTTTCCAAAGCAATTCGAAATATTGTCCTTGATCGTACAGAACTACCGTCCGTATTCGCTTTTAACCATAACGGAATCACTCTATATGCAGAGAAAGTAGAGCAAGAAAATGGACTCTTCAGCTTAACCACACCAAGCCTTCTAAATGGAGCGCAGACAGTCACGACAATAAATAAATTTATCGAATCTAATAAAGATAATCCAAAGCTAGCTGAAGGAAAAGAGATCTTTGAAGATATTCGGCTACTGTGTAAGATCATTACTGACGCTGATCAAAAGTTTGTTACAAGAGTTACAATCAACAACAATAGGCAAAATCCTGTTGAGCCCTGGAATCTTCATGCCAATGATATGATTCAATTAGAGCTTCAAGAAAAATTCCGCTCGGAAGTCGGAATTTATTACGAACGACAGGAAAATGCATTCGATCAGCTAAATATTGAAGATCTAGAAGAGTACGGTATTAAAGAAGAATCTCAAGCAATTCAGATGCTTAAGTTAACGCAGACATTTCTAGTAACAGATGGATTTATAAGTCGCGTGAATCAGATTCGGAGAGTATTCGAGGAAGACAGAATATATGAACAGGTTTTTCGACAGTCTAGGCTTAAATGCGATTCAAGACATATTTTGCTGTGCTATAAAGTTGAGCGGCGATTAAGAAAACTTACTCATGAGATTGAACAGAAAGGCGTTAACAAATACTCATTCATTAGCCGTTGCCGATATCTGCTCTGGGCGCTTATATGTCAGGGATTGCTCAATGATCCTGATTTGAATGAAATATCTTCACGGTACGGAACCGATTTATCAATCCCAGCCGATTTTACTGAAAGACTTAGTTATCTAGCCACAGCACGAGTTCGTCTGTTGCTCGCGGATCTAATGCAGGATCGTGATTATATAGAGAAAGCTCAGCTAGAAAATTGGAGTTTCTTACGAACAGACCACGCATTTGAAAAAAGTATGGAGATCGCATACAAAAAGTGGCGGTGGGTCCATAAGAAGCTCGCTTGATTAAATAGATTATAAAATGAAAGAGGTATATCTAAATGGAAAACAACGAGAATGTTCAATTCTGTAACTTGCTGGAAAGACTTAAGGTAAATAAAGGGCTTCGCAATTATGATGAGGCTGCCACAAAACAGGCTGTAGTCCTTACTGTTTTAGCTCACCTAGGCTGGGACACCGGGAACATTGACGAAGTATATCCAGAATATACTGTTGAAAAAAGACGTGTTGATTATTCACTGAGGCTCCACGGAAGAAATGAATTCTTTTTGGAAGTAAAGAGACCTGATGAAGATCTTGAGAAACATGAAGAACAACTGCTAAATTATGCTTTTCGAGAGGGCGTCAAATTAGCTGGACTTACAAATGGCATAACATGGCTTTTTTATTTGCCACTTAAAGAGGGTTCATGGAAAGATAGAAGGTTCTATGCGATAGATATTCTAGAGCAAGAAGTTGGAGATGTAGTTAGAATGTTTATCGATATAATGCATCGGGAGAATGTGGAAAATGGAAAATCGGTAAAGAACGCAGAACAAATCTATACAAGTGCCTTAAGGCAAAGAACGTTCATTGAAAGGATACCCGAAGCGTGGAATAGGATAATCGATGAGCCAGATAAGATATTGATTGAAATACTCGCAGATACGACGGAAAAAATATGCGGATTTAAGCCGAGTAGTGAGGACATTGCTAATTTTATTTACGCAAACAAAGCGAGGCTACAAATGCCGCCGAGGATGCAGATCACGTTAAAAAAGGATTTGCAAATGGTCGTTAGCGAGGGGGAGCGCGAGGAAATCAAAAAGGAAAAGCGAGTCCAAAATGACACTGCCGTACGCTTAAAAATTGATTTTAGTGAGGCAAATAATATTCTAGCAAATATTCAACATAAAAAGTTTCAGGCTGTTCTTAAAAAGAAATGGCATGCCAATATGGCCGGCGGCGTTTGCGCACAGAGCGTATGCTGGTTGTATTGCTGGGCAAAAACTGGCATGAAAAGCGAATTCGTAGCTGACGAATCAAAAAAAGCTTTTAATGCGATATTGGATATTTCGTACCAGGAATTTGATAATAAAGTAGATCACAAATGGGCACAAGACGCACGTAATAAAATAGGCGATATTGAGGATAAATTGGCGAGCCTATTAGGCCGTAATTGAATAAAGTCGATGAAATACTTCGGCCTTATATGAGGTCTTCCGCATAGTTTCCAAATCGTCATCCATATCGATCTTTCCCCTTAAATATTTCAAGTTATTGTTCCTTTTCCGAAAATACACATAAAACGGAATCCCCTGATCAGCGACAACATACACCCAAGTGCGCCTGGACGGCCTGGCCTTATTTGTTCTCCAACTTTTTTTCATAGGTAAAGGCTTTCAAGAGCTCCATGGGGAGAGGGAAGACGATCGTCGAATTCTTTTCCGCGGCAATTTCCGTTAAGGTGCCTAGGAATCGGAGCTGAAGAGCCTGCGGATTTGTGGAAATGATGTTTGCGGCCTGGAGGAGCTTATCGGCGGCCTGAAATTCGCCGTCAGCATGGATGACTTTAGCTCTTCGCTCGCGCTCGGCCTCAGCTTGCTTGGCGATCGCCCGAATCATGTTCTCCGGCAGGTCCACTTGTTTCATCTCCACGAGCTGGACCTTGATGCCCCAGGGGTCGGTGTGCTGCTCGATGATGGTCTGGATGCGGGCGTTCAGTTTCTCCCGCTCCGAAAGGAGGTCGTCGAGCGGAACCTGGCCGAGGACGCTTCGCAGGGTCGTCTGGGCCAGCTGGGAGGTGGCGTTGAGATAATCCTGTACGTCCAGCACGCACTTGAGCGGGTCTATGACCCTGAAGTAGAGAACGGCGTTGACCTTCACCGTGACATTGTCCTTCGTGATGACATCCTGGGGGGGGATGCTCATCGTGATGAGCCGCAGGCTGATTCTCACGATGCGGTCGATCGGGGCGAAGACCAAGATGATGCCGGGCCCTTTGGGCTGAGGGAGGACGCGGCCGAGGCGGAAAATGACCCCGCGCTCGTATTCTCTCAGGATCTTGATCGAACTCAGGATATAAACGATGATAAACCCGACGATGACAACTGCATAAGCTTCCATTTTTTTCTCCTTGCGAAGACTATAGAGCCTCCCATAATAATATAAGTCAAGCTTTTTTTACCTTGCGGAGCGCCGGGCAGCCCTCAACGGCGCAATCGCCGGACGAGTTGTATGCCCGCCTGCGCCTGGACGGACTTGGCGATGAGCGTGGCCAGGGTGAAGAAGAGCGAGATCAGGATGAAGAGGATCGGCGTCACCGGATAGCCGAGCGTCCGGTAGGGCCGGTCGGCGTTCGGCCGCGTCTTGCGCAGCACCATATCCCCACCCCGATGATGAGCATGAACAGTCCGTCCGCGAAGACGAGGTAGGTGATGATGTTGGCGAACGTCCCCCAGAAGAAGAGCAGGAAGATTGAGCGGTTTACCTACGAGAAATTTCACCTCGAGTAGCGTTATAATAATGTCCTCCCGCAGACGAAAATATATCGCCAAGCGGGCCGCAAAGGCGAGGTGGAATAAATAGGACGATTGGAGCGATTATGGGAATAAAAGAAACACTTGATTAATAGAGAGGTTCGATGATGCCACAAAAACGCTCTCTAGCAAATATCGAGAAGTATTGGAAAAAACGTAAGAAATCCAGGATGTCGTTTGATAAAAATAGAGCGTCGATGCCCTTTTTAGAAAAGGCGGAAATAGCAGACCGCCTCAGGGCTGACGATCAATTATTGAAAAGCTGCAAACAAGCTAAGAGTAAGTCCTAATTCCACATTTTCGGAGCCGTCCTAAGATATAATTTCTTAGTATTCGCGACTTCCGGTTTTTTCCCTCCTTTAGATCATATTTATTCATGCTGACTATCCTCTTTAGGCGTGTTGACTATACACTGATTATGTGTATAATATGTGTATTCAGACGGGAGACGAGCAACATGCAGATTCGATATAACATCACCCTCGACGAAGAGATATCGAAAGAGCTTGAGGCGGCGGCCGGAGAGCTCGGCGAAAAGAAGAGTCATATCATCGAGAAGGCCCTGACCGTCTACTTCGATCTGCTGGATTTGAAGCTTGCCCGAAAGCGGCTGGCCGATCTCGAAAAGAGCAACGACAAGTTACTGGACGCCGAAAAAGTCTGGAAAACCCTGGGCATCTGACGGTGTATGAGCTCAAGTTCCTCGGCCGGGCGCTGGACGATCTCCAGCGGATCGACAAGCCTCATCAACGGATCATCAAAGAGAAGCTGCTAATTCTGGCCCATAACTCCGAGGCCCTCAAGAACAACATCAAGAGACTCCAGGGGGGCGAGGATTTATTCAGATTGCGGGTTGGCAGCTACCGGGTTGTCTTCAAAAAGGAGGAGCGGCGCCTCTTGATCCTCATCGTCAGGATTGGGCATAGGAAAGAGGTCTATTAATAAAGGGGACACAATACTCTGTCCACAAAGGGACAGAGAATTATGTCCCCAATCTGCCATTACTCCGGCGATTTCCAGTCGTATTTCCGACCCGCGAGCTGGGCGTCCCGCAGCGGCTTGAACTCCACGCCGGGCTTCCAGTTCGGGAGCCTGGCCGCGTTGGCCACGCGATAGCCGACCGCGAGATAGAGCTGCAGGTCCTCGACCGCGCCGCTCATGTCCCAATCCGGCCGGACCTCGTCGGAGGGCTTGTGGTAGGTGTTCCGGGTGAAGTCCTCTTGGATCTTGAGGCCCCAGTCGGCGGGACGGCCGATGAAATCGATCCCGGCGCCGGGGTTGATCGCCGGGACGCCCTGCTTGGCGAAGGAGAAATGGTCGGAGCGAAAGAACGACCCCTTTTCCGGCGTCGGGTCGGGCTTCAACGTGCGGCCCTGCTCCGCGGCCGCGGCCTGCATGTAATCGTCGAGATCGGAGTTCCCGAGGCCGACGATCACCAGGTCCTTCGTCCGGCCGTGGACGTTCATGACGTCGATGTTGATGACGCCGGCCGTGCGGTCGAGCTGGTAGATCGGGTGGAGGGCGTAGTAGGTGGAGCCGAGGAGGCCCTGCTCCTCGGCGGTGACGAACATGAAGAGGATGGACCGCTTGGGGGGAGGCGTGACTTTCGTGAACGCGCGGGCGATTTCGAGGATACCGGCGCAGCCGGATGCGTTGTCCACGGCGCCGTTGTAGATCTTGTCGCCGTTGACGGCGGGCCCGATCCCGAAGTGGTCCCAATGGGCCGTGTAGATCACGTATTCGACTTTCCGGGCGGGGTCGCTCCCTTCGAGCCGGCCGACGACGTTCGTCGAGTCGATCGTCCGGAGCTTGTTCTTGAGCGTGACGGAGGCGGTCGTGCCGAGCGGGACGGGGTTGAACGAGCGGACGGCCGCGGCTTTCTTGAGGGCGTCGAAGTCCCGGCCGGCGGAGGCGAAGAGGGCCTTGGCCTGGTCGAGCGTGATCCAGCCCTCGACGGCGGCGCGGCCCATGTTCTTGTCGGGCGGGATGAGGTCGAATTGCTCGGTGACCTTGCTCTGGACCACCGAGAACGGGTAGGCCGCCGGATCGGTCTCGTGGACGATCAGGACGGCGGCGGCGCCCATCTTGGCGGCCATCTCGTATTTGTAGGACCAGCGGCCGTAGTAGGTCAGGGCCCGGCCGCCGAACGTCTTGGGGTCGAGAGCGGAGGGGTTGTCGGGGTCGGGGACGGGCGGGTCGCCGACGAGCACGACCATCGTCTTGCCCTTGAGATCGACGCCCTTGTAGTCGTCCCAGTTGAACTCGGGGGCCTGGACGCCGTAGCCGACGAAGACCATCTCGGAATTTTCGACGGTGACGGTCTCGAGGATGCGCTTCGTCCAAGCGACATAGTCGTCTTTCCAGGCGAGGGTCTGGACGTGTGCGCCCTTGCGGAAGGTGAGGACGGGGCTGTCCTGGACGGCGATCCCCGCCAGCGGGACCTTCTGGATGTAGGTCCCGTCGGTGTTTCCTGGCTTGAGGCCGAGGAGCTTGAGCTGGTCCACTATGTAGGCGACGCTCAGGTCCTCGCCACGCGTTCCGGGCGCGCGGCCTTCGTAAGCGTCGGAGGCCAGGATCTTGACATGCGACAGGACGGCGGCGCCGTCAATCGCGGGGAGAGCGGAGACGGCGAGAGGCGGCGGCTCGGGCGCGGGCTTGGACGGGCGGCCCTTGCAGGCGGGGATGAGGAGGATGAGGATTAAAAGCACGCAGGATATCGGAAATCGTCGCATGGCGCCCTCCTAGAATCGGGGGATGGAAATCGGTGACACGATCCCAAATCAAGAGAATTGGGTCGCATCACCGATTTCCCGACGAAGGAGTTATATCATTAGGGAATAGCGGGACACAATACCCGATTCCCTATTTGAGGGATGGAAATAGGGTAACTAGTATTGTGTCCCTCTATTTCGATTCGTGGCGCTTGAGCGGAAGATGATCGGCGATCACGGCATAATGTTTGTCCGACTCGATGAGGACAAGGCCGTGGTCGATGCAATCCGTGGCGATGATGACGTCGGATAGGGGAACGGTCACTCCTTTCTTTTTCAAGGCATGCCCATTGCGACCTGCGGACTCGAAGGACGCGCGGCTGCTCGGGACGAACTTTAGCCCGGCGAGGGCGGAAGACAACCTTTCGATTTCAGCCGGGCTTCGGGCTCCGATCAGCAACTCCGCGATGATGATCCCGTTGATATGGACCCGATTATCCTCGATGAGCCCTTCGAGGAGTTCCCCATAGAGGGATTTTCCCTCCCGAAAGTAGGGGATCCAGACACTCGAATCGATGAAATATTCAGGTTTCATATGAGATCTTTGGACCGCAAGGCTTCCAGGTCGATATCCAGATCAATCTTTCCCCGAAGGTGCTTCAGGTTTTGGCGGCGGACCCTATTGAGCATCTCCTCGAGGGAGCGGCGGACGAGCAGCGTTTTGCTTTTCTCTCCGGTCTCTTTCATCAAGTCCGTCATAAGTTCGTCGGGGATTATCAATGTGGTCCTCATGCATATCTCCTATACATATAATCAATACATATAAGAAATATGTCAATAGGTCAGCTTATTTCTTTTTACTGAATAGGGGACGCCTGGAGCCTCGAATTTTCTCATGACAAAGGGAGACACAATACCTGATTCCCAAATTCGAGGACAGGGTAGGGAAATCGGTGACACGATCCCAAATCAAGAGAATTGGGTCGCGTCACCGATTTCCGATCGCGTCTCCCTATTCGGAGGCGGAAATAGGGAAATAGGTATTGTGTCTCCTTATTTCACAAGCGCGCCTGGCGCTTTTGGGACGTCAGCTCGCGGAGCGCGTCGGTGGCCACCCAGCGGGCGGCTCGCGTTTTTGTATCGCCGCCTCTAGGGCCGGCGGCGCGCTCGTTCGCGGCGTCCCGGATCCGTTCGGCGCAGGCGATGGCGGCGTCGTTCAAAGCGCGGTTTCGCTTGCCGATGTTGCGAAGCGCCCAGTTAACCGATTTTTTGACGAAATTGCGCTTGTCCCAAGCCTCGCGCTCGATGATCGGAAGGAGCGCAAGAAAGGCCTTGTCGCCGGCCTTCTTGTCGTGGACCGCTAGGCCCGCCATCAAGGCGAAGGCGGCCCGCTTGACCCACTCATCGCCGCGCGCCGCCCATTCGACCGCCTTGGTCCACGCGAAGGCCGTCTGGTCGAAGAGGCTGGTCGTCGCCTGATCGCAGATGTCCCAGGAGTCGAAGTCGGCGGCCCACGTTTCGATCTGCCGTTCGGTGACCAGGGCCGGGTCGGTGACGAAGCAGGCCAGCAGCCGCGCTTCGTGGTTTCCCGTCTTCCACAGGCCGAGCGCGAGTTTGTAGTCCGTGCCGAGACGGTTGGCGATCACGCGGAGCTGATAAACTGAGACGCCGAACGCGTTCTGGACGTTGATCCCATAGCGGGCCATTCCTGCCCTGTCCCGGTCGCTGCCAAGGGAACGCAGTTCCGCCAGTATTTTGGCTATCTGCATGTTCAACGATTCCGTGGTTTCCGGAGATTTGTGCCGCATTACGCCCTCCCATGAGGAGATTACATGGAAAAAAACGGAGACACAATACCAATCGTACGGGCGTCTTTTATAAGGAGACGGACAATCAGGTCTGATTGACGACAAGGCATATATTAAAAACATCTTGCATAATTCATAAACGTCATGTAAATTGGAGGCATGGACAAGATGCAGACGACGATCTCCAAGCGCGGGCAGACGGTCGTGCCGGCCGTCCTCCGGAAAAAACACAACATTGAGGAAGGCGACCGGCTCGTTTGGATCGACGATGGAGAAACCATCAAGGTGGTCCACCTCTCCGGCGATGCCGTCCGGAATCTCAGGGGAATCGCCAAAGGGGAGGGGTTGCGCGAAGATCTGTTGAAATGGCGGCGCGAGGAGCGGTCGCGTGAAACCTGACCGCTATGTTCTGGATACGTCCGCTCTATTTGCCTATATGGAAGACGAGTCCGGATCCGCCATGGTGGGGGAAATTCTGAGCGATCCGAAGTCCTCCGTTCTTATCCCCTGGCCGGTCCTCTTCGAAGTCTATTATTCGACGAGACGGAAAAAAGGCGAGAAGGAGGCGGATCGCCGCTACGCCTTGGTCAAGGAGCTGCCGGCCGAGATCGTGTGGGCTTTTGATGAGCCGCGCCTCCTTGCGGCCGCCCGAATCAAGGCCAGGTTTCCGCTTTCCTTTGCCGACGCCATCATTGCGGCCACGGCCGAACGGGAACGCGCCGTGCTCGTCCACAAGGACCCTGAATTCGACGCGCTCGAAGGGACGGTTCGGTTACGGGCTCTGCCTTATAAAAGCTGAGGGAATTATTTTGGCCGCCTTGCTCCGGGGCGGGCTCCTGTAATAATAAATAGGGAGACACAATACCTGTTTCCCTATTCATAGAATGGAAAATAGGGTAATAGGTATTGTGTCTCCCATTTTGCAGCCGGCTATTTTCAAGGAGGCGCTAATGCAGCCATGCAATTATTTTAAAAAGGCAGGTTTTCTTTTCTTTACGGTCGCCGTCAGCGCAGCCCTTTTCTCCATTTCCTCATGCTCGGACAAGGGGAGCGGCAGTGGCGGGCCGGGAAGCCTGTCCGGGACGCAAGCCGCGACGGCCGGGAATAACGCAGCCGCGCCCGCGAAGCCGGTCATGGCCTCACCCGAAGAGGCGAAAGCCTGGGCCGAAAAGACCCTGGCGGGCTTGAGCTTGGAGAGGAAAATCGGCCAGATCATCTGCCCCGACCTCGCCGGCGGTTACATTGCCGACGACGACCCCCGGATGCAACAGTGGATCAAGCTGGCCCGCGATTATGGGGTCGGCATGTTCGTCTTCTACGGCGGAACGCCGCGCGACGTGGCCCATCTCCTCAACCGCCTCCAGAAGGAAGCCGCGATCCCGCTCCTCATCTCCGCCGACTTCGAGGCCGGCCCCGGCCAGCAGGTGACGGGTGCGACCGAATTCCCGGCCGACATGGCTTTTGCGGCCGCGGGGTCGGAAGACTTGATGTACCGGGCCGCGTCGGCCGCCGCGGTCGAAGGGCGGGCGATGGGCGTCCATCTGACGTACACGCCGGTCGTCGACATCGCCTGGCGTCCGGAGAACCCGGCCGAGGGAGTCCGCTCTTTCGGCGGCGACATCGAGCTTCTCGGCCGGATGGTGCGGGCGTATGTCCGCGGCTATCACGACAACGGCATGCTGACTACGGCCAAGCATTTCCCGGGGCGGGGCGACGTCGAGAAAATGCCGGGCGCGCCCGAGTGGAGCTGGATCAACAAGCCGGCCGAGGCCTACGAAGCCCAAGAATCCGCGGCCTTCAAGATGGGCGTGGACGCGGGCGTCGATTTCATCATGAGCGAGCACATCGCCGTGCCCTCGATCGCGGGCGGGTCGGATTTGCCGGCGAGCGTCGAGAAGAAGCTTGCCACGGACTGGATCCGCGGCAAACTGGGCTTCAAGGGCATTCTGACGTCGGATGATCTCTGGTACGACCACGTCGTCAAGCGGTTCGGGGCCGAGGAAGTGGCGATCCGGGCGTTCGAGGCGGGCCACGACATCCTCCTCAAGCCGAAAGACCCGGCGGCGGTCATCACGGCCATGGCGGCGGCGGTGAAGGCGGGCCGGATCAGCGAAAGCCGGATCGATGAGGCGGCGCTCAAGCTCCTGACGCTCAAGGCGCGGCTCAACCTCCACAAGAACCGTTTCGTCGACGAGGCGAGGGTGGGCGAGTTCGTGGGCACGGCCGCTCATTTTGCCCTCATCCAAGAGGCGGCCGACAAGTCGCTGACGATGATCAAGAACGATGGCGTATTCCCGTTAGCGGCGGGCCGGACGGCCAAGATGGTCAACATCGTCGTCCAGAAAGCCGATCCGGATCCCGTGCCGGCGACGCTCTCCGCCAAGCTGGCCGCCGCCTTTCCGGGCACGCAGAGCTTTTACCTGCGGCCCGACATGGACCCGGCCGTCTATGACAAGGCGTGGAAAGCTGCGCGGGAGGCTGACCTCGTCATCCTGTCCCTTTTCGTCCCGAGAAACCGGCAGGGCGACGCGACGCCTTTCCGGGATGCCGATCTGAAATTCATCAACAAGGTCATCGCGGCCAAGCCCAAGGCGGTCGCGGCCATGACCTACGGGAATCCCCATCTCATCCGGAAGATCCCGGACGTCGGGGCGTTCCTGATCGGATACGGGGAGCGCGGCTGGTTCGGAAACCAGGCGGTTTATTTCGAGACGTTCATCAAGGCGCTCAAGGGCGAGATCAAGCCCGCGGGCAAGCTGCCTGTCAAGGTCAGCGACAAGTATCCGATCGGCGCCGGCTTGAGCTGGTAACGAAATAGGGAGCCGAATAGGGGACACCCAGCCGCCGGAATCGTGGTGGGTGCTAATCTCGGACGGTGGGTGTCCCCATCTCGGCTTTAGGGCGCGGGGAATTCGGTGACAGAAAGGCGGGGAATTCGGTGACGCGACCCAATTCTCTTGATTTGGGATCGTGTCACCGAATTCCGATTTCTGGAAATTCGGAAATCAGGTTACTGACACCGATTTATTGTATGTAATAATGTGAGCAGAGAATCGCATGGAGCCCAACGCGAGAGGGGAAATAATGAAATCACTCAAATGGATATTCGTTTTATGCGTGGTGATGGGATTTGCCGCCTATTTGCCCGCGCAGATCGCGGGGTTCAAGAATTTCGAGATCGTGGAAAGCGCGCCGGTCGAAACGACTTTGGATAATCCCGACGTGCGCAACGCCCACGAGGTGTGGCTGGAAATGATCGGCCGGGCCAAGCGCAATTTGGATCTCGAGGAATATTATGTCTCGAACGAGCCCAATGAGCCTCTGGAAGATATCATCAAGGCCGTGATCGAGGCGGGAAAGAGGGGCGTCAAGGTCAGAATAATTTCCGATGCGGGAATGCACAAAACCTATCCGGAGACACTGGATATGCTGGGAAAGCAGACGAATATCCAGGTGCGATTGATCGACTACCGGAAAATATCGGACGGCATCGAACATGCGAAATATTTCATCGTCGACGGCGAGGAGGTATTCCTGGGAAGCCAGAATTTCGATTGGCGCGCGTTGAAGCATATTTATGAATTGGGCGTTCATATAACCGATCAGCGGGCCGCAAAAGCTCTCGGCGACATTTTTGAAATCGATTGGGGGCTTTCCGGCCCGGACGCCCAGGAATTCAAAATCCATCAAGAGCAATATCAGATTCCCTATATCCTGACAGAGGGGGATGAGACGCTCAAATATTATCCGACGTTCAGCCCCAAGGGCTTCATCCCCGACGAATCTCTTTGGGATGAGAAGCAGCTCGTGGGCTTAATCGATAAGGCGAAAGTGGAAATATACTTTCATGTCTTGACGTATTCGCCTGCCGCCTCAAGGAGAGAATACTATGAGGTTTTGGATAACGCGCTGCGAAGAGCGGCGGCCCGCGGCGTCAAGGTGCACGTCATGGCGGCAGACTGGAGCAAGCGAAAGCCGACGATCGATTACCTCAAGAGCTTGGCCGTCATCCCGAACATCGAGGTCAAGCTGAGCACGATTCCCGAATGGTCGGGCGGTTTCGTGCCTTATGCCAGAGTCGACCACAGCAAGTTTTTGGTCGTGGACGACCATTTGAGCTGGATCGGGACGGCCAACTGGGAAAAGAGCTATTTCTATAATGCGAGAAATGTCGGCGTGGTCGTCGATAACGCGACCGTGAATAAGATCTTAAAGAAAATCTACTTGAACAACTGGAACAGCTCTTACAGCTATCTGGTCAAACCCGAGATCGAATACACTCCCCCGAAAATCGGGGGGTAGGTTTCCGCCGAAGTATGGAGATATTGTTTTTTGACCCAAATTGACAAATTTCTCCTTTTCCGCTAAATTTAAAATATTATTCAGCTAACCCAAATTCTCTTGAACGTCTTGATCGCCGCGGCTATCGCCGCCGTCGTCTTCCTCGTCCGCCTCTTCGTCCAGCTCCGTACGACGGTGGCGGAGGCCGAGAAAACGCTGGTCGAAGTCCGCGTTCTGGCCGAAAACTTGAACGAACTGGACCTGGAAGTCAAGGACCGGGTGGAAGAACTGGGGGCCATGCTCGGCACATCCAGGAAGGCCGGCGTCGGCCTTTCCGAAGGGGGCTCTTCGAAATTGCTTCCCACCTCGGCCAAATTCCTTCCGTTCGTTCTGCCTGTGGCCCGTTTCGTCCTGCGCAAAATGAAAAAAAAGTAGGAGTAAAAATTATGTCGAAAAACACGAACGCGGCCCTCGTAGGCGCCGCGACCCTCCTGATCGGCACCGCCGCCGGAATCATCGCCGGCATCCTTTTCGCTCCCGCCGGCGGCAAGAAAACCAGACGTATGATCCAGGAGGAAATCAACAAAACGGGCGAGAAAGCCAAGGAAATTTACGAGAAAATCGTTAAATAAGCGGATTAAAGAACCAAAATCCTTTCAAATCGAAGAACCTCCCAGCTAACGCCCGGAGCGTGAGAGGCAAAGAAAAGAATCAGTTCGTCTTCTTCAGCAGGACGTCCTCGAAGAACTTGAGGGCCGCGGGATCGCCGCTCTGGCCGAGCCAGAAAATAGCCTTCTTCCGGACCGAAGGGTTCTTGTTCGCCTTGGCCAGGTCGATGAGCATGGGCACGGACTTGTCCTTGGGAAGCTGGCTGATGGCGAAGACGGCCTGGTCCTTGAGCCCGCTCTCGGAGTCCGGAGAGTCGACGATGTCCTTCAGGGCCTTGACGCACTCGGCCGAAGCCTTCTGGCCCAACCAGAAAACGGCCTGCTTCCGGACATCCTGACTCGAATCCTGCTTGGCGATCCGGATCAGCTCCTCCGTCGCGTCTTTCTGCTTACTGAGCTGGATGGCGAAGATGATCTGTTTTTTGACCGTCCCGTCCTGCTCCTTGGCGTAGATCTCCTTGAGATCGGCGAGGGATTGGGCGTCTCCGGCGTTCCCCAGCCAGAAGATGGCCTTTTCCCGGATCTTCCCCGGCCTGGAGCCGACGGCGGTTTTCTTGAGGAACGCCCGGGCTTGCGGGCCTTCATGGCTGCTGATGGCAAAGATCAGGTTATCCAGGATATGGGCGTCATCCTTGACGGCGTCGAAGGACTTTTCGAGGAAGGCGCTGCTTTCGGGATTCTCGGCGCGCCCCAGCCAATAGACGGGCGTGTCGGCGAATTCATAGGTCTGGTCAAGGTCGAGCGGATTGACGTCTTGCACGCCCGCGCCCTTGGCCGGGTCGAAGAGCAAAAGCAGGCCGGTTGGAGTTGGCGCGTCCTTCTCCTCGCCGTTTACGCTCACCGAATTTATTCCGCGGCCTTTGTCCTCGATCCGGATGCGGGCGTCCTTTGTCCCGACCGCATAGCCCTCCGCCGGGCCGTTGTAATAGTTTCGATGGAACCTCGTCCGGCTCATGAACTCGTAGGCCGTGAAGAACGCGGTCCCGCCGCCCGCCTTCGCGGCGTCCGCGCGCGCCTGGTCGATCTTCCTCTCGATCGTCGCGCCGCCCGCGCTCGCGTCCCGAACCTTGCCCTTGAGAAACGCCGGGATCTCCCCGGCCCCTGCGGCGCCCGCCACCAGCGCCGTCCCCGCCGCGCCTATCGTGAAAAGGACGGCGGCGAGGGCCGCCGTCCCGAGCTTCTTCTTCATGGTGATCATGCGCTTCGTCCTGCCGCTATCGTCTTGCCCGCGGCCGTCACTTGTCCAGGATCTCGCGGAGGAACTTCATCGCCTCCTCGCTCTTGGACTGGCCGATCCAGAAGATGATCTGCTTCTTCACCTCGAGGTCTTTCTCCTTGCGGGCCAGATCGATCAGGGTCGAAACGCCTTTGGGGCTCTTGTTCTGGGCCACGCCGAAGATGATCTGCTGCTTGAGCTTGGCGTCATCGGTCTTGCCGTAGAGGTCGAGCAGGACCGGAAGGGCCTCGTCGGTCTTTCGCTGGGACAGCCAGAACACGGCCCGTTCCTGCTGCTTCGGGTCCTTCGAGCTGCGGGCAATATCGACGATCTTCGCCTGGGCCTTTTCGCTCTTGTTCTGGGCGAAGCTCATGAGCAGGCTCTCCTTCAGCTTGGCGTCGTCGGTCGTGTCGTAGACTTTGAGGAGCCCGGCCAGGCTCTCGTCGTCGTGGCGCTGTCCCAGCCAGAAGGCGGCGTTCTGCCGGACGTTCGCGTCGGGGTCCTTGGTGGCCAGGTCGATGAGGATCGGCAGGACCTTGGGATCCTTGGTCTGGCTCAGGACGAAGAGCGCCTTTTCCCGGAGCTCGGGCTTCTGATCGCCCCGGACCATTTTCTCGAGGATGGGGAAGGCCTTCTCCTTGTCCATCTGGAGCAGGGCGTCGAGGGCCACGAGCTTCAGCTCGAGGTCGGGGTCCAGTGGCTTCTTCTGGTCGCCGAGGACGTTCCCATAGTCCTGGGCCATGACGCCGGCGGCCAGCATGGCCGCCGCATTGGCCCCTTCCACGCCGCCTCCGACTCCGGCCAGCACTCCGCCTTCGACGCCTCCCGCGACTCCCATCGCGACGCTATCGTTGATGTATTTCCGGTAATCGCTCAGGCCGTTCTTGGCCAGCTGCTCGGCGATTTCGAGCCGGAGGAGCTTGGCGTCCTTGACCCAGGAGCTCCACGGCCACTTGGTCACCAGGCTGTTCAGCGATTCGATCGCCATCTGCTTCTGTTCGAGCTGCCGCTTCATGTCGGCCATCGACGAAGCCATTTTGTCCCGGCTGAAGGCGAGCCAGTAGAGGGATTCGTCGGCGTTGTCGATCTTGGCTTGGGCCATGATCTTTTCCCAGGCGCCGACCGCGGCGTCCCAGTTCTTCCGGTAGATGAGCTGTTTGGCTTTTTCGTAAGCCGTTTGGGCCTGTTCGGTTTTGGCCTGGGATTTGTCCTGATCGGCCTTGGCCTGGTCCGCTTTGGCTTGAGCGGCGGCCTGGGCCGGGTCGGTCTGGGCGGCGGCGAAGCTGCCGGCGGCCAGCATCAGGACGAGAATGAGGGCGATGGTTTTCATGAGCTTCATGTTTGTTCCTCCTAGGTTTTCTTCAGAATTTCCATCTTAAAAAGAACGTCCCGCTTTTCGATCAGGTCCCTGATCTCGGCGGGCGAATTGGTATCGTTGGGGCCCCGGTTGACGATCTCCTTCAAAATGAGGTCGAGGTCGTCCAGCAGGTCGGCGGCCGCGGGGTCCTTTTCGGCGAGCTTGCGCTTCAACAAGACGTTCTGAAGCATGAGCGTCCGGAGGGCGGACTCGTCCACGACGACCCGGCCTTCTGCTTTTTCGCCGGGAACATAATGAGCATAATCGAGAAGAATGGGCTTGAGGTCCTCGAGGTACGCGGCGAACGCGGGCCGGATGCCGTTCGGCGCGCCGCCGTTCGAAGGCGCGGCGGCCGCCGAGACGGCGGGACGGGGCGCCGGCGCGAGCCCGAACCGCCCGATGAGGATCCCGGCGACGAGGACGAGGGCCAGCGCCGGCCCGGCGAACGGCCAGCGCCGCCATGGCGCGAGGGCCGGCTGCCGGGTCGGCCGCTCTCCTGCAATCCCCGTCCGGACGCCTCTCCAGACCTTCTCCCAGTCGGGCGTCGGGGCGTCTTCGGCCGCATGGGCGTCGATGAGGGCGAACAGCCGGCGCGTCTCGGATCGCTCCGCGGCGCAGGCCGGACACTTGCCCAGGTGTTCGTCGAAGCGGGCCTTGTCTTCGGCGCCGGCCTCGCCGTAATGGTCGAGAACCATGAGCTCGCGGGCTTTTTTACAGGTCATAGCCGTCCTCCACGACGTATTTCCGGAGATGTTTCCTCAACAGGCCCACGGCCCGGAACAGGTGTTTCTTGACGCTTCCCTCGGACGATTGCAAGGCCTGGGCGATCTCCCGGGTGGTGTATTCCTGGTAATGGCGGAGGGTGAAGACCATCCTCTGGGTGGGTGTCAGGCGGGCGAGCGCCTGGTCGATCTTCTCCCGGATTTCGGCGCTCCGGGCGCTGCGCTCTGGATCGGACGAATGCGATGGCGCGGACATGGCGGCCGCCTCCTCCGGGCCGAGCGGCCCCGTTTCGCGAACCTTCGACCTCCGCATGGCGTCGATGCTGGCGTTGACGCAGATCCGGTTGAGCCAGGCGGCGAAGTTCAGCCCCTTGGCGGGATCATAGCCCGGCAGCCCGTTGTAGGCTTTGATGAAGGTCTCCTGGAGGACGTCCTCCGCGTCCGTCCGGTTCCGGAGATAGCGGTAGGCCAGGGCAAAGACCTGTTGCCGGTGGCCGTCGAACAGCGCCCGGAACGCTTCGGGATCGCCCTCCCTGGCCTGTCGGATGTTGGTCAGCTCTTCCATGGTGGTTTCAATAGAGAATACGCTCCGCCGGTCCGATTCGTTGACAAGAATTGTAACAGGAAATCGGTGTCAGTAACCTGATTTCCGTATTATTGGTGCGGGAAATCCGGAAATCAGGTTACTGACACCGATTTAGGTATTGTGTCTCCATATTCTTATTGTTAGAATTCGGGGCGCATGGACGCCGAAACGCGCGAGCTTCTCATCGAGATCGTCGGCCCGGCCGGCGCTCTCGCCGATCCCGAGAAGATGGCCGACTACGGCCATGACGAATTCTCGCTCCGGGACATCGGCCGCCTCCCCGATCTCGTCCTCAAGCCGAGCTCCCCGTTTCAGGTGGCCGCCATCCTCGAGATCGCCTCGGAGGCGGGGATTCCGGTGACGCCGCGCGGGGGAGCGACCGGCCTGTGCGGCGGCTGCGTGCCCTCGGCCGGCGGTATCGTCCTCTCCCTGGAAAGAATGAACCGGATTCTGGAGATCGACGCGGCCAACCAGATGGCCTGGGTCGAGGCCGGGGTGACGCTCAAGGAGCTCGAGACGGCCGTCGAGGATGCGGGCTTCTATTTCCCGCCCCACCCGGGCGAAGAGAGCGCCATGATCGGGGGGATGATCGCCACGAACGCCGGCGGCAGCCGGGCGGTGAAGTACGGCGTCCTCCGGAACTACGTCCGGGGCCTGGAGATCGTCACCGCAGCGGGCGATATCCTCACCCTGGGCGGCAAGCTTATCAAGAGCAGCACGGGCTACAACCTCCTCCAGCTCATGATCGGCTCGGAGGGCACTCTGGCCGTGGTCACCAAAGCCGTGATCCAGGTCATGTCCAAGCCGGCCGCGATGCGGACGCTGGTCATTCCGTTCGCCGGGCTCGCGGCGGCCATCGAAACCGTCCCGCGCATTCTCGCCGCCGTCGTCCCCCTGGCCCTCGAGTTCGTGCCGCTCGAGGTCATCCGCATTTCCGAGGCCCACCTCGACCGCCGCTGGCCCTGCTCCGTCGGCGAAACCCACCTTATGGTCATCCTGGACGCGGAGAGTGAGGCGGAGATGGACCGGGCTTCGGAAACCGTGGCCGAGATCGCCTTGGCGCATGGGGCGCTCGACGTTTTCGTGGCCGACACGCCGGCCAAGCAGGACAACGTCCTGGAGATCCGGAGCAAGATTTACGACGCCATCAAGCGCGACACGATCGAGATCCTCGACGTCTGCGTCCCGCGGGCCGCGGTCGCGGCCCATGTGATGAAGGTCCGCGAGCTCGAGGCCCGCACCGGCGTCTGGCTGCCCACGTTCGGCCACGCCGGCGACGGCAACGTCCACACCCACGTCATGAAGTGCCGGATCGAGGGCGGCCGGCGCGTTCCCGTCCCTGAAGCGGAGTGGCGGGAGACGCTCGAGCGCGTCCGGACCGAGCTCTATGCCGACGGCGCCGCCCGGGGCGGCGTGATCTCGGGCGAGCACGGGATCGGCCTTGTCAAGAAGCCCTATCTCGAGGGCTGCCTGTCGCCGGAGCATATCGCCCTCATGAAGGGCATCAAGAAGGTCTTCGACCCCCGGGGAATCTTGAACCCGGGCAAGGTCTTCGATTGAACCATCCCGCGCATTGAGGAGGGACCCATGGAACGCATTACCGAAATCTTCGTCCTCCTGGACAACAAGCCGTCCACCCTCGGCGACCTCTGCACGTACCTGGCCGAGGAGGAGATCAACGTCGAGGCGATCGGCGTCTTCCACGATACGGCCAAGCTTTACGTCAAGAACCTCAACAAGGCCGTCAAGGCCCTGACGAAGCGCGAGGAGTACGCCAGCCACGAGCTGCGCGACGTCCTGCTCGTGGACCTCGAAAACAAGCCCGGCGCCCTGGCCGAGATGACCTCCAAACTGGGGGACGAGGGGATCAACATCGAATACTGCTACGGCACGCTGAGCCGCAAGGGCAATGCGATTTCGGTCATCCTCGACGTCTCGAACATCGACCGGGCCGAGCAGGTGTTGAAAAGCTGACGCCGGAACGCCCGGCGCGCCCTCGGCTTGACACTCGGGGGAAAAAGGGGAAAAGTAAAATCGGTCGTTTGATATAAGGAGGACAGCTCATGAACAATCTCGCTTACACGTCCCAGAAATCGGATGTCGTTGCTCCCAAGATCGAAGAAATCGTGCGAAAAGACCTCGGTGTCGAGGCCCCGGTCCCCTACAAGGTCGATGAGGGCGACGCCGAGGTCGCCGGGAAGCTGAACGGCAGCAAGGACCTGCTCAAGAAGGCCGACAAGTTCGCCCGGACGAAGTCCGACGTCGGCGGCGGGATCAAGCGGGACCGTTATTTTAAGGTGGCGCCCGCGGAATCGGGCTCCGTCCTGGTCGTCGGCACCCTGCCTCGGGCCACATCCATGGGGATGGGGGCCACGACGGACGCCAAGGATTTCGTCGACTTGGCGAAGACGATCGAAGATCTCCTCTGAGGGAGGCTTCGGGGGACCGCTTTGTGAGCCGGATGTTGAAAGTCCTTGCGATCGCCTACGCCTGCAATCCCACCCAGGGGTCCGAAGAGGGCGTGGGCTGGGGCTGGATCAAGGCGATCGCCTCGCGGCACGAAGTCGATGTGATTACGGCCGAATATCATCGCGAGGACATCGAACGGGCTGTGGCGGCGGGAGACGCCGCCCTCCGCAACGTCCGCTTCCACTTCGTCCCCGAAACATGGTGGCATTATCGACCGACCCGGTCCTGGAAGCTCATCGAAAACACGGCCCTCAAGCCGATCATGAATCTGGCCTACAGCGGCTGGCAGGCCGATGCTCATCGGCTGGCTTGTAAGCTCCCCGCCGGCGTCGGCTTCGACCTCGTCCATTTGATCACCTACGTGGGCTTCCGCTTCCCGGGCCGGTTCTGGAGGATGGACATCCCGCTCGTCTGGGGGCCCATCGGCGGACTGGAGAACACACCCTGGAAATTCCTGCCCATGATGGGCCCCGTCGGTTGTTTCTATTTCGCGGGACGGAACGTCTACAATTTCCTGCAGAAGCTGTTGCTGCCCGGACCCAAGCGTTCCTTCGCCAAGGCGTCCGGATCGATCATCGCCGCCACCTCGGGGATCCGGCGGGAAATATGGCGCTGGTACGGGCAGGACAGCCATGTCATCTGCGAGATCGGCCCGCCCGATCGGATCGCTGCGGCGCCCAGCCTTCGCGGAGCGGGCGAGCCCCTTCGGCTGATCTGGAGCGGCGTGCACCAGCCAAGAAAAGCGCTACCCCTTCTGCTGAAAGCCCTGGCCCTCCTCGGCGGCCGCGTGGATTGGCGCCTGACCGTCCTTGGGAGCGGCCGGGGCACGACCGGGTGGAAATGGCTCGCCCGGAAGCTGGGCATTGGAGCGAAATGCCTCTGGCCGGGATGGATTCCGCGCGACGAGGCGGTGCGGTTCATGACCCAGGCGCATGTCCATGTCATCACCAGCCTGCAGGATCTCACTTCGACGGTCCTGCTCGAGGCCTTGGCGGCCGGCCTTCCCGTCATTTGCCCCGATTCCTGCGGGTTCGCGGATGTCGTGACGCCGGACTGCGGCCTCAAATTCCCAGTTCAATCCCCCCGGCAGGTGATCGTCGATTTAGCGGCGGCCATCGAGCGGCTGGCCTCCGATGAAGCCGGGCGGCGGCGCTTGGCCGCGGGCGCCTTACGGCGCGTCCTTGATTTCTCCTGGGAGAATAAGGCCCGAGAGTTGGACGAGATCTATCAGCGGGCGTGCGCCCATTCGAAATGACATCCGGTTTATAGCTTCTTCGCGGCGCGATATCGTTCCAGCATCTCTTTCACGTTCCGCGCCGTGACGTGGTCGTGGAAGCGGAACCCCCCGCCGAAGTTCTTCGGGATGTGCATCAGCTCGTGGATGATCGTCTCGTCCCGGTCTTGCTCCGTGAGGCCGTCGAAACGCTCGGAGATGAACTCCAGGACATAGAAAGGCTTGATCCGCATCGCGATCTGGAGGACCTTGCTCATCCCGTGGCACCGGGCGATGACCCGCCGCGCCGAGGAGCCGCAGCTCCGGACGCAGACGACTCTATCGAGATCGATATGGCGAAGGTTCAGCGTCCGGACGATGTCCGCGAACCGAGCCTGGATGTCATCCGCGATTTCGTATCGGATGCCGCCGGATTTCCTCTTAGCCATCCGATCCCGCGCCGGCCAGGCTACTCCTTGTCCGGGTACAGCAGCCCGTTCAGCAGGAACTTGTATGTCCCGTGCGTCTGGGCGCGGTTCTGGCAGCGGATCCCGATCAGGATCAGGCGCCCGTCCTTGTACGTGGTGTCGACGACCACGGCCTTGCGGGCGATCGCGTCCTCGCCGAGGAGCCAGCCGCTCATGAGGATGTTGTCGTCGGGGAAGGTCGCCACGACCTTGCGGTCCCATTCGAAGCCCGGCGTGGACGTGTCCAGGGCCAGGCTGTTGGCGAACATTGCCCCGGCCTCCTTGGGCATGCCGTAACCGATCGGCGACTCATTGTCCACCAGGATCCTCAGGATCGACGTCGGGCAGTAGAATTTTGTCCGGTCCACGCTCTGGATGGCGTTCCGGGCCGGGACGTCGAACTCGTTGAAGGCCAGCGAGCAGGCCTGGTTGAGGAGGACGACCGTCCCGCCCTTCTCCACGAACGCCTTCAGGGCGTCCACGCCCTCCTGGCCGATGCCGCCCTCGTACTCCGGCGGCGTCGTGGACTGGGGCTGCCGCGCCTGCGCGCCTCCGCCCGCGGCCGCCGCGGCCCCGCCCGGGGCGCCGCCCGGAACACCCATGCCGCCGCCGGGGCCGCCCGCGCCGCGCTGGCCCGACCGGATCGTCGCCCCGTTCTCGTCGGCGAAGACGATGACGTCGTAGTCGGCCTTGATGTCGGCCTTCTTCTCCTTGGTGCCCTTGAAGTAGTCGTTATGGAGCGTTGTGTAGGGGATGCCCAGGTCGTCGAACATGTAGCGCGTCCAGCCCTCGTCCATGTTGCCCCGCCATGACTGGTAGAGGCCGACGCGGTGGAACTTGACCGGGGCCTTGGCGATGTCGGCCGCGTCGTCGAGGTCGATGACGCTGAGGTGATACTTGGCCTGGAGGGTCGGCAGGGCCTTCTTGACCTCGGCCGAGCTCTTGACGATGAAGCTCCCGGCCGGAATGTCGAAGCCCTTGCGGGCGACCTTGGTCTTCGTCCGCCAGGCCTCGGCCTTGGCGTCCTTGAGAAGGGCGAAGGCGATCGGGTAGGAGGCATTGCACTGGGAGCCGAGGACGATGTAAGCGCCGCCGCCTTGGCCGGCCGGGACCGCGGGATAGGGGACCTTGGCGATCTTCTCCAGCTTGACCTCGAACGGCTCTTCGATCCGCTCGCAGGCGACGCCCATCTGGAGCGGGAGCGTCCAGGCGGCGTTGTCGTAGGGCGGCTCGGGGGGGCCGCCGGGATATTGCCGCATGTCGGGATACTTCTGTTTTTCGAGCATGGCCCAGGCGAAGGCCCGGTAGGGTTGGGCCGTCTTCACCACGAACGAGCCGGCGGAGAAGAGCTTCCCCTCGGCCACGAAGTCAGCCTTGGCCTGGAGGATCTCGACGCCGCCCATTTGAAGGACGTCGAGCATTTTGAGCATGGTCGGGTAGTCGTGCTGCTTGGCCGGGATGACGAAGGCGAACGGCTGCCCCTTCTCCACCTTTTCGATCGAGTCCTTGCACATCTTGTAGTAGTTGAGGAGCAGGTCCTCCTTGTGCAGGGCCGCCGTCTTGATCAAGCTCTTGGTCTCGATGAGCTCGTAGTCGACGATGTCCCGCAGGCGCCACCAGCCGCCCGGCCAAGGGTCGACGAAGTCCATCATCTTCTCGGCGAAGGATTTCGGGATCTCGGTCGGCTCGACGTAGATCGGCGAAGCCATCCGGGACGAGGCCGCCTCGCTCAGGATGCCGACGACGTTGTGGAGCCAGGGCGTGTCGTCGCCGGCGCCGATGTACCAGGCCGTATAGCTCCGGCCGTTGACGACGCCGCTCTTGTTGTTCTGTTGGAGGTCATAGGCCATGGCCGTGCCCACGAGGTTGGTCGTCCGCCAGACGAGGGGGTGGACGTTGGGCAGGGGCGGGTCCATGTAGGGCGGGATAAAGAGGCGGCCTCCGTTGGAACCCTGCTGGTGCGCGTCGAGCTCGATCTGGGGCAGCCAGTCGTGATAGAGGACCTGGGTAACGGCCCGGGTCTCGGCCAGGTTGTTCATGTAGAAATCGCGGTTGTCGTCGTGGCCGGCGTAGTAGTGGTAGAGGTACGGCATGTTGCCGTTCTCGTAGCGGGTCCCGACGTATTTCTTGTACCAATCGACCACCATCTGGTTGCCGTCGGGGTTGATGGTCGGGAAGAGGAGGACGATGACGTCGCCCAGGACCTTCTTGGCGTCGAAAGGCGTCTTGCCGGTCACGAGGTCGTAAGCCAGCTCCATGGACATCTGCGACGCGCCGATCTCGGTCGAGTGGATGCTGCAGGTGATGGACACGATGGACTTCCCTTCCCTGGCCAGCTTCTTGGCGTCCTCCGGCGAGAGCGTCCTCGGGTCGCGGAGCTTCTTGACGATGTCCCGATAGGCATCGAGCTTGCCCATGTTCTCCTCGGCCGTGATGACGGCCATGATCATGGGCTTCTTCATCGTGGTCTCGCCGACGGTCAGGAGCTTCATCCGGGGCGTTTCCGAGGCCAGCTTCTCGAAGTAGGCCTTGATCTGGCCGTAGTCGGCCAGCTTCTTGTCCGCGCCGACCTTAAAGCCCAAGAACTGCTCGGGCGACGTCTGGGCGGCGAGGGCCGCGGTCAGGATGAGGACAAGAGCCAGGGCGATGGAAATCTTCTTGAGCGAGGGGATCATCCGAACCTCCTGCGATGGGAAATAAGGCCTCTTTTCTATCACTTGAAATGGGGTAAGTCAAATAGCCGCGGTGTCATGGCGAGAGAAGCGAAGCCATCGCGTGCCCCCGGCGGGTCCTGTCGCCGACCAGCCCCACCGGCCTCCGAAAAATGGGGACACAGAACCCTGTAGTCTATCTGTTTATAGTTGGTTGGCGTTCTGTGTCCCCGTTTTTCGGTCCCATTCGCTTCGGCCGGTGGGGCGCCCCGGTCGGCGCCACCCGCCTCTGATAAAAGGGACACAGCCTCCTGCCTTAAGTTGGTGAGGAGGCTGGGGAGGGCGGGAGAGAAAACCCGTCGAAGGCCCGAGCGGGCATGGTTCGTCCCGCTCTTGCGGGGCGAGAGCGAGGGCCGGAGTCGGAGAGGCCGCGCGCGCTGGGCGCGGCCTCGTGTTTTCGACCCGCCCTCCCCAGCCCCAGATTTATTATCGGACTATGGGGCTGGTCGGCGACAGGACCCGCCGGGCACGTCATCTTACGCATTCATCTTGCTCATTCATCGTGGGCTTCGAGGCGGACTTCCTGGCCGGGTTTCATGTCGATGACGATGATCTCGTCCTTGATCCGCCGCCATTGGCCGTCGAGCGTGTAGGGGAACTCGAAGGGGTTCTGGAGGCGGATCCGGCCGCCCTTCTCCGAAACGATCCGAACCTCGTAGACCTGGCCGTGGGACCTGATCGCGGAGATCAGGAACGCGCCTTCGGCCCGGAGCGTGGCGAACTCCACGTCCTTCCAGGCTGCGGGAACGGCGGGGAAGAGGCGGACGATCCCCGTGTGGCTCTGGAGAAGCATCTCTTGGATCCCGGCGGCGAAGGCGAAATTCCCCTCGAGGGTGAAGGGTCGGTAGGTGAACTTGGATTTGCCCGACTTTGTCTGGTCGCCGTTCGCATGGAAGCTGTTGGGCAGGCAGAAGCATTCGGCAAAGGTCCGGAGCGCCCGGGCCGCCCCGTCGCCGTCGAAGGCCCGCGCCTTGAGATTGCCGAGCCAGCTGTAAGAATAGCCGCACCAGTAATCCGGGCCGACGCGGTCGAGCGTCGCGAGCGTGGCCTTGATGATATCCCTGTCGCGGTCTCCATTCCCGGGATCGATGAGGCCCAGGGGATGGAAGGCCATGAGGTGCGAAAAATGGCGGTGCGACTCGACGTAGGGAACCCCGGGAGCGAACATCAGGCCCGAAGCGGGGTCCACGGCGAAATCCGGCCACTCGGCCAGGATCGTCCGCCATTTTTTCGCCTCCGCGGCGAGGCCGAGCTCGTCGGCCATCCCGGCCGCGGTCTTGAACGTCCATTTGATCAGGGCAAGGTCGAAGTTGGTCGTCTCGGCGAACCAGGCCTTTGCGCCGTTGTCGAAAATCTCGGGGCTGGAGCTCAAGGGCAGGCGCCGCCGGCCGCGCGCGTCGCGGACCGAGAGCTCGTCGAGGTGGACGGCGACGTCGCGGACCCAGGGGTAGGCGCGCTCTTCGAGGAATTTCCGGTCGCGGCTGTACCGCCAGTGGAGATCGAAGTGCTGGGCCAGCCAGGCGCCGACGGTCGGCCCGAGGGAATACTGGATCCATCCCCCCATGGGCTTGCCGTCGAGGGTCGAAACGCCGGGGACGTTGAGCCCGCTCGTGCCGAAATAGGACTTCGTATAGCTCTTGGAGGCGGGCCGCATCTCCCAGAGCCAATCAAGGAAGCCCAGGCCTTCCTCGAGATGATTGCCGGAATAGCAGGGCCAGTAGCTGAGCTGGGTGTTCAGGTCGTTATGGAAATCTCCTTTCCAGGGCGGGAGCTTGCCGTTGTCCGCCGTCCAGACGGCCTGGAGTGAGATCGGCGGGGCCCCACGCCGGGCCGCGGAGCCGAACTTGTACTGCTCGAGATACCATTGTTTCTCGAGGACGGGATCCGGCAGCTTGATCGACGACTTGGCCCAGAAGCCGTCCCACCAGGCGGCGTGCCCGGCGTAGTCCGCGGCGAACCCGCGCCCGAGCTCGCTCCGGACCCGGGCTTCGGCCGAGGGCTCCTTCCGGTCGTCCGAGAATTTCGAGCTTACGCTCCACACGCCTTCGACCTCATCCGGCCCGACGGCCCTCCAAGCGACGGCGATGTCGTAGGCGAAGCCGCCCCAGCCCGGCTGATGGAAAACGATCATGTTTTCCGATTCGCGGAGGACACCCTTCGGGTAGCCGAGGCGGCGGAGGTCCTGACCGGCGACGGAATCGCCTTCGGCGCCCGCTCCCGCCCCTCCGTAAGGCGGCGCCGTGATCGACGGCCGGAGATGTTCGATTCGGCCCTTGAACCGGAACCAGCCCTGGGGCTTTGCGGCGTGGACATAGGTCGTGAGCGTCGTGCCGTCCGGCCAGGCCGCGGTGCAGACGGCGTCGCGCACGAACAGCTGGACGCCGGCCGCCGGTCCGAGCCTGGCCAGATCGAATTCGAGCGCGCCGGCCGGGATCTTCGACGGCGCGGGCTCGATTTCGTAAGGCTTGTCGAAAAGCTCCTGGACCGGCTTGTAATCATCCTTCCGCCATTGCGCCTCGACCCAGGCGAATGTCCACTGGGGGCCTTTCATGTTCGCCATCGGGCGGAGGTCCCAGAGGTCGGCCCGATCGAGCGATATCCGCAGCTTGCCGTCTTTCGCCCAGACCAGCGCCCCAACCATGCCGTTCCCGAGCGGGACGGCTTCGTCCCAGCTCGAGGCCAGGCTCTTGAAGACGAGGTCGTGAGCCGAGGGACGGAGGACGATGTCGGCCGGGGCCGCGGAGAGAAGCGTGGTCCCAAACGCGGCGAGTCCGCAGGCAAAGGCGGAGAGGATTAGAGCCTTGCGCTTATTCATGGTGATATTCCTTTTCTATCATAGGGAATCGGCTAATCGTGTCAACTTGCGCCCTCCGGGGAAGGGGAGAGGTCTCCGCGCGGCTTGGCTTTTGGGCGCGAATATGGTAAAAAAGAGTCCGTTTCGCGACGGAAAGGATCCGGCCATGAAGAGACAGTTCAAGAAACAGCTTAAAGAAGACGAATTCGTTTCGGGCATGACATGGTTCATGCATTTCATGAAAACCTGGGAAAGGGAGCTCATCATCGCCGGGGTCGCGGCCCTGGGGATCGCGGCCCTCTTTATCGGCTTCCAGTTCCTCCGCTCCCGGCAGAACGCCCGGGACAGCCGCGAGGTCGGAGAGATCATGGACCTCCGGGCCGATCTGGCCAAAACGCCGGCCAACGTCACGAAGCTCGAACAGTTCGCGGCCAAGGGCGGGAAATTCGGCCGCGTGGCGGCCCTGAACCTGGCCACATACTGGATCGAGCAGGGCCAGCTTGATAAGGGGCAGGCCGCCCTGGCGGGCATCAAGGACGCCCCCAAGGACTTCATCTATTATCAGGCCCAGGACCTGGCCGCCCAGACCGCCGTCCTGAAGGGCGATTACGACAAGGCGCTCGCCATCCTTACGAAAATCGAGGCCGATAATCCCAAGGAGTATCTCCAGGACGCCATCCTTTTCCACAAGGCCGAAGCGCTGGAAAAGAAGGGCAGCGCCGCCGAGGCCCTTGCCGTCTACAAGAAGCTCCAGGACGGATATGCCCAGACCTACTACGGTTACGACGCGTCGCTCAAGGTGAAGAAGCTCGAACCGGCCAAGTGAGGCCGTTCCCTTGTAAAACGGCGCGATTCGGCTATAATTAGCCTTTATTCCAATAGGAGGACGTCTCATGGCTTATAAGATCACCGAAGAATGCATCAACTGCGGCGCCTGCGAGCCCGAATGCCCCAACCAGGCCATCTCGGCGGGCGATACGATCTACATCATCGATGCGGCCAAGTGCAGCGAGTGCGTGGGCTCGTTCGACGAATCCCAATGCGCGGCGGTCTGCCCGGTCGACGCGTGCGTGCCGGATCCCGATCACGTGGAGACGAAGGAACAGCTTGCCGCCAAGCACAAAGCCCTCAAGGGCTGATTTTTTTCCACCGTCCAGGGCATAGGAGTGAGCTTCTCACTCCTATTTTTTTATGGACCCCATGGATGACAACCGGTTCGAGTCCATCCCGCTGACGCCGCTTCCCTCGCCTCCTCCTCCCCCTCACCGGCCCCGGGCGTGGAGAGGATGGCTTTTCGCCAAATCCCGGCCCTGGCTGAACGGGCTCCTGTTCGCCCTGACCGTGGCGTCGACCTTCGCCGTCGGCCTCGGCTGGGCCGCCAGCTACGCGTACGCCGAGCTCCTCAGCCGCAATCCGGACATGGTGTTGAGCAAGGCCGAGCTCCACGCCCCCCGCGTCCTCGGCCTCGCCCTCCTCTATGCCGTGGCTCTCATGATCATCCTCGCGGGGCACGAGCTCGGCCACTACCTGACCTGCCGCCGCTACGGGATCGAGGCGACGCTCCCGTTCTTCATCCCGGCGCCGACTCTCATCGGGACCATGGGCGCGTTCATCAGGATCAAGGCGCCGGTCACCCGCAAGCGGCAGCTGTTCGATATCGGCATCGCCGGCCCGCTCACGGGATTCGTCCTGGCCGTCCCGGCCCTTGCCGTCGGCCTGGCGCTCTCCAAGGTCGTTCCCGCCCTGCCGAGCGAGGGCACGATCGTCTTCGGCGATCCTCTCCTGCTCAAACTGCTCGTTCGATTCCTGGCGGGCCCCGTTCCGCCGGGATACGACCTCATCCTCCATCCCGTGGCGTTCGCCGGTTGGGTCGGAATGCTCGTCACGGCCCTAAATCTCTTCCCCATCGGCCAGCTCGACGGCGGGCACATTTCTTACGCCGTCTTCGGCCCGAAGTCGAATATGCTCGGCCGCATCTTCCTCGCCGCCTTCGCCGTGATGGGCGTCGTCTTCTGGGTCGGCTGGCTCCTCTGGGCCGGGATCATCCTCATCCTCGGAACGCGCCACCCGCGCACCTGGGACGAAGACTCGCCCCTCGGCTCCACCCGCACCGCCTTGGCGGCGATGATCGCCCTGATCTTCATTCTGGCCTTTATCCCCGACCCCGTCCGGGGGTATAATCTCTTCGATATCATCAAGATGTTTTAGGGGTTCGCGAGGCATGAAGATTTTCACACTTTCTGTGGAAAAGATGTGGAAAACAATGGTCCGGGAGGCCGAAATCGGCCAAAAAGATTGGGAATTCCGCAAATTGCACAAGATTTCGTCAACGGACGTAAATATATATATATCAATTACTTATGAATATACTGAAAACAAAAGACTTGCGGTCGGGAAGGCCTGAACCGGGGGTGCCAGATGGAAAAATCATTTAAAGATGTCCTCGAGGCCTTCGAAAAGCTCAAGGAGAAGTTCCAGGCGGGCGAGATATCCAGTCAGCAGTTCATCGACGAGATGAAACCGCTCCGCATCAAGGACGATCAGGGGCGGTACTGGATGATCGGCGCTCAGACGGGGAAGTGGTACTACTTCAACGACAAGGAATGGGTCCAATCCGAACCGCCCTCCCCGAAAGAGGGAAAGGCCGTCTGTGCTCACTGCGGTTTTGAGAACAAACCCGAGGCCGAGCTCTGCGGCCGGTGCGGCGGGACGATGAAGGGGGCCGAGCCGACCTGCGAAAAATGCGGGGCTAAGCTTCCCAAGCCATATGTCGCCTGTCCCGAATGCGGGGCTTCGGCGATCGGCGGAGAAGTCTCCGCCCCCACCGAGCCCACCATGGTCATCGAGGGCGGCTCGGGGCGGCCCGAGCGCGCTGAGGAGAAGGCGACGGCCAAGGAACCGGTCTCGCGCGTGCTCCGCAGCGTCAAGCCCCTCTCGTTTCTCCTTTTCGGCGGCCTCCTCGGAGCGCTCGGCGGCCTCCTGTTCGGCGCGTTCGCCGGCGCCACCGGCTATTTCGACGCGCAACTCGGCTTCCTGCCCGGCGGGCTGCTCAATTTCCAGGGCTCGCTTCCCAGGGCGGGCATATTCGCCGTCATGGGCGCCGTGACCGGATTCGTTTTTGTGGGGCTGATCGGATTTTTAAAAGCGCTGATCGTGAACCTGATCTTGTCCATTATCGGCGGGGTGGAATATCAGGTCGGGCCTCGCCGGGGCCCCCGTTCGGGCAAGAGCGGGACGGAGGAGGCGGAAGGCGGAACTCCCTTCGGCCTCATGCGCTGATCTTATCCCGCCTATTTTTTAAGCCTGGCCAGGGCATAGGCGATCTGGCCCACCGAAAGAGATTCATCGTTCGGGGAATATTGCACCGGCCTCAAGACTTCGAACCCCGCCTCCAGCAAGGCGCTCGTCGCCGCTTCGGTCAGCTTCTTGTTGAGAAAAACCCCGCCGCTCAGGACGACGGTCCGGATGTCGGCCGTCGTCCTGGCTTCTTCGGCCACGGCGACCGCGACGGCGGCCAGGGTTGCCAGGAATTTCGCCGCGATCCGGCCGGGGGACTTCCGCCGGGCCCGATCGGCTAATATCCCGCGGATCGCCGGAGCGAACGATATCCGGAGAGGGCTCGAGGCCCGTTCGAGGTCGAAGCCGTAAGGCTTAGCCGCGCCGGGGGCGGCCGCCGCTTCGAGGCGCATGGCCGCTTCGGCTTCGAACTCGTTTTCGAGCGGGGCCAAGCCCGTCAGCGCGGCGACGGCGTCGAACAAGCGTCCGCAACTCGTGGAGAGCGGGGAGCGCACTCCCCGGTTCAACATGTCCAGAACCCCTTGCTTTTTCGCCCGGTCGACGCCGCGCAGCGTCCCCGGCGCGCCGCCCGGATTGATGCCCGCGGCGCGGAGGTAGGCCAAGGCCATCCGCCAGGGCTGTTTCGCCGCGAGATCGCCCCCGGGAAGAGGAACGGGTTCGAAATGGGCGAACCGCTCATAGTCGGCATAGCCGGCCAGCAGGAATTCTCCTCCCCAAGCCGTTCCATCGGCCCCGTAGCCGTAGCCGTCCCAGGAAATGCCCAGGACCCTGGCGCCGGGGGGAAGGCCGTGCTCGACCATCGCCGCCAGCACATGGGCGTGGTGGTGCTGGACCCGGAGGTGTGGAAGGCCGGACTTCTCGGCGAACCGGGTCGTGTGAAAGTCGGGGTGGAGATCCGAGACGATGCAGGCGGGGGCCGCGTCGAAAAGGCCGGTCAGGTGGCGGATCGTTTCCTCGAAATAGAGATGGTTCGGGTACTCGTCGAGGTCGCCCAGGAACTGGCTGGTGACGATATAGCCGTCCTTGTAAAGGGAAACGGTATCCTTGAGCTCGCCTCCAAGGGCCAGAATGGACCGGGGCGAGCGGAGCGCCTCCGGAACCTTCTGGGGATAAGGGACGAAGCCTCGCGCCCTCCGGGCGAAGAGCGGCGCCCCGGAGGCGATCTTGGCCACCGAGTCATCGGCCCGCACGGCGATCGGCCGGTCGTGGGTGAGGAGATCATCGCATAGCCCGCGGATGCCCTCCTCTTCTTCTTTCATGATGGGGGAGTCCTTCCGGTTGGAGCTCGTAGCGACGATAAGCCCGAGGTCCTTGAGGAGCAGGTGGTGGAGGGGCGTATACGGAAGCATGAATCCGATCTCGTCGAGGTGGGGGGCGATGCCGGCGATGTCCTTTTTCTTCCTGAGGAGGACGATCGGCCGGCGGTCCGAAACGAGCAGCGCTTCTTCGTCGGGGGAAAGATGGGCATATCGGCGGACGATGGTCGCGTCGCGAGCCATCAAGGCCAGGGGCTTTGTTTGGCGGGCCTTGATCCGCCGGAGCCTCGCCACCGCCGCCTCATTCAGCGCGTCGCAGGACAGGTGAAAGCCGCCCAGGCCTTTCACGGCCAGGATCTTTCCCTTCCGCAGGAGCTCGACGGCCCGGGGAATCCCTCCGGCGACCGGCCGACCGGACTTCGCCTCCCGGAGCTCGATCCGGGGCCCGCAGCGCGGACAGGCGATCGGTTGGGCGTGGTAGCGGCGGTCGCCGGGGTCATGATATTCCCGGGCGCAGTCGGGACACATCGGGAAGCCGGCCATGGTCGTATTCGGCCGGTCGTAGGGCAGGGCCCGGACGATGGTGTAGCGCGGGCCGCAGTCCGTGCAGTTGGTGAAAGGATAACCGAAGCGGCGGTCGGCCGGGTTCTCGATGTCCTTCAGGCAACTTGGGCAGGTGGCGATGTCGGGAGATGTGAAGACGAAGCGCTCGCCCTTGCCCGACTTCCGGACGGTAAATTCCCTGAAGCCCTGGAAGGGCGCCGTCTTCAGGCTCTGGCGCTCGATGCGGGCCAGGGGCGGGAGCTCCTCGATGAGCCCCTTCAGGAATGCTTCGAGGGCGGCGCCCTCCTTCGTTTCGAGGTGGATGTCGACCCCGGCACCCGAGTTCCTGACCCAGCCCGCCAGGCCGAGACGGCGGGCCAGGCGATAGACGAATGGGCGGAATCCCACGCCCTGGACGACGCCGAAAACCGTCACCCGGACGGCGCGGTCCTTCACGTCCGGCTGTCCCTCCGGCTGTAGAGGCAGCCGCAGTAGTTCTGCCGGTACAGCCCGTGGCGCCGGCTGAGCTCGACGGATTTCTGGAATCCGCCCTTCTTCTTGAAATCGGTTTCCAGGAATGACAGGCCGTGCTTCCGGGCGATCCTCGACCCGATCCTGTTGATGACGTCGGTCTTTTTCAGGGGGCTTACGCTCATGACGGTCGCGAAGGCCGGCAACCCGAGGGCGAGGGCCCGGAGGGCCGTCCGCTCGAGCCGGAGGGCGTAGCAGACGGCGCACCGCCGTCCCCGTTCAGGCTCGGACTTGAGGGGGGCGGTCATCTCGAACCAGGCCTCGGGGACATAGCGTTCCTCGATGAGCTGGAAATCCAGGATCTTTTCGACTTTGCGCGCTTCCTCGAGGCGGCGGCCGTATTCCTCGGGAGGCCAGATGTTGGGATTGTGGAAAACGCCTATTACGTCGTACTCCTGTTGGAGGACGCCGATGGCGTAGAGCGCGTCGGGTCCGCAACAGACGTGGGCCAGCATCCCGGGCTTCATGGCCTTTTCATTTTATGCCGGACGCGGAAGAAGGTAAAGGAAGGCGGCGGCGGGGCTCAGTACAGGATCCCGGCCGCCCGTGCCCCGGGGAAAAAGACGCTCCGGAGGTCGAACGGGTTCCGGAGGTAGGGACGGAAATTCTGGACGGTCCGGTCAACGAGATAGAGCAACGCCGGCAGGTTCTCCTGGAAGATGGGGGCGATGTCCTCTTCCCGGTTGAAAAAGCCGCCCAGGAGCTCGTCGATCGGGGGGAGCTCGATGGTGAAGGATGGGATGCCGCTCAAGCCGAACGTCCAGTCGTTCGCGTCGCCATTGGTCAGGTAGAGGTCCTTGCCCGACTGGCCGGGCGCATAGGTCCGTCCGTTGACCGCCTTGATTCGGTTCGCCATCTCAACCGCGATGCCCTGCATCTCGGCGTCGCGGTCCGAGGGCTGGTCGGTGTAGCCCCAGGGGTAGAGGATGTCCTGGGCGAAGCTGTGGTACGACACGACGGCCCCGAAGCTCTTCTTCAAAAAGAGATCGCGTACCGCCCGTGTTTCCGGCTCGGAGAACGGCGCCGGGCCGCGATAGATCTCGGAGCCGGGGTCGCCGCTCGATCCGGCATTGTCGAAACCCCATTTGTAGTCGTAGTTGCGGTTGATGTCAACGCCGAATTGCCCCCCTCCGTTGTCCCGCCGGTTCTTTCGCCAGTAGCGGTAGGTATGGATGGTGTATTCGAGGCCGTCCGGGTTGACCATGGGGACAATCCAGATTTCGCTCTGGTCGACCAGCCGCTTGACCTCGGGGTCGGTCGCGTAGCTCTCGACCAAATACTTGCCGAAATGAAACGGCACTTCGACCGAAATCCATTCCCGGGCGTGATGGCATCCCAGGATGAGGATCTGGGCTTGGTTCTCCTCGATCGCGACGTTGTCGCTGATCTTGAGCCCATAGATGTGCCGGTGCTCCAGGCTCTCTCCGAGGTCGAACACCTTGGCGATGGCCGGGTTCTTCTGCTGGAGGGCGAACAGGTCGGTTTCAAGCTCCTTGTAGGAGTGATAGGCACCGTTGAGGCCGCCCTCGGTCGAAAGGGCCGCCGCGTAGACCGGTGCCTGCAGCGCCGCGGCCGCAAGGAGCGGCGCCAGGACGAGCGCCCGCCGGAACATCCTCATCATCATATTATTATAACTGAAAAATCAGCGAAATGGCTATCCTCCGGGCGATAAGGCCGTTGCCCGACCCCCACTCCCGGCCGAGAAGCGCGGCCAGGTCGAGGCGGAAACGCCCGGCGGCCAGGCCGGTCCCGACCGTGATGTCTCCATACGCCGAAGCCGGGTCCTTCACGGGCTGGGGGTCGTAGATGAGTCCCACCCGGGACGGCATGTCGAAATCGATTCCGAACAGGGGGATCTTCTGCCGGAATTCGAGGCCCGCGTTCACCCGGACGACGTTTCGGAAGCCGCGGTCCTGCGCTTCCCCGAAAAAGTCCAGGGAATAAGCCGACCAGCCGAAGTAGGAGGCTTCGACGGCCAGGGTGAGGCTGGGCGACAGGTCGTAGGATCCGCCCAATCCGAGCATCAGCGGCTGACGGGCGGTATCCTTGGAGGAGGCGTCGATCGGGATGTCCGTGTTCCCGTCGGGCGCCCGGTAATCCAGGGCGCTCTGTCCGGCGGCCTTCCTGGCGTAGGGCGTCCGGAAGACGGCCGCGGCTCGGAACCGCGAGGACGGCGACCAGAGCAAGCCCCCGTTGAGAAACAGGCCCCTGAAATCCTGGGTGACCGTGTCCGAAATCTCGTAGCCGCCGGGGCCGGTGACCTGCTCGACCAGGCTCCGCCGCAGGCTGCCGAAGACCTCGTTGACCCCGAGGCCGACGCTGAAGCCGTGTCCCAGGATCCCGCCGATGGCCGCGTTGACGATCCTCAGGTCGCCCGTCTGCGTCCATTGGAGGAGATAGCCATTTTGGCCGGCGGGGGCGCTCTCTTCGTAATAGGCCGTGGGCCGGAGATAGGATTCCTCCCGGCAGACGCTGAGGGCGAATCCCCACCGGCCCGCCCGCACCGCAACGCCGGCGAAATCGAGCCCCGTGGAGGAGGCCACGACGTTGCCGTCGGTCAGGAACACGCCCGTGCCGATGGGGCCGGCCTTGGCCATGGACGCGCTTTCGGCGAAACCCTGGACGGCCGCGGAGACCCGGGGAAGGAGCGGCAGGAGGGCGGGGTTGGAGAGCGCCGCGGAAGGGTCGGCAGCCCGGGTGAATGACGTCCCCCCACGGCCGAGCCCGGCCGCTAGGGTGAACGGCGCGGTGTTCCAGGTCCGGAGCGGCGCCTCGTCTAGGTATTGGCCGATCTTGGTCTGGGCCCGGGCGGCGCCCGGCCACGCGATCAGCGCGGCCAGCAGGCTGATCCCCGCAATCGCCCGCGCGCCCATGGCTTTTGCCGTCCTACTTCTCCGCGGACAGCCGGCTGAACAGTTCTTCGAAAGATCCCATGTCCATGCCTCCGACCTGCTTGTCCCGGATCATCCCTTTTTTGTCGATCACGAAGGTCGTCGGGATGTATCCCCCGGGCGCAAAATCGCGGATGATCTTGGGAGTAGCCAGGGCGATCGGATAGTTCACCTTGAGGGCGGCGAGAAACGGCTTCAGCTCGGAGGCGCTCATCTCGTCGACGGACAGGCCGATGATCTCAAAGCCTTTGTCCTTGTTTTTCGCGTAAAAAGCGGCGAAATCGGGGATTTCCGCCCGGCAGGGAGGGCACCAGGTCGCCCAGAAGTTCACCAGGACGACCTTGCCCTTCAGGCCGGCGAGGGTGATTGTCCCGCCGTCCAGCGTCGTGACCGAGAAGTCCGGAGCGGCCTGGCCGGAATTCGGCGGAAGGGCGGCCGCGCAGCCTGAGACCAGGGCGGCCATCAGGAGAGGCAACGCATATTTCATGGCGTTCGTCCTTATTTCGAAACTGCGGATTAGAAATGATCAACTAAGCGCCGGAGCAAAAAAGGGAGGCGTTCGCCGGAACGCCCCCCCCGGGAAATCCATCAGCGATTTTCGCACAGCTTGAGGAGGCGGGTCCACTCGTGGTCCACGGCCTCCTGCATCACCTTGATCGTCTCCGGCTTGAGGTGGCGGAACCGCCCCTGGAGCTTGAGGTAGTCGTCGATCGGCTTCTTGTTCGCGGGCTTCATCGTCAGGGTGTATTTTTCCCCGTGTTCGACTTCGAAGAGGGGGAAGATGCAGTTCTGGACGACCATCCGGCCGAGCTTGATCGTGTCTTCCGGCCGGCTCTTCCAGCCCGTCGGGCAGGGGGCGTAGATGTGAAGGAAGCGCGTGCCCTTGACGTCCTTGGCCTTTTTGGCCTTCTTATAGACGTCCTCGGGGTAGGAGATGGAGGCCGTGGCCTGGTACGGGATGCGGTGGGCGGCCATGATGGCGTCGATGTCCTTCTTGGGCTGGTCCTTGAAGAACTTGACCGGCGTCGTGGTGGTCCAGGCCCCCAGCGGCGTCGCGGAGCTCCGCTGGATGCCGGTGTTCATGTAGGCCTCGTTGTCGTAGCAGACGTAGATGATGTCGTCGTTGCGCTCGGCCGCCCCGCTCAGGGCCTGAAGGCCGATGTCGAACGTCCCGCCGTCTCCCCCCCAGGCGACGACCGTGGTTTCGTTGTCTCCCGTCATCTGGAGGCCGGCCTTGACTCCCGTGGCCGTGGAGGCCGCCGTCTCGAAGGCGCTGTGGTGGACGGGCACGCCCAGGCAGGAGTAGGGGTAGGGGCCGTCGATGACCGACCAGCAACAGGCCGGGATGCAAAGGACGGTCTTCGGGCCCAGAGCCTTGAGGAAGTACCGCATGGCGAGGGTGGCGCCGCAGCCCTGACAGGCGAGGTTTCCCGATCCGACCAGCTCCTCCGTGGGGAGGGAGAGTTTCATCTTCTTCTCTTTGCTCATATCTTGGCTCCGATCCAGACGATCTCCGCTTCAGGCTGCTCATGGGCGATCGCGTAGTCCACCACTTCCTTGAACGAGGCGGGGGTGATGTCCCGGCCGCCGAGCCCGGCGATAAAACCGAAGACCGGCTTGCCGTCGGCGTGGCCGTAGACGGCCGATTTCAGCTCCTGGGAAAAAATCCCGTGGTGGCCGTAGGAGATGTTGCGGTCGACGACCGCGATCTTCTTCGCGGCCGCCGTGTATTTCCGGACCGCCTCGAAGGGGAAGGGACGAAAGACCTTGATCCGCAGGTTTCCGACCTTGGTGCCGGCCGCCCGCATCGCATCGACGGCGACGCGGGCCGTGTAGCCCGCGGTTCCGGAGGTCACCAGGATGATCTCGGCGTCTTCGCAGAGGTAGGGATCGACCAGACCGAGGTACCGGCCGAAGATCTTCTCGAACTCCCGGCCCGTGGCTTCGATCAAGGCCGGGGCCTTCTCCATGTCCTTCTGCAGCTTGTAGCGCAGCTCCATGTAATGTTCCGGGGAGGTCAGTCCGCCGAAGGCGCGCGGGTCGCTCGGCGTGAGCTTGTAGAGCGGCCGGAAGGGCGGCAGATAGGCGTCGACTTTCGCCGCCTCGGGAATGTCGACAACCTCGTAGGTGTGGGACAAGGCGAAGGCGTCGAGGATGACCATGCTTGGGATGGACAGCGCCTCGGACACCTTGAAGGCTTGGAGGACGGTGTCCACGACCTCTTGGTTGCTGGCGCAGTAATATTGCATCCAGCCCGTGTCCCGCTGGGAGAGGCTGTCGTTCTGATCGGCCCAGATGGTCCAGCCCGGGGCCATGGCCCGGTTGACGTTGCCCATGACCACCGGGACGCGCTCGCCCGCGGCCCAATGCAGCATTTCGTGCATCAGGGCCAGGCCCTGGGCCGACGTGGCGGTGAAGGCCCGGGCACCGGCGGCCGAGGCCCCGATGCAGGCGGCCATGGCCGAGTGCTCGGATTCGACCTTGATGAACTTGGCGTCGAGCGTCCCGTCGGCGCACATCTCGGAGAGGAGCTCGACGACCTGGGTCTGGGGCGTGATCGGGTAGGCCGCGATCACCTGGGAGCGGGCGAGCATGGCCCCGTAGGACAGGGCGTGGTTGCCCATGATGACTTTTTTCATTTCCGTTCCTCCACCATGACGATGCACTTCGCCGGGCATTCCTCGGCGCAGATGCCGCAGCCCTTGCAGAAGTCGTAGTCCACGACGGGCCATTCGTTCTCGATCAGGATCGACATGTCGGGGCAGAATTTCCAGCAGATGCCGCATTGGATGCAGTCCTCGAGCTTGATCTCCGGCCGGATGTTCCGCCACGTGCCGGTCTTATTCCAGAGCATCGAGCCGAGGGACATGGGCATGGTCGGCACTTCGGCGATGGACGTGAAATTAATTTTTTTCGCGTCTCGTTTCTTGGGCATGAGCTTCCTCCTCAGCAGTAGTCGCCGGCCTGCTCGTAGGCCTCGGATGCCGCCGTTTTGTTGTTCTCGGGCTTGATCGAAATGGCGTCCCCGACGGCCTTAAGGAGCGAATCGAGCTTCGTCAGGCCGAGGATCCGGGTCACGACGCCGACGATGGCCGTGTTGACGATCGGCGCGGCCAGCGAGCCGAGCTTGTTTCGGACGGCGATCTCGGTGGCGTTGACCGTCGCGACCTTGAACTTGGAGGGGAAGGCGAACTCCCCGGGCTTCTTGTCGCTGTTGATGATGATCCAGCCGCCGTCTTTCAGGCCCTCGGTGACGTCGATCGCCTCGACGAGGGTCGGATCGACCACGACCACATGGTCGGGGGCGTAGATCCGGCTCTTGTCATAGATGGGCTTGCTGTCGATGCGGATGAAGGCCACGACGGGCGAGCCGCGCCGCTCGACGCCGAACTCGGGATAAGCCTGGACGTAGTTGTCCTCCTGGGCGAGCGCGTCGGCAAGGATTTTCGAGGCCACGACCGTTCCCTGGCCGCCTCGGCCGTGAAAACGTATTTCGATCATGGAGACTCCTTTAGGGGCGTTTCCGAAGGAGGATATTATAGCGTCCTTGCCCGGGCGAGGGAAGGGAAAAGTCACGTTGTTCCAGACGTCCCCGCCGGGTTGACTTGGGACTGGGGGTCCGCTAGAGTGAGGGCGCGGGAGAAGGGGCCCGTGGCCATGACCATGACGGTGAACGATCGGCGCACACGGATGTTCATTCTCGCGGGTCTAGCGGCCGTGGCCGCGTCCGGCGCGCTGGCCCTGGGCTGGAGCATGGATCGCGGGATCGGTCTCCAGCCCGATTCCGCCTTCTACCTGGATTGTGCAGCCCATATCGGCCGGGGCGAAGGCTACGTGACCGGACTCCAGGATAACCTGCGGCCGATCAGCTTCCGGGAATACCTGGCGGATATCAAGGCGGAAGGCCGCGTCCGTCCCCGCCCCGAGGTCGTTTTCCCGCCGTTCTATTCGATCGCCCTCTCCGCCGGCCGGGGGCTCGGCCTCGATCCGGAACGGTCGGCCCGGGCCCTGGGCATGCTCCTCTTCGCGGTCAATATCTTCCTGGCCGGATTCATCGTCTATAGATATACCACCCCTTCGCCCTTCTTCGCCTTCGCGGCGGCGATCGTCATGCTCGGCTCGGAAAGCACGTTGGGTCTGCACGCCTATGCCCTGTCCGAGCCTCTTTTCCTAGCCCTGACCCAGTTCGGTTTGATCGGCGTGTCGGCGTTTATCGAGAAGGGCGGGCTTTGGGCTTTGGCGGGGGGCTCCCTAGCTGCCGGGCTGGCCTTTTTGACGCGCTATGCCGGCGGTGCGCTGGTCGCCGCAGGCGTCCTCGCCATCCTCATCTTTCGGCGAACGAGTTTCCCGAGGCGCCTAGGCGCGGCCGGCGGCTTGGCCCTCGCGGGCAGCCTCCCCGCCCTGGCGTTCATGATTCGAAACCTCGTGGTCGCGGGGGCGGCGACGAACCGCACGCTGACGGTCATTCCCGTCTCGTTCGGAAGCGTTATTCTCGATCTGAAGACCACGCTCTCCTCCTGGGTCTTTCCCAACTTGTATCGCGTCTTCGCGTCTCCTGTCGAGAAGGATATCCTCGCCCTGGCTTCCGTCGTCGTACTGGCAGGCCTCATCGCCGCGGCGGTCCTGATCGTTCGCCGCGCGCGGAGAAGCGGCCTACAAGGCGCGGGGGCCGGGTCCGCCCGGCCTATCCTCTTCGCGCTCTTCCTGGCCGTCTATGTGGGCTACATCCTCTTTTCCATGTTTTTCATCGATCCCATGATTCCGCTCGATTACAGGATCCTAGCACCGTTTTTTGTGGCTGGCGCGGCCGTGGGCTTGATTGAGCTCAGCCGGGTAATGCGACTCGTGGGGCGGGGCTCGCTCAGGTCCGGACTGGCTCTCGCTTTCGGGCTCTACCTCGCCGCTTATCTGGCGCTCGCCGGAGCCTGGCTCGTGCGCTTCCGGGCCCAGGGCGGCGGATACAACAACCAGGAATGGCGCGGCTCCGAAATGGCCGCCGCCGTGGCGGTCCAGCCTCCCGGCTTGCCGATCGTGACGAACGACGATATCGCAGTGCATTTCCTGTTGCGCCGCGATGCGTACTATATTCCTATGAGCCAATGGCCGGTCCGAATCGAAGAGCTCAAGTCCGAGATCGGCGCCGGCGAGGCCCTAGCGATTCTCTTTAAGACCAAAACGCATCTGCTCCGCAGCGACGCGTCTCCAGACTTGATCGAGCGGCTTCTGGCCGAGCGGCTTGCAGCGGAACCCCTGGTCCGTCTAACGTCCGTCTCGGTTTTCCGCATCGGGGGGGCGCGGTGAGCAGCCCCTCTCCCAAGCAGGTCCGCGGGGCGCTTCTCGTCTGGACGGGGCTGTTCCTGGCGGGCGCGGGGCTCCGCGTCCTCGACGCTGGCCATCCCGTCGACGGCGGGGTTCGGGAATCGTGGCGGGAGTGCGATTACGCCGCCGTCGCCCGGAACTTCTTCCGGGAAGGAATGAATATCCTCCTGCCCCGGATCGATTGGCGCGGCGAGGGGCCCGGGTTCGCCGAGATGGAGTTTCCGGCCCTGCCGTGGACCATGGCCGCCCTCGACAAGGTGTTCGGCTACGGCGAGGCCCGGGGCCGGTGGCTCATGGTCGCCGCCTCGCTCCTGACCTTGATCGCCTTCTTTGCCTTGGCCCGCTCGGTCCTCCCGCCTTTCGGGGCGCTTGCGGCCTCCGCCGTCTTCGTCCTCAACCCCCTGGCCGTCCGCGTTTCCAATGCCCTCCAGCCGGAATCCCTCATGCTCTTTTTCTATGTGTTCGCGGCCTATGCCTTTCTGCGCTGGCTCGAGAATGAGAGCCGGACCTGGTATGCCCTCGCCCTCGTCTCGACGGCGATGGTCGTGCTGGTCAAGATCCCGGCCATCCATATCGGGATTCTATTCCTGGCCTTGCTTCTTTGGAAAAAAGGAGCGGCCGCCCTTGCCCGCCCCCGGGTCTGGCTTTTCGGAATTGGGGCCCTTGTTCCGGGAGCCCTCTGGTATCTTCATGCCCACCGTCTCTGGCTCGTCTACGGCAATTCGCTCGGGGTTTCCAACGAATTCCATTGGTTCGGCTTGGACCTCCTGATTAGGCCCGGCGCCTTCATCAAGCTCCTCATCAATCTGGCGAAAATGGAGGTCGGACTCGTCTGGACGCCGGTGGGCGTCGCAGCCGTTGCGGCCGCGCTCATCGCCCTTCGGAAGCGGCCGGCCGTTCGCCTCGGCCTGTTCTGGCTCGCAGCTCTCCTCTGCTATTATTTCGTGACGATTCGGACGACGGGCGACACCTGGGCTGCCTACTATCATGTCGTGTCCGTCCCCGCCGCAGCCCTCCTCATCGGAACGGCGGCGGCCGCCCTTCTTTCGTGGCTCCGCCGAACCCGGCCCGGCGTCGTCCCGGGCCTGCGAATCGCAATTGTGGCCTTGGGGCTGACGGCGATCCTCGGGTTCGAAGGCATCATGGTCCTGCGGGACCTCCATCCTACGTGGTCACAAGGTGTTTACGAATGCGCCCTGAGCTTCAAGCCCCTGATCCCGGAGGGCGCGCTCATTCTCTGCTCCGGAGGCGTCTCCAAGGACGAAACGGGCAAGCCCGTGGCCTATAACGCCTCCTACATGTTTTTTTGGCTCGATCGCAAAGGATTCAACATCCCCTCGGACCTTTATTCCCTCGACGCCGTGGAGTCCTATGTCCGCCGCGGGGCCCGCTTTTTCGTCCTGGAGAAGGAGTCCCTCCGCGATTCCCCGAAGTTCGCGGACGAGATGAAATCGAGGGCGTCCCTGCTCGCCGAGTGCCCGAAAGCCTATCTCTTCCGTTTCTAGCCGCGCGCGTCCGCGAGGATCAGGCGCGCGGCGTCTCCGGCGATTTTCAGGATCGCGTTGTTGTTGAGGGTCTCGTCCCTGAGGAGCGCTGGGTTCGCCCGGTAAACGCCCGGTTGGGACGTCCGGATCGAGGCCGGCCCGCGGCCGGCCGTTGTCCGTGGCAAAGCGAAGACCGCGTCGTTCCGGAAGATCCGGGCATGGAGGATGTCGCCGTCGCTCAGGTCGGGGACGATCCTCCGGAGACCGCTGACGAAATCCAAGAGGACGCTTTCATCCCGCGCCGTCCGCAGCGGATCATCGGGCGTGACGTATTTCGGGAGGTAAATCAGATGTGCCCCGCCGAAGGTGTCCGCGGGGATGATATTGGTCGATTCGATGACCCCGGTGAAGGGCAGGCTCGTGTCGAGGAGATTCAGGACGTAGTAGGGGGTCAGCGCCCGCTTCAGGATCAAAAGGGCGCAGACGATGCCCAGATATCCGTTGCCGGCTTCGCCGGCCCCCTGCCGTTCCCCCGGCCTGGGGATCTCCGGATCGGGAACGGCGAAAAGCACGCGATCGAACTCCGAGGTCCCGGCCGGCGTCTCCAGCTCGACGCGGCCCGCCCGGTCACGCGTCCCGAGGACCGGCGTTCCGAGGCGGATTTCCGCACCGGATCGAACGAGCTTCTCCCGGGCAGCTTCGAAAACGGCGGCGAACCCGCCCTCGACATAGCCCATCCGCTCCTTTTTGTTTGCCCCGCGGCGGGCTCCGCCGAGGCGGCGGATTGTCGCCTGAATGAAGGACGCCGGCGCGGCCCGGCGCGCGTCGCCCAGCTTGCTGCGGAGAAGCGGGTCCCAGAAAGCCTCGGTCACCCCGGCTCCGAACATCCGGTCGAGCCAGGCGAAGGCCGGGAGCCGATCGAGCTCGTCCGGCGCGGTGATGCGGGAGGCGCGCAGGATGCCTACCCCCAAGCGGAGCTTCCGCCACGGCGATAAGAACGGAAATTTCGCGAAATCCCAGGCCGAGGAGAAGGGGGCGATGCGCCCGTCCTTGAAGAACCCGCTCCCGGTTTCGGCCCAGCGGAGTTTCGGTCCGAGTCCCAGGCCTTCGAGGAAGGCGATGGTTGCAGCGTCCGTAGGGAGGACGACGTGGTAATACCGGTCGCAGGTCACGGCGTCCCATCGATACGACGCGCACAGCCCTCCCAGCCCGTCGGCCCGCTCGAAGAGAACGACCCGGGCCCGTCCCGACCGGGCGAGCTCGAGAGCGGCCGAAACGCCCGCGATCCCACCCCCGACAACGGCGACGGATTCCCGGGATCCCATCCTCGACACGGCTTATAGCTTTCGCAGGGGGTCGCCGAGCATGATCCGGTCCTTTTTCGAAGGGAGGGAATCCTTGTAGATTGCGCTCATAAGATAGAAAAGCTGGGCGTAGTTGCGCTTCTTCTGGAGGGAAAGCAGACCCAAGCTGAGGAGCTGGATGGCGACGACGAGGGCGAACCCGGCGACGATGAAGGAATGGGGCGCGACCTGGAAGGACCCGGCGATCGCTTCGGAGAGGCGATAATCGAGGGAGAGTCCCTTTCCGGCGAGCTTCCCGTACTGGTCGATGGTGTGGATGATCGTCCAGGCCAGGGGATAGAGAGAGAGGATGAACAGGATCAGCCCCGGCACGATGAAAAAATGGAACGGCCGAAACATGTACCCGGAGACGATGCTCTGGACCGTGCCCTTCAGGATCTGGAGCTTCGATGCCCGCCGCCGCCGGGCCGCCCGGCCCCGCAGGTCGGCGTCCCAAGCCAGACGGGCGGGGACTTCGACGATGCGCGCCCGAAGAATCTTGGCCTTGTTGATGATTTCAGGATTGATGTCGACGTCCATGGCCCACAAGCTCAGGCCGCGGATAAAGTCGCCGTCGTAGGCCCTGACCATGCCGGTGATGTTCGTCAGCTTGTCCGAAAAGAAATCCTTGGGGGCCATCAGGCACAGGAACCTGTTGGCCCATTTGCTGAGAATGCGTCGCATCCAGGGGACGTTGGATACCCCGCCGCCCTTGCGGTAGGGCGAGGCGATGACGATCTTAGCCCGGCTCTCCTTCATCCGAGCGAGCATCGCCTCGATGTGGGCGGGGGCGTAGCTGAGGTCGGCATCCATGACGACGACGATGTCCCCGCGGCTGGCATTGAAGGCGGTCCGCAGGGTCTGTCCCAGGCGGAAGTTGATCTGATGATGGAGGACGCGGACGCCTTCCCGGCCGGCCGCGAACGCCTCAGCGAGCTTGCCGGTTGCATCCTGGCTCCCGTCGTCGACGATGAGCAGCTCGAAGCGATACGCGGCCTCGAGCGTCCGGAGGTATTCATAGAGAATCTCCAGATTCCGGGGCAGGATGTCGGCTTCGTTGTAGGCGGGGACGACGACCGTCACCAAAGGACGGAAGCCGGCATCCGGAGCCGCGGACGGCCCCCCGGCCTGTTTGTCAATGTCGTTCATGACAACCCTCCCTGCGCTTGCCCGTCGGCCGTCCGGCTCGCCGCCGCCCTAACCGACAAGCGGTCCGGGCGTCCGGCGAGGCTCCGAGCATAGGTCTCCAGGTCGATAATTTCGTAGCTGCGGGCGATCGCCTCCGCCGCTCGGCGGAAAAAGGCGAGCTTGCCCTTGCGGTCCACATCCATCCCGGGAAAGAACGAGAGCCCCGGCGCGTCCTCCCGCCCCAGGAAATCGAGCGGGTGGAGAAGAAAGCTCAGGCCGGTTTTCGCCAGGCGGCAGAGCCCGACCGCGCTCCGGATATAGGCCTCCATCAACGCCGGGGAATAGCGGCCGATGTAGATCAAATAGCTCAGATGGAAAGGGATTTTCAAGAGAGGCAGCGTGGTGACCGGGATTTCCAGGAGGCGCCGCCGCGACGGCGTCAGCCAGTAATAGGGCCGAACGGGCCGCAGGCCGTCGGCCAGGCCGCCGAATAGGCGCTTCCGGCGCCGCCTCTCGTCCCGGGTCAATCCGCTCTTGGCGAAATAATACAGCCGGCCGAGGGGGCCGAGATACGTGGGCAGGGTTGTGGCGTCATAGAGATAGCCCGCTTCGGCGAGCGCCTCGATCAGGGCCGGGCTCCAGCTGAACCCGGGCCCGCGAAATCCTCTGGGCCGCCGGCCCGTGGCGTCGGCGATCGCCTGTTCCGCATCGCCCACTTCGCGGCGTATTTCGGCCGGCGAATAGGCCGAGAGCCAGGGCTCGTGGCGGAACGAATGGTTGCCGATGTCGTGGCCGCGCGCGGCAATCTCCCGCAAGGCGGCCTTGTTCTTGGCGAGCGCCGCGTCCTGTCCGACGACGAAGAACGAGATCCTGAGTTTCATCTCGTCCAGGAGGTCGAGGACGGGAGGAACGAGGCGGTCGAGATAGGAAGGGAAGTTTTCCCAAGCCGGGTCGCCGTGCGTCTTCAGGTAGGACCAGTGGTTGTCGAGGTCGAAGGAGAGCGCGGCCGGGGGTTTCGTCATGCGGTCCCCTTCTTTTCCGCGAGCCGGCTCGCCCTCTGGGCCCGGGCGGCCAGGCGCAGGGCGAATCCTTCGTGGGCGGGCAGGTCCCTCACCGGGGCGGGATCGACGATCCGGCAGCCGGTGACGCAGGTCGCGGCCAGCCGGCGGACGGCCCCGAAGTCCGCGCGATTGGCCTCATCCCGGACGAACTTTTCATTGAGGAAGTCGATGAGCCCGGCGACTTCGTTGGCGACGCCGTTCTCCATGGCCCGGAAGCTGCGCAGGACGAAATCGAGGAAAGCGGGGTCGGGCTCCCGCCGGCCCTTGCCGATGCCGAGCCGGAGGACATCATCCGTCCCGGCCTCCCGCCCGTCGATGAGGCCGCAGCCGTCGAACAGCTTTTTGCCCGCGGCCCGGTCCCGGGCGAGATCGGCCGCCAGGTCCTGATAAGCGGCGTGGGAAGCGCAGAAGATGACGATCTCGGCCGGGCCGACCGCATCCTCCGGGTTCCGCGTGAAATGGTCGGCGAAGCCGGATCGGGCGAGATTCGCATCGCCGGGCTTGACGAAGGGGTCGTGGAGAATCACCCGGCTTCCCATCCCGCGCAGGACCCGGGCGAGAACGAGAGTCGGGGAATTGCGTGTGTCTTCGGAGTCGGGCCGGTAGGCCGTCCCCATCAAGGCCACGGTCCGGTTCCGAAGCCCTCCGAAGAGTCCCTCGAGCCGGGCCGCCGTCGCGGCCGGGGACTCGTCGTTGATCCGTCGGGCTTCGAGGATCAGGCTCTCCGACACGTCCGCTCCGCTCTCGATCAGCCGCCAGAGAAGAAGGATGCCGTCCTTGGGCAAGCAGTGGCCTCCGACGCCGATGGTCGGCGTCAGGAGCCCGGTCGGGGCACCCGCCGTATCGGGCGGAAGTCCCGCTTCGCGGAACAGCCGGGCGTTCACCGCCGCCCGGACGCGACGAAAATCGACGTCCGCGGCGTCGCACCAGCGGGCGACCTCCGCCGAGAATGCGATCCGGACGTCCCGATAGGCGTTTTCGAGCGTCTTGATGATTTCGGCGCTGAGGGCGTCCGTCAGGTGGAGGCGGCCGCCGGTCACGAGCCGCGCGTAGAGGGCTTGAATCCGCCGCCCCGCCTCGGGATTCATCGCGCCCGCGATCTTGTCCGCGCCCCGGATCCGCTCGACGAGGCGGCCGGGCATCACCCGGTTGGGGCTGTGGGCAAGATGGATTTCCCGGCCGTCGCGGAGGCCGAAGGCGACGAACCGGTCCGTGACCCAGGTGGACATGGTCGTCGGGGCCAGCGTCGATTCGAAGACGACGAGCGGCGGGTTCCCCGGTTGTCGGCGGGCGAGGGCGGCCCCGAGCGCATCGACCGCTCCCGAGAGAGGGCCGTAGTCGGGTCCCATCCCCGTCTTGTCGGTTTGAACGCAGACAAGGACCGCGTCCGCGTCGGCGATCACGGCGTAATCCGGGGACGCTTGAAGACGGCCTTCGGCAGCCGTGTCCCGGACGATGCGGTCCAGGTCGGGCTCGATGCCCCCGATCGGGGAACGCCCCGCGTTCAAAGCTTCGATTTTCCAGTCGGACGTCGGGGAAGGGCGCTGGATGAGAACCACGGGCGCCGGCCGTTCCGTCCCGATGCGAACCCCCGCCTCGGCCAGGAGGGCGGCCATGGGCACGCCGACGATGCCGGCGCCGATGACCCCGATCTTCCGGACCGTCCAGCCGTCACTCGATTCCGCCCCTGTTCCGTCCATGATCGCTTCCATTATGCCCCGGCGGGCGGACGATTGTCGATAAACTCCCGGAACCACAGCTCGATGTTGAGCAGGCCCCACAGCTTGCGGCCGAAGGCTCTCTCCTCGTCGATCAGCTTCTCCATGCAGGCCGGATCGAACAGGCCGCGCGTCCGCGAGCGCTCCGAGAGGAGTATGTCCCGGAAGAACGGCCGGAGCTCTTTCCTCGCCCAGAGATGAAGGGGAACGGGGAAGCCCATCTTGTCCTTACGTTCGAGGATGGGAGAGGGAAGGATATCGCGAACCGCCCGCTTGAGGATATATTTCATCTCGGCCCCCTTGAATTTCATCCGGGGGGGCATGCTCGCCACGAGATCAACGATCCGCCGGTCGAGCAGGGGGACCCGCGACTCGAGAGAGTTGGCCATCGAGACCCGGTCCTCGACATGGAGAAGGGCGGGCAGATTGGCGCTGAGGTCGAAGTGGATCATCTTGTTGTAGTAGGACAACGTGTCCGGATGGTTGAAAATCTCCCGGAACCGGGACAGGATACGGTCCCGGGAGAACGAGGCCTGGAACTCGGGGGTCAGGCAGTTGCGGCATCCGCCGCTCCGGTCGATCAGCCGGAAATAGCGCAGGTCCATGGGCTCGAAAAGATCCTTCTCCCAGAACCGCTCGAGCATCGGCGTGTACCGGCGCAAAGCCGGCAGGTTCGGGAGGATGGACCGGAGCGAAACGATGTGCTCGCCCTCATCATTGGTTTCGAGGATCGCTCCCTTGAGGGCCTGCTCGAGATAGGCGATGACATAGCGCGTATAGCCGCCGAAGATTTCATCGCCGCCCTGGCCTCCTAAGACGACCTTGACGCTCTGGGCCGCCCGGCGGGCCACGATATACTGGGGGAAGAGTCCCGGGCCGGCCATGGGCTCATCCATGATCCGGGTGAGTTTGGGAAGGAGGTCGACGAACTCGGCCGCGGTGGGGAGGACCTCGACGAGCTCCGCGCCGCAGACCTGGGCCACGAGGCCGGCATAGCGGCGTTCGTCGAAGTCAGGCCCCTCGGCGAATGCCCCGGTGAACGCCTGGAGCGTGCCCTCGTAGCGGCGCGAAGCCAGGGTCGTGACGATGCTCGAATCCAGGCCTCCGGAGAGCGTCGTCCCCACCGGGACGTCGCTCCGCAGCTGAAGAGCGATCGTATCTTCGAGGAGGGCTTTCAGTCGCTCGGCGAAATACTCCTCGGAGTGGGAGGTGTCGACGGCGAAATTGGGCTCCCAGTATTTCACATCGCGGGCCTTGAATGTGCCGAGGTCGAATAAGAGATAATGGCCGGGGCAGACCTTGCGGATGTCCTTGAAGAACGTCTCCGAATTGAGCACATACTGGAAGACGAGATATTCCTGGATCGAATCGGGATGGGGCTCGACGGGAGTTTCGGGGTGGGCGAGGAGGGCCTTGATCTCAGAAGCCACCTTGAGACTCCGGCGCCCCTGGTGATAATAGAGCGGCTTGATGCCGAAATGATCGCGGGCGGCCATGAGCCGCCGGTTCGCCCGGTCGTGGATGAGGAAGGCGAACATGCCGTTCAATCTCTTCACGAAGTCCGGACCGTACTGGAGGTACATGTGGACGAGGACCTCGGTATCCGAAGTGGTGACGAATTCGTGGCCGGCCTTCTTGAGGGTCTCGCGGAGCTCGCGATAGTTGTAGATTTCGCCGTTCAGGACAGCGGTAACCGGACCGCTCGTCATCGGCTGGCGGCCGGTCTTGAGATCGATGATGGACAGCCGCTTGTGATGGAATCCGACCGGCCCGTCGAAATACGTCCCTTCCTCATCCGGGCCCCGATGGGCGATCGTCCCGGCCATCCGGGCGAGAAGGGCCGGGTCGACGGGCGTCGCGTCCTTATTGACGAGGCCGACGAATCCGCACATGGCTCTTTGCCCTCTCCTAAGACCTTCCCGGTCCTCCACGGCCGAGATGATTCACGATCGCGCCGACGATCCGGCGCGCGGCCGAGCCGTTCCCATAGATGCTCCCGACGGTGGGCTTCGACCGGCTTGATTTCAGGGCCGCATGAAAGCCCCGGGCGATCCGCTTCGGATCCGTGCCGACGACGCGATTGAAGCCGGCCTCGACGGTCTCGGGCCATTCGGTCTCATCCCGCAGAGTCAGGCAGGGCACGCCGGCGAAGGCGGCCTCCTTCTGAACGCCGCCCGAGTCGGTGAGAATCACGGCCGCCGAGGTTTCGAGGGCGATCATGTCGAGGTACGTCACGGGCGGGATAAGCAGGACGGACGGGCCGAGGTCGAGCCGGACGCGCATCGCCCGCAGGGCATTCCGGGTCCGGGGATGGAGAGGCACGACGATCGGCCGGTCCTTTTCGGCGAGCCTGGAAAATGACTCGAAAAGACTCCGCAGGCGGGCGGGATCGTCGGCGTTCTCCTGCCGATGGATCGTGGCCAGGCCGTATCCGCCCGGCGAGAGTCTCAGGCCGGCCAGGATCGTGGAATCGGATTCTGCTCTGGCCCGGAACATCCGGAAGGCATCGTACATGACATCGCCCACGAACCGGACCCCGCGGGTCAGGCCTTCGGCCTTCAGGTTGGCGACGGCCGAGCGGGTCGGGCAGAAAAGCAACGTCGAGAGCCTGTCGGCCACCACCCGGTTGATCTCTTCGGGCATGCCCATGACCCTGCTGCGCAACCCGGCTTCGATGTGGGCGATGGGGATGCCGAGCTTGGCCGCGGCGAGGGCCCCGGCCAGCGTGGTGTTGGTGTCGCCGTAGACCAAAACCAGATCCGGCCTGTCCGCCGCCAGGACAGCTTCCAACCCGGCGAGCATGTCGGCGGTCTGGCGGCCGTGCGGGCCGGACCCCACTCCGAGGTTGATCCGGGGCGCGGGGATTTCCAGCTGGTCGAAGAACACCCGGCTCAGGCCGGGATCGTAATGCTGCCCGGTGTGAATGAGGGTTTCGGCGATGGGGGCGTCAGGATCTGCGGCGTTATGCAGGTCGATGGCCCGGCTGAGGGCGGCCGCCTTGACGAACTGGGGCCGGGCTCCGACGACCGAGGTCAGACGCACGTCAGCCTTCCGGCGAAGCGTCGATTTCCGAAGCGGCGTCGTCATTCCAGTTTTCCTTTCGATTATCTCCATTCTATCTTATTTACGAAGAGCGGGCGCGCTTTTTGCGGCGACCGGGGTCCCCGGCCTTGCCCGGAGGGCCGCATCTGCCGCGAAGGCTCGTCCCTTTAGAAAACGGGACATGCCGCCTCCGACTCTCCAACTTATAGAAGAACATTGGGAACCCCGCAATCCCCTGGTCCGATGAACGATGAGGTGATATACCGCCCTCCCAACTCATCGTCGGGGGTGAGGAGGGCAATGAAGTTTGACGATTCTTGACACCGATCATAGCCGGCATTATCATCGTCCTGAATGTTGAGTTATAGGCTTCATATTTCTCCATCAATTTCACTGCCGCGGTCGCCGCATTCAAAGTCGTCCGTATGGATCGCCCTCGGAATTGCTTTGATGACCTTTGCTATTGAGATGATCCTGGCTCAAAAGCTCAACGCCCGTGGGGATCTCGAGATGCTGAACCTTTTTTTTGACTCAGACTGCCCTTGGTTCCTTATTAACTATGAGACTGGCGATCAGCGTTTTGGATCATATGGTGGTCGAAATATCGTTCATCCCAATATTGCGAACTTTATCCATCCGCTAGTCAAGCTTGTTTCTCAAATCCCACCCGCCTTCCATCTTGATCCTGCTCAGGGTCGGGTGAAGGAAATAGCAATTTCTGTCGCTCCGACGTTCGCGGCGATCCGTTCGAGTTTTCTGTTTCTTGCACTTTCAGCTGTCGGGTTCAGCATATTCGATGCATTGCTATTGACGGCCCTTAGCATTGTTTCGTTCTCAGGCATGCTTTTCGGAGCGCTTCCGGAATCATTTGGCATTTCGGGCGCACTCTTCGCATTTGCCTTTTACCTTCTTGCCATGACGATCCGGCAAGCTCGTTTCGAGCGCATCTCTTGGTTAATTGCAGCAACTCTCATGTTTGGTACGACCATCACCAATGTCGTTCCTTTCACATTCCTTATGGCCGTCGCACATTTCTCGCAGACGAAGAACTTCAGACAGACAATTAGGCAGTTGACAGTTATCCTTGCCAGCGCAGGTTCGATTACTGCCTTTTTCTTTATTGTCCTGACAGCTCTTCATGGTTCATTCCGGGGAACAGGACTCCGGCATATCGGTCAAATGGAGGAAATACGGGTCAGCGGCAAATCTGCCGTAATATTGTTTCCTAAAGCGCTTCTAAGTACGATTATTCCTCCGGAGCCGCACAAGTTGCTGGGCCGGAGTGAAGATGGTGATTTGAAAGGAGAAGCCCCTTCGAACGATATTCGCGTCCGACGTTTTACCTACCGAGACGATCTTGATAAGATCATCCAAGATGTCCCAACCTTAACCGGGGTCATTAGGGGCAAGGCAGATTTCTTCAGAAATATTGTTGTAGCTTTATTGTATTTATTGTCTTTTTTTATCTCGCTTTTCTCTTTTAGTAGATTAACTTCTGGGATTCGGATATTTGTAATTAGCGCGTGGTCACAAATCCTCTTTCATTGGACTTTTCACTCATTCTTTGGGAATGAGCTGTTTTTGTACTCGCAACATTGGCTAATACCGCTTGTTATTGTCATGGGAGTAGGCCTAACTGCACGATTTCGGCTTGCGTGGTTAGCTAGGTCGGTCATTGCGATTCTTGTGGTTGGAGCTATTGTACAGAATACTTCGGTTTTTCAATTGATTCTCACCTCACGCTAGGGGATCGGCGCATCCGCGGCTGGTTTCGTCTCCATATCCGCCGTCAGCGCTTCAGCCGATAGGAACGGTAGAGCTCCCTGAGCATCGGCGCGTCATTCTCGCGGGCCGGGCTTTCGCAAACGACGCTGCCCTCGACGCCGGAATCGCCCAGGGCCTGGATCCACTCGTGATAGCGGAAGTCCGAATCCGGGAGGTTGAGGTGGCGGACCTCCCCCTTGGGGCTGTATTCGATGCCGGAGATGTGGATGTGAATGCTTTTCAAGGCGGCTTTTCCCAGCCGCTTTTCGACCTTCCGCAGAGTGCGATGGAAATCGATGTAGGTGTTGGCCTTGCCCTCCCTGGCGTGCATGTGGGAGAAATCGAGGCAGGGCTGAAGGCCGTCCAGCTCCTTGGAGAGGGTCAGGACTTCGTCCAGGGTGCCGAACTGCGAGAATTTTCCCATGGTCTCGATGCGCAGGGTAACGGGGTTGCGCTCCGCGCGAAGCACGGACAGGACCTGCCCGAGCTCTCGCTTGACGGCGTCGAAGGCTTTTTCGGGGGTCGAGGCGCCGTAATAGCCGGCGTGGAAGACGACGCTGTGAGCCCCGCAGAGCGCCGCGGCTCGGGCCGCGCGGAGAAGATGGTCCTGGCTTTGGAGACGCTTGCCCACCTCGGGGGAGTTGAGGTTGATGTAGTAGGGGGCGTGGGCGCTCAAGCTGATGTCCAGGGCCTGGGCTTTCGCCTTGATCTTCGCGGCAGTGTCGCTCCCGACCTTGACTCCCCGGACGAACTCGATCTCCAGGCAGTCGAGGTCCAGGTCATGGAGATGCTGGAGGGCCGATAGCGTCGATGTCTGAGGCGACGTGTCGGGGACGCCCGCCGTTCCGAAGCGGAGCCGGTCAGCAGCGGCCGGCATCCGTCTCTACCGGCGTTCCCAGGAATTCCGAGACGAGCCGCATGGCGCAATAGTCGCCGCACATCGAACAGGCCGTCGAGCCCGACTTGCGGTCGCGGCGGACGGCGTCGAACTTGCGGGGGTCGAGGGCCAGATTGCGTTGGCCCTCCCAGTCGAGCCGCTTCCGGGCCTGAGAGAGCTTGAGGTCCCGCTCCCGGGCGCCGGGGACTCCCTTGACGATGTCGGCCGCGTGGCCGGCGATCCGGGAGGCGATCAGCCCGTCGCGGACGTCGTCCGCCGACGGGAGGCCCAGGTGCTCGGCAGGGGTGACATAGCACAAAAAATCGGCCCCGGCGGCCGCGGCGATAGCCCCCCCGATCGCGCCGACGATATGATCGTAGCCCGCCCCGATGTCCGTGACTAGGGGGCCGAGGACATAGAACGGGGCGCCCTGGCACAGGCGTTTCTCGAGCTTGATATTCATTTCGACCTGGTCGAGCGGGACATGGCCCGGGCCCTCGACCATGACCTGGACGTCCGCCGCCCAGGCCCGGCGGACGAGCTCGCCGAGCGTCAGGAGCTCCTCGATCTGAGGCCGGTCCGTCGCATCGAGGATGGATCCTGGCCGGAGACCGTCGCCGAGGCTCAAGGTGAAGTCGTAAGTTCGGGCGAGCTCGAGGAGGCGGTCGAAATGCTCGAACAGGGGATTTTCCTTGCCGTTGTGCAGGCTCCAGGCGAGATGGAAGGCGCCTCCCCGGGAAACGATGTCCGCCACCCGGCCTTGCGCCTTGAGCCGCTCGACGGCCCGGAGCGTCAGGCCGCAATGGACCGTCATGAAGTCCACGCCTTCCCGGGCCTGCTCTTCGATGACGCCGAACAGGTCGTCTTCGGTCATGGCCACGATCGATCCGCGCCGGTCAATGGCCTGGATCGCGGCTTGGTAGATGGGGACCGTGCCCAAGGGGATGGGCGCCCGGTCCAGGATCCGGGCCCGGATCTTCTTCATGTCGCCGCCCGTGCTCAGATCCATGATCGTATCGGTTCCGTAGTCCAGGGCCACGTCCACTTTGCGGAGCTCGTCCTCCACATTCTGGTAATCTTTGGAGGTCCCGATGTTGACGTTGACCTTCGTCCGGAGGCGCCGGCCGACGCCCATGGGCCGAAGCCTGGGGTGGCGGACGTTGAAGGGGACGACGACCTGCCCGGATGCAATCAGGGCCAGAAGATCGCCGACGGGAAGGCTCTCTTCGCGGGCGACGGCTTCGAGGAGCGGGGTTACGATGCCTTTCTTGGAGTTTTCTATTTGGGTCATGGCGTTAAGAGCATCTTAGTTTACCCTCATTGATGTGACTTTACAACCCGACCGTGCAGCGCGGCCGGAAGGATCGGCCGGGGAGGTACCATCGCCAGAAGGCGTCCCTCTATTTGACTGCCCTCAGGCGTTAATATATAAAACAAGGCATCGTGGGTGCTTCATTGCGAGCGGGGAGGGCCTGCCGGCAGATTCCGGCGATCCTCGTCTTGAGCGTTCCATTCCTCTATGCGATTCCCTATTTGAGTATCGCGCTTAAGGCGGTCTTGATCGTCGCCATGCTTGGGTCCATCCTGCCGCGTTCGGCGGCGTTACTGGCGCGCCCCGGCGGCCGCTGGGATCTCCGGAGGAGAATACTCGGGCAGAAGCCGTTGATCGCGTGCGCCTCCGTCTTCCTCGCCGCCAGTTGGGCGTCCGCTGCCCTGACCGGTCTGAAGCCCCAATTGTTTCATCTTGTCGTCTGCACGTGCATCCTGCTCTATTGCCATGTGCTGCTCCCCGTTTTCATGCCATCCGAGGAGGAGGTCGATCGATTCCTCAAGACCATGGCCGCCGTCGGCCTGGCGGCGATCGGAGTGTCTTGGATCTTGTTTGTCGTCAAGATATTCGGCGGCCCCGGCTGGGGCGTTATATCCGCAGGCGACCTCGTTCTCGAGAAGCGGGCCATTCTCGAAGCTCTCTCCGTGCCATTCGCCTTAAAGGGACCGTTCGTCTATCCCAACTATCTGGGCCTCATCGTCGTCTGCGTCATGCCCGGGCTGCTTCGATGGACGAAAGACGCGAGCCGACCGGGCCTGCGGCGCCTTGGCCGAGGGGCGATCGTCCTGTCCGCCCTTACTCTGATCGCTTCGTTCTCGATCATATCCGCCATCCCCGCCGCAGTCACGCTTCTGGGCATGGCTGTCTTCCGGAGCCGCGTTCCCCATCGGATCCTGGGGATCGCCGCCGTGGCCGCGGTGGTCTTTTTCGCGGTTGCCGTCTTCGCTCATTGGAGGCTGGACTTCCTCAGAGCCCTGCCTTTGAAGAGCGAAACGAGAATCCAGCTCTGGGATGCGGCGATCGACATCATTTCCAAGACCGGGGGACGGGGCGTCTCTCCCGGCGAGGCGGCGCGGCTTATGCCCTACGGCCTTACATCGCACAACACCATTATCGAAACGGCGCTGACGTCGGGATATGTCGCCATGGCCGGCTATGCGCTCTATCTCTGCCTCCTCCTGCGACTGGCCATGCGGCGCCTGGGGAGCGGACTCGCTCTCGGCGTGTTTTATCTCGTCCTCGGCAGCGTGTTCATGCAAATCTTCGAGTATATTCCCTTCGGGCGTCTCGGAGTCGTCATGAATTTCTATCTTCTTACCGCCGCGGTTCCCTTTGTCTTCTCCGTCCCGCGAAGCGACGGGTCGGCGGGCTCCGCTGAAGAGATGGGAGTGGGGGCGCACCTCGCATGATGCACTCGGGACTCGGCCGGCCCGCCCCCCGGCGCAGCCTAATCGTTATGGTCCTCCTCCTCGCCGGCGCAGCCTTTTTTGCCCTCGGCATCCCCACGGCCTGAACGTGTATGACGAAGGCCTCGGGCTCGCCGGCGCTGAACGGGTCATCCATGGCGATCTCCCCTAACGGGATTTTTTGGCGATCTACGGCCCCGGAGGATATTACCTCTTCGGCGGCATCTTCCTCCTCTTCGGCGCTTCTGTAATCGTTGCCCGAATTCTTACCGGGCTCATCATGGCCGGGGCCGCGTTGATGATATACCTTGTCACGCGGCGGCTCTCTAACTCGGCGTATGGCCTTGCCGCCTACCTCGCCGCGATCATCTGGTTCGGAAACCAGCCCCTCAACGCCCGGACGATTGCCCCGGCTCTCCTCCTTTCTTTTGCGTTCCTTCTTTCCGGAGTTGGAACCTTCGAACGTCCCACACCCCGCGGGTTTTTCACTCTCGGGATTTGGAGCGGATTGATCCTTGTTTTTCGTCACGACTTGGGGCTCGATGCCTTGTTTGCCTCCCTCGTGGTCCTCGTCTGGCGCGATTTCCGGATTAGGTCGGAAGGCGGAGGAGCGCGGCCGAGAGCTTCGCTCTTCAAGGAAGCCGGTCTCTTTCTCTCGGGGGCGATGATAATCGCCCTCCTGATCGTGATGGGAAGCGCGCTTTACGTCTATGCCGTTTATCGGCTGGATCTGGAGCATATCATCCCGACATACCTGATCTCCCTCATCCTCCTGGCGGCGTTGGCCGCCTCGTCGCCTCTTCCCCGGTGGCGCGTTTTCTTTGCGGCATTCATTGTCTTGTGCGTTAGCTGGACCGCCGTCCTCAAGGTCCAGACCCTCGTCTCGCCTCGGGAACCGGCTCTCATGGAGCTTCAAATCCCCCGGGGGAGGGGCATCAAGGTTCCCCCCGATTGGGGGAAGAGCCTCGAAGACGCCGTTCGGTATATCGATGAGCATACTACTTCGGACGAACGGATTTTTGTTGCTTGCCCCCGCCACGATCAGATCCTTCTCAATGACGCGATGTTCTATTTCCTGGCGGGCCGCCTTCCGGGGACGCGCTTCCACGAGTTGGTTCGGGGCATCGCGACGCAGGAGGATGTCCAGCGCCAGATCATAGAGGATCTCGTTCGGAGCCGGGTCCGCTACGTCATCGTCTCCAGTCTCACGGAAATCGGCGAATCCAAGGAGAAGAATCGCCGCCGGCTTGAGCCAGGCAGTCATCTTCTCGACACTTTTCTTGAGATGCATTTTCGGCCTGACATGGACTTTGGAAGCTATAAGATCCTGAAAAACGCTGCGGTCGAGACCCGAGCGGGAGATCGGTTCGGCCCCATCCCCTTCGATCACGGATTCTTCTGAGAAGGCTTCCCTCCGCCAAAGAAAATATTGACTACTATTTATTGCCTTGATAATAATATTGATGTGTTGTTGGTTTAGCGAGATCGATGTCTCTTTCAAGGTAGGATAATATGCTGCGGCTCACGGAGGCGGCCTGATCGGACAAATCGCCTTGGAACACGAGGTCCATCTTCCGGGGGGCTGCTGTCTCCTTGGCGGGATGGTACTGTGAGATGAAACGTTTAGTAAGCAGAATGGTCGGCGCGATAAAACGCGAAGGCCTGATTTCTTTGATGTGGAAATCGTCCGCCGTTTTATCGCATATCCTCTTGACTCCCTTTTTTATTGTCGTGTCCAAATTATTTTATGGTCGCAAAGTCGACTTGGATCGTTTGATTCATTTTGCCGCGACGAGTTGCAATAAAATTCTGGAGGTCTCGCAGGAACCCCAGGAGATCTATTCGCTCCTCGCTTTTGCGAAGAACAAGGAAGTACAGGCCTGCATGGAGATCGGGACGGCGAAAGGCGGGACCCTATTCCTTCTCTCGCGAATTATTTCTGAAAGGGCCGTCTTGATCAGCCTCGACTTGCCCTATGGAAAATTCGGCGGAGGATATTTTGGGTGGAGGATACCCTTATACAAATCCTTCGTCAGTTGGAAGCAGAAGATGGTCTTGATCCGTGATGATTCTCATCAAGAGGCCGTGAAAAGGAAAGTGACGAAAATCCTTAACAAAAGAGAGTTGGATCTTCTTTTTATCGATGGAGATCATTCTTATGAGGGCGTCAAACAGGACTTTGAGGATTATTCTCGGCTGGTCGGCCATGGCGGCTTGATAGCTTTCCACGATATTCTGGTTCACGGAATGGAAGGGGACGTGGCCTATGGAGTCTGCCGGTTCTGGGAAGAGATTAAAAAAAACTATCCTTATCGGGAGTTTCATTTCGATAAAGGCCCGGGCATAGGCGTTATCGAATTCCCTTGATCCGGGGCGATCCCTTTTAATACCAGAGTCTTTTAGTGCGATGATATCGCTTGTTCGTAATTTCGACTAGATTTTTCAGATTGAATAGCCAGGCTTTGAGAAAGATCATGATGTTGTTTGAGACGTCCGCTTTAAGGCGATAATTCCATAGCGATGAACGGTCGCTGTTTTTTTTAGAAAACAGAGTTGCGGGCAATATGATCAGAAGCCGGGGAATCAGGGAAAAAAGAGGCTCATTCAACAACTTCAATCGGATCGAATTTCTGCAGAGGACCAGGGAAAAAAACCGCGAAGGGACCCTGGCCATTGATTGGGACCAGAAATGGACGATCTTGATGTCGGGCACGACCTTCACTAGATAGCCTGCTTTCTTAGCCCTGAGACAATAATCTGTCTCCTCATGCAAATACGGCGCAAAGCCCAGATCTAGGAGACCGATTTTCTCAATCACCGATCTCCGAATGAGAAAAAACGATCCCATAATACTATCGACTTCATAGGGCTGGGAGGATCTTGCGCCTTTTAGATAGATCCTTCGAAAAGGCTGGATAATGCTCCCCAGGTGTTGAACCCTGCCATCGGGGAACACGATTTGACAGCCGAATATGCCGGTCTTTTCGTCGTGATCCGCCGCTTCCACTAATTTTTCAAGAAAATCTTGGCCGATAATTCGGGTATCATTGTTGAGAAGGAGAACATATTCGGGATTGTCTTTTTCTAGTGCCTTGAGGAGGCCTATGTTGTTTCCTTCTACAAAACCGAGATTGCTCTTGAGCCTGATGATTCGGACTTTGGGATAGGCGCGGGCGACAAAATCGACGGAATCGTCCGATGAGCCATTATCCACAAGAATAATATTATATTCTTTGAAAGATTGCTCAAAAATGGAAGGCAGACAGGTTTTCAAATGGGAGACGCCATTCCAGTTGACGATCAGGATGGAGACCTTCATATTCAATGGCCTTTATCGGCATGCGCCTGCCAAGAGCGCTTGGTTCGCTTACTTGATGGTCATCACCGTTAATATGGCTAGAAAAGCAAAAAGGGCGATGGGGCCCATCTTCTGGACGATCGACAGCCAAGATCGGGAGCGCTCCGGCGCTGCCGGGGAGATCTGCGAACCGGGAACTGAAATGGATCCGATGGTTGCGGCTGAAATCGTGAGGAGGATCAAGATAAAAGGCTCATAATAGCGCTGCCAAGGAAAAGTGACAAAGTGAGCGATGAGAAAAGCCGCTACGGCCACCATTAAAATCAGACGCTCTTCATGCAACTTCCTTATTCGATAGGCTTCCGCCCAGGCTAACATCATCATTCCTCCCAGCGGAGCCATGACCAGGATGAGGAGACTCCTTCCTCCGATTGTCGGGAAGACGGGGAGCATGTTCCAAAGCCCCCCATAACGATGTAATTCGAAATTGTAGGTCGAGACGGGAAGAATGGCTAACGATGAGGCCGCACAAAGGACGATCCAGAATGACGCCGGTCTGGCCTTGAGGAGTTGGACGGTTTCCTTCCAAATGAAGGGAAGGAAAAAAAGCCCATAGATGGCGAAGAGGCTGAGAAAAAACGCGGGCTCAACAGGCGTGAGGGTCGCATGGACTTTGAAGCGAGGGGGCGTTAGGCCATGCCAGAGAAACAGAAAATACGAAAAGCCCATGATGGCGGGAGTTGAGGCTGCGGCTGCCGCCGCAAGCCAATTCCATGTCTCTCTCCGGATAAGCAGCTGATGGCGAGGCTCCAGGGCATGAGCCCCCCGGCCGTTCGCTGTCTGATTCCAGGCCGCCGCCCAAAGGAGAGCGGCGGCCCAGATATCGATTTGCCGGATCATGACCGCGATCGCCAGAATAAGCCCCCCGCCCACGAAGGTTCTGGCATCTGCGGGTTTTCGCAACGCAAGCAAGAGCATTACCAGCATGCCCCAGGTGGCTGGATTATCCGCCATAATCCAAACGCCCGCCTGGAAAATATAGATCGATCCTACCAAAGGCAGGGATAGCCCAAAGGCGTTGCGGGGTCCGGTCCGCCGCGCCAGGGCAAGATACAATGTGATGAGAAAGCCGGTTGTGATGATCGCTCCGACGAATTGGAGAATTCGACTGCTGGCTCCTGTATAGCGCATGATGGCCGCAAGTAAGATATGATAGCCGGGCGTATGGGCCGCCGAATAGTCTCGAAGGTCCAAATGCGGCCATTGGTTGACAAACTGAACTATCGTGGGGAGATGGAATTCTTGTTGGTCTGCAAAGTTGCTTCCCTTTCCATATCCGCTGAGGATAAGCCAGGAGGCCGGAATAAAAAACAGGGCGACTAGGATAAGAGCCCAAAACTTTTTTTCGGCGGAGACAGACATTATCTCTGAATATCCTCGTGTTTTGAATTTTAATAGTTGCGTTCTCGCGAAGTCAATTCTTATTATTGATAGGGACGCGAACAAATAAAGCATTTTTTGGCAACAAAGTGTAAATTTTTGTCAATTGTGCTAGAGATAGTTACTGGGATCATGGTCAATTTGCTCGGAGTCCGATGAATTTCGGCAGAACAGCTAGCCAGAGCCCTGAGCTGAAATCCCGGATCATCGTTTTCGGCTTTCTCCTCACCGCGCGAGGTGATGGGGAGGGAGGGAATATCCTCCCCGGGATCATCTTTGTTGGCGATTGCCCTTCTTGGAGAGCCAGGATACGCTTACGTCGGAATCCGCAAAGAAAGGTCTCGACGTAAGGATTCGGATCGCGCCCGGCACCTTGTTACCAGCACGAAGCCGGCGGCGAGGGTACGGGAAGCGATCGGCGGTAGCTTGCTTACGTTCGGCGTACCTTTAAAAGCGCAAATATAAACTACCCATGAGCTTAGCCCAGCGAGCGGCGAAAAATATCCTGTGGAAGGGTAGTTCCACGGCTCTGTCGACGATTCTGAACTTCTTGATTCTGGCGGTCCTGGCGAATCTCCTCGCCCCCACGGATTTCGGCCTTCGGGGGATTATTCTCGTCGTCATCGGCTTGTTGTCCTGGCTCGGCGATCTCGGATTGGGATCGGCGCTCGTCCATGAGGAGACGGTGACGCGTGTGCAATTCTCGACCCTGTTCTATCTCAATTTCCTGGCCGGGCTCGTTTTGGCCGCAGCTCTGTGCGTCTTGGCCGGGCCCATTGCCGTCTTTTTCCGGGATGAACGGTTGACGGCGCTCCTCCGGGTGATGGCTTTGACCTTTGTGATCAGCTCGATCTGCCCGATTTTTGCCGCCCTCCTTCAGAAGGAGCTCAATTTCAAAGTCCGATTTCAAATCGATCTCGCCGAAATGGTCGTCAACGGGCTTGCCTCGATCGCCTTTGCCCTTCGAGGCTTCGGCGTGTGGAGTCTTGTCTACGGGTATCTGCTCGGCTCCATCGTTCGCGCCCTCTTGTTTTGGTGGACGGCGTCCATGCGGCCGAATCTGGCGTTCGACTTGAAATCCGTTGAGAGATTCTTGAAGTTCGGCCTCTATGTCTACGGCGAACAAATCCTCTATTTTTTCACACGCAATCTTGACAATATCATTATCGGCCGCTTCCTCGGCACGGAGGCCTTGGGCTATTATTCTCTTGCCTACAGCTTGATGCTTACGCCGGTGAGCCGAATTGGCGAAACCGTGCATCGCGTCATTTTCCCGACGTTCTCCCTGATTCAACACGATGACCAGAGGCTTCGGGAAGGCTACAAGAAAGTCGTGAAATTCGTCTCGACAATAACCTTTCCGATGATGGCTGGCATGTTCGCCGTCGCCCCGCAGCTTATCGCGGCTCTCTATGGAAAGAATTGGATGCCGACGATCGGCGTCCTTCAGGTCTTCTGCATTGTCGGGGCCATTCAATCCGTGGTTTATCTCGCCTCCTTGATTCAGTATTCCAAAGGGCGTTCCGACATCGGCTTCAAATGGAATTTGCTGAGCCTCATCTTGGATACCGCGGCTTTCTTTATCGGGCTCCGATGGGGGATCATGGGGGTCGCCGTGGCCTATGCCTTGCTGGCCCTCGTCCTCGAGCCGACGATCCAGGGGATTACGAACCGACTCATCAAATTATCCTGGCGGGACTTCTTGGGGCAGTTCAAGCTTCAAACGCTCGGCGCAGCCGCCATCCTTTGCCTCGCTTTCGGGTTCAAAATGTTCGTGGGGATCCCTTTGAGGATGGGCGCCGCTTCTCTGCTCGGCGCCATGGTCGGGTTGGGTTTCATCGCTTATATCGCTATTTTCCTTTGGAAAGGCCGCGATATGATCCTCGAGTTGGCCGGAATGGCCGGCCTCAAGCTAGGAAAAGCTCATGCCGGGATCGAAAGCGCGCCGCGATGCCGCCCGTCATGCCATCTCGATCCGGTCGGAGCCGGGATGTTTCAACTGTCGATGGTCGTTCCTACCAAAGACCGCCCTGAAAAGCTCCATCGGCTGCTTGTAAGCCTTATGGGACAGACGCGCCGACCCGAAGAGATTATCATCGTGGATGGCGGCGGGACCCCCGTTTCTGAAGTTTGCCGAGAATTCGAGGACTTGAACATCAAATACATAAGATCGGTTCCGCCATCCTCGTCCCGCCAGAGGAACAAGGGGGTCGAGGTCGTCGCCCCTCAAGTCAGTCATGTCGGATTCCTGGACGATGATTGCATTCTGGAGAAGGACGCGATTTCCAAAATGTTTGAATTCTGGGCTGCGGCTCCTGCTAATACGGCCGGGGCGGCGTTCAACATGCTCAATTATCGACAGACGGACGCGTCCTTCCTGAAAGCCCTGCCGCTCTTCCATAGATTAGGCATCTACAGCATGGAACCGGGCCGCGTATCCGCCTCGGGTTTCCATATCATGATCGGCAAAGTCACGAGGCCGATCTGCGTCCAGTGGCTCCCATCGGGAGCGGCCGTTTGGCGGAGGAGCATTTTCGAAAACCATCGGTTCGATGAGTGGTATGATGGATACGGGTATCTTGAGGATTTGGATTTCAGCTATGAAATTGGGAAAAAGCACCGGATGGTTGTCGTCGCTGACGCCGGCTATCGACATTTCCCCGATTGGAGCGACCGGTTCGGGAAATTCGGATTCGGCCGCAAAGAAGTCCTGAATCGCCTATACTTCGTTCGCAAGCATCCCGAGATTTCCATTCCGAAATGCTATGCGACCCTCGTCTTAAGGACTCTGATCAGCTTCTACTTGGGCTTCATCGAACCGGGAGAAGGCAATTTTCAAAGGACGCTCGGCAATATTTGCGGGCTCTTGAGAATATAGATGAAGGTCCTGCGGGGCTTCGCGGCGGACTTTTGGTTCGTAGGGAGGCGAATCCTCTCGGCGTCTCGTCCGTGAGACCGCAGACTCAAAGAGATCAAGAAGCGCCATGATCTTTGCTCTTGTATGCTGGCTCCTGATATGGGGCGGTATGTTCACCGACGTTGTCTATCTCAAATCTTCGCTGTTTCCGAGCGACTTTCATACCTTGTTCCAGGGGGTACGCGCCTTTTTCCCGCTTTTAGCCCTCTATCTCAGCTTCATGTGGGTCCTCTTTCGCAGGGCCCGGTTTCCCTTCTTCAAGGATCCGCTTGGGCTTCTGTTCGCGTATGGAGGGCTGGGAGTCTTCATTTCCCTATCTCTATCTTCGGATCCGTGGAGGTCGGCCTACTGGGCGGCCATCTATGTCGCCCCGTTCGTGGTTTTTTGGATGGTCTACACGGGCGAGGAAAGCCTTCGCCGTTTGAAAATCATCATCAATCTGAATTATTTCGTGTTCTTTGCCCTGACGTTTTCCCTCCTGCCGTCGGCCATTCGGGTCGGCAAAGGGCTGGCCAGCGCTTGGCAGGTCTATAAACTTCCTTTGGCACTGGGCGTGGTGAACCGGAACGGAGTGGGGCGCTATGCTCTGATCGTGATCATCGTCTCGGCCGTGCGCTTGATTTCCCAGCATAATATCCGACGTTGGCTCTGGCTGCTGCCTATCTTCCCGGCCGGATACCTGCTCGCCCAAACGGAATCCCGCACTGCGTTGCTGGGATTGGCCGTTATCACAGTCGTTTTCTTCTTGCTGAAGGGAATCAACCTGCGGTTCCTTTTGCTGATGCCTCTGGCTTTTTCCTTGATCTATACGGTCGGATTCCGGACCCGAGCTCACGGACAACTCAATCAATTGGTTTATTTGACCGGCCGTGAAGGCGCGTGGATCCAGGGGATCCAGTGGATCAAGGAGTCGCCATGGCTGGGATGGGGTTTTCATGCGGATCGGATCATGATGAATGAAGCTCACATGCACAATTCCTATCTTCATGCCGCCATCCAGGAGGGCGCCGTCGGGTTCCTTCTGTTCGTGGCGGCGTTCGTGGGCATTTGGGCGCTGATGCTCTGGAAGAATGTCTTCAAGGTCTCTCGCAATCTCAAGGGTCAGGACCAGGTTTTCCTGATCGAGTCGGTCCTGATCGTCGCCTTCTTGACGTCGCGCAGCTTTTTCGAATCCACCGCCGCGTTTTACGGGGTCGATCTGCTGCTGATCATACCGGCGATGGCGTTCATCTCTCTGATGCTCAAGGAAACGGGCTCCTCGGACGTCGAGCCGGAGGCCTCTCCGTGAAAATATTCATCCACACCATGTATTTCCTACCCGAGTTCGGCAGCGCGCCGATCCTGATGAACGAGCTGGCCGAAGGGCTGGCCGACGGGGGGCACGAGGTCGAGGTCGTGACGACCCTGCCGCGGGCCCCGCGTAGCCGGGACTATGCCGGCCGCTTCCTCTGCCGGGAGCCGCGGTCCGGATTCGTCGCCCGCCGGGTCCTGACGAATTCCACGCATCACCACTTTGGGCGTCTGGCGGCCTGGTCGATCTACACCCTCTATACATTCCTCCATCTGGCCAAGGTCCGGCGAGGCGATGCCGTCTTCCTCCGCCTGCCGCCCCTCCAGCTCGGCGTGACCGGCATTCTGGCCCGCTATCTCCGCGGCGCCCGGGTGATGCTCAATGTCCAGGATATCCATCCCGACCTGTCGATCGAGTCGGGCCTACTCCGCAACCGCCTGGCCATCAAGGCGGCCCTGGCCTTCGAGCGCTGGATCTACAGGCATCACAAGACCATCGTGGTCATCAGCGAAGGTTTCAAGAAAAACTTGATAGCTAAAGGCGTGCCCGCCGCCAAGATTATGGTCCTTCCGAACTGGGTGGACACGGATTTTCTGCTGCCCCTGCCTAAGGCCAATCCCGTCTCGGAAAAGTTGGGGCTCGCCCGAAAATTCGTCATGATGTATTCTGGGACGATCAGCATCAGCAGCTATGCGACCCTGGTCCGGATTCTCGACGCCGCCGCCCTTATAAAGGACGATCCGGACATTCGAATCGCCATCGTCGGCGAAGGCTTCAAGGCGGCCGATCTCAAGGCCGAGGCGGCGCGGCGCGACCTGCCGAACGTGGTTTTCCTCCCGTTCCAGCCTTACGCGAACTTGCCCCGGCTTCTGGCCGCGGCCGACGCGCTCCTGGTGCCCCTCGACAAGGAGAAATCCCTGCTGTCCGTGCCCTCAAAGCTCTATAATTTCATGGCCGCCGGCCGGCCCGTCTTCGGCCTGGCCCATCGGGATTCCGAAGTTTTTCAGATCATCGAGGGCGCTGGCTGCGGACGGTGCGCCCCGCCGGATGACCCGGCGGAGATCGCGGCGGAGATCCGTCGGATGAAGGGTGATGCCGCGGGCCTGGAAGCCATGGGCGCCCGCGGGCGGGCTTACGCCCTGGAGCACGTTTCGCGCGGCGCGGTCGTGGCGGCGTTCGAGAAGCTGATGTCGGAAATGCCATGATGAAAGCCCTGTTCCTCAAGCGGCCGTTCGACATCGCGCTCTCGTCTGTCGGGATTCTGGTGTCGTCCCCGCTTTGGCTCGTCATCGCCGGCCTGATCAAGCTCGAGGATCATGGGCGGGTCTTCTACAAACAGGACCGGGTCGGCCGGAACGGCCTGGTGTTCAAAGTCATCAAGTTCCGGTCCATGATCCGGGACGCGGAGAAGGGAAGGGGCGCGGTCCAGGCCACGGCGCGCGATCCCCGGGTGACGAGGGTGGGCCGGGTCTTGAGAGGGACGGCCATGGACGAGTTGCCCCAGCTCCTCAATATCTTCAAGGGCGACATGAGCTTCGTCGGCCCCCGCGCCCTCCGACCGCACGAGAAGGAGGTCCACGGCGACCCCGACACGCGCGACATCGAGGACATCCCGGGCTATGCCGCGCGGCATCGAGTCCGGCCCGGACTGACGGGGTTGACCCAGGTTTTCCTGCCGGGGGACACCCCCCGCCGAAAAAAATTCCGGGTGGACGCGCTCTATATCCGGAAGATGAGCTTCTGGTTCGACCTCAAGCTCATCCTGCTGTCATTCTGGATCACCTTCCGGGGCAAGTGGGAATCGCGCGAAAAGAAAATCTGAGGTTTTTTGCCTTCGGAATTGTCATTTTTTGTCAAAATTGAGTTGCTTGAAGACGTGGATTGTCATTATAATAATCTTCAAAATGAGCGGATTCGAGGAATAGAAATGGCGCCGCAGACTTCTCACGATGTCCTGGTCGTCGGCGGCGGGCCGAGCGGACTTTACGCCTCTTGGCTCCTGGCCCGGCAAGGGTTGCGGGTGCTCGTGCTCGAGCGAAAGCGCGAGATCGGAGCCGATGTGATCTGCGCGGGAATCGTCGGCCAGGAGATCTTCCGGGAGTTCGACATTTCGAAGGACTCCGTCCTCCGCGAATTGCGGACGGTGAATCTTGTTTCAGCCACGGGCTCGACCTTCCTTTATCAGCACCCTTCGGTCTTCGCCTCCGTCGTGGACCGTCAGAGATTCGACCAGTCCCTGGCCGACAAGGCCCGCGCCGCGGGCGCCGACATCGCCACGTCCGCGCGGGTCTATGACGTCCTGTCCGGCGACGACCGAGTCCGGCTGCTCGTCAAAAGGAACGACGCGGAGACCGAGGAATATTCATCCCCGATCGCCATTCTCGCCACGGGCATCGACCACCGCCTGAACGAGCGCCTCGGCTTGGGGATCCCCCGCGATTACATCATCGGCGCGCAGGCGGAGCTTGAAACAGCGAGCGATCGGGAGACGGCCATTTTCATTGGCAAGTCCATATCGCCGGGCGGCTTCGGATGGGCCGTCCCATCCGCCACGGGGAAGGTCCGGGTCGGCCTTCTGACTTCCGGAGAGCCGCGCTTTTGGTTAGAGAACATGGTCCGCAGGTTCTACCCGGAGTTCTCGCCGGCCGTCGACCGGGCCCGCATCCGGGTCAAGCCCATCGTCCAGGGGCTGGTCTCAAAATCCTACGGCGACAACCTCCTGGCCCTCGGCGAAGCTGCCGGCCAGGTGAAGACGACGACCGGGGGGGGGATCTATTACGGCCTCGTCGGCGCCCGGATCGCCGCCGACGTCGTCCTCAAGAATTTCCCGAGCCGTTCGTTCACCAAACGGCGGCTGGCCGAATACGAGCGGACGTGGCGGCGCGCCCTGCAGAAAGAAATCGTGATCGGCCATTACGCCCGCAAGGTTTATTCCCGCTTCAGTGACAAGCAAATCGATCGGCTGTTCGATCTGGCCCGGACAGACGGGATCGTGCCCCACGTCCAGGCCACCGGCAACTTCGACTGGCAGAGCCGGCTGATCGTCGAGCTCGCCAGGAAGGTGCCGCCTTTTTCGTACTTCAAGGAGATCCGGGACAAGTTGGCCGTACTGGATAGCCACGGGTCCTAGGTCTTACGACTCCGGTTCATAGATGCCTGTATTCAAGCGCCGCGTGGGGGTGTTTCTCCTGACGTTGCTCGCCGTAGGGAGTGCCTTCGGCCAGAGCTATGTCGCCTTCGGGGACGAATGGCGGCGGATCGTCGAAACCCTCCGCTTCTCGCTCGGACCGATCAAGATCGATCCCGTATTCGGCCTCAGCAATATAGGATACGACGACAACATCTATTATGAGAACGCCGGGGTGGGCGATTACACAGGAACCTTGTCGCTCGACGTGAAGGCGTATCTTCCCTTCCGGCGCTCGCTCATCCTCTATGTCGAAGAGAATCCGGGATACAACTTCTATCTCCATCAAACGCGCGAACGCTTCCTGACCAACATGTATGGCGCGGGGCTGAAGTATCTTCTTTTCAACCGGTTCGTGCTGACTGGCTCCTTCCAGTCTGCGGAGAGCCAGCGGCGGCAGACGGCGGAGCTCGGCCGTCCGACGCGGGACACGTCTCGGATCTTTTCGGCGGGACTCTATTACGAAACCGCGCGGAAAACTTCCTTGGGGTTGTCCGTTCAATCTAACACGCTTTCGTTCGAGGACGTCCAGACCGCCGACGGGACGATCCCGCTGTCCCAGACGCTGAACCACTTAGAGCGAAGCGCGTTCCTGGAATTCTATTACCGCGTGTTTTCGGACAGCACGTTCTTCCTCCGGGGAGGCGCCACGCGGTACCTGTTCCAGAGCGCGATCGCATCGGATCGGGATTCGACGTCGTACCAGGCCTACGCGGGCCTCCGGCTTCCGCTCGTCGGCCCCCTCCGGGGCACGATCGCCATCGGCTATAAGACGCTCATTCCCCGCCTGGGGACGCTATCGAGCTACGCGGGCGTCGTGGGCAATACCGAGGTCGAGGCCCGCTTCGGGTGGTTCAGCCTCCGCGGCCTCTATCAGCGCGACATCCAGTTTTCCTGTTACGGCGACGCCTTCGCCTATTTCGGAAACCGATATTCGGGCGGGCTCTCACTCTATCCTTTGAGTTTTCTGAGGCTCGATTACGGCTACGAGACCGACGTTTGGGACTACCCCGACATCTGGAACGCCCTGGCGGACTCCGTAGGGCAGTCCCATCGGCAGGATACGGTGACCCTACGCACGGCGGGGATCATCGTCCGCCTGTTCCGGACGACGGGAATCGGGATCACCTATAACAGGTCGGTCTGGACGTCGACGGTTGCCGGCTTCGATCGGAAAAGGAATTATATCGCGGCTTACATCACCCATGACTTTTAAGGCCGCCCGGGGAGCCGGGGGGAATTCGCGTTCCCTCGCGGTCCGTTCGGGAGCGAAGGAGAACGATATGCGACGCCTGATATTCATCATAGGGGTCTTAGGACTCCTGTCCACCCTGGCCGCCGGCCAGGACGCGGCTCCGGTGGGCGGGCTCCAGGTCCCCAACGAATACAAGATCGGACCCAAGGACCTGCTGGACATCCGGTTTTACGGCCAGGAGAAGCTGAACGCCTTGGTCCGCGTTTCGGAGCAGGGCAAAGTCACTCTGACTTGGCTCAACGAGGTCGAGGTCAACGGACTGACGGCCGCCCAGCTCGAAAAGAAACTGGTCAGCTTGTACAAAGAGGGAAAATTCTTGGTGGATCCCCAGATATCGGTCTTTATCAGGGAGATGCGGAGCAACCGAGTGTCCATCGTGGGCGCGGTCCAAAAGCCGGCCGCCTACGAGCTCCTCGGACGGCAGACCCTCCTCGGTCTGATCTCAGAAGCGGGCGGCTTGACCAAGGAGGCGGCCAAGGAGATCATCATCCTCCGGACAGTCGCAGATGCCACCTCGATCCGCCTGACCATCTCGGTGGACGAGCTCATGAACCAGGGCGATCCCAAGACCAACATCGCTCTCGAGCCGGGGGATATCATCAACGTTCAGGTCGACAAGACCGTCCAGATCTATGTCTTCGGACAGGTCAAGAACCCGAGCGCTCTCAACGTCCTGCGGTCCAATATCCCGACCCTGATGCAGGCGATCGCTCAAGCCGGTGGCTTCACGGAGCGGGCTAAGAAGTCCAGCGTCCTCGTCCGCCGCCGTGAGGCCAATGGGAAGGAGAAAGAGTTCCGGATCAACGTCAAGGACATCCTGGCCGGCAAGCCCGATTTCCAGCTCCAGGAGGGAGATACAATCTTCGTCGAAGAAACCTGGCTCTGAGGCCCTCGCCTTTAGGGGGGAGGCCGGAGGAGGAAATATCACCCTCCGATTCCCCGCGGGCGACGATTGCCCGCCTGAGAGGCGGAGGCTATGATGGCTTCGACCATGAGAACATGTGCGGTTTCCTTACCTCTCGGCCCGGCGGCCGCGGACTCCGCCAACCCGAAGAAAGTGAGCGACGGCGATGGCTCGAATTACTGACGATCGTCTGAAGAAGGATTTCCAGGCCGATCTCCTCGAATACTGGCGGATCCTCGTCAAGAGGAAATGGGCCATCTTCAGCGTCATCACCATTCTCGTGGTCCTGTCACTCGTCTATTCGCTCACCGCGACTCCCACCTACAAGGCTGTCTCCAACATCTTGATCGAGGAGCCGACGTCCAATGCCCTGACCCTCCAGGACATCTTGAGCCAGTCCGGATCGTCCAACGGGCTGACGACCACGTTTTTCAACACGCAGCTCAAGATTATCGGCAGCAGGACCCTCGCGGAACGCGTGGCGAAGAAAATGAACCTCGCCGCCCGTCCCGAGCTCCAAGCTCCGGTCCGGCTCAGCTCGAGCCTCTTCCAGAACCTCAAAAGCGTCCTGACCCTGAAATGGTTGTCCCGGAGCGGATCGGCGGGCGAACCGACTAACCCGCAGGCGGTCCCGGCCGATCCCTATTCCCCTTATATCATCATGATCCAGAGGGGGATCTCCATCTCGCCGGTCTCGGAAACGAACCTGGTCGAAGTCAGCTTCAAATCGGTGTATCCCCGAATGGCGACGGACATCGTCAACATGCTCATCGACGAGTTCGTCCGGTTCACGATCGAGACCCGCTACGAGGCCACGCAGCAGACCTCGGAATTCCTGAACGAGCAGATCGCCCAGCTCCGGGACGAGCTCGCGGCCAAGGAGAGGGAGCTTCAGCGCTACGGCGAGGACAAGAAGCTCCTGTCGCTCAACGAAAAGGAGAGTAACGTCGTCAGCAAGTACACCGAGGTCACCAAAGCCTACACCGACGCGACGATCAAACGGATCAAGGCCGAGGCCGACCTCCAGCAGCTCAGGTCCCTCAGGCTCGACTCCCCGCCCGAGTTCGTCGGCAACCCCCTCGTCCAGACCCTGCGCACGGCGTACGCCCAGCAAAAGAGCGAGTACGACGAGAAGAGCAAATCGCTCGGCCCCGGGCACCCCGACATGATCCAGCTCAAGGCAAAAATGGATAGTACGGGGTCCGAGCTCACGAGCGAGGTCGCGAAGGCGGTCAGCGCCCAGGAGGCCGAGCTCCGGGCCGACCAGAGCAATGAGGCCTCGCTGAAGAATCTCCAGGAGACGCAGCGCGTGGACGTGGCCAGGACGAACAATGACGCTATCCTTTATCGCAGCCTCCAGATCGACATCGACAACAAGAAGACCCTCTTGAACCAGATGGTGGCCAAGCAGAATGAGGCCCTGGTCTCGGCCCGGATGACCGGGATGGGGACGAGCTACATCAAGATCGTCGACCGGGCCATCGTCCCGGACAAGCCGGTCGGACCGATCCCCCTCCGAAATGCGGCCATAGCCCTCATCCTGGGCATGATCTTCGGCGTCGGGTTCGCTTTCCTCGCGGACTTCATCGACAACACGATCAAGGAGCCCGAGGATATGGAGCACCTGACCGGGCTTCCGTCCTTGGGCGTGATCCCGCAGTTCATTGTCAACGGAACGGGCCGGAAATACGGGTACACTTCCCGGTACGGGTATCGCTACCGATATCGGTACGGAAAATCACGAAACGCCGCCGAGGACGAGAAGATGGCCGGCATCACCGAAGTCGAGCTCATCAACCACCTCTTCCCGAGAATCAACATCGCCGAGGACTACCGGACGGTCAGAACATCGATCCTATTCTCGCTCCCGGACAAGGGGCCGAAAGCGATGATGTTTACCAGCAGCTCGCCCCAGGAGGGAAAGTCGGCGACGGTGGCTAACCTGGCCATCTCCTTCGCCCAGCTCGGGGTGAAGGTCGTTGCCGTCGACGCCGACCTGCGCAAGCCGCGCCTGAACAAGATCTTTAAGGTCAAGAACACGGCCGGGCTGAGCGATTATTTGACCGAGCGCCGGAGCCTTGACGATGTCATCCAGAAGACGGCCGTGGACCACTTCTGGCTCATCCCGAGCGGCTCGCACCCGCCGAACCCCGCCGAGCTGCTGAACTCCGAGAGGATGAAGGAGCTCGTCCGCCTGCTGAAGGACCGCTTCGACGTGGTCCTGATCGACACGCCGCCGGTCATGGCCGTCATCGATCCGGTCATCGTCAGCTCATACGTCGACAGCACGGTGATCGTCCTCCGGACCGGCAAGGCCGCCCGCAAGCCCGTGCTCCGGACGGTGAGCGAGCTCCGCCGGGCCCAGGCCAAGATCATCGGGGTGGTCTTCAACGGGGCCAAGGCCCGGGTCCATTCCCGCTACGGGCGCTACTCGCAGAACTATATGAATGAATATTATCAGGAGAAGCCCGCGGAGGAACTCGCCCCCGCCGGGGCGAAAAGGAAGACCGCATGAGGGATCCCGAGTACCCGGAATCCGTCCCGGCCCGTTCCGTCCGGCCGGCGTATGATCGCTACGGCCGGACAGCGGCGGCTCCGCCGGCGACCCGGAGCCGGACCGCCGCGGAGGCCGATGCGGCCCCGCCGCTGTCGGCCAAGGACCGGATGCTGCGGCGGATCATCGAGTTCGGCCTCCTTGCCCTGCTCGTCTTTAGTCCCCTGCCGATCGGCTCGGTGGAGGACGGCCCGATCATGGTCATTGAGCTCGCGGCGGTCGCCTTGACGATCCTGTACTACCTCATGGACAAGCCCCCGCATATCAACGCCGCGCTGAAGCCCAAGCTTCGGTGGCCTCGGTTGTTCTTCGGGCTGCTGCTGGCCTTTATGGCCATCCAGATCATTCCCCTGCCGACGGCGCTGGTCAAAATCCTCTCGCCCAAGGCGTTCGCCCTCCGCCAGCAGTTCCTGCCGGCCGGGCCGGGGGAATGGATGAGCCTTTCGCTCCTGCCGGCCCGGACGTTTAAGGCCGTCCTCGAGTTCGGGGCTTACGTCCTTATCGGGTTCCTGGTCGTGCGGACCATGACCCACGCCCGCCAGGTCCGGCGCTTGATTGCCGTCCTGATCGCGATGGGCGTCTTCCAGGTTTTCTACGGGCTGTTCGAGCTCACCCAGCAGGCTCCCCGTGTCCTATTTTATCCCAAGCAGTTTATGTTGGGATCGCCCACGGGAACATTCGTCAATCGCAACCACTTTTCCGGCTACCTGGAGATGATCATCCCTCTGGCCATCGGCCTCATCTTGTCGCGGGCGGGCGTGTTCTCGCTTCAGGGCAAGAAATGGCGGGAGAAGATCGCCCTCCTGACGGCCAAAGGGGCCTTCGTCAACATTCTGATCCTTGCGGCCCTGTTCGTCTTGTTCCTGGGCGTCCTGAAATCGAACTCCCGCGCCGGGACCTTCATCCTGGCCTTGACCTTCCTCCTCGTCTTCGGCATGACGGCCTTCTCCTTCAGCGGCGCCCGCGATCAACAGCTCTGGGTCCGGACCCTCCTCCGGGGGATGGCGAGCATGATCGTTCTCCTGGTCCTGTACTTCGGCTTCGACGCCACGGTCCGGCGCTTCTCGGCCGACAATCTTCTCCAGGACGGCCGGCCGAAATATTGGAGCAGCGTCCTGACCATGGTCGGTGATTTTCCGCTCCTTGGGTCGGGATACGGGACGTTTCCGTCCGTTTTTTCCGTCTACGAGGACCCGGCGCTGGAGAACCCCATCGTCCACGCCCACAACGACTACTTGGAAAACATGGCCGAGCTCGGACTCCCGGGATTCGGACTGCTGATGGCCGGCGTCCTGGCTCTTTTCGTTTTGGCGTTCCGGACGTGGAGCGAGCGCCACAACCCGGAGGTGAAAGGCCTGGCGCTCGGCTGCCTCGTCTCGGTCGCGGCAATGCTGTTCCACAGCGTTACCGATTTCAACCTTCACATCCCGGCCAATGTCCTGCTCTTCACGGTCGTCCTCTCCCTGGCCTTCGGCACGGCCTTCTATCGAAAGGCGCACTGACATGCTGAAAAGGCTCGCGGCGATCCTTCTCCTCGTGGGTTGCGGAGCTGCGTCCGTAATCGTCTTCCGCGGGAGCCGCTTGCTCGACAAGGCCCGGGCCGCGGACGATGTGGAGTCCCGCATCGCGATCCTCGAGCGCGAACAGACGCCCGTCCCGATCCATGCCGGGATCTACAACGCCCTGGGCAAGGCGTATTTCGAGCTGGGCCTGGCCCGGATCGCCGATCCCGAGAAAGGCCCCGCGACATTCGAGCAATGCAACCGCAATTACCTGAAGGCGTTGGCCCTCGACCCATTCAACCCGTTCACCCATTTCGATTTCGCCCAGGCGCTCCTCTACATGACTCATCTTCCCCTGGGCTTCTCGCCGTCGAGCTATTTCAAGGAGTTCGAGAGGGCGGCGGCCCTGGCCAGCCACGCGCCCGAGATCTATTTCGAGGTGAGCAAGATCCTCCTCTCCCGGTGGGCGTCCCTCGCCCCCCAGGAACAGGCTTTCGCCCTCGAGATCCTGAAGAGGGCGGTTTTGCGGACGGATTCGGCGGGGCTCATGACGCTGTTCCACCTATGGGAATTGAGCGGCCAGGACTTCCAGAGCGTGGAAAAGATCCTGCCGCGCGACAGGACGGTCTATCGGCAATTCGCCCGGTTCCTCGGCGAGCGATCCCTGGACCGGGACGAGCGCCTCCGCTTCCTGAGCCAGGCCGAAAGTATGGATTTCCAGAACGCCCGGAACGAAACCGCGGCCGGCCTCAATTTCCTGCAGCAGTTCAGGCTGAAGGAGGCCGAAGCCCATTTGAAGTCCGCCTTGGATTCGCTGTCCGGCATTCAATTCTATCAATCGCTCCTTTCCCAGGCGATCATCGACCCGCTGGAGTTCCAGATGCTCCAGAAGGACATCCTTCTGGGATTGGCCAAGTGCCGGGTCGAGGAAGATCGCAACCTGGCGAGCGCCATCCCCGCCCTCCGGTCCTACCTCGCCCTGGAAGATCGGACGGCCGCCGTGTCCGAGCTCGAGCGGTTCCTGAAGGAGCGGGGGTTCCTGCAGGGCAAGAACGTATCGGACTATAAGGATTTCAGCCAGACGTCGTTCGAAGCCCTGATGGCCTACAAGCAGAACCGATACAGGGACGTCGTCGATGTCGGCACGTCCTTCGAACAGAATTTCCTCGTGATTCCCGAGGCCATGAAGTTCGAATACGCCCGGATATTGGAGCTTGTAGGCGATTCCTATCAGAAGCTCGATTTCATCTACGAGTCCAACAAATTCTTCCAGAAAGCGATATCGGCCGGGGGCGGGGGGCTGGCGATCCTTTTGAAGATCCGCCGGAACTATGAGCGGCTGAACGATGCCGACCAGATGAAGGCGATCGACGCCGAGATCGCGAAAATGCTGTCACCCCGCGACATCCGGCCCGCCCTTCCGACTTTGGCCAAGGGAGAGACCCTGGTTCAGGCCTTGACCCTGGACGGCGGGAAGGCCGTCCTGAGCCTCAATTTTGACCCTCCCGCCGGGGAGCCCAAACCCCTGATCTCGGTGTTTCTTAACGGCCATGTCCTCTGGGAAGACTACTTGAAAGACGTCCCTCTCGTCCTTCCCATCGCGTCGAGCATGGGCGTCAATACCCTGAAAATCGTGCCCGTGAACCAGGGCATCGTGCTTGAGAGTTTGAGCGTCACTCCCGAGGGCCAGGAGGTCGAAAAGGGAGGAGGCGCGATCAAGGAGACACTCCCGGGAAGGACCAAAAAACGGGGGAATTTTCATGAATGAACAAGGATGGCGCCTTGACGGCGATATATCGGGAAGTCCGGAATGATTAAATTGATTTATTTGCTTTCTTTAGAATTACTTGACATGGGGATGAATTTCTGATTAAATAGGAAGCGCTAAGGTTTGGAGGTTACTATGTTTGCGTCGGTTAAGGTTGGAAAAACTCTCTCTCTTGTAGTGGTTTTCTGCGCACTGATTATCCAATTTCCTGGTGTTCTGCATTCCCAGGCGATTGAGCGGGGCAACCTTGTCGGCTACATTTTCGACAGGGATGGAACGACCCCCGTCCCCGGGGCGGTGGTTAATCTTAAAAATATCTCGTCCGGCGCCGTCTACGTCAGCAACGAGACGGACCGGACGGGCGTGTTCCGCGTCGACGGCCTGAGCAAAGGCATCTACACTTACGGGATCACGACCCCGGGCGGCGATTTCAACTCGAACGAGCTCATTGGGATTCTGGCCAACGAGACGACCAAAATCTCGATCGCGCTCAATACCTACGATTCGGTGGTCCAGAACGCGGTGCAGGAAGTCTTGCGCGATCAGGTCGAGCCTTCCGGAGAATCCCGGATCGGACACGTCCTGACCTATAACCCCTCCGCCAAGGATGCGTTGGTTTTGGTCGAGAGGGGTCTCCTCCAGGTCAACGACAGCGTCCACGTCTTGGGCCTGTCCACGAATTTCAAGCAGGACGTGTCGAGCCTCGTGATCGACAATGCCTCGGTGCGTCGGGCCCTCGTCGGCCAGAGGACCTGGATGAAGGTGGGCAAGCCCGCCCAGACGGGCGATGCGGTCTATGTGACCTGCAAGAAGGGCGTCGTGCCGTTCTTCCTGACCCCCTGCGGACTCGCCTGGGTGGTCGCCGGCACGGGAGCCGTCTTGTACGGGATCATCAACACGAACCCGCCGACTCCCGTCTCGCCCTCAACCGTCATCAAGTGATCGCGGCCGGATTCCGGTCCGGCCGTTTCTTTTTTCTTCCCGCCTTTTCCCCTCCTTTCCTATCCGGCGGCGTATTTACACCTCCCCGCCGATTTGCTAGCATGATTCCAGGAACGGAGGCTCATTATCCATGATCTCATCCCGCCGGAGGTTCGCCGCCGCCCTTCTCGCCGTTGCGCTGGCCGCGCCGTGCGCCTCGGCCGCGGAAGCGCAGGCTTCGGTTCATGATCAGGCGCAGAGAGTCCTCAAGGCCCTGGACCGGATCCAGGCCGAGAGTCTGGCCGCCCCGTCGCGCGTCCTCCGCAAGTCGGATTTCGCCGAGAACGAATTCAACGCCTACATCGCCTACCGGCTCGAAGAGGAGAAGGAGGATGTCCTCAAGGAGCTTAAAATTAAGCTGCTCGGCGAGAACAGAGTCGAGGGCATGGCCCTCATCGACTTGACCGGCCGGAAGATCCCGTCGTTCATCAAGTCCCGGATGAGCCTGTATTTCGAAGGCCAGCTGGTCGTCCAGGACGGGAAAGCCCGCTTCGATTTCCGGAAGCTCTTCCTCGAAGGCCAGGAGATTCCCATCCTCGTCCTCGACACGCTCATCGATATCGCCGTGCGGCTGGGCAAGACCGACGCGGCGAGCATCCGCCAGTGGGTGGACCTGCCCTACGGGATCAAGGACTTAAAGACCCGCGGGGGAGGGATCTCTCTCTACTACTGAGAAGGGAGCGAAGCCATGATCCGGGTCATCAGCGGCATCTACAAGGGCGCCCGCCTGCGCAAGGTCTCGAGCCCGCTCGTCCGCCCGATGCCCGACAAGCTCAAGACGGCGCTCTTCAACATCCTTCGGGACGAAGTCCGGGACACGAACGTGCTCGACGGGTTTGCCGGGACGGGCTCGATCGGGATCGAGGCCCTCAGCCGGGGGGCGGCCGGCGCGGTCTTCATCGAGCACTTCCCGACGGCGGCGGCCGTGCTCAAGCGCAATCTCGAGAAGTGCGGGGCGTCCGCCTCGTCGCACGTCATCGTCCAGGAATTCAACCGGGCCGTGATCCTGCTGGCCCACGAGCACGCCCGGTTCAACCTCATCTTCCTTGACCCGCCGTACCGGCTGCTCGACGAACGGGATCCCTTGAAGGTCATCGCCAAGCGCGGGATCCTGGCCCCCGGCGGGCTCATCGTCCTTCGCCACCATTTCAAAACGAAGTTTCACACGAAATATTTCGCCCTGGCCCGCCGGACGACGATCGGCGACGATACCCTGTCGTTCTACCGCGAGGCTCCGGCCACGGGCGCTTCATCCGACGCTCCCGGAGCCGAGCCCGGCCCTCCGGAGACCTAGGCCGCCCCGGGGCGAGCCCCTTGCCCGCGTCCCGGAGTTCGGCTAAAATGGCCTTGGTGCCCGCGGGGGCGGGCGCTTGGTATCATCATGCCCGACGAAAATTCCAAGATTGCCCCATTCTGGGGCGACAGCCCCCTCCTGGGAGAGGAGGAGATCTTTTCCGAGCTGGCGGAACGGAAGGGGACGTCCCTCTTCCTGGGCAAATATACGCTCACCGAGGTCCTCGCCGTCCTGACCCGGAAGAGCTTCATCAAGGAAGCCCGGAAGCGCGGGCTGTGGCCGCTCGAGTATGAGCTCGATTCCACCCAGTTCCCCCTCCAGCGGTTCCAAATCTTCCTCCGGGAGAAGAACTCGGAGAACCTGATCGTCGACCTGAAGATCCGGGAAGGCGTCTTCTCCCCCCCTCCGCCGATCCGGCCGCCCACGGCCGCTCCCCGATTCAAGAGTCTGGTCCTGGAATGGCTCACCCTCCAGAACCCCGCCGCGGAATTCGGCGAGAAGCGGAGCTCGCTTCCCGGGCAGCTGCATCCCGGCCTGGGGATGAGCCGCAAGGTCATGGACGTGTTCGTCTACATCGGCAAGCTCGTCCGCACGGACGCCATCCTCGCGTTCCCCGCGTTCTACCACAACGCCGTCCTGTTTTCCCGCTACTTCCGCTTCCTGAATCCCGAGAAGGAAGGGGAGATCCAGGCGATCCGCCGCGCGTTCGCCCATTTCTCGATCCGCCAGCTGGCCTGGGCCGTCTATCTCAACTGCCTCATCCGGGACGATGGAACGGTTTATGAATGGCGGGCCGAGGAGCAGGTCCATCCCTTTCACAAGGATCTCCGCGATTATTTCGATTCCAAGGCTTACCGGGAACGGGTCAAGGAGAGCTTCGGCCGTTGCCGCTTCACCCTCGATGCGGAGACGTTTTCCCGGAAGTTCCAGGCGGATTGAGGACGTCCGCGGACGAGATTAAGTCCCATATCGGCTCAATTAGACAGGTAACCGAAACGAAAGTTGTTCACTCATCAAAAAGGTAACCATTGAGGGCTCCTGTCTTTTATAGGGATTCACAGTAGTGTCCCATTATAAGTTG
>PLMN01000017.1 GCA_003141555.1 Candidatus Aminicenantota bacterium
CGCGTCGCTGGTCCATGCCGGCTCGCCTCCACACCGGCCGACGTGCCCTCTCCCCCCGAGCCGCCCGCGCCCTTGTGCCGTTCTCCGCGACTGTGATAAAAGGAAGAGCGAGAAGCGGAGAAGTGAGCATGCGCGGCAACATCCCGACCCTATGCGTGACCGGAAAGACGCTGCCCGAAGCCTGGGAGAAGGCGGTCCTCGAATGCTGGCACAAGGGCATCGCCATCGCGACCGAATACGACAAGCCCGGCGACCCGCCCAGCCGCGACTGCACCATGCTCTGGACGGTGGAGGATCCCCTGGCCGAGCCCCGCATCCACCGCGCCTTCCCCGGCGGCCTAGAGGATTTGGAGATCTACCGCCAGGAAGTCGTGGACGGGATCCACGACCATTGGATCGCGCCCGAGGAAGGCAAGTGGACCTACACCTACCACAAGCGGCTGTTCGCCTATGAGATGGAGGGCGAGGCGATCGACCAGATCTCGGCTCTCGTCGACAAGCTCGCCGAGACCGGCCACACCCGCCGCGCCCAGGCCATCACCTGGAATCCAAAGCTCGACATCCCGACCTACGACCCGCCCTGCCTGCAGCGGATCTGGTGCCGCCTGCTCGACGACGGAGAGGGCGGCCGCGTCCTCAACATGAACGCCCACTGGCGCTCGCGCGACGCCTATAAGGCCGCCTACATGAACGTCTTCGCCCTGACCGAGCTCCAGCGCGTCATCGCCGGCCGGATCGCGGCCCGGACCGGTGTCCCGGTGCGCGTCGGCCGCTACGCGGACCTCGTCGACAGCTTCCACATCTACGGCTCGTACTTCGCCGATTTCGAGGGCTTCCTGAAAATGGTGGAGAAGAGGACGTTCGCCGATCGGACCTGGAACAGCGCGTATGCCGAGCCGATGTTCGCCGAGGCGCGCGAACGCCTCCGCCGGGAAAAGCAGGGGGCGTGACTCTCGTCGGCGCCGCCTTCGCGGCCGCGGCCCTGGCCGCCGGGGCCCTGACGATCGCCGCCGACGACCGGGGCAAGCGGCCGCTCGTCTACGTCTTCAAGCCGCTGGCCCTGCTCCTCCTCATCGCCCTGGCGGCCCTGGCCCGATCGGCCGCCCCGCCCGGCTCTCTTGAGCCTGGAGCCCCTGCGCTTCGCGTGTCGCCCGCCTACAAGACGTTCGTCCTGACGGGACTCGGCCTGTCCCTCGCCGGCGACATCTTCATGATGCTCCGCCGAAAAAGGTTCGAGCTGGGTCTGGCCGCGTTCCTCGGCGCCCACATCTGCTACATCGCCGCCTTCCGGACGGACATGCTCCCCCGCTTCGCCGCTCAGCCCGCGTTTCCGCTCGTGATCATCGCCGCCCTCATCCTCCGCGTGCTCCTCCCCCACCTCGGCCGGATGAAATACCCCGTCCTGCTCTACGTCCTGATCATCACCGCGATGGCCGCGATGGCGGCCGGGCGGTTCATCCAATGGGGAGGGGAGAAGCCGCTCTTCGCCTTCGCCGGCGCGGCGCTCTTCATGGCTTCGGACACGGTCCTGGCTTTCGACCGATTTGCCCGGCCGGTCCGCCGCGCCCAAATGGCTATCCTGGCGACCTACTTCGTCGCCCAGACGCTGATTGCCCTATCGGTCTGACGAGACGGTCCGGCAGCGGCGGCGTCTTGTCAGGGGATCCGTCCTCGAGAATTTCTCCCCCCGGCGGAAAACAAGAATCAGCGCGGGCCGATCGTCAGGCCGGAGGCGAGCTTGTCGAGCAAAGCTGGCGCACCCGGGCCCTCGACCACGAGCACCCAGGCCTCCGCTCCATCAAGCACGACGAGCGCGGCCCGGTCCGGGGTCGCAGCCAGGAAGCCGGGGAGACGACCGTGGGTTCTTTTCTTAGGCGCCGCCGCGATCTTCAGCCTTTTGAAGACGTCCGCAGCGGCGGCCGCCCCGTCCTTCCAGGGCGCCGAATACTGCTCCTCAAGCTCGGCCCGCACGCCGCCGGCGCCTTCCAGGACGGCCACGACCGCGCTCGGCCAGACCGAATCCGTCCCGGTTAGCGTGAAGCCGGGCGGCTTGCCCAGCGCCACGCCGAGCCAGGGATTCGCGTAGGCGTCCCCATCCAGGCTGTAGGGGACCGCCTTGTCCGGCACGACCACGCTCCGCCCGCCGGCGGCCGTGTATCCCATGATCTTAATATCGACCCGGCCGAGGAGTTGGAGGCCCAATCCGGCGCCGAGCGACCCGCTTCCCTCCTCGAAGGACGAAGCGCCGAGAGCGATCCGTCCCGCATCGGCCGGCCCATCGGAGGGAAGGGCGGCATCGATCGGGATCCACTCCTCCCCCACCCTCACTTCGGTCCAGGCGTGGCCTCCGAACATCCCCAGGACATAGGCATAACCGATGACCACCCGCGACGGGATGCCCGCGGCCCGAGCCAGCGTGGCCAGGAGGGTCGCGTAGCCCAGGCAGGTCCCGCGCCGATTAGTGAAGATCTCGGATGAGGGGGCGGAGGCGATGCCGAGGTCGAAGGTCATGTTGTCCGCCACCCAACGCCGGAGCTTCAAAGCCGCTTTGAAAAGATCGCGCTCGCCGCCGATGACCTCGCGAGCGAGCTTCCGGACGTCCGGCAGGTCGGACTCGACATAGGCGTTGGGCCGGAGAAATTCGCGAAGGGCGTCCGTTTCCGCGACGGGGAAGCGGGCGGGTTCCGGCGGGCGACGGCGGCGAAGCTCGAGCGTGAGGGAGGCGCCATCCCTGGAAAGGACGGTCATGTCGGGGCTCTTGAAATCGGGCCAAGCGACGTCCGCGTCGCGCGCCGCAAGCCGCACGCGCAGGGATTCGAGCGCGCGGGCCTGGGGGATCCTGATGTTGGCCCGGACGATCGAGCGCTCGAAGATCTCGGCTGGAAGCTCGGCGCCCTCGACCGCCCGCAGGGCCGCGGCCCGGTCGGCGAGGACGAACACGCCGGGGCCGAAGGGCGTGGGCATGTCCTGACGGACGACCTCGTGGTTTTCGTCCAGCCAGCCCGTGCTCTTGACGCCGGCGGATTCGAGGGTCTCCTCGACCTTGATCGTCGGCAGGGGCGTCCCATTGATGGGGATCGTCTCCGAGGAGAGAAAGCTCCGGGTGCCGCGGGCCACGGCTTCGATCTCCGGAGAGAACGTTTGGAACTCGACGGCATCGCCGGGCTTGCGGAGCTTCGCGAGCGACAGGAGCCGGATGCCTTCCTGGCCGAGGAGCGTCCCCGTATAAGGAATGGTCCGGTCGTATGTCTTGCCCCCCGTCTCGCTCCGGAACTCGAGGTATCCGTCCTTCACCACGGTCTCGGTCCGGGTCGTCGTGAGGGACGCCTTCATCTCGTAGGTCTCCCGCAGGAGCCGGCCGTCGGACGTCTCCTCGGAAACGGTCAGAAACCGCATTTCGATCTTGTTGCCCAGCCGGTTGAGGACCAGCCTCATGTCCGAGGCATAGGCCAGGATATCGCCGGCCGGCCCGGCTTTCCGCGACGGCGTGTCGTGGATATAGCCGACGGGGATATCCCCGATGACGATCACGAACCATTTTTCCGAGGACAGGGCGGCGCGGGCCGCTGACGGAAAGAGCATCACCGCGAGGGCGGCGAGCGCGATTCCGAGGGGGATTCGTCGGAGGGGCTTCATGGAACCGGATTCACAGGAATTCCGAATCTCCCCGCTCGGCCAGGAGCTCCAGGATCCGCTTCACGCTCTGGTCCTGATCCCGACGGCAGACGAGCAGGGCGTCCGGGGTGTTCACGATGACGAGGTCGTCGACGCCGACCAGGGCGGTCAGCCGGCCGGGATTGTGGGCCAGGTTGTTCCGGGAATCGATGACGACGGACGCGCCCTTGAAGGAGTTCCCCGCGGGGTCGCGGGGCCAGATCCCGGCGAGCGAAGACCAGGCGCCGACGTCCGACCAGCCGAAGTCGCCCTCGGCCGCGAGCACCCCCCGGGCCTTTTCCATCAGGGCGTAGTCGATGGAGATGGCCGGGATCGAGGAGAACGCGGCCGCGATGCGGGCGCGCGATTTCGAGCGGAGTGCGGCCAGGACCCGCGTCCAGGCCTCGAAAAAATCCGGCGCGAAACGCTCGAGCTTGCCGGCGAAGACATCCGCGCGCCACAGGAACATCCCGGAGTTCCACGCGTATCCGCCGGCCCTGAGGAAGGCGGCGGCTTTCTTGGAGGAAGGCTTCTCGACGAAAGCCTCGACTTCGCGGAACGTCTCCCCTCGGAATGTCCGGACCGCGCTCTTGCGATAGCGGATGTATCCGTAGCCCGTCGAAGGGAAGGACGGGGGGATGCCGAACGTGATCAGGGCGTCCTCGGCGGCGGCCGCTTCAGCGGCCGCGGCCAATTTCCTGAGAAAGACGCGCCCGGCCGTGATCAGATGGTCCGAAGCCAGGACGGCGACCACGGCCTTGGGGTTATCGAGATAGATCCGGGCCGTGGCCAGAATGAGCGAGGGCGCCGTATTCCGGGCTTCCGGCTCGACGATGTACTGCGCCGCGGGAAGCCCGGGCAGGAGGCGCCGGATCGTGCGCGTCTGGGCGGCGTTGGCCACGGTGTAGATCCGGCCGACCGGCACGAGCGGAAGGATGCGGCGGACGGTTTCCTCGAACATGGTCCGGTCGCTGACGATGGGCAGGAACTGCTTGGCCCGCCGGCGGCGGCTGAGCGGCCAGAAGCGCGTGCCGCTCCCCCCGGCCATGATGACGGCCCGGATGTCCGGTTTCGGCGGCATCACTTCCCCAGCTTCTTGATGGCCCGTTCCACGGCTCCCTTGACCTCCTTCTGGATCGCCTCCAAGTCCGCTTCGGTTTCGGCCTCGAATCGCAGGACGAGGACGGCCTGGGTGTTGGACGCCCGGACCAGCCCCCAGCCCTTGGGCATGATGGCCCGCACCCCGTCGATGTCGATCACGGGGTATTTGCGGGAGAGCTCGGCCTTGACCTCGTCGACGATCTTGAACTTCACCTCATCCGAGGCGTAGATCCGGATCTCGGGCGTGCTGAAGGTTTTGGGCAGGCCGGCGAGCATCGTCGAAAGCTTGACGTCCGTCCCCGCGAGCAGCTCATAGAGGCGGGCCGACGAATAAATGGCGTCGTCGAAGCCGAACCAGCGATCGGCGAAGAAGATGTGGCCGCTCATCTCCCCGGCGAGGACGGCGTTCTCCTCCTTGATCTTCTTCTTGATCAGGGAGTGGCCCGTCCGGTACATGATCGGCCTCCCGCCCAGGCGGGCGATTTCGTCGTAGAGAACCTTGGTCGCTTTGACCTCGGAGATGATCGCCCGGCCGGGATTCGTCTTGAGGATGTCGCGGGCGAAGAAGATCAGGAGCTGGTCACCCCAGATCAGGTGGCCCTGGTCGTCGACGACGCCGATCCGGTCGGCGTCGCCGTCGTAGGCAACGCCCACGTCGGCGTGCTCGGCCAGGACGGTCTTGACGAGCGCCTCCATGGCTTCGGGCAGCGTTGGATCGGGATGGTGGTTGGGGAAGCGTCCGTCCATCTCGCAGAAAAGCTCCACCACGCCCGCGCCCAGCCGCTTGAAGATCGGTACGGCCACGACGCCGCCCGTGCCGTTTCCGGCGTCGATCACGACCTTGAGCCGGCGCCGGGGCTTGATGCCGGCGACGACATAGTCCTGGTATTCGGGGATGAGGCTATAGTCGGAGGCCGTCCCCTCCTTGTCAGAGAGGATGCGGCCGTCGCGGATGATCCGGTAGATCTCCTGGATGGTCTCTCCGAAGAGCGTGTCGTGGCCCGACATCATCTTGAAGCCGTTGTACTCGGGCGGGTTATGGGAGCCGGTGATCATGACCCCGGCCTCATAATTCTTGTAGAAGATCGCGAAATAGAGGAGCGGCGTGGGGACGGTCCCCAGGTCGACGGTATCGCAGCCCGCGGCCCGCAGCCCGGCCGACAGGGCCAGGCCGTAAGAGGGCGAGCTCAGCCGGCAATCGCGGCCGACCGCGACGAGCCTCCGGCCGTGCTCCCGGAAATAGGTCCCCATGGCCTGGCCGAGCGTCCTGACGACGTCCGGCGCCAGGTCCTTGTCGACGATCCCCCGGATATCGTATTCGCGGAAGATGTTCGGATTGATCTCCAAGGCGGCCTCCCTTGCTGACGTCTATATTTTCCGGTCAAAAATGGATTTGAAGCGGGCGGAGACGACGCCCCATTTCCCTTGGGCGTCGATGACGAAATCGACGAGCTCCCGGAAGGCGCCCCGCCCCCCGTCGAGCTTGCAGATGTAGTGGGCCTGTTTCTTCACCGCCCGGTGCGCGTCGCCCACGGCCGCGGCAAAGCCGCAGGCCGCCATGATCTCGAGATCGCCGAGGTCGTCGCCGATGTAGGCGACTTCCTCGGGCGCAAGCCCGTGGCGGCGGAGGATGTCGTCGAAGACGGGCTTCTTGTTGATGACCGCCTGGTGGAGCTCGGTGATCTTCAGCCGTTCGGCCCGCTTCACCAGGCCCTCCGACGTCTTGCCGGTGATGATGCCCAGCTTGATGTCGACGAGCTGGGCCAGAAGGGCGCCGAGGCCGTCCTTGACGTTGTAGGACTTGATCTCCTCGCCGTCGGACAGCACGGAGAGCCGGCCGTCGGTCAGCGTCCCGTCGACGTCCATCAGGATCATCTTGACCCGGCGGGCCCGGGCGCGGCTGCGCATCAGAACATCTCCGTGCGCCACAGGTCGTGGAGATGGATGACCCCCCGGACTCGGCCGTCCGCGTCCCGGACGACGAGCGACGTGATCCTCCGCTGCTCCATGAGATTCAAGGCCTCGGTGGCGAGGACGGTCCCCTCGACCGCGATCGGGTCAGGCGTCATGCCCTCTCCGGCGGACCGCTTGAGGACCGAGCCGCGGAACTTCCGGACCAGGCGCCGGAGGTCGCCGTCGGTGATCACCCCCAGCAGCCTGCCGCGGGCATCCACGACGCAGGTCATGCCCATCTTCTTGCGGGTCATCTCCTCGATGGCCTCGCTCATCGGGACGTCCGGCCGAACCTTGGGCAGGTCCCGGCCCTTGTGCATCAGGGATTCGACCCGGATCAGCCTCTTGCCGAGGGCGCCCTTGGGATGGACGAAGGCGAAATCGCGCTCGCCCAAACCCTTCTTCTTCATCACGGCCACGGCCAGAGCATCGCCGAGGGCGAGGGCGGCCGTGGAGCTCGCCGTAGGCACAAGGCCGCTCGGCCCGGCCTCCTTCTCCACCTTGGCGTCGAGGACGATGTCGCTGTAGCGGGCGATGCGCGAATGCGGATGGCCGGTGATGCAGATGAGCTTTACCCCGATCCGCTTGATGAAGCCGAGCATGTCCACGATCTCGCGCGTTTCGCCGCTGTAGGACACGGCCAGGAGCACATCGTCGCGGAGGATCATGCCCAGATCCCCGTGGCCGGCCTCGGCCGGATGGATGAACATCGCCGGCGTGCCGCAGCTGGCCAGCGTGGCCGCGATCTTGCGCCCGACGAGGCCCGACTTGCCCATGCCCAGGACGATGATCCTGGATTTCGTCCGAAAGAGGAGGTCCACGGCCCGAGCGAAGCTGTCGCCCAGGCGGCGGCTCAGGCTCTCGACCGCCCGGGCTTCGAGGGCCAGGACGTCGCGCCCCGTCTCAATGACGTCTTTTTTGGTCATGCGATATTCCTAGAGGGCCTCCCGGAGCCGGAGGAGGCTCCGGCAAAGAGCCTCTAATTCATTGATATGAAAAGAGTTGTGCTTGTCGGATCGGGCCTTGTCGGGGTTGTCGTGGATTTCGAGGAACACGCCGTCCGCTCCGGCGGCCACGCCCGCCCGGGCGATGAGCGGGATGAAGGCCCGCTCCCCGCCCGAGGACTCTCCCTCGCCGCCCGGCTTCTGGACGCTGTGGGAGGCGTCGATCGCGACCGGGACGCCGAATGATTGCATGATCGGGATCGAGCGGAAATCGACGACCAGGTTATTGTAGCCGAAGGTGGTCCCCCGCTCGGTGAGGATGATCTTCTCATTGCCCTGGCTCCTGACCTTGTCGACGGCGTTCTTCATCTCGTGGGGCGAAAGGAACTGGCCCTTCTTGATGTTCACCGGCTTTCCGGTCCGGGCCGCGGCCAGGAGAAGATCGGTCTGGCGGCACAGGAAGGCCGGGATCTGGAGGACGTCGAGGACTTCGGCCGCCGCCTCGACCTGGGCCGCCTCGTGCACGTCGCTCAACACGGGGACACCGAGCTCGCGCTTGATGTCGGCCAGGATCGCGAGGCCTTTTTTCAACCCGGGCCCGCGGAACGAATCGGCGGACGTGCGGTTGGCCTTGTCGAACGAGGCCTTGAAGATGAAGGGCAGGCCCAGCTTGGCGCAGACCTTCTTGGCCTGGAGGGCGAGGGCGAAAGCGTGTCTGCGGCTTTCGATGACGCACGGCCCGGCGATGAGGAACAGCCGTCCGCCGCCGCCGACGCGGACGGCCGGGCTAATCCTTACGGCGCTCGCGGCGGTGGGCATGGCTCGCTCCGATGAAGGCCTTGAAAAGCGGATGCGGCTTCAAGGGCCGGGACTTGAATTCCGGATGGAACTGGCAGCCCAGGAACCAGGGATGGTCCTTGATCTCCACGATCTCGACCAGGCCGTAGTCCGGGTTTTTGCCCGAGATGAAAAGCCCGGCCTCCGCCAGAGGCTTCTCGTATTCGGGATTGAACTCGTAGCGGTGGCGGTGGCGCTCATAGATCTCGACGGCCCCGTAGGCCCGGTAGGCGGCCGAGTCCTTTTCGATGCGGCAGAGGTATTGGCCGAGCCGCATGTTGCCGCCGAGCTCCTGGATGCCCTTGAGATCCCGCCACTTGAAGAAGATCTTGTGGGCGGCGTTCTCGTCGAACTCGGTGCTGTTGGCCCCTTTCAAGCCGGCGATGTTGCGCGCGTACTCGATGGTCGCGCATTCCATGCCCAGGCAGATACCGAAGTAGGGGATCTTGTTCTCCCGGGCGAACGTCGCGGCCCGGATCTTGCCCTCGATGCCCCGGACCCCGAAGCCTCCAGGGACGAGCACGCCGTCCTTGTCGCGGAGGATCTTCTCGATCTTCCCCTTTTCCAGGTCCTCGGCCTCGATCCAGGAGATGTTGACCTTGACCCGGTTGGCGATCCCGCCGTGGTCGAGAGCCTGCTTGAGGCTCAGGTAGGAGTCCTTGAGGCCGGCATATTTGCCGACGAGGGCGATGTCGACCTCGCCCTTGGGATGGCGGATCCGGTTCACAAGGGATTTCCACGATCCCAGGCGGCACTCCGTGGACTCGAGCCCGAGGTGCTTGATGATGATCTGGTCCAGGCCTTCATGAGCGTAGATGAGCGGGACTTCGTAGATGTTGTCGACGTCCTTGGCCGTGATGACTGCTTCGACGGGCACGTTCGTGAAAAGGGAGATTTTATTCTTCATCTCCTGGGTGAGGTAGCGGTCGGTCCGGCAGAGCAGGATGTCGGGCTGGATCCCGATGGCCCGCAGCTCCTTGACCGTGTGTTGGGTGGGCTTGGTCTTCAGCTCGCCCGACGTCGTCATGTAGGGAACGAGGGTCAGGTGGACGAAGATGACGTTGTCGCCGCCGAGCGTGAGGCGCATCTGGCGCGTCGCTTCAAGGAACGGCAGGCTCTCGATGTCGCCGACCGTCCCCCCGATCTCGCAGATGACGACATCGTTGTCGCTCGAGACGGCGCGGAAGGCATTCTTGATCTCGTCGGTGACTTGGGGGATGACCTGCACGGTCTTCCCGAGGTACTCTCCCCTTCTCTCCTTGCGGATAATCATGTCGTAGATCTTGCCCGCCGTCCAGTTATGGTACTTCGTCATCCGGGCGGACGTAAATCGCTCATAATGGCCAAGATCCAGGTCCGTTTCGGCGCCGTCGTCGGTCACGTAGACCTCGCCGTGCTGATAGGGATTCATCGTTCCCGGATCCACGTTGAGGTAGGGATCGAACTTCTGGAGAGTGATCTTGAATCCGTGACTTTCCAGGAGGCGGCCGATGGACGCAGCAGCGATTCCTTTGCCGAGCCCCGACAAGACACCTCCCGTCACGAAGATATATTTACTCATGGGACCTCGCCTTCAAAAATTCTTCGACCGGGATTATATCCCGGGGCGTGTCCACACTCAAGGTGGGCCGCGGGATTTCGATCATCCGGATCCTGAATCCGTTTTCGAGGGCGCGGAGCTGCTCGAGACGCTCGATCTTCTCCAGCCGCGACGGCGGAAGCCGCTTGAGGGCGAGGAGGAAATCCTTCCGGTAGGCGTAGATGCCGATATGCTGATAGAAGAAATCCGAAGCCCCGCACGGGAGCGGCGAGCGGGAGAACATCAAGGCATTGCCCCGGCCGTCGACCACGACCTTGACGATGTTTTCATCGCCGATGAGCCCGACGTCGGGCACCTTGGCCATCAGGCTCCCCATCGGCAGCTCCGGATCATCGAAGGCCGCGACCAGGCCGTCGAGCATTGTCCCATCGAGCAGGGGCTCGTCGCCCTGGATGTTGACGATCACCGAAGCGTCGAGCCGGGCCGCGACCTCCGCGGCGCGGTCCGTGCCCGAAGCGTGGTCGGGGGATGTCATCACCACGTCCGCCCCGAACTCCCGGGCCGTGTCGAAGATGCGGGCGTCGTCCGTGGCGATGATGATGCGCGACAACCGCTTCGAGCGGCGGGCGCCTTCGTAGACCCAGCGAATCATGGGCTTCCCGAGGATCGAGGCCAGCGGTTTCCCCGGAAAGCGAGTCGATCCGTAGCGGGCCGGGATGATCCCGACGGCGTAGTCCACGCGCCCCTCCCCCTTCCTCAGGCTTTCGGTACGGGCACGGTCGGCGGGACGATCTGTGTATCGCTCGTCTGGCAGTGGGCCTCAAGATAAGCGCCTTCTTCGACGATGAGCGTGGGCGTTATGACCGTGCCGAAGACGCGGCCGAGGTTGTTGATCTCGACCCTCTCGGCCGCCTTGATCGAGCCCCGGAACTCGCCGTTGATGATGACGTGGTTCACGATGACGTCGGCCTCGACCTTGCCCTTGTCTCCGATGGTCAGCATGGACTCGGATTCGATCCGGCCCTTGAAGAACCCGTCGATCCGGAATGAACCGCGGAACTTCAACGTACCGTCGAACTCGCTCCCGTCGTCGAAATATCCGGTGATCTTGTGTTCATCCATTTTCTTCTCCTTCATGAGCGGCCTCCTTTAATGAGTCCGTAAAGGCGATTGAGCTCGTCCAGGGAAAAATAAAATATTTTGATGACCCCTTTCACGGGGGATCCTTCGATAGTCACCTTGGTCCCCAGAGCCTGGAGAAAATCCTCTTGGACGGCCTCGAGGTTGGGATCGGATTTTCTCTTTTTCGGCGCCGGGGGTTCTTTCTTTCCGTCGGCCAGCTGATCTTCGAGATCGCGGACCGACAGCCCCTTGGCCATGACCTTCCGGGCGAGGGCGACGAGGAGGCTCGAATCCTCTACGGCAAGAAGGACCTTGGCATGGCCCATGGAAATCTTCCCCTCGCGGACGCAATCCTGGATCTCCAGGGGAAGCTTAAGAAGGCGGAGGTAATTTGCAACCGAAGCCCGGTCCTTCCCGACCTTGCCGGCCACCTCCTCCTGAGTGTATCCCAGCTCGTCGATCAGCCTCTTGTAGCCCTGCGAAATCTCGATCGGATTCAATTCTTCGCGTTGCAGATTCTCAATGAGCGAAGCTTCGAGTTGGTGTTCCTTGGGTATGTTCCGGATGAGCGCGGGGATCTTCTTGAGTCCCGCCTTGCGGGCCGCCCGCCAGCGACGTTCCCCGATGAGGATCTTGTAGTGGCCGTCTTCGGGAACGACGACAATGGGCTGGAGGATACCCGTTTCACGGATCGACTGGGCCAGCTCGTCGATCGCGGTCTCGTCGAATTTCGCCCGCGGCTGGAGCGGGTTCGGCTTGATTTTGTCCACTTCGAGCTCGGAATACGTCTCGCCCTTGAGGATTCCATATTCCTCCGGGATAAACGCTCCTATTCCCTTGCCGAGCGCTTTTTTCATTTTTCCAAAATCTCCTGAGCCAGATTGAGATAGGCTTCCGCTCCCCTGGACTTGGGATCGTAGATAACCACCGGCTTGCCGAAGCTCGGCGCTTCAGCCAGACGGACACTCCTGGGGACGATCTCTTTGTAGACCACGGTCTTGAGCGATTTTCGGACTTCCTCCGCGACCTGGCGGGAAAGGTTTGTCCGTTCGTCGTACATCGTCAGGACGATTCCCTCGATCATGAGGGTCGGATTGAAATAGGTCCGCACTTCATTCAACGTGTGAAACAGGTCGGGGATTCCCTCCATGCAGAAAAACTCGGTCTGAACCGGGATCAAGATGGAATCGGCTGCCGAGAGGGCATTGATGGTCAGGAAGCCCAGGGAAGGCGGGCAATCGATGAGGATGAAATTGAACTTCGAGCGAATCTTCTCCAGGACATTCCGCAGCCTCTTTTCCCTGTTTTCCTGGTTGAAGAGCTCGGCTTCGATTCCGGCCAGCTCGGGGGAACTGGGGCACAGGTAGAAATTGTCGAGCTCGGTGCCCCGGACGGAATCCATGATGTCCGAGCCGTTCATCAGGGCCTGGTAGATTCCATGGCCGGCTTCCTTGGGATGGCCAAGGCCGGCGGTAGCCATGCCCTGGGGGTCGAAATCGATCAGGAGGACTCTCATTTTCTTCAGGGCCAGGGAAGCGCCAAGGTTGATGGCGGTGGTGGTTTTCCCAACCCCGCCTTTCTGGTTCGCGACCGCGATGATTTTATTCGGCATCGTCCTGTGTTCCACGTGGAACATTCCGGCCCCCGCCGAAGGGCTTCTTTTTCCGGGCGCTCAAATGGACATAGACGCTGAATACGTCCGACGGCGTGAGCCCCGGCATTTTTTTGATGTCCCCGATCGTTCGGGGCCGGTTCTTGTCCATTTTCTCGACCGCTTCGCGGGTCAAGCCGTGGATCTCGCCGAAATCCATCTTGTCCGGAATCCTGAGGCCGTCGATCTTCAAGACCTTGGCGATTTCCTTGTCCTGCTTCCTCAAATACCCTTCGTATTTGACCTCGGCCTCGATAAACCTAACCTCTTCATCGGTCAGGTCCGCAGGAATCTGGAGGTATTTTAGCACATCGACGAAATGGATATCAGGTTTTTTTAGGTAGTCCCTGACCGGAATCTTTTCCGCGTCTCCGATTGCGATTTTCGTCTTCTCCATGCAAAGGAAAACGGAATCCGTCCGCTTCCGTTTTTCTTCGAAGTCGGAGTATTCCGCGTCCGAGATCAAGCCGAGCTCACGCCCATATCCCATCAGGCGCCGATCCGCATTGTCGATCCGGAGCTTCAGCCGATATTCGGCCCGAGAGGTGAACAGGCGGTAGGGCTCCTCGACGCCTTTGGAAACGAGGTCGTCGATTAGGACGCCGATATAGGCTTCGTCGCGGCGAAGGACGAAGGGCGGCCTTTTTTTAATCTTCAGGGAGGCGTTGATCCCGGCCATCAGCCCTTGGGCGGCGGCCTCCTCATATCCCGAAGTCCCGTTGATCTGGCCAGCCAGATAGAGATTCGGGACGGATTTTGTCTCCAGGGTGGGGAAGAGGGATGTCGGATCGGCCGCATCATATTCGATGGCATATGCCGGCCTCAGGATCTTGGCCTTGTCCAGTCCGGGGATGGTGCCGAGGATTTCGATTTGCGTTTTGAACGGCAGGCTCGAGGACATGCCGTTGACGTAGATTTCCGAGGTTTCCAGCCCTTCGGGTTCCAGGAAAAACTGGTGCCGGAGGTGATGCGGGAACTTCACGACCTTGTCTTCGATCGAGGGGCAATAGCGCGGCCCCGTCCCCTTGATTTTCCCCTGGAACAGGGGGGACTTGTCGAGATTCGCCCGGATGAGGGCATGGGTCGCCGCATTGGTGTATCCGGTGAAACAGGTGACCTTGTTCTCGAGACGCCGCTTCGTCCGGTAGGAGAAGGGGACCGGGATATCGTCACCGGGCTGCGGTTCAAACCGCGTCCAGTCGATCGTATGCGCATCGAGCCGCATCGGGGTCCCCGTTTTCAGGCGCGAAGCGAGAAGACCCATCCGTTTCAGGCTTTCGCCGAGCTCCCGGGAAGCCGGCTCGTTGGCCCTGCCGGCTGGGTAGCTCCGAAGGCCGATGTGGACGAGCCCGTTCAGGAACGTGCCCGGCGTCACGATCACAGCCTTGCCGAGAAGACAGGTGCCGTCCAGGGTGGCTACTCCCTCGACCCGGCCCTTCTCAACGAGGATCTCGGCCACGATCCCCTGAAAGACCGTGAGCCCGGGCACGTCCTCGAGCTTCTTCTTCATGGCCAAGCGGTATTGAGCCTTGTCGCATTGAGCCCTCGGCGCCTGGACGGCGCTCCCGCGGCTCCGGTTGAGGAGGCGGAACTGGATGCCCGTCTCGTCGGCCATAGTCCCCATGAGCCCGCCCAGGGCGTCGATTTCGCGCACGAGATGGCCTTTGGCCAGGCCGCCGATCGCGGGATTGCAAGACATCTGAGCGATGGTCTCCAAGTGGATCGTGATCAGGCACGTGCGGAGCCCCATCCCGCACGCCGCCCAAGCCGCCTCGCAACCGGCGTGGCCGGCCCCGACGACCACAACGTCATAGACGCCCGCCGCCGCGGATTTCATCTCATTTCCCCACGCAGAAGCGGCTGAAAATGTCGTTCAGGACATCGTCCGCCCTGATCTCGCCGACGAGCCTGCCCAGGATGGGGAGGATCGTCCGAATTTCTTCGGCCAGCATCTCCTCAGGGTGGCCTTGGGCCAGCAGGCGCTCCGCCGCCCGGACGGACGCTAGGATCTCCTCCAAGGCGAGTTTCTGTCTCATGTGGAAAATAACGTCCTCGTTCTCGTTGATCCTGGGCGCGAACGTCCTGTATATCAGGCTTTTCAGCTTTCCAAGGTTGGTCCCCTTGAGGGCCGATATGGCCAGGCTGGGGCGTGGCCCAAACCGCCCGGAGAGCTTGCCGGCGTCCATTTTGGGGATGAGATCGGCCTTGTTGAAGACAAGGATGGCCTTCCTCTCCCTGAATTCCTCGATGAGGGCGATATCCTCGGCGGATTCCCGCCTCGAAGCATCCAACAGGATGAGGACGCCGTCCGCCTTGGCCGCGATATCGCGGCTGCGGCGGATGCCTTCTTTTTCGGCGGAGGTCTCCGGTTTTCGGAGGCCGGCCATGTCGATCAGGTTGAAATCGATATCTCTGATCCTGATCTTTTCCCTAAGAAAATCCCGCGTAGTTCCCGGAAACGGGGTCACGATTGCCCTCTCGTGCTCTAAAAGGGCGTTAAACAGCGTTGATTTCCCGACATTCGTCCGGCCGGCGATTGCCAGCGACACTCCTTCGAGAAACGAACGGCCGGCATCATAGCTCGAAATGAGCTTCACCAGCTCGGAAGCCAGGGCTTTCAACAGAAAAGAAATCTCCCGACCCGAGACGGGGAGATGTTCCTCGGGAAATTCGATCGCGGCTTCGGTGTGGGCCAGGATGTCCATGACCCTGTCCTTGAGCCCGGCCATCCGCGACGAAAGGCCTCCGTCGAGCTGCCCGAACGCCAACCGGGCCGCGCGAGATCCGGAGGCCCGGATGAGATCGTCAACGGCCTCGGCTTGGAGGATGTCGATCCGGCCCCCGAGATAGGCCCGCAGGGTGAATTCGCCGGGGCTCGCCAAGCGCGCCCCGAAGCGCGTCCCGAGGCGGAGGACTTCCTCGAGAACGGCGGGGCTGCCGTGGGCGCTGATTTCGACGACGCGCTGGCGCGTATAGGTATGCGGCGCGGGGAAATCAAGGAGGTAGGCTTCGTCGAACGGGCGCTTCGATTCGGGATCGACCAGGTTTCCCAGAACGGCCTTCCCCGGAGGAATCGCGGTCCCGGATTTCTTCGGCCGGAAGAAATTCAGGGCGATTTCCAGGGCGCGGTCCCCGCTGAGGCGGACGACGCCCAGCCCTCCGCGCCCCGGGGGGGTCGAGATGGCGATGATGGTATCGTCCGGAGAGAGATCTAACATCCTATGCAGATTCTACCGGACCGGCGGGAATCCGTCAATTTTGAGCCCCGGCAGGAGAGGCGGGGAGGGCCGCTCTTAGCGACGATGAACGGGATCGGCTAGCGTCCCTGCTTGGCCAGAGGGAAGATCTTCACCCTCTTCAGGAACCCATCGCCCAGGCTTTCGCTGGTGATGCCCGGGACCTGGTTCACGGCGATATGGACGAGACGCCGCTCGTAAGGGTTCATCAGGTCGAGGATCTCGTTGCGGCCCGACTCTTGGACCTGGCGGGCCACCTTCTGGGCGTAGTCGCGGAGATTTTTTTCCTTCCTCTTCCTGAAGAATTCGCAGTCCACCTGGACCTTCTGGTCGGAGATTTTGTTGAGGATATGCTGAAGGGCCAGAAGCAAAGCTCCGTCCTTCCACAGGAGAAGCTGTTTGTCCTCGCCGCTGAAGATGACAAAGACGAAGTCGTTCTTCCGCTTGATCTCATACGTCAGCTCGAGGGGGAACACCGCCTGGAGCTTTTCGAGGAAAGCCGCGATCTTGTCATCCCCCGCCGCGGATTTGGGCCAAGCATGGATGACGATCTCCTTGCTGATCCCAAAGAGCTTGGTCTTCTCGGTGACGATCTCGTAGTTGAGCTCCGAGCGCAGGATCTTCAGCTTATGCTCGGCGTGGCCGATGGCCTCGTCGAGGTTCTTGCCCTTGAATTCAGGAAGCGGTTCTTCGGCGGTTTCAGTTTTTTCTTCGTTTTCCATGGGATTCAACCTTCTTGGCTTTCATCATGCGGTTCATGATGTATTGCTGCCCGATCTGGAGGACGTTGGACGTCAGCCAGTAGAGGACCAGGCCGCTCTGGAACTGGAGGAAAAATATCGTCATGACCACGGGCATGATGAGCATCATCTTGGCCTGCGAGGGATCCGCAGCCGAGGGGGTCATTTTCTGGGAGATGAACTGCGTCCCGCCCATGAGGAGCGGCAGGATGTAGGTCGGGTCCTTGACCGAGAGGTCCTTGATCCAGAATATCCAGGGGCTATGGCGCAGCTCGATCGCGTTCCGGAGGAGATTGAAGAACCCGATGAAAATCGGGATCTGAATGAGCATCGGCAGGCAACCGCCGGCGGGGTTGACGCCGTGCTCCTTGTAGAGCTTCATCATCTCCTCGTTCATCTCGCGGCGCTGGGCGATATCGGTCTTGGACTTCTTGTACTTGGCCCGCAGCGCTTTAACTTTCGGCTGGAGCTCGGCCATCTTGGCCATGGACTTGGTGCTGCTGTAGGTCAGGGGGAAGAACAGGATCTTGATGAAGAAGGTCAGGACGATGATGGCGAAACCCCAGTTGGGGACGAAGCCGTGGATGAAGCGGATGGCATAGAACAGGAATTCGGCGATGAAGCCCAGGAACCCGAACCGGACGAGCTTCTTGGCGTCGTGGCCCAGATCGGCCAGCGTCCCGAATTCCTTCGGGCCGAGGAAGACGCGCGCCGGGTCGGTCGCGGCCAGCAAGAACGCGGACGGCTTGCTCGCCGTATCTACTTTCAGGAACACGGCCGACCCGGTGGCCGCGGACGGCAGGAAGAGGGCCGCGAAATAGTTGTCGTCGTAAGCGGCCCAATTCACGAAGTTAAACGTGCTCTGCTCGGGCTTGTATCGCCGCTCGTCCATGCGGTAGATGTTGTTCGCGGCGAGGACCGTGACCCCGCCGCCGCCGCTGGCGAGGCTCTGGCTGATCTCCTTCTGGGAGGGGTTCCGGATCCCCGGGCCCCATAAGACGCGGGCCGGGACCGGCTGCCCCTTCTTCCGGACATGGACGGCGATGTCGAAATCATACCGACCGCCGTAGAAAGTGAAGACCTTTTCGATCTCGAGATCTTTCCCGTCGGCAAAGGTAAAGCGGAGCTCGGCCTTTTCCCCGTCCTTGAGAGTGCAGGACGCCCCGGAAACTTTATAATAGGCCGCGTTCGCCGCGTTGGCGGCGATCCCCGCGAGCCCGGCCTTGACCGCCTCGGGGTTGTCATCGTAGAGAGCGAAAGGGAAGACAAGGGCGTCCTTCGCCGCCACCGGGACGAGCTCGAGGTCGGATTTATTTTCTTCCAGGTGCTTCTTCAGCTTCCAGCTCGTGAGGACGCCGCCCTTATTGCTCCAGACGGACTGGTAGAGTGTCGTCGTAACCGTTAGGGCCTCTTCGCGCTCGGAGCCGATCGGGGGGATATTCGAGGGCTGAGCCTGAGGCTTGGCACCGGCAGCCTGGGGAGGGGGCGAAACGGGCTTGTTCTCCGGGGCGGGCGCGGCCGCCGTCGATGGCTGGGGCTGGACCGCAGCCTGCTCGACGGGGTTGATCGGCGCCGGTGCCTTTTTCACGAAGATCGCCTGGTATGCGAATAACAACAGGAACGAAAGGACGATCGCCGTCAGCAGTCTTTTTTCCATGCTCTGACCTCTTAGGGAACGGGATCGAGCCCTCCCGCGTGAAACGGATGGCACCGCCCCAGTCTCTTCAATCCCAGCCAGAGGCCTTTTGCCAGGCCGTGCTTGCGGATCGCCTCGGCCATGTAATCCGAGCAGGTGGGATAATATCGGCAGTGATTCCCGATAAACGGGGAGAGGATGATCTTGTAGAGTCGAATCGCCGCGAGGGCTGCACGCTTCATGAGCGGTTTATTCATTCCCGCCGACCGCCTGCACGGCCGCGATGTACTCGTCGCGCAGGACGGGCCACGTCGTGAACCGGATCTCTCTCCTGGCGATCAGCAATATATCCAAAGAATACTTGAGCAAATCCTTGTTCCTTCTGAAGAGCTCGCGGACCCTGCGCCGGATCTTGTTGCGGTGAACGGCGTTCCCGACTTTCTTGCTGGCGACGACGGCCATCCGGGAATAGCCGAGGTTGTTGGGAAGATAAATCAGGTTGAAATATTTCCCTCGGGCGCAACGGCCTCGCTTATAGAGCTCACTGAATTCTTTTTTCTTGCGGATCCTCTCGCAAGAGCCATACCTTTCAAGCATTAAACGGAGAGGCGCTTCCTGCCTTTCTGACGCCGTCTCTTGATGACCTTTTGGCCGCCCTTCGTGCTCATGCGGACCAAAAATCCATGGTCTTTCTTTCTTTTTCTGTTGTTGGGGCTGAATGTAGGCTTCATCTTGGTCTTACCTTTGAGGGCAGTATGTTAATAAACCTCGAGTTATAAGTCAAGCCGGATTTCGGACCGGCACCTTTGCCGCCCATCTCAGGCGCTTCAATCTCCAGGTTCAATATGCGATATGTGTATGACTATTGAACATTCACCTAAAAATTATGATAAATATATTATATTGTTTGTGTTATAAATATTTTTGTAAATATATGTATCGTAATTGAACAGTTTTAATATTAGATTAAGCGGTCTTATAATTACTATATAATGTTTATTATCAATATAATACGAAAAATTGTACTAAATGGCACTATACTTGCTTTATATATGGGCGAAATGCTTATGTTGAGAGAATAAAATGAACAAAAAAGCAATCGCCATCCTGGCCTTGGCCGTATTCATGAGCTCGATGCTCGCCTTCGCCGAGGGAAGAAGCGGATCATCGGTCCCCGACCCGGCCATCCTTCCCCATTCCGCCGTTTCCTTGGTGGCCGCCATGAATCTCCTGGCTTCTTCCTCTAACCCGGCTCCCAATCCCGAGCCCTTCCTTATTTCCACCGAATTAGCCCCCGCTCCCAAATCGCCTCTCGCCGGCCTCGACCTCGTCCCCCGGACAGAGACCGCGGCTTACAGCTATTCCAACCTCAAGCTCGATCCCGACCTCTCTTCCCTGGAGTATGGCCGACGGTATCTCATCCGCGAATACCGGGCCGTCTCCGCGGGCGACGTTCTGTTCAAAGTCAACCTCGGAGCCATGGTCGCCCTGAACGTCGCCGACTATTTCTCCACCAAGGCGTGCCTCAAGCACCCCGGCCTGACCGAAGGCAACCCCCTGATGAAGCCCTTCACCAAGAGCCCGATCGCCTTCGCCGCGGCCAAGATCGGCGTCACGGCCCTCTCCTATGTGGCCCTGAACTCGCTCTTCAAGAAGAGCAAGCCGCTGGCTTGGGTCGTTTCCATGGCCTCGAACATGCTCCTCTCCTACGTCGTTTCCAACAACCTCCGCCTCAACGCCCTGGCCCGTTAGGGCGGGGAAAACGGGATCGATCTCCGCTGGCGCGGGGTTTCTTTCTGATCCTCGGCGCCCGGCCGGGCGGCCGAGGCGGCCCTCGCGGCCCCTCCCCTTATCTCCCGTAAATGTTTGACTATTCAGGGGGAAAAGCCTACAATAGTCTTTCATGATCACATTCAAGATTGGTGATAGGGTCATATATCCCAATCAAGGCCTAGGCGTCATCGAGAACATCCAAGAAGAGGGCTACGACGGAGAGCGGTTCCGAATTCTCCACCTCCGCATCCTGGCCAACAACACCCTCGTTCTCGTCCCCTCCGCGTCCGCCGAGGAGATCGGCATCCGCAAGCTCATCTCCGAGCGGGCCGTCAAGGAGATCTTCGACTTCATGAAGAACGGCGAGATCGAGGTCACGATGAACTGGAAGGGCCGCTATAAGGAACACGTGAACCTGATGCGGTCGGGCACGATCCTCGACATGGTCGCCGTCCTCAAGAGCCTGTACTATCTCAGCCTGATCAAGCCTCTCTCGTTCCGCGAAAAGAAGATGATGGAAAAGGCTAAGGAGCTGATCGTGGCCGAGATCTCAGTGGCCTCGTCCATGCCCATCCCCCAGATCGAGAGAAAGATCATCGCCACGCTCTCGAGCTGCTTCAAAGACGTCAAAGCCAGCCTGGACATCTGACCCCGCACGCATGCCGATCGCTTCGATCCTGCTTTTCTTGCTCTTTGTCCTCTTAGCCGCCTTTTTCTCGGCCTCTGAGACCGCATTTATCTCCTCGAGCCCTTACACGTTGGACGATCTCCAGAAGAAGGGCTCGAAGCGGGCCGGGGCCGTCAAAAAAATCCTGGTCCGGATCGACGATTTCCTGGCCACGATCCTCATCGGCAACACGCTGGTCAGCGTCGCCGCGGCCTCGCTGGCGACATCGCTCGCCGCCGGCCTCGTGCCTGACCGGAACACGGCGGTCGTCTTGGCCACGGCCGCCACGACCCTCCTCCTCCTGTTTTTCGCCGAGATCAATCCCAAGATCTACGCCGCCTACAACCCGCTGAAGCTCTCCTTCCTCTTCGCCGCCCCGATCCGGGCGTTCATGATCCTGTTCTTCCCCTTCGTCAAGGCGTTCACCTTCCTCTCGAACCTGCTGTTCCCCTCCGCCGCCCGGAACGGACGAGGCGGGCCGCGCGGAATCACCGAGGACGAGACCAAAGTCCTGCTAACGACGGGGATCGCCGGGATGTCGGCCTTCCGAAAGAAGATGATCACCGAGATCATGGACCTCGCCTCCCGCCCGGTGAAAGAGATCATGACCCCGCGCCCCCGGATCAAGGCCATCGAAATCACCGCCCCGGAAGAGCAGATCCTGGACACGATCCGGTGCGAGGAGTTCTCCCGCTTTCCCGTCTTCCGCGGGCGCCTGGACAACATCGAGGGCCTCATCCACACCAAGGACATCATCCCTTCTCTCACGGCCCGCAAGCCGCTCGATCTGGCGGCGATCCTGCGCAAGCCCTTTTTCATCCCCGAGTCCGTTTCGGTCGAAAAGGCCCTGCTTCAGCTCCAGGAACACGCCGTCCACATGGCCTTCGTCGTCGACGAGTTCGGGAACATGGAGGGCTTGGTAACCCTCGAAGACATCATCGAGGAGATTGTGGGCGACATCCGGGACGAGTACGATGCCACGGAAGAGGAATGGCTGAGCCCGGCGGGGGAGGGGGCCTATCTCATCAAGGGGGCGACCGGGATCAAAGCCTTGAACGAGCGGCTCCCCCTGGGCATTCCCGAAAGCGGGGACTACACGACGCTCGCCGGCTTCTTCCTCTACGAGTTCGGGCGGATCCCCCGCGAAAAGGACGCGATGGCCTACAAGGGGGCGCGCTATTCGGTCGAGAAGATGACGAAGCGCCACATCACCCTCATCCGCGTGGAGACGGGCCATGCCTAAGACCGGCGCGACGCGTTCGATCGCCGTCAACAAGGCCGCCCACTTCCACTACGACATCCTCGAGACGTTCGAGGCCGGCATCGTCCTCGTGGGCAGCGAAGTGAAGTCCGTCAAGGAAGGCCGGATCAGCCTCAAGGAGAGCTTCGCCGAAATCCGCAACGGCGAGGTGTTCCTCGTCGGGGCCCACATCAGTCCCTACGAGCCCGCCAACCGCTTCAACCACGACCCGCTTCGGCCGAAGAAGCTTCTTCTTCACGGCCGCGAGATCAAGCGCTTGACGGGCAAGATCCAGGAAAAGGGATTGACCCTCGTTCCTCTCAAGGTCGTCGCGAACGAAAAGGGGCGGATCAAGCTCGAGCTCGGGCTGGCCAAGGGCAAGAAGGCCTACCAGAAGAAAGAGGCCATCAAGGAAAGGGACCTGAACCGCGAGCTGCGGGCCACGCTAAAGCGGGCGAAGCGCTAGCCGTCCCGCCAGCCGGATCGCCTCGATCATGCTCCGGGGATCGGCCCGGTTTTTCCCCGCAATGTCGAAGGCCGTGCCGTGGTCCGGCGACGTGCGGACGAACGGCAGCCCGAGGGTGACGTTGACCCCGGTTTCGAAGGCGGCGAACTTGAACGGGATCAGTCCCTGGTCGTGATAGAGGGCGACCACGATCCTCTCCGGGTGCCCCAGGGCGCTTCGGAATACCACATCCGGCGGGAAGGGACCGGAGACGGGCAATCCCGCTTCCCGGGCTTCGCGAATCGCCGGCCCGATCTCGTCCAACTCCTCGCGGCCCAGGAGCCCGTCTTCGCCGGCGTGCGGGTTCAGGCCGGCCACGAGGAACTCGTACCGGACGGACGATACGGCCGCCAGTCCATCCCCGAGCGACGTCAGGAAGCGCAGCAGGACGGCCTTCGTGACGCGGGCCAAGGCTTCGCGGAGGGGGAGATGGTGGCTGAGGAGGGCGACGGTCAGCGCCTCGGACCAGAAGGTCATGATCGCGTCGGGATAGGCGGCGGCCAGGTATTCGGTATGGCCGCGCCACGGCACGCCGGCCAGCCCCCAGGATTTCTTGGAAACGGGCCCGGTCACGATCGCCCGGATCTTTCCCGCCCGCGCGTCCGCGACGGCCGCCTCAAAGGCGCGGAAGGACGCCGAGCCGTTGTCCTTATCGGGAGCCCCGCGCCGGCCGGACGGCCGGACTTCCCCCGGAGCGCGGAACGACAGCGCCCGCGAGCCGGGCGTCAATCCGAGGCGCGAAGCTTCCTTTCGAAAGTCCTCTTCGTCGGCGAAGAGAACGTAGTCGGCATCGGGGAGATGCGCGGCGGAGGCGAAGGCTTTGGCGACGACCTCGGGACCGATCCCTCCCGGGTCACCGAGCGTGATCCCGATCCGGGGACGGCTCATTTCCTGTCGTCGGTATCGCCGTTTCCGGCTTCCTTCCCTTCGCTGAGCTTGTACATGTATTTGATGCCGCTCTTGAAGACGAGCAGGTTGGGCGCGCCCTCCCGGTTGAGCTTGATGCAATTGCGGTCATACCACTCGATGTACCCTTCGATGATCTGACCGTCGTTGAAAACCACCGCCATCGGTGTCTTCTTGCCCATCTGCTTCAGGTAATAATAGTTCTCGGCGAACGTATCCGTGGGCGGATGAATCCGCTTGGGGCCCTGGGACTGAGACGACATGGACTGGGGCGAGTGAGGCGGATGAGAAAGCTGGGAAACTTGAGAAGGCTGAGGCTTTGGAAGCTCGGCCGCCTTGATCTTGTCCTTGAATTCCGTCAAGTTGGGCCGGATGAGCTTTCTGTTCATGGGTGTTCTCCCCCGCGGTGGATTGTTCCGCAGTATCGTTTGCTTTGGATGAGAGTATAGTACTATCTCGTTCAAAATACAAGAGAAAAGAGGCCAAAGGGGGCGGAATTCGGGCCGTTTCCCGCCCCTTACCTCTTGATGAGGGACTTCAGGGCGCCGAACCAGTTCTCCGCGATCCGGAGGTAGCCCTCCCGGGACGGATGGACGCCCGGGAGCAACCCGCGCCGGTCCGCGAACAGGGCGTGGTTGTCGACGAGGGGAAGGCCCCGGGCCGCGGCGAGCGCCCGGATCGCCGGGTTGATTTCCGCAGCGACCCGGCGGGCCGATTCGGGAGAAAAGGGGAGCGGCGTGTTTTCCGGGATCGGGAGGATCGTCCCCAGGAGGACCCGGGAAGGGTTCCCGGCCCGGTCCCTAAAGGCTCGGAACATCTCCAGGATGGCTTCCATGTTGGCCGTGAAGGCCTCGGTCGGGGCATGATCGCCGTCGACACGGACATCGTTCGTGCCGAGCTGGAGCAGGATGTAGTCGGGCCGCTCCTTCTTCAGGCGCTCCCCGCTCTCCTCCAGGAAGCGGCGGTACTCGCCCGAAGAAAACCCGTTCCGGCCGAAATTGAGGACCCGGCACCGGATCCCTTCCCGGTTGAACATCCTTTGGAGGAAATGAGGGTAGGCGGCGGCCGTGAGGCTGTCGCCCGCGCAGAAGACGATGATCCCCCGGGCCGGCGAAGAGCAGAAGGAAATGAAAAAAGGCATGAGCAGGACGAGCGAATACCGGCCCCACCGAATCTGCATGATGGCTATTATAGCGCGGCCCCGGAGATTGACAAGCGGCCTCGTTCCCACTAGAATCGGGATTCGGTATTTCCTTGAAAAGCCACGATTTGAGAAGCCCGTCGGCCAACCGCCGCCCAGGAGAAGCGGCCCTGGGGGCGACGCTCGGCTTGCCCGCCGCCTTCCTCCTGTCGATGATCCTTCTCTCGGGCTCGGTCATCATCTTTCACGATTATTTCTGCCAGGAGCACTGTGAAGACCTGCACGAAATCTGCAGCCCCCTTCACGCCGCCTTCGTCAATTCCGAGCCTTTCGCGGCCGCCGAGTCCCTCGGCAGCCGGGTTCCCGGGTTCCTGAGCCCGTTCGCCGCAGGCGAGAGCCTTCTCTCCGGCTTCATCGAAGATATCTTCCACCCGCCCGATCTGATCGTTTCCTAGCCTTCCCCGTCTTCCCATCGTCCCCGTCCCACCTCGGAGGCTTGAAATGAAACGCTATGCGCTCATCGTCTTGATCGCCCTCGCGCTCGGGGCGCTTCCCGCCCGGGCCCAGGAGAGCCTGACTCTCGAACAGGCCGTCGGCCTGACTCTTCAAAAAAATCCCGCCATCCTCACCGCCCTGAGGGACGTGTCCGCGTCCACGGGCCGGAGAATGCAGATGGAGGGGATCGCCGATCCCACCCTTGTCTTTCACGAGGACGGCCTCGCTTTCCGGAAAAAGGCGGACGGGACGTCGGACCATGAAGTCGTCGTCGGCCTCGAACAGAACCTCGAATTCCCCGGCAAGCGGGCCTTGAGGGCCGAGATCGGCCGGGGGGGAGAGGCCCAGGCCTCGCTCCAGCTCGACCGCCTCCGCCTCGTGGTCGCCGCCCGGGTGAAAAAGGCCTATTTCGCCGCCGTTTTTGCCAGAAGCACGGTGGATTCCCTCAAAAAATCGTCCGCCCTCCTCGACGAGTTCATCGCCGGCCTCCTCGCCAAGTACGAGACGGGCGACGCCGCGTACGGCGACGTCCTCCGGGCCAAGGTGGAGAAGGCCAAGCTCCAGAACCAGGCGCTCGAGGAGAGGAAGAACGAAGCGGCCGCCTTGGCCGAGCTGAATCTCGAGCTCGGCCGCGGGGCCGACGAGCCGGCGACCCTCGTCACGGACCTGACGTACGTCCCCATGACCCGGGAGCTCGCCGCCTGGAAGGACGCGGCCCGGACGACGAGCCCGACGCTCAAGCTCCTGGCCGCGAAGAAGCGGCAGGCCGGCACGGCCGTCGAGCTCGCCCGAAAAAACGGGCTCCCTGATTTCTCCCTGGGCCTCTATTCTCCGAGCAAACAGATGGGGGATTGGGGCTTTTATGTCGGCCTGTCGCTGCCCGTGTGGAAGACGCGCCGGGCGGGCGAAATCATGGAGGCCGAAGCCGCGGCCGAGATCGCCGCCCTGTCCGAAGGCCGGGAGGAGCTGCGGCTGATGTCCCGGATCGGACGGGCGTTCGAGTCCGTCAAGACGGCCGAGGCCCAGGTCAAGGTCTATGAGCAGACCCTCCTGAAGGACGTCGAAGATGAGCTCAGGTTGGGCGTCGGCCAGTACCGGATCGCCAAGATCCAGTTCTTCGACGTGCTCGACCTCTACCGGACCTATGTCTCGGCCAGGCTCGAGCACCTGAAATCCCTCTACCTCTATCTCACCTCCCTCGCCGACCTGGAAATCGCGGGCGAAGACGTCACCGCATGAAGGAGCTCCCCATGACGATTCATAAATACATCCCCTGCCTCCTGGCCGCGGCGATCATCGGGCTCGGCTCGGGCGCCTGCAAGCCGAAGGCCGCCGAAGAGCCCGCGGCTCCCAAATCGGCCGGGGAGGCCGCGCCGTCCTCGATCACCTTGAAGCCCGAGGCGATGAAGACGGCGGGTATCCGGACCGGCGTGGCGGAGATCCGCCCCATCGCCAAGACGATCCGGGCCGTCGGCGAAATCGCCTTCAATCCGAAGCGCACGGTCCATCTTCCGTCCCGGACGCCGGGACGGATCGAAAAGCTCTTCGCCTACCAGAACGACAAGGTCAAGGCGGGCCAGCTCCTGATATCGTTCTATAGCCGGGACTTCCTCTCCTTCCAGACGGATCTCCTTCAGACCCTGGAGCGGTCGAAACGCGAAGGCCTGGACGACGCGGAGCGCCGGGCGTCCCTGAACCTCCTCGAATCCTCCAGAAACCGGCTCCGCCTTCTCGACCTCGGCGAGGACGATCTTGCCGGAATCGAAAAGTCGGGACAGGCGATGACCCTGCTCCCGATCCGGGCTCCCATCGACGGGACCATCACCGAAAGCCTGGTCAACGCCGGCGACTATATGGACGCCGGCCTCGATCTATTCCGGATTTCGGACCTTTCGACGGTCCTGGCGAACCTCCGCATTTTCGAAAAGGACATCGCCTCCGTCCGGACGGGGAGCGAAGCCGCCCTCCGGGCCTCGGCCTTCCCGGGCCGGACCTACACCGGCCGCATCTTTCAGCTGGGAAGCATCCTCGACGAGAAGACAAGGACCATCGAGGCCCGGATCGATCTCCCCAATCCCGACGGCGACCTGAGGCCGGGGATGTATGTCGACGCGGACATCCGCGCGCCCGCGGGCGAGAAGGCGCTCTTCGTCCCGGCGGAGGCCGTCCAGGATTTCCTGAACAAGAAAGTCGTCTTCGTCCGCACCGCGGAAAGCTCGTTCACCCTCCGCGACGTCGAGACCGGATCCCCCCTCGGCGAGTTCATCGAGATCAAGCGGGGGCTGAAGGAAGGCGAGGTCGTCGCCGCGGCCGGAAGCTTCTTCCTCAAGTCCGAGCTCCTGAAGAAGACGCTGGGCCAGGATTAGCCATGATCGAGCGGATCGTTTCCTTCACCCTCAGGCAGCGCCTGCTGGTCGTCATCTGCGTCCTGATCCTCATCGGGTTCGGCATCACCTCGTTCCTGAAGATCCCGCTCGACGCTTTCCCCGACGTGACGAACATCCAGGTCGAGCTCCTGTCGGCCGCGCCCGGCATGTCGCCCCTCGAAGTGGAGAAGTTCGTCACATATCCCCTCGAGGTCTCGATGCGCGGCCTGCCGCGGCTTGACCAGCTTCGCTCGGTCTCGAAGTACGGCCTGTCGGTCATCACGATCGTCTTCGAAGACGGGGTCGACATCTATTTCGCCCGGCAGCTCGTCTTGGAGCGCCTGATCGAGGCCAAGGACAAAGTGCCGCCCGGCGTGGAGATCAGCCTCGGGCCGGTCTCCACGGCCATGGGCGAGATCTACCAGTATACGCTCGAAGGGAAAATGCCGGACGACGAGGCGGGCCGGGTCCGGTACCTGACCGATCTGCGGACGGCCCAGGACTGGACGCTCGCCCCGCTGCTCAAGTCCCTGCCGGGCGTCAGCGACATCAACTCCTTCGGCGGCTATATCCGGCAGTACCAGGTCATCGTCGATCCCGACCGGCTGGTCAAATACGATCTCTCGCTGGCGGAAGTCACCGAAGCGCTCAAGAAGAACAACCTCAACGTCGGCGGCAACATCCTCGAGGCCCACGGCCAGCAGTACCTCGTCCGCGGGATCGGCCTCATCCAGACGCTGGCCGACATCGAGTCGATCGTCCTCCGCTCGGAGAAGGGGACCCCGGTCTATCTGCGGGACGTGGCCGAGGCCCGGGCCGGCCAGGCCGTCCGGCAGGGGGCGTCGGTCAAGGACGGGAAGGTCGAATCGGTCGGCGGCATCGTCATGATGCTCCGCGGGGCCAACAGCCGCGAGGTTGTCGGCGCGGTCGTGGACCGCGTGGCCGAGATCAACGCCAGCGGCGTTCTCCCGGCCGGGATCCGAATCGAACCCTTCTACAAGCGCTCGGACATCGTCCAGGACAGCGTCCACACCGTGACCGAGGCCCTCATCATCGGCTCGCTGTTCGTCGTCTTCATCCTCTACCTGTTCCTCCGGAGCTTCCGGGGCGCGTTCATCGTCATTCTGGCCCTGCCCCTCTCGGCCCTGTTCACATTCATCACCATGCGCCTGGCCGGGCTCTCGGCGAACCTCATGTCCCTGGGCGGGCTGGCCATCTCCATCGGGATGATCATCGACGCGACGATCATCCAGGTCGAGAACGTCGAACGCCACCTGGGGGCCCCGGGGGCGGCCGACAGGAAGCTCGCGACCGTCCTCCGGGCCGTCCTGGAAGTGCGCAAGCCGAGCATCTTCGGCGAGATGATCATCGCCCTGACCTTCATTCCGATCTTCGCCCTCCAGGGCATCGAGGGCAAGATGTTCCTGCCCCTGGCCTTCACCCACGTGATCGCCCTGTTCGCCTCGCTCATCCTGTCGCTCTTCGCCATTCCGGCCTTCTGCCTGCTCGTCCTCAAGGCCCGCCGGGAGCGGAAGATCTTCGTCATCGACGCGGCGCGCAAGGTTTACCTCCCGGTCCTGCGCTGGGGGCTGGGCCACAAGGCGGCCCTCTTCTCCGCTTCGGCCCTTCTCCTCGCCGGGGCGCTGGCCATCATCCCGCACCTCGGGACCGAGTTCATGCCGATCATGGACGAAGGCGCCTTCGACTTCGACATCCAGTTCCTGCCCGGCATCTCGCTCCCGAAGTCCCTGGAGATGGCCCGCAAGGTGGAGCAGCGCTTGATGGAGTTCCCCGAGCTCCAGACGATCGTCTCGCGCACGGGACAGACCGGCATCGCCCTCGAGGCCCGGGGCGTCGAAAAAACGGGCTATGTGGGCATGCTTCGCCCCCGGTCCGAATGGCCGGCGGGCGAAACGCGCGAAATGCTCATCAGCCGGATGCGCGACGCCATGGACGCCTTCCCGGGCATGGCCTTCTCCTTCAGCCAGCCCATCGCCTGCCGGATCGACGAGATCGTAGCCGGCACGCGGGCCCAGCTCATCATCAAGATCTTCGGCGAGGACCTGGATGCCCTGAAGGCCCGGGCGGACGACATCGCCCGGATCCTGTCCCGGATCAGGGGGACTGAAGACCTCGTGGTCGAGAGCATCGCCGGCCAGCCGTATGTCTCCATCCAGGCGGACCGGGCCCGGATCGCCCGCCACGGGATCAACGTCGAGGACGTCCAGGATGTCGTCGAGACCGCGGTGGGCGGGAAATCCGTTACCCAGGTCTACGAAGGGGAGAAGGTCTTCGACCTCCAGGTCCGCTTCCCGGAGGACCGAAGGAGCTCGATCGGGGCCATCGGCGACATCCTCGTCCGCTCGCCTCAGGGGACGCGGGTCCCGCTGAGCGAGCTTGCGGCGATCACCCAATCCGAGGGCCCGGCCGAGATCAGCCGCGAATCGGGCCAGCGCCGGATCGGCGTCGAGTGCAACATCGCCGGCCGCGACCTGGGCGGCTTCGTGGCCGAGGCGCAGCGCCTCATCCGCCGGGAGGTGAAGCTGCCCCCGGGCTATTTCCTGACCTGGGGAGGCCAGTTCGCAAACCAGCAACGGGCCATGCGCCGGCTGGCGATCATCCTTCCGGCGACGATCGGGCTCATCCTCTTCCTCCTGTTCCTGACGTTCAGCTCGATGCGCCTGGCCCTTCTCGTTCTCGTGAACCTGCCCTTCGCCCTCATCGGGGGCGTGCTGTCCCTGACGATCGCCGGGCTCTACCTCTCCGTGCCCGCGTCCGTGGGCTTCATCGCCCTCTTCGGGATCGCGGTCCTGAACGGGATCGTCCTCCTCTCCTACATCACCCAGCTCCGGGAAGGGGGCCGCCCGCAGGGCGACGCGATCGTCCTGGGCTGCTCGAACCGCCTCCGCCCCGTGCTGATGACGGCTTCGATTACGATCTGCAGCCTGGTCCCCCTCCTGTTCGCGACCGGACCTGGATCGGAGATCCAGAAACCGCTGGCCGTCGTGGTCGTGGGCGGACTGTTCACGTCCACCTTGATGACGATGCTCGTCCTGCCGGCCCTTTACGACCGGTTCGGCCCGAAGAAACCGAGGCCGCGCAACGGGGAAAATGAGGAGGCCGCCGAAGAAGCCTGACTCTCGGAGGAAAACCCGGCCATGAAGGATGATCATCTCTCCCATTCCCTGGCGGAAAACAAGAAGACGCTCCTGATTTCCTTTGGACTGACGTTCCTTTTCCTGCTCGTCGAGGTGGCCGGAGGGATCGTCAGCGGCAGCCTGGCCCTCCTGGCGGATGCCGGCCATATGTTCACGGATGCCGCCGCCTTGGGGCTCAGCTATTTCGCGTTCTGGCTGTCGTCCCGCCCGCGGACCGCGGCCCTGACCTTCGGCTGGCGCCGTTTCGAAATTTTCGCGGCTCTGGTCAACGGCGTCGCCCTCTGGATCATTGCCGGGATCATCGTCTTCGAGGCGGCCAAAAGGATAAAAGCTCCCCCCGAGGTCAAAAGCGGCTTGATGATGGTCGTGGCCGTCCTCGGCCTCATGTCGAACATCGCCGTCGCGGTCGTCCTCTCCCGGGGCCGCCGAAACCTCAACGTCCGGGGAGCGTTTCTCCACGCTCTCGCCGACGGCCTGGGGAGCGTCGGCGTCATCGTCGCGGCGCTCCTGATACCGTTGACCGGATCCTATATCTGGGATCCGATCATCAGCGCGGGCGTCTGCCTTTTGATCCTATGGACCTCAGGCAAGCTGATCCGGGAGTCCTTCCACGTCTTCATGGAGGGGGCGCCGCCGCATCTCGACGTCTCCCGCGTGCAACGGGCCCTGTCCGAACTCGACGGGGTCACGGAAGTTCATGATCTCCATGTCTGGACCATCACCTCGGAATTCGTTTCGCTGAGCGCGCACCTCAAGATCCGGAAGAACGAAGATGCCGGGGACCTTCTCCGGAGAGCCCGGGACGTCGTCTCGTCCGGATTCAAGATCAAGCATACGACCTTCCAGATCGAGATCGACGACACCCCGGGATGTGAAACGGGCTCGTGCCCGGCCGAGGAGGCGGGAACTCCGAGAAACCTCGGATGATTTGAGTCGGGTGGGGGGAAAAAAACGGGGGGCGGAATGTCCGCCCCCCGTCGTGATTACAAGCCAAGGCAAGAGCCGGGGATCTTCCCCCGGGCTCATTTCAGGACGTCTTCGACCTTGATTTTCCGCTTCTCCAGGATCGTGCCCGTGGACCGGTCGAGAGAGACCTGGGCCAGGTTGTAATTGATGATGGCCTGGAGCTCGGACACCCGGGCGGTCGTCAGGTCGCGCTGGTACTGGAGGACGAGGTAGTTCGTGCTCAACCCGACCCGGAGGCGCTCCTCTTCGGCGGCCAGCTTTTTCTCAGCCAGGTCGCTGGCGACCTTGAAAGCCCGGACCTGCTTATAGGTCGTGTCGAGGGAGCGGACGGCGTTCCGGATCTCGAGGACCACCTGCTGTTCCTGGTTCTTGAGGTTCAGGAGGGCTTGGTCCATGGTGAGCTTAGCCTGAGTGTAAGCTGCCCGGGAGATGATGTTGCTCAGGGGGACGCTCAGGTTCAGCCGGACCGACCAGTTCGGATATTTGAATCCGAAGGCGTCCTTGAGGGCCTGTGTGCCCGTGCCGGGGACGGTGCCGATGACCACGCCGTCAAGGGGATTGCCCTGATAGAGGATCTGCGTCCCGGAGACGCCGGGACCATAATAGCTGGCGGTGAGGCTGAGGTTGGGGAGGAGCTGGTTCCTGGTATAAGTCAGGTTGAGATCGTTGAGATGGAGGCCGATTTGAGCGATCTTCAGGTCGGTCCGCTTCTCCATGGCCAGCATCAGAGCCTGGTCGAGGTCCGCCTTCTGCTCTTCGACCGAGGGCTTGTCGAGGGCGACGACCGAGCGCAGCCCCTTCTGCTCGTCATCGGAAAGGTTGATCAGCATCTTCATCTGGTCTTCGGCGTTCTTGATCGCGGCGTCGGCGGCGATGATGTTCGCCTCGCGCGTCGCGACCTCAGCCTCGGCGCTCATGAGGTCGAGGGGAGAGAGGGTGCCGATCTCGACGGATCGCTGGTTCAGGGCCAGCTGGTTCTTGGCCAGCTGGAGGGCCAGCTCCTGGACTTTTAGGTTTTCGATGGCGTAGACGAGGCTCCAATAGGCTGTCGTCACGTTATAGACTGTGTCCTGGACGGTTTTGAGGAACGTGGCCTGGGAGATGTCCAGGTTGTTCCGGGCGACGATGATGAGGTAGTTCGCTATCGTGGGACCGAAGCCCTGGAGAAGCGGCTGGGAGAAATTGAACGAGAGCTGGCCCTGGTAGCTGGGGTTGATCGTCTGGGCCTTCTTGTTGGTGTCGGTCTTGCTGCCGTTGACCGAGATCGAAAAGGTTCCGCCCGAGGGGAGCTGTTCGCTCACCTGGCCCGAATAGGTCGAAGCCAACGTGAGGTTCTGCGTCCCCGTCGTATCCAGCCAGGAGTACGAGGCGCTCTTGTTGTTCTGATCGGAATAGCCAAACGTGAAGGACGGGAGGTATTTCTCCGCGGCCAGCGTCACGGCCGCCTGGGATAGCTCGGGGGAGACGACCGCGGCCTGGAGGGCGAGGTTCTTCTGGAGGGCCCGGGTGACGGCATCGTTCAGCGTCAGGGAGAGTGTTTTCCCCGGGGCCGCATCCTGGCCGAACGACGGCAGCAGGAGGGCGAGCGCCAGGGCTATGGGGAAAATCGATCTGCGAAAGGACATGGTATCAGACTCCTTTATCATTCATAGCGAAGGGCTTCGATCGGATCGAGCTTGGACGCTTTGCGGGCGGGATAGAAGCCGAAGAAGACGCCCACGGACGCGGAGAAGAGGAAGGCGAGGATGACGGAGCTCGGCGAGACGACGGTCGTGATCGAGGCGAAGATGGGGATGAACTTCAGCAGCTTGGAGACGCCCACGCCCAGGGCGATGCCCAGAAGCCCGCCGAACAGGCTCAGAACGATCGCTTCGACCAGGAACTGGAGGAGGATGTCTTTCTCCTTGGCCCCGATCGACATCCGGATGCCGATCTCCCGGATCCGCTCCGTCACCGAGACGAGCATGATGTTCATNNATGATCCCGATCCCGCCGACGAGCAGGGAGATCGAGGCGATGCTCCCCAGCAGAAGGGTCAGGATGTTGGTTGCGTCGGCCGCGCTCTCGGCGATGTCGGCCATGTTCCGGACCTGGAAGTCGTCGTCCGAGCCGGGCATGATCTTGTGCCGGTTGCGGAGGAGGTCCGTGATCTCCTGCACCGCCCTGGCCGTCGTATCGGCCGAAACGGCCGCGACGTCGATGGACGAGATGTAATCGGTCTTCTGAATGCGCATCATGAGGGTGGTGTAGGGGATGCAGATCTGGTCGTCGCGGCTGCCGAAGCCGGCCGACTCACCCTTGGCCACGAGAACGCCGATGACGGTGAAAGGAACCTTCTTGATGCGGATGACCTTGCCGATCGGATCATCGGTGTCGAAGAGGTTCTTACGGACTTCGCTCCCGAGGACGCAGACCTTGGCCCCGGCCTTGACCTGGGACTCGTCGAAATAGGACCCAAACTCGACGGGCCATTTCCGGATTTCGGGATAGCCCGCCCCCGTGCCCTGGACGCTCGTGTTCCAGTTCTTGTTCCCCAGGATGACCTGGGATCGGGAACTCACGCTGGGGGAGACGTCCATGACGGAGGGGCACTCGTCCTTGATCGCCTTGGCATCGTCGGCCTTGAGGGTCTGGAAGCCGCCGAAGCCGGTCCGGACGCCCTGGGCGTTCTTGCTGCCGGGGCTGACGAACAGGAGGTTCGTGCCCATGGAGCTGAACCGGTCCTCGACCGCCTGCTTGGCTCCGGCGCCGATGCTGACCATGGCGATGACCGCCCCGACTCCGATGATGATGCCGAGCATCGTCAGGAAGGTGCGCATCTTGTTCCGGCCGAGGGCCCGGAACGACACCCTTAAGATTCGGAAAATGTTCATTTCGATCTCCTCAGGTGTTTTCTTCCCGGACGATCAGGCCGTCGCGGATGAAGATCCGGCGCCGGGCCTGGGCCCCGACGTCGGGGTCATGGGTGATGATGACGAGCGTCTTCTTCTGCTCTTCGTTCAGCCGGCGGAAGATGTTCATGATCTCGTCGCCCGTCTTGCTGTCGAGGTTGCCGGTCGGCTCGTCGGCCAGGATGAGGGCGGGGTTGTTGAGCAGCGCCCGGGCGATGGCCACCCGCTGTTGCTCGCCGCCCGAGAGCTGGTTGGTCTTGTGATGTTCCCGGCCTTTCAAGCCGACGTTCTCGAGCGAGGCCATGGCCCGCTTGACCCGCTCCCGACCGTGGACGTTCGAATAGAGGAGCGGGAGCTCGGTATTCTCGAGAGCGGTCGTCCGCGACAGGAGGTTGAAGGTCTGGAAGACGAACCCGAGCTTCTTGTTCCGGGTTTCGGCCAAACGGTTCTTGTCGTACTTGGAAACGTCCTCGCCGTCGAGGAGGTAGCGGCCCGTCGTCGGCTTGTCCAGGCAGCCGATGATGTTCATCAGCGTGGACTTGCCCGAGCCGGACGGCCCCATGATGGCCACGAAATCGCCTTCCTTGATGGTGTAGGTGACGCCCCGGAGGGCGTGGACCTGCGTATCACCCATGAAATAGGTTTTCGTCAGGTTTTCAAGTTGGATGACATTTTTATCCATTTTCGTAATCTTCGAAGGAGCGGAAGCTTACCGGCCCGGTCCGCCGCCCATCCGCATGATGTTCGGCTGGCCGAAGCCCATCCCCTGCTGCGTCGCGGTGGTCTTGGCGCCCGGCGTCTCTTCACCCGTGATGATTTTCATCCCTTCCTTGAGCTCCCCGCCGCGGAGCTCGGAATAGGTGTTGTCGGTCAGGCCGGTCCGGGCCATGTACGGGGTCAGGTTGCCGAGATCGTCGATGATCCACACCGTGCCGCCGGTTCGCACCCGGTTCTTGGCCAGCGCCTGCATCCGGGCCAGCTGTTCGGGAGTGATGTCGGCCGCCGGCTGGCCGCCGCCCTGGCGCTGCCCGCCCTGGCGCTGTCCGCCCTGGCCCTGGGCCGCTCCGGGGCCGCCGCTCATCCGGGACCGCATGTCCGCCTGGAACTTTTCCAGTTCTTTGGGATCGAGAGTCGTGGGCGTGAACCGCATGGCTGCGTTCGGGATCTTGAGGACGCCCTTGGCCTCGCCGTAAATGACCGAAACCGTGGCCGTCATGCCCGGCTTCAGCTTCAATTCGGGATTCTGGGCGCTTACCATGCAGCTGTAAGTGACGACGTTCGACACGACCGTCGAAGCCAACCGAACCTGCGAAACCACGCCGCCGAACGTTTCCCCGGGGAAAGCGTCGACCGTGAACCGGACCTTCTGGCCTTCCTTCATCTTGCCGATGTCCGCCTCATCCACGGCGCAGGTGAGCTGCATCTTGGTCAGGTCGCTGGCGACTTTAAACAGCACTGGCGCGGTCATGGCCGCCGCCACTGTCTGACCCAGGTTGACGTTCCGGGTGACGACCACGCCGTCGATCGGAGAGCGGATGATGGCGTAGGACAGATCGACCTTGCTCGAGTCGAGCTGGGATTTGCCCTGGTCGACGCTCGCCTTAGCGGTGATGAGACCGGCCTTGGCGCTCAGGTAGTTCTCCTCGGCCGTCTCCTTCTCTTCCACCGAAATCAGGTTGCGGTTGAAGAGATCGAGCGACCGGTCATTTTTTTTCTTGGTGGAGTCGAGCGTAACTTGGGCCTGGGCAAGCTTGGCCTTGGCGCTCTCGTAGTTCGACTGGTTCTGGTCGACCTTCGCCTGGAGGAGATCCAGGTCAAGCTCGGCCACGATCTGGCCGGCCTTGACCGGCGAGTTGAAATCGGCGTAGAGCTTGGCGATCTTGCCCGATACCTGGCTGCCCACATCGACGACGGTGACGGCGTCGAGGGTGCCCGAGGTCACGACCGTGGCCTCGATATCGCCCTTGGTGATGACGTCGGTCCGGTATTTGACCTTGGTCTTGCCGCCTTTAAAAAGGCCAAGTCCCAGGCCAGCTCCCACGAGAACCGCCAGGACCACCACTCCGATGATCAGTTTCTTTTTCACCTTGCTTCTCCTTTGTAGGATTTTCCTTGATCGGGGACTCGCCTCGCTTATCCCTCGGTGGAATCTCTTTCCGGCGCTGCTCCATCTTCTGGATCATCGCCGCCATTTTCTGCCTCTGCTCGGGGGTAAGGACGCCGTCGATGTCCTTGCGCAACACGTCGCGCATCTCCCCGAGATGCTTGTTCACATCCGTCCGCAGCTCCTTGAGCCGCTCGTCTTTTTCCGGATCATGCTTTTTGAAGATGTCCCGGATCTTGGCCTGCTGGTCGGCCGTCAGGCCCAGCTCCCTGGCCCAGCGCTCCTGCGAGGGCGCGTCCGACCGGCGGTCCGGCGGGCGGCGGGCCAGGAGCCAGCGTCCGCCGAAGACACCCAGCGTGACCCCGGCGGCGAAGACCAGGATCAGGGCCAGGGCGATCCACCATTTCGATTTGTTCACGGTCGGTATCTTCGCGAGGACGCGAGCTCGGCGCCGGCGAACATGATCATCATGCTCCTGGCCTCGATCTTGTCCTCGTTGAACAGGGCGTTCGTCTCGGTCAGGGGATTCGCGTTCTTGATGAGGAGCGCCGCGGGCTGGCTCATGTCGTCCTCGAGCGCGGGGCCGAAGAAGAAGATGGCTCCGACGAACACGGCGATCAGGGCGAGCGAAACCGGGATCGCCCGCCGGCTCCAGCGCAACCAGAGCGTCCAGGATTCGGCCCGTTCCCGCTCCGCGATCTTCGCCCAGAGGCGCTCCTGGAAATAGGGCAGGGGCTCGGGCTCGGCCCCGGCCTTCAACATCCCCAGGATCGGCGCGTAATCGCGCTCGAACGAGCGGCAGTCGGGACACCCGGCCGCGTGGCGCTCCGCCTCGTCCCGCCGGTCGCCCGGCCCGAACATGTCCTTGCGAGCTTCCTTACAATTCATGGGCTCCTCCTTGCGACCCCAGATAGGGCCCCATCTTTTTCCGGAGCAACTTGCGCGCGCGGTGCAGCCTTGAATCCACCGTGCCGCGGGAAATCGCCAGGACGGCGGCGACCTCCTCGTATGAAAGCCCACGGACGTCCCGCAGGGTCAGGATCGTCCGGTATTTTTCGGGCAGGCCCTCCAGGACGCGGAAAATGACCTTTTTCCTCTCGTCGTGGTCTTGTCGCTCTTCGCGTTCTCGGATCTCGTCCGGTCCGGCGAACGGCAGGTCGGCAATCTCCTCGAGCGAGACCTCCTTTTTCCGGGCGGTCTTCCTCAGGTGATCCTTGATGTGGTTGACCGCGATCCGGTAAAGCCAGGTCCCGAACTCGGATTTGAAATGGAACTTCGGCAGGGCGAAATAGGCCTTGATGAAGACCTCTTGGGCGAGGTCATCGGCCGCAGCGCGATCCTGGACGAAACCGTACGCGAGATGAAACACTTTTCGTTCATACCTTTTGATGAGGGCTTCGAAGGCGTCGCGGCTCCCTTGTTGAGCCTGTTCGACGAGCGACGTATCTTCCATACGCTATCATGGCCTTCGGCCTCCGTCATCAATTAGACGAAAGCCGCGGGGAATTCTTCCCGATTCGAGGCGTTCCAGGGCAAAAACCGGCGTCCCCGACGCTCCGTTGCGTGCGGCGACGGGATCGAAGCCCAAGGATTATAGCAGAAATAGGGGATTTCGATAAGGGACGGGGATTTTCCCCAAAAAGAGCAATCCCCCTCCGCCCCCGGAGGCCGGGGACGGAGGGGGATTACAACATCAGGAACAGATCAGAAAAGTCGCGGTCGCGTTACTTCTTGCGGGTGGCCTTCCAGTCGACCTCGTTCTGCATCATCGTGACCTTGCCCGTGATGGTGTTGTCGTCGACGATCGTGCCCTTGTAGGTCGTGGTCATCGGATTGCCGTCCCGGCCCGTGCGGGTGATCGAGAACTCGACATCGGCGCCCTTCACCGTGCCCGTGCCCTTGGTCTCGGTGATCTGGCCGTCCCGGCCGACTCTCTTCATGACGACGTCGAGCTTGTCGCCGGTCTGGGTGAAGACCATGTCGGATTTCTGCTCGCCCCGGGGAGTGGTCATGGAGTACTCCCAGTTGCCCGTCAGGCTGGCGGCGGCATAGATCGCGATCCCGGTGAGAAGAACGGCCAAGGAAAGAACAATCGCTTTTTTCATGATAATCTCCTTACACACCATTTAGACGACGTAGGGGGAAAAATCTTCCGGGTTTTTTCCGTCCTCCGCAACCTAACGCGTCGTCCGCGGTCCGGAGGCGACTCGGCGGCTACTCCCGACTATCATAATCACCGGGGGCATCGATGTCAATTGCCACGCCCGGGTCGGCGGCCTCGATCCGGGCCGCGTTGTCCGGATGGCGGTCCGAGGCGCCTCAGGTCCGGCGGCCGCGCCTGACCGCCACGAGCTCGGCCGCGATGCTGACCGCGATCTCCTCCACCGTCCGGGAGCCGATCGGCAGGCCGATGGGGGTCCGGACCCGGCCCCACTCCGCCGGGGAGCACCATCCTTTTTGGAGAAACCGCTCGCGGAGGAGGCCGACTTTGCGCCCGCTGCCGATCATCCCGACGTAGGCCGCTTTTCGGCGGATGCATGCCCGCAGGGCGCCCTCGTCGCCGCGGTGGCCCCGGGTGACGATCACCACGTAAGCGGCCGGGCCGAGCGGCAGCCGCCGCAGAGCCTGGGCCGCGTCCGCGACCACGATCCGCGAGCCCTCCGGGAAGCGGCCGGCATCGGCCAATTCCGGCCGGTCGTCGATGACGACGATCTCGAAATTCAAGAGGCGGCCGAGATGGGCCACGGCCCGGCCGATATGGCCCGCGCCGGCGATGACGAGACGGGGAGACGGGGCGTGGGGCTCGACATAGAGCGCCCCGCCCACGCCTTTGAACAGGCCCGGCTCCGCGGCCCGCAGGGCGGAGCTGCAAGCGCCGAAGGCGCGACCATCGCTGCTCCGAGCCGCCGCTCGGATGATATCCCTGAATGCGGACAGGGGCGCTCCTCCCGGGAGAGCTCCTCCGGCGGCTGCCGGCAGCCAGAAGCGCCGGACGTCCGCACCCCGGGACGCCCGCCCCGCCCCGATCCAGGTGATGAGCGCGCCCGACCGCCGGCGGCGAACGTCTTCCATCATTTTAAGAAAGACGGGGACATGGCGTTCGGGGCACGCGTCGATCAGGACGCGAAGCCGGCCCCCGCAGATGGCCTCGCTCTCGGCGGAAGGGTCGTAGCCGAGGTCGAGGGTTTTCAACCGCGAAACACCCGCGGCGATCGCCCGGCGGGCCAGAGCTTCGACCCGGGCTTCGCCGATGCCGCCGCCCACCGTCCCGCCCGCCCGCCCCCCGGCCGTGAAGACGGCCGAGGCGCCGGGGACCTGGGGCGCCGAGCCGGCGGACGCCACCACGGTCGCCAGCGCGGCCCGGGTCCCCGACCGGGCCAGCGCGATCAGCGTCGCGTAGGGGCTCGCGTCGGGGACGTAAGCGCGTTCCATGGCTACTTCGGAAGGGCGAGCTTGAATTTCGCCTTTTCGACGCCGCCGCGGGTCGAGGAAATCGTCACCTCGGCTTCGGCGTCGGACTTGATCGAACCCTTGACTTTCCAGCGGACCTCCTTGAGCTGCTTCGGCTGGAGATAGCCGATCTCCTGGCGGGCCCGGCTGCCGACGAATTCCAGTCCGGACGGCAAGGCGACCTGGACCGAATCCGGCCGCACGATCTTCACCCGGTCGGCCTGCTTCAGCGCGGTCGGCAGGAAGCCCTCGTTCGTGAAGACGCTCACGATCTCGAACGTCCCAGGCTCCTTCGCAACCGGCACGATCCCGGTCGAGGCGATCTTCACCTGGGGCAGGGACTTGAAAAGGAGCAGGTTGAACAGGCCCTCTTTCTTGATCCACTCCTCGAGAAGCTCGGCCGGGGGATTCTGGCTCCAGAACTTGGGATTGAACCCGCCGATCTCCACTTCCCCGAGCTGGGGATGGTTGAACTTGTGCCAGGGGGTGAAATATTTGCCGCCCAGCTCTTCGTCGATATAGCGGAGCTGTTCGAGCGGCGTGACGCGGCCGTCGCCGTCGTAGTCTTTCAGCTGGCCGCCGTTCCACAGCTCGTCGCCGTACCAGATCGAGCCGTAGGTGAAATAGCCGAAGTCGGGGGAGTGGCCGAAGATCGGGGAGCCGCGGAGCTCGGCGCCCGGCTCCGGAGCGGCCGGCGCCTGAGCCCCGCCCCGCGCGCCGCGGTTGCCGACGGAGTAGTCGTAATACGAATCTCCGGCCCGGGCGTAGCCCGTGATCTTCTTGCCCTCCGTGTCGAAATACTTGTAGATCTTCGCGTCCTCGGGGAACATGGACTCGTCCATGCGGCTCGTCGAAGGGCCATGGAGGAGCATGGGGACGGACGTGTCCATCGTCTGGCCGACGGACACGTTCGGATGCTCGAGGAGGAACATCACGACGGCCCGCGTCTCGGGTTCGGAGAGGGGATACTCGCCCGAGCCCCCCTGGGTATAGCCCCGGCCGGTAAAGTCCAGACCGGGCATGGGCCGCCAGTTCTCGGGATAGTTCCGGTGCAGGTCGAGGCCGCCGAGGCCGTCCTCGTTGAACCGACCGTCGCCGTCGTTGTCGATGCCTTCGGAATAGACGATGTAATCTCCCTTGCCGTCCGTGGCCCGAATCATCAGCCGCCCGGACTTGTCGGCGGGGTCGGCGATCATCGTCCCCTTGCCCGGCTCGACCTTCTTCCTCATCTGGAGGATGTAACCGTCGCCGTCGAGGTCTTCGGGCGGGTCCTCGTCGAGCAGGCCGTCGCCGTCGTCGTCATAAGGCCGGACCGTGCTCCGGTTGGACTGGGCCGTCAGGAGATAGAGGTCGGAGCCGTCGGGGTTGTTCTTGGGCTTGAGGTAGAGGGTCTTCGTGTCGACGAGCTTTGTGATCTCCGGATCCTGGCCGTAGTGCGACAGGATATACCAGCCGATCCAGAGGGCGCATTCGCTGGCCGTCACCTCGCCCGAATGGCGGCCGCCCTCGACGAACATCGCCGGCTTGTCCGTGTCCTTGCCGGCGGCCTTGTTGGTGATCGTGATCTGCCAGATGTCGCGGCCCTCGAAGCTCTTGCCGACAGAATAGAGGTCGACGAGGTTCGGATAATCCTTGGCCCATGTATTGAGGATGGAGACCGATTCATCGTACGTATGATAATGCTGGAAATCGATCTGGCCCGGGACCTTGGGCTTGATCTGGGGATAGTTCGCGAGCGGGAAGAAGCTCACCCCGTGGCGCTGGCCGCCGACGAGGTAGGCCTTGGTCGGCTGCGAGGCGCGGCGTCCCTGCGGCTCGAACTCCTGGGCCGAGATCATCAGCAGGACGAACGTGAACAGGGCGAAAAACGCTGGGAAACCATGTTTTTTCGTCATCCCGGGAGCCTCCTTCGGTGAAGTGGCCTGAGCATATATCGGCGCCTATCCCAAGTCAACGGCGGCTCGGGGGACGGCTTGGGGGGAGCTACGCTTTCTACGCTCTTCGGGCGTCGGACGGCGGGATCGAAAACACGCGGCGGCTTCCCAGCGCGAGCCGCCGCTCCGGCTTCGGCCTCCGCTCTCGCCCTATGCCCTTCGGGCATAGGACGAACCATGCCCGCTCCGGCCTCAGACGGGTTTTCGATTCCCGCCATCCGACGCCCGGGAACGTTGATTCCCTCGTTTCGGCTGGCCTTCTTCCCCTTAGCCTCGACAAAATCGTTCCGCACGGGCGAGGGGGGAGAGGAGCCGGAGGCCGTGCCGAGTGGGGCGCGGGCATGGACCGACGCCCTCTTGGGCGGCGGCCGCGCCACGAGGCCCGAGCCGGTTTCCGCGCCGGGGAAACCGGCGTGCCGACGGCCCTCTCCCCCCTCGCCATATTTCCGGGCAGCGCAGGGGCTGGCTGGCGACAGGACCCGCGTCCCCGAGCCGGCGTGCCGACGGCCCTCTCCCCCCGAGCCCCGTCCCCCGAGCCACCCTGTTGGCCGGCCCCGAGCGCCCCTGAACAAAAATTTGCAAAGGTTTTGCGGGCGGCGTCGTCTAATGGTATGGAAAGCGAAAAATGAAAAAGAACCAAGACGGGAGAACGAACATGAAGCTCAGAAATAAAATAATGATCCTGGCGGCATCGATCCTATTGTCGCTCGCGGCCTTCAGCCTGATCGCCGGGCCTTCGATCGACATGGTGAAGATGGGCAAGAAAGCCGGTTACGAAATGATCGTCAACTACCTGGCCAACGCCGAGCCGACGAGCCTGGCCCATTGAGCCGGATGACGGCGCCGGAATGGGATCTATTGAAACGCCCTCATAACCCCCTCCTCTGACGGCCGCCGGCCGCTCTCCCCGAGAGACCGGCGGCCCTTTTTTTTGCCTCGACGAGCGGCTCCCCGGATTTCGGCCAAGGGAGCAATGCGATTTCTGCTTCAGGATTTCGGCCCGACGAGGACCGTCGCCCAGCAGGCGATGGCCCGTCCGCGGCCGATGAGGCCCAGGCCTTCGTTCGTCTTGGCCTTGAGGCCCAACCCGTCTGGCGGCAAACCGAGAAGGGGGGCGAGCGCGGCCTTCATTGCCGGGAAGTAGGGGCCGAGCTTGGGCCGTTCGGCGACGACCACCGCGTCGGCGTGAAGGACGGCCAGCCGTTTTTTCTTCAGACGGGCGCAGACATCGCGGAGAAGCTCCGTGCTCCGGATGTCCTTGGTTCGGGGATCGCGGTCGGGAAAGAGCTGGCCGATGTCGCCCTCGCCCATCGCCCCCAGGAGGGCGTCGATCAGGGCGTGGATGAGGGCGTCGCCGTCCGAGTGGCCGAGCAGGCCGGCCGGGTGCGGGATTTCGATCCCGCCCAGAAAAAGCGGCCGGCCCGGCGCCAGCCGGTGGAGGTCATAGCCGAGGCCGCATCTTATCATCGAGGCTGAGCTCCGCCCAGGCGAGGTCCCCGGGCTCCGTGATCTTGATGTTACGCGCGTCCCCGGGGACGATCGTGACCCGCCCGCCCAGGCGCTCGACGAGGGCGGCTTCGTCCGTGCCCTCGAACCCGGCCGCGGCCGCTTCGTCCAGGGCCTTCCGGAGCAGGCCGAGCTCGAAGCCTTGGGGCGTCTGCACGCGGACGAGGCTCGACCGGTCGAGGGTCCGGACGACGAGGCCGCCGGCGGTTTCTTTGACGGTATCGTCAACGGGCATCACGGGGATCGCCGCACCGCTGCGCTCGGCCTCCTCGATCACCCGCGAGATCAGGTCGGCGTCGACCAGCGGCCGGGCGCCGTCGTGGACGAGGACGATGTCCCCCGGCCCGCCGTCGATCATGCGCACTCCGTTGGCCACGGAATCCTGGCGCCGGGGCCCCCCTTGAACCGCGGCCCGGATCTCGGGGTAGGCCCGGAGGTAGGATGCCCCGCGCTCCTCGTCCGGCAGGACGAGGACGATGCCCGTGACCCGCGGATGGGAAGCGAAGGCCCGGAGGCTCCAGTCAAGGACAGCCCTCCCGCGGAGGGCGGCGAACTGCTTGGGGGCCCCGAACCGCCGGCCCTCGCCGGCCGCGACGACAACCGCCGTAACGCTGCTCATCGGTCTTCGTTGTAGCGGCCGAAGATCATCTTGCCCACGGTGGTCTGGAGGACCGAGGTGACCGTGATGTCGATGTTCTGGCCGATGAGGCGGCGCGAATTGTCGACCACGACCATGGTCCCGTCGTCGAGATAGGCCACGCCCTGGTCCTTTTCCTTGCCCTCCTTGATAATGAAGACCTTCATGCCCTCGCCGGGCAGGACGACGGGCTTCAAGGCGTTGGCCAGCTCGTTGATATTGAGCACGGCGATGCCCTGGAGGCGGGCGATCTTGTTCAGGTTGACGTCGTTGGTCACGATCTTGGCGTCGAGGCGCTTGCCGAGCTCGATGAGCTTCGAGTCGACATCGTGGATGTCGGGAAAGTCCATCTCGGTGATGGTCACCGAGACCAGGGACGATTTCTGGAGATGGTTCAGGATGTCCAGCCCCCGCCGGCCGCGCTGGCGCTTCAGACCGTCGGCCGAGTCGGCCACGAGCTGGAGCTCTTTCAGGACGAACTGGGGGATGACGAGCGTGCCCTCGATGAAGCCCGTGTCGCAGAGGTCGATGATCCGGCCGTCGATGATGACGCTCGTGTCCAGGATCTTGAACGTCCGCCCGACGCTCTTCTCCCGGAAGAAGCGAAAGAGGTAGGCCGGGTCGAGCCACTCCGACTTGCGCGTGCCGACGAGGAAGCCGATGTAGGGCATGACGATCAGGAAGAACGCCCGGATGAACAGCGTGGTCTTGGGATCTTCGGTGATTGTCCGGTAGACCGCGCCCAGGGCCCAGCCGAGGAAGACGCCGGCGAACGTGCCGACGGTCGAGCCCCAGATCACCTTGAACTGGGTCTTCCGGATCCGGGTTTCGAGGACCATGATGATCGCCGCCAAAACCAGGCCGATCCCCGCGGATGTAAAACCGGGCAGGCCGAACAGCGGGAAAAAGTACCCGGCCGTCGCGACCGAGGCGATAATCAGGACGCGGAAAATAAGAATGCCCATCAGACCGTCCTTATGATCTTATCCTAAATGTAAATGGGACTTATCTTTACAACATTCAGAAGACCAGGTCAATGGCCTGCTTGAGGCTCGCCGCGGCCAGGAGCGTCACCCCGGCCGGCGTATCGCGCTCGAGCCCGACCGCGTTGCTCCGGGGGAGAACGACCGTGGTGAAACCCAGCGCCGCCGCCTCCTTGACCCGGGCCAGGGCCAGCCCGACCGATCGGATTTCGCCCGACAGACCGACCTCCCCGAACGAGGCCAAGCTCTGCGGGAGCGGGACGTTCTTCAGGCAGGAGACCACCGCCAGGGCGGCGCCGAGGTCCGCCGCCGGCTCGTCGATCGCGAGGCCGCCGGCCACGTTGAGGTAGATGTCGTCGCCCGCGAACCCGTAGCCCAGCTTCTTCTCGATGACGGCCAGGAGCATGGCCGTCCGATAGTGGTCGAGCCCGACCGTCATTCGCCGCGGGTTGGACGAGAACAGCGTCGAGGAGACGAGCGCCTGGATCTCGACGAGCAGCGGCCGCGAGCCCTTGATCGTCACCGCGACCGAGCTCCCGGCCGCGTGGGCCGGCCGCTCCTTGAGGAAGAAGGCCGAGGGGTTGGCGATGGCTTGCAGGCCGGAAGCGGCCATCTCGAAGATGGCCAGCTCCGAGACCGGGCCGAACCGGTTCTTGAGCGCCCGCAGGACGCGGTGGCTGTGGTCGCGCTCGCCCTCGAAGAGAAGGACGACATCGACCATGTGCTCGAGCGATTTGGGACCGGCGAGCGAGCCCTCCTTGGTGATGTGCCCGATGAGGAAGGTCGAGACCTGGTTGCGCTTGGAAAAGCGGAACATCTGGTTGGCGACCTCGCGGACCTGACTGATCGTCCCCGGGCTGGAGGCGAGATTTCCCGAGAACACCGTCTGGACCGAATCCAGGACGAGGATGCGGGGCATGATCTTCTCGGCCTGGGCGAGGATGCGCTCGAGCGAGGTCTCGGCCAGGAGGTAGAGCTGGCCGTCGCGGACGCCGAGCCGGTCGCCCCGGAGCTTGATCTGCTCGAGCGACTCCTCGCCCGAGACGTAGAGCACCTTCTGGCCGTCGAGGGCGAAGTCTCGCGAGACCTGGAGGAGGAGAGTCGACTTGCCGATGCCCGGCTCCCCGCCGATGAGGGTCACCGAGCCGAGGACGACCCCGCCCCCGATCACCTTGTTGAACTCGTCGATCTTGACCTCGAGCCGCGGGTTCTTCGTCTCCTTGATGTCGCGGTAGAGGACGGGCTCGCTCGTGGGGAAGGAGTAATCGCTCCCCGCGGCGGCGCCGTCCGCGCCCTCGATCTCCTCGACGAGCGAGTTCCACTCGCCGCAGCCGGGGCAGCGGCCCAGCCACTTCGGGGACTGCGTCCCGCAGTTCTGGCAGATGAAGACGGTCTTGGTTTTCATCGGATCGACACTCCCATTCCGAAGAAGACCTCGCGGCGGGCGGCGAGGGCGAGCTCGTCCGCCCCGAGGACGAAGTACAGCGATTTCCAGGGCGAGAAGCGGGTCGACAGCCGGAACCGGGGCCGCGCGGACCGGTTGAAGTCGAACCCCTCGGCCCGGACCATCCAGGCGTCCCCGAAGGCGTAGTAATCGAGGCCGACCCCGAACTGGGACTCGATGAACCCGAAGCGGGGGGCGAAGCTTCCGAGGCGGTAGCCGCCGAGGAGCGAGAAGGCGAACTCGTCCTTCCAGGGGTCGCGGACGAGGCCCGCCTCGAAGAAGGCCCGGGACGTGAAGGCCAGGCCGAGCGAGAACGAGGGCCGGACGAGGCCGCTTTTCGTCAGGTCCTCCGCCCGGGCGTCGAACAGGACGCGGAGCGAGGCGACCGAGCGCGAGACCTCGCCGACGCTCTCCACCGCCCGTTCCGCCTTGTCATAGAGGCCCGGGTCGCGGATGAGCTTTCCGATCGACCCGTCGCCCTTCGTCATCTTTTCGAGCGCGTCGTCGAGGACCTTGAGCGAGTCCTCAATCTTCCGGACAAGCGTCCGGACCCCCTCGAGGTCGAGCTTGACGTTCTCCCGGTTCTCGGCGGCGATGTCCTTGAGGAGGCGGACGGTGTCGTTCAGCCCGGCCGCCGCGTCGTCGACCTTCTGGCTCAGGTTGCGGAACGCTCGGCCCGCCTCGTCGACGGCCCGGCGGACGCCGCCCTGGTTCTGGCCGACGACGTCCTTGAGCTCGTCCGACAGGGAGGCCAGGTTGGCGATCGTCCGGTCGAGGTTGGCCCGCGTCTCCGGGCCCAGGGCCTCCTTCACGGCCTGGCCGGCGTCGCTGATCTGGGTCCCGGCCGATTGGAGCAGGCCGCCGATCTGGTCGAAGCCGAACTCGGCCCGCCCGGCCAGAGAGTCGCCCGGCTTGCAGTTCTCCGTCGCGGCACCGGGGATGATGTTCAGGTATTTCTCGCCGAGCAGCCCCAGGGACGCGGCCGTCGCCGTGGAGTCCTTGGGAATCTCGACCCCGGCGAAGATCGCGAGCGTAACCCGGGCCTTGCGCCGGGAGAGCTTGATGTCCTCGATGTAACCGATCTTGACGCCCGACATCTTGACCACGGTCCGGTTCTCCAGGCCCGCAGCCGAGTCGAAGTCAACCGTGATTGCGTAGCCCGTCTTCTGGAACAGGACGGTCAGGTCGCCGACGATGAAGATGAACACGGCCATGACGAGCAGGGCCGCCCCGACGAAAATGCCGATCCTGAGTTCGCGTTTCATGCGTGCGTCCTTTCGAGCTTCACCAGTTCCGGATCGGGCCCTCGGCCCGGCCGTGGGTGAACTGCTGCACGACGGCGTTCGGGGAATGAGCGATCTCGTCCGGCGTCCCGCAGGCGACGATCCGCCCCTCGTAAAGCATCGCGATCCGGTCCGCGACCTTGGCCGCGCTCACCATGTCGTGAGTGATGACCACCGAGGTCACGCTCATCTCCCGCTGGAGGAGGAGGATGAGCTCGTTGATCGCGTCCGCCCGGATGGGGTCGATGCCGGTCGACGGCTCGTCGTAGAGAATGATCTCCGGCCGGTAGGCGATCGCCCGGGCCAGCCCGACCCTTTTCTTCATCCCCCCGCTGAGCTCGTGGGGCATCAGCCCCTCGATCCCGGAGAGGCCGACCTTGGCCAGGCAGTCCTTCACCCGGGCCTCGATCTCGGCCGGCGTCCGATGCCCGTACCGCTCCAGGCCGAAGGCGACGTTCTGGGCCACGGTCATCGAGTCGAAGAGGGCGGCGCCCTGGAAGAGCATCCCGAACTTGCGGGTCACCGCCCGGCGGGCGTCGCCCCGGAGCGGGGCCACATCCGTCCCGTCGATCTCGACCGTCCCCGCGTCCGGAGCCATGATCCCGATGAGGATCTTGAGGAGGACGCTCTTGCCCGAGCCGCTCTGCCCGATGACGGCCATGGTCTCGCCCGTGCGAATCTCGAGGTCGAGGCCGTCGAGGACGCGTTTCGGGCCGAAAGACTTGCGGAGGCCGGAGAATCGGATCACGGCGTCACCCCGGCAGGAACTTGCTCAGGAAGAAGTTGGTGATCAGGATGCTGATGCTGGCGATGACGACGGTCCGGGTCGTGGCCCGGCCCACGCCCTCGGCCCCGCCCTCGGTCTTGAGTCCCTGCCAGCAACCGATGACGGCGATGATCACCCCGAAGAAGGCCGCCTTGACCAGGCCCGAAGCGACATCCCAGAACTGGAGATAGAGGAGGGTGTTGCGGACATAGACCGTCCCGTTGACGCCCATGATGCCGACATTGTAGATCGCCCCGAAGATGATGCCGATCAGGTCGCCGAACAGGGTCAGGCAGGGCAGCATCAGGAAGGCGGCCACCGCCCGGGGCACGACGAGGTAGCGATTGGGATCGGCGCCGAGGCTGAACAGGGCGTCCACCTGCTCGGTGATGCGCATCGTCCCGATTTCCGCGGCCATGGACGACCCGACCCGCCCGGCGACCATGAGCCCGACCAGGATAGGGATGAGCTCCTTGCACAGCCCCAGGGAGATGATCGGGCCGCCGTAGGCCTCGGAGCCCAGGCCGACGTAGCGGTGGAAGCCGCTGTACATCTGGAGGCCGAAGACGAGTCCGCCGAAGGCGGCCGTGAGCGAAACCACGGGCAGGGTCCGGACTCCGATCTCATCAAGCTGCTGGAGGAAGTTCTTCGACTCCCACGGCTTCCGGAAGATGTTCCGGAACGTGAGGGCGGCCAGGTCGGCGATCTCCCCGACTTGGATGAAAAAGCTCCGGAGAGGCGCCGACGACGAGGGCCGGGACATGCTCACTCTTCGGATTCGGCCTTGAGATACGAGAAGTCGGCGTCCTGGAACTTGGCGTACTTGTCGAGGAAGGCGAGGTGGACGGTGTCCGTCGGGCCGTTCCGCTGCTTGGCGACGATGACTTCCGCGACGCCCTTCCACTTGGTGTCGGCCTGCCGCTCCTCCCGGGAGAGGTACATTTCCGGCCGGAAAATGAAGATGACGACGTCCGCGTCCTGCTCGATGGCTCCCGACTCGCGCAGGTCGGAGAGCATCGGCCGGGGCTTGCTCCGGCCCTTTTCCGGGGCGCGGCTGAGCTGGGAGATGCCCACCACCGGAATGTGGAGCTCCTTGGCCAGCTCCTTGAGCGAGCGGGAGATGAACGACATCTCCTGGTTCCGGTTCTCGTAGCGGCCGCCGACGCGCATGAGCTGGATGTAGTCAACGAAGACGATGTCGAGGTGGCTCTCGAGCTTGAGCCGGCGGGCCTTGGCCTTCATCTCCATCAGGGTCAGGGCCGGCGTCTCGTCGATGTAGATCTTGGCCGCGGCCAGGCGCTCCGCGCTCAGCCGGAGCCGCTCGATCTCGCGGTCGTTGACAAAGCCCTTGCGGGCGTCGCTGATGTTGACCTGGGCGTCGGCGCAGAGCAGGCGGGTGACGATCGATTCCTTGGACATTTCCATCGAGAAGAAGCCGACGGCCTTGTCGGTCTTTAGGCCAACATACTGGGATATGTTCAGGCAGATCGCGGTCTTGCCCATGGAGGGCCGGGCGGCCACGATCACGAGCTCGGAGCTTTGGAAGCCGGCCGTGAGCTGGTCGAGGAGCTTGAACCCGGAGGGTACGCCCGTGACCGCCTCGCGGCGCTCGGCCAGGCCCTCGAGATGCCGCATCGTGGCCGGGGCGAGGTGGGACATGGCCAGGAACCCTTGCCGTGTCCGCTGTTCGGCGACGTCGAGGATCGATTCCTGGGCGCTGCTCAGGAGGTCGTCCGCGTCCTCCTTCTGTTCGTAGCTCGCGTTGATGATCTTGGCCGAAGACAGGATCAGGCGGCGGAGAAGGGCCTTTTCCTTGATGATCTTGGCGTAGTATTCGACGTTCAGGCTCTTGGGGACGCCGTCGGTCAGCGAGGCGATGTAGGCCGCGCCGCCGACGTCCTCGAGCGAGCCGTCCCGCCTCAGCTCCTCGCTCAGGGAGAGGAGCTCGACCGGTACGCCCTTGTCCACGAGGTGGATGATCCGGTCCAGGATCCGACGGTGCGCCTCCTGGTAGAAGTCATCGGGGGCGATGACGGACAGGACGACGTTCAGGCTCTTGTTGTTGACCAGGATCCCGCCCAGGACGTTCCGCTCGGCCTCGGGGCTGTGGGGCGGGGCCTTCTTGAGAAACATCAAGTCGAGTTCCACGCGTCCCCTCCTTCCGGAGTCCACGAACGGCGCCCCCGATGAGGGCGCCGCTCGCTATTGTACGATAGAACGAAACCCCGGGACCATGCCCCACCCGGCGCGGCCCGGCCCCGGACGCCGTCACTCGGCGGCGGGCTTCTTGTCCTCGGCGGGGGGCTCGACCGGCTCCTCTTCCTTGACGACGGCGACCTTGATCTCGGCCTTGTCGTCGTGGAAGACCTTGACGGCGACCGTGTAGTTGCCTAGCCGCTTCAGCGGCTCGTCGAGGGCGATCTTTTTCTTGTCAATCTCGAATCCCAGCTTGTCCAGGGCGTCCTTGATGTCCCCGGCGCTCACCGAACCGAAGATGTGATCCTTTTCCCCGGCCTTGCGGGCGAAGCTCAGGCTCACTTGGCTTAGCCGCTCGATCAGGCCCTGGAAGGAGACGCGCTCCAGCTCGACCTTCTTCTTGAGGGTCTTCCTCTCGAGCTCGATCATCTTCATGTTCGAGGGCGTCACTTCCAAGGCGAGCTTGCGGGGGAGGAGGAAGTTGCGCCCGAAGCCCGTGGCGACATTGAGGGTGTCGCCCTTGCGGCCCACGTTTTCCACGTCTTGCTTGAGTATGACCTTCATGGTATCTCCGTGTCCGACGCGTCTCTCAATCCATGACGTAGGGCAGCATGGCCAGGAGGCGCGCCCGCTTCACGGCCTCGGCCAGCTTCCGCTGGTGGAAGGCGCACGTCCCGGTGACGCGCCGGGGAGAGATCTTGCCCCGGTCGGGGATGTACCGCTTCAGGATATCGACGTTCTTGTAATCGATGTACTTCACGTTCCGCTGGCAGAACCGGCAGAACTTCTTCTTCGGGGGGAAGAACTTTTTGTAGGACCCCTTCTCGGGCCGTTCGTCTCTCGGCATCTTACGCCTCCTCGTGTTTCTTGGGCTCGGAGCCCGCCGCCTCGGCGGCGGCCGGGGTCGGCGCCGAGGCCTCGGCCGCGGTTTCCTTGGCCCGGTTGCGGCCGCCGGCCTTCTTCTTTTTGCGCACGTTCTGCCGCGTCTCCTTGACGAGGGTCAGGTGCCGGAGGATGGTGTCCATCTGGCGGAAGCGGCGGGCCAGCTCGAGCGGCGCGTCGGAGCCGCTCTCGTAGTGGAAGAAAACGTAGAAGGCCTCGTTGTGCTTCTTGATCGCGTAGGCCATCTTGCGCTTGCCCCATTTCTCGATCCGGGACATTTTCCCGGACTTCTGGGACACGACGCCGGCCATCTGCTGGACGATAGCCTCTGTTTCCTCGTCGGTCAGGGCGGGGGAGACGAGGAACCCCGTTTCGTACTGTCTCATCAAAACCTCCTTATGGTTTGGCAGCTCCCCCTCTCTCGGAGAGGGAGCAAGGAGAACTCGTTCGATGTCCTCTGCGTCACTTCAATTGTAAGCGTTCATCGCCCGGTCGATGTCGCCGGCGACGATCATTTCCAAAGCCTCCCGGGCCTTGTCCAGGCTCTCCCCGAGGAGGGCCTTTTCCGATCTCCGGAACGGCGAAAGCACGTAGCGGACGATGTCCTCGCCCGCACTCTCCGTCCCGATCCCCACCCGCAGGCGGGGAAACTGGCTCGTCCCGATCTCCTGGACGATCGAGATCATGCCCTTGTGCGTTCCGGGCCCGCCGTCCTTGCGGATCCGGATCTCGCCGAGCGGGATGTCCACGTCGTCGTAGACGACCAGCAGCCGGGCGGGGTCGAGCCGCAACCCGCGGACGAGCTCCCTCACGGCCTGGCCGCTGCCGTTCATGAAGGTCTGGGGCATGGCCAGCAACACCTTCTCCCCGGCCCGCCGCGCCTCGCCCGTCTTGCAGAGATAGCGCGGCTTTTTGAGCCTGATGTCCCAGGCCCCGGCCGCGCGCTTCAAAACCATGAAGCCCGCGTTGTGCCGGCTGTCGGCGTATTCCTTGCCGGGATTGCCCAGGCCCACGACGGCCCACACCGGTTACTTCTCCTCGGCCTCCTCTTTTTTCCGCTCCTTCTTGATGACCTCGGGTTCGGCGGCGGCGGCCGGCGCACCCTCGACGGCGACGGCGGCACCCTCCTCCTCCACCTTGACCTCGACCTTTTCCTCGTGCGGCATCTGGACCAGGACGACGACGGCGTTCGGCTCGCCCAGCAGCTTCACGCCTTCGGGCGGGGTGAGATCCGCGATCTTGAGGGACTGGTGAAGGTGCAGGCCGGAGATGTCGATCTTGATCACATCGGGGATGGCGGCCGGGAGGCATTCGATCTCGACCGACCGGGTCATGAAGTCCACGAACCCGCCCTCGGTCTTGACCCCGATCGGCTCGCCGAGGAGCTCGAGGGGCACCGAAACCCGGATGGCCTTGTCCATGGCGATCTTGATCAGATCGGCGTGAAGCAGCTCGTCCGACACCGGATCGATCTGGAGGGCCTTGATCATGACGTCGGCCTCGCCCCCCTCGAAGGCGATCTTGAAGATCGTGTTCTCGCCGCTCTCGGACTTCAGGATCTTGAAGATGTCCTTCTTATCCAGGGAGAGAGAGGCGCCCGCGGCCCCGGTGCCGTAGAGGATCGCCGGCACCCGTCCGGTTTTCCGGATGCGGCGCGAGGCGTTTTTCCCGTGTTCACTGCGCTTTTCGCCGTTGATGACCAGGCTCATGACGTTACTCCTTACACGAACAGGGAGCTGACGGAGCTCCCTTCGTTGATCCGCCGGATGGCTTCTCCGAAGATCTCGGCCACCGACAGGGTGACGATCTTGGGGCAGCCTCGGCTTTTGTCGTTCAAGGGAATAGTGTTCGAAACGAGGAGCTTCTCCAGGGGAGAGCGCTCGATCCGGTCGAGGGCCGGGCCGGACAGGACCGGGTGGGTGCAGGCGCCGAACACGGAGCTCGCTCCCTGGGCCATGACCGCATCGGCCGAGAGGACCAGGGTCCCGGCCGTGTCCACGATGTCGTCGAACAAGACGCAGTGGCGGCCTTTGACGTCGCCGATGACGTTGAAGACCTGGGCGACGTTCGGCTCGGGCCGGCGTTTGTCGATGATCGCCAGGTCCGCATTCAGGCGCTTGGCGAAGAATTTGGCCCGGCCCACGCCCCCGGCGTCGGGCGAAACCACGGTCAGGGGATTGAGGCCGAGGGCCAGAACATGTTTCGAGAGGACGGGGACGCTGCTCAGGTTGTCCACCGGGATCGAGAAGAAGCCCTGGATCTGGGGCGAGTGAAGGTCCATGGCCAGCACCCGCCCGGCGCCCGCGGTTTCGAGGAGATCGGCCACCAGCCGGGCGGAAATGGGGACGCGCGGCCGGTCCTTCCAATCCTGCCGGGAATAGCAGTAGTAGGGCATGACGGCCGTGATCCGCTCAGCCGAGGCGCGCTTGAAGGCGTCGATCATGATCAGGAGCTCCATGAGATGGATGTTGGCCTCATGGGAACCGCTCTGGATGATGAACACGTCTTCGCCGCGGACGTTCTCGTCGATGTAGAAATGAATCTCCCCGTCGCTGAAGCGCTTCAGAACGCATTTGCCCAGATCGATCTTGAGATACGCCGCGATTTCGCGGGCGAGCCCAGGATTCGATGACCCGGCGAATACTTTCATGGTCGATTCCTTTTCACTCGTCCTTCATCCGATCTCTATGCCAAAAACTGGGGCGGGAGGATTCGAACCCCCGAATAGCGGATCCAAAGTCCGCTGCCTTACCGCTTGGCGACGCCCCAGCATCGAGCGCGTTCCAGCCTCCCGCCCGGGACATCGTGACGGCGCCGACGGCCGCGCCGCGCGTCCGCATCGCGGCGAGGCAGCGTCCGGCCGTCTCGCGATCCCGGAACAGGCCGTAGACGGCGGATCCCGATCCGGTCACAAGAGACAATTCCGCGCCGTGCTCTCGAAAAAGGCTCTTATACTCTTGTACCTGAGGATAGAGGCTAAATATCGTGTCTTCGAGCTGATTTTCCAGAAATCCGAATTCTCGGGTCTCCAAAAACCCGTTAATTCTACTGTCTCCAGGCTCCGAAGTCAAGGACGAGATGGGGAGGCCGGCATAGATCCGGGCCGTCGGGACGGGGAAGCCGGGGAAGGCCAGGACGAGGGGCAGCTCGGGCAGGTCGGGGAGGAGCGTCAGGCGCTCGCCCCGTCCCTCGCCGAGGCAGAGGCCGCCCTCGAGAAAATAAGCCACATCCGAGCCCAGCGCGGCCCCGAGGCCCTTCAGTTCCTCCTGCGGGAGGCCGCAGCCCCAGAGGGCGTTGAGGGCGAACAGGGTCATGGCCGCGTCGCCGCTGCCGCCGGCCAGGCCGCTCCCGGCCGGGATGCGCTTTTCGACCCGGATGGCCGCTCCAAGGCGCGCCCCGGAGCGCTCCCGAAGGAGGCGCGCCGCGCGGTAGACCAGGTTCGTCTCGTCCCAGGGGATCTCCGGATCGTCCCCGGACAGCCGGATCTCCGGCGCCTCGAGGACGTCGAAGCTCAGCGTGTCATGGAGGGAGATCCACTGGAAGAGCGTCCGGATGTCGTGGTAGCCGTCGGCCCGCTTCCCCAGGACCTCGAGGCCCAGGTTGATCTTGGCGAACGATCTAATCCTCATGGTCAAGGATCCTGCGGATCTCCTCCCAGCTCTTCGCCGAGAAGGCGCGGAGGAAATCCAGGTCGAAGGCGCCGGAGGCGCCGGGTCCGTTGAATTCGATCGAGCGGACGGTCAGGCGGCCTTGGCTGCCGGGGTCCCGGTAGTCAAGGACCCTGGGGACCGGGCTCCCGGGAAAGAATTCGAGGACCGTGAATTCCAGGCGGCCCTTCCGCCCGGCCGTGATTCGACCCTCGCCGTCCCGGTCGAGCGTCCAGCCCGGGGGAGGTTCGTTGCCCGGCCCCGCCGGCCAGCGGCCGCAGATGAGGCCGCTCATCTCATCGAGCGAGAGAGGGAAGCCCAGGAATTTTTCGACGATCTCCTCCGGGGCCGCCTTCCAATAGGCTTTCTCCGACGGCAGGACGAAATAGCCGTCCGGCCCGGAGAGGACGATCTCGGCCGCCGCCGCGCCGAGGACCCCGGTGACGGTCACCCGGCCGCGCCGCGAGGGCTCGAGGACGAAGGCGAAGCGCGACCGCGACGTCCGGCCTTCGCGCATCACCCGGAGGGAGGCGTCGCCTTCGATCTCCCGGATGTCGGCGGGCACCGGTCCCACGAAGGCGCGGGGAGGGCGGCAGGCGGGAAGGAGGAGAGCGGCCAGCAACGCGGCCGCGAGGGAAACCGGAGTCGTTTTAGGCACGGGCGTTCGTCTCGGGCGGACCGGGTCAAGCTCGCCGGCCGGGCTAATCGAGCTTGAAGCCGTAGTCCTCGGCCTTCTTGGCCGCGTCGGTCTTCGTCTTCGCCGGAGGGGCGCTCCCGTCCTCGTTCAGCTTGAACCCGTAGTCGTCCGTCTTGATCTTCCGGACCGGCCCGGCGGACGCGGGGGGATTCTTGCGCCGGCGCATGAGCGGGTAGAACGGCGATTTCAGCCGTCTCCCGAAGCAGGACATGCTCGGGCTGAAGACAAGCAGCACGATGAACGCCCCGAAGACGATGAGAAGTCCGGTCACACCCCAGTTCATGGTCGATCCTCGTTCAGGAGCTCGGCGGAAACGGCAAACGTCTCCCCCGATCCGTTTTCATTATAGGACCCGCCCCGGAAAAAGAAAAGGAGAAATCCACGGAAGTCTATGCCTCCCGGCACGGCCGGGAGGAAATCGTCAGTCCCGTTGAAATTTCGGGATCTTGGCCCGTTCCTTCTCTTTGCCGAGGCGGAACCCGAAGAAAAAAGCGGACGAAATCGTGATCACGATGAGCAGCGTCTTGAAAATATCCTTCATGACCGACCTTCCCGTCCCTATTCTAACCAGGCGCGCGGAAATGTCAACCGACCGCATGCGGGGCGCCTGCCGGGCGGGTCCTGTCGCCGACCAGCCCCACCGGCCTCGCTCATCACCCTGACGAGGGTCCCATTCGCTTCGGCCGTTGGGGCGCCCCGGTCGGCGCCACCCGCCCGGCAGGCGAATTTTCTCCGAAAGTCGCCGAAGGAAAGAGTTTCTTCCGCGCGGTGGCTTCACCCGACGCCGCATCAAAATGGCGATGCGGCGCGTGACTCACCATGACAATTGAATTATCTCACCGATCGCATTATCATCTGTGTCAGATTCGCAGCATCGCCCGAGGTCGCCATGAAACATCTGACCATCGCCCTCCTGATCGGCGCCCTGGCCTTCACGGCCGGCGCCCTGTCCGCCCAGGGACTGCGCAAAGCGGTCAAGGCGGGCCAGTTTTACGAAGCGGACGCCGCCGCCCTGTCGGCCGAAATCGACGGGTTCCTCGCGGCGGCATCGCCCGGAGCCGTGCCCGCGGAAAGGATCCGGGCCATCATCGTCCCCCACGCGGGATACGTCTACTCCGGAAAGACGGCCGCCCGGGCGTATCGCCAGGTTCAAGGCCGCGACATCGCGACCGTTATCATCATCGGCCCGTCTCATTACCTGGGATTCGAAGGGTGTTCGATCTACACGGGGGGCGGGTTCGAGACCCCTCTCGGCGTCGCCGAGGTCGACGCCGAGGCGGCCACGGCCCTGGCCAAGGCTTCGGGATTCTCCTACATCGCCGAGGCCCATGCCGAGGAGCACTCGCTCGAAGTGCAGGTGCCGTTCATCCAAAAGGTCCTGCCCAAGGCGAAGATCGTGCCCGTCGTCATGGGAATCCCCTCGGACCGGACGATCAGGACGCTGGCCGCGGCCCTGGCCAAGGTTTTCAAGGACCGGAGCGCCCTCGTCGTCGCCTCGACCGACATGTCCCATTACCTGACGAAGGCCGAGGCCAACGCCCTCGACAAGAGCACGATCGAGCTCGTCAAGGCGCAGAGCGTCCCCACGATCATCCGCAAGATGGAGAGAAACGAGAACATCCTCTGCGGCGGAGCGGCCGTGGCGGCCGCGCTCCTCTACGCCCAGAACTTGGGCAATGCCGGCGTCGACGTCCTGGGCTACGCCGATTCCGCGGATGCGGGCGTGCCGGGCGTGACAGCGGACAAGGTCGTGGGCTATTTCGCCGCGGCCGTGACGGCCGGACCGGCCGCCCCGGCGCAGGCCGAGTTCACGCTCTCGGCGGACGACAAGAAGGAGCTGCTGTCCCTGGCCCGCCGGGCGGTCGAGCTATATGTCCGCGAGTCCAAGGTCCTGGATTCCGCGACCCCGAACGCGAACCTCCGGGCGCCGCGCGGGGCGTTCGTCACCCTGACCGAAGGCGGGGACCTGCGCGGCTGCATCGGATTCACCGAGCCGCTCTTCCCTCTTGCGGAGACCGTGGTCCGGGCCGGCGTTTACGCCGCCACGGAAGATCCGCGGTTCCGCCCCGTCTCCCCGGCCGAGCTGAAGAGCCTCGCCTACGAGATCTCCGTCCTCACGCCCCTGAAAAAGGTCGAGAACCCCGGCCTCGTCCAGGTCGGAAGACACGGGCTCGTCGTGGCCAAGGACGGCCGCCGCGGCCTGCTCCTGCCCCAGGTCGCGACCGAAAACGGATGGGACCGCGAAGAGTTCCTGCGGCAGACCTGCATCAAGGCCGGGCTCGAGCCGGACGCCTGGCGGAAAGGCGCCGAAATCTCCTCGTTCGAAGCGATCGTCTTCCGCGAAGAGAAGAAGTAGGGAGGCGAGGGGGGCGCCGCTTAAAAACCGGTCAATGTCCGGAGCGGGCACGGTTCGACGCCCGCAGGGCGGCGTCGCATGCGCCGGAGGCGCGACGATGGCGACCCCGAAGGGCGGAGAGAGCGACGGACATTGAAGAGCGAATTCCCTCGCCGGGGAAATTCGCGTGTTTTTGAGCGGCCTCCCCCGAACCCGGCCTAGGCAGATCTTGAGCCCGGCGGGAGCAAACCCCCACCCCCGAGCCGCCCCCCGCTCCCCTGATTTGTGCTATAATAAAGCGTCACAAGGATTTAAGCATGCCGATCCACGAGTATCAATGCCAGGATTGCCATAAGCGATTCGAAAAGCTCCAGAAGCTCTCGGACAAGCCCTGTAAGAAATGCCCGACCTGCGGCGGCCCGCTCCGCAAACTCATCTCCTCGCCGGCCATCCAATTCAAGGGCAACGGCTTCTATATCACCGACTACCCAAAAAAGAACTCCCGGGAGACCGAGGGCAAGGCCAAGAATCCGCCCAAGGACGCCGCCAAAGACACGTCCCCGGACAACGCCGGGGAGAAGCCCGCGAAGGACAAAAAGGCCGAGACGATTCCCGCCGACAAGTCCTGCTCGGACTAAGACACCCGCCCCCGCGATGAAGATCGTCGTCCGCGTGCCCAACTGGATCGGGGACGCGATCTTCGCCCTCCCCGCCCTCGACAGCCTCCGGGCGGCGTTCCCCGACGCCGAGGTCTGGCTGGCCGGCGCGCCCTGGGCGGGGGACATCATGTCCGGAGGGGCGTTCGACGGCCGCATCCTCTCCGTCGGGGACCGGCGCGGGATCGCAGGCGCCCGGGCCGGGGCACGAGCCCTTGCGGAACGGGACTTCGACCTCGGCTTGCTCCTGACCAATTCGTTCGGCTCGGCCCTCGTCTTCGCCCTGGCGAGGATCCCGCGGCGCTGGGGCTACGCGGGCGACGGCCGGAGCCCTCTCCTGACGAAAAGCGTGAGCCCCGCAACGTCCGGCGCCTCTCCCCACATGGTCCATTTCTATCTCCGCCTTCTCGAAGGCCTAGGCTTGCCGACGCTGCCCCCCGAGATCCGGATGACCGTCACCGAGGCCGAGCGCGAATCGGCCAGGGCCGCACTGGAGGCCGGCGGGGCGGACCGGGGCCGGCCTCTCGCCGTGCTCAATCCCGGAGCGGCCTACGGCCCGGCCAAGCAATGGCCGGCCGCCCGGTTCGCCGAGCTGGCCCGCCTCCTCCAGGACCGCAGGGGAGCGGACATCGCCGTGACGGGCACGGCCGGCGACGCCCCCCTGGCCGCTGAAATCGGCGCCGGCTTGGCCCGCAAGGCCGTCGATCTCACGGGCCGGACGTCGCTCCGCGGGCTCCTCGGCGTCTTCAGCCGGGCCGCGGTCGTCGTCACCAACGATACCGGCCCGATGCACATGGCCAACGCCCTCCGCGTTCCCGTCGTGGGCGTGTTCGGGCCGACCGACCCGGCGGCGACGGCCCCTTTCCACCCGCCCTCGACCGTGGTCAAAAAGGACGGGATCGTCTGCTGGCCCTGCCTCTACCGTGTCTGCCCCTACGACCACCGGTGCATAACGGCCGTCGCCGCGGAAGCCGTGTTCGCCGCGGCCGGGGAGCTCCTCGGATGAAGACGCCGGCGGTGTTCCTCGACCGCGACGGCACGATCAACGAGGACGTCGGCTATCCCTCACGGATCGAGGAGATCCGGATCTATCCCCACGCCTACGAAGCCGTGAGGAAGATCAAGGAGGCCGGCTTCCGGGCGGTGGTGGTGACGAACCAATCCGGGATCGGCCGGGGCTACCTGACCGAGGAGGACCTGGCCGCGATCCACGCCTATATCGCCGGCGCCTTCGAAGCCCGCGGGGCCCGGATCGACGCCTTCTATTATTGCCCCCACTACGAGCTCTCGAGCCTCGCCGGCTACGGCGGCGCCTGCGAATGCCGCAAGCCCGAGCCGGGCCTGGGCCTGCGGGCGGCCGCGGACCTCGGCCTCGACCTTGCCCGCTCCTACATGGTCGGCGACAAGATCGAGGACATCGCGTTCGGGCGGGCCATCGGCGCCGTCCCGGTCCTCGTCCGGACGGGCTACGGCCCGGCGAGCGAGCTGCGCCTGCGCGGGACCGCGGACGCTCCCGCGGCCGTCGCGGACGATCTGCTCGCGGCCGTGGACTGGATCCTGGCCCGCGGCCCAAGGCCATGATCCGCTTCGACGACATCCTGGACAAGGTCGCGGCCCGCTTCGGCAAGAAGGACATCGCCGTCCTCCAGAAGGCCTACGTCTTTTCGGCCCGGGCCCACAAGGGACAGGTCCGACGGTCGGGCGAGCCCTACTTCAGCCACCCGCTCGAAGTCTGCAGCCTCCTCGCCGACCTGGGGCTCGACCGAACGACCCTCGTCGCCGGACTTCTCCATGACGTCCTCGAGGACACCGACGTTTCCGCCGCCGACCTGAAGGAGGCGTTCGGGAAGGCGGTCGCCTCGCTCGTCGAGGGCGTGACCAAGATCAGCCGCGTCCAGGACGCGTCGCCCGAAATCCGCCGGGCCGAGACCATCCGCAAGATCATCCTGGCCATGACGGACGACATCCGGGTCATTTTCATCAAGCTCGCCGACCGGCTCCACAACCTCCGGACGCTCCGGTTCCTGAGCGGGGAAGCCCAGAAGCGGATCGCCTCCGAGACGCTCGAGATCTACGCCCCGATCGCGAACCGCCTGGGCATGGGCCGGATCAAGGCCGAGCTCGAGGACCTCGCCTTCCGCTACGTCGAGCCCGAGGAATATCTCCGGATCGCGGCCCTCATCGAGCCCCGCCGGAAAAAGGCCGAGGCGGACCTGGCCGCCTTCCGGGCGAAGCTCGAGGGCATGATGAAGGCGAACGGCATCCCGGTCGAGATCCACGCCCGGATCAAGCGGCCGTACAGCATCTTCCGGAAGATGAAGACCCAGAAGATCGATTTTGCCCAGGTCTACGATTTCCTCGCCCTCCGGATCATCACCGACAGCGTCAAGGCTTGCTACGCCGCGCTGGGAATCATCCACCAGGAATGGCCGCCCATCCCCCAGCGCTTCCGCGATTTCATCGCCATGCCCAAGCCCAACCTCTACCAGGCCCTCCACACGACGGTCATCACCGAGGGCAAGACGAGCTTCGAAATCCAGATCCGGACGCGCGACATGCACGCCCTGGCCGAAAACGGGATCGCGGCCCACTGGAAGTACAAGGACGAGGACCCCCAGGGCTTGGTCCGGGAGGACCGCCGGCTGCAGTGGCTGCGGGAGATGGTCGAGCTCTTCGAGGAGCAGAAGAACCCCAAGGAGTTTCTCAAGCATCTGAAGATCAACCTCATCCCCGAAGAGGTCTACGTCTTCACGCCCAAGGGCCAGGTCGTTTCGCTGCCCTCGGGCGCGTCGGCCCTTGATTTCGCCTTCCGGATCCATTCCGCGATCGGCCTGCACGCCGGCTCGGCCAGGATCAACGGCAAGGCGGCCCCGCTCAAGACCGTGTTGAAGACCGGCGACATCGTCGAGGTCGTGACCCAGCCGGACCGGGCGCCGAGCCGGAGCTGGCTCAATATCGCCTTTACCACGGGCGCGCGCCAGCAGATCAAGCGGGCCCTGAATCAGCAGGAGAAGACGAGGAGCGTGGGATTGGGCCGGAAGCTCTGGGAGAAGGAAGCGCGGAAGTACAGCATTCCGCCGGACCGGCTCGCGGGCCCGGACCTCGTCGGCCGCCTCCGCCAGGCGACCGGCCTCCGCCTCGCCGGCATCGAGGACTTCTTCGCCCAGGCCGGCCTCGGGCGGGTCGTGGTCAACCGGAAACTCATGGAGAAGGCGTTCCCCTCCGGGCTGAAAGCGCGCCGGGACGGCCGCGGGCGGGCCGGTGCGGAGCCAGCGATCCGGGTCAAGGACCGGGACGTCGCGCTCATCCATCTGGCCCGCTGCTGCCGGCCGATCAAGGGCGAGCCGATCGTCGGCTACCTGACGGCGGGGAAGGGCGTCACGGTCCACGCCCGCCGTTGCCGCCGGATCGCCAGGGAGGTCCTGCCCCCGGAGCGCTGGGTGGACGTGTCGTGGGAGGGAGTGGCCATCGAGAATTTCCGGGCGAAGCTCGTGGTCCGCTCGGCGGACAAGCCCGGCCTCCTGGCCGCGGTAGTGGCCGTAATTTCACGCCGGGGAGGGGATATCGCCAAGGCCGAGGTCGAGACCTACCCGGACGGGCGGGCGCAAATCAAGTTCAGCCTCGTCGTCCGGGACATCGGGCATTTGGACGACATCATCGCGGACATCAAGGCCCTCGACGATATCGATTCGGTGGAAAGGATCTAGGCGGAGGTCAGACGGCTTTCTGAACCTTCCCCGAGCGAAGGCATCGCGTGCAGACCCAAATCTGCTTGACGCCTTTCGGCGTCTGCGCTTTGACGTGCTGCAGGTTGGGCTTCCACTTCTTGGCGGATGACTTGTGGGAATGGCTGACGTTGTGGCCGAAGACGGGGCCTTTTTCACAGATTTGGCATACTTTAGGCATGTTCGCTCTCTTACAGAGCGACATTTATAACATAAAAGGATGCTTCCCGCAATAGGTTTCTGGGCCGTCCGCCGGGCCTAGCCCCTCCGGTGCTGATAGGCCTCGAGCGTGCTTTTCATGAGGAAAGCGATGGTCAAGGGCCCGACGCCCCCGGGGGAGGGCGTCAGCCAGCCCGCCTTTTCGATGACCCGGGGATGGACGTCGCCCGCCCACGTATAGCCTTTGTCCCGGAGGTCTTGTTCCCGCTTGGGGTCGTCGCCGAAGAGCCGCCGGATCTCGGCCGGGTCGGAGACGGCGTTGCTCCCGACGTCGACCACGACCGCGCCTTCCTTGACGTGCTCGGGCCCGAAGAAGCCCGGCTTGCCCAGGGCCGCGATCAGGATGCCGGCCCGGGACGTGACCTGGGCCAGGTCCCTCGTCCGGCTGTGGCAGACCGTGACCGTCGCGTTCTCGTTCGTCATCATGGCCGCGAGCGGCTTGCCGACGATCATGCTCCGGCCGACGATCGCGGCTTCGCTGCCTTCGATCGCGACGCCCGTCGACTTGATGAGCTCGACGATCCCCGTCGGCGTGCAGGGCCGCAGGCCGGGACGGTTTTCCATCAGGAGCCCAAGGTTGTAGGGATGGAACCCGTCCACGTCTTTGTCGGGGCGGAGCCAGGAAATCGCCTCCTGGGAATCGAGGGGCGGGGGCAGGGGAAGCTGGACGAGAATGCCGTCCACGTGGTCGGCCGCGTTGAGCTCGTCGATCCGAGCCTTGAGGACGTCGCGCGTCGTGCCTGCGGGCAGCCGGAGGACCTCGGACCAGAGGCCCAAAGCCCGGCAGGCTTTTTCCTTCATCCGGACGTAGCTTTGGGAGGCGGGGTTGTCGCCGACAATGACGGCGACGATCCCGGGGACGGTGCCCTTGGCCTCCCTGGCCAGCGCCACTTCCCGGGCCACTTGGTCCCGGATCCTGTCGGCCAGCGGTTTTCCTTCGAGCCAGATCCCCATGCGTCGCTCCTTGGGCTAGATGCACGACTATTATACAAGGGAGAGGGCGCGATCGGGAAGCGGCAACTCTCCGGCCTCAGAAGAGTCAACTTTTAGGTCGAAATAATGCCCCTGATTTTTCAAAGACAGCCGGCCGGAAAAATATCAAAAAACCTCTTGAAAAGGCCCCCCCGGGATGCTATGATGGCGGCGCATTCTTGAGAGAAAAGCACTATTTTTCCACAATTGTGGATATTTCTGTGGAAAAATAAATCGGGGCCGCGTAAATGGAAGAAAAAACGAATCCTTGGCTCCAGGTCCTCCTCGAAATTCAGAAGAAAACCGACGGTGGAAGCTTCGAAACCTGGTTCGAGCCGACCTCGTATATCGGCAAGGAAAGCGACTGCTTATACATCAAGGTCCCGAACTCCTACTTCAAAGACTGGCTGTCGTTCCACTACTCGACGCTCATCAACGATGCGTCCCAGCATCTCTTCGGCAAGGTCTACGATATCAAATACATCTTCGATGACGCGACTTTCACCTTCAAGCGGAGCTCGCCCGAAGACCGCCGATCGAAATACGGCCTGCTCCTGAATCCGAACCTCAATCCCAACTACACGTTCGAGAATTTCGTCGTCGGGTCCTGCAACCAGTTCTCGCACGCGGCGGCGCTCGCCGTGTCCAAGAACCCGGCCAAGTCCTACAATCCGCTCTACATTTACGGCGGCTCGGGCCTCGGCAAGACCCATCTCATGAACGCCATCGGCCATTTCGCCCTGCAGAACGATCCGCGGTTGAAAATTCTGTACATCACCACGGAAAAGTTCATGAACGAGCTGATCAACCAGCTCCAGTACGGCAAGATTCTGGAGTTTCGGGAAAAATACCGGAGCATCGACCTCCTCCTTATGGACGATATCCACAACCTCTCCGGCAAGGACCGGACGAAGGAGGAGTTCTTCCACACGTTCAATCACCTTTACGATAACCAGAAGCAGATCGTCATCTCGAGCGACTGCCCTCCCAAGGAAATCCCCGGCCTCGAGGAGCGCTTCCGCTCCCGGTTCGAATGGGGGCTGATCGCCGACCTCAAGCCGCCCGACATCGAAACCCGCATCGCCATTATCAAAAAGAAGGCTGATCTCGAAGGCGTTGACCTGCCCGACACCGTCGCCCTTTTCATCGCCGACAAGGTCCATTCCAACATCCGCGAGCTCGAGGGCTACCTGCGCCGGGTCGTGGCGTTCGCCTCCCTCAAGGGCGAAAAGATCGATCTCGACATCGCCAAGGAGGCGCTGAAGGACCTTCTGGACTCGACCGCCCGGATCATCAATGTGGAAAAGATCCAGAAGCTGGTCTGCCACAAATACAAAATCAAGCTTTCGCAGCTGAAGGCGAAAAATAATTCGCCGAAGGTCTCCTTCCCCCGCCAAGTGGCCATGTATTTATCGAAGGAATTGACCGACACGTCGTTGCCCGAAATCGGAAAGAAATTCGGTGGAAAACACCACACGACGGTCATCCACAGCATCCGCAAAATCGAGAAGATGCGCGAGGAGAATTCCGAATTCGACAAAGAAATCAACAGTCTTTTAAGCTTCATCCAGTAGATGAATCAGGAGGTTGGGCGAGTTATTCACATTTTCATTGCTTTTATTCTTCTTATTGATTAATCTTAATTCTTAAAGAAGAAAGAAAAAGAGAAGCGCGCGGGGAAGGTGATTCCATGAAATTTTTGATTCTCAAAGAGGACATTCTGGATGAGCTTCAGCTTCTCCAGGGCATTGTTGAGAAGCGGAACACCATGCCGATTCTGGCCAACATCCTGATGAAGGCCGAGGGGAACGAAGTCGAGCTGACTGGGACGGACCTCGAGGTGGGCCTCAAGACGCATTTTGCCGCCGAAATCGATGATCCGGGCGCGGTCACGGTTTCGGGCAAGAAGATCTTCGAGATCGTGAAGTCCCTTCCCGACGGGAAAAAGGTGACTTTTAAGGAAGTCGAAAATCTCACCATGGAAGTCACGGCCGGCGAGAGCGAGTTCAAAGTCCTCTGTCTTCCCAAAGATGACTATCCCTCGGTTCCCGAGCCAAAATTCGAGAAAAAAATCGCGTTTCCCGTGGACCGCTTCAAGGCGATGATCGACCACGTCTTCTACGCCATCGCCCAGGAACAGCGATACTACCTCAACGGGGCGCTGATGGTCTTGAAGCCCAAATCGGTGGAGCTCATCAGCACCGACGGCCACCGCTTGTCCTACACCGGCTGCACGCTCGACGATCTCGCCCCGGGCAAGGAAATCCGGGTGATCGTCGCCAAAAAGACCCTGAGCGAGCTCCGAAAATATGATGAGGGGACCGTCGAGTTCGACATGGACGAGAACAATCTCTTCTTCCGGTGCGGGCACCGGACGCTCCTCTCAAGGGTTATCGAGAGCAAGTTCCCCAATTTCGAAGCGGTCATTCCCAAGGACAACCCGAACATCGTCGTCCTGCCGCGGGGGGAATTCTCGGATGCGATCCGGCGCGTATCCCTCCTTTCGGCCGAGCGGTCGCGCGGCATCAAGTTCACGTTCGACAAGAATCGGCTGCGCCTGTTCTCCTCGAATCCCGAGATCGGGGAGGCGCGCGACAAGCTCGACATCGAATACAAGGGCGCCCCGATCGAGATCGGGTTCAACTCGCAATACATCCTCGATTTCCTGACAACGACGGAAGCGGAGAAGATTCGGTTCGAGCTCAAGGATGAGAACAGCGCCGCCCTGATGCGGCCCGAAATGGACGAAGAGGTGAAGAGCCTCTACGTCCTCATGCCGATGAAGATCTGAACATCGCGGCGAGCGACGCGGCCAGGCCTTGCGCCGCGCGCTCGACGGCCGCGGTGGCGGGCTTTCCGAGCTCCAGGTCCGACGCCTGGATTCCCAGAAAAACGGCTTTGCAGCCGACCGTTTCCTCAAGATAAGCGACGAGCATCCTCAGCGATATCTTGTGCGTGGAAACGCCCTCGTCGGGGATGTCCTCTCTCTTCACGACAAAGACCGTCCCCGGGGCGTGAGCCCCCAGGGCTGCGTCGATCATGATGACCAGGCGGGGGGCAAACGCCCGGATCTCCCCGGTCAAGTTCTCCGGCGTCTCATAGCCGAGCAGGACTTTGATTCGGGCCCGCCCCCCGAGCGCCTTTTTTAGGCCTTCCGCCGCGAGGATTCCGGCCGCATCGTCGGCCTTGTCGGGGTTGCCGATCCCCAGGACGAGGACCTTCCCGGCGGCGGCGATCTCGCGGCGAAGCGCCTCTTGCCAGGCGGGTCGGCCCGCATCGCGCTTCTTCGCCTTATGCGTCGCCATGTTTTCCGCCGCCATTGTACCTATTTTAGGATTTCGCCGCGAGGGGTTCGGGGGCGGCTCGGGGGGAGATGGCCGTCGGCACGCAGCGTCGAGGGGAGCGGGTCCTGTCGCCGGCCAGCCCCAGCGGCCTCGCTCATCACCCTGACGAGGGTCCCATTCGCTTCGGCCGCCGGGGGGCCCCGGCCGGCGCCACCCGCGCTACGGCCAAAGGCGAATAAGGTCGCTCACCCCACTCCCCTCGCCGGGCTGACATTATCATTCTTCACCGTGGCGAGGGGGAAGAGGGCAAGGCGGCCGGTGTGGAGGCGAGCCGGCATGGACCAGCGACGCGAAGCGGCGCTGGCGGCGAGCCGTAACCCCGAGCCGGTTTCCGCGCCGGGGAAACCGGCGTGCCGCCGGCC
>PLMN01000006.1 GCA_003141555.1 Candidatus Aminicenantota bacterium
CGCTATCATGCTACCTTTTTCCGTCCCATTCGCTTCGGCCGCCGGGGCGCCCCGGCCGACGCCACCCGCTTAGTAGCCAGGGCCGAGCACCTCGCTAGTCTCCATCCCTTTCGCCGGGCCAAAGTCGTCGTCCAGGAGGCGAGGGGGGAGAGGGCAAGGCGGCCGGTGTGGAGGCGAGCCGGCATGGACCAGCGACGCGAAGCGGCGCTGGCGGCGAGCCGTAATCCCGAGCCGGTTTCCGCGCGGGGGAAACCGGCCGCCGTGCCGACGGCCCCCTCCCCCCGCGCCTCAGATTGACAGTTCGGATCGGTTTTATGTAGAATATGGCACAATTTTTGTTTATCCCGCAGAGAAGGGACGAACGCCTGGAAGGAGTTGCGATGATTGACTATACGCTGACCGAAGAGCAGGTCGCTTTGACCGAGATGGCCCGCGATTTCGCCAAGAATGAGATGGCCCCGAACGCGGCCAAATACGATCAGGGCCACGATTTTCCGTGGGAGATCATGCAAAAGGCGTTCGACGCCGGCTTCATGACCTGCAACATTCCCGAGGCCTACGGCGGGGGCGGGCTGAGCAACTTCGACATGGCCCTTCTCAGCGAAGAGCTGTCCGCGGGCTGCGCGGGCATGTTCACAAGCATCATGGCCGTCTCCCTGGCCACGACCCCGATTTGTCTCTTCGGCTCTGAAGAGCAGAAGAAAAAAATTCTCTTGCCCCTGTGCAAAAAAATGGCCTTGGCCTCCTTTTGTCTCACCGAGCGGGAGTCCGGGTCGGACGCGGGCTCGATCAAGACCAAGGCGATCAAGGACGGCGGCGACTACGTCCTCAACGGCTCGAAGTGCTTCATCACGAACGCCGGCGTCGCCGACCTGTTCACGGTTTTTGCCAAGACCGCGCCCGAGAAGGGGGCGCGCGGGATAAGCGCTTTCATCATCCCCAAGGGGACGCCGGGCCTGGCCATCGGCAAGGTCGAGGACAAGATGGGCCACCGCGCCTCGAACACGGCCGAGATCTTTTTCGAGGACTGCCGCGTGCCGGCGGAGAACGTCCTCGGGAGGCCCGGCTTGGGGTTCATCGTCGCCATGAAAACCTTCGACAAGACGCGCTCCTCCGTCGGGGCGGCCGCCGTGGGCATCGCCCGGGCAGCCATGGAGCATGCCATCGCCTACGCCAAGATCCGCCGGCAGTTCGGCCGGCCGATCGCCCTGTACCAGATGACCCAGTCCAAGATCGCCGATATGGCCATGGAGATTCAAGCCGCCCGCCATCTCGTCCGGCACGCCGCTTGGCTGTCGGACCAGGGCAAGCCCTGCGGCAACGAGTCGGCCATGGCCAAGTGCTACGCCACGGACATGGCCATGCGCGTGACCACCGAGTCCCTCCAGATCTTCGGCGGCTACGGCTACATGCGCGATTATCCCGTGGAGAAGCTCATGCGCGACGCGAAGCTCCTCCAGATCTATGAGGGGACGAACGAGATCCAACGGCTGGTCATCGCCAACGAGACGATCGGCCCGGTCAAGGAGTAAAATCCGGGCCGGGTAGCCGGGGGGGATTCGGCGGCCGGCTCCAGGGGAGTCCGAGGCGGCTTCAGCGGGCGCTGACGGCCGCAAAATCAAGGGCGATGATGAAAATCCCGTCGGGTTTCAGCAAGCCTGACATTTCCCGAAGGTGAACGTACCGCCCGTTTTCCGGGCAGAGAACGACTCGGGCCCTTGATCGAGAAATTTCGAAGGAATGCCGCGGGACGCGTTTAGTCGGTGAAATACTCGGGGACCAGGCCCAGCGTCTCCACGCCGGCCGCCTTGCAGATGTCGATCAGGTCCACAACTTTGCTATACGGGACTTTCGCGTCGGCCCGGAGGAAAATGGTCTTGTCGGCCTTGGTGGCATAGATGCGGCGCAATTCATCGCCCGCGGTCTTGAAGTCGGGATAGTTGTCCTTCTGGATGTCGATGGTCATGTCCTTCTTGAGGGTCACGACGATGAGGCTCGAGGACGGGCCAGCAGACGTATCGGACGAGGTTTCGGGAAGCTTGACGTCGATGCCTTTCTGGACCAGGGGGGTGATGACCATGAAGATGATGAGCAGCACCAGGAGAACGTCGCACAGAGGAACGACATTGGGTTCAGCTTTTGCCATATCAGGCCTCCTTCACGTAGTCCGTGCGGAAGATACATTTTAGGACAATTGCTTTTGTCCTGTCAACGTGTTTATTGCCGCCCGGGCGGCGGGGCTCAGGCCTCCCCGAATTCGGGAGGGGAGAACCCCGGGTCGTCGGCTGAGACCGGGCGGCCCTGGACGGTGTATCGGCCGCGGGCGATGACGCTGTAGGCCCTCCGCCCCGTCTCAATGATGACGAGGATCAAGCAAGCCATGATGATCACAGTCAAGCCGATGTTGATCACCGCCAGGGACGCCTTCCCCGGCTGGGAGAGCATCGGGCCGTAGTTCTGGACGATGTTGAGGACGGCGGCGTAGAGCGTCGTGACCGAGACGAAGGCCAGGGGAATGAGGCTGACCCACAGGTAGCGCACTTTTCCGGCGTTGATGATGGCCGCCGAGGCGATCGCCAGGGCCACCCCGGCGAGCAGCTGATTGGCCGTGCCGAACATCGGCCAGATCGAGCCGATGTTGCCCGTCCAGATGAAGTACCCCCAGGCGAAGACCACCAGGAACGTGGCCAGGAAGGCGCCCGGCATCCAGTCGGTCCGTTCAAAGGGCTTGTAGATCCGACCCCCGAACTCCTGGACGAGGAAGCGGGCGATGCGGGTCCCGGCGTCGATCGTGGTCAGGATGAACAGGGCCTCGAACATGATGGCGAAGTGGTACCAGTACGACATCAGGCCGCGCAGGCCCGGGATCCCGGAGAAGATCTGGGCGAAGCCGACGGCGAGCGACACCGCGCCGCCCGGCCGGCCGACCACGTTTTCCCCGACCTGGGCGGACAGGGCGGTGATGTTCACCGGCGGAACGCCCAGCGCGGCGAACTTGTCGGGGCTTAGGTTGATGGCGAAATAGTCTCCGGGGTGGAGCGAACAGGCGGCGATCAGGGCGATGATGCTGATCACTGATTCGACGAGCATGGCCCCATAGCCGATCATCCGGGTGTCGGATTCCTTGATCACCATCTTGGGCGTCGTGCCCGACGAGACGAGGGCGTGGAATCCCGAAATCGCGCCGCAGGCGATGGTGATGAACAGAAAGGGGAAGAGCTGACCCGGGATGATCGGGCCGTTGCCGTGGACATACGGCGTGAAGGCCGGCATCTTGAGCGAAGGATGGACGATGAAGACGCCGACGATGAGGATGAGGATCGTCCCGATCTTGAGGTACGAGCTGAGGTAGTCGCGCGGGGTCAGCAGAAGCCAGACGGGCAGGACGGAGGCCACAAAGCCATAGAGGGCCAGGGCGATCGTGATGCCGTGGCGCGAGAAGGTGAATGCTCCCGCCAGCGAAGAATGGGCGATGGCATTGCCCAGGATGACCGCGGCCAGGATGCCGACGACGCCGATGACGCTGGCTTCCGCGATCTTCCCCGGCCGGATCTTCTGCATCCAGAGGCCGACGAAGATGGCGATGGGGATGGTCATGGCGATCGTAAAGGTGCCCCAGGCGCTTTCGGACAGCGCGTTGACGACGGCCAGCCCCAGCCCGGCCAGGGCGACGACGATGATGATCAGGATGGCGACCGAGGCTACGGCCCCGGCGAGCGGGCTGACTTCGTGGCGGGCGATCTCGGCCAGGGACTTGCCCTTGCGCCGGATCGAAGCCACGAGAATCAGGAAGTCGTGGACGCCCCCGGCGATGACCGCTCCGAGGAGCATCCAGAGGAGTCCCGGAGCGTAGCCGTACTGGGCGGCCAGGACGGGGCCGATGAGGGGGCCGGCGCCGGCGATGGCCGCGAAGTGATGCCCGAAGAGGACGAGCTTATTGGTCGGGTGATAGTTCTGGCCGTCGTTCATGGTCACGGCCGGCGTGGGCTTGAGGTCGTTCAGGGTCAGGACCTTGGCGGCCAGGAAGGCGCTGTAATAGCGGTAGGCGAGGGCGAAGAACAGAATGGCTACGAGGACAATGGGAACGGAATTCACGGCAGGACTCCCCGGCGTCCCATCACTTCAGGGTGTCGTAGGCTTTCTTGTTGTTGTTGGTCTTGAAGACCAGGAGGGCATGGTCTTTGCCCGCCGAGCTCCCGTAGAGGTAATCGACGTCGATGACCGCGTTGCCGAGCAGCGCCCCGATCTCGGCTCCGGCGCCGATCCGGTCGCTGATCTCGACCGTGATCACCCCGTTCGTCTTCACCTTGTAGCCTAGGGCGCGGAGCGATGTCTCGGCCTTCTTGTTGTTCGACGTGAGGAGGCGGAAATGGCCCTCATTTTTTTCTGAGTAAACGGACAGGGCCCGGAGATTGACACCGCCATTGGCCAGGGTCCCCAGGACGCGCCCCAGGATGCCGGGCTCGTTGGGCGTGATCACGTGGAGTTCGGTTTCGTTGTTGACGTTATGCACCTTCGGTCTCCTTCACAATTTCTGAATTATAGCAGAAGGAAGGGACGCAAGGAAGGGGGTTCCCGCGGTCAGGTCCGGCAGCCCCGCGCCGGGCCTTTTCTTTTTCCGGGGGATTCGCCGTCGAAGCGGCGCGCGAAATCCTGTCCGGATTCGGCGGGATCTTTCCCCGCATTCGACCGCTCTGCGAGCGGGCCTTGGGCATGGAGCCCCTGGATTCCGGGCTTATCCTTAAAATCGTCGACGCTTTCCTTACGATTCCCTCGGAAAGCTCTTCGGACGCGGACCGGGATTCCTCGAAGGGCTGAATTCACCCCGTCGGGACGAAGAGGGCTGACTTGCTCCCAAGGAATTGTCATAAAAAGCCGTACATTTCCCGTACTACAGCACACAAGGGCGGCCGCATTTTGTCAAAATGTTCGCGGGGGACAAGCCATCCTTTGCCTTTTTTCGATAGCAGGCAGGAGGGCCTTGGAGGCTGATCGACGATATTAAATATGAAATATAAAAAATGACTTGGCACGCGGCTTGCATAGTAATTGAACATGAATGCGGCCCCCCCTTGACAAATACCTGATAATTGATAACCTATGAGCAGGTTATTTATTGAAAAAGGAAGCGTTTTTTTATTGAAGGAGAGAATGGTATGAGAAAAAAGAGATTCCTTTGTCTTCTGGCGATGTTCTTACTCGTCCTTTCGGTCGCCTCGTTTGCCGCGACGCATAAGCTGACGCGGATCGGGGTGAACACGTTCGCCCAGATCCGGGGGAACGTCCCGACCGCCCAGGTCATGAAAACCATCGCCCAGAACTATGCGGGCGACATCAAGATCGGCTTGGACAAGGTCGGCCAAGGCGATATGTATCTGCCCTTCATGGATCAGCTGAAAGCGGCCGTGTTCGTCGACAAGAGCATCCCCGTGGGCGACAAATTCATCTGGATGTTCTTCCGAACCGGCGGCAAGGTGCAGGTCTGGGAGGACGTGGAATGGGACGGCAAGAAGCCCTTGGACGTTTTTTCGTTCAGCGTGACCAAGGATAACAAGATCTATGAATACGTGATTCCCAAGCCTTGCGGCAACATCGCCCTTTACAAGATTTCCGACGCCAAGCTCCCCACCCCGCCGGCCATGTGCTCGGTGGTCGTATCTCCCGCCAAGGCGAACGTCAATGAGCCCATCACGATCGACATGAGCGGCTCGAAAAATGCGACGGCCATGGATGTCGATGTCTTCACCGCCCAGGGCGCCAAGGTCGGGACGCATGCGTTCACCCCCTCCGCGCTCAAGTGGCAGACGAAGTTCGACAAGCCCGGCGAGTACGTGTTCAAGGCCAGGGCGGTCAACGTCGACGGCCTGCCCTCCGACAACCCCTGTCAGGCCAAGACCTACATCAACTTCCCGCCCGTCTGCAAGCTGTGGACGTCGTGCCTGCCCTGCGAGGACTATGTCGGCAAGCCCATCACCTTCGACGCCTCCGGCTCCACGGACGCCGACGGCCAGATCGTGAAGGCCAGTTTCCAGATCACGGACGACGCGGGCAACGTCATCGACAACTTCACGAAGACGGAAAAGCCCTTCGCCTGGGAGAAGATCTTCAAGAGGGCCGGCAAATACGCGATCAGCGTCCTCGTCTTCGACGACATGGGCGCGGTCTCCTCCGCGGGCGATCCCTGCAAGTTGGCTTTCGAGGTCACCCAGAAGCGGTTCTTTTATCTCGCCGAATTCGGCGGCCTCCTGGCGCGCGGCACGTACACTGGCTACGTCTTCGGTCGTCTGGGCCTGATGTTCAACCTCGCCCCCGACGTCCTCGATTTCATCGTCCGGGCGGGCGGCGCGCTTCCGACCCAGGGCTCGCCCTGGAAGTTCGTCTGGATGGCCGATGCCCTCCTGAACCTCCACCTCGGCGACGCGGCCTACATCGACGGCGGCCTGGGCTACAGCACCAAGGAGAAGCCCGAACGCCTCAGCGGCATCGACCTGATCGGCGCCTTCGGAGTGAACCTCTTCAACAACTACACTTCGGCGGGCTCGGTCTTCGCCGAAGTCCGGGTGCCGGTCATCACTGCCGACCGCGACTGGGACAACCACCACAAGCTCTTGCTCGGGTTCCGCTACATCTTCTAATTCTAGGAGCGGCCGAGCCGACGATCCAAGGCCGGGGACGGTTCCCCGGCCTTTTTTTTGCGGGCTGCCGCCTTGTGCCGGGCGCCCAAAACTCCTACAATGCTCCCATGAAGATCGCTTTGATCGGGGCCGACGGCCAGCTGGGAACGGAGCTTCTCGGGACTCTGTCCGGGCATGAGGTCGTCCCGCTCGTTTTCCCGGCGTTCGATGTCACGAAGCCGGAGACCGCGCGGGCGGTCCTTGCCGGGATGAAGCCCGAGGCGATCGTCAACACCGCCGCCTTCCACCGGGTCGATGAATGCGAGGACAAGGCCGAGACGGCTTTTCGGGTGAACGCCTTTGCCGTCCGCGATTTGGCCCTTCTGGCCGGAGAGCTGGGCGCGACGCTCATCCACTTCAGCACGGATTATGTGTTCGACGGCCGGAAAACGGAGCCCTATCTCGAGGATGATCCGCCGTTTCCCCTGAGCGTCTACGGCGCCTCGAAGCTCGCCGGGGAGTTCTTCATCCGGGCCCTGTGCCCGAACCACGTCGTCATCCGGACCTGCGGCCTCTATGGACCGGCCGGCTGCCGGGAAAAGGGCGTGAATTTCGTCGAGGCCATGCTCCGGGCCGCCGAGCGGGGCGGGCCGGTCCGCGTGGTCGACGACCAATGGGTGACCCCGACCTCCGCGGCCGAGCTCGCGGCGTGCATCGCCGACCTCCTGGCCCGGCGGGCGTTCGGGCTATTCCACCTGACCAACGAGGGCCGGTGCACCTGGTATCAATTCGCTCGGGCCGTCTTCGACCTGGCGGGGAGGACCGTGGATCTCCGGCCGATCGATTCCGCGACGCTTGCGGCCCGGGCCCGCCGGCCCGCGTTCTCGGTCCTGGAGAACGGGCGGGCGAAGGCGATCGGGCTCCGGGGCTTTTCGGATTGGCGGGACGCGCTCCGGGATTACTTGAGGCGGATGGGAATTGTCTAGCGGCGGCCGATGACGGCCACCACGTCCTCGGGCATCGAGGTCACGGCCCCGGCCCGGTTCACCGCGACATGGACGGTATAGCCTTGGGCCATGAGCGAGGCCCCGTCGATCGTCCGGATCTCATAGGCGAAGACGACCTTTCGGGAGGCGATGTCTTGAAGGGCGGTCCGGACGATGAACCGGTCGTCGTAGCGAAGCGGCTTCCGGAAGCGGCAAAGGGATTCCGCGACCACGAGATAAATTCCCCGCTCCTCGATCTCCCGGTAGGACAGGCCCCGGCGCCGGCAGAATTCGGTCCGGCCGAGCTCGAACCACTCGTAATAGATCTTGTTGTGGGCGACGCCCATCGCGTCGGTCTCGGAATAGCGGACGCGCAGCTCAACGTCTTCGGTGGGCGGGGCGAGGGGACCGAGGGGGCGGCTATTCGGCGAGCTTGCCGAGCTTGGCGAGTTCGTCATTGTAATATTTCCGGTACAGGATTTCCCATTCTCGGCTGCCTTCCTCGATGGCCTTTTTCTGGGACTGGATCTTCTCGATCGCCTTCTTGTCGAGGGCCTCGTAGAGGCGCATCTCCTCCTCGATCGACTTGACGATGTTCAGCCGGATCTCGTTCGGGTCGTCCAGGAATTCGACCTTGTCGTTTTTGGTCAGGGCTTCGAGGATCCTCTTGGAGAGGAAATTGATCTTTTCGCGCGACAGGCGGCTGCTCACAGGACGATATTCCTTTCCTTGGCCAGCTTGGTCTTGATCATGCGGAACATCGTCTGGTATTCCAAGTTTTCCCGGCGGATCTTCTCCATGTGCTTGCTGAGGAGTTCGCGGACCTCCTGATCGAGCTGGTCTTCCTTCTGGAATTCGTCGGTGATCAGGGAGATCATCTCGTCGAGGAGGGCGGTCCGTTCATCGATCAACACTTTGCCTTCTTTTTGCAGATTGCGGAGGATGAGAAATCCCAGGTGATCGATTTGATTCTTGTTCAGCCTCATAACCTAAATAAAATACAACATATGGGGCGAAATTTCAAGAACGGAGTGAATTTCTTTTAGGCGAAGACGAGAAACGGGGCCAGGAGCGAGGGCGGCGGGGCGGGCCGGGCGAGCGCCAGCAGCGTTCCGTCCGGGCCGAGCAGTCGGACGGTGATTCCAGGCTCGGGCCCGGTGGCGGCCGGATCGGCGATGTGTTCCGGCTCCAAGGGCCGGCCGTCCTTGATCCTCAGGGCGCCCTCGGGGGTCAGGCTGAACCCGGGCAACTCCGGGAGCAGGGCTTCCATGGGGATCAGGAATCCGTCCGGTTCGCCGCGCTCCGTCAGGGCCTGGATGGTCTCGAGGGCGAAGGCCCCGTCCAGGGAAAATTCCCCGATCCTCGTCCGCTCGAGGGCCGCCAGGTGCCCCCCGCAGCCCAAGACCGTGCCGAGGTCATGGGCCAGTGAGCGGACGTAAGTCCCGGAGGAGCAATCCACCCGGAAATCCAGAAAAGGAGGGGCGTAGGACCGGATCTCGAAGGCCGTGACGGTCACGGGAACCTCGGCCGAGGCGACGGATTCCCGGCGCCGGGCGTAGGCGTACATCGGTTGGCCCCGGACTTTTTTTGCCGAGAACGCGGGGGGCTTCTGCCGCAGGTCGCCGACCATGGCCGCCATCGCCGACCGCGCCTCATCGACCGTCGGAAAGCGGTCGCTCGCCTCGCCCGTCGGCTGCCCTTCGGCGTCATAGGTGTCGGTGGCGAAGCCGAAGCGGATGCGCCCCTCGTAGCTCTTGTCCCGCTTGCCGTAGAAGGGGAAGAGCCGGGTCGCCTTCCCGGCGGCGATGAGGAGCAGGCCCGCGGCCAGGGGATCGAGCGTTCCGAAATGGCCGATCTTCTTCTGCCCGAGGATGCGTCGGAGGCGGGCGACGACGTCGTGGGAGGTGCAGCCGGACGGCTTGCGGACCGGAATCAGGCCGTCCATCGCTCAGGCGGACGGGGCGGGGCTGGGGCCGCGGCGAGAGGAGAGCAGCCGGGCGACGGTCTCGGGGACTTCGCGGATGAGGTTCTCGTAGGGGCCGACCACGGTAAATCCGGCGGCGTGGGCATGGCCGCCGCCGCCGAAGTGCTCGGCGATCGCGGCCGCGTGGGCGTCGCCCTTGGAGCGGATGCTGACTCGGAAGACGCCTGGCTCCATTTCCTTAAAGAAGAGGACGGCCTGGACGCCCCGGATCGAGCGCGCCTGGGTCGTGATGTCCTCGGTGTCGACCTCGAGGAGGTTCATCTCCTGGAGATCCCGCTTGAACAGGCTGATGACGGCGATGGCCCCGTCGGCGCGCATCTCGAGCGAGGACAGGACCCGGCCGAGCAGCTTGATCTTCCCCGGGCAGGCGTTGTGGTACAGGGCCTCGCTTGTCTTGATCGGATCCGCGCCGGCCAGGACGAGCCGGTGGCAGGCGTCGAACGCCCGGGCCGTCGTATTGGAGAACTGGAAGGATCCGGTGTCCGAAACGATCGCGCAATAGAGGAGGTTCGCGATGCGGGGCGTGACCTGGGGCAGGAGGCGCTCGCACAGCTCGAGGGCCATCTCGCCCACGGCCGAGGCGGCCGGGTCGACCCAGTTGATGTCGGCGTAAAAGTCGTTGGAATAGTGATGATCGATGTTGATCTTAAAATAGCCGTCCAGGCCCTCCTGGCCAGATCGGGAGACATCCGCGCATTCGAGGAGGATGACCGCATCGAAGCCGCGCGCCGGAATCTGTCCGATCATGATCCGGGCGCAGTCGGGGAACTCGACGAAGGGGAAGGGCGTCTTGTCCTTGTTGACGACCGCCACTTCCTTGCCCAGCTCCTCGAGGGTGAAGGCGATGGCCAAGCTGGTCGATAGGGAGTCCCCGTCGGGCCGGAGGTGGGAGGTGATGGCCAGGCGGCGGCAGTCCGCGAGCTTGCGGACGATTTGGTCAAGAGGCGGAGCGCTCATGTTTCTCGTTCGGGCGAAGCAGCCGCTCGATCCGATCGTTCAAATCCGCGCTCGGATCGAGGGCGAAAAATAGTTGCGGATTATACTTCAATCGGGCCGAGGAGGCAAGGCTGCGCCGGATCGCCCCGCCCCGCTGGGCGAGGAGCGCCAGGACGCGGGCCGGCTCGTCCGGCCCGTAGGCGCTGACGTAGACCCGGGCGGTCTTCAAGTCGGCGGGGATGTCGACCCGGGTCACGGCCACGATGTCCTCGGTCGCGCCGTGGAGCTCGTCGATCAGGATCCGGCCGAGGGCCTCCTGGAGTAGGCTGCCGATCCGTTTCTGGCGGCGGCTTTCGACCTTCATTTCATCGGCCTTCAGTAGTAGCGGATCTCGGCACTCAGAAGCTCGCCATTGAGGTGCCCGAAAACGTCTTCCCGGATCTTGGATAGGACCTGCTCGACGAGGGCCTGGTGGCCGCTGAGGGTGACGATGCCGATCCGGGAGCGCTGCCAGACGTCCTGGAAGTCGAGCTCGGCCACGGCCACATTGTGCCGGTTGCGGATCCGGTCCTTAATCCCGGCCAGCTCCCGGCGCTTGTCCTTGAGGGATCGGGCTTGGGGGAAGTGCAGGTCGAGCTCGAGGTAGCCGATGACCATGGGCTCCTCCGCGCCGGGCGCGTCAGATGGCGGACACCTTTTCGATGACGTAGGCTTCGATGATGTCGCCCTCCTGGACATCCTTGAAGTTGGCCAAGCCGATCCCGCACTCGTAGTCCTTCTTCACCTCGTTCACGTTCTCCTTGACGTGCTTGAGGGAGGAGAGCTTTCCTTTGTGGACGACCTCGCCGGCCCGCAGGACCTTGATGTCGGCGTTGCGGGGGATGCGGCCGTCGACGACGTAGCAGCCGGCGATCGTGCCCACTTTCGGGATCCGGAAGACCTTGCGGACCTGAGCCCGGCCGAGGAAGGTCTCCTTGATCACGGGCTCGAGCATCCCGACGACGGCCTTCTTGAGCTCGTCGGTGAGCTGATAGATGATCTTGTAGGTCCGGATCTCCACGCCCTCCTTCTGGGCCAGCTCCTGGATCTTGGGCGAGGGCTTGACGTTGTAAGCCAGGATAATGGCCTTCGAGGTCGAAGCAAGGATGACGTCGGACTCGGAAATTGATCCGGTCGCGGCGCTGATGAGCTTGATCCTGACCTTTTCGGTGCTGAAGGAGGGGATGAGCCCGCTCAGGACCTCGACCGATCCCTGGACGTCGGCCTTGAGAATGATCGGGAGCTCCTTGAACTCGCCGTCCTCGATCTGCTTGAAGAGGTCGTCCAGCGTCACGGCCGCCGATTTGGGCGCTTCGGCCTTGGGGGCGGTGGCCAGGCGGTGGGCGGCGACGGCCCGGGCTTCCTCGAGCGAGTCCAAAACCTGGAAGAAATCGCCTGCGCGGGGCACGTCCGAGAAGCCCAGGATCTCGACGGGCACGGACGGGCAGGCCGTCTTCAGCGGCCTGCCGTTCTCGTCGTTCAGGGCCCGGACCTTGCCGTAGGTCGTCCCGGAGAGGAAAGCCTCGCCCAGGCCCAGGGTCCCGTTCTGGACGATGACCGTCGCCAGCGGCCCCTTCTTGGCGTCCATGCGCGCTTCGAGGACGACGCCCTGGGCCCGGCCCTGGGGGTTGGCCTTGATATCGAGGACGTCGGCCAGGAGGAGGATCATCTCCAGGAGCTCGGAGATGTTCTTCTTCTCCTTGGCCGAGACGGAGACGCTGATGACCTCGCCGCCCCATTCCTCGACCAGGATGCCTTCCTTCTGAAGCTCGCGCTTGATCTTGTCGGCGTTGGCCTCGGCCTTGTCGATCTTGTTGATGGCCACGATCATGGGCACGCCCGCGGCCTTGGCGTGGCTGATGGCCTCGCGCGTCTGGGGCATCACCGCCTCGTCGGCCGCCACGACGAGGATGACGATGTCCGTCACCTTCGCCCCGCGGGCCCGGAGCTGGGTGAACGCCTCGTGGCCCGGCGTGTCGATGAACGTGATCCAGTGCTTATTGAACAGGACGCGGTAGGCGCCGATGTGTTGGGTGATGCCGCCGGTCTCCTTGTCCACGAGATGCGAGGATCGGATGGCGTCGAGAAGGGTGGTCTTGCCGTGGTCGACGTGGCCCATGATGGTCACCACGGGCGGCCGGGTGACGAGGTCGGCCTTGTGGCTCTCGGCCTCCTGGCGCAACGCCTTCTCAAGCGACAGGGGCTCGATGACGATCCCCAGGGCGGCGGCCACGCGGGGGATGAGGTCGGCGTCGAGGATGTCATTGACGCCCATCCGGAAGCCGCGCGCCTCGAGCTTCTCAAGGACGTCCTTGGGCCGGGCCTTGATCTTCTCCGCCAGGTCCTTGATCGTCGAGCCTTCCCGGAGGGCGACGGGGGGTCGGGGCTTGTGGGCCTCCTTGACCGGTTTTGCAGGTTTGGTTGTTTTGGTGTCCGTCACGGGCCGATCCTTTGTGTTTGGCATTGTCGTTCTACGGCTGTTTGATGCCGATCTTCCATCCCACCAGCTTCGAGGCCAGCTTGACGTTGGTCCCGGCCTTGCCGATGGCCAGGGCCAGCTGGTCCTGGGCCACGATCGCCTGGAGGACCTTCTCGATCTTGTCGACGATGACGACGTTCTCGATCCGGGCCGGGCTCAGGGCGGACTTGGCGTAGGCCTGGGGATTGGCCGACCAGACGATGATGTCGATCTTCTCTCCGGCCAGCTCCCGGCTGATGGCCAGGATCCGGCTGCCTTTGACGCCGATGCAGGCCCCGACGGGGTCGACGTCCCGCTCCCGGCTGAGGACCGCCACCTTGGACCGCTCGCCCGGCTGGCGGACGATGTCCTTGATCTCGATCGTCCCCCCGGCGATCTCGGGGATCTCGAGCTCGAGCAGCTTTCCCAGGAACTGGGGGCTCGTCCGTGAGACGATCACCTGGGGGTCCTGTCCCTTGTAACCGCGCTTGACCTGGGTGATAACCGCCTTGATCTGGTCGCCCCGCCGGAAGTCCTCGTTGAAGAGCTTCTCCCGGAGGGGGAGGATCACGTCGGTCTTGTTCACCTCGAGGATGATCGCCCCGTTTTCCGTCCGGCGGTAGGTCCCGGTGACGATTTCGCCGGTGCGGGGAGCGAACTCGCCGAAGATTTTCTCCTGCTCGGCGTCCCGGACTTTCTGGAAGATCACCTGTTTGGCCGCCTGGGCCGCGATCCGGCCCAGCGTGTCGGAGGGGAGGTCGATCTCCAACTCATCCCCGACGGCGGCGCCGGGCGTGGCCAGGCTCGCCTCGGCCAGGCTGATCTCCCGGGCTGGGTTCTCGGGGCGTTCCATCACCCGCTTCAGGGCATAGACCCGGAGGTCGCCCTTTTCGGCCCGGAACTGGACCCGGATATCCTCATCATGGGTGTAGTATTTCGCGGCCGCGACCTTCAGGGACTCCTCGATTGCCCCGATGATCAAGGCCGGCTCCACGCCCCGCTCCTTGCTGAGCTGGAGGATAGTATTCCAGACATTGATCTTCATTTCGTGGGCCTCTGGTGTCGCGCCGCGCGGACAGGTCCCCGATTATAGCGGAATCAGGGATGATAATCAACCGAGCGGGGCGGGAGGGGTTCGAAAGCCTCGGCCTCGCCGCGGAGGCTGTAGGGCCCGGCGCTCGTGATGCGGACCCGGACGAAGCGGCCGACCGGGTCGTCCGCCGCGGAGAAGTTGACGACCTGGTAGCCCTCGCTCCTTCCCGAGAACACGGCCGGGTCCTTGCGGCTCCGGCCCGTTCCCAGGACCCGGATCGTCCGCCCGACGAAGGACTGATGGATCCCGGTCTGGATTGTCTTTTGGAGGGCCTGGACCTCGGCCAGCCGGCGCCGCTTGACCTCGAGCGGGATATCGTCCCCCATCCGGGCGGCGGACGTCCCCGGGCGGGGCGAGTAGCGGAAGGAGAAGATGTTCGAGAACCGGATCTCCGCCAAGGCGCTCATCGTCTCCCCGAATTCCTCTTCGGTCTCTCCCGGGAAGCCGACGATGATGTCCGTGCTCAGATGGATTCCGGGCATGGCCTCCCGGAGGCCGCGGATCTTGGCGAGATAGTCGGCCCGCGAGTAGCCGCGGTTCATCCTCCCGAGGACGGCGGAGGAGCCGGACTGGAGGGGCAGATGGAGCTGGCGGCAGACGGCCCGGGACCGGGCCATAGCCGCAATGATCTCCGGGCCGAAGCTCCGGGGATGGGAGGTGAGGAACCGAATCCATTCCGGTCCGGGGATCGCGGCGGCCCGGTCGAGAAGGTCGGGAAAGGCCGCCCCGGCTTCCGCGTCCCGATAGGCGTTGACGTTCTGGCCGAGGAATTGGATTTCGCGATATCCGGACCGGGCCAGGGTTTCGACGTCGGCGAGCACGGCCCGGAGCGGCCGGAACTTCTCCCTCCCCCGGGTGAAGGGGACGATGCAGTAAGAACAGAAGTTGTTGCAGCCCTCCATGATCGTGACGAAAGCGCTCGTCGGACTCGCGCGGACCAGGAGCCGCCGCTCGTCCTCATTCCAGCCGTCCGACCAGGCGGTCAAGGCGCGTGCGCCCGTCCCTCCGGCGGCGAGGAGCTCGGGGAGGCGATGATAGTTGTCGGGGCCGATGACGATATCGACGAACGGGCGTTCGGCGTTGAGGTCGTCGCCGCGCAGTTGGGCGACGCAGCCGGCGACGGCGATGACCAGCCCCCGCGTTTTTTTCATGCCGCGGAGGCGGCCCAGGTAGGAGTAGAGCTTCTCTTCGGACTTGGCCCGTACGGCGCAGGTGTTGACGATCACGAGGCCGCTCGTCTCGGCCGAGGCCGCCCGGCGGCCCCCCGCCGCGTCCAACACGCCCGCGATGCGCTCGCTGTCGTTCTCGTTCATCTGGCAGCCGAACGTCTCGATGTAATAGGCGAGATGGGAAAGGTTGGTCATGGGAAGCTCGCGGTTCGGGGATGCCACTCCGGGATACGAGGGGCGGATCCCCTTAGAGGATCTCGTCCAGGATCTCGGCCGCGCTCCGGACGTAGCCGGCGCAGAGGGTCTTGAACAGGTTTTTCTCCCGGGCGCGAGCCAGACCCTCATCGGTGCCGAGGTCCAGCCCGAGCAGGCCGGAGCAATGGAGCGAGCCGTGGAGGCTCTTGAACCTCTCGGCGAAGCGGTGCTGGAGGGCGTAGGTTTTGTCGCGCGCCTCGAGGTCCTCCGCCCGCGTCCGGCCGTATTTGAGGCCGATGACCATGAAGGCCCCGGTCACGGCGCCGCAGGCTTCGCCGAGGTGGGCCATCCCGCCCCCGAACGGCTGGGCGAGCTTCAGGGACGTTTCCGGCGCCAGGCCGAAGTCCCCGCTGAAGGCCGTAAAAACGGCTTGGGAACAGCTGAATCCCTCGGCGTACAGCTCGGCCGCGCGGTCCGCTTTGGACATGGGGTCTCCCTTCGCCGGCCTCAACCCCGGCCGGCCTTCCCGATTCCGGTATTGTGGCGGATCATGTCCCGGGCGCTCTCGAGCGCCGCGTCCGTGATCCGGCTGCCCGACATCAGCCGGGCGATCTCGTCGACCCGCTCGTCGAACGCGAGCTTCTGGACGGTGGTGTAGGTCCGGTCCTTCTCGACGCTCTTCTCGATCTTGAAGTGCTGGTCGGCGAAGGAGGCGATCTGGGGAAGGTGGGTGATGCAGATGATCTGGTGCGTCCGGGCCAGGCTCCTCAGCTTCTGGGCGATGAACTCCGCGGTCTTGCCCCCGATGCCCGCGTCGATCTCGTCGAAGATCAGGGTTTCGGCCCCGCTCGATTCCTTGCCGACGGCCTTCAGGGCGAGCATGATCCGGGACAGCTCGCCGCCGGACGCAATTCTCCGCAACGGCCTGAGCTCCTCGCCCGGGTTGGGGCTGATGAGGAACTCGACGTCGTCGATTCCCCCGTCCTTCGCCCGTTCGGGGGCGTCGACCGGGCCGCCTTCGACCCGGATGTGGAATCGGGCCTTCTTCATGCCGAGCAGTCCGATCTCCTTCTCGATCCGCTCCTCGAGCTCCCGGGCCGCGTCTCTCCGCCGTCCCGAGAGCGCCCGGGCGCGGGACGCGTACGCGGCGAACGTCCGGGCGATGTCCGCCTCGACCTGGGAGAGCTTGTCCTGGATGCGGGCCAGGTCTCCGGATTCGGACTTGATCGAGGCGAGGTAGGCCCGGATGTCCTTGATGTCGCCGCCGTACTTGCGTTTGAACGACTCGATGAGGCTGAGCCGTTCTTCCACGGCCTCCGGGCTGTCGGCCGTCCCGTCCCGCCCGTCCCGGTATTTGGCCAGCGCGTCGGCCAGCTCCCCGACCACGATGGAAAAAGGGCCGAGGGCGGCGCTCCACTCGTCGAACGAGGGATCGATCGCCGCGATCTCGGAGATCGCGTGCTGGAGCCCGGCCAGCTGCCCGGCGATGGCCGGGTCGCCGGTGTAGGCCAGCTCGAGGGCCCGGTCGACGAGGGCTGAAATCTTCTCCGCGTTCTTGAGAATGTTCCGGCGGGCGCGGAGATCGTCCTCCTCGCCGGGCTTGAGATCCGCCTTCTCGATCTCCGCAATCTGGTATCCCAGGAAATCGAGCCGCTGGCGCCGCTCGCGCTCCTTCGCCGTCCATTCGGCTTTCAGCTTGGCCAGCCGCCGAAGCTCCTGCGCGGCCTCGGCCGTCTCGCGGCGGAGGGGCCCGGCGCCCGCGTAGGCGTCGAGGTAGTCCAGATGGCTTTCGAGGCGGAGGAGGAAGATGTGGTCATTTTGCCCGTAGATATCCACCAGACCGGCCGCGGCCTCGCGAAGCTTCTTGGCCGGGGTCAAGACCCCGTCGAAATAGGCCCGCCCCGTCCCGTCGGTCGTGATCTGCCTCTGGAGGACGAGATCCCCGGAGCCGTCCAAGGCGGGGGCGTCGGGGCGGGTGAAAATCGCTTCGATCGACGCCTCGGCCCGGCCCGTGCGGATGAGATCGGCCGAGCTTTTTTCGCCGCAGACGAGACGGATGCTGTCGATGATGATCGATTTACCGGCGCCCGTCTCGCCGGTCAGGACGGAAAACCCGGGATCGAGGTCGAGGCGGATATCCTCGATGGTCGCCAGATTCCGGATTCGCAGGAATTTGATCATGCCCGCCCGCTGCTTACTTGGTTATCTTGATGGGGACGAGCGCGTTCTCCATGTTGATCCGGCCGTAGCCGAGAAAATCGTCCCGGCCGGCGTACGTGCTCGCGTTGACGTCGTCGGACGAGTACCGGATAATGGCCTGGATTTCGGCCGGGGTGAGCCACGGCTTCGCCCCCTTGAGCAGGGCGGCCAGGCCGGCGACGTGGGGGGTGGCCATGGACGTCCCTGAACCGTAGGCATAGGCGATGAACCCCAGCGGGGTGAGGGCCTGGGGATAGGGGGCCAGGATGCGGTCTCCGGGCGCGGCGACGTCTACCTCGGGCCCGAAATTCGACCAGGATGCCCGCAGGTCATTATAGTCCGTCGCGGCGACGGTGAAGCAGTAGGGATGGTAAGCGGCCGGGTAGTCCACCGCGGTGTTGGAGTTGCCGGCGGCGGCCGCGATGAAGACGCCCTTGTCATAGGCGTATTTGACCGCGCTCTGGAGGGTCAGGCTGGGCGATTCGGAACCGAGGCTGAGGTTGATGACATTGGCCCCGTTGTCCGCGGCCCAGATGATGCCTTGGGCGACCACGTCGCTCGGGCCGTTCCCGGAGGCATCAAGGACCTTGACCGGGAGGATCATGGAGTTCCAGGCCACTCCGGCGATGCCTTCATTATTGTCGGTTGCGGCGGCGGCGATGCCGGCGACCATCGTCCCGTGGCCGTTGTCGTCCGAGGCGTCCAGGTCGCCGTTGATGAAATCGCGCCCGCTGGCCTTGATCTTGGATTGGAGGTCGAGATGGGTGAGATCAACGCCCGTGTCGACGATCCCGATGACGACGGTCGCCAGGCCCTTCGTCTCCTCCCAAGCCTGGGTCGCCTTGATGTCGGCGCTCGGCTTGCCCTGGGGGCTGCCCGGGACCTGGCCGATGATCTGGCCGGTGTTGGCGAGGGCGTACTGGTATTTGAACAGCGTGTCGTTCGGCGTCACGAGCGCCCGGCAGATGACATTCGGCTCCGCATATTCCACGTCCGGGCTTCCCCGGAACGCGGCGACGGTCTCGTCGACCGTGGCCGCGCCTTCGATCCGGATGATATAGACGTCGAGCTGGGGGATGCGGGCGACGGTCCGCGTTTCGAATGCGGCCAGGGCCGAGGCCTTCATCATGACCGAGACGGCCGGCTTGAACTTGACCAGAACCTCCCCGGCGACGCAAGGGGGGGGGGCCGACGGCCCGGACGGCCCCGGCACGAAGCTGACGGCGAGGATGGTCGAGGACCGGTAGCGCGCGCCGAAGCTCAGGAGGACGGCCGCGACCGCGAGGCCGACGAGGCCGATAAGCCGGGAACGAGAGCGGTGGACTGACATCGCGTGTGCCTCCTCGGTCAGAAGGATAAGACCGCCTTGAGCGATCCGCCCAGATCGAAGCCCAGGCCGCTTCCGGAGATTTTCTTGTAGGGGATGGCCCCGACCTCGCCCCGGAAGCTCAGGTTGGCTAAGGGCTCATAGACGACCCCGAAGGCGGCGCCGATCGAGCCCTCGCCCGCGATTTTCTTGTCCTCGGTGCCGCTGAGCTCTTTGACGGTTTCGGTCGTGGTGAACGTCCCCCACAGCCGGTCGTACATGAGGGCGAGATAGGGGGTGAAGTCCTGGTATCCCATGTAGCGGACGACCGGCCCGGCCTGGACCCTCATCCAGAGGGCTCTCGCGTCGGCCGTTCCGCTCGCGTTCAGACCGGAGATGGCGAGCGTCTTTGTTCCTCCCAGGGAAATGACGTAGCGGCCCAGGACTCCAATCTCAAAATCGCCGATCTTGAACGGGTCCGCCTCGCCGTCGATCCCCGCCAGGAAGCTGCCGGACGTGCCCGCCTCGTAGTCCAGCGAGAAAGGCAGGTTCCGGAACACGAGCCCGTTGAAGTTCGACAATCCGTAGCCCAGGCAGGCGCCGAGGGTGAAACCCTTCCTGAGCTCGACTTCGAGGCGGGCGACGCCGAAGGCGGCCGTCATGGGGGACGAGCGGAGGCCGTCGTCCCAGGAGAGCGTCCTCGAGAAGTATTCGAGGCCGAGCCCGAGCTTCATGACGGGTCCCGTTGCCGCGGGAACGGCATCCTGGGCGTCCTGGGCCCCTAAGTCCGCCGGGCCGAGGAGGGTCCAGGCGAGAAGGATGAACGCCGCGGACGTCAAGGTCCTGCTGGTTCTCATGTCCGGGCCTCCTTGTTATTTCTTTTCGGTCTTGGGTTTCGGGGTCTCGCTGATTTGCTTCAGCCGGGCCTGGGCCTTGAGAGCGAACTCGCTCTTCGGATAGTCCGAGACGAGCTTCGTGAAGAACGGGACGCTCTGCTCGGGCTTGGAGAACAGGAAATTGCTCTCGCCGAGGTAGTAATAGACGGCGGCCATGCCCGAGTAGAAGGGGTAATTGGCCAGCACGTCGTTCAGCCGGCTGATCGCGGCCTTGTAGGATTCCACCTGGAAGTAATAGTACCCGATCCCAAAGGTGTGCTCGGCCAGCCGTTCCTCGCATTCCTTGATCTTCTCCCGGGCCTGCTGGGCCTCCTCGCTCAAGGGATAAAGGGACAGGACCTTCTTGAACTCGCCGAGGGCCTGAAGGCTCTTGGCCTGGTCCCGGCCCGGCTTGAGCGTTTTATCGAAAAAGCTCAGGGCGATCCGGAACTGGGCGTACGACGCGGACGGGCTATAAGGATAAAGGCTGATGAACTCCCGGTACTCGGAGGCGGCGAGGATCATGTTGCTCTCGTCGCCGTCATTGTAGAACGAATCGGCGATGGCCAGTTTCGCCCGTTGGGCGAAGAAGCTCTTGGGGAAAGAATCGATGACCTGCCGGAAATAGAGGCGGGCCCTTTCCGGGTCCTTTTTCAGGTAGCTTTCGCCTTCCTTGAACAGGGCTTCGTCGGAGGAGCTGGCCGGGGCGGTCACTTCGGTCTTGGGGGCCCGGCACGAGACCGCCGCCAGGCCGGCCAGGACGATCAACGCGAAGACGAGGGTTTTCTTCATGAGTGTTTTCCTTTGGAAAGGCGGGGCGCCGGGCGGCGCTCCCGTCGGGAGGCATAGAGGCTCCGGATCCAGTCCCACTCGCGTTCCAAGCCTTCCCGGAGCGCCGTCCGGGGCTTGAAGCCGAGTTCCCTGCGGGCCTTGTCGAGCTTGGCCGCGGTATGGAGAACGTCGCCTTTCTGGGGCTCGGCCCGCTCGATGAGGACCGGCCGGCCGCTGATCTCTTCGAAGAGGGGGATGAGGTTCCGCAGGGTTTCGCGGTGCCCGCCCCCGATGTTGTAGACCTGTCCGGTCCGGCCCCGGGTGAGCGCGGCCAGGTTGGCTTCGACGATGTCGTCGACGAACGTAAAATCCCGAGTCTGGCGCCCGTCCCCGTAGACGGTGATGGGCGTGCCCTCGAGGATGGCTTTGAAAAACTTGTGGAAGGCCATGTCCGGCCTTTGGCCGGGACCGTACACGGTGAAGAAGCGGAGGGCGATGGTGGGGGTCCCGTAGCATTCGTGATAAAGGAAGCACAGCTGCTCGGCGGCGAGCTTTGAGACGCCGTACGGCGAGAGAGGGAGGAGGGGGCTCTTTTCGGTCATCGGAATGTCGGGCGTCAGGCCGTAGACCGAGGACGAGGAGGCGTAGATGAATTTCTTGAGAGGCAGCCCCTTGGCGGCTTCGAGCAGGGATTGGCTGGCCTGGATGTTGTTCTTCACATAGACGGAAAAGCTCCGGCCCCAGCTGGCCCTCACGCCGGCCTGGGCGGCCAGGTGGTAGACCGCCCCGTGCTCCCGGAGGATGCCGGGCAGGGGCAGGTCGTTCAGGTCCTTGTCGATCAGGCGGAAACGCTTGGACCGGAGGAGGGGAGCGATGTTCCGCTCCTTGATCCAGCGCGGGTAGTAGTCCGAGAAGCAGTCGATCCCGGTCACGGTGCAGCCCTCGGCGAGCAGGCGGCGGCTGAGATGGGCTCCGATGAATCCGGCCGCTCCGGTGACGAGGACTTTCATCGGCCGCCGGCTTCTTCCGCCGCGGCTTTCAGCCGCCGGACGGCGTCGGATGGATCGGGGGCGTTGAAGATCGCGTTCCCGGCGACGAGGATCTCGGCCCCGCTTCGGACCAGGCTCGGGGTGTTCGCGAGGTTCAGCCCGCCGTCGATCTCGATCCGGGGCCGGTCGCCGCTAAGATCGTTCCGCCAGCGGCGCAGGGCCCGGATCTTCTCGTGGGAGGCTTCAATGAACGGCTGGCTGCCGCGGCCGGGGTCGACGCACATGAGGAGGACGTAGTCGAGGTCCCGGAGGATCTCCTGGAGGACGACGAGCGGCGTCGCCGGGTTCAGGGCGACCCCGGCCTTGCGGCCGGCGGCCCGGATGACCGACACATCCCGGTGGAGATGGCGGGTCGCCTCGGCATGGATCGAGATCCAATCGGCCCCGGCGTCGAGGAACCAGGGAATGACCTCGTCCGGACGATCGACCATCAGATGAACGTCGAGCGGCAGGGCGGTCTTCGTCTTGAGCAGCTCCACCACCCGCGGCCCGACGGTCAGGTTGGGGACGAAATGGCCGTCCATGACATCGACGTGGATGACGTCGGCCCCGGCCTCTTCGACGAGCCGGACCGCCTCGGCGAGTCGGGTGAAATCCGAGGACAGGAGCGAGGGCGCGATCTGGATCATGTTATTTGCTGACCTCGAGGGTGATCTGGTTGCGCTTCTGGATGCGATAGCCGGGCACGGGCGATTGCTTGATGATGATGCCCGGGCCGAGGCCGGGATAATACGAGTAATGAATCTCGGTCACCTGGAATTGGAGCTCCTTCAGGCGCTGGAGGACGGGCGCGAGGCTCTTCTCGATCAGGTCGGGCATGATATAGCGGCCCTCCCGGGCTCCTTGGCTGACGAGAAGATCGACGGCGGCGGTCTTCGCGACGACCTGTTCGGCCGGCGGGGACTGGGCGATGACCCTGCCCGCCGCGTATTGAGGGGTATGGATCTGCGAGACGCGGCCTTTGCGCAAGCCCGCGATCTTGAGCGTCTGGCCCGCCCATTCCAGGCTCCGGCCCACCAGGGCCGGCACGGCCAGATTTTCACTGCCTTCGCTGACGATCACGCTCACCGCCCGGTTCGCCTTGATCCGGGAGCCCGCCCCCGGTTCCTGGGAGATGATCCGGTCCCGCTCGATCCGGGTGTCGAACTGGCGGTCCAGGACGATGAGGGCCGTCCTTTTTTGGGTGAGCTCGGCCCGGGCGGCCTCCAAGCTTTTGCCTTTCAAGTCAGGGAGGGTGATCAGCTCGGCACTGAGGATGAACTGAGCCGCCAGGTCGGCGGCCAGGAAAAAGAGCACCAGATAGACCAGGGGATAAACCGCCCGTTCGATCAAGATCTTTTTAGGCATAACAATAGTATCGGGCCTTTCCTTCGCCATTTATACCACATTATATAAACATGGTAAACTGCCCGAAGGTTGCGGGGCTTGCCCTCGGTGAGGCCGTCCCGAGGCGGAGCGGCGGCTCTTCCTCTCCGGATTGCCCGGTTCGTCCCTTTCCCCTATAATGGGAGCCATTCCGGTTCCGAAGGAGATGCCGCCCATGGAGCGACCGTCAGATTTTCGCAGCGACACGGTAACAACGCCCACCCCGAATATGCGCCGGGCGATGGCCGAGGCCGAAGTCGGCGACGACGTCATCGGCGTCGATCCGACGGTCCGGAAGCTCGAAGCCCTTGCCGCCCGGACGATGGGCAAGGAAGCCGGGATGTTCTGCCCGTCGGGGACCATGGGCAATTCGATTGCCGTCAAGGCCTGGACCCGCGAGCTTCAGGAGGTCATCGTCGAAGCCCGGTCCCATGTCTACAACCTGGAATCGACCCATATGACCTTTATCTCCCGGGTGACGCCCCGGCCCGTGCCCTCGGTCCGCGGGGCCATGGATCCGGCGGACGTCGAGCGGGCTATCAAGAAGCCCAATGTCCACACGCCGGAGACGAGCCTGATCTGCGTCGAGAACACCCACAACAACTGGGGCGGGGCGGTGATCCCGCTCGAGAATCTGGTCGCCTTGCGGGGCGTTGCGGACCGTCACGGGCTTCGTCTGCACATGGACGGCGCCCGGATGTTCAACGCCAGCACGGCCTCGGGCGTCCCGGTCATCGACTACGCCCGGCAGGCCGATTCGGTGATGTTCTGCCTCTCGAAGGGGCTGTCCGCCCCGATCGGGTCGATGCTCGTCGGCCCGCGGGATTTCATCGATTACGGCCGCCGGATCCGGAAAGCCCTCGGCGGCGGAATGCGCCAGGTAGGCGTGATCGCGGCCGCGGGGCTCATTGCCCTGACCGAGATGACGGGGCGGCTGGGCGACGACCATCGGCGGGCCAAGGCGCTTGCCCGGGGCATCGCCTCGTCTCCCGGGGTCGAAATTGATCCCGACTCCGTCGAGACGAACATCATCATCTTCGGCTTTGAGCACCCGAAGCTCACGGTCCCGGCGTTCCTTGACGAGCTGCTGAAGCGCGGGGTGCTCGCCTTGGCCGCCCCGGGCGGATCCGGCATCCGGATGGTCACCCACAAGGACGTGGACGACGCCGACGTCGACCGGGCGATCGAGGCCTTCAAGGCTCTTCTGGCCTGAGGACGGCGAAAAGCGCCGGGCTGCGGATCAGCCGGCTAAGCTCTCCTCGAGCAAGACGGCGATGTCCTTGACGGCGATGGACTCGCGGCCCTTGTCCTTCAGCGCGTCGCGGAGCATCGTCTGGCAGAAGGGACAGGCCGTCGCGACCGCCCCGGCCCCGGAGCCGATGATCTCCTCGGCCCGCAGGTGATTGATCCGCTGCCCCAGCGATTCCTCGGTCCACATCAAGCCGCCGCCCGCGCCGCAGCAGAAGCTGTGTTCGCCGTGGTTCGGCAGCTCGATGGGCTTTCGGCCGGCGAGAGCGGCCAGCAGCTCCCGCGGAGGGTCGAGGATGCCGTTATGCCGGCCGAGGTAGCAGGGATCATGGTATGTCAGGGAGCTCGGAGCGGCCGGAGGACGGAGGGTCAGCTTCCCGTCGGCGACCAGGGTCCGCAGAAACTCCGTATGGTGCAGAACCTCGATTTCTCGGAAATGGGCTTTTGCCGCGTCGCTCAGGCCGCCGACGACATCGAGCAGCTTCGGGTATTCATTCTTGAAGGTGTTGAACCCGTGGGGGCAGATCGTCAGCACCTTGCGGATGCCGTAGCGGTGGAAGGCCTCGATCGTCTCGGAAGCCAGCGCTTGGAAGAGATACTCGTTGCCCAGGCGGCGGGCCGAGTCGCCGCAGCATTTCTCCTCGGTTCCGAGGATGGCGAAGTCCACGCCCGCCTTCTTGAGCAGGGCGGCGAATGCCCGGGCGATCTCCCGGCCCTGGTCGTCGAAGGAGCCGGCGCAGCCGACCCAGAACAGGTAGTCCGGCGCCGGGTGGTTCTGGGCGAGGGGGATGCCCAGGCCCTCGGCCCAGTCCGCCCGCTTGGAGAATCCGACGCCCCACGGGTTGGCGTTCGTCTCCATGTTCCGGAACGTGGCCGCGAGCTCGGCCGGGAACTTGCTTTCCATGAGAACCCGGCTCTGGCGGAGGCCCACGATCTTCGGGATGTGCTCGATTTCGACCGGGCAGACGTGCATGCAAGCCCCGCAGGTCGTGCACGCCCAGATTTCGCCCTCGGCAAAGACCTGCGGCACGAGCGCCGGCAGATCGTCGCGGCGGCCGGCGGTGAGGGGCGTTCCCCTTTCGAGGAGATGGCGTTCCATATTAATAAGGATCATCTTGGGCGACAGCGGCTTGCCGCTGGCGAAAGCCGGGCAGGCGTCCTGGCAGCGGCCGCATTCCATGCAGGCGAAGGCGTCCAGGTTGTCCTTCCAGGTGAAGTCCAGGGCTTTCTCGATCCCGAAAGTCTCCGATGCTTCGAGGTCCAGGGTCCGCACGGCGCGACCCGAACCCGGCGCGCGGAAAACCAGGTTGAGGGACCCCGCAAACATATGCAGGTATTTGGAGTGGGGCACGTAGGCGATGAAGGCATAGACGAGAAGAATATGGAGCCACCAGCCGATTTTGTAATGGAGCGCGGCGACGGCGGGAGCCGGGCCCGCGGCGGCGATGAAGCGGGCCAGGGCGGAGCCCAGGAACGACAGGCGGGCCGCCTCGGGATGGAGGACGATGGCGAAAGCCTCGAAATAGAGGTAGCTCAGGGTCACGAGGATAAGGGCCGTGTAGATGACCGCCGAGTCGGCGCGCGTGGTGGCGTAAGCCTTCGGCCTCACCACGAAGCGGCGGAAGGCGAAATAGGCGACGCCGATCAGGACCAGGACGGCGAAGGCGTCGACCATCAAGGAGAAGACGGACCCGGCGGCCGACCGGCCGAAGAGTTGGAAATCCGGGATAAATCCCTCCAGCGTATGGTTGAGGGTTATGGTGTCGAATGTCAGGGCGCCATAGAAGATGAGGACGTGCATCAAGCCGGTGAACGGCCGCTCGTTCTTCAGGGTGCAGCGCTGGAGCAGGATCTTGCCCAGGGCGTAGAGGACGCGCCCGGCCATCCGGTCGAACCGGTTCTCGGGCCGGCCGGCCCGCACGATCCGGTAGCGGCGGATGAGCGGCTGGAGAAAGAGGACGGCGGTGGCGAGGATCGCCAGGGCGAAGGCGAATTTTTCGGGAGTCGAGAGCATGGCGAACTCCTCGGAAAGGGCTAGAACTCGAAATTCAGCCCGGCCCGCACGACCCGGGGCGACTGGATTTCGGTGGCGTTGCGGAGCGGATAATCCGGGCCGGTCCATTCGTTCTGGGCCGTGGACAGGTTCCGGTTCAGGATGTTGAACCCGTCGAGGAAGAGGCGGAGCGTCCCCTTCTTCCAGGTGAGGGTTTTCTCGAGACGCAGGTCGACGGTCATGTTGTATTCGAAGCGGGACACGCCGCGGGGATGGGCCTGAATATAGAACAGCCCCTGGTTCAGGCCCTCGACGACGATCTTCCGGGCGAACGGCTGCCCGTCGTAGTACTTGGCGACGGCCCCGATCCTCGTCCCGAACGGCCCACGGAAGCTCGTCCCGATCCGGGCCGTGTAGGCCCGGTCGAACCGCGGCCGGCCTTTGGCGTTGATCGCGGCGTTGGGGTTCTCATAGAGGGTTCCGAGGACGCCGTCGTCGTTTTCCCATTCGGTGTTGCCGGGATTCGTCACGGCGACGGCATGGGTCGCGGTCAAGGCCAAATAGAACAGGAAGTCCGGCCCGGCCTTCTTTAGGAGCGTCAGGTCGAACCCCTGGTACCGTGAGACGCGCGATCCGGCATTCGTGAGTTGATAGGCGTCCTGGCCGAGGGTGGCCGGGTCCTGGTTATAGACCGTGAAAGTCAGGTCGTCCGGCGTGCCCGGGATGCGGTCGTCGCCGTCGTCTCGGATCGCCACCGGGGTGTATGCCGAATCCGGGACGCCCGTATTGACAACGGCGACGAGATCGCGGGTTTCCTTCTGGAAGGCGGCCGTCATGAGGAACCAGCCCCGGCCGAGGTCGTTCGTCAGGGAGGCCGTGATTTCATCGGTATAGGGCCGGCGGATGTTCGGATCGATGCCGCCATAGAGCGGACCTTCGCGCCGGAGCAGGATCCCCTCCTCGCCGGGCTGGTACATCAGGTCGTGATTGGCATCGTTCCAGGAGTACACCCGCCGCCCCGGCGCGTCCGGATTGCCGTAGGCCAGGTAGGAGAGGGGGAGCGGGGAATAATAGCGGGCTACCGTGAGGCGGATGACGGATTTGCCCTTCGCGCCCAGGGGGAGGCTCAACCCGAGATGCGGCCCCAGGTTGGTCCAATGCAGGCTGTCCCGGGAGTTGGACGCCCGGCTGATGCCGAGATTGACCCCGAAGAACAGCGAGAGGTGCCCGACACGGAGCGTCTCGCGGCCGTAGACGTTGAGCGTGAATCCGCTTTCGCGGTGCTCTTTCCCCGCGTCGGCAAAGACCACTTCCGCCGGTTCGTTGAGGTACGTCAAGAGGTACATGTCGTCCCGGACGTCGGGCCGGGTGGCCGCGGATTCGAAGGAGACACGGGCCCCGTATTCCAACAGGTGGTCGGCGCCGAGGATGTTCGTGAAGAGGGATTCGCCTTCGAGGAATCCCGAGAATCTCCGGCGGCTCTCGGTTCCCGCCCGCAAGGATCTCTCGGCGGCGTCGAGCTGGAAGATGTCGAACGTCATCGGACCGTCGAGGCCGCTCTGGAACTCCCCGGTCGAGTCATGTCCGGCATAGCCGAGCCCCGCCCGGAACCGATATGTTTCCTGGGGCGCGGTCTCCCAGGTCGCCTGAAGGACGTTGTAGGCCTCTCCTCCGCGGACCGTGGAAAAGAAGGGGACGGACCGGCCCGCGCCCCGCGTCGGATCCGTGACCATCTGTCCGGTCCAGAAAAGGCGGAGCGTGGAGCCGGGCATGTCGTATTGGACGTTGACCAAGCCCGAGAGAAGGACGGACGTGTCGTCACGCTCGAAGTCGGCCATGTCCCGATTGACCGACTGCATTGTGGCCGAAGCAAAGAACTTGAGGTTGGGACCGGCCAGGGGGCCGGAAAAATGGAGGTTGACGTCGGCCAGGCTGTTGAACGTATGGCTCTGGGACAGGCCTTCCTTTTGCAGGTCGGAAATGATATTGGACGCGGACATGCTCTTGTCGATGTAATAGCCGGAAAAGCCGCCCCGGTATTCACTCGTCCCCTCCTTGGGGACGAGCGTGAACAGCCCGCCGGGATAGAACGCCCCGGCCGGATGGTCGGCGTTGCTCATCTGGGTGGCGGCGAGGGCGAAGATATCCGGCAGGAGCAGGGGGAGCCCCGGCGTGTAGGGATCGGAAACGTCCATTCCGTTCAGCAGATATTGGTTCTGGGTCCACGAGGTCGCGCCGCGGGCGCTGAAGAGGGCCGGGCTCGTTTCCCAGAGACCGCCGACATCGATCCTGTTGGTCGTCGCCGCGAAGTCCTGGTTCTCGATGAGCGACCAGACCGAATGGGCCGTCGGCAGGTTCTCGATCTGGTCCAAGGAAATCGTCGTCCGGGTCACGAGGGGCGACTCATCGATGACGACCGGGTCCTCGGAAGGCAGGGGAGGCTTGCCGAGGGGCTGCAGGACGAATCGGGCGAACAGGCGGGAGGCGGGCTCGACGGTCAGGTGGTCGATCCGCTGGGGCACGAAACCCACCGCTTCGACGAGGACGATATATGCGCCCGTTGGAATTCCGGCCAGGGCGAAGGCCCCGTCCGTATCGGATTCGGCTGCGATCCGGGACCTTCCTTCCAGGGTTACGACCGCCCCCGAAACAGGGGCGCGGCCCGGGTTGAGAATGCGGCCGCGCAGGACGGAGGTCACATCCGCCCGGACTGCGGGGACGGCGGCCAGGAGGAAAAACCAGGCGGCCGCTGGGCCGAGGATCTTCAAGGGCTTCAAAATGGGCTCTCGTTCCTTATTCGGCGTTCGGAAAGTCGTAGTATTTTCCAATCATTCCCCCGGCAAGTCAAGCGGCAGGGGCGGGCCCTTGGCCCGCACCCCTTCGGCACGGCCGCCTTGCCCTCAACTCCTTCTTGTTTGGGCAGGCAAGATGAAAAATAGGGAATCTATTTGAATGCTTCCCCGCATGCCCTGATTTTAAAGGAGGAGGCGGAAACGGGCCTGCATATTCCCGGGGAATTTATGGTAAAATCGGACTCCTCGATTTGCTCCGGGAGGCCGAATCATGGTCCTGAAGAAAGATGTCGCCGTCATCGGCGGAGGCCCGGGCGGATACGTGGCCGCCATCCGATGCGCCCAGCTCAAGAAGTCCGTCGTCCTGTTTGAAGAAGACGCCGTCGGCGGCACCTGCATGAACTACGGCTGCATTCCCACGAAACACCTCCTTCACCAGACCAAGGTCTGGCGCGACGTCCGGGCCGACCGGTGTCTAACCGGCCCGGTCGATGCGATCGGCTGCGACTGGGCCAAGGTCCAGGCGGACAAGGCCAAGGTCGTGGATCGGCTCGTGCGGGGCGTCGAATTGCTCCTCGAGCGCAACGGCGTCGAGGTCGTGAGGTCCCGGGCTCTGCTCCGCGACGCCCGGACGGTCGTCGTCCGGACGCAGGCGGGGGAGAGCATCTACGAAGTCGGTGCGGTCATCCTGGCGACGGGCAGCCGGCCGGCGGATCTTCCGTTCCTCAAGCCGGACGGACGGATGGTGGTGACCAGCCGCGAAGCGCTCGACTGGGCGGAGTTGCCGAAGACCCTGCTTGTCATCGGCGCGGGCGCAATCGGCATCGAGATGGCCACGATCTGCGCCCGCATGGGAACGGCCGTGACCGTCCTCGAGATCCTGCCGTCCGTCCTCCCCGGCTGCGACCGGGAGATGGGCGTCCGGCTGCAGCGCGTCCTCAAGATGCAGGGCCTGAATGTCCTCACCCAGATGCGGATCGAGAGCGTCCGGTTCGCGGAGGGGCAGGTCGCCCTGGCGGGCACGGACCTGAAGACCCAGGTCCGCTTCGAATTCGCGGCTGAGCGGGCGCTCCTCGCCGCCGGCCGCCGTCCGAACTCGGGGGCGATCCAAGAGGGCGACCCGTTCGTGGCCCTTGACGGCCGGGGCTTCGTCACGGTCAACGAATATCTCGAGACCAACGTTCCCGGCGTCTATGCCATCGGCGATCTCGTCGGGGGCAAGCTCCTAGCCCACAAGGCTTCGCACGAGGGACTGGCCGCCGCGGCGGGGATCGCCGGCCGCCGGACTTCGATCGATCTTACCGCGGTGCCGATGGCCGTTTTCACCGAGCCCGAGTTCGCCTCGGTCGGTTGGACCGAGGAGGAGGCGCGGCAGAGGACCGACAAGGTTCGCATCGGGAGCTTCTCCTTCCAGGCGAATGGGAGAGCGCTGACGATGAACAGTCCTGACGGCCTGGTCAAGATCGTGGCCGACGACCGGGATCGGATCCTGGGGGCCCACATCCTGGGACCCTCGGCGAGCGAGCTCATCGCCGAGCTCACCCTGGCGATGCGGCGGGGCCTGACCGTCGCCGACGTGGCGGACACGGTCCATATCCATCCGACGCTCTCTGAAGCGGTGATGGAGGCGGCTCTCAAGACGCGGGGCGAAGCGATCCACGCCTTGAACGGCTGACGCGGGCCGGTCCGGCGGGGGCGAATCGAGGATTGCAAAATAAGCAGGCTTCATATAATATGAACGCCCGCGGAAAAGGATTCTGATGGAGCTTGTATTCGTCATACTGATCTTCGGACTCCTGGGCGCCGTCCTCATCTCGATGAACGCCCTTCTCGGCCCGAGGAAAACGAACCCGGCCAAAGAACAGCCGTTCGAGTGCGGAAGCCCGTACCTCCAGCCCGAGATCAAGCCCTTCCCGATCAAGTTCGCCCTCGTCGCCTTCATCTTCCTCCTGTTCGACGTCGAGGTCATGTTCTTCTTCCCGTGGGCCTTGATCTTCCGGGAGATGAAAGGCCCGGCCCTCGTCCTCATGGCGTCCTACGGGGCCGTGCTCGTCGCGGGCTTCGCCTATGCCTGGAAGAAGGGCGCGTTCGTCTGGGATTGAGCCGATGCCGGGAAATTTCATCACGACTTCGTTCGAGGCGATGCTCGGCTGGGGCCGCAAGTACTCGCTCTTCCACTATCCGTTCATCACGGCCTGCTGCGGGATGGAGTATATGTCCGCGGCCTGCGCCCATTTCGACATCGACCGCTTCGGCGCCGGCTGGACGCGCTTCTCGCCCCGCCAGGCCGACCTGATCTTGGTCGTCGGCACGGTCACCCAGAAGCTGGCTCCCGTCCTCCGGACGGTCTATGATCAGATGGCCGAGCCCAAGTGGGTCATCGCCGTGGGAGCCTGTGCCGTGAGCGGGGGCATCTACGACAATTATGCGGTCGTCCAAGGGATCGACCAGATCATCCCGGTCGACATCTTCGTCCCCGGCTGCCCTCCGCGGCCGGAGATGATCCTCGAGGGGCTTCTGGCCCTCCAGGGCAAGATCCAGAAGGAAGGCCACGATTGGCGATGGAAGAAGAAAAAGACGTCCTGAGTTCGCTTCGGGCCGCCTACCCCGGCGATGTCCTCGAGGCCGGCGCGCCGTTCGGCGACGAGACGATCGTCATCCGCCCCGCCGCGCTCCCGGCGATCATGGCGGCCCTTCGCCAATCCCCCTACGAGTTCACGATGCTCCTCGACCTGACGGTCGTCGATTATCCCGACCGGCCGGAGCGATTCGAGGTCGTTTATCATCTCCTCTCGATCCCGCGGAACCGGCGGATCCGGATCAAGCTGTCGGTCCCGGAAAGCGCGCCCGTCGTCGCCTCGCTCACCGGGCTCTGGAAGAATGCCGAATGGCTCGAGCGCGAGGCGTTCGACATGTTCGGCGTCCGGTTCGAGGGACATCCCTACCTGAGGCGGATCTTCATGTACGACGGCTTCGAAGGGCACCCGCTCCGCAAGGACTACGGCCTCCGCCATCGCCAACCGCGCATTCCGCTGAGGAAATAAGGATGCCGGACCAGAGCCCGCCGACCCGTTTCGCGGCCGCCGCCCGGCCCGAAAGCCTCCTGATCAACATGGGGCCGTCCCATCCGGCCATGCACGGCACGATCCGGATCATGCTCGAGCTCGATGGCGAGCGGATCCTCAACTCCGAGGTCGAGGTCGGCTATCTCCACCGCGGCTTCGAGAAGACGTGCGAGGCCCGGACCTGGTTCAACCTCCTGATCTACACCGATCGGCTGAACTACGTCTCGCCCCTGATCAACAACCTCGGCTACGCCATGACCATGGAGAAGATGCTCGGCCTGGCCGTGCCCGAGCGGGCCCAGGTCATCCGGGCGCTCATGAGCGAGGTCTCGCGCGTCTCGGACCACCTGACCTGCCTCGCGGCCATGGCCATGGAATGCGGCGCCTTCACCGCCTTCCTCTACACGATGAAGGCCCGTGAGTTTCTGTGGGACGTGATCGAGCAGACCTCCGGCGCCCGCATGACGACGTCCTACATCCGCATCGGCGGCGTGCGGGCCGACCTGCATCCCGATTACGCGGCGCACGTCGCGAAGGCGCTCGTCGAGACGCGGAAGGTCCTCAAGGACGTCCACGGCCTGCTCGACAAGAATAAGATCTTCCTCAACCGGACGCGAGACGTGGCCGTGATGTCGCAGGAGGACGCGATCGCCTACGGTTGGACCGGCCCCTGCCTCCGCTCGACCGGCGTCCGCTACGACGTCCGCAAAGCCCAGCCCTACCTCGTCTACGACCGCGTCGCCTTCGACGTGCCGCTCGGCGAGCGGGGCGACAACTTCGACCGCTACATGGTCCGGATGCTGGAGATGGAACAGAGCCTCCGGATCATCGAGCAATGCGTGGCGCTTCTCCCCAAGGCCGCGCCCGGCCTGATGGCCGACGGGATGCCGCCGGCCGAGGCCATCTCCGAGGCGCGCCGCCAGAAGTCCGGCCGCCCGATTCGGCTGTCGCCCAATCTCGAGGGCTCGGAGAAGGCCGTCTATAAGGACATCCTGGCCGCGGACGGGGGAGCGGTCATTCCGCCGAAGGAGGAGACGTACACCTCCATCGAGGGCCTGATCACCCATTTCAAATTCTTCATGAAGGGCCACGGCATCCGGCCGCCCAAGGGCGAGGTGTATTTCGCCGTCGAGGGCGGCAACGGCGAGCTGGGCTTTTACATCGTCTCGGACGGGAGCGATCGGCCGTATCGGCTGCACCTGCGCGGTCCGTGCTTCCACATCGTCTCCGCCCTGGAGTCGCTGATCAAAGGCCGCCTCATCGCCGACGTCATCCCGACGTTCGGCTCGATGAACATGATCGGCGGGGAGCTCGACCGATGAGCGCCGCATTCTCGCCCGAGCTCATCGGAAAAATCGAAGCCCTGGCCGGGCGCTACCCGGTCAAGGCGGCCTCGCTGCTCCCCGTGCTCCACCTCGTCCAGAGCGAGCGGGGTCATGTGTCCGCCGAGGACGAGCGGGCCGTGGCCGGCCTCCTCGGAATGCCGCCGGTCAAGGTCCGCGAAGTCATGACTTTCTATACCATGTTCCGGCGGATTCCCGTGGGTCGGTATCACATCCAGGTCTGCACCAACCTGAGCTGCGCCCTCGCCGGCGGTGACAGCCTGGCCGCCCACCTCGAAACCAAGCTCGGGGTGAAGCTGGGCGGGACGACGGCCGACGGAAAATTCACCCTCACCGGCGTCGAGTGCCTGGGAGCCTGCGAGACGGCGCCCTGCCTGATGATCAATTTCGACTACTACGGAAACCTCGATGCCGCCCGGATCGACGACCTCTTGGGGAGCTTGACATGACGAAGGCGCCCCAGGTTCTGACCGAATTCTTCTGGCTGGAACAGCTCCCTCGGATCGAGGCCTATGTCGCCCGGGGCGGCTACGAGGCCCTGAAAAAAGCCCTGGCCCAAATGAAGCCCGACGAGGTCCACGACGAAGTCAGGAAAGCCGGCCTCCGGGGCCGGGGCGGGGCCGGATTCCCGGCAGGGGTCAAATGGGGCTTCATCCCCAAGGGAACGGACAAGCCCAAGTATCTGTGCGTCAACGCCGACGAAGGAGAGCCGGGGACGTTCAAAGATAGATCCATCCTGAGCCACGATCCCCATCTCCTCATCGAAGGCATCGTCCTGACGTCGTACGCCGTCGGCATCCACGCCGCGTATGTTTATATCCGGGGCGAGTATGAGATGATCGCCCGCCGGCTCGAGGGGGCGATCGACGAGGCCCGGCGGGCAGGCTTCCTCGGCCGAAACATCTTCGGGAGCGGGTTCGACCTCGAGATCGTCGTCCACCGCGGGGCGGGCGCCTACGTCTGCGGCGAGGAGACGGCCCTCCTCGAGTCGCTCGAGGGCAAGCGGGGGAATCCCCGGCTCAAGCCGCCCTTCCCGGCCGCCGTCGGGCTGTTCCAGTGCCCGACCGTCATCAACAACGTCGAGACGCTGGCCAACGTCCCGTTCATCATCCGGAACGGGGCTCCGTGGTTCCTGGACCTGGGGGTTCCCAAGGACGGGGGAACCAGGATCTTCGGGGTGAGCGGGGCCGTGGCCAAGCCCGGCCTTTACGAGCTGCCCTCCGGGACGAGCCTGCGCGAGATCATCTTCACTCACGCCGGCGGAATAAAGGACGGCCGCAAGCTCAAGGCCGTCATCCCGGGGGGAATGTCGTCGCCCATCCTCCGGGCCGACGAAATCGACGTCCATATGGACGTGGACTCCGTCGCCGCCGCCGGGTCCATGCTTGGATCGGGGGGAATTATCGTCATCGCCGACGGCACGCCGATCCTCCAGGTCCTGCGCAAAGTCGCCGCGTTCTACGCCCATGAATCCTGCGGCCAGTGCACGCCTTGCCGGCTCGGCACCTCCTGGATCCACAAGACCGTCGAGCGCATGGCCGCCGGCCGCGGACAGGCGGGCGATGTGGACGCGCTCCTCCGTCTGGCGGCTAACATCCAAGGCCGGACGCTGTGCCCCCTGGGCGACGCGGCGGCGATGCCGGTAGCGGCCATCGCCCGGAAGTTCCGGACGGAGCTCGAAAGCGGGCTCGACCGGGCCGGAGTGCGGCCGTGATCAAGCTCTTCATCGACGGCGCCGCGGTCGAGGTGCCCGAGGGCACGACCGTCTTCAAGGCCGCCGAGCAGGCCGGGATCGCTCTGCCCCATTTCTGCTTCCACCCCGCGTTCGCCCCGGAGGGCACCTGCCGCCTCTGCCTCGTCCAGATCGAGGGCAGCCCCAAGCTCGAGCTCAGCTGCTCGACGGTCATCCGCGAAGGGATGAAGGTCGTGACCCAGTCGCCCGCGGTCGGGGAGGCGCGCCGGGGCGTCCTCGAGTTCCTCCTCGCCGAGCATCCGCTGGACTGTCCCATCTGCGACAAGGCCGGGGAGTGCAAGCTCCAGGACTATAGCCGGGACTACGGCCTGACCGAGAGCGCGTTCCGCGAATTCAAGGAGAAGCGCGACAAGAAGGTCGCGATCGGAGAGAAGCTCCTCCTCGACCGCGAGCGCTGCATCCAGTGCACGCGTTGCGTCCGGTTCCTGGCCGAGGTCACCAAAACCCACGAGCTGGGCGTCTTCGAACGGGGCGTCCGGACCGAGATCGGGATCCTGGACGGGGTCCCGGTTCAAAACGGCTATTCCGGCAACCTGGTCGATCTCTGCCCGGTCGGGGCGATCACGGATACGGATTTCCGGTTCAAGACGCGGCCCTGGTTCCTGTCGCGGGCCGAATCGGTGTGCCCCCACTGCGGGCGGGGCTGCAACATCTACGTGGACTACCATCCGGGCCTTCCCCGCGTCCCCGGCTCGGCCAAGGTCTTCCGGATCCGGCCTCGGACGAACGAGGCGGTCAACGGCCCCTGGATCTGCGACGTCGGCCGCTACGGATACGTCCGGGCCCAGAACGCGGGCCGAAGCGACCGGCCCTTCTGGAACAAGGACGGGGCGAAAACCGAGCTCGGCTGGGACACGGCGATGGCCATCCTAGGCGATAAGCTCCGCGCCCTGGTCGACGCCGGCCGGGCGGACCGGGTCGCCGTGGCCGCGACGTCCTGGCTGACGAATGAAGAGCTGTTCCTGGTGAAAAAGATATTCCGGGACGATTTCGGCTCCGGACGGATCGTCCTGTGCGACCCGCGGCCCGGCGAGGGGGATGATTTCCTGCGCCGCCCGGACCGGACTCCGAACGCCCGCGGCGCCCGCGAGCTCGGATTCGATCCGGCTCCGCCGGCGCTCGAGGCGCTGGCCCGCGGGACCGAGGTCCTGATCCTCTTCGGACCGCACATCGCCGAACACTTTAGGCCGGCCGAGCTCCGCGCGGCCTTGGACGGGATCGCGGTCAAGGTTCTCGTGACGCCGCACCTCACGGGCCTCGAAGGCCTCATGGACGGCGTCCTCGCCTCCGCGACCCCCGCCGAGAAGGACGGGTCGTTCACGAACTTCGAGGGCCGGGTCCAGCCATTCGCCGCGGCCGCCCGGCCGTGTCCGGACGTCCGGTCCGAGCTCGAGATCCTCGCCGCGCTCGCCGGTTCTCTCGGCCTGCGGCCGGATTATTACGGCCGCCTGACGACCGCGGCGGCCGTCCGCCGCGAGCTCGCCAAGGAGATCCCATTCTTCGGGGCCCGGGCATGACCGACATCTGGGTCGTCCTCATCAAGATCGTGCTGGCCCTCGTCTGGTTCTTCGTCCTGACGCTCTACCTGACCTGGGCGGAGCGCAAGGAAAGTGCGGTCATCCAGGACCGCGTCGGGGCGAACCGGGCCAGGATCCTGGGCATGACGGTCATCGGGCTCTTCCAGCCGATCGCCGACGCGATCAAGATGTTCTTCAAGGAGGACTTCGTCCCGGCTTTCTCCCGCAAGGCCCTCCACACGATCGCCCCGTTCGTCTCGTTCTTCTTCGTGGCCATCACGATCTCGGCCGTGCCTTTCGGCGACGACATCCGGATCGGGGGCAAGGCGATCAGCCTCCAGGTCTTCGACGCCAACGTCGGCCTGCTTTTCGTCCTGGCCATGCTCTCGCTGGCCATCTACGGGATCCTGATCAGCGGCTGGGCCTCGAACAACCGCTTCGCCCTGCTCGGCGGGATGCGGGGCGCCGCCCAGCTCATCTCCTACGAGGTCGCGCTCGGCCTGTCGCTCGTCGGCCTGATCATGGTCTTCCCCTCGCTGCGGATGAGCGAGCTCGTCCGGGCGCAGGGCGCCCTCCTGTTCGGGTTCCTCCCCAAGTGGGGCGTCTTCCTCCAGCCGCTCGGCTTCCTCGTGTTCTTCTTCGCCGCGCTGGCCGAGACCAAGCGCGTCCCGTTCGACATGCCCGAGGGCGAGTCCGAGATCATCGGCTTCTTCACCGAGTATGGCGGGCTCAAGTGGGGCCTGTTCATGTTCACCGATTTCATGGAGATCCTCATCATCTCCACCCTGCTGACGTCGCTATACTTCGGCGGCTGGCAGGTCCCCTGGCTGGGGGCGAACGGATTCTCGTTCCCCTGGGGCGGGGCCTGGCATCTCGCCCCGTGGCTCGTGACCGTGTTCCAGGTCGCGGCCTTCAACGTCAAGGTCTTCTTCTTCTGCTGGCTCCAGATCCTCATCCGGTGGACGTATCCCCGGTTCCGCTACGACCAGGTCATGGACCTGGGCTGGAAGCTCCTCGTCCCCCTGAGCCTCCTTAATATCGTCGGGACGGCGGTCCTGCTGAGCCTGTGACATGCTGAAAGCGATCGGGTACTTCTGGGAGCTGCTGAAGGGCGGCTGGATCACGACCCGCCACTTCATGACCAACATGTTCCACCACACCTTGAGGCTCTTCCACATCAAGACGAAGCGCCCGGGAGCGGTGACATATCAGTACCCTGAGGTCAAAAAGCCGCTCGCCGCCCGCCACCGCAGCCTTCATCGCCTGATGACGCGCGAGGACGGGAAGCCGCGCTGCGTGGCCTGCATGCTCTGCGCCACGGTCTGCCCCTCGGAATGCATCGTCATCGAGGCGGCCGAGGACGCGGACCCGGAAATCCAGAAGGTCCCGAAATCCTTCACCATCGACCTCAACCGGTGCTGCTTCTGCGGCTTCTGCGTGGAAGCCTGCCCCGAGGACGCCATCCGCATGGACACGGGCGTCATCGACCTGGCCCGCCGGTCCCATGACGACCTGATTTTCGGCCTCGACAAGCTCCTGAAATGACCCCCCGGGAGCTCATCCTGGGCGGGGTTCGCGTCCGCTGCCTCGAGGACGGACGATTCACGATTCCGCGAGGGGCGATGTATGTCCGTCCCCCGACGGAGGCGGGGACCCGAAATCAGGGGCCTCCGCCGGCATCCGGGCCGGACCGTTTCGTCCTGGCGATGAACATTTTTCTCGTCGAAAGCCCGGACGCGCGCATCGTGATCGATACCGGGATCGGGACGAAAGCTTCGCCGGCAGCTTCCGAGCTCGGGGATCTTGCCCGCGGGCCGGGGCTGGAAGCCCTTCTCGGCGGCTTCGGGATCGGGCCAGGCGACATCGACATCGTCGTCAACACCCATCTTCATTTCGACCATTGCGGCGGCGACACGGCCTCGTCGCCGGACGGCAGGCTCCGCCCCGCCTTTCCCAACGCCGTCTATGTCATCCAAAAAGGGGAGTGGGAGACGGCCCTCCATCCTCCGGCTCGCGACGAGGCGAGCTATGTCGCGGCGGATTTCGAACCCCTGGCCGCCTCGGGCCGTCTCCGGCTCGTGGAGGGCGAGGCCGTCATCGCGGCCGGCGTCGAGGTCGTCCTGACGCCGGGGCATACCGCCCATCACCAGAGCGTCATTGTGCGGTCCGGGGGGGCGGCCATGCTCTTCGCCGGAGACCTTATCCCTACGGCGGCCCACGCCGGCTTTTCGTTCGTCATGAGCTATGACCTCGATCCCCGCCTCAGCCTTAAAACAAAGAGGGCGATCTACGGCCGCTCGGTCCAAGAAGGGTGGATCGTCGCTCTGGCTCACGAGACGGATCGCCCCTTCGGGACGATCGACCGGGACGGAGTCGGGTTCGCCTTTCGACCGCTTGCCTGACGGCCCGAAGGCGAGGCGTTCCTCCCAAGTTGACTTTCATGGCCCTAGAAATATAATTAGGTCTTTATGACTGCTTCATTTTCAGGAGGAACCATCATCATGAACAAGGTCGATGTCGAGCAGCTGCTCAAGAAAGCCGCCGAGCCTTCGCTGAAGGCGCCACTCCTTCACAAGTTCTACAAAGGCAAGGTCGGGGTCTCAGTCAAGTGCCGCGTCCGGGACTTCAATGATTTCGCGATCTGGTACACGCCCGGCGTCGCCGCCGTGTGCAAGGAAATCGCCCAGGATCCCGAAAAGGCCTATGACTATACCAACAAGCAGAACATGGTGGCCGTCATCAGCGACGGCACGCGCGTGCTCGGCTTGGGCGATATCGGCCCGCTCGCCGGCTTGCCGGTCATGGAGGGCAAGGGCCTGCTCTACAAGTATCTGGGCGGCGTGGACGCCTTTCCCCTCTGCCTCGACGAAAAGGATCCGGACAAGTTCATCGACATCTGCAAGGCCCTTCAGCCGACGTTCGGCGGGTTTAACCTCGAGGACATCTCCCAGCCGAAGTGCTTCAGGATCCTCGACACGCTCCGCGAGGAGTGCGTCATCCCGGTCTGGCATGACGATCAGCAGGGGACGGCCTGCGTTACGGTGGCCGGGATCATCAATGCCCTGAAGCTCGTCAAGAAGGACATGGCCTCGGCCAAGTGCACGGTCGTCGGGTCCGGGGCCGCGGGCATCAACATCGCCCGCCTCCTCATCAAGGCCGGCATCAGTCCCGAAAACCTGCTCTCGGTCGATTCCAAGGGCATCCTCTCTCGCGACCGGGCGGACCGGGCGACGCTCCAGGAAAAATACAAGGAGAAATGGGACCTCTGCCTGCGGACCAACCTCAAGTGCCGGCAGGGTCAGGTCCCGGACGCCATAAAGGGCGCCGACATCCTGATCAGCGCCTCCAAGCAGGGGCCGGGGACGATCCTCCCCGAGTGGGTAAAAACCATGGCCCCGAATTCCATCGTCTTTGCCGAAGCCAATCCGGTGCCCGAGATCTGGCCCTGGGAGGCTATCGAGGCGGGCGCCAGGGTCGTCGCTACGGGGCGGTCGGATTTCCCGAACCAGGTCAACAACTCGCTCGGCTTCCCAGGCATCTTCCGCGGGGCGCTGGACGTCCGGGCCAAGACCATCACCGATGAGATGTGCATCGCCGCGGCGCGCGAGCTGGCCAAAGTAGCCGAGGACAAGGGCCTCCGCGAGGACTATATCGTCCCCAACATGGACGAATGGGAAGTCTTCCCGCGCGAGGCTGTCGCCGTCGGCTCGAAGGCCATCGAGCAAGGCGTAGCCAAGTTCGATTTTCCGCCCGACGTGCGGTTCAAGATGGCCGCGGACATCATCAAAGCCGCGCGTGAGGAAGTCCAGTGGAAAATGAAGGAAGGCTTCATCGCCAACCCGGATAAATAATCGGCCGAAAAATTTCATTTTCCCATTGACTTTCCGTTGGGAATTTGGTAAATTTAGTCTTAGTCCAGTATATTATTTCGTTTTATCCCAAACGGAAAACGAGTATTTTTCTGGATGAATGTGGAATTTTTTTCGCGTGCATCATTTCATGAAAAGGAGGAACAGATCATGAAAGGCATCAAAAAGCAAGTCGTCCTTGTGTTGGCCATCGCCGTGGTGCTTGCCGCCTGCAAGCAGCCCACGGAGCAGATCAACAACGCCAAGGCCGCCCTCGAATCCGTGATGAAAGCCGGTGCGGACAAGTACGCTGTCGACGAATACAAGAAGCTCGACGGCGACCTGAAGGCCGCCCTGGACGAAGTCGCCGCCCAGGACAAGAAGTTCTTCAAGAAGTTTGGGACCGCCAAGGAAATGCTGGCCAAGGTTCTGACCGACGCCGACACCCTGAAGGCCGCTCTCCCCGCGAAGATCGAAGCCGCCAAGAATCTGGCCGTTTCGCTTCAGGGCGAAGCCCGCAAGGGTCTGGACGCCGCCAAGGCCCTCCTCGACAAGGCTCCTAAGGGCAAGGGCACCGCGAAGGACCTCGAGGCTCTGAAGGGTGATCTAGCCGGCGCCGAAACTTCGTTCGCCGACATCCAGAAGGCCATTGACGCCCAGGACTACATCGTCGCCCAGGACAAGGCCAAGTCCGTTTCGGCCGCCGCCGCCAAGGTGTCCGAGCAGGTCCAGGCCGCGATCGACAAGATCAAGGGCATCGTCCACAAGTAAGGGAATCCTCGACGATTCCCGGTTCGGACAGCGGTTCCCGTTGAGAGTGTTCGATCGATCAACGGGGGCTTTGCTGGTCGGACTGTGCTTTTTCAGCGCAGCGTGTAGCACGCCGCCGGTCCCGCCGGAGTTCTCCCAGGCCCAGCGTCTGGACGAGGAGCTCCGGGGGATCGGCGTTTCTTTTTATGCCTCCCAGGATCTCGAGCGCTTCGAGGTCGGACTGAAGTCCGCCAAGGCCAGGATCGGGGCCGAGCGGGCAAAATTCGGCTGGTTCCGCGACTACGGTCCGGCGACATCCGACTTGCGGAAAACCCTCGACGAGGGCGAAGCCCTGCGGCGGAGGATCGTGTCCCTCAAGACGTCCAAGACCGAGACCTTCCGCGCCCGGGCGGACTCGCTGACCGAACGTGTGGCCAAGATCAAGCGGATGACCGGATTTTTCAACGAAAGCGCTCCGGTGCGGATGAACCTTTCCCAGGCCGAGATCAAGCTGTCCGAGGCCGACTTTCTGCTCAAGAAGGAAGAGTACGACGCCGGCTCCAAGGATCTGGCCGAGGGGGAATTCCATGCCCGCGCGGCCGAACAGGCCATCGCCGACGTCCTGAGCCGCTACCGCGACAGGAACGAGATCGCGAAGTGGCGGACATGGGCCCAGGAGACGATCGAGGAGTCCCGCCAGCGCGGAACCGTCGTCTTCCTCGTCAGCAAGCTCGAGCGGAAGATCACGATCTACAGGGCCGGGGCCGCGATCGGGTCGTTCGACATCGGCCTCGGCCGCTACGGGCTGTCCGACAAGCTCTATGCGGGCGATGAGGCCACACCCGAAGGAAGGTACAAGGTCATCCAGAAGTTCCCGGCGAGCGATTTCTACAAGGCCCTCTTGATCAACTATCCCAACGATGAGGATCGGAAGGCGTTCGCCGAGGCTCGGCGGAAAGGGCTGATCCCCGGCCAGGCGGGGATCGGCGGGGCGATCGAGATCCACGGCGGGGGCAAGGACAGCCTGACGAAGGGCTGCGTCGGCCTGGAAAACAGGGACATGGATCGCGTCTACGATTACGCTCGGGAGGGGACGGCCGTGACGATCGTCGGGTTCGTGTCGGTCGAGAACACGATCCTGGCTGAAATCGAGAAGCTCAACATCCATGACTGAAAAGAAGAGGGGCCGGGTTTTCATTGTCGTTCCAGCGGTTCTGGTCGTTGTCCTCGCCGGACTGGAGATCGGCGGGAGGCTCGTCGAGCGGAGCCTGCGGAGGACGGCCGCGGCCGAAACGGCGGCTTTGGCGGAGGGGAAGAGTCCCCGTGAAATCGCGGCGCACGCCGCGCAGCTCGAGGCCCGGCTGAAATCGCTCGCGCCTTGGGGGCTTTACGTGGTGATCGACACCGCGGCCAACCGGCTGTACCTGGTCCGGGACCAGAAGGTCAAACGGGAAGTCGTGGTCTCGTGCGGTTCGGGCGACGTCCTCGAGGAAACGGGCGGGAGCCGCAAGTGGATCTTCGATACGCCGCGGGGCGAATTCAGACTGACGTCGAAGCTCGTGAAGCCGACCTGGATCAAACCGGATTGGGCCTTCATCGAGGAAGGGGAGAGGCCGCCGACGAATTTCAACGATCGGGTGGACAACGATTCCCTGGGCGATTACGCCCTCGGTTTCGGGGACGGGTATTTCATCCACGGAACGCTTTACACGAGACTCCTGGGGCGAAACGTCACCCACGGCTGCGTCCGCGTAGGCGACAAGGACCTGAAGGAGCTCTATCAAATCGTCCCCATGGCCACGAAAGTCTATATTTATTAGCGGGAGCCGGGGCATGAAGGCGAAAATAGCGGCGATTTTGGCGGTGGCGGGCTTGTCTCTCGCCGTCATGATCTTCGCCCAGGATGCCGCGAATATCGCCGCGAAAACCCGGATTCTTGAAAGCGAAGGGGCCCTGGCTAAGAATTCCGCGTCGTACATGGTCATCGACCTGCCGGCGCGAATCATCCAGCTGAAGGCCAGGGGATTCGTCCTGAGGAGCTGGGAAATCATGAGCGAGCGTGTCTGGGGCAAGCCCGTCGAGCCCAAGACTTTCAAGCTCGTCGGCAAGTCAGCCCTCTCGAAGCCGGAGCGCAAGAACATCACGCCCGGCAAGAAGGACCCGAATAGCGCCAAGGCTAAGAAACCTTCTTCGGAGCCCGATATCCTTGAGCTCAAGGATATGCCGATCCATTACAGCTTGATATTCGGGGACGATATCCGAGTTTCGATCAGGCCCAAGACATCGCGCTTCTGGCCGTCGGTCGTGAACTTCGCCAAAGGGGTGTCGTGGTTCGGATATCTACCCTTGAAGACTCTCTGGTTGTCGCTGAAGCATAGAACGTTCACGGAGATCGAAATCCTGATGCCGACGGAAAATGATGCAAAAAGCTTATATTGGGCTTTTCTTGAAGGGCTAGGCGCAATTATAATAAGTCCTTCAAAATAGATTCTGTCTTCGATAACAAAAATCATTTATTTTAAATGAATTATAATAGATCACGGCTGTCTAATCATAAGTTGAGCAAAAGTAATTGGTTACAGTCATCGGCTATCGAATCATGATCGTCCGAAAACGTAAGCAGTTGATTCAATGGGATTTTCTCGAACGCAGTCACGCTCAAAATCTGCAAAAAATTGTAGAGCGGAAGCTCCATGGCCAGATTCTTCTTGATGATCGCGACGAGCGCATAAACCGTGATGGCCACCCAAATCTGCGTCCGCACAGCGTTCTCCGACGTTCCATAAAACGACTTGATGCGAAGATTTTGCTTAATCCAGCGGAAAAACAGTTCGACGCGCCAGCGGAGTTTGTAGAGTTGGGCGATTGTCAGCGCAGGCTGAAGAAAGTTGTTGGTCAGAAACGTGAAGTGACGATCATTCTCCCGATCGTAAAAACGGATCCGACGAAGAGTCTCAGGATAATCGGTTTTAGATTTGTGGCCGGCCAGAACGATCGTTTGATCAGAGGTCAGGTCCATAGTTTTATCGACGGGTCGAGACGAGAGTCGTCGCGATTGAAGATTCGATTTGGCCCGGATGACGAAAAATGCGCTGTGCCGATGAAGAGTGTAGAGCCGGGCATAGTCCAGATAGGCACGGTCCAGGATGTAGAAGGCACCAGGCTCGAACAGAAGGTCGTCGAGGATTCGGACATCGTGCGTTTTTCCATCCGTCATCTGGATAAAAGTTGGGATCGAGCCCCTCATGTCGAGAAGGGTATGGAGCTTGATGGCGCCTTTGCGTTTGCGGAACTTGGCCCAAGGAAAAAGCGAGAGGCACAAGTCGATCGTCGTGGAATCGAAGGCGAAGACTGTTTCCTTGAGCTTCAAGCCGATGTCCTCGTCGTGGTCAATTCGCCGGGCTTCGGTGATGAGCACTTGGGCGAAATCGGCATAGATCCGCCAATCGCGGGTTTCGTTGGCGTTGGCCAAGTTGCATCGAGAGACGCGGCCCCGGATGCCCATGTGGTAAAGCCGATTCTTCATGGTCAGAAGACAAGCCTCGATATCGCGGAGGCTTTCCCGGTAAGTCAGTTGGGCGAAAGCCAGACACAGGAACTGATCAAGACAAAAGAAGCGTTTGATTTTGTAATCCCCGCGGTAGCGCCGCACGCATTTTCGGAATTCGTGCATTGGCAAAAAGGCCATGATCTGGGCGAAGACGGTCGGCTGAGTGTTCATCGGTCGCTCCTTGGAGTGCGAAAGAGCGCCGATTATACAAAATCGCGTTCAAATCGATTACGGTCGAAATCGGACGTATCCTCTGTATTACGTGCATGATGGAAGGCTTTTCATTTTTCTCGATTAGACACTACTGATAATAGATAATTTTACTTGACAATATCATGCTAAGATTATATATTAACAAGGAACTTAATTAAGGAGGATTGTGAAATGGCAAAGATCATAGGTATCGACCTCGGCACGACAAACTCCGTCGTCTCCGTGATGGAGGGGGACAATCCGATAGTCATCGCCAATGAAGAGGGCGGCAGGACGACGCCGTCCGTGGTGGCCTTCACCCAGAAGGGCGAGCGGCTGGTCGGCCAGGTTGCCAAGCGGCAGAGAGTCACGAACCCCGAGAACACGATCTATTCGATCAAGCGGTTCATGGGTCGCCGGTTCCAGGAGGTTCCCGGGGAAATCAAACAAGTCCCCTACAAAGTCGTCGAGGCGAGCAATGGGGATGTCAGAATCCTGGCCCAGGGCAAGGAATATTCCCCTCCCGAGATTTCGGCCCTGATCCTGCAGAAGCTGAAGAAAGCGGCCGAGGACTATCTCGGGGAGAAGATCGAGAAGGCGGTCATCACCGTGCCCGCCTATTTCAACGACAGCCAGAGGAAGGCGACCAAGGATGCCGGCAAGATCGCCGGGATGGAAGTCGTCCGGATCATCAACGAGCCTACGGCGGCTGCCCTGGCCTACGGCATGGACAAGAAAAAGGACGAGACGATCGCCGTCTATGACTTCGGCGGAGGGACGTTCGATATTTCCATCCTCGAGGTCGGGGAGGGCGTCGTCGAGGTCAAATCGACCAACGGCGACACGCACCTCGGCGGCGACGATATCGATCAGCGCCTCCAGGATTGGATCGTCTCCGAGTTCAAGAAGGAGTCGGGGATCGACTTGGCCAAGGACAAGATGGCCATCCAGCGGCTGAAAGAAGCCGCGGAAAAGGCCAAGATCGAGCTTTCGACGACTATGGAGTCCGAGATCAACCTGCCGTTCATCACGGCCGATGCCTCGGGCCCGAAGCACCTTCTCATGAAGCTGACCCGGGCCAAGCTCGAGTCGCTCGTCGAGGACCTCGTCCAGCGCTCCGTGGCCCCGGTCAAGCAGGCTCTGACCGACGCCAACCTCAAGGCCTCGGACATTCACGAGGTCGTCCTCGTCGGCGGCCAAACCCGCATGCCCCGCATCCAGCAACTCGTCAAGGAACTCTTCGGCCGGGAGCCCCACAAGGGGGTCAACCCGGACGAGGTTGTTGCCGTCGGCGCGGCCATTCAGGGCGCCGTCCTGGCCGGCGACGTGAAGGACGTCCTTCTCCTCGACGTCACGCCCCTGACCCTGGGCATCGAAACCCTGGGCGGCGTGTTTACCAAGATGATCGTCCGCAACACGACGATCCCGACCAAGAAGACCGAGATCTTCTCCACGGCCTCGGACACCCAGCCGAGCGTCGAAATTCACGTCCTTCAGGGCGAGCGGGAGATGGCCTCGGCCAACAGGACGCTGGGCCGCTTCCACCTGGACGGCATCCCGCCCGCACCCCGGGGCGTGCCGAAGATCGAGGTCACGTTCGACATCGACGCCAACGGCATCCTCCACGTCCAGGCCAAGGACATGGGCACGGGCAAGCAGCAGGCGATCACCATCACCGGCCACAGCGGTCTCGACGAGAAGGAGATCGACCGGATGGTCAAGGACGCCGAAGCGCACTCCGCCGAGGACAAGAAACGGCGCGAGGTCATCGACGCCCGCAATCAGGCCGACCAGCTCGTCTACAGCCTTGAAAAGCTGCTCCGGGACAACAAGGACAAGATTTCCGACGCCGACGCCGAGAAAGTCAGGACCGAGATCGAGACCACCAAGAAGGCCATCGAGACGGAGAATATCGACCAGATCAAGACGGCGGTCGAGAACCTGACTCGGGCCTCGCACAAGCTGACCGAGGTGATGTATCAGCAGGCCTCACAGCAGCAGGCCGCCCCGGGCGCCGGCCCCGAGCCCGGCGCGTCTTCGGGGGCGAGCGGAGACGGCAAGGGCGGCGACGGCGACGTGATCGACGCCGAAGTCGTGGACGAGGACAAGAAGAAATAAGGCCCCCAAGCCTCAGATCCTAAGAATAAGATGAAAATGCGACCGCTCCCGTAGGCCGGAGGAAATCCGGCCTACGGGGAAGGGCGATCATGAGCAAAGACTTCTATCAGGTTCTCGGCGTCGAGCGGAAGGCGTCGATTCCTGAAATTAAGAAGGCTTATCGCAAGCTCGCCCGCAAATATCACCCCGATCTCAACCCCGGCGACAAGTCGGCCGAGGCAAAGTTCAAGGAGATCCAGGAAGCCTACGCTGTCCTGAGCGACACGAAGAAAAGGGCCCAATACGACCAGTTCGGGTTCGCCGGCGACGTCCCGCCCGGGCCGGGGCAGCGGCCTCCGGGAGCCGGCGGGGGATTCGAAGGATTCAATTTCTCCGATATGGGGACGTCCTCGTTCCAAGATCTCTTCGAGAACCTGTTCGGGGGGCGGGCCTCAGGGCGCGGCCAACGGCCCGGTGCGGCGCCCGAGCGGGGCGAGGACCTGACGTACACCATGAAGATCGGGTTCGAGGACGCCGTCCGCGGCGTCCAAGCCAGGATCAAAGTGAACCGCTTGGTTCCCTGCGACGGCTGCGGCGGGACGGGCGAGAGCCGGGTCGGAGGCCCGCACGCCTGCCCGTCCTGCGGCGGGACCGGACGGTCCTCGATGAAGCGCGGCGCGATGAAGTTCTCGTCGGCCTGCCCTTCCTGTGGCGGAACCGGGACCGTTCCCGGGGAGGCCTGTCCGACGTGCCGCGGCCAAGGTCTCGTCGAAAAAGCCGAGCTGATCAATGTCCGAATTCCGGCGGGCGTGGATTCCGGTTCGAAGGTCCGGGTCCCGGAGAAGGGGAATGCCGGCCCCGCCGGCAGCCCGGCCGGCGACTTGTATATCAATATCGAAGTAGCTCCCCATCCGACGTTCAAGAGGGAGGGTCCCAGCCTCTTCGTCAAAGTCCCGATCACCGTGCCGGAGGCGACTCTGGGGGCCAAGATCGACGTCCCGACCCTCGAGGGGACATCGACGATCCGGATCCCTCCCGGAACGAAGTCGGGTCAGAAGTTCAGGCTGCGGGCACAGGGCGCGCCCCTTCCCGGCGGCCGGACGCGGGGGGACGAGATCGTCGAAGTGTATATCGTTCCTCCGCCGTTCGCCGACGAGCGGGTGCGCGACCTGATGAAAAAGCTCGAGGCGATCGCCGGCGACAATCCGCGGGTGTCGCGGGAGGGAGCGTGACATGAAGCGCAAGGCCGGGTCTCCGGACGCCAAGGCGACGTACCACATCAGCAGCGTTGCCAGCCGCTACGCCATCCATCCCCAAACGTTGCGGCTGTATGAGCGGGAAGGTCTGCTCAAGCCCTCCCGAAGCGAGGGGAATACCCGCCTCTACACGGACGAGGACCTCAAGCAGCTTGAGTTGATCTTGGCCCTCGTCCGGGACCTGGGCGTCAACCTCGCCGGCGTCGAGGTCGTGCTGAACATGCGGCAGAAGATCGAGCAGATCGAGGCCGGGGTCAACGAGCTCCTGGCGTTCGTCAAGCGGGAATTCTATTCGGGGAGCGAGGAAGAGTTCGCTCGCCGTCGAACGGGGCTGGTCCCGGTCCGGCCGATGAAGATGATCAAGGTCGAGAAGTCCGCCAAATAGGGAGGACCGGAGCTTTCCCGCCGGCGCCGCCGCGGATCCGGCCGGCGTCAGGACGACAACATGCAATATCAGGATTACCTGGAATCGCGCAACCTGCGCCTTTATCTGGGGCAGATCGCGAAGTTCACGATGCTGACCGAGGCCCGGGAGAAAGCCCTGGGCGAGCGGATCCTGGGCGGAGACGAGGACTCCCTCCGGGAGCTCATCGAGGCCAACCTCAGGTTCGTCGTTTCCTACGTCAAGAAATACCAGGGCATGGGGCTCGGCCTCCTCGACCTGATCAATGAAGGCAACCTGGGCCTCATCGAGGCGGCCAAGCGCTTCGACCCGCAGCGCAACGTCAAATTCATCTCCTACGCGGTCTGGTGGATCCGGCAGGCGGTCATCCACGCCCTGACCCAGAACTCCCGGATCACGCACATTCCCCAGAAGCTCTCCGACCAGGTCCTGCAGCGCAAGCGCAAGGCCGTCCAACTCAAGTCGGAGCTCGGCCGCGAGCCGACCCGCGAGGAGGTGGCCGCGGCCATGGGCCTCACGGTCGAGGACGTCACGGACCTGGAGATCCTCGAGGAGAGGGACGTGTCCCTGAGCTCCCGGGCGACCGAGGACGACCTGGAGATGGAGGAGAAGATCAGCGATGAGCTCTCGCCCTCGGTCGAGTACCAGATCATCAAGAGCTCGATCGAGCACGAGATCCGGGACAGCCTCCATGAACTGGAAGAGAAGGAGGCCCATGTGCTAAAATTGCGCTTCGGGCTGGACGACGACCAGCCGCGGACGCTGCAGGAAATCGGGGACGCCCTGGGCCTCACCCGGGAGCGCATCCGGCAGATCGAGCAGAAGGCGATGCGGAAGCTGAGCCGTTCGCGCAAGATCCAGCAGCTCCGGGGCTATCTCAACTGACGTCCCCGGGGGAGCCTGGGGACATCGAAGGGACACGCCATGGCGACGAGCACGACGGTTTCCTGTCCCCGTTGCGGGGACACGGGCTGGATCACGGACGAGGCCGGCGGCCCGGCCCGGCGCTGCCCCTGCCTCCTCGAGCGCGAGATCGCGCTCCGCGCGGAGCGGGCCCGGCTCCCGAAGCGCTACCGGGCCTGCACCTTCGGGAATTTCGACGTCCGCAATGATTCGCTCCGGGACGCCTTGAAGATCGGGAAGCAGCTCGTCAAGAACTTCCCGCGCCAGGACGTCGGCCTCCTGTTCATCGGGCCCTGCGGCGTGGGCAAGACCCATCTGGCCGCGGCGATCCTCCGCGAGCTCATGGAGGCCAAGGACGCGACCTGCCTGTTCTATGATTTCCGGGAGCTCATCCGCGACATCCAGGCCACGTTCACTCCGGATTCGGGGCTGACCGAGTCCGACGTCCTGGCCCCGGTGTTCGAGAGCGACGTCCTCGTCCTCGACGAGCTCGGGGCCAAGCGGTCCTCGGCCTGGGTCGAGGAAACTATTTTCCTCATCATCAACCACCGCTACAACCGAAAGCGCCTGACGATCTTCACCTCGAACTACCCCGACTCGGAAGGGGACGAGGAAGACGTTCGCCCGGAATTTTTCAAGAAGGGCGGCTGGGCGAAAGGCGGGGGAGATACGCTCATCGACCGGATCGGCGTCCGGCTCCGGTCTCGGATCTATGAGATGTGCAAGGTCGTTCCCCTGGAGGGGGAAGATTACCGCAAGATCGCCAAGCAGGCGAGCTATCGGTTCTGACGAGGTGGAAATGGTAAGCTGACTTCCTAGGGTCATGGTAAACGGAAATCCCATAGGCACGGTAAATAGATTTCCCAGGGGCTGAGAGTTCCTGTAAGGTGGGAGAAAACCTTACAGGAGCCGGGATGATCAACAAAGCGATGTTCAGACAGGTTCAAGTTTTCAAGCGGCAGGGATATTCCAAGGGGGCGATCGGGCGGGCCTTGAAGCTCGATCCCAAGACCGTGGCCAAATACTTCGCCATGGAGGAAGAGGACTTCAGGGCCTACCGCCAGGAGCATCTATTCCGGGACAAGGCCTTCGATCGATTCCGAAGGGAGATCCTCGAGGTTTACGAAGCCAACGACTTCCGGGGGCTCCAGGTCTCGTCGGTCTACGATTATCTGGAGGAAAGACACGGCGCACTGTCGGCGAACGAGCAGACGCTGCGCAATTATATCGGCTATCTCATCCGGACCGACGGCTTGCGCTTGGAAGACAGCGTCCGGCTTTACAGCAAGGTGCCCGAGCTGCCGTTCGGCCGGCAGATGCAGCTCGATTTTGGGCGGCACCGCTGCCGGGGCGGACTCGTTCTTCATATCTT
>PLMN01000014.1 GCA_003141555.1 Candidatus Aminicenantota bacterium
AATAATGATTATCGCTGATCACAGGGGACATCTGGGGCATCGGTCGTGCCGTCTTATGTCCCCCTTGATAGCTGCCCCGGACTCTGGCCAGCGATTCCGCGTTGACATAGATTTATGCGAAGTAGTACTCTCAGTGTAGCAGAGGAGGGTTATTTATGAGAATTCCAAAATATTTTGTTTGGGCTTTATTTTTATTTTCATTAGTCGCATGCGTCTCGACGCAAGTCGCTTATCTTAATCCAGGTGGAGAGAGATATTTTCCAACAAATAGAGCAGATATTAAAATCTATTTTGATGAGAGAGAAATCCCGGGCGAGTTTATTCAGTTTGCAATAATTAAAGCTATCGGCGCAGAAGATTTCACAACTGAGAGTGAGATGATGCACAAGATTCGAGAAACGGCCGCGGAAATAGGGGCCGATGCCGTTTTTATTGAAAGGATCAAGGACCAGAGCGATGCGGCGAATAAGCGAGCCGGGGGGCTTGGTATCGGGGAAAGAAAGGCCAAGGTGATAGCCATTAAATTTAAAAAACCTGAAACACAAAGTTACGCGGGAAAATGGCAGACTGATAAATCCACTATGAGCAGCAGCTATGGCCCCAACTGCAGTGGGGATGTGTTCAAGGGCGGCCAGTGGTGTGGCAGTCAGAACGGGTTTGACTGGCTGCAGCTTGATTTTGGGTCTCCCCGTAGCGTCAGCGAAATCCGCATCGAAATGGCAGGAACCGATGTCACGACCGAAGGCGCCCGTATCGTTCTGAAATTGCAGACTCCGACTGGCGAATGGGTGACCGTCGATGAGCTGCGGGACACCAATATCAATATCTTTTCACCTCTTACCGGCGGTGCCAAAGGAAACTCCATCCCAAGCTACGGGAAAGTTCTAGCAACCCCGGTTACGGCCCAGGCATTCAGGATTGAATTCACCGGCAACGGCTGGTTTTCGGCGCGAAACATTCAAGTCATCTGACCTGCGCCAACTTGTTGCACCAGCAATGGCGTGATAGTTAGACCTGCTGGCCTGCACCCCGTGTCGAGGCGATCGGGGCTTCGACAGCCGGCGGATTTCAAGAAGACGAATTAAAAATAGCAATAATAAAGCGTCCTCCAGTTTGCATAGCTCATATTATAATAGGATAATAGATCATAGGATAAAGGAGAACCATAATGAAAAAGAGCTTCTGGTTCATTCCCCTGCTTCTCGTGATTACGGCGATCAGCGCCGTATATTTTTTCGCGTCTGAAATCGGCTATTCTCCGAGGGGGAGAAGTCCCCTTGACTCCAGCGTCCAAGGGTATCGTCCTGGTCCTCAAGAGTATGGTCGAAATGAAGATTCGTCCTACTTTCATGATCGTTTGGCCCCCTATGGGAATTGGGTCGACCTCAACCCCTATGGCTATGTCTGGACTCCCCGACATATGGGTTACCGCTGGCGGCCCTATAGCGACGGACATTGGGTCTGGACGGACGACGGCTGGACCTGGATCGCGAACGAGGAATGGGGAGATATTCCGTTCCATTATGGTCGCTGGGGCTGGGACAATGACCTCGGCTGGTTTTGGGTTCCCGGCTCAGTCTGGGGCCCGGCCTGGGTGAGCTGGAGGTCGAACGACCAATACATGGGCTGGGCGCCTTTTCCGCCCGGCGTCGAGTTCAGAGCCGGAATGAATTTCAATTCGTCTTCGATGGACATTCCCCTCAATTTCTGGGTCTTCATCCAGGGCCCGCATTTTCAGGATCTGGACCTCAATCCTTATGTTCTTCCGTTTGAACGCAACCAGACGATCGTCAACTTCACGTCCATGCACAACAACATGTACACCCGCAACAACAGGATCATCAACGAGGGAATGGGGCTTGACGAGGTCCGTCGAATTACGGGGAGGGCCGTTCCCGTGTATGCGCTCCAGAATGCCGCGCAGGCGGGACGGACGAAGATTGTAGGCCAGCAGATCCAGATCTATCGGCCGGATATCCGCCAAAATGTTGCCGCCAAACCAAAAGTCTTCTTGAACGGGGACCGGGCCCGGCAAGAACTGGCGCCGGCCAAGGTGTTCGACCCTCGGGGACAACAGAGCCTCGCCGCTGAAGCGGCGGCCGTTCAGAAGCGGCAGATCCAGGAAAAGACGCTCTTGGCTACGACCCAAGCGCAAGAGATCAGAACCATGCAACTGAAGCGGGACCAGGAGGCCAAGCAAGTCAGCGGCGCCGCCGCCAAAGCCAAAGTCAATACAGCTTACGAAGCCAGGATCACGGATTTAAGAAAGAACCATGCCGTCGAGACGCAGCAGATAACGGCCCGGCATCAAAATGACGTCGCCCAGGTCAAGAAGTTCACGCAAGCCCCGCCGAACAAAAAGAAATAGATCGATCAGATCTAGGTGGAAGGGCGAGTCAAGCCCCAGATGTAGGGGGAGATCCGCGCGCCGCGGGCTCTGACGCGCGAGCGATGGCCTAGAGTTGGGGCTAGGTCCGGCCGACGACGGTACTCAAGAGCGAAACGGCCTCGGCCAGGACCGTGCCCTAGACAAGATTGGGCACGGACACGATTAGCGGCCAGTCCTTGAGCGTGGCCATATTGCTCATCAGAGATATTGTCAAATATTGTGTATGAGCCGAGGTTGAATATATCCCATCGATCTCCATTCAGGCGGCTTTTTCCATGCCGCCGTCATTGAGGACAAAATATTCGCTCAGATTGAAACCGGCGCGCAACCACCGGGCTTGACAGCGGTATCTTCGTCCGGCGAATTGTTCAATTTCATTCCCGCGATGCTCGAACTATTTTCCGGAAGTCCCGACAACCTGGGATTCCGGCGAAAGGAGTGATATAATAAAAAAAGTTGATCAGTATGCCGAATCGTTCATTTAGAAATCGGGGGATCAACCCATCTTCAAGATACAAGGAGCCTTTATTATGTCCACCCTCGCTCAAACGATCAAAGATGAGATTCGGCGAATCTCCCGCCGAGAAATCGGCCTAGCGCTCTCGAAATTTCGCCGGGACCATATTGCTCTGAAGAAGAGACTCGCCGAGCAAAAATACAAAATCTCCGCAATCGAGAACGAGAACAAGGAAATTTCAAAAAAGCTGGCCGCGTTCGGTCAAGATCAGCGGGCCGAAGCCCATTCGGAACCGGAAGCCGAGCAGGTCCCAGTCTATGCCAGGGGGATCAAGAGCCTGCGTCGGCGGCTTGGTCTCTCCCAAATCGCCCTAGCCAGGTTGGTCGGTATGAACAGGATCAGCATTTCACATTGGGAGAAGAAATCCGGGAAGATAACAATCATAAAGCCTGAAGTGAGAAAGATGCTGACGGAGCTGAAGGGCATGAAAAAGGCAGAGGTCGGTGCGAGGCTGGGGACGCTAAAAAGGCCAGGAAAGATAGTTCGTAAGCATTGACCAGCTTCCGCGGTTGGAAGCGGCCCTCCCTCCGCTCCGATCAACAGCCCAATATCTTCCCGTTAGCGTGGACGCCGAACCCGCTGGCTAACTGGGCGATGGTTTTCGCGCCCTTGAAGGACTCCAAGTCGACCTCGGCTTTGAACAATGCCTCAGACTGCTTCCGCATAATGACCATTGTGCTATAGTTCCGTGTCGAGCTATGGCGGGTCCGTTTTCCAATTATTGCCCTGTCCAGTTTTTGGGGTCCACCTTACAATCCGTCGGTGAAGCTTTTGAGTTTCTTCGACCGGCTGGAGTGCTTGAGCTTGCGCAGAGCCTTGGCCTCGATCTGACGGATGCGCTCGCGGGTGACCTTGAACTGCTGGCCGACTTCCTCCAGGGTGTGCTCGATCCCGCCTCCCAGGCCGAAGCGCATCTTGAGGATCTTTGCTTCGCGCTCGGTCAGGCGTTTAAGGGCCTCCTCGATCTTTTCCTGCAGGGCAATATGAATGACGGCGTCGAGAGGCGAGAGCATGACCTTGTCTTCGATGAAGTCGCTGAGGTGGCTGTCCCCCTCTTCGCCGATGGGCGTTTCGAGGGAGATGGGCTGCTGAGCGATCTTGATGATTTTACGGACCTTGCTCACCGTCATGTTCATTTTCTTGGCGATTTCCTCGCTGGTCGGCTCGCGGCCGATCTCCTGGACGAACTTGCGGCTGACCCGGTTGAGCTTGTTGATGATCTCTATCATATGGACGGGGATACGGATCGTACGGGCCTGATCGGCGATGGCCCGCTGGATGGCCTGGCGGATCCACCATGTGGCGTAAGTCCCAAACTTAAATCCACGTCGGTATTCGAACTTGTCGACGGCCTTCATGAGGCCCATGTTGCCCTCCTGGATGAGGTCCAGGAACGGCAGGTCGTGGTAGAAATATTTCTTGGCGATAGAGACAACGAGCCGGAGATTGGCGGCGACGAGTTCTTTTTTGGCCTGGTTGCTGATCTTCTTCCCGATAGTGATGGAGCGGATAATCTTGCGCAGGTTGGGCGAATCAAGCCCAACGTCATTCTGAGCGTTCTGAATTTGCTTCTGCAGTTCCCGGAACTTTTCGGCCAGGTCTTCACGGTCCTTCTTTTCCCGGGTCTTGGCCAGGAGAAGCTTGATTTCCTCCTTTTTTTCCTCCAACTGGTTGACTGCGTAGAGCCGGCGGCGGAGGGTTTCGATGATCCTTTCCTTCTGGCTCGTGCGGAGGTTGAGATCCCGGATGCATCTCGACATCTCGACGATGACGCGGCCTCGGGAGAAAGCCTTCTTCCGGTTGTTGGGGATCTTGTCCAACTTCCGGCTCAGGTTGTGGATCTTTCGGACCTTGGCCAGGATTTGGTTCTTCTTTTCCTCGAGTTTGCCCTCGGCGATGTCGTCTTCGGAAACGCGGAATATCTCCCGGATGATCATAGGGTTGGCTTCAATGCGTTCTTCCAGGGACAGGACTTCGTTGAGGACCAGACGGGTCTTGCTGAGCGCCTTGATGATGGCTTTATCGCCGCGCTCGATTTCGCGGGCGATGGAGATCTCGCCCTCACGGTTGAGGAGGGAGTGGCTGCCCATTTCGCGCATGTAGAGCTGGACGGGATCGATCGTCCGCTCTAGGTCCTGGGTGGCGATGAGCTCGTTCTTACTGCGGCGCGGGACGATTTCACGCTGTTTCTGGTCTAGAATTTTAATCACATAGCCGTCGATCGAAGAGAGGAAATTGTCGAAATTGCCTTCCGCTTTGCGATCGTCCTGGAAGATCTTATCGATATCTTCTAAAAAGACGATACGTAGGAAGTATAGTGTTGGCCGACACGAGGCACTCCTCTCGCTGCCTTTCGTCTCTCATACAAATACCCATTGACCCACATCGATCTAGTATACCACGTGTGGAGTTTATGATGGGCTGGGTGAGTGAGGGGACTTGAACCCCCAGCCTTCAGATCCGGGGTCCGATGCTCGCCTCATCCTCTTTCCTCATTACAAGGCAAACTTTGGGCCGAGCATTTTCAGCGAGCCGATATGGCGCCTATGAAGACCTGGATCGAGCTTCATAGAAAGATCGGCCCAAGCACGTTTAAGACTCAATCGGAAGCGATGGCGCCCGGGTCGGAAACGGTCGGGACGCACCGCTTCCGGTCCCCCAACACCAGCCGGACTTGGTGCCTTCCGCCGTCATCGGCGAGAGGGATGGAGCGGGCGTCGACCGGCTTGCCGTCCAGCTCCGCATTCGCGATCCCTCGGCAACGGCGCTCCGGGTTCGAGATCGCGATCTCGTAACGCGCCCGGCCGAAACGCCAGACGATCGTGCAGTCCAGCCAGGAGGACGGAATACACGGGTCCATCTCGAAAGTCGAGCCCCGGCGCCGGAGCCCGAGGATGCTCTCGAGTCCTGCGCGGTACATCAGGCCGGCGGAACCGGTGTACCACGTCCAGCCGCCGCGCCCGGCGTGTGCCGGGTCGGCGTGGACGTCTCCGGCGATGACGTAGGGCTCGGCCATGTAACGCCCGACACCGTCCGCGGTCCTGGTATGGTTGATAGGATTGAGCATGTGGAAGAGCTCCACCGCCTCGTCGCCGCTTCCCAGCCGGGCCATGGCCATGACGACCCAGAGAGCCGCGTGGGTGTATTGGCCGCCGTTCTCACGCACGCCGGGCGGATAGCCCTTGATGTACCCCGGATCCTGGAGGGATTCGTCGAAAGGCGGGGTGAGCAGCAGCACGACCTGGGGTCCGCGCCGAACCAGAAGGGTCCGGACGGCGTCCATGGCGCGTTCGGCGTAACGCACGGGAACAGCACCCGAGAGCACCGCCCAGGACTGCGCGATGGAGTCGATCCGGCACTCGTCGTTCTGGGCCGAGCCAAGAGGCTTGCCGTCATCATAGTAGCCGCGCCGGTACCACTCGCCGTCCCAAGCCTGCTCCAGCAAGCTGCCGAGCCGTCGGGCCTCGCCGCGGTAGCGGTCGGCCCGGGCCTGGTCCCCCCGAGCTTCGCAAAGCGGCGCGAACTCGCTCAGGACCAAGTGGAGGAAGAAGCCCACCCAAACGCTTTCCCCGCGCCCTTCCCGTCCCACCCGGTTCATGCCATCGTTCCAGTCCCCGCTCCCCATAAGAGGAAGGCCGTGGGCGCCCGCGGTCAGTCCGCGGTCGATGGCGCGCAGGCAATGTTCGAAGATCGGACTCTTTTCGGTCGAGATCCGGGGCTGAACATAGGCGTCCTGCGCTTCCGGAGCGAGCAGCGGGGACTCCAAAAAGGGCGCCGGCTCTTCGAGTATGCTTGAGTCTCCCGTCGTCCGGACGTAATGCGCCACCGCATGGGGAAGCCATAACAGATCGTCGGAACAGCGCGTCCGGGTGCCGCGGCCGCATGGCTCGTGCCACCAGTGCTGGACATCGCCTTCGAGGAATTGCCGGCCTGCCGCTCGCAACAGGTGTTCTCGGATGAGATCCGGCCTGGCCAGCGTCAAAGCCATGACGTCCTGAAGCTGGTCGCGGAAGCCGAAGGCGCCGCTGGGCTGGTAGTAAGCGGATCGGGCCCACATCCGGCAACTCAGGTCCTGATAGAGCAGCCAACGGTTCATCAACAGGTCGAAGGAGTCGTCCGGCGTCCGGACCTGGACCGTGTCGAGGATTTCGTCCCAGCTCCGGCGCACGGCCTCCCGGGCGATTTCCGCGGCATCCACGCGACCATGACGGCCCAGAATCTCGCGGGCCTCATCCGCATCCTTCCCCTGCCCCACCAGAAACACAAGGCGGCGCGTCTCCCCCGGGGCCAGAGTGACGGAGACGTGCAACGCGGCGCAGGGATCGAACCCCGCTCCGAAGCGGCCCGACAGGGCTTTCCGGCGGAGCGCCGCCGGATGCGCCAGGGAACCATTGCGGCCCAGGAACGACAAGCGATCTCCTGTTGCCGAGCGCAACCCTTCGCTTGCGTGCGCGAACGCCACGCGCCCCGCGAATTCCTGGTTGTAGGGATTCCTGGCCAGGACCGCTCCGGTCGCGGAGTCGAGCTCGGTCACGACGTGCGTTCCCTGGCCCGCCCGCGGCGGCCCCAGCACCCAATCGTTGTAGGCGAACACGCTCAGGCGACGCACCCTTCCGCTTTCATTCGTGAGCGTGAGCAGCGAGAATTTCACGGGGTCCTTCGTATCCACAAATATGTCGAGGTCTTGGCGGAGGCCTTGGGTAACGCGAGAGAAACGAGTCAGCCCTGCGGAATGCCGAATCACGAAACGGCCGTCCCCGCTCATGCGGGGCATCGGGCCCGGCGTGGGCGCCCAGATCTCTCTGGTCTCGTCGTCGCGGATGAAGAGCGCCTCGGACGTGGGGTCGGTCACGGGGTCGTTCGCGAACGGCGTAAGGCGGTTCTCGCGGCTGTTCTCCGACCAGGTGTAGGCCGACCCTGAGGCCGTGACCACCGTTCCGAATGCGGGATTCGCGATGACGTTGGCCCAGGGCAGGGGCGTCTCCTGATCGGCTTCAAGGACGACCACGTAGTCGCGCCCTTCATCCGAGAAGCCGCCCATGCCGTTGGCCAGGGCGAGCGGGGGTACGGCCGCCTGCGCCGGCGACGCGGGGGCTGAAATCGGCTCGACGGACGGCGCGAATTCCTCCGGCTCAGGCCACTCGGGATCGGGCCGATCGAGCTGGTTGGCCAGATCTCCCCGCTCGCCGCTCAGGACGGCTCGAGCCACGCCCGCGAGGAGGATGCGCTCGGCTTCAGGCATGCGGTCCCCACGAAGCAGGTACGCTCCGCCGGGCCGGTGCTTCCAGGTCCGCCAGGGTCCGTTGTCGAGGAGGGCCGCGAGCATCGCGTGCATTTCATCGAGATAGCTCACGGGGTGCTCGTTGAGGATCACAACGTCGGCGCTCAACCCTTTGAGCCGCCAGTACTCCTGGGCCTGCAGGACCTGGCGGACCAGAGGAAGGTCGTCCTCCTCGACGACCCGCACCAGGAGGATGGGGAGGTCGCCCGAGATGCCGTGCGGCCAGAGGCCTTCCTGGCCGAGGGTGTTGCGAGCTAAAAGCTCCGGGCTCGCGCGGAGCGATCCATCGGCATACAACACCCGCGAGGCCAGGCGTTCGAAGAGCAAGGCTTGTTCGCTCGAGATGCCGAGGTGGCGGAGGCCGCTCTGGGCATGGGCGAAGGCTAGGGCAAAGGTTCGCGCCGCGGCGCTCGGCTCGTGGTAGCGCTGGGCGAGAGCCAGGGCCATCTCCCGGGAGGTCGCCATTCCCGTAGCGAAAGACAACCGTACGAAGCCGCCCGGAGCGAGACGAATCCGTTGCCGGAGACTGACGATGGGGTCGAGCACGTATCCGGTCGCGCCGGACAGGGAGCGTCCATCGAGGGCTTGGGGGTTCTCGGGACCGCGGCCACGACCGAGGAAGCGCGCACGGTCGGTCTCCCATTCCACCGGTCCCTGCTTCCTTCCTTCGAGAGTCAGGACGTGAATCGCCCACGCCCCCGGCTCGTCCGGGGCGCGGGCGCGGCGATGGCAGAGGAGGGCCGCGCTCTCGGGAAGGTATTCCGTCTCGATGAACAGTTTGCCGAAGGCCGGGTGGGCCATGTCGTCGGCCGGCGGGGCGAGGACGATCTCGGCGTAACTGGTGATTTCGATCTCGCGGGGATGATCGCCGTGGTTGGTCACCGCCAGGCGCCGCACCTCGACGTCGTCCTCGTTTGAGACTGCGATGTCGAGCTGAGAGGCGATTTCGTCGTCGCGGCGCCAAAAGGTCGCCTTCTCCGCGAGGAACGAGACTCGGTAGTCTTCCGGCTCCTTCGCGGTGGGGTGGAAGGCGGCCGACCACACCGAGCCACTCCGCACGTCGCGCAGATAAAGGAACTGGCTCCCCGGGTCGCGGGTGGGATCCTCTCGGAACCGCGTGACCGCGCGGCCTCGACAGAAGCTGGCGCCCCCTCCCGCGTTCGTCACGACGGTGGTGTAGTTGCCATTGGACAGGAACTGCGCATGAGGGAACGGCGTATGGGGCGTTCGGAAGCGGCGGACCGCCAGCGCGGGCAGGGGGCCGGTCACGCGGGTTTCTTCGGCCGGTCGCGGCTGGGTGATGGGCACTGAGCGTGGCACGCGCTCCTGCAACAGAAGCTCCGTGGCCTGCACGCGCGGGTCGGCATGAAAGCGTTTCACCATCGGATCGCCAAGCAGGGCGTTGGCAAGGGACACGAGAGTCATCCCCTGGTGATGGGCCATGAAAGCTCGCACCACCGTTCCCCGGGGCAGGCCCGCTCTTCTCCCGGCGCTTTCCGGCTCCTCGGTCTTCCCATGCGTGTAATCGATGGCTTCGTAATAGCCATAGGCGCCTTCAAGGCCTTCTCCGGCTAAGCGCCGCAGATTGCGGGCGGCCTCGGTTGGTTCGAGCCCTGCGGCGAGCGCGGCGGCGTAGGGAGCGACCACCAGTTCGTCGCCCAGGCCGCGCTTCAAGCCGAGGCCGGGAATGCCGAAGGCTTTATACTGATAGTTGCCGTGCAGGTCCACAAGGTTGTAGGCGGACTCGGAGATCCCCCAAGGCACGGCGCGATCCGCCGCATACGCGATCTGCCGCCGCACGGCCATTCGGCACGTCTGGTTGAGGAGTGTCTCCGGAAAGCTCTTCATGAAAAGGAGCGGCATCAAGTACTCGAACATCGTGCCACTCCAAGACAGGAGCGTAGGCATCCCCGCCACGCCGGCGATGAGCCGTCCCAGGTGGAACCAGTGCGTTTCGGGGAGGTCGCCTTTGGCGATGCCGATGAAGCTTGCCAGTCGCGATTCCGAGGCCAGGAGATCGTAGTAGGATGCATCCAGCCGGCCCGGCCCCTCGGCGTCGGCAAGACGATAGCCGATGGAAAGGATCCGGCGCTGCGGATCGTAGAGGAACCGGAAGCTCATCCCATCCGCGAACAGGGCGGCGCGGCCCGCCAAGTCAAGGAGGCGTTGGGAGAGATCGGGTGCCGGCTCAGAACCGGACGGCGGTTGACGGCTCGCCTGGCGCAGCCCTTCCGCCAAGATCATGAGCGCACCCGCGAGGTTGCCGCTATCGACGGTGGACACGTAGGCCGGCGGGAGCGGCACCAGGCTCTGCGTGTCATACCAGTTGAGCAAGTGGCCGTCGAAGCGTTCGAGGCCTTCCATCGTGGTCAGCGTGACGTCGATTCTGGAGGCGAGCTCATCCGTCCGGATGAAGCCGAGATCGTGCGCGGCCAGGGTGGCGAGCAGCCCCATGCCGATGTTCGTAGGCGACGTCCGATGGGAGGTCCGGGGTTCCGGTGTCTCCTGGAAGTTGTCAGCGGGCAAGCCGTGGTCTTCGGGGCCCATGAACGCCTCGAAGTATCGCCAGGTGTTGCGGGCAATGAGACGGAAGAAGCGGCGGTCCTCCTCCCCCAGTTCGACATGTCGCGGCTTCACGGGCCGGCTCAGCTCATACGCGATCAGCGGTGCGGCCGCCCATAAAGCCAGAACCGGGATGGCCGTGAGGAGCGCGCCCGGGCGCGCCAACGAGACAAGGAGGAGGCCGCTCGAAGCGACCAGCGGACTCGCGATCATCTCCACCAGGAACTGCCGTGTGCTCGTTCGCCTGGCTTTGCCGGCCCCTCGAGCTTCGCTTGCCGCGGCTGTCTCCCACTCCAGCAGGCGTCGTCTGGTCGCTACGAGACGGACGAGGGTCAGCACAATCGCGTGGGTCCTCTCGTAGGCCTGGCTGGCCAGGAAGGTCAGTTGCAGCATGACCTGAGCGAGTACGGTCTTTCCGTCTTTCCAAACGGAGCGGAGGAATACGGGCCACGGCTGTCGCGGCTTGGGGCCGACGGCAGCTTCCAGGAGGAGCGGATAAAGGGGAAAGGCCATGGCGGCCAAGATGGCGGCCGTCCAGACTGCCGCGCTTCCCGGCAGGATCGTCCAGGCCAGAAGAAGCAAGGCGACGGTCGAGGGGGGCACGAGGCTGCGTCTCAGGTTGTCAAAGATCTTCCAGCGCGAGATAAGCGGCAGCCGGTTGCGCTTCAGGCCGGAGCGGGTTGGAACCCAAGGGAACAGCCAGCGGAGGATCTGCCAATCGCCTCTCACCCAACGGTGTTGGCGCCGCGCATGGGCGAGGACGCTCGCGGGATAATCGTCCACCACCTCCACGTCCGTGACGAGCGCCGTGCGGGCGTAGAGCCCTTCGAAAAGGTCATGCGAGAGGAGGGCGTTCTCGGGCACGCGCCCTTCGAGGGCGGCCATGAACGCGTCCACATCATAGAGCCCTTTGCCCGTGAAAATCCCCTCGCCGAACAGGTCTTGATAGGTGTCCGAAACAGCGGTGGTGTAGGGATCGACTCCGGTGTGGCCGGCGTATAGGCGGGCAAAGAGTGAGCCGGCGGCGCTGGCCATGGTCACGCTGACCCGGGGTTGCAGGATCCCATAGCCCTCGGTGACGCGGCCGAGGCGGACGTCGAAGCGGGGGCGGTTCAAAGGGTGGGCGATGATGCCGATCAGCTTCTTCGCGGCGTCCCGCGGCAGGCGGGTATCGGAGTCGAGAGTAAAACAGTAGCGCACGCTGGGGAGGATCCCTACGTCGCCGACCTGCACGGAGAAGCTCGTGTCCGTGGCCCCGCGCAGAAGGCGGTTCCATTCCTCGAGCTTTCCTCGCTTGCGCTCCCAACCCATCCAGACGCTCTCTCCCGGATTCCACTGGCGCACGCGATGGAACAGGAAGAATCGGTCCGTATGCCCTTCGCTGAAGCGCGCGTTCAAGGCTTCGATCCCCGCCCTGGCGGCGGTGAGGATCGCCTCGTCCCCGGGCATCTCGCGCGCGGGGGCGTCGACGAAGTCGCTGAGGATCGCGAAGTGGATGCGCGGATCGAGGTTTCCGAGCGCCAGCACCTCGACATGTTCGATAAGCCGGGACACGGCGGGCACGCTCGTCAGCAACGTGGGCACGACCACCATGGTCCGCGCGTTCTCGGGGATTCCTGCGGGGAATTCGAGGCGCGGAAGGCGTCGCGGCTGTGTCCAATGGGCGGCCAGGCGCTGCACAAAGGCGATCGCCACCTCGCTGGCCGGGAGCAATAGGAGCAGCGCCGCTGCGGCCTGAACCCAGAGCGATGAGCGCTGATGATGAAGGTAGGTGAGCCCGAGGCCGAGCGGTAGGGCCGTCAGGACCCCGATCGATCCGAGGTAGACGGCGGTCATATGTCCGAAGATGAAACGCCGCACCCGCCGGCCGAAGCGGGGTCGAAAGGCGACTTCGGTCTCGAGGACGGGGCGGCCGTTGCCGATGAGGTGGTAGCCGACGTGGGCGGCGCGATCCGTCGCCAGTCCGCTCTCCGTGGCTCTGCGAGCGTTCTCGACCGCCCGCAGAGCCACCTGCAACTGCGCCTCTCCGCTCGGCGCGGACAGATCTTCCACGGCTTGGCGGTAGCGATCACGGCTCAGGAAATCCATGCTTCCATAAGCCCCGGCCGGGTCGCGCTGCAAAACGCGCTCGACCAGGCTGACGGCCTCGAAGTACTGGCTCCAGTCGAGCGTGGAGCAGAGGCGGAGGCTGGTGATGACATTCGCCACCGAGACCTGGGCCGCGGCTTGGCGTTGATGCTCGCCTCGGATCGCGTCCTCGGTGGTCATGTGCCGGGCGGAGAGGTGCGCATCAACAGCAGTGCGGACGACGGAAAGGCGAGGACCGTACTCGCGCAGGCGTTGAAGGAGCTGAAGGACGTAACCGGTATGGAGGTGCTTTGGCAGCGGCGGCGGCGTCCCGTGTCCGGCGGCGTCGACCCGCGCCACGTACGCGTCGGCCTCCCGGACGGCCGCGCGGGCCTCGAGCATCTCATCCGCAAGCCGCCTCAGGTTCTCGATGAGGGCCAGCTTCAGCATGCTCGGCCAGGCCCACAGCTCGCCGATCGTGAGCGGAGCCGCGGCCTGGAAGCTGTTCATGAATCGCACCAGCTGCGGCCGGTCCAAGCGGCTATCGCTGTGGCGGATGATCTCTTCGGCCAGGGCATAGACGCGAGCGTGGCCCACAAGCTCCCGCAAAGCGAGCTTGGGCAACTCGCGATAGTAGCTCGGTGGGAGGTTCCGGCGCACGTCGAGCACTTCGGACGCAACGAGATGGAAGTTGTCGAGGAGCCATTCCGCCGCAGAGGGGACACGCCCCTCCCGGTGCACATCCTCGGCCATAGTAATATAGGCCTCGCGAAGGACGCGGGCGTTCTCCTCGAAGCGCGGCAGGACGTTTCGCGCCGTGCGGCGGATTGTCGGGTCGAGCGTGAACTTGGCGGCAAGCGTTCTCGCCCTCTCCTCCAGTCTTTCGATGCTCAGCAGTTCGTCGCGCAGCGGCTTCTCCGCCGGATGGGGAGCGCGGCGGCCGAACGGACGGCATAGCGCTTTCCAGGCTTGCGCCCTGGCGGCGCGGAATGGTCCTCGAGATCCCAACTTTTGTGTGCTCCTCAATCGGCGGGAGAATAGAGATAAATGATAGATATGGATTATATGACAGGGAGGATGATTAAACAACCGCCCGCGCCGCCGGGTGTTTTCCCATCATTTTCTCTGCAGGCATTCACGTCCAAGTGGGGGCGCCTCACCCAATAACTGGTTCAGCCAAAAATGTAGTTTTTTAGCTTTTACCTCCTGCCATGACCTGAACCCCGGATCCTGGTCTATTGGGAAGGCAATTCTTTTGCAAGAAAACTCTCATTATGTCTGGACCATTTTTCAGAGATGAGGTCCATGACAGCGTTTAAGCAGGTCCTCCGGATGGATAATCTCCCAGCCGGATAATCAGCCAACAGAGAAGGTCACCGAATTTCGTTGTCGACTTTTGTGACGTATTTAGGGCGGATTCGGGAGTATTTGGACGGAAAGCAGCGGAATTGAGATTTGCCGGAAGACCCGGCTAACTGCATGATTTATAAGGGGTATATGGGGGAAATTAGGTGGGGTACCGTAATATATGAGCTTCGAACTGCATTGAGGGAAATCGTTTTAGGGGATTGTCTATGTGAGATGCGCCAAGTTCTTCTGTTGGCATAAAAGGTCTTAGCCAAGAGGCGGCTCGAAGAGGAAGGGGGGGGCGAATTGACGCTCTCTGGATTCTCTGATACTCTTGAGCCATCCTTTTGAGGGGAATAAGCCGTGTCCACCACGTGCCCGAAATGCCGTTCCGATAACCCCGAGACGCTCAAGTTCTGCGGGGAGTGCGGAACGAAACTGGACGCTTCAGCATCTGGCCATCCCTAAAGCCCCGAAGACCGGGCATCCTTTACCCGGACGCTCGAAACCAGCACCGCTGAACTCACCCGGGGGATGGTCTTTGCCGGCCGCTACGAGATCATTGAGGAGCTGGGCGTCGGGGGTATGGGACGCGTCTACCGGGCCCAAGACACCAAGCTTAACGAGGAAGTCGCCCTCAAGCTCATCAAGCCTGAGATCGCGGCAGAGAAGCGGGTGGTCGAACGCTTCCGTAACGAGATCAAGACGGCCCGCAAGATCGCCCATAAAAACGTCTGCCGTATGTTTGACTTCCACGAGGAGGGGAAGACCCTCTATCTGACGATGGAGTACGTCCGCGGAGAGGACCTGAAGAGCCTGATCCATAGGATGAAGATAATCCCCGTTGGTACGGCTTTGGCCATCATTCGCCAGGTGGCCGAAGGACTGACCGAAGCCCACAAGTTGGGGATCGTCCACCTGGACCTCAAGCCCGGCAACATCATGATCGATAAGGACGGGCAGGCCAAGATCATGGATTTCGGGATCGCCAGGGTGAGGCAGGAGAAAGGAATCACGGGCGAGGGGGCGGTTATCGGCACTCCGGAGTACATGTCGCCGGAGCAGGTAGAGGGGAAAGAAGCCGACCAGCGGTCGGACATCTACGCGCTGGGAATCATTCTTTTCGAGATGGTGACGGGCGGGTGCCGTTCGACGGCGAGACGCCTTTCAGCATCGCCAACAAGCAGAAAAGTGAGCCTCCGCCCGACCCGCGGAAGCTCAATCCCCAGATCCCGGCGGAACTCGACCGCGTCGTCCTCCGCTCGCTTGAGAAGGCCAGGGAGAAAAGGTATCAGACGGCCGAGGAGCTCCGGGCCGATCTCGAGACCATCGAGACAGGCCTGCCGATCGCCGAGCGGGCCGTTCCCAGACGCAAGCCGATGACCTCCAAAGAAATCACCGTGAAATTCAGCTTTAGGAAGCTCGCCCTCCCGGCTTCGGTTCTGATTATTTTCCTGGCCGTCGCGGGCTACTTTTTCTTTCGCCGCGGGCCCGAAATATTCGAGGTCAAAATCGGCCGGACGCAGCAGATCACTCACGACCCCGGCCTGGAAATCGACCCGGCCATCTCGCCCGACGGAAAAATGATCGCCTATGCCGCAGGAGCGCCCGGCAAAATGGCGCTCTTTGTTCGACAGGTCGCCGGGGGGCGGCCGATCGCGCTGACCGCCTCCATGCCTGGAAATTGCCGCTGGCCGCGGTGGTCGCCCGATGGAGCCCAGATTGCCTATCAATCCCAAAACTCGATCTATCTCGTGCCGGCTCTTGGCGGCATCCCTAAAAAATTGGTCGAGGCTCCGGAAAGTCAAACGGTTAAAGGTGCGGCCTGGTCTCCCGACGGCAGGCGAATCGCTTATGCTTTTGGGTCGAGCATTTGCGACTGTTCAGCGGAAGGAAGCGAACCCCGAAAAATCTTCGAAGCGTTTTATCCGCACTCTTTGAGCTGGTCCCCTGACGGGTCAGAAATCGCTTATACGTCAGGAAATTCGAATTTTCTTTTTGGTTCACTTTATCTTGGCAATATCGCGCCGTCTTCGATCTGGGGGGTTTCCTCGAAAGGCGGCCATCCGGTCCGGGTAACGGATGAAAAGTCGTTGAACGTGGGTCCGGTCTTTATGCCCGACGGGAGGCACCTGCTTTATGTTTCGAATGAAAAAGGGGGTCGGGACGTTTATCTTCTCACCCTCGACGCTTCAGGAGAGCCATTGGGGGGGCCGACACGGCTGACCACCGGCCTCAATGCCCATACCATCAGCCTTTCCGCAGCCGGCGACAAGCTGGTTTATTCCGAATTTACCCATACGGCGAACATCTGGTCGATCAGAATACCCAAAGACGGGCCGATCTCGATTTCCGAGGCGCAGCCCGTGACCACCGGCAATCAGACCATCGAGGGCATCAGTGTTTCTCGGGACGGCAAATGGCTGGCCTACGATTCAAACTTGAATGGGAATCTGGATATTTATAAAATGCCTGTCAGCGGAGGAGAAGCTGAGCAGCTGACCAACGACCCGGGCGACGATTGCCTGCCCGCCTAGTCACCCGACGGCCGGGAGATCGCTTTGCATACCTGGAGAAAAGGAAACAGGGATCTGGGCGTGATGATGGCGGACGGGCGCCGGTTTCAGCAGTTGACCGACGACCCGGCCTCCGAATCGCATCCCGATTGGTCGCCCGACGGTCTGCGTCTTGTCTTCACATCAGATAAAACCGGTCGTGGTGAGCTGTTTGTGATTTCTCGGGAAAAAAAGGACGCAAAATGGGGCGTGCCACATCAATTGACTTCCACCGACCCTGAGTCATCCGGCAAGTGGTCGCCCGACGGCCGGCTGATTGCTTATAAACATGCTAGGGGACTCTTGATTATCCCGGCGGAGGGAGGTGAACCGCGAGCGCTTGTCGATGCCCAGGACCCGACTCTTCCGGCCAGTCCGGTTTATCCAGCCCGGTCAAAAGACAGCCGGACGGTCTACTATCTGGCCTATGATGCTGACCAACACGCGAGCTTCTGGTCCGTGCCCGTTACGGGCGGTAAACCCAAGCTCCTGGTCAGGTTCGACGACTCCTCCCGGCAGACCAGCCGCGTTGAGTTCGCGACTGATGGAGAGCGGTTTTTCTTCACGCTAGCTAGATACGAGAGCGATATCTGGGTGGGCGATCTATCGATCAGCCGACACCGCTAGCGGGAATCAGCGCACGGAGTTGAGCTGCATATAATAAGCCTGGGGCTTGGCGCAGGCCGGGCAGATGTCGGGCGCGTCCTTCCCCTTGAGAATGTAGCCGCAGTTCAGGCATTTCCACTCGGCCTTGGGGTCGTCGGACTTGAAGTGCCGGCCTCGAGCCGGTCCGCGAGCTTCTTGTCCCGCTCCTCGCGCTTCTCCTCGACCTCGCCGATCTCCTTGAAAGCGGTGGCGACGGCTTTCTCGCCTTCTGCCAGCGCCTCTTTTTCAAACGTCGGGTACATCGAGGTCCACTCGTAGTTTTCGCCGCCGGCGGCGTTCCGGAGGTTCTGGAGCGTCGATTCCCCGCTTAATGGGAGCGTAAGTCGTGCAGAGCGAAAAAGCAAAGTCCTATCACTTTTTGGAAAAGGGCGGACGGCCCTTGTATCAACGACCTTGCTTTTACTTTGCTTTTGTAGGATACTAAGATGTAAAAGGAGTTGAATCACATGAAAAGATCTTTGTCCATTCTCGTGGGAGTCCTTATGGTCCTCGGGCTGATCTCCTTCAGCCTGGCCCAGGGAACTCAGGCCCCGGCTAAGAATCCCGGACGCGCGACCTTCATCGGGACGGTCGATTCCGTAACCATGGCCGATCCCGCCAAAGGCACGAAGTCCGAGATCGTGGTGGTCAACGGGGCCAACGCCAAGATGAGCTTTCTGGTCATCGCCACGACCACCTTGTACAACGCCAAGGGTGAGACGATCGGTCTGGATAAGATCGTCAAGGGCAACGCGGTCAACGTCGAGTACGAGACGACGGCCGGAGGCGTTTACGAAGCGGTTTCCGTCAAAGTCACCAAGTAGACACATCGAGTCCTCCGGTTCTGTCCAAGGCAGGTTTTTGGACCTGCCTTTTTTTATCGTCGCTCGGCTGTCAGAAGGGGAGATTCAACGCTTGGAACGGCCATCCACCACGCCGCGGAAAAAGGAAAATCCTGTCTTTTATACCCCGGACCCGATGATTGGACGATTTATTAGTCGTTTAAATATTATTGACACGTTTTTACAAACTCTGGCGGATAAACCTCTGTTGGAAGCGGCAATGGCGGTACGATCGGAGTGTTGCTGAATAAGCCAATGAATCGGATGTTTGAGAATCTGATCGGAGCTCCCGTCTGACACCAAGGTGTATCTGAGATCACTCACCGGATATTCCTGCCATTAAAGAGAGGTAGGGTGAGTTGACCTCTGAACCGGTCGATTACTCGCCGCGATTTTCCCGCCTTTGGGAGACCGGCTTTTTGTTTTGTTTGTTCCGCTTGCTTCAGTCCCCCTTCCAGGTAGGAAAGAATCCGGCCCTTCGGAATGGGTCAAACCAAAAAGTGGGGTGAGTGAGGGGACTTGAACCCCCAACCTTCGGATCCACAGTCCGATGCTCTAACCGGTTGAGCTACACTCACCGTCAGAAAGGGTGCTTGATTTTCGCACGGTTGTACAGGCAAGTCAATACGAAGGCCGGCCCCCGCGCCCCTCTCGGCCGTGGCTGGCGCCGCCTTAATTCCTAATCTCGCGGAGCAGCTCGTCGCAGAGGGCGATTCTGCGATCCATCTTGTCGATGTCGGCCGTAAGCGACTGCTTGTCGCCGGCCTGCGTGGAGCGGGCCAGGGTGTCCTGTAGGATCCGCTTGGTGCCTTCGCACCGGCGTTTCTCTGACGTCAGCATCGCCCGGCGCTGGGCGGCCGGGATGGCCTGCATCCGCCGGCGAAACTCCTGTGTTTCGGGGTCCTGCCCCTGTTGCTCTTGGAGGGCTTGGGTTTGCCCGGCGATCTGCGATTCCACCGCCAACATCCGCATCCAGAGGTCCTGCCTCACGCCGGTGACCTCACGCTTGTAGATCCGGGCGGCCTGGGCGAGATTGTTCTTTTGAAGGTACATTTCCGCCAGCCCCAGGGAGGCCATTGTCCGCACGAACCCATCCGGATCCGGGTGGTCAGCGGGCAAGTCCAGCACCCATCGGGCGAACGCCTGGCCGGCATCATCGGCCGCAGCGGGATACAGCTTGGCGAAAGCCGCGTATTCCAGCCCTTCCCGGCAGCGGATGGCCAGCCGCTCACACGTGTCGGGCGGGACCGGTACTTCGTTCTCCCAAGCTCCGTTGGGCAGGAACGACCGGGGCACGCCCGCCGCCTTCGCCCCCGCGGCCGGCATCGCCGCCAGCAGAGACAATCCCGCCTGGAACTGGGCCGCCGCCTCGTCGGCCCGTCCTTGCCGAAGAAGGATCGCACCGAGGCGGATCTGCGCCGCCAGAGTCAAGCCGACGTCTTCGGGCCCCAAGGTCAAGGCGCTCTTGGGCCCGAGCGTCCGCCCGCGCAGCCGGGCGCGGGCTTCTTCCATTGCCAGCACCGTCCGGAATTCCACGGCCGCCTCGTCGGCCTTTCCGTCGCCGAGGTCGACAAGGGCCAGCAGCGCCTCCACCCGCGGATCGGCCGGATCAATCCCGCGAGCGAGGGCAAGGTCCTCGCGGGCGGTCTTCCATCGGGTCTGGAGGATCCTCTGCCACGCCGCGACCAGCCAAGGGGCCGCGGTCGTCTCGAACATATTGTCGGCCCGGGAGCTGGCCGCGGCGGCTTCTTCGGTCAGGTCCAGCTCCTTGCATATGATCGCCAGCCAACGCCAGGCCAGCGTGTAATCGTTCTGCATTCGCACCGCCTTTTCGAAGTCGGCCTTGGCCTCCTTGATCCGCCGGTTCCGCCAGTCGAGCCAGCCCTGGTTGTAGAATCCCCGGGCCGTGCCCGCCGAAAGCTTCAGCGCCCGCCCCATCGTCTCGCTGGCCATATCCATCAACTCCTGCGCCTCATCATCGAGCTTGACGGCCCTGGCGATCCCCGCCTGGTCGTACGTTTTCGTGACAGTCACCGTCCGGTAGCCGTCGGATCCCGTCGGCCCGTAGGATTCCGTTCTGGTCTCCGCCGCCGCGCGAGTCGCGGAGGCTTGGGCCCTCTTGTCTCTCGCCTCCTGGACGAGGCTCTCGGCCATCAGCTGCAGCAGCTCCGGATCCTGGGGTCGCAAGGCCAGGGCTTTCTTGAGCAGGGGCTGGGCCTCATCGAACTGCGAGTAATACAAAAGGATCGAGGCTTTGGTCGCCATGGCCATCACATGGTCGGGCTGCAGCTTCAGCGTTGCCTCGGCCATCTCCATCGCCCGGGAGATCTCGACCTCACGGGCGTTGAATCTCTGCCGCCGATAGGGGATCGGCACCGGCCGCGGCTCGACCTGCTCGGTGGGGGCGTCGCGATTTTCCCAGAGAAATTTCGCCAGGGCCATCTGGGCTTCCGGATCCTTGGGCCTCCTGGCCGCCGCCTCGCTCAACTCCCCGACCCGGCTCTGATACCATTCATCGCATCGCAGCCGGCGGACATTCATCCCCTTGATGACCGCAAGAGCCTGGCCGACCGTCGTTTCCGTCACGCCGCCGGCCCGAACGGCCCGCTCCAGCGACTCAAGCAGCGCCTGGGGCTCGGCCGAAGGGATGCTGGCCAAGGCCTTGTCGATTTCCCCGCCGGCCGCCCGCACGCCGGCATCACCAAGTCGAGAGGCGACCACCAGGTCGGCCCGGGCGCGGCGCGGGTCGCCGAGGGCGGCGGCCGCCCGCGCACGGGGCAGATACCCGGCCGGGGAGCTTATCCTGCCCGCCAACGCGTCCGCCGTCAGGATGTCCGTCCACTCTTCTCGGGCGGCCCAATAGTCCCGCGCCTCCACGAGGCACGAGGCCCGCAAAGCCAGCAGCCGCTGGTCTTGGGGCGAGGCTTGCAGCAGCTGGTCGACCTCCTTCAGGGCCGCCGCCGGATCGCCCGCCGTCCGCAGGCTCTCGGTGCGCTGGACGAGCGCCCCGGCCAGTCCCGCCCCCGCCGTCGTCTTGCGGCGCACGACGAACATGGCCGCCGCCCGGGGATAAGCCCGGGCCGGAAGCTCTTCCGCGGAAAGCTCGACGGATTTCCCGTCTTCCATGATCTTGGCCCGACCGCCCTGTCGGCATTGCCACGCGCCCATGCCGATGCTGAAGACGTATGTGCTGTACTCGGTATCCGCCCGGCTGGCCTGTCGGCCCCGCGGCCCATATGTGGCATACTGCGAACCCGCGGCGGCGTCACCGCTCATGTAGCAGGCCACGCCCAGCCACAGTCTGGCCTCCCAATTGTTCCCGTTCAGCCGTATCGCCCGCTTCAAGTCATCGATGGCCCGCGGCAATTGTCCCGACAAGGCTAGTGAAACTCCCCGGGCCGTGAAGTAATCGGAGTTCTCTCCGTCCAGCTCGATGCTCTTGGAAAATGCCGCCGTCGCCTGCGGCCACTGGGCGGCCGCCAGGGCGTCCAGCCCTTCCAGGTAAGTCAGGCCGGCGGCATTGTCGGTTGCCTGCATCCCGGCTTGCCCCTGCGCGCGAGGGGAGATCATCGCCGCGGCCGGCGCTGCGCAGAAGGCCGCTAGAATGAGCAATACATACCACCCTCTACCGATTCTCATTTTAGTGCTGCCGGTCATGTCGCTTCTCCTGGCGGGCTGCCCATGGAACTCTTGAGAGCCTTCAGCTGCGAAAAGAAACAGGAGAATAAATAGGCTAGCCCCGCTCTTTCTGCCCCTCGATCATGTCGAGCACGTCGGCTTTATCGCGCCATTCCTCGCGGACTTTGACCTGGAGATCGAGGTAGACTTTCATCCCCAGGATCTCCTCGATCTCGCGGCGGGCCTCGATTCCGATCTGCTTGATGAGCCGGGCGTGGCGGCCGATGATGATTTTGCGCTGGCCGTCCTTCTCGACGAAGACGCTGGCTTTGATATATGCCAGCGGCCTCTTTTTGCGAGGTGTCGGGCCCACGCCGGGCATGTGCTCCGGATCGGGCTTTCTCGGCGGGGCTTTCGGCGCGGGCGGAAGGGACTCGTCGCTCCCTCCGAACTCGTCACCCTCGCTTTCCGCCTCGCCCTCGACTTCGTCGCCCGTTCGCTTTTCGATCGAGTCGATGAAGACGGCCGTGGTCCACGGCAGCTCCTTCTCGACGTATTTAAGCACCTTCTCGCGGATGATCTCCGATAGCAGGAACGTCTCGCTCTGGTCCGAAACGTCCTCGTCTCCGAAGAGCTTCTCGGCGGACGGCAGGTTCTCGTAGAGCAGCCGTTCGAGGACGTCCAGGTTGACGCCCGTCAGGGCGGAAATGGGGATGATTTCCTTGAAGGGCATCAAGTCCTTGTATCTGTCGATGAAGAGAAGGACATGGTCCTTTTTAACAATGTCCACCTTGTTGATCAACAGGAAGACCGGACTTTTAACGTCTTTGAGGGTCTCGAGGACGTATTCGTCGCCGTGCCCGAACTTCTCCGTGGCGTCGATCAGGAGGCAGACGATGTCGGCCGTCTGGAGCGAGGAATAGACGAAGTTCATCATCCGCTTGTTGAGCTTGTGGAGGGGCTTGTGGATGCCCGGGTTGTCGATGAAAATGATCTGGCCCTTCTCGGTGGTGTGGATCCCGAGGATGCTGATGCGCGTCGTCTGGGGCTTGTCGGAGATGATGGCGACCTTCTGGCCGAGAATCTTGTTGATCAGGGTCGATTTGCCGGCGTTCGGCCGCCCGATGAGGGCGACATAGCCGACCTTGGGAAGGATCTTCTTCGGCGCGCGCGGGGCTTTTGGCGCGCGCGGGGCGCGGGGCAGGCGGGGTGTCTTGGTTGGGGGCATGATTATTCCTTTTCCGCGGGATTCGGGGTGGGCGCGACCGGCCGCGTCATCCGCAGTTTCTTGATCCGCATGGGGTCGACGTCGAGCACCTCGACCGTCAGCCCTTTGATGTCGAACTTTTCGCCTTTGGCGGGCAGGCGTCCGAGCGTGTGGGTGATCAGCCCGCTGGCGGTGATGAAATCGTCTTCGGCGAGCTCCATCCCGAAGATGTCCTCGAGCTCCTCGACCTTCGTCGCGCCGGGGACGATGAAATCGTGCGGGCCGAGCGGCGAGATCTGGGCTTCATCGGCGTCGTATTCGTCGTGGATCTCGCCCACGATCTCCTCCATCAGGTCCTCCATGGTCACCAGGCCGACGACGCTCCCGTACTCGTCAACGGCCAGGGCCAGTTTCTGCTTCGCCCGCTGGAGCTCCCGGAGCAGGTCCGGGACGGCCATGGATTCCGGGACGAAGATGACCGGCCGGAGGAAGCGGTCGATCGGGGCCTGGTCGAATTCCTTTTCGGAATAGGCCAGGAGGTCCTTAGCGATCACGATCCCTTCGATGTTGTCGATGCGGTCCTTGTAGACGGGGATGCGCGAGTATTTTTCGGTGATGATCAGGTTGCGGAGCTTTTGGACGGTCGCATCCCGGCGGATGCAGATCATATCCACGCGGGGGGTCATGACCTCGCGGACGACGGTATCGCCGAATTCGACCACGCCCCGCAGGAGCTCGTCCTCGCCCTTTTCGATGATGCCTTCTTCCTTGGCCTCGTCGATGAAGGTTGCGATCTCCTCGTCTCCGGCCTCGCGCTCGTCCTTCCCATCGTCGCCGGCTTCCTCGCGGGAGGAATGCCAGCGGGCGAGGGCAACCACGGGGGCGGCGACGTAAAGGAGGTAACGATACGACGGCAGGAACGCAAGAACGAGGCGTTCCTTGGACGCCGAAGCGATCCAGCGGGGAATCGCCTCGAACAGGACGCCGTAAGCCGCGACCGCGATCAGGAAGATCCAGAGCGGCCAAAGCGCGCCGTCATGGAACGCCAAGAAAAGACTGATCACGAACCCGATCAAACAGACCGTCCGCCAACAATCGACGGCGATCCAGATCTCGTCATAGCGGTAGAGGACATCGTGACGGTAGGGCTTCTCCTTCTCCTCGAGCAGGCCGCTCAACGAGACCTTGGAGTACCCATCGAGGGCCATATAGAACAGCGACAGGACGAATGTCGCCCCCAGAGTCAGGACGAGGCCCGGGATGTTCATCATCGAGGGGATTTCTTCTTTGCCCGCTTTCGGCCCGCGCCCACCGCCGCGCCGCGGGCGGCGCGGCCCGCATATTTCTTGCGCATCAGGGCCTCTTCCTCCTCGTGGCCCCCGTCGTGTTCGTATCCGAGCAGGTGGAGAAAGCCGTGGATCGTCAGGTATTCGAGCTCGCGCTCGAGAGGATGACCGAGGCGCTTGGCCTGCCGGGCGGCGGTGGGCACGGAGATGATAATGTCGCCCAGATAGTATTTTCCGTCGGCGGCCCGCTCCCGCAGGGGGAAGCTGAGGACGTCGGTCGGCTTGTCCTTTTTCCGGAATGTGCGGTTCAAGGTTCGGATCTCGGCATCGCCGACGAAGGCGAGGGCGATCTCCGGCCGGTAGACCGCATAGTCGCGGGCCAGGCTCCGGAGCAGGGTCTGGAACCGGGCGGCCTCGATGTCAGCCTTCTTCCGGAGGTTGATGATTTCGATCATGGTCGTCGCCGTCCTTCTTGGGCGGGGGTTCGGGCTTTTTCCGGGGCCGGTCGTTGAACTGGAACCCCGGGTAATCGACCCGGGGCTGGTAGATCGTCTGGAGCGTGGCCAGGAACGAGGCGGCGACGATTCGCAGCTCCTTGAGCGAGAAGTTGCAGTCGTCGAGCTGGCCGTCCTGGAGGTAGTTGTCGAAAATCTCCCGGATGACCCGCTTCAGGTTGTCCTCCCTCGGGGTCTTGAGACTCTTCGAGGCGGCCTCGACCGAATCGGCCAGCATCACCAACGCGGCCTCCTTGGTCTGGGGCCGCGGGCCGGGGTAGCGGTAGGTCTCCTCGCCGATCTTCTCCATCTCGGGGTCATACTTCTCCTTGGCCTTCAGGTAGAAATACCGGACGAGCGAATTGCCGTGATGCTGCTCGATGATCTCCCGGATCTGGACGGGGAGCTTTTCCTTGCGGGCGATCTCGACGCCCTCCTTGACGTGGTTGATGATGACGAGCGTGCTCATGCTCGGGGTGAGATCCTTGTGGGCGTCGCTCTTGCGGGCCCTGTTCTCGATGAAATACTCCGGCATCTTGATCTTGCCGATGTCGTGGTAGAGGGCGCCGGCCTTGACCAGGAGCGCGTCCGCGTCGATCGCCTCGGCCGCCTTTTCGCCGAGCGAGGCGACGATCAGGGAGTGGTGGTAGGATCCCGGCGCCTCGATGGCCATTTGATGAAAGATTTCCGACTCGGAGTTGGTCAGCTCGAGAAGCTTGGACTGGGTCACGAAGCGGAAGATGCTTTCGTAGATGGGAAGCAGGACGAAGGCCATGGCGGCGCTCAGGAGACCGCCGACGATCCCCATGAAAAGGCCGGCGGCGAGCGTCCCTGGGGAGGAGCCATGGGGCTTGATCAGGCTGAAGGTCAGGACGGTGAACAGGTTCAGGGGGCCGACCAGGAAGAAGCCCGCCCGAAGCGCGGCTGTCCGCTTCTGGCGCTGGTAGACCTTGATCCCGTAGATGGCCGCCAGACCGCCGATCAGGCTGAAGATCATCAGGAAATAGTTGGCGTCGAACAGGTAGCCGACGAGCAGGCTGCTGAGGAGAGCGTAGATCAGGCCGACAGTGCTCGTCGTGAGGAAGGCGAACAGGATGACGCCGAGCTGGTAGGGGAAGGCGAACTTGTAGCTCTCCGCGTCCGAGAAGAGGAAGAAGCTCGTGCTCCGGCTGAACGTGTCGGCCATGGAGGCCAGCGCCTTGTAAAGCAGAAGGCTGAGAGCCAGGGTCAGGCCGATCATCAGGAAGTGCTTGAGCGCGATCCGCGTCGAGCTGAGCGACTTGAGGTAGAACCAGACGGCCAGGAACAGGAGGGCGAACAGCAGGAACGACCCGAGAAAGGCGGACAGCCAGGCGTTCGTCTTCCGGACGTTCTGGTTGATCGCCCGGATCAGCTTGATCGCGTCGGGCGTCACTTCGTCGCCCTTGCGGGTGATGACCTTGCCGGCCTTGACCGAGAAGTAGGCCGCGGCGACGGCGGCCCGGGCCTTGTCCCGCCGACTCTCGGTCTCGACCTTGTTGAACGTGATGTTCGGCGCCACGAAGCCGTAGGCCAGGCTGATGAGCAGGCCTTTCTTGCGGGCCGCGAGGTCGAGGGCGTTGATCTCGCCCACGAACATCTCCTTGACCTCCTTGATCTCGAGGATTTCGGAGGCGCGCACCGTCCGCTCGCCGTCCTGGCCGCCGCGGAGGAGGGTGATCCCCAGGTCCGGCTCGCGGTTGATGAATAGGCTCTTCGAGAGGATGACCCCCTGGCGCGAGTGCTTTTCCATCAGCTCGAGGAGGAGCGATTCAAGGTCGGCCCCGAAATCGGCCTTCTCCAGCGCGGCGATATCGTTCGTCGTCAGGTCGATGCCGAACTTGTCCGTGATCGTCTTTTGGATCTGGGCATAATCCTTGGCCGGGCCGGCCGTCTTCAGCCACTGCCGCCCGGCCATGAAGAACTGCCGGACCTTGTCCTCGATATTCAAATAAACGTTGGGGTCGAAAACGTAGACGGCCGGCACCGCCTCGGACGCCGCCTTCCGGCGGGCCGCCGTCGTTTCCGCGTCCTCCATGGTCAGGTTGGCCGGGACGATGACGTCCGAGGTGGCGATGTCGCCCGGGTTGAATTCGGGGAGGGACCGCGAAGGAACATAGGACACGAGACAGGCCAGGGCGAGCGCCGCAAGGAAGACGTAGAGAAACGGGTTCTCCAGGATCCGGGCCGGGGCTTGTCCCGTTTCCCCGTTTGGAGGATGGGGCGCCCGCGGCGGAGCGGAGGTCTTGAAAAGCTTGACGTTCTTGAACGAAATCAGGTTCATGGGGGATCAGACGGCCGACTTCGCCTCGGCCTTCTGATAAGCCTTGATGATCTTCTGGACCAGGGGATGGCGAACCACGTCCCTGTCGTTGAAGTAGCAGAACGCGATCTCCTTGATCCCGGTTAGGATCTTGACCGCGTGCACCACGCCTGACTTGGTCGGCTGGGGCAGGTCGATCTGGGTCATGTCGGCCGTGATCACGACCTTGCTGTCGAACCCGGAGCGGGTGAGGAGCATCTTCATCTGCTCCTTGGTCGTGTTCTGGGCCTCGTCGAGGATGATGAACGAGCTGTTCAGGGTCCGGCCCCGCATGAAGGCCAGCGGGGCGATCTCGATGATCCCCTTTTCAATGAGCCGTCCGGCCTGGTCGGACTGGACGAGGTCGAAGAGGGCGTCGTAGAGGGGCCGGAGGTAAGGGTTGATTTTCTGGGTGAGGTCGCCGGGCAGAAAGCCGAGCTTCTCGCCGGCCTCGACCGCGGGCCGGGTCAGGATGATCCGGCTGACGAGCTTGTTCTGGAGGAACGAGAGGGCCATGGCCATCGCCAGGTACGTCTTGCCCGTGCCGGCGGGGCCGAGGCCGAAGACGAGGTCGAAGTTGCGGATGGCCTGGATGTAATCCTGCTGGTTCAAGCTCTTGGGGGTGACGGATTTCCGGGAGAGGTTCAGCGCTTCGGCCGGGAAATAGTTCTCGAAGGGCTTGGGGTTCCCCTCCTCGAGGAGGTCCAGGGCGATGTGGAAGTCCTCCTCCTTGAGGTCGTAGCCCTTTTCCTCGAGCTCGCGGATCTTGTCGAAGTAGATCTTGGCGTGCTCAATGCTCTTGGGCTCGCCGTCGATGATCAGGTGGTCGCCCCGGATGGCCAGGGAGACGCCCAGGCGGTTTTCGAGCTTTTTCAGGTTCCGGTCGAGGACGCCGGAAAATACATTTTTCCGGATGAACGGGTAGGCAATTTTTTCCATATCAGGCTGTAAAAAATGAATCTTCGCTCATTTTGCGAATATTATATCACATTTTGGGGCCGGGATTGTCAATACGACGGGGCCAGAAAAAGGGGACACAGAACACGAGCTTATTCTGAAAAAGAACGAAATCGGGGTTCTGTGTCCCCTT
>PLMN01000020.1 GCA_003141555.1 Candidatus Aminicenantota bacterium
GGGAAACCGGCGTGCCGCCGGCCCTCTCCCCCCGAGCCCCCGTTTAGCTGATTTCGCCGGTCATATAGGCCCGGGTGCGGGGGTCGCGGGGCGAGGCGAACACCTCGGCCGCCTCACCGTGCTCGACCAACTCCCCGAGATAGAGGAACGCCACATAATCCGCGATGCGCCGCGCCTGGCGGAGGATATGGGTCACCACGATCACGGTGTAATCCGCCTTGAGCTCGATAAGGCGGCGCTCCACGATCCGGCTGGAGACGGGGTCGAGGGCCGAGGTCGGCTCGTCGCCAAGGATGATCTCGGGCTCGACGGCCAGCCCGCGGGCCAGGCAGAGGCGCTGCTGCTGGCCGACCGAAAGCCGCGCCGCCGGCTCGGAGAGCCGGTCCTTCACCTCATCCCACAAGCCCGCCGACCGGAGCTCGCGCTCGACGATCATCGCGATCTTCCTCTTGTCGCCCATCCCGTGGATGCGCGGCCCGTAAGCGATGTTGTCGAAAATCGACATCGGCAGGACCTGCGGCTTCTGGGAGAGCAGGCCCATCTTCTTCCGGAGGCGGGTCACCTCGGCCTTGGGGCCGTAGAGGTCCTCGCCGTCGACGAGGATCGTCCCGGAGACGCGGGCCTCGTCCACGGAGTCGAGCAGCCGGTTCATGGCCTTGAGCAAGGTCGTCTTGCCGCAGCCCGAGGGCCCGATGATGACCGTGATCTTCCGGTCGGGGATATCGAGGCTGACGTTTTTCAAGACCTGCTGGCTCCCGTAGGAAACGCTCAGGTCCCGGATCCGGATGTGCGACGTGACGTTCATGCTCTCACCTCGGGGGCCGGAATTGGCCTTCGTCATCGGATCGTGTGCTTTCGGAGCCTACGGGCCAGCTCCCGCGAGGCCAGGCTGACGGCCAGGACGATCAGGGTCAGGATCGCGGCCGAGGCGTAGGCCCGCTGCTGGACCTCGGGGACGGGCGAGCCGAGCTGGAAGAAGATGGCCAGGGGCAGGGTCGCGGCGGGCCGGAGGAGCGAGGTCGGGACGCTGTCCGTGAAGCCCGCGGTGAAAAGGACCGACGCCGCGTCGCCGATCCCCCGGCCGAAGGCGATCAGGACCGCGGTGATGATGCCGGGCAGGGCTTGCCGGACCGCCACCCGGAGCGCGGTCTCGAGCCTCGTCGCCCCGAGCGCCGACGACGCGTCGAGGAGGGGCCGGGGCACCAGCCGGACGACCTCGTCCATGGCCCGGGCCATGATCGGGATCTCGAGGAGCCCGACGGTGATCATCCCCGCGAGGAGCGACGCCCGCAGGCCGAGGGTCATCATGACGATGAACCCGAAGGCGCCGTAGACGATCGACGGGACGCCCCACAGGACGTCGAGGGCGAAGCGGGTGATCGTGGACAGGGGCGAGGATGCCCGGGCATAGAGATTCAGGTAGAGGACGACCGGCAGGCTCGCCGCGACGGCGAACAGCGTCGCCCCGCCGGCGAGATACAGCGACCCGAGGATGGCGTTGAGGATGCCCCCCTCCTTCCCCAGGTAATACCCGCCCTTGGGCGTCTGGAAGAGCATGGACAGCCGGAGGGCCGGCAAGCTCTTGACGATGACCGTCCCGAGGATGAGGAGGAGGCTTGAGACGACGACCGCGGTCGATCCGATCATGAGGACCTTGAAGACGCTCTCTTCGATCCGCCGCCGGCTGCCGAGGGTCATTCCGCTTTCCTTTCGGCCTTGACGAGGATGATCCTCGCCCCGACGCCGAACGCCAGGACGACCAGGAGCAGGATCAGGGCGGCCAGCATCAGGGCCGAGTCATAGAGAGGCACGGACATCATCTCTCCGTAGTTGTTGGCGATGAGGGCCGGCAAGGGATAGGCGGCGTCGAACGGCGAGGCCGGGACCTTGGCCACGTTGCCCACGACCATCAGGACGGCGATCGTCTCGCCGAAGGCCCGCGACACGCCCAGGACGACCGCGGCGATGATCCCCGGCAGGCCCCGACGGAGGACGACGTGCTTGACGGTCTCCCATCGGGTCGCGCCCAAGGCGAGCGACGTGTCGCGCAGATCCTGCGAGACCGCGCCGAAAACCTCGAGCGAGACGTGGATGATCGTCGGAAAGACCATGATGGCCAGCACGATCCCGCCCGACAGAACGCAGTAGCCCGAGGAGGCGGCCCCGAAGAGGGGCGCGACGACGTTCCCGACGAAGGGCACGACCATGAGCACGCCCCAGACGCCGAAGACGACCGAGGGAATGCCGGCCAGGAGATCGATGACGGGCTTGGTTACGTCACGGACGAGCTTCGGCGCGTATTCCGACAGGTAGACCGCGGTCAGGAGCGAGACCGGGACGGCGATGACCATGGCCATCAGGGTTACGCCCAGCGTCCCGGCCAGAAACGGGAGGAAGCCGAACTCTCCCCTAAGCGGGTGCCAGCCCGTCCCGAAGAGAAGCGAGGAAAACGAGTGGACGGCCAGGATCGGGCCCGATTTCCGGAGCAGGCCGGCGAGCATCAGCAGGACGATGAGCGCGGGCAGGCCGGTCATGAGGAACATGGCCCGCCGGGCGATCAGGTCCTTCAGTTGTCGCAACTCGCGTTCCTTTATTCGCGCGGGGCCTGTCGCCGACCAGCCCCAGCGGCCTCGCTCATCACCCTGACGAGGGTCCCATTCGCTTCGGCCGCCGGGGCGCCCCGGTCGGCGCCACCCGCGCAGATGTCGGATCTGCTTTCACAGATCATTTGAGCTTGTCGAGCGCCGCTGCGATTTTCTCCGGCGCGATCCGGATGTAGCCCGTCTCGGGCACGTATTTCTGGCCCTCGGTCAGGATCCAACGGAGGAACTCGACCAGGACGGGATTCGCCGGCTTGCCCTTGGTTACGAGATAGAGGTCGCGGGCCGGCGGCGAGGGATAGACGTTCCGGGCGATGGCCGCGGTGATCTCGTCGCGCGTGGCGTAGATCTTCTCCGCGTCGTCGAGCTTCCCATTGCCGTCGAGGTCGATGGGGGCGATGACGATCCCGTCCACGGGCTTCAGGGTCTTGGGGTCGTAGGCGAAATTGATGTTGTTATAGCCGATCGCCAGGGGCTCGCGCCGGACGGCATCGGCCACGCCGGGGTCCCCATAGACGCCCACGCCGCCCAAGTCCTCCTGCTTCTTCCCGAAATAGGCCGCCCACGTCTCGCCGGCGCCGCAGGCGTCCGAGCGGGTGAACGCCCGGACGGGGGACGCATCCGCGGTCCCGAGCACCCGGCCCCAGGTCACCGCCGTCCCGCCGGTCCAGATTTCCGCGAGCCCGGCCCGGCTGATCCCCTTCTTGAGGATCTCGGCAAGGCGGGGATTCTTCGCGCTGAGCGTGGCCACGACGCCGTCCTTGGTCACGGCGAAGGCCACCGCGCCTTTGGCGATCTCCTCGGGATGGACGTCGCGCGAGACCATGCCCAGGTCGGCCATGCCGGCCAGGACGTCAGCCATGCCCTTGCCGGCGCCGCCCGCCTGGACGTCGATCGCCACTTTGGGGTTGAGCTTCTTGAACTCCTCCGCCCACTTGAGGACCATGGGATACAGAGCCCAAGCTCCGGAAAGGCTGATCGTGCCGCCGAGAGGCTTCGGCACGGGCGCCTGGCCCGCGATGAAGCCCGAGAACAGCAGGCCGAGGCCGGCCGCCGTCAAAGCGAATTTTCTCATCGCATCCTCCGCTTCAAAACCCGGCCTGGAATTGGGCCTCGAGAACCTTGTTCACGGTATGCCCGGACTCGTCCCGGCTCCACAGGTAGTTGATCTGCAATTTCGTCTGGACGTTCAGGAACCAGTTCAACCCGAAAATCCACAGGTCGGTCCGGTCGAGGGCTTTGTTCCGGTTCGGGTCGTAGGAATCGAACTTGATGATGCCCTGGAGTGTCTTCGGCAGGAAGAAATAGCAGCCCTGCGCATACCAGCCTTGGCGCATCGTATCGCCGTCCTGGCCCTGGATGAATTCGCCCTTTAGGGAGAGGTCCTGATAAAGCAAGGCCGCCTCCAGGCCGACGCGAGCCCGCTTCACGACGGCGGCTCCGGCGGACGGGACGGTCTGGCCGTCGTAGGCGGAGGCGCCCAGGGTCAAGAAAGACGCGGGATGGACGAGAAGCCGGCCGGCCCAGTCCTTCTTATCGTCGGTGTCGGCCTTGTTGATGCCGGACCCGTTGAAAACCCCGAGGGAATACTCGAGGAAAGCCGCCTTCCCCGAGACCATGGCCCCGATATCGCGCCCGTTCGTGCCGATGTCGAAGCCGGGGGCCAGCTTGTTCACGACCTGGCTGCGGTCGATCGTGTCGACGTCCGGGTCCGAGGCCAGGCTCTCCATGCTGAAGGGAACCTTGAATTGCCCGATCCTCACCGTGGCCGCGGTATGAAAGACGAGATCGACATAGGCGTCGAGGAGGATCGCCGCCTTGGCGGCATCGACCTGAAGCTTAAACTTGATGTTCTTCAGGATGTCGCCGGTCAGGGACAATCTCATCCGATGAATGGAAAACCCGCTGAGGCCGGTCTCCTGAGAAATGTACTCGATCTGGCCATACCCGCTGAGCGTCAAGGGGACCGACAAGGTGAGCGGGGCCGGGGACTTGGCATCCTCCGCGCGCAGGCCGGCGGCCGCGAGGAGAACGGCCGAAAGGACCAGAGCCGTAGCTTTCGCAATGTGCAGTCTTGATTTTTTCATCTCGTCACAACCCGTCCTTTTCATGATGTCGATAATGTCTATTATCATAGTCGACTACTCCATAAAAAAAATTATGGCGTCACAGAGCGCGCTTTTGCGACCCGGCTTCGCTCGGCCATATCCTCGAAGGTCGTCCGCTCGAGGATCTCGGCAACCGCGTCGCGGACTTCCTTCCACAGTCCCTTGAGCCCGCAATACGGTTCGCGCGGGCACGGATCGTGGGCCGTCACGCTGACGCAATCGATCGGGGCTAGAGGGCCGTCCATGACCCTGATCACCTCGGCGACCGAGATGCGCGAGGGCGGCTTGGCCAGAAAATATCCGCCCTTCGGACCTTTCCTGCTGCGGAGGTAGCCGGCTCTCTTCAACTGGAGGAGGATCTGTTCGAGGAAGCGCTCGGGAATGCCCTGTGCGGCTGAAATATCCCGGATATGGAGGGCGCCCTCCGCATAGCGGACGGACAGCTCGAGCATGGCCCGGCTGGCGTATTCACCCTTGGTCGAAAGCCTCATATTTATGCCTCAATATTAGTCGACTATCTCAATCGACTAAGTGATTTATCACCAAAAAAACCTTTTGTCAAGCCCCTATCCGTCAAATTTGTTGTCTCGCCCGGGCCAAGCCGCTATGATATAACCAGCTATGCGGCGCAGCAGAATCCAGCGGGCCAAGGAAGGAGCGTCCGATGCCGGATCAACATCTTGAAAAGATCCTCGTGGTGGACGACGAAGCCATAGTCGGCCAGAGCATCAAGCGGACGCTCGAAAGCGACGGCTATCGCGTCGACGTGGAGACAAGCGGCGAGGCGGTTCTCCGCCGGGAGGCGGCCGAGCTCGCCGCCTATGGCCTGATCCTGATCGACATGATGATGCCCGGAGTCGGCGGTCTCGACCTCTTCAAAGGCATCCAAGCGAAAACAGCCGGAGCCCGGGTCGTCATCATCACCGGCTACCCCACCGACAAGTCCGAGGCCCAGGCCCGGAAGATGGGCGCCTTCGATTTCCTATCCAAGCCGTTCACCCCGACCGAGCTGAGAGCGTCGGTCGCCCGCGCCTTGGCCAAGGCGGCCGATGCCCCCGGCGGGGCGAAGGGTTGAGTCTCCAGTTGGATCAGGCGCCGGGCCGCTTTGAGCGCGTGGAGCTCTGTCCCGCCTGCGCGGGATCGCACCTTCGTCCCTGGAGGAAAGGGAATTTCGACGTCACCCGCCTCGACAAGGACCAGATCAAGATCACGGACAGCGAATACGGCAAGATCTGGGATCTCAGCGTCTGCGCGGACTGCGGGCACATCTTCGCCGACCCTTCCCCGAAGCCCGAATTCATCTTCTCCCTCTACCGCCAGGTCGAGGACCCGGCCTACGACGCCGAGGCCGAAGGCCGCGCCCATAATTTCCGGGGGATCCTGGACAACCTCGACGCGCTCGTCCCGGAGCGCGGGCGACTCTTCGACGTCGGCGCGGCCACCGGCATCCTGCTCGATCTCGCCCGGGGGCGGGGGTGGACGCCCGACGGCATCGAAGCCAGCGCCTGGGCGGTCGACTTCGCCCGCCGGACCCGCGGCCTCCCGCTCCGCCAGGGGTATTTTGAGGAGGCGCGGACCGAGCCGGCCTCGTGCCGGGCCGTGACCATGATCGATTTCATCGAGCACACGCCGAAGCCCCGCGAAGCCGTCGCCCGGGCGTACGATCTCCTGGCCCCCGGGGGCGTGATCTGCCTGGTGACGCCCGACATCCACAGCCTCGCGGCCCGGCTGGCGGGGAAGCGCTGGTGGCACCTCCGCCCCGGACACCTGGCTTATTTTTCGAAGCGGAGCCTCGCCGCCCTCCTCGCGGGGGCGGGCTTCACGATCATCCGGAGGAAGCGCTACGCCTGGACGTTCAGCGCCCATTATCTTCTCACCCGGATCGGGGCCTTCCGGCCTCTCGTCCGGGGACGGCGCACGGCTTTGTTTTTCAAGAGGATTTCGATAAAATTGGCGCTCGGAGATTCGTTCGAAATCTACGCGCGGAAGGAACCTCGGACGTGAACGCCTATCTCAGGGCCATGCGCCTGGAGCGCTGGCCGCGCAGCCTGGCCATCTTCCTCGGCTCCGCGGCCTATTTCTTCTTCCACCGCGCCGCCCTGGGATCGTTTTCCCTCCCGGCCCTGGCCTGGCGGACGGCCGCGGCCTTTCTGCTGACCTGGGCGATCTCCACGGCCAACTACATCTTGAATGAAATCGTCGACCTCCCCTATGACATCCACCATCCCACCAAGCGGTTCCGGCCGCTCGTCCAAGGCGAGATCCGGATCGGTCCCTTCGCCGCGCTGGGGGTCCTGCTTATCCTCGCCGCGCTGAGCTTCTCATACCTTGTCTTTGCCGGCCCGTTCTTCTTTTCGAGCCTGGCCCTCTTCGCCGCCGGCATCATATATAATGTCCGGCCCATCCGGACGAAGGACATCCCCTTTCTGGACTCCATTTCCGAATCGGCCAACAATCCCATCCGGTTCCTGATCGGCTGGTACGCCTTCGCCGCCCTGGCCGACCGTCCTCCCGTGAGCCTCCTCCTGAGCTGGTGGTCGTTCGGAAACTTCCTGATGATCGCCAAGAGGCTGTCGGAGTTCCGCTATCTCAAGGACAAGGCCGGCGACTACCGCTTGTCCCACAAGAAATACTCGCGGAGCTCGCTGCTCTTCGGCATGGCCGCGAGCGCGACGATCTGCCTGCTCGCGTTCCTCTACCTGGGGGCCCGTTTTCATCTCGCGTCGTTCTACGCCATCGCGCCCTTCCTCCTGGTCTTCTTCGCCCTGATCCTGCGCAAGACGCTTAAGACCGACGAAGTCATGGAGGAGCCCGAGAAGCTCCTGGCCAGCCCCAAGTATGCCCTCTACAGCCTGTTCCTCGTCGCCCTCTTCGTCCTGGCGTATTTCTTCGATCCGATCGCCCGCTAGGCGCGCCGTGGCCACCCCGAAAATCCCCCTCGTCCTGGCCACGACGAACGCGGGCAAGGCGACGGAGATCCGGGCCGCGCTGAAGGGCCTCCCCTTCAAGGTGATGACGCTTGCCGAAATCGGCGTTAAAGCCGCCTTTCCCGAGACGGGGAAGACGTTCGAAGCGAACGCCCGCGGCAAGAGCCTCCATTACAGCCGCAAGTCGGCGTTCCTCACTTTGGCCGAGGACTCGGGCCTCGAAGTCGAAGCCCTGGGCGGCGCGCCCGGGATCCGATCCGCCCGCTTCTCCTCCCCCGGGGCCACGGATTCGAAAAACAACCTCAAGCTGCTCCGCCTCCTGAAAGGCGTCCCCGCCCCGCGGCGGAAGGCCCGCTTTGTCTGCTGCATGGTCCTGTCATTAAACGGCCGGAAGCTCAAGACCGTGCGAGGCCAGGTCCGGGGGCGGATCGCCGCCGAGCCGAAGGGCGATTTGGGTTTCGGCTACGATCCGGTTTTTTTCTACCGCCCCTGGGGCCGAACGTTCGGCGAGATCTCACCCGCGCGAAAGAACACGGTCAGCCATCGCGGCCGGGCCCTGGCCCGGATGAAGGCCTTCCTCGCGGGCCGGCGCTAAGAAAGGCCCGCCCCCTTTGGGAGAGGGCGGGCCTCGGGTGGAGGGAAAACCTTGAGGGGAGAATCAAGCTCCGCGGCCTAGACCGTGAGCATGTCCTTCATCTGGGCGAATGTCTTTTCGCCGATCCCGCGGACCTTCATCAGCTCCTCGATCTTCGTGAAGTTCCCGTTCTGCTTCCGGAAATCGATGATCCGCTGGGCGACCTTCGGACCGACCCGGGGCAGCTTCTGCAGCTCCTCGAGGGTCGCGGTGTTGATGTTGATCTTGCCCACGGGCGCTTTCTTGGCCTGCGTCTGCTGGGCCAGGAGCGGGAAGACGAAGAGGGTTAGGATCAGGCTGACGGCCAGTCCCTTGTTGATGATTTGTCTCATGGAGACCTCCTTTCGCTCTTCCATAATGCAAAGGGAGTGCCAGGACAGAGACGCGCGCATCTCTTTGAATATCAGCACCTTTGAAAACCTGACAAACATAATGAATCACCATTCGTAGACGAAAAGGCGGATCCGATTATCTTGTTGTTGACTATAACCCGGGCGAGGAGTATATCCCGACCGGCTCGCCGGGTGTGCCGCTTTTACGACGAGCCCTTGGCCCGGGGGTGGCTCTTGCGGTAGATATCGAGAAGCTGGGCGACGTCCATGTGGGTGTATTTCTGGGTCGTGGCCAGGCTCTCGTGGCCGAGGAGCTCCTGGATGACGCGCAGGTCGGCCCCGCGGCTCAAGAGGTGCGTGGCGAACGAATGACGCAGGGCATGCGGGCTGAGGTTCCGGCTCAGGGCGGCCTGCCGCAGATACTTGGCCGTGAGCCGCTGCACGGACCGGGGCGAGAGCCGCGTGCCGCGGTAATTGAGGAAGATCGACGTCTCGCCCAGGCGCAGCGGGAATTCGTGCCGGACGCCCAGGTAGGCCCGAAGGCTCGCCTCGGCTTTCCGCCCGAACGGGACGAGCCGCTCCTTTTTGCCCTTCCCCTTCACCCGGACCATTCGCTCCTCGAGGCTGAGGTCCTCGAGGCCGATCCCGACGAGCTCGCTCACCCGGATGCCCGTGGCGTAGAAGACCTCGAAGATCGCCCGGTCGCGCAGGCCCAAGGGATCGTCGGCCGACGGGACCTCGAGGAGCTTCCGCATCTCCTCCTCCGACAGGAACCCGGGCACATGCTGGTCGAGCCGGGGCGTGGCCACGACCTTGGCCGCGTTTTCGTCGAGCCAGCGGCGGCGGACGCCGTAGTTGAAGAACGACCGGACGGCGGCCAGCTTGCGGGCGACCGACGTCTTGGTCAGGTTCCGGCGGTAGAGCTCGGCCAGGAAGCCCCGCAGGACGACGTTGTCGACCTGGGGCAGGCGGATCTTGCGCGTCTCGAGGTAGTCGGCGAGCTGGGTGAGGTCGATCCGATAGCTCGAGATGGTATGGACGGAGGCATTGCGCTCGTGCTTGAGGTAAGCCAGGAACTCGTCGAGCTCTTTGCGCATCGGGCCGCCTCGCCGCGCCTCAGACCGCGCCCTCCTCGGCCGCCTTCTCCTTCTTGGACGCGGGCTCCGGCTTGGGCCCGGGCTCCGGCTTGGCCGGATCGCGCCAGCCGCACGTCTCGTCCAAGCAGTGGAGATAGGTTCCGTCCTTTTTGGTGGTCTTCCGGAGGATGAAGGGCTTGGCGCACTTCGGACACGGCTGCGGGACGGGCTCGTCCCACGTCGCGAACCGGCATTTCGGGAAGCTGCTGCAGCCGTAGAAGAACCTCCCCCGCCGCGTCTTGCGCTTGAGGATCGTCCCGCCGCAGCCGTTCGGGCAGGCGATGCCGGTGTCGGTCTGTTCCTTCTTGACGTACTTGCACGTCGGGTAGTTCGAGCAGGCGACGAACAGGCCGAAGCGCCCCCGCCGCTGGACGAGCTGGGAGCCGCAGGTCGGGCACTTCTCGTCGAGGGGCGTGACCTCCTTCTTGACCATGCTCTCCTTGAAGTCGCAGTCCGGATATCCCGTGCACGCCTTAAACTGGCCGTACTTCCCCCCCTTGAGCACGATCGGCTTGCCGCACTTCGGGCAGGCGCCGTCGATGGGGATCCCGCTGGCCTTGACGCTCTCGATCTTGGCCCCGGCCAGAAGATCCTTCTCGAGCTTGTCGTAAAACTCGCGGAGGGCCTTGTGCCAGTCGAGCTCGCCTTCGCTGATCCGGTCGAGCTCCTCCTCCATCTCCGCCGTGAACTTCACTTCCATGATGTCCGGGAAGTTCCTGACCAGCCAGTCGGTGACGAACATTCCCAGCTCGGTGGGCACGAACTTGCCGTCGTCCTTGACGACGTAGACCCGGTTCTGGATGGTGGCGATGATCGGGGCGTAAGTCGACGGCCGGCCGATGCCCTGGGCCTCGAGCTCCTTGACCAGCGTCCCTTCCGTGTAGCGGGCCGGCGGCTGGGTGAAGTTCTGCTTGGGCTCGAGGCCGAGCAGGGTGAGCTTCTCCCCTTCCTTCGCCGCAGGGAGCGTTTCCTTCTCCCCGTTCTCGCGGTTGGGATAAAGGGCGAGATAACCGGCGAACTTGAGGACTTCGCCCTTGACCGAGAGCCGGTAGCGTCCGGCCGCGATCTCGAATTCGGTCTCTTCAATTGCCGCCGGGCTCATCTGGGAGGCGAGGAAACGGTTCCAGATGAGCTGGTAGAGGCTGAGCTCCTCCCTCTTGAGAAACGGCTTCACGGCCTCGGGGGTCAGGTCGGGGGATGTCGGCCGGATGGCCTCGTGGGCGTCCTGGGCCTGGCTCTTGTTCTTGTAGACGGGAGGGTGGGCCGGGAGGTGCTTGTGGGAATACGCCTGCTCGATATAGGCCCGCGCCCAGGCCTGGGCCTCCGGCGCGATCCGGACCGAATCCGTGCGCATGTAGGTGATGAGGCCGACCGGGCCCTTCTCGCCGATAGGCATGCCTTCATAAAGCTTCTGGGCGATGGACATCGTCCGCTTGACCGGGTAGTGAAGCCGCTGATAAGCGTCCTGTTGAAGGGTGCTGGTGATGTACGGCGGCGGGGGCGTCTTCTTCTTCTCCCGGACCTTGATCTTGTCCAGGATGAACTCGGCCGCCTGGAGGTCGGCCGTGACCGCGGCCGCCGACGCGCCGTCGCCGATCTTGGCCTTCTTGCCGTCGATCTTGGTCAGCGAGGCCCGGAACGGGGGCGGATTCGAGGCGGCGAGGCGGGCGAAGATCGTCCAGTACTCCTCGGGGACGAAGGCCTTGATCTCCTTCTCGCGCACGCAGATCAGCAGAACGGCGATCGACTGGACGCGGCCCGCGCTCAGGCCGCGGCTGACCTTCTTCCAGAGCAGGGGGCTGATCTTGTAGCCGACCAGCCGATCCAGGATGCGCCGGGTCTGCTGGGCGTCAAACATGTTCTTGTCGAGCCGGCCCATATGGCCGATGGCCTGTTCGATCCCCGCCTTGGTGATCTCGTGGAGCATGACCCGGCGGATGTCCTTGTTCAGGCCCTCGAACAGGGCGGCCAGGTGCCAGCAGATCGCCTCGCCCTCGCGGTCGGGGTCGGCCGCCAGAATGATCTCCGAGGCGCCCGCCGCCGCGGCCTGCAGCTCGGACACGACTTTCTTCCTCTCGGGGATGACGACGTACTGGGGCTCGAAATCCTTCTCGACGTCCACACCCAGCTTGCTCTTCGGGAGGTCGCGGACGTGGCCCATGGAGGCCAGGACGATGTAGCCGGGGCCGAGATATCGGTTGATGGTCTTCGCTTTCGCCGGCGATTCGACGATGACGAGCGCCTTGTCCATTTACATTCTCCTCAGGTAATTACGGCCCGCCGTCGCCGTGACCGCGCCCTTGAGCTCGAGGTTGAGCAGGAGGACCAGGAGCTCGGACGCCGAGCGGCCGCTCGCCTCGATCAGATCGTCGATCGATGTCGCCTCGTCGGCCTTGAGCAGGCCGAAGACCGCGGCCTCGTCCCCGGTCAGGAGGGGCAGGGGCCGGGTCTCGCCGGGCCGCTGGGCCAGGAGCGATTCGCGGAGGGGCGAGGGCAGCTCCTCGGCCACGTCCTCCCAGCCCGCGACGAGCTTCGCCCCGCCCTTGATCAGGGCGTTCGTCCCCCGGCTCAGGTCGGACGTCACGTTGCCCGGCACGGCCATAACCTCGCGGTTCTGCTCGAGGGCGAACTTGGCGGTGTGAAGCGAGCCGCTCTTCTCGGCGGCCTCGACGACCACGACGGCTCGGGAGAGCCCGCTGATGATCCGGTTGCGCCGCGGGAAATTCGAGGGAAGCGGCGCAACGTCAAGGGGGAATTCCGTCACGACCGCCCCGGACTCGGCGATTTTGTCCATGAGGCGGCGGTTCTGCTTCGGATAAACGTCCTCGAATCCCGATCCCAGCACGGCGACCGTCCTTCCTGCGTCCAAAGCTCCCCAATGGGCGATCGCATCGATGCCCAGGGCCAGCCCGCTGACGATGACGATCCCCCGCGAGGCCAGGTCCGCGGCCAGCCGCTCGGCTACCGCCCGCCCGTAGGGCGTGGGCGTGCGCGATCCGACGACGGCCACGGCCGGGCCCTGAAGAGCCTCCACCCGCCCCGCGCAATAGAGGACGGGAGGAGGATCGAATATTTCTTTCAGATAAACGGGGTAATCGTTATCTTCAAAGGTTACAAGAGAATAGCCTTTCTTTTTCAGTCTGTCAAATTCTTTATGGGCGGCGTCCAGGAGGCCGGGAGACACCAGCCGGGAAGCCCGTTCGGCATCGAAACCGATCCCGGCGAGCTCCGCGGGGGAGGCGGCCAAGGCTTCCGAAGGGTGGGGAAAACGCTCGAGGACGGTTTTCAACAGCTTGAGGCTGTCCCAGAGGGCAAGATTCAGGGCCAACCAGGGGATCCAGCCGTCGTCCGTCGCACCCATCGCCGGGATAGACGTCCGGCGGGGCCTAGAGTGTCATTGCGGGCCCGGCGGGTCCTGTCGTCACTTGATGACAGCTTTGTATTTATCGAAAAGCTTCTTCAGCTGGTCCTTCGAAACGAGGTAGCCGTTCAGGTTCATCGAGATCGTGGACCGCAGGGGGTCGTTCGTCTTGAAAAGGACGAACTCCCGGACCATCCCCATGCGGTTCGCGAGCGCCAGGGAGATGTCGAGCGCGGCCTCCTTCCCCGCCGCGATTTTGATCGGGAATTTGGCCGGCTTGCCCTCGACCGAGAAGGACGCGCCCGCCAGCTCGCACTCGAACCGCAACTCGAGCTCGCCCCGATTCTTGACCGTAACCTGGCCGACGAGGCTCTCGCCCTCCACCAGCAGCCCGGCGTCATAGGTGTACTTGTCGAGATCGATGCGGGGCTGGGGCGGGACGTCGACGGCGGCCGAGATCTTGAGCTGGAGGCGCGGGGCCCCGGGATCGTCCGTGTCGACGTAGATGTACTTCGTCACCTCGCCCGAATACCCCCGCGAGCTGAAAGTGACCTTGATCTTCCCCGAGGCGCCGGGGTCGACCTTCTTGTCGGACACGAGCGCCGCCGTGCAGCCGCACGAGGTCTCGACGTTCTTGATGGTCAGCGCAGCGTCGCCCTCGTTCTTGAAGACGAACTCGTAGCCCGGCTCGTCGCCCTGCTTGATCTTGCCGAAATCCCAGGAATCCTTCTTGAAGGTGATCTTGGGCTGCTTGGCCGCCAGGGCGAAGCCCGCCGCCGCAATCAGAAGGGCGAGCGCCGGCAGCAGGGCGCATATCGACCGAATTCGCTTGGACTTGCGGTTGCTCATGTTCGCCTCCCTCAGCTTAAATTATCACTATTTCCGAACGCATATCAAGCCAGTAGCGCGGGTGGCGCCGGCCGGGGCGCCCCAACGGCCGAAGCGAATGGGACCCTCGATTAGGGTGATGAGCGAGGCCGGTGGGGCTGGCCGGCGACAGGACCCGCGCTTATATATTCGCGGGCGAGTACGGCAGCTTCTTGCATTGCGAGCCCCAATCATGTATAAGTTTCACCCGGATTTATACGTTTTCATGAAGAGGCTGGCTTTCAAAAATCTCGGCGCCGTTACGGCGATGGCCCTGGCCCTGGCGACTTCTTCCTTCGCTCAATCCGAGACTCGCCCGAAATACGAATTCCGCCTGACCCTGGGGCTTTCGCTCCCCGGCGGCGCGTCCTCCTCCGAATATAGGGACGCATGGACGGAGGACCTCCTCTCATCGGTCGTCGATCAGGGAACGATCACGCCCGCGTCGCCCGCCGCCTTCTCCTGCCAGGGATTCGCCGCCTACTTCTTGACGGAGAATCTCGGCATCCAAGCGGGGCTCGGGATCTACTCGGAAAGCATCTCGAACACGTCCGACTTCGCCCTATCCTATTCCTGGACCAGCGGGGCGTCCGGATCGAAAACCCAAACATGGACTGGCACGGGGCGGCTGAAGTCCATCCCCCTGAGCCTGAACGCCCTCTATGAATGGAGGGGGCCGGCCTGGAGCTTTTACGTCTCGGCCGGGCCGACCCTGTTTTTCAATTCCTATGAAGCCCAGTCCATGTCCGGCTTCGGCGTCTCCGACTCGTCCCGGGTGCGTGTCTACGTCCCGCCCAACTGGGTCGAAACGATCTTCCAGAGCGTGGACGCCCTCCCCGTTCCCCTCGCCGTGCCCACCCAGTCGTGGGTCGGATTCGGCTTCGACATCGGCGCCGGTGCGGATTTCCGGATCGACGAAAAATGGGCCATCACGGCCGATCTCCGTTATTTCGGATGCCCAGCCCGGGATTTCGGCTGGACCTGGACCGTCGGGACCTATTCGGGGATCATGGGTAATCTGGCCGGCTGGCCGTTCACGGCGGCGAACGCCGCCTATGCGGCCGAGCACACGACCCCGTCCACGGTCGGCGCCTCCTCTTTGAGGATCGCCCTCGGGGTCAAACTAGTCTTATGAAAAGGCCCGTGCTCGCGCCGGTCATGGCGGCCTGGATCGCAATGGCCGCGGCGGGCGCCGGACTCGCCGACGAGCGCGGCGCCCCGGACCGGTTCGAGATCGGGATTTTCGGCGGCTACGGGCGGACGCCGGCGGCGGGGGCGTCCTCGTTCCTTCGGGAGAGCGCCTCGACGTTCTACCCGCGCATCGCCGCTTCCGACGCCTTCACGTTCGAGCCCGCCTCCGCCGTCTATGCCGGGGGATGGTGTACGTATTTCCTGACGCCGGCCTTCGGCATCGAGGCTGGATTCGGCTACCTGAGATCCACCGCGCGGGGCGCGAGCGAGTTCCGGCTCGAATCGTTCCGCGACGCGGCGGCCGTCGTTCTGGCCTCCGGGACGGGCCAGGGGCAAATGACGGCCGTCCCGCTCTGCCTGAATATCGCGGCGAGGCTTTCGGGTGACGGATTCGCCGTCCGCGCCTCGGGGGGGCTTTCGTTATTCCTCAACTCCTTCCTGGGCGGGATGACCGGCGGCGTCGAAGCGATCGAGCCCGTCTGGAAATCGAGCGTCGGCGATCCGCCGGGCCAGGTCCTCGCCGACGAGAAGCTCGACGCCCTCAAGGTGCCGCTGACGACGCCGGACACCACCTGGACCGCCATCGGGGCGAACTTCGGCGCCGGCTTCGACGTCCGGATCGTGAAGCGCGTCGCCCTGTCGGTGGAAGCCCGATATTTCCTCTGCCCGGCAAAGGCCTTCGCCTGGGACTGGACGCCGGGCGTCTACCCCGGGATCGCGGGCGCGATCGTCTCCTGGAATTTCACCGCCGACGCGGCGAGCGCCGCCGGCCGGATGACCACGGGCTTGAATGTCAACCCCTCGTTCTTCCAGGTCTCGGCCGGAATCCGGTTCTCCTTCCCCGGGCCGACGCGCGATTAACGTCAGTGCGGGTCCTGTCGCCGACCGGCCCCCCTTTCGTGTTATAATTTCAGGGAAAAGGGTGCGTCAGCCATGAAGACATCGAACATGAAAAATAAAGGGCGGATTTTCGGGGTGGTCCTGATCGCGCTTTCGGCGGTCGCCGCATCCGCGGCGGCGGGCCCGGCTGCGGCCCCGATCAAGATCAAGGTCACGGCCGAGCTGGCCAACGTCCGCCAGAAGCCTTCGATCGGCAGCGTCATCATCCGCCAGTTTCCGCAGGGCGAAATCCTCGAGGCCGTCCGTAAGGAAGGGGAATGGTTCCTGATCAAGTTCGAGCCCGACGAGAGCGGCGCGACCTCGGGCTATGTCCACGAGAGCCTGGTCATCAGCCTGGAGGAGATCCCCAGGCAGGAGCAGCCGTCGAGGCTCGTCGAGCCGCCCCTGAAGACCGAGCCCGCCGTGGTCCGGCCCGCCCGGATTGAGAAGCCGGTCACCGAAACGCCGGCCGCCCCGGTCCAAGCGGCCCCCGCGGAGACGGCCGGCCGCGCCTCCTTGACGCTTTACGGCGGCGGGAACCTGATCGCCGGCGGGGACCTGAACACGGCCGGGCAAGGACTCGCCGACTATTACACCGGGGCCATCGGCGTCGCCGGGGACGGGAAGATATCGCCCGCGCGCATGAGCCTTCTCTACGGCGGCGAGTTCGCCCTTCCCCTGTCCCCGCAGTTTTTCATCCTGGCCGGCGCCGAGTTCCACCGGGCCGAGAAGAGTTCCCTTGTTTCCTACGCGCGCGGGAGCGTGACCGACACGTTCACCGCGATGCCCGGCCTCCAGGCGCTCCCGGTGAAGCTGGGCCTGGCCTTCTATCCCGTCGAGTACTTTTTCGTCAAGTTCGGGGCGGCCTACTATTTCGCCAAGGCCTCCTACGACGACCGTTACGCGCACGATAAATACTGGCAGGAATGGCAGGGCGAGGCGACCGGGCAGGGGTTGGGATTCTGGGGCGGCCTGGGCCTGGATTGGCCGCTCGACCGCACGTTCTCCCTCGTCTTCGAAGCCACCGGAGAATACGCCTCGATCTCCGGATTCCAGGGAACGGGAACGTACCTGGATTCGACCACGACGACCACGGTCACCGAGACGGGCAAGCTCTACTACTGGGACGCCCGGACATCGAGCCAGACGAGCTACCCCACGGCCTTTATCCGCAGCAAGAGCCCTTCCGAAGCGGGGGTGGAGAACGTCAGGGAAGCCACGGCTGATTTTTCGGGCCTCTCGATCCGCGTGGGGATTAAAATCCGGTTTTAAATCGGTGACAGTAACCTGATTTCCGAATTAATTTCCTTGATAAACAAGGAAATTATTTTCTGGATCGGATAAATGATCCTCGTATTTCTGGGGTTCGACAGTCATAGAC
>PLMN01000015.1 GCA_003141555.1 Candidatus Aminicenantota bacterium
CGCTATCATGCTACCTTTTTCCGTCCCATTCGCGTCGGCCGGCGGGGTGCCCCGGTCGGCGCCACCCGCCGGCCGACGCGACTTGAATTTCGGGTTGGTTGTGTTAGATTAGGTCCTCAGCGAGGAGGCCCCATGGATTTCAAGCAATATTTCAAGTCCCGTCAGGGCGAGATGATCAACCTCCTCAAAGAGCTCGTCCAGCGCGAATCTCCCACGTCGGACAAGCGGGCGGTCGATGCCTGTTCGGCGTTCCTGGTCGACCAGTTCCGGAAATCCGGCGCCCGGGTCACGCGGATCGCCCAGAAGGACTTCGGCGATTTCCATCTCCTCGAATACCCGGCCAAAAGCGATCGCGACCTCGACGGCGAGATTCTCGTCCTCCTTCATGCCGATACGGTCTGGCCCGTCGGTCGGATCGCGAAGATGCCGTTTTACATCTCCGGCCCTAAGATCTTCGGCCCCGGCGCCCTGGATATGAAGGCCGGCCTCGTCCTCGCCGTGCTCGCCCTCCGGACCCTCAGTACTCTGAGTATCCGGCCGGCGAAGAAGATCACGGTCTTCATCAACTCGGCCGAGGAGACCGGCTGCGCCGAAGCGCGGGACCTGATCGCCCGGCAGGCCAAGCGGGCGGACAAGGTCCTCTGTCTTGAGCCCGCCCTGCCCGGCGGGGCGCTGAAGCTCCAGCGCAAAGGCCGGCTGTGCATCCGCCTCGAGACCGTGGGCCGCTCGGCGCACGGCGGGAGCCCCGAAAAAGGAATCAACGCCATCGAAGAGCTCGCGGTCCACTTGCGCAAGCTCGAGACGCTCAAATCCAAGGATGTCTCGTTCAACATCGGGCTCATCGGCGGGGGGGATCAGGCCAACGTCGTCCCCGAGAAAGCTTGGGCGGTGGCCGACATCCGGTTCTGGAACTCCCTCCAGAAGACCAGGGTCCTGGAAGCCTTCCGCAAGCTCGAGCCCCGGGAGCGGGGGGCCAAGGTTAAATTCTCGGTCGAAAGCTCCACCCCGCCCATGGAAAAGACCAAGGCTTCGGTCCGCCTCTTCGAAGAGGCAAAAGCCATCGCCGCCGACCTGGGGCTGGCCCTCGAAGGCGGCAAGACCGGGGGCGGCTCGGACGCATCGATCGCCGCCGGCCTGGGCGTCCCGACCCTCGACGGGCTCGGCCCCGACGGCGACGGCCTGCATGCCGACGACGAGCACGTCCTCCTGCCCTCTCTCGTCGAACGGGCGGCTCTCCTCGTGGAGCTCCTCCGCCGGCTCTGATCCTCTTTTTTTCCGATCGGTTCGTTCAATTTAGGCCGGTTGACACCGCCTCCGGCTTTGTATTATTTTGAAAGGAGGGAATTTCCCAATGCCATCACAGGAGGAATCATGATTAAAAAATATTATCTTCTCTCCCCCGGTCCCGCGCCCGTTCCCGAGAGCGTCCTGGCCGCCGCGGCCGTGCCGATCATCCATCACCGCACGCCCGAGTTCTCCAAAATCTTCATGGAGGTGACCGAAGGCCTGAAAACCGTCTTTGGGACCAAGGAGGACGTCTATGTCTTGACCTCCTCGGGGTCGGGGGCCATGGAGACGGCCGTCGTCAACCTGCTCTCGCCCGGCGACAAGGCCTTGACCATCAACGCCGGGAAGTTCGGCGAGCGATGGGGCAACATCTGCAAAGCCTATGGCGTCGCCTACAAGGAGATCGTCGTCGAGTGGGGGGCGGACTACACGAAGGACCAGCTCTCGGCCGAGCTCCGGGCCAACCCGGACGTCAAGGCCGTGTTTTGCCAGATGTCCGAGACGTCGACCGGGGCCGTATACGACATCAAGGGCTTCGCCGAAGTGGTCGCCCCGACGAACGCCGTGCTCGTGGTGGACGGGATTTCGGGCATGGGCGTCATGCCCTGCCCCATGGACGAATGGAAGGTCGACGTCCTTCTCTCGGGCTCGCAGAAGTCCTTCATGATCCCGCCCGGCCTGGCCTACATCGCCTTCAGCCCGAAGGCCTGGAAGCTGGTCGAGGTCGCGAAGTGCTCCAAGTTCTACTTCGATGCCAAGAAGGCGCGCAAGAACCTGCTCGACAAGACCACGCCTTGGACGCCGGCCATCTCCCTGGTCATCCAACAGAAGAAGGCTCTGGACATCATCCTGGGAATGGGACTCGAGCAGATGTACGCCCATCATCGCATTCTGGGCGACGCGACCCGGGCGGGCGTCAAAGCCCTGGGGCTTGAGCTCCTGGCCCGAAACCCCGGCAACATCCTCACCGCCGTTAAAACGCCGGCCGGGATCGAGGGCGGCAAGATCGTGAAGACCATGCAGGGCAAGTATATGGCCTACATCCAGGGCGCCCAGGACCCGAACAAGGGCAAGTTCTTCCGGATCGCCCACCTCGGCTACATGGGCGGCTTCGACGTCATCACCGCCCTCGTCGCCCTGGAGATGACCCTGACCGACCTCGGCTACAAGCTCGAGCCGGGCGCGTCCGTCAAGGCGGCTGAGCCCATCCTGAGGGAGAATTGGGCATGAAAAAGATCTTAATCGCCGATGCACTGGACAAGGAAGCCACCGAGCTCCTCAAGGCCGTCCCCGGCTTCGAGGTCGCGGTCAAGACCGGGCTGGATGAAGCCGCCCTGATGGCCGTCATCCCCGGTTTCAACGCCGTCGTCGTCCGCAGCGCCACCAAGATCACCAAGCCGGTGATTGACGCTGCGACGAGCCTCGAGATCATCGTCCGGGCCGGGATCGGCCTGGACAACGTCGATGCGGCCGCGGCCAAAGCCAAGGGCGTGAAGGTGGCCAACACCCCGGCGGCCACCACGGTTTCCGTGGCCGAGCACACCTTCGGCCTCATGCTCGACGCGGTCCGCCAGCACGGACGGGGCAACGTCGGCATGAAGCAGCACAAATGGGAGAAGAAGGTCCTGCACGGGACCGAGCTCTACCAGAAGACGCTGGGCCTCATCGGGAGCGGCCGGATCGGGTTGGCCGTGGCCGAGCGGGCGATCGCCTTCGGCATGACCGTCGTCGCCTACGACCCGGTCAAGATCGAGACGAAGCTCGCCGTCGCCCAGATCCCGCTCGACGAGCTCCTGGCCAGCGCGGACGTCATCTCCCTCCATGTCCCCAAGCAGCCCAAGCCCATCCTGGGCCCGGACGAGTTCGCCAAGATGAAGACCGGCGTGGTCATCGTCAACGCCGCCCGCGGCGGCGTCGTCGACGAGAAGGCCCTGCTCGCCGCCCTGAATTCGGGCAAGGTTAAGGCGGCCGCGCTCGACGTCTTCGACAAGGAGCCTCCCGAGGATTGGACGCTCGTCGACCACCCGAACGTGACGGCCACGCCTCACATCGGCGCCCAGGCCGAGGAAGGCCAGAAGCGGGCCGGCCTCGAAGTGGTCCGGATCCTCAAGGAGAAGCTGGCCTGACGCCCCGGCGAGGCCGCCGTCGCCCGAGGCGGCGAGCGGAACCCGAGAAGGTTGGATCGCCTTTTTCTATCGATTAAGTAGTATTTTGCTCCGTTTTCGGGTATAATAATCGGGATCTTGTCCAAGAACGAAAGCGAGACGTCATGATGGTCTATCTCGACAACAACGCCACGACGGCCCTCGACCCCGGCGTCGCGGACAAGATGGCCGGTTATCTCCGGGAGCACTTCGGCAACCCATCCTCGCTCTATCCGATCGGCCGCCAGGCCAAGGAAATGCTCAATGAGGCCCGCGAGCATGTCGCCCGGGCCCTTGGGACGACGAAGTCCGAGATCTTCTTCACCGGCTCGGGGACCGAGGCCGACAACCAGGCCATACTCGGCGTGCTCGACGCGGCGCCCGACAAGCGGGAATTCGTCACCTCGACGATCGAGCATCCGGCGGTCCAGGAAACGGGGGTCTATCTCGAGGCCAAGGGCTACCGGGTCACGTACGTCCCCGTGGACAAGTTCGGGGTCATCGACCTCGACGCCCTCCGCGACGCCCTCACCCCGCAGACCGCCCTGGTCTCGGTGATGTTCGCCAACAACGAGATCGGCACGATCCAGCCGATCGAGGAGATCGTCCGGATCGCCCACGATAAGGGCGTCCTCGTCCACACCGACGCGGTCCAGGCGTTCGGCAAGCTGGCCTTCAGCACCGAGGAGCTCGGGGTGGACCTTCTCTCGGTCTCTTCCCACAAAATCTACGGTCCCAAGGGCGTCGGGGCGCTCTTCATCCGAAAGGGCACCCCGATCAGACCTTTCCTCCATGGAGGCCACCAGGAGCGCGGGCTCCGGGCCGGGACGGAGAATACCGTGGGGATCGTGGGCTTCGGCGAGGCGGCCCGCATTCTCCCCGAGAAGTTCCCGCAGGACAAGGTCCGGATCGATGCCCTGGCCGCGCGCCTGCGCGCCGGAATCGGGGCGATTCCCAAGGTCCATTTCAACGGCCATCCGGAGACGCGGATCAAGAGCACGCTGAGCTGTTCCTTCCTGGGCTTGGAATCCGAAGCCGTCCTCCTCTCGCTTGCGACCAAGGAGATCTATGTCTCCACCGGCTCGGCCTGCAGCGAAGACGCGGACGAAGTGTCCCACGTTCTCCTGGCCATCGGGCTCCGGCCCGAGATCGCCCGCTCGACCGTGCGGATGTCGCTCGGCCGATTCAACACGGACGCGGACATTGACATCGTCCTCCGGGAGCTCCCGGATGTCGTCGCCAAGCTCCGCAAGATCTCAGCCTTCGATCCCGACGATCTCGACTAAGTTCGCGCCATGTCCCCCTCCCCGATCCTCGACCTCATCGCCCGACGGCCCGTCCTTTTCGACGGGGCCATCGGGACCGAGCTCATGAAGCGGGGCCTCCCCCAGGGGCATTGTCCCGAGCTTTGGAACGTCGAAAATCCGGCCGTCGTCCGGGACATCCATCGCAGCTATTTCGAGGCCGGATCGGACGCCGTCGTGACCAACACCTTCGGCGGCAGTCGCCTCAAGCTCGAATCCTACGGGCTGGCGGCCCGGTGCGCCGAACTCAATGGCGCGGCGGCCGCCTTGGCCCTATCCGTCCGGCCGGAAGGCGGCTTCGTCGGCGGAGATATCGGCCCGACCGGCAAATTCCTCATGCCGCAGGGGGAATATACGGAGGCCGAGTTCGAAACGTCGTTCGCCGTCCAGGCGCGCGCCCTGGCCGCGGCCGGGGTCGACTTCATCATGATCCAGACGATGTTCGACCTGCGCGAGGCGCTCTGCGCGGTCCGTGCCGCCCGGAGCGTCGCGGGCGGCGTGCCGACCTTCGCGACCATGACCTTCAACCGGACGCGGCGGGGGTTCTTCACCCTGATGGGCGACAGTGTGGCGAAATGCGTCGCGGCTTTCGAAGCGCTCGACGTCCCGGCCTTCGGAGCCAACTGCACCTTGACGGGCTCGGACCTGGCCGACGTCATCCGCGAGATGCGCTCGCTCACCCCGCGGCCCCTCATCGCCCAGCCGAACGCCGGCCAGCCGGGGCTGAACCGGGCGGAGAAGGTCGTCTATTCCCAGGGCATCGAGGAATTTGCGGCCGACGTTCCGAAGATGCGAGCCGCCGGGGCCAATGTCATCGGTGGCTGCTGCGGGACCGACCCCGATTACATCCGGCGGGCGGCGGCCATTCTGCGGGCCGGCCGGCTCTGATCCCCGCAAGGGCTCTCCCCTTCTCCCCCTTCCTGGATTCCGGCGTCCCGACGCAGCGTCAGTCCAGGTTATGGCTGCTGTCCGTCGTGACGTCCAGGTCGAGAGCAACGCCGTAGCCCAGCTGGGCATCCATCCGTTCCTTGGCGGACCATAGGAGCCCTTGGGCGGAGGCATGGAGTGACCCATGAAAGAGCTCCTTGCCGTTGACCCGGACGACGACCTGTTTGGACAGGTCGATGAGGTTGTCGTCAAGGGCCAGCCTCATCTGGCGGACGCCGACAGTGTCCAATTCCACCGTATTGCCCAGGATTCGGGCCATGACCCGGGCCGGCAGGGCGGAATAGTCTTCGATCTCGATCCAGTAGCAGGCGGCATAAGCCGGCTCATTCATCGTGAAATCGATCCGCCTCGGGAACGGGTCCCGCCGGCTCGATTCGAACACGGCCAGGGCGCGGGCTAAAACGTCGGCGACGGGGATATCGTGCCCTTTGCCCGGAAGCTCGAGGTATATCGTGGGCAGGGGATTTTTTTTCAGGAGGGCGTATGCCGAACGGTCGCCTTCGGGCGTGACATAGTCGTCGTCGAGGCCATGACTCAGGAACACCTTGGCGTTAAATAGGTTCTTGAGGAGATCGAGGCTCAGGGGCTTCGTCAGGAAATCGCGTTCGACGACGGGGTAGCCCATGTTGGAGGCGAGGGCGGCGAAGCGGTCCGGGAGGTGCGTGCCGTAGAACATCGTGCCCATGCCGCCGTTCGAGCTCCCGCCGAGGTAGATCTGATTCGTATCGGCGCTGACCGAATGGAGCATGGCCAGCAGGATCCGATTGAGCGGGCCCTCGGCCGACGGTTCCCACCATAGCCCGTGGGCCTGCGGGACGAGGAGGACATAGCGTGAAAGACGGCCGGCTTTCTTCAGACCGGTCACCACCGCGCTCAGGGCGTAGTCTCCCCGGCCGTCGCCCATCCCGAGGTAGACGAAGACGGGATACACCTCGGCCGGATCGTAGTCCTCGGGCAGATAGAGATAAAACGGATGTTCCGGGTCCTTCGGAGCGTCGAGGAAGTTCTTGGAATAGCCGGGTGCCAGGGCATTGGCCGGCTTGATGAACTGAAGGACACGCCGGATATCGTCATCCTGGTCCGTCCGCACGGAAGGCATCGGCCCGTCCCCGTAGAGCCAGCGCTGGACGGCCAGGTACAGAGGCTGGATGCTCCCCGGGATCATGTACGTGCTCCGCTCGAAGAAATTCACGGCCCGGCGCCGGACATAGACGTCGGAATCCAGCGTCAGGCGGCGCATCGGCCCCGCGTCAGCCTGGTATTTCAGAAAAGCCTTGGCGACGTTGAACCGGACGATCGGATTAGACGCCGTGAGATAAGGAGCGAGGTCCAGTCCGTCGGGAGCGCCGCGCAGGCCGCAATAGGCGGCGCCGAGGTTCTGGCGGGCCGGATCGGCGGAATCCAGGAAGGACTTGATGACGCCTCTGTCGCAGGAGAGATCGGTCCGGACGAGCGTGCCCTGGACGAGGGCTTTGTTCACCAGGGGATTCGCGAGCAGGCCGGGCCACGGGATGTTCCGCTTCTCGCGGAGCACGAAGGAGTAGCCCTCCCGCCGGGCCTGGTTCTCGGCGATATAGGACGCCGAATATTCCAAGCGGTCGCCGATTCCGAGCTCCTTGCTGATCGCTAACAGGACATGGCCGCTGGGGTGTTCCGCGGTGAACAGGTAATCCGTCCCCCGGGGCCCGGCCTGTTCGCCCTGGTAGACGATATTCAGCGCGTCCTCCTCGCGGGCCAGGAAAGAATCGCCGGCCTCGAAGGGGACGCTCGGCAGACGCCGGATCCGGCTCATAAAAGAATAGATGCTGGACGAGGCCATGGTGAGGTCGTAGCTTTCGGACTGGTTCGCGCCCAAGCTATCGAGCTTCATGATGCGGACCAGCTCGGGGTCCAGATTGTCATAGATTTCGAGGAGCTCGCGGGCCTCGTCCTTGCCCACGAGCCGCTCGAACGCCGCCCGGTTGGAGACGTTTGCGTTTTTCAGGTTGTACTGGACGGCGAGCCAGGTTGCGGCCGGCTCCGTCGCCAGGACATACATCTTGATTTGCCATTCCAGGCGGACATGATAGGATGCCTGAGGATTATCCTGGAGTGAATTCTCGGATTCCAGGACCTGGCCGTAGGTCAGCAAATCGCCCATATGAAATTGGTATTGGATCGGGGCGATTCTCGGCTCGCGGCGGGCGGCCGTCGTTCCTGCCGAAATAAACGCGACGCATCCGGACAGCAGGAAGAAGAAGGCAATTCGGATCTTCATGTTTCGGGACATGGCAACTATCCTCGAAAGTAAATTACCCTAACTAAGTTAGACGCATAAGCCCGGAAAAACTTTGAAAAAAAATAAAAAAAGAAGTCAGCCGCGCTTCTTCATTGCAGAAAGGAATTTCCTGCGCAAGGCCAGAAAATAAGCCTGGTAGCCTTCCTGGGCGAAATCGGGATAGGTCCAATCCAGCCGCCTGATGCCCGTTTTCGTGAAGAGGAATTCGAGATGGCCGTAAATCCCGTCCCGAAGAGGGATGCGGTGGGAGAAGTCCTTCGCCGTGGCCATGATGAGAGCGGCCGCGGTGAGATAGCCCGGGTCGAGGTTGACGATCCTCGCCGGGCCGCCGAATTCCGCCGCGATTTCGCGCTCGAGGGCGTTCGTCCTGATTTTCGCGGAGGGCAGAACCGAGGGATCGACAAACGGGCGGAAGCTCAGGAAACCCCTTCTCAGCCCGGCGCCCATCTCAGCGTGGTAATAATCCGTGATCTCGAAGGGGAATCTCGGGCTTCGCGAATCGACGTTCCCGAATAGCCCCGAGAGCCGCGCTTCCGCCCGATCGAAATGTTCGTCCCGCGCGGCGATGATCCCGCAAACGAGCTGGACGGGCTGAAAATCCTTGATCTCGGCCATTCGGGGACCATTATAGGCCAAAGCCAAATAAATTGCTTTCGACAGGTCGATTGCCTATAATGAGTTGATTTTAAGCAGGATGGTAAGGCCATGACGTGGGTTTACATCGAGGACATCGGCAAGCACGAGGACGAGGACGTCGAGATCCGGGGCTGGGTTTACAATAAGCGCTCGGGCGGTAAGATCCGGTTCATCCTCGTCCGCGACGGCACGGGCATCCTGCAAGCCACGGTCTTCAGCGCCGACGACCAGAACCCCCTCTTCCTCAAGTTCGACGAGCTGACCCAGGAGTCGTCCCTGATCGTCCGCGGCCGGGTCCGCGAGGACAAGCGGGCGCCGGGCGGCTACGAGCTCAGCCTCCAAGACATCGAGATCATCCAGGTGGCCAAGGATTACCCGATCGCGCTCAAGGAGCACACGACCCCCTTCCTCATGGAACACCGGCACCTGTGGCTCCGCTCGCGCAAGCAGCATGCCGTGCTCCAGGTCCGGACCGAGGTCATCCGGGCGATCCGGAATTTCTTCGACGACCGCGGCTTCCGCCTCATGGACACGCCCATCCTGACCCCCAGCGCCTGCGAGGGGACGACGACCCTCTTCGAAACGAAATATTTCGACCAGATGGCCTACCTCAGCCAAAGCGGCCAGCTCTACAACGAGGCGACGGCGGCCGCTTTCGGGAAGGTCTATTGCTTCGGCCCGGCGTTCCGCGCCGAGAAATCGAAGACGCGCCGCCACCTGATCGAGTTTTGGATGGTCGAGCCCGAGGTGGCTTTCGCGACGCTCGAGGACACGATCGAGCTCGGCCAGGACCTCATCCTGTTCATCATCGAGCGCGTCCTCAAGAACCGGAGAGCCGACCTCGAAGAGCTCGAGCGCGATCCGAAGCCGCTCGAGGCCGTGTCCCGGCCGTTCCCCCGGATCACCTACGATGAGATCGTGCCCCGGCTCCAAGCCAAGGGCTCCCCGATCCAATACGGGGACGATTTCGGCGCTCCCGAGGAGGGCCTCATCTCCGAGATGTCCTCGAGCCCGGTTTGCATCACCCACTTTCCGGCGGCTATCAAAGCCTTCTACATGCAACCGGACAAGGACCGGCCCGACCTGGCCCTGGGCGTCGACTTCATGGCGCCCGAGAGCTACGGCGAGATCATCGGCGGAGGGCAGCGCATCCACGACCTCGAGCTCCTCGAGCGGAGGATCCGGGAACACAACCTGCCGCGCGAAGCGTATGCCTGGTACATCGACCTCCGGAAATACGGGACGTTCCCCCACTCCGGATTCGGCCTGGGCGTCGAGCGGACGGTGTCCTGGATGTGCGGCATCAAGCACATCCGCGAAACCATTCCTTTCCCGCGGCTTCTGTATCGGATCTATCCCTGATGCCCTCCCGGCAGGGTCCCCGCGGCCCCGCCCCTCGAGCTCCCATGACCAAGATCGCCCTGATCACGTTCGGCTGCGCCAAGAACCTGGTCGACAGCGAAGTCATGGCCGGCTGCCTAGCCCAAGCCGGGTATGCTTTCGTCGACCGTCCGGAAGCGGCCGACGTCATTCTCCTCAACACGTGCGGCTTCCTCCGGGCCTCGAAAGACGAGGCGGATGCGGCCATCTTGAACGCCCTGGCCCTCAAGCATCGGCGGCCCGGGCGCCGGGTCATCGTCGCCGGCTGTTATGTCGAGCGGAACCGGCCCGAGCTCGAGGCGAGGCATCCCGACGTCGATGCCTGGATCGGCGTCCGGGACTTCGACCGGATCGCCGAGGTTATCGAAGGCCGCGCTTTTCGCGCCTCGGGCCGGACCTTCCTCTATGATGATGCGAGCCCGCGCGCCGTTTCGACGCCGGCCTCCTGGGCCTATCTCAAGATTTCCGAAGGGTGCTCCCACCGCTGCGCGTTTTGCGCCATCCCCCTGATCAAGGGCCCTTACCGTTCCCGGCCGGCCGCGTCGATCCTCCGGGAGGCCGGAGCGCTTGTCGGGCGTGGGGTGCTCGAGCTCGACCTCATTTCCCAGGACACGACATATTACGGCAAGGATCGAAACCGATCCTCGGGCCTGGCCGGCCTCGTTCGGAAAATCGTCGAGTGCCCGGGCCTGGCCTGGGTGCGTATCCTCTACGGCTATCCGGATGAAATCACGGACGCCCTCCTGGATGTCATGCGCGATCCCAAAGTCGCCCCCTATCTCGATATCCCCTTCCAGCATTCCGATCCGGTCCTCGTCCGCCGCATGAGCCGGGCCATGCCCGGCCGCCGGGCCCTGAAGCTTCTCGAAAAAATCCGAAAAGCCCTGCCCGAAGCCGCGATCCGGACGTCCTTGATCGTCGGCTTTCCGGGAGAAGGACGCCGAGAGTTCGCCGGCCTCCGCGAATTCGTCCAAGAGGCGGCATTCGATCATCTGGGGGTCTTCACCTACTCTCGAGAGGAAGGTACGCCGGCCTACGGGTTCGGAGATTCCGTCCCGGAAGCGGAGAAACGGCTGCGGCGGGACGAAATTCTGGAGATGCAGGCGGCGATCTCGGCCCGAAAGCTCAGGGCCTGGAAGGGGCGGAAGATCGATGTCCTGGTTGAGGGGCCAGGGGAGGACGATCCGGGCGTGCTTGTCGGCCGCTCCAGTCGCCAGGCGCCCGAGGTCGACGGGGTTGTCTTCATCGACGGCGCGACGCGTCGCCCGGATGCGAAGCCCGGTCTCCTCAAAGTTGAAATCACCTCCGCGGGAGTATATGATCTTCGGGGAAAGCCGGCCTCATGAAGCTTCTCTCCAGGATCCTCGCCACTTTTTTCTGGACGGGCGAATTCCCGATTGTTCCGGGGACGGTGACGAGCTTCGCCGCCGCGCTTCTCTACAAAGCGATCCTTTTCCGGCTCTCGGGGCCGCTCTTCGCCGGCCTGATCGTAATCGCGTTTTTCGTCGGCGTGGCGGCGGCGGGCGTCCATGCCCGGACGCTGGGCGCCAAGGACCCCCGGCCCGTAACCATCGATGAAGCCTGCGGGCAGTGGATCGCCTGCTTCCTCGTGCCGCCCACGTGGGGGCTCACGGCCGCCGCCTTCTTCCTTTTCCGGGCTTTCGACATCCTGAAGCCGTTCCCGATCCGCAGGCTGGAGCGGCTGCCCGGCGGCTGGGGCATCATGGCCGACGATGTTTTGGCCGGGATTTTCGCCGGGATCCTGGTCCAAGCCTATCTTCTTTTCCGATGAAGATCGAAATCCTGGCGATCGGCTCCGAGCTCCTGACGCCCTCCTTCGTCGATACGAATTCCCTCGAGCTGACCCGCCGGCTCAACGACCTCGGCCTCGATGTCGTCCGAAAGACGATCGTCGGAGATGAGGCCGAGGAGATCGCCGCATGTGTCCGCGAGGCCGTCCGGCGAGCGGACGTCCTGATCATCATGGGCGGCCTCGGCCCCACCGAGGACGACAAGACGCGCGAGGCGTGCGCCGCGGCGCTGAATCGACCTCTCCTTTATAAGGCCGAGATCTACGAGTCGATTCGGGAGCGTTTTCTCCGCCGCGGGCGGGACCTTCCCCCGTCGAATGCCAAACAGGCTTTCGTCCTCGAGGGCGCCGACATCCTGCCCAATCCGAACGGAACTGCGCCGGGGCAGAGGCTCGTCGAGGGCGGCTGCGAGATCGTTCTTCTCCCCGGCCCCCCGAAGGAGCTGCTGCCGATGTTCGAGGACGCGGTCTGGCCTCGGCTCCGGGCCCGCGGCCACGGCTCGACCGGACGCCGCGTCCTCAAGATCACGGGGCTGGGGGAATCCGACGTGGATACGCGGATCGCCGACCTCTATCCCCCGCCCGGCCCCCTCCGGCTGACCATCCTCTCCTCTCTCGGCCAGATCGAGCTCCACGTCACTGAGTTCTCCGCCGAGAAGGAGGCCGCCCTTTTTCCGAAGCTCGAGTCGCTCGCCGCGAAGCTCTTGGACCGGCTCGGCGATTTCGTCTATTCCGCGGCAGGCGAGGATCTGGAGACGGTCGTCGGCCGGCTCCTGAAAGCGGGCGGCGCGACGCTCGCCTGCGCCGAATCGTGCTCCGGCGGCCTCCTTTCCGGCCGGGTCACGAGTGTCCCTGGAAGCTCGGCTTATTTCAAGGAAGGCTTCGTCACCTACGCCAACGAGGCCAAGATCCGGGCGCTGGGCGTTCCCGGGGACCTGATCGCGAGCCGCGGCGCGGTGAGCGGCGAGGTCGCCGGGGCCATGGCCGAAGGCGCTCGCCGTGCGGCCGGCGCGGATTACGCCTTGGCCGTCACCGGGATCGCCGGGCCCGACGGCGGGACGCCCGACAAGCCCGTGGGCCTCGTCTTCACCGCCCTTTCCTGGAAGGGCGGCCTCGAAACCCATAGGAGCATCTTCATCGGCCGGCGCGACCAAATTCGATTTCAAGCCGCGCAAAAAGCCCTCGACATCCTCCGCCGGCGCCTTTCGCGGCCCGAGGGAACATGATAAGATACGGTCTCGATCATGAGAGCCTTCATCGCCGCGGACATGGACCCGAGCATCAAAGCGAGCCTCACGGACCTTCTCCGGAAACTGCGTTGGCACGGCCCCAAGGGGATCAGCTGGGTCCGTGAGCCCGGCCTGCATATCACCCTCAAGTTCCTGGGAGATGTGGACGAGATCCTGACCGGCCGGATTGCCGCCGTTCTTGAGAGCGCGGCCCGGGCCGTCCCCGCGTTCCCGGTCGTGATTCGCGGCACCGGAACATTCCCCGGCGCCCCGCGGGCTCCGCGCGTCCTGTGGGCGGGTACCGACGAGCCCGCCGCGTTCAGCGAGCTCTTCGCCCGCCTCGAGGCGGGGCTGGCGGGCTTGGGCTTTGAGCCTGAATCACGCCCCTTCCATCCCCATCTGACGCTCGGACGGGTCAAGAACCCGACCGGCATTCACGACGCGATCGTCGAGCTCGAGCGGGCCAAGGACGCCGAGTTCGGATCGATGACCGTCGGGGCGATCACCCTTTTTCAAAGCATCCTGAAGCCGGACGGCGCGGTCTATTCCGTACTCGGCGAGGCCCGCCTGTCATGAAGATCCTATTCGCCGTCCTGGCCTACCTCGTCGGCTCGATCCCGTCCGGCTACCTCCTTTTCCGGGCCAGCGAAAAGAAGGATATCCGCCAGTTCGGCAGCCGGGCGACCGGGGCGACAAACGTCCTCCGGCTGAAGGGCTGGAAGCTCGCCGTCCCCGTGGCGCTCATCGACATCTTGAAGGGCTTCCTACCCGCCTTCCTGGCGCTCAAGCTCTTCGCCGATCCCGCCCTGGCCGCGGTCTCGGCGTCGGCGGCGGTTCTCGGCCATTGCTTTCCGGTCTACATCGGCTTCAAGGGCGGGAAGGGCGTGGCCACGGGCGCGGGGGCCATGTTTGCCCTCGCCCCGCTCGCCGCGGCGTTCAGTCTGGTCGTGTTCGTGGCGGTCATCGCCCTGACCCGCTATGTCTCCCTGGGATCGATCGTCGGCGCCCTCCTTTTTCCCCTGTTCATGGCCCTCCTTGGGTTCCCGAAGCTTCTGATCGAGCTGAGCCTGCCTATCCTGTTCATCATCCTGGTTCGACACGCCGGGAACATCGGCCGGCTGCTTTCGGGCAGGGAGCGGAAATTCGGACAGAAGGCGGAGGCGGGCAAATGAGGGCGAGCGTCATCGGCGGCGGCAGCTGGGGCTCGGCTTTCGCCCTGCACCTCGGCCGGATCGGCGTTCCGACGCGCCTCTGGATCCGCGAGGCCGACATCCACGCCGCCGCGGTCCGAGAGCGCGAGAACAAGACGTTCCTTCCCGGCTTCCCTTTCCCGCCCGAAGTGACGTTCCACCGGGACCTGGCCGAGAGCGCGGCCGGGGCGGACCTCGTCTTCATCGCCATCCCATCCGCGTACTTCCGGAGGGTCCTGATCCGGCTTGCTCCGGCCATCGGTCCGGAACAAGGCGTGATCAGCCTGACCAAGGGCTTGGAAACGACGTCCTTGCGGCGGATGAGCGAGGTCATGGCCGAGGTCTTTTCCCCGAAGGGCGGCTCCCGGATCGGCGTCCTGTCCGGGCCGAGTTTTTCCCGGGAAGTGGCCCAAGGCTTTCCGACGGCCATCGTCCTCGCCTCGCGCCACGCCGCCTGGGCGAGAGGAGTCCAATCCCGGATCGCCGGCCCCGCCCTCCGGATCTACGTCAGCGGCGATGTCGCGGGGGTGGAGATCGCGGGCGCCTTGAAAAATGTGATCGCCATTGCGACCGGCATCAGCGACGCGCTCGGCTTCGGCCACGACGCCCGGGCGGCGCTCATAACCCGGGGGCTGGCCGAAATTTCCCGCCTCGGGGCCGCCTTGGGCGCCAAGCGCGGGACGTTCTCCGGGCTGGCCGGGATCGGGGACCTGGTGCTGACCTGCACCGGCGCGCTGAGCCGCAACCGCACGGTCGGGGTCGAGCTCGGCCGCGGGCGGCCTCTCTCGGTGATCGTGGCCGACATGCGCATGGTTGCCGAAGGCATCGCCACGACCCTCTCGGCCAGGCGGTTGGCCCGGCGGGAGGGCGTCGAGATGCCGATCACGGAACAAGTGTACCAGATTCTTTATCACGCCAAAGCCCCGCGCCGGGCACTAGCCGACCTGATGGCCAGGTCGCTCAAAGACGAATAAAGAGAGGTTCGCCATGAGAACGAAGATCCTTGCCCTCCTGTCGATCGCCACCCTCCTCGCAGCCTGTACGCCGACGCCGGCCCAAGTCCAGGCCCAGAAGGAGAAGGATCCGCAGTACCAGTACGAGAGAGCTGTGGTCTGCATGCAGTACGGCATCCCGGACGAGGCCTTCAAGTACTTGAACCAAGCCCTCGCCCTCGACCCGGGCCATTATCTCTCGCAGAACCTGCTGGGCCTGGCCCACATGATCAAGGGCAATCTGGGCGAGGCGATCAAGGCCTTCCGGGCCTGCATCGCCCTGGCGCCGGCGAACTTCTCCGAGGTGTACAACAACCTCGGCACCGCCCTCCAGGAATCCAATCAGGCCGGCGACGCGGAAGCGGCTTTCAAGAAGGCCTTCGCCATCGACCAGAACTACAACGCCAGCTACAATCTGGCGAAGATATACTTCGAGCAGAACAAGCTCGAGCCGGCCCTCGAGGCCGTCCGCTCGTCGCTTCAGAAATACGACCGGTCGCTCCTTGCCTGGAATCTTGAAGGGCTGATCCTGGAAAACCAAGAGCGCTACGATGATGCCGTCGCCTGCTTCCTGCAGGCGCTCAAGATCGTTCCAGCCGAGCCGAACGTGAGCTACAACCTGGCCTCGGCATATTATCGGGGCGGGCAGATCGAGCGGGCGAAGGAGATCCTGGAAAAGACGCGCATCGCCCTCGAAAAAACGCCTCCTCTCCGGGCGCAAGGCCAGGGCCAAAACCAGGGGGGCCAGACGAACGAAGAGGTCCGGAAGCGCATCCTGGAGCTCTTGAAGAAGATCGCCGAGAAGAAATAGGGACTGCGGTTCAGGTCCCTTCCTGCCATTCGGCCAGGTATTTATTCTGCTCGGGGGTCAGGCGGTCGATCCGGATGCCCATCGTCTTGAGCTTCATCCGGGCGATGTCCCGGTCGATCTCCTCGGGAACGGGATAGACCTTGTTCTCGAGCGAGGCGGCGTTCCGGATCAGGTGGACGATCCCCAAGGCCTGGTTGGCGAAGCTCATGTCCATGACCATCGCCGGGTGCCCTTCAGCCGCGGCCAGGTTGATGAGGCGGCCTTCGCCCAGGAGGTAGATCTTCCGGCCGTCGGCCAAGGTGAATTCCTCGACGAAGTCCCGGATGATCTTCCGGCTCGTGGCCATCTTCTCCAGGGCCGGGATGTCGATCTCGACGTTGAAGTGCCCGGAGTTGGCCACGATCGCCCCGTCCTTCATCTTCCGGAAGTGGGCCCCGTTGATGACGCTCTTGTCGCCCGTGACCGTGACGAAGACGTCCCCGAGCCGGGCCGCTTCGGCCATGGGCAGGACGTCGTAGCCGTCCATGACCGCCTCGATGGCCTTGAGGGGGTTGACCTCGGTCACGATCACCCGGGCCCCGGCGCCTTGGGCGCGCATGGCCAGGCCGCGGCCGCACCAGCCGTAGCCGGCGATGACGAAAATCGAGCCGGCCAGCAGAACGTTCGTCGCCCGGATGATGCCGTCGAGCGTGCTCTGGCCGGTTCCGTAGCGGTTGTCGAAGAAATGCTTGGTCTGGGCGTCGTTCACGGCGATGATGGGATAGCGCAGGACGCCGTGGCGGGCCATACTCTTCAGGCGGATGACGCCCGTCGTCGTTTCCTCGGTGCCGCCGATGATGTCCTTGAGGAGCTCTTGGCGCTTGGTATGGATGATTGAGACGAGGTCGGCCCCGTCATCCATGGTGACGTGGGGCTTGAGGTCCAGGGCGCTGTGGATATGCCGATAGTAGGTCGCGTGATCCTCGCCCTTGATCGAGAACACGGGGATGCCGTGGTAGACGACGAGGGCCGCAGCCAGGTCATCCTGGGTGCTGAGGGGATTCGAGGCCGTCAGGCGGACGTCCGCTCCGCCGAGCTTGAGCGTTTCCATGAGATTGCCGGTCTCGGTCGTGACATGGAGGCAGGCCGCGATCCGGATGCCTTTCAGGGGTTTCTCCTTGGCGAAACGGACCTTGATCGAATTCAGGACGGGCATGGATCGTTGCGACCATTCCATGCGGAGGCGTCCCTTCGGCGCGAGCTTCAAATCCTTGACGTCGTGCTTGACCATGTTTCTCTTCTCCTTACGATCGACGGCGCTCCCCTCCTCCATCCGGAAACGCGGCGGTTGGTTCTCCCTCGCGGGGACGGAAAGGGGAGGCTAAATTAGCACATCCGCCGAGGCATTGCAACGCGCGCATATTGAAAACACGCGCGCGATTGCATAGAGTGGAGCTCGCCCGTGCGTCTCGATGTCTCTCGGCTATTCGTCCTTGAAGGAGCGCCCCGTCATGAACAAGAACCGGATCCTCTCCGCCGCCCTGGCCGCCGCGTTCGCCCTCGCCCCGGCCGCCCGGAGCCAAACGAAACCCGCGCCCGTCCGTCCGGACGGCCTCCGGGCCTATGAGCACATCAAGGTCCTCGCCGCCGCCGAGATGAGGGGCCGCAAATCCGGGAACCCCGAATACATGAGGGCCGCCGAATATGTGGCCGCCCGGATGAAGGAGTATGGCCTCAAGCCCGGGGGAGAGAACGGCACCTATTTCCAGACCGTCCCGTTCAAGTCGTTTTCCGATTTCGTCCCGCCCATCCGGCTCGACGTCCTTTCGCCCCAGAAGCGGTCGTACGTGCCGGGGCGGGGCCGCGACTTCAACCCGGTCGGCGGGACGGGCTCGGGCCTCGCCCGGGGCGCCCTGGCCTTCGCGGGATACGGCGTCGTCGACGCGAAGAGCGGCTGGGACGACTACGCCCGGATCGACCCGAAGGGAAAAATCCTGATCCTGATGCCCGAGACACCGGCCGCGCTCGACGACGAGGCCCAGCGCCTCTGGACGCTCGCTAAAAAGGTTCAGACGGCCGCCGAGAAGGGCGCCGTGGGGCTCATCGAAATGGACTTCGCCGAGCCCATCGCCCGGATGGGCGGATCCTCGCTCGCGCCGGGCGCCTGCCCTCCAAATTTCGTGGTCCTCCGCGCCGGGCGCAACTTCTGCGACGATGTGTTCTACATGGTCCGGTCGAGCTGGCGCGACCTCGTCAGCAAGACGCTTCGGCTGAAGAGCTCCTATACGGCCGACCTCGATGTCGCCGCCGAAATCGAGGCCCATTTCGTCCGCGAGGAGCGGACGGCGGTCAACGTCCTGGGCGTCATCCCGGGGACGGACCCCAAGCTCAAAGCCGAGACGATCATCATGGGCGGCCACCTCGACCATCTGGGCGTCGCTCTCGACGGTTTCATCTATCCAGGCGCCGACGACAACGCGACCTCGGTCGCGTGCACGCTCGAAACGGCGCGGGCCCTGATCGCGTCCGGTTTCAAGCCCGCTCGGACCCTGGTCTTCGCCTCGTGGGCGGGCGAGGAGGTCGGCACGGTCGGCTCGCGCTATTATGTCGAGCATCCGACCTTCCCGCTCGAGACGACTGTCCTATATCTTAACATCGACATGGTTGGCCTCGGCGATACCGACCTTTACGTGGGCGGCATGTTCGAGTACGGCGGCCTGTTCGAGCTCGTCAAGGCCGCCCTCGACGAGCCGATGCGGGCGAAACTCCGCCCGCGGCTCAATTACCGCGGCTCGGACCATTCGACCTTCTGGGACAAGGGCGTCGCCTCGATCAGCCTCCGCTCCGGGAATATCCTGACGAACGCCCTCGACGACGAGCATCCCGAATACCACCGGCCCGGCGACCTGGGCTCGCTGATCGAACCGGAGCTGCTCCGCCTGGCTTCGCAGTACCATTACGACATCCTACGGAGCCTGGCCGTCACGCGCGCCAACCTGCGCGATCCGCGCTTCCGGGCCGAGTTCGTCCACAAGGACGCGGTCGTCGTCGACCTGCACTGCGATACGATCGGTCGGGTCCTGGCCGGCGAGGACCTCCGCCAGGACCTGCCCAAGGGCCACATCGACATCCCCAAGCTCAAGCGGGGCGCCGTGGACCTCCAGGTGTTCGCCTGCTTCGTCGCTCCGCCGGCGAACGACGCGGAGAAGACCCAAGCCGCCAAAAAGGCTTTCGACCAGATCGAGGCCTGTTACAAGCTGGCCGCCGAGAATCCCTCCGACCTGGAAATCGTCCGCTCCCCCGAGGACGTCGCCAGGGTTCGGAACACAGGCCGGACGGGGATGCTGATCGGCATCGAAGGCGGTTATGCCATCGAGAACGACCTGAGCCTCCTCCGGGCGTACCACCGGGCCGGCGTTCGGCTCATGACCCTGACCCATTGGACGCGCACGGACTGGGCCGATGCCTCGGGCGACGCGGCGGCGGAGCTCGGCGGTTTGACGGCGTTCGGCGAGAGCGTCGTCAAGGAGATGAACCGACTGGGGATGGTCGTCGACGTATCGCATGCCCACGACGAGACATTCTGGGACGTCATCCGGGTCGCGCAGGCGCCGATCGTGGCCTCGCACTCGTGCTGCCGGGCGCTGTCGGACCACCACCGCAACATGAGCGACGACATGCTCAAGGCCCTGGCCAAGAACGGGGGGATGATCGGCATCAACTTCATGCCCGGGTTCCTGAATGCGGAGAACGACCGCAAGCGGAGCGGGCTCCTGGCCGAGGTCGCCCGGAAATACGGGTTGCCGCCTGAATACGCCGACCTCATGAAAGCCGAGACCGGGGTCCGGGACAAATGCCTGGCCGAATACAAGGCCCGCCTGGCCGAGCTCAATAAAACTCTGCCTGTCGTCGACGTCAAAACGCTCGTGGACCATATCGATCACGTGGTCAAGGTCACCGGGAACACGGACTCCGTCGGCCTCGGATCGGATTTCGACGGGATCTCCGAGACGCCGGCGGGCCTGGAGAACGCGGGCGAGCTGGGGGCGATTACGAGCGAGCTCCTGGCGCGCGGCTATAAGGAAGCCGACGTCCGGAAGATCCTGGGCGGAAACTTCCTGCGGGTGTTCGCCGCCGTCCAGAAAGCGGCGGCCAAGAACTGAGGAGGCGGCCATGACCCTGACCTACGGATGCCCCGAATCCGATCTCGTCCATTACACCTGTCACCGCACCGACCGCGTTCCGAATCTCGACGGGCGGCTGACCGGCCCGGCCTGGGAGGCCTCGCCCCGGTCGCCGCGCTTCGTGGACCTTGTCACCGGGACGCCGGGCTTCCTCGAGACGCGGATGGCCGCGCTTTGGGACGACGCCTGTCTTTATATCGGCTATTGGGTCGAGGAGCCCGACGTCGAAGCCCGCCTGACCGAGCGTGACTCGTTCATCTGGACCGAGAACGACGTCGAGCTATTCATCGCCGGGCCCGATGCTTATTACGAGTTCCAGATCAATGCCCTCGGCACGGTCTACGAAGTGTTTTATATCTGGCAGGACTCCCACCGGAAGGGCGGGTTCTTCGACCGGCCCGAGTTCGACCTGCATGCGCGGAAGGTCGACGTCCTCGGCGGCTTCCAGGATGCGAGCCGCCACGGCCGCCACCCCCGAGGCAAGCGTTGGGCGTTCATGGACTGGGATTGCCCCGGCCTCCGAACCGCCGTCCATGTCGACGGGACGCTGAACGACGGCCGCGACATAGACCGGGGTTGGACGGTCGAAATCGCCATCCCGTGGACGAGCCTCGAACCCCTCGCCCAGGGCCGGGCACTCCCCCCCCGGGAGGGCGACGTCTGGCGGATGGACTTTTCGCGGTTCGAGGCGCTGCGGTCGTGCGGGTTCCGCGTCCAGCCCGATCCCGGCTGGGCCCTCAACCGGCACGGCGTCTATGATTCCCATATCCCGGAATGCTTTTCTTTCGTCCATTTCACGGAACAGGGTCCGGGATAAGCCGGCCCGAGGGCTTTCCCCAACCCGGCGCTCAGTCGGCGCTTCCTTTTCGTTTCGGAAGTGTGGTAATTTAAGCGTTGGTCTTCGGATCGCGATCTAGATTCATGCCATTTCAAAAATTGAGGACTTCGGTCTTGGCCCTGGCCGTGATGGCGGGCCTGTTCGGGCCGGCGTCCGTATTCGCCCAGAAAGGCGGGGCTTTTCCCCTGACCCACTATCGACTCAAGAACGGCCTCAACGTCGTCCTCTCCGAGGATTTCTCACTGCCCGTCGTCTCCGTGGCGGTCGCCTACGGCGCCGGCTCGATCCTCGAGCCGCAGGGCAAGACCGGGATGTCGTCCATGATGGAGAACCTCATGTTCTCCGGCTCGGCGAACGTGCCGCCCCGCCAGCATTTCAACTACATCAACAGGGTCGGGGGGACGTTTAACGCCCTTGTCTCCGAGGACCGGACCGTGTTCTACGAGACCGTCCCCTCGAACAGGCTGTCGCTCCTCCTCTGGCTCGAATCCGATCGGATGAGGTCGCTCGAGATCGGGGCCAAGGCCTTCGAGGACGCCCGGAGCGCGCTCCTCGGGGATCTCCAGGACCGGCGGGCGAACGATCCCTACTTCGAGAGCAGCAGGAAGTTCGATGAGCTCCTCTACGGCGATTTCGCCCACAGCCATTCCCTCCTCGGCACGGAAGCCGACGTCCGGAGCCTGACGATCGAGGATCTGCGGTCCTTTTATGCCGCCAACTACGGGCCCAACAACGCCGTCCTGTGCATTACGGGCAGCTTCGACAAGCTCCGGACGCGCGAGCTGGTGAGCCAGTATTTCGAAAGCCTCCCCCGCGGCCGGGATCCCTCCCCCCCGGCCGGACCTCTCGCCCTGGCAAGGAAACGGGTCCTCCAGTCGTTCGTGGAGCCGGCCGCCACGTCCCCGGCCTTCTATCTCGGCTACCGCCTCGTGGCGCCGCGCTCCTCGGATTTCTACACGCTGACCATCCTGGATTACATCCTGTTCCGCGGCCGGAGCTCGAAGGCGGCCCGCCGCCTGCTCAACCCGGACGCCAAAATCGCCTATCGGCTCTCTGGCGGGATCGAGCGGCGGAGAGACCGGTCGGTCTACAAAATCTTCGTCCTGGCCAACAACGAGGTCATGATCGAGTACTGCCAAACGGCCCTGTTTTCGGAGTTCGACCGGCTGAAATCGTCCCCGCTCAGGGAGGACGAGCTCAACCGTTACAAGGCGATGTTCAAGCAGGATTACCTTTCCCGACTGTCCACGACGGTGGACCGGGCGCTCTACCTCGGCGATTACTTCCTGACCCTCGGCGGGTTTCAGGAGTTCGGGCTGGATCTCGAGAAATACATGAGCGTCACCGCCGAGGACGTGGTCGGCATCGTCGCCCGCTACCTCACCCCGGACAACAGCATCATCCTCGACGTCAGGACGAAATGAGAACGCGCGCCTTCTCTCTCGGACTCGGGCTGGCCGCCGTCCTGGCCGCGATCCCCCTGGCCGGCCAGCAGGAGCGCTTCCGAAAGACACCTCCGGCGCCAGAGTCTCTCCAGCTGGAGCTGGGCCTTCCTCCCCTCTCGCCGCCGGCCGTCCTGTCGAACGGCTTAAAGGTTTCCGTCGCTTACCGGGAGGGGACCGGGTTCATGGGCATCGAGCTGCTCATCTATGCCGGCGAAAGCGCATCGCCCGCCGGCGCGCCCGGCCTGGCGACCTTCGTCGCCAGCCTCCTCAGCCAGGGGACGCAGGTCCGGTCGGCCGCGGAGCTCGAAGAGGTGGTGGAGTCGCTCGGCGGCACATTTTTCGTGAACGTGAACCAGGACTACATCCGCGTCAGCCTCCACGTCCTCGAGGAGAATCTGGACAAAGCCCTCGATTTCCTCGCCCAGATCCTGCTCCAACCGCAATTCCTCGACCGGAACATTGCCGACATCCGGCGCATGATCAGCTACGACCTCCAGGACAAGGAACAGAGCCCGGAATTCGCAGCCAAGCGCCAGCTCTACCGCCTCCTGCTCAAGGGCCACCCCTACGAGCGCCTGGCCTTTTCCCGCGATTTTCTCCGACCCTGGACCGTCCGCGAGGTCCAGGATTTCTTCGACAGGTTCTATCGGCCCAACAACGCCCACCTGATCCTGACGGGCAACGTGAATTTGAGCCAGGCGACGCGAAAGATCTCGCACGTCCTGAACACCTGGGCGCCAGGGGACATCGCCTTGCCTCCCATCCAGCCGGTCCGGCCTCCCGAGAAGGAGCGGATCTGCCTCGTTGACCTGCCCCAAAGCCGGGAGGCGTGCTATGTCTTTTCCGGCACGGCTTTTCCCCGGCCTTCGACCCCGGATCGCGCCGCCCTGATGGTCTTGAACCAGGTGCTCGGCGGATCGCTCGGCTCACGGCTCCTGATGAACCTTCGGGAGTCCAAGGAATACGCGAATTACGCCTTCAGCGAGCTCGAAATCTACCGCGAAGGAGGGCTGCTATTCGTCCGAGCGCGCGTTCTCCCGGAAAAGGTCGTCCCGGCCCTCCTCGAAATCCAGAAGGAGATCCGATCGCTCGCCGGGGCGAATCCCGCCCTGGCGGGCGAAATCGAGCCGGCCAAGACCTATCTCCTCGGGAACTTCCCGATCGGGCTCGAGCGGTTCGAGCAGTTCACCGCCAGGATGGCGGATATCATCGGCTTGGGCGCCGGCGAGGAGCTCTGGAACGGATATTATGCCCAGGTCATGCTCGTCGACCCGGATCGCGTCCTCAAGGCCGCCCAGGCGTTTCTCCAGCGGCCGTTCGTGACCGTGATCGCCGGCGATCGGGCGAGCCTCGCCGACCGGCTGTCCGTCCTCGACGCCTATGACATTTTCGACGCCAAGGGCCAATTCATCGCCACATACGCCAAGGACAAGAAAGGAGCTCTCCATGAAGCTGGTGGAATGCGTCCCGAATTTCAGCGAGGGCCGGGACAGAAATAAAATCCAGGCGATTGCCCGGGAGATCGAAACCACGCCCGGGGTCAAGCTCCTGGACGTCGACCCCGGGGAATCTACGAACCGGACGGTCGTGACCATGATCGGCGCCCCGGCCGATGTCGCGGAAGCGGCCTTCAAGGCCATCCGCAAGGCCGCTGAGGTCATCGACATGCGAACTCAGAAAGGCGCCCACAGCCGCATCGGGGCGACGGACGTCTGTCCCTTCGTGCCCGTCTCCGGGGTCAGCATGGAAGACTGCGTCGAGCTCGCCCGATTTCTCGGCCGCCGCGTCGCGACCGAGCTCGGCATCCCCGTCTACTTTTATGAGGAAGCCGCCACGCGCGAGGAGCGGCGCAACCTGGCTTCCATCCGGGCGGGCGAGTATGAAGGTCTCCCCGAGAAGCTCAAGGACCCGGCCTGGGCGCCGGACTGCGGCGAGGCCGTCTTCAATCCGGGCGCGGGCGCGACGGTGATCGGAGCGCGCGAATTCCTCATCGCCTACAACATCGACCTCAATACCCGCGACCGAAAGCTGGCCGGCGAGATCGCCCTCAACATCCGGGAGAGCGGGCGGGCGAAGCGCGATGCGGAGGGCAATATCGTCCGCGACGCCTCGGGAGCGCCGATCAAGCTCCCCGGCCGGTTCCCCCATGTCAAGGCCGTAGGCTGGTACATCGAGGATTACGGGATCGCCCAGATCTCGATCAATTTCACGAACTACAAAATCACCCCGGTCCATGTCGTCTTCGACGAGGTCCGGCGTCAGGCCGGGGCCCTGGGGCTGCGCGTCACCGGCAGCGAGTTGGTCGGCCTCATCCCCAAGGCCGCCCTGCTTGGATCGGGCCGCTACTACCTCGAAAAGCAGGGCAAGAGCCCCGGCGTCCCCGAGGCGGAGCTCATCCGGACGGCCGCGATATCGCTCGGACTGAGCGACGTCGTCCCTTTCGACCCCCAAAAGAAGATCATCGAATACCAGTTCGACGCGGATAAAGGCCCCCTGGCCTCGATGAGCCTGCGGGCGTTCGCCGACGAGCTGTCCATGGACTCCCCCGCTCCCGGCGGCGGGAGCGTGTCCGCCCTGTGCGGCGCGCTGTCGGCCTCGCTCTCGACCATGGTGGCCAACCTGACCGTCGGGAAGAAGGGATACGAGAAGGCTTACGATGCGCTCAAGGACGTCGCCCTGAAGGGGCAAGCCCTGAAGGATGATCTCCTCCGGGCCGTTGATTTGGATACGGCGGCCTTCAACGGAGTTATGGAGGCCTCCCGCCTGCCCAAGGGCTCCCCGGAGCAGCAAGAAGAGCGGGATGCCGCGGTCGAGGCCGCCACCAAGGAAGCCACCCTGGTCCCCTACGGCGTTCTCGAAAAATGCGTCGACCTCCTTTCCTTGGCCGGGATTGCCGCCGAGTCGGGAAACCGCAATTCGCTGAGCGATGCGGGGGTGGCCGCCTTGGCCGCCCGGGCGGCCGCCGACGGCGCCTATTTCAACGTGCGGATCAATCTCCCCGGCCTCAAGAACGAGGCATTTAAGGCGCGGATCCGGGAGTCGGCGGATGCGCTCCGGGCCGAGGCCGCGCGGCGGGCGGCGGACATCCAGATTCTCGTTGAAAACGGGCTCGAAAAAGAATAAATTTAAAAACTATGAAGTGGCTGAGGATCCCGCTCGTCAGCCTCTCGCTCAAGAAAAGACTGTGGGCGATCATCATCCTGGTGACGGCCTATCTCGTCTACATCGCCCTGGGCGACTTGATCCCCAAGTATTGGAGCATCATAGGATTTCGGTCCTTCGAGCGCTCGGTCCTGACGCTCGGGTTCGTCATCATCCTCCTCATCGCCCTGAGCGGCCTCGCGGCCAGTGAGCGCCTGACCGCTCTGGCCATTAAGGACGGCCTGACGGGCCTCTTCAATTATTCCTATATCAAAGCCAGGCTTCAGGAGGAGATCTACCGGTCCGAGCGGTATAAATCTCCCTTCAGCCTCATCATGATCGACCTCGATGACTTCAAATCGGTCAATGACCGGCACGGCCATGTCGGAGGCGATCATGTCCTCAAGGGATTCGCCGACCTGCTCCTCGAAACCATCCGGGCGTCGGATATTGCCGGCCGGTTGGGAGGCGAGGAGTTTCTTCTCGTCCTGCCCCAGACGTCGTGCCTGGACGCCGCCTCGGCCGCCGAGCGCCTTCGGAAGACCATCGAGGACTTTTCGTTCCGGATCGGGAACGGCTCGGAACGGACCTGCCAGTTCACGATCAGCCTGGGCGTCTTTTCGGCGCCGGTGGGCGGACAAAGCGTCGACGAGATCATCTCCCTGACCGACGAAGCGATGTACCGGGCCAAGAAGGAAGGCAAGAACAAGGTCGTGGTCGTCGTCCGCTGACGACCGTTCGGATCAAGCGCGCGGCGTTCTGCGCGCGGCCAATACCCCGAACAGGATCAGGTTGACGAGGACGATCGTCCCGGACGCGGGCAGATCCAGGGCGAACGCCGCGGCGAGGCCCGCGGCGACGGAGGCCGTTGCCACGCCGCAGGCCAGGAGGATCGCTTTCTTGAAGCTCGACGCCCGAAGGAGGCCGGCCGCGGCGGGAATGACGATCAGGGCCGACACGAGGAGGATGCCCACGACCTTCATCCCCAGCACGATCGTAACCGAGGTCAGGACCGTGATCAGGGCGTCGAGGCGGCGGACTCGGACGCCGGCGACCTGGGCCGATTCGCGGTCGAAGGTCATGAACATGAGCTTGCGGTAATTCACCGCGATGACAGCCACGACGGCCGCGGCCAGGGCGACGGACAGGACGACCTCGACCGTGTCAATGGCCAGAATCTCCCCGAAAAGGTAGTTCAGAAGGGCGACCCCGGGGTTCCGCGAGAGCGTGGCCAGGATGAGGCCCAAAGCCAGGCCCGAGCTGCTGACGATGGCGATGGCCGTGTCGCCGTAGAGGCCGGCCCGCTCCTTGAGCTTCATGATGCCGAGCGAGGCGGCGATCGAGAAGACGAGGGCGACGGCCAAAGGCATCATCCGGAGGAAAAGGCCAAGGGCCACGCCGGCGAAAGTGATGTGGGCCAGGCCGTCGCCGATCATCGCGTCCTTACGGAGGATGAGGAAAACGCCCAGGACCGCGCAGGCCAGACTGATGAACAGCCCCGCCCCGAGGGCCCGTTGAAGGAACGAGTACGTGAGGAAGGCGCCCATGGGGATCTAGTGGACGTGGGAGACGAGATGATGCCCCCCGGCCAGCATCTCCTTCAGGGTGTCCGAACGGCAGAATTCCGCGTGGCTCCCGTGGTAGACCAGGCGCTGGTTCAGGCAGGCGACCTGGGTGATGTGCCGGTCGACGATGCCGATGTCGTGAGTGATCAGGGCGATGGTGAGGCCTTCGCGCTTGTTCAATCGGTCGAGAAGCTCGTAGAAAAGATCCTGCGTCCCGGCGTCCACCCCCGTCGTCGGTTCGTCGAGAAACAGGGCCCGGGGCTTGTCGACGATCGCCCGGGCGATGAAGACGCGCTGCTGCTGGCCGCCGGAGAGACGGCCGATCCTCCGGTCCATCGCCTCCGCCATGCCGACGACCTCAAGGGCCCGGCGGATGGCCGCCTCCTCCCCTTGCCGTCGGCTCAAGCCCCGTTTTGACGCCTGGAAGGCCATGGACACAACTTCGCGGACGGAGGCCGGGAAAAGCGGATCGAAATGCGTCGCTTTTTGAGGGATATACCCGATTTTCGGCCGGACTCCGCCGGAAGCGATGTCCCTCCCCTGGAAAAGGATCCGGCCCGATTCCGGCTTCAGGAGGCCGAGGATGATCTTGAGCAGAGTCGTCTTTCCCGATCCGTTGGGCCCGATGATGGCCAGGAAATCGCCTTCTCGGATGGCCAGGCTGACGTCGGTCAGGACCGGCAAAGGCCCATAGCGGAACGACACGTGTTCGACCTCGAGCAGAGGCGGGCGGTCAGCGGCAGCCGAGTCCATGCTTGAAGCTCTCCAGATTCCGGCGCATGAGATCGAGGAAGGTCAGGCCGGAGGCGAGCTCGTCCTTGGTCAGATTGTCGCCGGGGTTGAGAACCCGGACGTCCGCCCCGATCTCGCGGGCGATCAGCCGGGCCATCTTGTCGCTGACGTTCTCCTCGAAGAAAATCGTCCTGATCCGCTTCGCCTTCGCCCGGACGATGATCTCGGTCATGGCCTTGGGCGTCGGGCCCGAGTCCGGGCTCAGGCCGTAGACCGCGACCTGCTCGAGCCCGTACCGGCGGGCCAGGTAGCCGAAGGCGGCGTGTCCGCCGAAGACAAATGTCTTCTCATCGCAGCTCCGGAACGCATCCGCGTATTCGGCGTCCAAACGCCGGAGCTCGTCCTTGTAGGCGTTCGCCCTGGCGGAAAAAAATGGAGCCCCGTCCGGGTCGATCTCGCCGAAGACCTTGGCTATATGGTCGAGGAGGCTAAGATCAAGGCCGAAATCCAGCCAGACGTGCGGGTCCGCCCCATCCGCCTCCCTGATCGGAACGGCAGGGTCGAAGCCTCCCGGGGAAAGGACGCGCAAGGCTTCGATCGTCCGCAGGCCGGGCCGGCCCACGTTCTTCAGGATTTCCTCCGCCCACGGCTCGAGGACGGGGCCGACGAACAGGAACACATCGAGCCGGGCGATCTTTCTGATGTCACTCACCCGGGGCTGCCAGCTATGGATCTCGGCTCCCGGCGGAAGCAGAATGCCCACGTCGCCCCTGTCCCCCGCTACGGCCCGGGCAAATTCCATGAGGGGGAAAACCGTGGCCAGGACCTTGATTTTCGAGCGCCCCGGCCGTACCTCTCGCGCGTCGGCGAAGGCGATGGACGCCGCCGCCAGGCCGAGAATCAGAAAGATCGCCGTTCGTTTGGTCTTCATGTTTGAGGGAGGCCGTGAGCCGCTCGAAGCAAGCGCATTGTAAAGGATGCTCCCCTGAAAATCAAATGGCCTCCCGCCGAGCAGGCACTTGATCGAGCGGAGGCTTTGTGGCATGATTCGGTCCTTCCATCGAACGCGGATTTGGAGGTTCCCATGACCATGACGACGGATGAGCTTCAGCCGGCTTCTCTCTGGAAGCATTTCGATCGCATCATCAAAATTCCCCACGGCTCGGGGAGCGAGAAAGCCCTGGGCGATCACGTGCTCGCTTATGCCAAAAGCCTGAATCTTGCGGGCGCCCGGGACAAGACGGGCAACATCATCGTTCGCAAGCCCGCTTCCGCCGGCCGGGAAAGCTCGCCGCCGACCGTCCTTCAGGGTCATCTTGACATGGTCAACGAGAAGAACTCGGACGTGGCCCACGACTTCACCAAGGATCCGATCACGGCCGAGGTCAAAGACGGTTGGATGCACGCTGTGGGAACGACGCTCGGCGCCGACAACGGGATCGGGCTCGCAGCCGCGCTCGCCGTCATGGAGGATACGTCGCTCCTCCACGGCCCTCTCGAATTCCTGTTCACCGTCGAAGAAGAGACCGGCCTGACCGGCGCGCGCACCATCGCCCCCGGATCGCTCAAGGCCAAGTATCTGCTCAACCTCGACAGCGAGGAGGAAGGGACTTACACCATCGGCTGCTCCGGAGGGGGGGACTCCGAGATCTCCCTCCCCTTGAAGCGTAAAGCCGCATCGATGAAAAGCGCCTTCCGCCTGAAGATCTCCGGCCTTCGCGGCGGGCATTCCGGCCTCGACATCAGCCAGGGCCGGGCCAATGCCTTGAAGCTCCTGGCCCGGTTGCTCGTCCTTGCCGCGGCCCGGCTGCCCATCCAGCTCCTCCGGATCGAGGGCGGCAACAAGCGGAATGCCATCCCCCGCGAGGCCTGGGCCGATTTCCTGCTCGCCCCGGCGAAGATCCCGGCCCTCCAAGCGCTCCTCGACAAGGTCGGGGCCGACATCCGCTTCGAGTTCGGCTCCGTCGAGGCGCAGTTCCAGGGGCGTCTTGAGGAAATTCCGAGGAAGGCATCCGACGCGCCCATGACCGCGGCCTCCCAGGCGGCCTTGATCGGTTTCCTCAATGCCTGCCCCCACGGCGTCCAGCGGATGCACCCCGAGATCGCCGGGCTGGCCGAGTCCTCGACCAACCTGGCTATCGTCCGCACGGCCAAAGCGAAAGCCGAGATCATCTGCAGCAGCCGCAGCCCGATCGGCCCGGCCCTCGAAGCGATCCGGGCTTCGCTCAAATCCCTGGCCGTCCTTGCGGGGGCGAAGATCCGGCAGCCCGAAGCCTACCCCGGCTGGGCGCCGAACCTGCAATCGCCCCTTCTCCAGAAGATGAAGGATGTCTACCGCAAGACGTTCAACCGCGACGTCCGGGTCGTCGCCGTCCATGCGGGCCTCGAATGCGGGATCATCGGCGAGAAATTCCCGGGCATGGACATGATCTCCCTGGGCCCGACGATCGCCCATCCCCATTCCCCCGAAGAAGGCGTCGAGATCGCCTCGGTAGCCGCATTCTGGAAGCTTCTGACCGCGGCCCTCCAAGAGCTTAGCTGAAGATCGAGGCGTCGGAGAGGCGATTTCTCCGCTCGGACCGCCGAGCGGTCGGGCTGAGATCCTGCCGCCCGGCGCTCCCCTTGTTCGAGCCCGCCGTCTTGATTATTCCTGCGGATTTCTCTACCATGAAGCCAGCCTGTCCGGAAAGGAATTGACATGTCGAAGAAAACGCGTTTGTTCCTTGTCCTTGGTCTTGTCTGCCTGGCCTGTCTTCCGGGATGTTCCAAGAAAAAGAATCCTGCGCGCGTGCCGCCGCCGCCCGGCGAAGTGAAGGGCGAGCTTCGCGTCACGCTCGTCACCCCCCTAGGGCAAACCAAGGCCCTCCGAGAGGCCGAGGAAATCGTGGTGATCTTCGACCATCCGATGGCTTCCCTCGAGCCGCTCCCGCTCGATGAATCGACGTCCTTCCTCAAGCTCGAACCGGCCAAGGACGGGACCTACCGCTGGATGGGCACCAAGGCGCTGTCCTTCACCCCCAAAGAGCGCTTTCCATTCGCCACCGAGATCAAGATGACCGTCCCCGCCGGGACCCGGTCGAACGACGGCTATGTCCTGAAACAGGATTATTCCTGGACCTTCAGTACCACCCGCCCCCAGCTCGTCGGCCATATGCCCGAATCCGGCGCCGAACAGCAGCACCTCGATCTGCCGTTCAGCCTGATCTTCAACCAGCCGGTGAGCGAAAGCGATGTCCGGAATTTTATTTCCCTCACGGGGACCTCGGACGCCGGCGCCGGAGAGACGGATCTCCCCTTCTCGCTGTCCCATCCGAGCGCGGCCGAGCTCAATGAGTCCGGGATTTCCCACGCTCCGGCCGATGTCCTGACGCTCCGCCCGGCGGGCCCGCTCAAGCCGGATTTCCGCTATGAAGTCGAGGTCAAGGCCGGGCTCAAGGGCCGGGAGGGCGGCCTGGGAATGGAGAAAGCATCCACCTTCGATTTTCAGACCTTCAAGACGTTCGCCTTCACGGGGCTCGATGACGCCGAGGATCATGTCCCCAACGAAGCCTGCCTTTTCAGGTTCACGAACAACGTCGCCACCAAGGATTTCACGGCTAAGCTCAAGTTCGAGCCCAAGGTTGAAATCCCGACGTACTATGAGGATTGGGACCAGAGCAGCCGCGAGATCTGGCTCAATCTCCCCCTCAAGCCCGAAACGAAATATGTGGTGATCATCCCCGCCGACCTGAAGGACGAGTTCGGGAACGCGCTGGGCAAGGATGTCCGGGTGGAGCTCAAGACGGCCGCCTTCGCTCCCATGATCCGGATGACGACCGGACAAGGTGTCCTCGAATCCTACGCCGATCTCAACTACCCTCTTTACGTGGTAAACGCGGACCAGGTTCGCCTCCAGGCCGCCCGGGTCTCCCGGGACGCGGTCCTTCCCTTGATCCGGACCGATAATGCCTTCCGTTCGAGCGAGAGCTTCCTGCCCCCGGGCGGCTACCAGGTCGACAAGGCGCTCGCGTTCAAGCTGCCCCGCAACGTGAGGCAGTTCGTCCCGCTCAACGTCAAGGAGCTTCTAGGCGACAAGTTCGGCCTACTGTTCATCCAGCTCGACACGGCTTCGGAGGACAAATGGAGTCGCTATCCCAAGGCTTTCCTCCAGGTCACCGAGCTGGGCATCACCGGCAAGTTTTCGGCCGAGGCCGACCTTGTCTGGGTCACGGAGCTTCGTACGGGGCAGCCGGTTGCCGAGGCTGAGCTCGAAATCCGGAACGACGCCAACGCCGTCCTCTGGACGGGCCGAACGGACAAGGACGGCAAGGCGGAGGCGCCCGGCTGGAAATCGCTCGGGTTGAAGGCGAAGGACGCCTGGAGCAAGCCCCGGCAGTGGGTCTTCGCCCGCCGGGGCGCGGACGTGGCGTTCGCCTCCTCGGACTGGGGGACGGGGATCGATCCCTACCGGTTCAACATTCCTTACGACTGGGCGCCCGAGCCCGAAAAGTACCGCGGGACTGTCTTTTCCGAAAGGGGAATCTACCGGGCGGGCGAAACCGTCCACCTGAAGGGAATCGTCCGGAAGAACGTCAAGGGCCAATGGCGGCTGCCGACCCTCCGTGACGTGGGCTGCGAGATCAAAGATCCCTTCGAGAAATCCGTGTTCAAGGGCCGGGCGCCGCTCGATGCCTTCGGCTCATTCTCGCTCGATTTCGAGACGCGCCCCGACGCCCCGCTCGGGACGTATTCCCTCTCCGCGGCGATTCCTCCCGAAGCCCCCGGTGAGAAGGAGCTGCGGATCAACGAATCCTTCCGGGTCGAGGCCTTCCGCCCGGCCGAGTTCGAGGTTCACCTTCGTTCGCTTCAGGACAGCTTCGTCTTCGGCGATGCCTTCCAGGCCGAAGTCCGGGGCGTTTATCTCTACGGCGGACCCATGGCCGGGCAGAAAGCCACCTGGACGCTGCGGCTCAACGCCGCCTCCTATGCGCCCCCCGATCATCCGGGCTACGCGTTCGGGATGCAGATGGAAGCCTCCTCCGACGAGGATAACCTGGCCGAGAAGAGCCGCCTGCTCGCCTCCGGCGAAGCGGCCCTCGGGCCCGACGGCAAGATCGACGTCAAAACCAACTTGATCCCCGAAAAGGAGGGCGGCACCGTCAGCGCCACGCTCGAAGCGACGGTCCTGGGACCCAGCCGCCGATCGGTCTCCGACCGGATCCAGACGTTTGTCCACCAGGGGGATTTCTACATCGGCCTGAAGCCGGGAACATCCTTCTTGAAAGAGGGCGAGGCGCTTCCCGTCCAAGTGATCACGACCTCGGCAGGCGGCGCGGCCTCGGCCGACCGCAAGGTGACGGTTAAGCTTGTCCGCCGCGAATGGCATTCGACCCGCAAGGCCGGCGTCGGGGGGCGTTTCAAATGGCATACGGAGAAAGTGGATACCGAGGTTGCGTCCCAGGACGTCCGGACAAAGGCCGAACCCGTCGAGGTGTCCTTCAAGCCGGAAAAGGCCGGGTTTTACCTCGTGACGGCGTCCGGCCAGGACGGCCGCCGGAACGCAGTGACGACGGCCACCGACGTCTATGTCACCGGGAAGGACTACGTCCCCTGGCAGCGCCGGGATGACGACGCCCTCGACCTGGTCGCCGACCGCGACCGCTACAAGCCGGGCGATACGGCCCGGATCCTGGTGAAATCGCCCTATGAGAAGGCCAAGGCGCTCGTGACCGTCGAGCGCGAGTCCATCCTCACGTCCCGAGTCATCGAGATCCAGGGCAGCGCGAGCGAAATCGAGATTCCCGTGACCTCGGACCTGATCCCGAATGCGTTCGTCTCCGTGATCCTCGTCCAGGGCCGGACCAAGGCTTCCTCCGACGCGACGACCGAGGACATCGGCAAGCCGTCGTTCAAGATCGGTTACGCCGGCTTGTCGGTCGATCCCTCCGAGAAGCGCCTTGCCGTGGACGTGTCGCCCGACAAGAAAGCTTACAAGCCGCGCGATGCCGTCACGATCAACCTCAGGGTGAAGGATGCGAAAGGCGCCGGCGCGCCGGCCTCGGTCGCCGTGGCTGCGGTGGACGTCGGCGTCCTGAACCTCATCGGCTATCAGACGCCCGATCCGTTCGCCGGCTTCTACGGCGAGCGGCCCCTGTCGGTGGAGACCGCGGACACGAGGCTGAACGTCGTCGGCCAGCGGAACTTCGGGGAAAAGGGCGAAAACGCCGGCGGAGGCGGAGGCGCCGAGGCGATGGGGATGGCCGGCCTCGGGCAGGTCCAGCTCCGCGGCGATTTCAAATCCACCGCCTTCTGGAACGCGTCGGTCGCGACCGACGCCAAAGGCGAAGCGGTCGTCCGCTTCACCCTCCCGGACAACCTGACGACGTTCCGGGTCATGGCCGTGGCCCAGACCAAGGATTCCCTGTTCGGGAATGGGGCCGCCGACTTCAAGGTAGCCAAGCCCCTCCTCCTCCTGCCGTCCATCCCGCGCTTCGCCCGGGTCGGCGACACGTTCCAGGCGGGGGTCGTCGTGAGCAATTTCTCGGACCGGAAAGGAACGGTCAAGATCGGATGCGATGTCAAGGGGATCAAAGCGGCCGACGCGGCCGCCCCGCGCGAGATTGTCCTCGGCCCGGGAGAGTCCCGTGAAGTGCTCTACGCCCTAGAGGCGGAGCGGCCGGGGCGGGCGAATCTCGCCGTTCGGGCGAAGATGGGCGAGGATTCCGACGGCCTCGAGATCGGCTTCCCGGTCGAGATGCCGCGTCCGACGGAAACCGTGGCCACGTTCGGCGAGGTCACCCAGGAGCCGAAGCATGAGACGATCGGCCTTCCCGACTCGATCTATCCCGAGCAGAGCCGGATCGACATCCTGGCTTCGGCCTCGGCCTTAACCGGCCTCGGCGGCACGGTCGAATTCCTGGCCGATTACCCCTACCTCTGCCTCGAGCAGAGGCTGTCGGCGGTCCTTCCGTTCATCATCGCCCCGCAAGTCATCCGGGATTTCAAGATGAGCCCGCTCGAGGACAAGGAAATCCGGCGACGGGTTATCGAAACGATCAAAACCGTCTACTCTTATCAGAAGGACAGCGGCGGGTTCGGGCTCTGGACGGATTCCGTATCGGAATCGCCGTTTGTCTCCTGCTATGCGCCCTTCGCCCTGATGAAGGCCCAGGCGGCCGGATATGATGTCGACGCCGGGCGCCTGGAAAACGCCCTCAACTTCCTGAAGAATTTCGTCAAAGCCAAGCTCGACCGGAATCTCTATCCCTACGATGCCCGGAGCTGGACGAGCGTCCAGGCCTTCGCCCTCTACGTGCTGGCCTACGCCGGCCGGCCGCAGCCGGCTTACGTCGAGAAGCTCTATCTCGAACGGGATTCCCTGACCCTGTTCGGAAAAAGCTGCCTCCTGAAGGCTCTTCACCTGGGGAACGGCAGCCCGGACGCCGAAGCCGCCCTCCGGACGGGCCTGCTCAACAAGATCAAGATCACGCCCTCGCAGGCCCATTTCGAGGAAGATGATGAGGCCTCCCTGCGCTGGATCTATTCGTCCCATACCCGGACGACCGCGGTCGTCCTCCAGGCCTTGATCGAAACCAGGGCCTCCGTTCCCGTCCTCCTGGATGTCGTCCGGTGGCTCGTCGAGGAGGGGCGGACGGGCCGCTGGCGCTCCACCCAGGAGAATTTCTTCGTCTTCTATGCTTTGAGCGATTTCTACAAGACGGCGGAAAGTGTCCGGCCCGACTTCAAGGCCGAGGTCAACCTCGCCGGGAAACGGCTCCTCCAGGAGGCGTTTACGTCGGTGACCCAGGCCGCGCGCGCCTCGTCGCCGCTCGCCGAATTCAAGGTCGCCAAAGGCCTGGGCCTTGATTTCTCCAAAACGGGTCCGGGAACCTTTTATTACGGCGCCCGCCTGACCTATTCGCCCAAGAGCATTCTCGCCCCGCGGGACGAAGGCTTCGCCGTCTACAAGTCGCTCGAGTCGACGGACGGCAAGCCGCTCGATGAGATCAAGGCCGGCGCCGTCGTCGTGGTGGTCCTCCGGGTCGTCGTCCCGAAGGAAAGCCTGTTCGTCGTCGTCGACGACCCGCTGCCGGCCGGATTCGAGGCCGTGGACGGGACGTTCCTGACCGAGAGCGACGAGCAGCAGCGGCGCCTTAGCGCCCTGAGCGACTCCGACGAGGAGCCGTGGTGGCAGGGATTTGACCACATCGAGATCCGCGACAACAAGGTGCTCCTGTTCGCCGATTCCCTGATGCCCGGCATTCATACCCACCGCTATCTCGCCCGGGCCTTGACCTTCGGCCAATTCGCTCTGCCCGGCACCAAGGCCGAGGCGATGTACGAGCCCGAGGTCTTCGGCCGGAGCGTCGAACGGTCGGTGAAGATCGTGAAATGAAGCGACGCCGCGGCCTTCGGGCCGTGCTCTTCGTCCTTTTAGGGACGGCCGTCGCCGCAGGCGCATCGTTCTATGTCCCGATCGCCCGCCGGCGCCTCGACCCGAAGCCGGTCGTCTCCCTCCGGATCGAGGACCGGGCCGGGACGCTTCTTCGCGAGGTCCTTTCGGACGAAGGCGGGCGGTGCCGCTGGGTCGGGCTGGCGGAGATCTCCCCCGCCCTGATCAGGGCGACCATCGCGGGCGAGGACCGCCGCTTCCTCGACCACGCCGGCGTGAACCCCTACGCGGTCGTGCGGGCTTTCTTCCAGAACCTCAGGAGCGGCCGCGTCGTCTCGGGCGCGTCGACCATCACCCAGCAGGTCATCCGGAACATCTACCGGTTCCGCCGGGATATCTTCGCCAAGGCGCGCGAGGCGTGGCTTGCCGTCCGACTCGAGCACACGCTCTCCAAGGACCAGATCCTCGTCCAGTATCTCAACCGCATCTCCTACGGAAACCAGGCCTTCGGCATCGAGGCTGCGGCGCGCTTGTATTTCGACAAGCCTGCGTCCGACCTCAGCCTGGCCGAGTCGGCCTTCCTCGCGGTCCTCCCCCGGGCTCCTTCGGAGCTGAATCCCTACAGGAACCCGGCCGCCGTCGAGCGCCGCCGGAAGGAGCTCCTGGTCCGGATGCGGGATCTCGGCGACGTCTTGCCCGCGGACGCCGACCGGGCCCTCGGCGAGGCGCTCGTCCTCAAGCCCGCCGGCGAGCAGTTCCGGGCGCCCCATTTCTGCGATATGGTCCTTGAGAGCTTCCCCCCGGCCGAGCGCCGGAGCTTGTCCGTAATCCGCACGACGCTGGATCTCGGGCTCCAGATGAAGGTTGAAAAGCTCCTGGCCGGCCACCTGTCCACGCTCGAGAAGAAGGGCATCACCAACGCGGCGGCCGTCGTGCTGGACAATGCGAGCGGCGAGATCCTCAGCCTGGCGGGCTCTCGCGATTTCTTCGACGACCGCTTTGACGGGCAGGTAAACGGCGTCACGTCGCTCCGCCAGCCGGGCTCGACGATGAAGCCCCTGACCTATGCCCTGGCTCTCGAGCGGGGCATGACCGCCGCCACGATCCTGGAGGATGTCCCCACCCAGTTCTCGACTCTCGAGGGCAGCTTCACTCCCGAGAACTACGACGAGAAATTCCACGGGCCGATCCGCCTCCGGAGCGCGCTGGCCAGCTCCTACAACATCCCCGCGGTGGCCGTCCTCCAGGCCGTCGGCCCCGACCTCCTGTACCGCCGCCTCAAGGACCTCGAGTTCGACAGCCTCAAGAAATCCTCGGAATACTACGGCGTCGGGCTGACCCTCGGCAACGGAGAAGTCACGCTCCTCGAGCTCGCCCGGGCCTACGCGACATTCGCCCGCGGCGGCTTGTACCAGCGGGACGTCGTGTTGCGCGGGCTGCGTCGCAAGGACGGCGCGGCGGCCCGGCCCGACCCGCCCCCGAAAACCCGGCGCATCTTCAGTCCCGAGGTCTCGTATCTCGTCACCCATATCCTGGCCGACAAGGACGCCCGCATCCCGACGTTCGGATACAATTCGCCGCTAGATTTCCCCTTCCCCGTCGCGGCCAAGACGGGGACGTCGAAGGATTTCCGCGACAATTGGACGATCGGCTACACGCCCCGCTGGACGGTCGGCGTCTGGGCGGGCAACTTCGACGGCCGGCCGATGGAGAACGTTTCCGGCATCTCGGGCGCGGGGCCGCTGTTCCGGGACATCATTCTCCTTTTGGCCGCGGGCCGCCGGGATTCCTTTGTCGAGCCCCCGGGCCTCGTCCATGCCGCGATCTGCCCCGTCTCGGGGCTGCGCCCGTCGCCCCGGTGCCCGGCCACGATGGACGAAATTTTCCTGCCGGGGACCGAGCCCGCGGGCGTCTGTTCCCTGCCCCACCGAAAGACGCGCGCCCCCATCGTGCCTGCGTCCCTCGGCCCGAGGCTCCCGAAATCGGAGGTGACCATCGTTTTTCCCCAGGACGGGGACATCTTCAAGCTCGATCCCGTGCTCCGGCCGGAGTACCAGACGATCAGCCTCCAGATCCGGCTCGCCGACGGCGTGAAGGCCGCGGGCGTCGAATGGTGGATTAACGGCCGGAAGGCCGGCGCTGAGGGGCCGCCGTTCCGTTTTGCCTGGAAACTCGCGCCGGGTTCTTATACAATAAAAGCGCGCGGCCTCACCCCTACGGGAGCCCTGGACAGTCCCCCGGTGAAGGTCCTGGTCCTGTCATGAGGAGAATCGAATGAAACGGCGCAATGCCCTGATCGCGCTCGGAGGCCTGAGCGCGGCCGCGGCCGGAGTCCTGTCCGGACAGTCGGCAAGGAGTCAAAACATGAAGAAAGTCGTCAAGACCGAAAACGCTCCCCAGGCAATCGGCCCCTATTCCCAGGCCATCATCGCCAACGGGCTTGTCTTCTGCTCGGGCCAGATCCCCCTTGTTCCCGAAACCAACGCGCTCCTTTCGGGTGCGATCGAAGACCAGACCCGTCAGGTCCTTAAAAACGTGGCGGCCGTGCTCGCCGCGGCCGGGTGCTCGTTCGACGACGTGGTCAAGTCGACGGTCTTTCTTCAGGACATGAACGACTTCGCGGCCATGAACAAGATCTACGGCGGGGCGTTCAAGGAGCCCTTCCCGGCCCGGTCCACGGTCCAGGCGGCCCGGCTGCCTCGCGACGTCAAGGTCGAGATCGAAGTCATCGCCCTGGCGAAATAGGGCGATCCGGGCTGGACTTCCGGCCCCGGGTTTCCTACAATATCGGCTCATGCCTCTCTATGAATTCTTCTGCGACGACTGCCGCCGCCGTTTCGAGACCCTGACCCGGATCGGCGGCGAAGCCGATGTCCGGTGCCCGACCTGCGGCCGGGGCAAGGTCCGCAAGCTCGTTTCCGCCTTCGGGATCGGCGGCGGCGGGAGCCGGCTCAAAGCCTCCGGGAGCGGTTGCTCCACGTGCTCGAGCTCCTCCTGCAGCACCTGCCACTAGCCCGAAATGGACGACATCCGGATCGGCATCGATACCGGCGGCACTTTTACCGATTTCGTGATTTTTGCCGGGGGGCGGATCCATACCAGGAAGCTCCCGTCTACGCCGGCCAATCCGGCCCTGGCCATTCTCCGCGGCCTCGAGGAATTCCTGGCGGACGGAAGGGCCCCGACGGTCATCCACGGGACGACGGTCGCGACGAACGCTCTTCTCGAGCGCAAGGGTGCCCGGATCGCGCTGATCACCACCCGGGGATTCGAGGACGTGCTGGTCCTCGGCCGGCAGACGCGGCGGAACCTCTACGGCCTGCGCGGCGAGCGGCGGACGCCGATCGTCGAAGCCGGCCTGCGCTTCGGGATCGAGGAGCGAATGACCGCCTCCGGGCGTTCCGTCCGGCGGCCGGACCGGGCCGAGATCGCGGCCGTCCTCGACCGGGCCGCCGCCGCCGGCGTCGAAGCCGTGGCCGTGTCGTTGATCAACGCCTATGCCGGCCCGGAGCACGAGGAGATCGTGAGCGAGGAGCTCGCCGCGCGCGGACTCCTGGCCTCGGTCTCGAGCCGCCTCCTGCCCGAATACCGGGAATATGAGAGGACGTCCACGACGGCCGTCAACGCCTATCTCATGCCGGTCCTTCACCGCTACCTGTCGAACCTGGAAGCGAACCTCGGCCGGGCCGAGCTGCGGGTCATGCAGTCCAACGAGGGCTACATCACGGCGGCCCGGGCCAAGGCCGAACCCATCCGGACCGCCCTGTCCGGGCCGGCCGGAGGGGCGGTCGCATCGCTCCACGTTTCGCGAGCCGCCGGATTTCCGAAGGTCGTGAGCTTCGACATGGGCGGCACCTCGACCGACGTCTCCCTGATCGAAGGCCGGCTCCGCCGGACGAACGAGAACGCGATCGGCGACTTCCCGGTCCGCGTCCCGATCATCGACATCCATTCCGTGGGAGCGGGCGGCGGCTCGATCGCGGCCGTCGACGCCGCGGGTTCGCTCCGCGTCGGCCCGCAGAGCGCCGGGGCCGATCCCGGCCCGGCCTGCTACGGCAAGGGCGATGGGGCGACGGTCACCGACGCCAACCTCGTCCTGGGCCGCATCGATCCCGACTATTTCCTCGGCGGGTCGATGAAGATCTCCCCCGCGCGGAGCCGGGCGGCGGTCGCCCGGATCGGCGTCCGGATCGGGAAATCCGTGCTCGCCACCGCCCAGGGCATCGTCGACATCGCCAACGCCAACATGGAGAAGGCCATCCGGGTCATCTCCATCGAGCGCGGCTTCGATCCCCGCGATTTCGCCCTCTTCTCGTTCGGGGGGGCGGGCGGCATGCACGCCGCCGACATGGCCGCCCATCTCCGGATGGGAGCCGTGCTCGTGCCGGCTAACGCCGGCGTGCTCTCGGCCTTGGGCCTGCTCCTCGCCGATTCCGTCAAGGATTACTCCCGTTCGGTGCTCCGAACGCTCGATCTCGTCCGCTTCCGGGACCTCGATCGCGCCTGCCGCGATTTCGAGCGCCGCGGCCTTGCGGAGATGAGAGCCGACGGATTTGCCGCCGGGGCGGTGACGTTCGAAAGGTCCCTGGACATGCGCTATCTCGGGCAATCCTACGAGATCAACGTCCCGTTCGGCGGCCGCTCGACGGCCGGCCTCAGGGCTGCCTTTGACCGGGAGCACCGCCGGCTTTATGCCTACGTCCACCCGGACGCCGCGGTTGAAATCGTAAACGTCCGGATCAAGATCCGCGGACGGGCGCCGAAGATCCGGCTTCGCCGCTATCCGGTCGTCCAAGGCGGCGATCCGGCCCGGGCGATCATGAAGACCCAGCCGCTCCATCACGCCGGCCGCGAATACCGGGCGCCCGTCTACGACCGGTCGGGGCTCTTCCCCGGCGCCAGGCTTGCGGGCCCCGCCCTGGTGGTGGATGCCGGCTCGACCACGTTCCTCCCGCCGGACTACGGCCTTCTCGTGGACCGATACTTGAATCTCATTTTGAGGAAGGACGCGCGCCGGTGAAAGCGTTCGACCCGATCGAAATCGAGATCTTCAAGAACACGTTCGTCTCAATCGCCGAAGAGATGGGAGCCGTCCTGGGCCGGACGGCCCTTTCGCCCAACATCAAGGAGCGGAAGGATTATTCCTGCGCCCTGTTCAATGCGAAGGGCGAAACGCTGGCCCAGGGATCGCACATTCCCGTCCATCTCGGGGCCATGCCGCTGTCCGTGCAGGCGGCCATCCGGGCCCTGCCCTTCGAAGACGACGATCTTGTCATCCTCAACGATCCCTATCACGGCGGGACCCACCTGCCTGACATCACCTGCATCATGCCCGTCTTCATCGGCGGCCGGCTCGAATTCTTCGCCGCCAACCGGGCCCACCATTCCGACGTGGGCGGCATGACCCCCGGCAGCATGCCCCTGGCCACGGAGATCTTCCAGGAGGGTTTGATCCTCCCGCCGCTCAAGCTGGTGAGCCGGGGCCGGATGAACGAGGACGTGCTCAGGCTCCTTCTGGCCAACGTCCGGACTCCCGAGGAGCGCCGGGGGGACCTCCTCGCCCAGGTCGCCGCCTGCGAAAAGGGGCGCCAGAGGATCCGCGACGCGGTCCGGAAATACGGGCTGTCCAAGATCTCGTCATATGCCGACCTCATCCAGGACTACACCGAGGCCTTCCTCCGCCGGACGATCCGGGCCATCCCCGACGGGGACTATGCTTTCGCCGATTATCTCGACGACGACGGGATCACGGACGATCCGGTGAAAATCGCGGTCACGGTCCGCATCCGGGGGAGCAGGGCCGTCGTCGATTTCCGCGGCTCCTCCTCCCAGGTGAAGGGCGGGGTCAACGCCAACGCCGCGGTCACCACGTCCGCGGTCCTCTATGTCTTCCGCGCCCTGATCGAGGACGATATCCCGTTTAACACGGGCCTGATGCGCCCGATCGAGATCATCGCCCCGCCGGGCTTGATCGTCAGCGCCCAATTCCCGGCCGCGACGGCGGCCGGCAACGTCGAGACATCTCAGAGGATCGTGGACGTGCTCCTGGGAGCGCTGGCCCAGGCGATCCCCGACAGGATCCCGGCCGCAAGTTCCGGGACGATGAACAACGTCGCCATCGGAGGATACGATCCCGCCGCGGGCCGGAATTTCGCCTATTACGAGACGATCGGCGGCGGCATGGGAGCGAGCCGGGAGTTTCCCGGCCTGAGCGGCGTGCATACCCACATGACGAATTCGCTCAACACCCCGCTCGAGGCCCTCGAAAACTACCTGCCTCTCCGCATCCGCCGCTATGCCCTGCGCCGAGGCTCCGGGGGAGCCGGCCGGACGCGCGGCGGCGAGGGCATCGTCCGGGAATACGAATTTGCGATCCCGGCGAACGTGACCATCATGTCGGAGCGTCGGAAATTCGCTCCGTACGGCCTCCGGGGAGGCCTGCCGGGCCGGCCCGGCCGCAACACGCTTATCAGCGGCGGAAAAACCGTCCGTCTGAAGTCCAAGGCCAACTTCACGGTCCAGGCCGGAGACGTCTTGAGAATCGAATCGCCGGGCGGCGGAGGCTATGGCCCTCCCCGGCGCGGAAAGAAGTAAAGATGAAAACAAGAATCATGATCCTCGCCGCCGCTCTCTTTTTCGCGGCCGCCGTCTCGGCCGAAGCCGGATTCCATATCGGGCTGACCGGCGCCTACATCCGCCCCCTGGATAAAAATCAGGGCGGCGCCCCGGCCTATGGCCTGAGTGTCGGCCTCGACCTGGCCAGCAACCTCAGCCTTGACGTAAGCGTCCTGCGCTACGAGAGCGCCGTGACCGCCTCGACCGACGGGCTGAGCGCCGGCCAGCTGGCCGTCATTCCCCTCGAAATCGGAGTCGACGCCAGGTTCCCGTTCGGCGACGGAAAGCTGGCGGCCTGGGCCGGCGTCGCCGGGGGCTATGCCCTGCCCCAGTTCACGTACGACAGCACAGCCGCGTCCGCCTGGAACGCCATCGGGTTCACCGTGGTTGAAAAAGTCCGGAGCGGCCCCTGCCTGGGGGTGATGGGCGGCCTCGAATACGCCCTGAGCTCCACGTCGGTCTTGCGGCTCGAAGTCCGGTATCGCTTGATGAAGGCTTCGGGGTCCTGGTCGATGGCCGACAGGACCGGCGGCCTGACGCAGTCCGGGACCCTGGACAATCTGAATCTCGATACGCTCACCCTCGGCCTGGCCGTGAGGATAGGACTCTGATATGAACGCGCGACTTCGAGACAGCCTCTTTTCCAGTCAACGCGGCCGCCGGATTCCGCGTCTTATCGCGGCCGCCGCTGCTGCCGGGTTGATATTCGGGGCGACGGGAGCGCTCTCCGCCCCGTCGCGCGCGGCCTCCTCCCCGGGACTTGGCGCCCATGTGCCTTCGGCCATGCTCTTTCATCCCAAGATGTCCGCGGCATTGACCCGAATAGCGGCCGTCCGGTCCGTCGAAGCCGACGACGCCGGATCCCTCGTCGCCAGGAAGATCCGGACCGACTGCCCCGAGGGGATGGTTCGTGTCGTCGCGGAATTGAATTCCCCCATCACGACCCTCTCCGGCCAGGCGGCCGCCGTGCTCCTGAAGGTCAAGATCGAAGCGTTCGGGGGCCGGACCGAAGCCCGCTGGCGGAATCGTCTCCAGGCCCTCGTGCCGATCGAAGCCCTGGACACGCTCGCGGCCGACCCCCTGCTGAAATACCTCCGCCTCCCCCTCCATCCGAGCAAGCTCCAGGTGACGAGCGAGGGCGTCGCCCGGACCGGAGCCGACCGCTGGGTCAGTCTCCCCGCCTACCGGAGCGGCTCCGCCGGGAAGATCTGCGTCCTGGACGTCGGCTTCATGGGCTACCAGGCTCTCCTCGGCACCGAGCTCCCCTCGAAGGTGACGGCCCGCTCGTTCCGGGCCGACGGAGACATTGCCGCCGGCGAGGACCACGGCCTGGCCTGCGCCGAGATCGTCCACGACATGGCCCCGGACGCCGCTCTCTGGCTTGTGAATTTCGACACGGACGTCGAAGAGGGAGAAGCGGTGGATTGGATCGTCCAGCAGGGCATCCAGGTGATTTCCTATTCCCTCGGCTGGTACAACGCCGGGGCGGGTGACGGGACCGGGCCCATCTGCGCCGACGTGGAATTCGCCGCGGCCCAGAATATCCTCTGGGCCTCGGCCGCCGGCAATGACGCCATCTCCCATTGGGAGGGCAATTTCGTCGATCCCGAGGGCGACGGCTGGCTCAATTTCTCGGGTTCCAACCGGTACCTGGAGTTCCATGTCCCGGCGTTCGAGGAAGTGGACGTCTCGCTGAACTGGAAGGACTGGGGGACGTGGAACGGATGGGATTATTCGGGCACGGACCAGGACTACGACCTCTACCTGTATCTCAAGCAGGGCAGTTCCTATGTCCTGGTCGATTCTTCGACCAATATCCAAAAGGGAGGCGGGCAGTGGCCCACCGAAGACATCTACGGCTGGTATACGGACCACGATGCGACCTGGGCGGTGTCCATCCAGCGCGTGAGCTCGACGAAATCCGTCCCGCTGGAGATGTTCATCGAGGGCAACGACACGGCCATTCAATACGCCGTGGCGGCCCACAGCATCGCCGTTCCCGCCGACTCCGATTCGGCCATTGCGGTCGGGGCCACGGATTGGGAGGATGACTCCTACCATTACTACAGCTCCCAGGGCCCGACCTGGGACGGTCGGATCAAGCCCGATCTGACGGCCCCCTCGGGGGTCTCGACCGCGACCTACGGCCATTGGAATTTCTACGGGACCTCCGCCTCGGCGCCTCACGTCGCCGGCGGATGCGGTCTCTACCGCGGACGGACTCCGTTTACCGCTTCCCAAGTCCGGACCCTCCTCCAGAATCGGGCCGTCGATCTCGGCCCGGCTGGAAAGGATAACCTGTTCGGGTACGGGCGGCTGAATCTTAAATAAGCGCCGGACGGCTCCGGCAGCACGGCCTGAATCGGGCCGGGGAGGTTCGATCGTGGATCATCATCGCCGCTTCATTCTGGCAGCGCTTCTTGGCCTCTGGGGATGCGGATTTCTCGCCGCCGCGGGGGAGGTCGCGGCCCCACAGCCGGCCGCCCCTACAAAATTCCTGATCCGGGCGGTCTGGGCTCATCCGGGGTTTTTCGGATCGGACCAACCGGGGGCCCGGACGAAGATCGCGGCCACGCTCGACGGCTACGTCCGCGCCGGGATCAACACTGTCATTATTCTGGTCAAGAACACGACCGGCCACGTCTATTTCAAGAGCGACATCGGGGTCGGCGATCCCGCCTGGAGCTGGGATTTCTTCGACGTGTTCTTCAAGGAAGCCCGGAGCCGCGGCCTGGCCGTCCATCCCTGGTTCTGCGTTTTTCCCGAAAGCGCCATCCTGGGGCAGGTCCGCCAGCACCCCGAATGGCTGATCCGCGGCCCCAAGCAGGAGATGGTCGGCGCGGCGAACCCCGCCCTGCCCGAAGTCCGGGCCTATGAGCTCAGCCTGATGCTGGAGCTCGCCCGCCGCTATCCCGTCGATTGGATCCACCTGGATTATATCCACTTCCCCTGCGATCCGGCGGAGCCGTATTTCAGCTTCGACGCCGCGACGCGAGCCCTTTTCCAAGCCGCGACGGGCCAGGACCCGGCGGAGATGAAGGCCAAGGACTCGGGGAACATCATGTGGAACGAATGGATCGAATGGAACGGCGGACACGTCACCCGGTTCGTCAGCGAGCTGCGGGCGGCGCTGCGGGAGCTCGGCCGGCCGGTGAAGATCTCGGCCGCCGTCTTTCCCGCCGCGGACAAGGCCAAGGTCCTGATCGGGCAGGATTGGGAGTCCTGGGCGCAACAGGGCCTGGTCGACATGCTCTGCCCGATGCAATATATCAACAGCGCCGCCCTGTTCGAGAAATACGCCCGGCGGGCCGTGGAGATCGGGGCGGGGCGCGTCCAGGTTTGCCCGGGCATCGGCCTGGGGAGCTCGCATAACCAGAACACGCCCGAAGGCATGGCCGGCCAGATCGAGACATGCCGCCGGCTGGGCGCCGACGGGTTCGTCCTCTTCTCGTCGTCCAGCCTGACCGAGCCGTTTCTGGCCGCGCTTCCGCCTCCAGCCGGGCCGGCCGGACGGCAGATCAGGAAATGACTTTTTTCAGCTTCTCCCGCTCGATGAGAAGCTGGCCCTGGTAGGACACGTAGTTCAGAAGGATCAGGACGCGGTCCTGGCCCGAGAGCTCTTTCTTGAAGACGCCGCGCATCCCCTTGAGCGGACCGCCCGCGACCTCGATCTCGTCGCCCACCTCCGGAGCGACGCCGTACTTGGAAAGCTCGATGTAGCCATCGACCTCCCGCGCCCGGATCCCGGCTAGAATCTCATCCTCGATCGGAACGGGGCCGGCGTCGTTGCCGACGATGCTTTTCACCCCGCGCGTGTACTTGACCATCTTGTACTGCCCGGGATGCTCAAACCGGACGAACGCGTAGCCGGGAAAAAACGGATGGACCCGGCCCTCATCGCGGTATTTGGGATTGTAGACCTCGAATCCTCCCTGCTGGAAAAGGCGCTCCACCTGGCTTTCCTTTTTGGGCTTGGTGTTGAGGACGAACCAGCGGAACATGTTATTCGTCGTCCGTGAGGCCGAGCCGGCGGTAGACCGCGGGCCGTCGATCGACGAGGAAATGGCGCCGGGCCGGAGATTGCTCGATCAGGCCGAAATCGCAGTCGGCGGTCAGGATCGCCTCGGCGTCCCGCGGAGCGCGCGCGATGACCCGTCCGCCGGGATCGGTGACGAAGGATTCGCCCGAGAAGTGAAGGACGTCCTCGGCACCGACCCGGTTGGCCAGGGCCGTGAAGTAGCCGTTCTGGAGCGAGGCGACCCGCAGCTCGCCTTCATGCAACCCCTCGCCCCATTCGTCGAGGATCCCCGCCTGAGGCACGACGACCAGCTGGGCGCCGGCCAGGGCCAGTCCCCGCATGTATTCCGGGAAATGGCGGTCATAGCAGATCGCCACGCCCAGCCGTCCGACCTGCGTGTCGTAGACGAAGCGCTCGTTCCCTCCCGGATGATAATATCCGCGTTCATGGAATCCGGGCCCGTCCATGATGTGCACCATCCGGGTCACGCCGAGGAGCTTCCCGTCGGCATCGATGACCGGCGAGGAATCGAAGGTCGCCTCGCCTTGGCGCTCGAATAAGTTCAGGACGACGGCGACTCCCCGGCGCCGCGACAGCGCCCCGAATTCCTCGGTCAGGGGGCCGGGCACGGTCTGGGAGAAGGACCGGAAAGCGGGCCGATCACCGGACGGGATTTGGGGCAGGAACGGGAGGAAGGCGAGCTCGGCGAAGGCCACGAGGTTCGCCCCGTCGGCTGCCGCCCGCTCAAAGGCGGCCACGCCTCGGCCCAGGTTGTCCTCGACATCGGGCATCGCCCTCTGTTGGATCAAAGCGATTTTCATGAACGAGCCATCCTCGAGGCCAGAGGCCGCCGGGCGCGCTACCCGATGACCGCCTCCTCGATTCGTTTCGGCGTCTTGGGAATGGGCTTCCCGAGGACGCGGCGGCCGTCGCGCGTCACGAGCACATCGTCCTCGATCCGGATCCCGCCGAAACCGCGGTAGCGGGCCAGGCGCTCGTAGGCGATGAAGTCCGCGAATTTGCCTTCCTTCTGCCATTTGTCGATCAGGACGGGGATGAAATAGATCCCCGGCTCGACGGTCATGACGTGGCCCGCGCGCAACTCCTTGGCCATGCGGAGGTAAGCCAAGCCGAACTGGGAGGAGCGCTGGATGCCTTCGTCGTAGCCCACGAACCCCTCACCGATGTCCTCCATGTCGTGGACGTCGAGCCCGAGCATGTGGCCGAGGCCGTGGGGGAAGAAGAGCGCGTGGGCGCCTTGGAGCACGGCTTCCTCGACGTCGCCCTTCATCAGGCCGACGGCCTTCAGTCCCGAGGCGATGACCCGGGCGGTCTGGAGATGGATGTCCCGGTACCTGACGCCCGGCTTGATGGCCTTGATGGCCGTCTCCTGGGCCTTGAGGACGATCTCGTAGATGTCCTTCTGAGCGGGGGTGAATTTCCCCCCGATCGGGATCGTCCGGGTAATGTCCGCGGCATAGCCCAGGGGCGTCTGCGCGCCCGCATCGACGACCAGGAGGTCGCCCTTCTTCAGCCGGTTCTTGTGGGAGTGGTTATGCAAGAACTGGCCGTCCCGGCTCAGGATGGTGGGGAACGCGACGACGCCCCCGCCGGCGATCGCCAGGCCGTCGATCCGCCCGGCGATGTCCTTCTCCCAGATTCCCGGGAGGGCCATGCTCATGGCCGTGACGTACATCTTGTAGGTCGTCTTGAGGGCCTTTTCGATCTCGGCGACTTCCTCGTCGGATTTCAACGAGCGCTGGGCGACGACGGCTTTGATCAGGGCCGGCGAGGCCTTGGCCTTGACCTCCTCCGGCCTGATTCCCAGGAGCGCCTGGAGCTTCAGGATATTCTCGGGGCGGTAGGGCGGCAGGAAATGAATGGCCCTCCCCTTCTCCTGGGCCTCTTTCAGCATCGGGCCGAGGGCCTTGAGAGGCCCGGTCTGCTTGACTCCGACTTCGGACGCCCGGTCCTGGACCGTCGGCAGATAGCCCATCCAGATGACGTCCTCGATCTCAAAGTCGTCGCCGAAGACGACATCCTTTTTCTCGTCGAGGTCGATCACGGCCGCAAGGCCGGGAGTGTCGAGCCCGAAGAAATAGAGAAAGGAGCTGTCCTGGCGGAAATGGTAGGCGTTGGCCGTATAGTTCATAGGGCTCTCGTCGTTGCCGAGGAACAGGACAAGGCCCGACGGCATCTGTTTCTTCAGGAAATCGCGTCTTTTGATGTAGATCTTGGGCTCAAACATGGAACCTCCTTGGGGTGGATTCGAGGAATTGGAAAAGAATGACCATAGAGGAACTTTAACAAAAGAGGCGGGCGAAGTCAAAGCAGAGGCCCAGGCCCTCATTTATCGGCGGAAATGGGATTTCGGTGGTAGCGGGGGTTGGATTTGAACCAACGACCTCCGGGTTATGAGCCCGACGAGCTACCAGGCTGCTCTACCCCGCAATGACAGAAACATTATAGCCGAAAATTCCAGTTTGTCAAAGCATTAATGTCGCCCGGGGCGAGAAATATATTTCCTTGACGACGGCGGACCCTAAAAATATAATGAAAAAAAGCTAAAAATGGTGATCATCGTATTTTTCGCCTTGGCCGTCATCTGCACCGGCGCGGTGCTGGGCATGATCTTCTCCCGCAACCAGGCCACGAGCGCCTTGTTGCTCGTCCTTGCCTTCGCCGCCCTCGGCGGCCTGTTCGGGCTCCTGGGCGCGCCATTCCTGGCCGTCGTCCAGGTCATCATCTATGCCGGCGCGATCATGGTCCTGTTCATCTTCGTGATCATGATGATCAACATGGGCCAGGGCATCGCTCCCGAGAAGAAAAAGGGAATCATCGTCCTGGCCTGCGCCATGGCCATCGTCCTCTTGATCGAGCTCGTGTTCGCCGGGCGAGGGTCGCTGCCGGGAGCCGGCGTCACCGGTCCGGGCGTGACGCCGACCGATCTCGGGCGTCTTCTCTTCACCACCTACGCCTATCCTTTCGAGCTTACGTCGGTCCTCATCCTCGCCGCGCTCGTCGGGGCCATCGCCCTGGTCAAGAAGAGGGAGCCATGACCGTCCCGGCCGGCTACTTCTTCGTCCTCAGCCTCGTCCTTTTCGTCCTGGGGATCGTGGCCTTCTTCGTGAAGCGGGACCTGATCTCGCAATTCATGGCGATCGAGGTCATGCTCAACAGCGCCAACCTGGCCTTCCTGGCCTTGGCCCGCCAGGCGCATTTTGCGGACGCCCAGGTCGTCGTCTTTTTCATCATCACCGTGGCGGCGGCCGAAGCCGCGATCGGCCTGGCCATCGTCCTCGTCATCTTCCGGCGGCGGAAATCCATCCGGACGGCCGACCTGAACTCGTTGAAAGGCTGATATGAGGGATCTGTTCTGGCTTATCCCCTTCCCTCCAGCCGCCAGCGCCCTCGCTCTCATCCTCTTCGGCCGCTTCCTGTCCCGGAAATGGGTGACCATCCAGGCCTGCGGGTCGGTCTTGGTTTCATTCCTGCTGTCGATATTCTCCTTCGCCGGCCTGTTCGGCTCCGCAGGCGAGTCGCTGCCCTGGATCAAAATCCTGTCGCCCTGGATCAAGGCCGGGGCGTTCGGCGCCGACTTCGGCTTTCAGTTCGATCCCCTCTCGGCCGTGATGGTCCTCGTCGTCACGGGCGTCGGCCTCCTGATCCACGTCTATTCGGTGGGCTACATGGCCCACGACAAGGGATACACTCGCTACTTCGCCTATCTGAACCTGTTCATGTTCGCGATGCTCCTCCTGGTCCTGGCCTCCAACATGGTCCTCATGTTCGTCGGCTGGGAAGGGGTGGGCTTATGCTCGTATCTTCTCATCGGCTTCTGGTTCGAGAGGAAATCGGCCTCCGCCGCCGGGAAAAAGGCGTTCATCGTCAACCGGATCGGGGATGCGGGCTTTCTCCTGGGACTCCTCTTCCTCCTGACGATCGTGGGCAGCTCGGATTTCACGGCCATCAACGGCGCCGTCCGGGGCGGCACGATCGGCGGGGGCCTGGCGACGCTCATCGCGCTGCTCCTTTTCGTCGGGGCGACAGGCAAATCCGCCCAGATCCCGCTCTACATCTGGCTCCCGGATGCCATGGAAGGTCCCACGCCGGTGAGCGCCCTCATCCATGCCGCGACCATGGTCACGGCCGGCGTCTATATGGTTGCCCGCCTGAACGTCCTTTTCGGCGCCTCCGGATCGGCCGGCGATGTCGTGGCCATCATCGGCGCGGCGACCGCGGTCTTTGCCGCCACGATGGCCCTGACCCAGAACGACATCAAGCGCGTCCTCGCCTATTCGACGATCTCGCAACTCGGGTACATGTTCCTGGGCTGCGGCGTCGGGGCTTACGCGGCCGGCGTCTTTCATCTCGCGACCCACGCCTTCTTCAAGAGCCTCCTGTTCCTCTCGGCCGGGAGTGTTATCCACGCCTTGTCCGGGGAACAGGACATGAGGAAAATGGGCGGCCTCAGGAAATACCTGCCCCGGACGTATCCTCCGTTCCTCGTCGGCGCGATCGCCATTTCCGGTGTTCCGTTCCTGTCGGGCTTCTTCTCCAAGGACGCGATCCTGACATCGGCCTTCGCCCAAGGGAAGACAATCCTCTGGGCCCTCGGTCTGGCCGGGGCGATCATGACCGCCTTCTATATGTTCCGCCTGATCTTCATGACCTTCCACGGCCCCGAGCGGATCTCGGAAGAGGCCAAGAGCCATCTCCACGAATCGCCGAAGGTCATGACGGTTCCCCTCGCGATCCTGGCCGTTTTTTCGATCATCGCCGGCTACGTGGGTCTGCCCGCCATCCTGGGTGAAAAGGCGGACCTGTTTCGGCGCTTCCTTGCGCCCGTCATCTCCCCTGCCGCCGAAGCCCGCGCCTTGTCCATCGGCGCGGAGGGACTTCTCATTCTGGCCTCGGCCGGGGCGGCATTCCTGGGGATTTTCGTGGCTTATCTCTTTTATATCAGGTCCCCGCACCTGCCCCAGGCCCTGGCGGACCGCCTCCCCTTCGTCCACAAGCTTCTTTACAACAAATATTACGTCGACGAGGCCGTCGGGGCCGTCGTCATCCGTCCCCTCATCCGGGGCTCGGATCTGGTTTATTCCGGGTTCGACCTGAAAGTCATCGACGGCGCGATCAACGGCTCGGCCGCGGCGGCGGGATTCTTTGGGAAAGCCCTGAGCTTTCTCCAGACGGGGTTCGTCAAGGATTACGCCTTCGCCTTCCTCCTGGGCGTCGCTCTCATCCTGGGAGTCTTCCTCTTCTAAGACGATGAGTATGCCCCTCCTGAGCCTGATCACGTTCCTGCCGTTGGCGGCGGCTGTCCTTCTCATCTTCTTCCCCAAGGATCGGAAGCGCCTTCTCTACGGGTTCGCTCTGGGCGTAACCGTCGCCGTCTTCGCCGCGTCGCTCATCCTCTATTTCGGGTTCGACTCCGCGGCCGCCGGGCCGCAGTTCGTCGAAAGGACGGCCTGGCTGGGCTTTGGAATCCAATACCATGTCGGCGTAGACGGGATCAGCTTGTTCCTGGTGCTGCTCACGACGTTCCTCCTGCCCCTCGTCCTCCTTTCCTCCTGGTCCTACATCCGCGAGCGGATCAAAGAATACCTCATCTTCATGCTCCTCCTCGAGACGGGCATCCTGGGCGTTTTCCTGTCGCTCAACCTGTTCCTTTTCTACGTATTCTGGGAAGCGGCCTTGATCCCGATGTATTTTTTGATCGGCATCTGGGGCGGAAAGCGCCGGGTCTACGCCACCATGAAGTTCGTCCTGTTCACGATGGCCGGGAGCCTGCTGATGCTGGCCGCCATCTTCACTCTCTCCTCGCTGTTTTTCAAGGCGACGGGGACATATTCGCTCAACGTCTTCGACCAGGCGCGGATGGTGCTCAACCCGCGCCTCCAGACCTGGCTCTTCCTGGCGTTCGGCTTGGCCTTCGCCATCAAGGTGCCGATGTTCCCCTTCCACACGTGGCTGCCCGACGCCCACGTCGAGGCGCCGACCGGGGCCTCGATCCTCCTGGCCGCAGTTCTTCTGAAGATGGGCTCCTACGGCTTTCTCCGCTTCGCCATCCCCCTGTTCCCGGACGCCGTCGAGCGGTTCCTGCCGGTGCTGTCCGTCCTCTGCCTGATCGGCATTATCTATGGGGGGCTGATGGCCCTCATCCAGAAGGACATCAAGTCCCTGGTCGCCTATTCGAGCGTCAGCCATATGGGCTTGGTCATGCTGGCCGTTTTCTCGCTCAATGTCGAGGGGACGCTCGGCGCGATCTACCAGATGCTCAATCATGGCCTGAGCACCGGTGCCCTCTTCCTGGCCGTCGGCATTCTCTATGAGCGGGCCCATACCCGTCTCATCAGGGATTTCGGCGGAGTCAGCAAGCAGATGCCCGTGTTCTCGGCCTTCTTCCTCATTGCGGTGCTGTCCTCGGCCGGCCTCCCCGGCCTGAACGGCTTCATCGGAGAGATCACCTGCCTCTACGGCGTCTTCGCCGCGAACAAGGTCTATGCCGCCCTCGCGGTGACGACCCTCATCCTGGGAGCGGCCTATCTCCTTTGGATGTTCCAGCGGGTCATGCAGGGGCCGGTCACGAATGAAAAGATCCTGTCTTTCCCCGACATGAGCTGGCGGGAAATCGCGTGCTTTGCCCCGATCGTGGTCCTGATGTTCTGGATGGGGATCGCGCCCAGGGCTTTCACCGGCAAGATGGACGCCTCGGTAACCGCCTATGTCCATAGAATCAAAGGCCGCGAGCGCGTCTTCGTCCAGAAAGCGGTCCCCTCGCCCGTAAGCTTCCGCCTCGATGCAGAGGAGCGGCTGCCCCGATGAGCGCCTACGCCGCCCTCGTCCCGCTCCTCATTATCGTCGGGGGGGCTATCTTCATCCTCCTCCTGGAAGCTTTCTGGAAGCCCGCGAGCAAGACTCCCCTCGCCGCTCTGGCCCTCCTTGCCGCAGCCGGCTGCGGAGCCGCCTGCGCTCGCCTCTGGAGCCGGGGGGCTTCGGCCTTCGGCGGGATGCTCCGCCTCGACGACCTGGCCCTGGCCTTCACCGTGATCTTTCTTGTCGCGGTCGCGTTCACCATCCTGATCGCCCTGAAATACCTGCCCCGCCAGAATGCCGATTTCGGAGAATTTTACGGGCTCTTGTTGTTGGCCCTCTCCGGCCTGATGGTCATGGTCTCGTCCCCGAACCTGATCGTCGTCCTCCTCGGGCTGGAGATCCTTTCGGTTTCGAGTTACGCCCTGGCCGGGCTGAAGCGAGACGATGACCGGGCTACGGAAGCGGCCATCAAATATTTCCTCATGGGCAGCTTTGCCAGCGCCTTCCTCATCTTCGGGCTGGCGCTCCTTTACGGAGCGGCGCGGAGCCTCGAGATGCCCGCGGTCGCGGCCTCGTTCGCCGGGCCGTCGGGCGACTCCCTCCTCGGCCTGGCGGGTCTCGTCCTGGTCATCATCGGCTTCGGCTTCAAGATCGCCCTGGTCCCCTTCCACATGTGGACCCCCGACGTCTACCAGGGCGCGCCGACGCCCGTCACGGCGTTCTTCGCCGTCGGGCCCAAGGCGGCCGGATTCGCCGTGCTCTTCAAGCTCGTCGCCCCGGTCGGGGACCAGGCCTTCCGCTCGGCCAAGATCCAGGTCGTCCTCGGCATCGTGGCCGGGCTGACGATGCTCGTCGCGAGCCTGACCGCCCTCCGCCAGAAGAACATCAAGCGGCTCCTTGCCTATTCGGGCATCGCCAACGCCGGCTACCTGTTGGTCGCCGTCCTCTCCGGTGACGGCGTCGGCCTGATGTTCTTCCTGGCGGTCTACCTCTTCATGAGCTTCGGGGCCTTCGGGGCGCTTATCGCCATGAGCCGGGCCGGCGAGGAGTTCCACGACCTGGACGACTTCGCCGGCATCGGGGCCAAATACCCCTGGCTCGGGGCTCTATTTGCCGTCTTTCTTATTTCCCTCGCGGGCTTCCCGCCCCTCGGCGGATTCTTGGCCAAATATTATATCTTCGCCGCGGCGGTCCACAAAGGACTGACCCCGCTCGTCCTGATCGGCCTTCTGGCGAGCCTGATTTCGGCTTATTATTATCTCCGGATTGTTGTTTTCATGTACATGCGCGAGCCCGTTCGCAACATCGAGCTCGACCTCGATGTCCCGGCGGTATACCTCGTTCTCTTCCTCTGCCTCTATGGCGTTCTCCAGCTTGGGCTGTTCCCGGGCCGGATCCTCGTCTTTCTCAAGCAGGCTTTGGCCTCGCTTGTATTGTAGGAACCTTAAAGGAGGTCCCATGAAGAAGATGCTGTTCGTCCTCGGACTTGTGCTCGGCCTGGTCACGGCGTCCTCGGCGACGATCGTGACGAACATGAACCAGAGCGCCATGTATCTCCGGCTGCTCTCCCGGAACGCCTCGACCGACATCGACGCCGTCTATTACAACCCGGCGGGCCTGACCCGCCTTGCGGACGGCTGGCACGTCGGGTTGAACAACCAGACCGTCTTCCGAACCAATACCGTCGTCAACGATTTCCCGTACCTCAACAACCATCAATACGACGGCAAGATCACCGTCCCGATCTACCCGGGGATTTATGTCGCCTACAAGAAAGGTCCTCTCGCCCTGTCGTTCGGCTTCTGTCCCAGCGCCGGCGGCGGCACGGCCGATTACGCCAAGGGCCTGCCGTCCTTCGAGTGGGTCTATTCCGCCGTTCCCCTCATGATCAGCAGCATGGGAATTCCGACGTCGGGCTACACGGCGGATATCGCCTTCAAGGGCAGTTCGATATATCTCGGCTTTCAGTTCAATGTATCTTATGCCTTCACCGACGAGCTCTCGGGGGCCTTCGGCCTGCGTTACGTCAACGCGTTCAATCACTACGAAGGCCACATCCGGAGCGTCATGGTCAATCCAACCTATCCGGCCATAGGCCTAACCGGGTCTTACATCCCCGCGGCCACGTTCTTCACGATGGTCGGCCAGCCGGCGTATGCGGCCATGATGGGCAACCAAACCATCGATACCGATCAGGCCGCTCAAGGCGTGACGCCCATCCTCAGCCTGAACTATGCGCCCCTGCCCAACCTGAATCTTGCGGTCAAGTACGAATTCGTGACCAAGCTCACCTTCCAGAACCTGACGAAGACCGACACGACCGGGAGCTTCCCCAACGGCGTCATGAATAACGACGACGTTCCGGCCTTCCTCTCCGTAGGAGTGGAATGGCTCGTCCTGCCCGCCTTCAAGGTGACGGCATCCTACAACTACTTCTTCGATAAGGACGCCGATTGGGCGGGCCGGGAGAAATACGTCAATAACAACTCCTATGACGCCGCCCTGGGCGTGGAATATGCGGTCACGGATTGCCTCGCCTTGAGCGCCGGCTACCTCTATACCCGATATGATCTGGCCCCCGGCTTCCAATCGGACGAGGCCTTCAGCTTGGGAGCAAATTCCTATGGCGGAGGGGCGAGGATCAAGATCAGCAAGGCATTCGACGTCGACCTGTCGGTCATGAACTCCGTCAATACGTCTGCCCAGAAGCTGCTCACGTTCATCACTCCGACCGGCAGCAACATGGGCAGCTATCTCGAACACTATTCCCAGAAGTCATTCGTCTTCGCGGTCGGCCTGAATTTTCATTTGTAAGCTTAGACCGCGCTTCGACACGCAGGAGGGGGCCCATCCTCAAACAGGCAGGCTCCCTCTTCTTCCCTCTGACGAAGGGACTCCCGGGGCAGCGGCGCGAGGCGCGCGCGCCGATCAGCGCTTCCGGCTGAACCGGGCGAATTCCCCGTCGAGCACCTTGATCTCCCCATATCCTTTGTGGACATAAACCCTGTATCTTAAATTCAGGGTCGATCCCCGCTTGAGGGTTATCGGCCCCGGAAACAGCAAAGCCGTGCCGACATAGGCGATTTCGTCGTCGTCCCGGCTTCGGTCCCGCCACCACGGCGCGGGAAAGCGTGGATTCCCGGGATGGGCTAGGATCGCGATCCCCAGCGGGCCGAACTCCCGATCGATGACGCCCGACAGGTCGATCCAGGCCGCGGGCGCTTGATGGACATCCATGAGGGTCCGTCCTTCGCTGTTCAAGTATCGGGGCTCTTTCCAATCCGCGGCCGCGCGGAAGAACAGGCCCGCGTAGCCCGTATCCTTTCCCAGCTCGACGTCTCCGCCGCCAGGCGCGAACGTCATATCCCAATCGATGGCGTAGGAACCGTCCGGCCGCGGCATTTCGATTTCGACGCGCCGCTTTTCTTTGAGCAGGACTTCGGTCCCCCTCCGATAATCGATGGTCAGGACGATCGCCGCGCCGCGATCGGTCGTGTTCACCTCTTCGTCGCCGATCGACTCCGTCCGGCCCGCCGGTTCCGATCGGGGATCCTTGAGGTCGCGAAACTCCCAGAAATTCGTCCCGTTGATGAACTTCGAGGAAAACCAGAGAGCCCGGTGCCAGAGATGGTCCTTGGGCGACAGTCCGGTCATGATGGGTCCGCCCGGCAGGCGAAGGGGATGAAAATAGGGCCAGTTGTCCTCGGCCGCGAAATGGAGAACCCAGAGCGGGACGCCGTCTTCGAGAAGGGCAAGCCCGCGGCCTTTCTCGGGCCGCCATTCCAAGCCCTTTCGCGCCTGAGGCGCGGCGAGAAGGACCGTGCCCGTCGCGAGCGCCGCCGCGATAAGCGCCCTGAGTGCTCGCATGTCAGGGCGTATCCGCGGCGGACGTCAGGATCGCGTTGAAGAGAAGCTTGAACGTCCCATGTGTCTGGGCCCGGTTCTGGACGCGGAGCGGGATGAGGACGAGCCGGCCCTTGTCCACCTTGACCTCGGCCATCCCGACCTTGTTGGCCAGGTAGGATTCGCCCTGCAGCCAGCCGCTCCGCAGGATGTTGTCCTTCGGATAAAGGACGACCGCGCCGCTCGGCCGGGCCCCGAAGGCGGAAGCCGGCTCCAGGGCCATCGAGTTCACGAAATAGCCGTCGGCTTCCGCGGGCAGGCCGAAGGCGAGCGGCCGGGTGTTGTCGACCAGAACGCGGACGACCGATCCCGGGCAGAAGAAGCTCTCGCGGCTCACCCCCTGGAGCGCGTCCCTGAATGGGGCTCCAAACTTGTCGATCGCGAGCTGCGAGCTCCGCCCGAGGAATATGATCGTTCCTCCCTTGGCCGCGAAATCCTGGAGCGCCTTGAGCCCGGAATCCTCGATGCCGCCCTTGTATTCGGCCGGGACGTTGGCCGCAGTCTGGCCGGCCAAAATCTGATTGGCTGACATGTCGGGGAAAATGAGGACGTCGAAGTCTCCCGCCGCCCCGCCTTTCCGAAGATCCTCGGGGTGGACGGTCCTGTACGGAAATTCCCATTGCTCCAGCAGCCAGCGCGTCCAGCCTTCGTCGATGTTCCCGCCCCAAGGCTGATAAAGCGCCGTCCGGGGGGACCGAACGCGCATCTGGGGTCCTTCGGGAGGCGAAGGAAGCGCGACGGCGTCGATGCCCAGGGACTTGACGATGCCGGCCATGGTTGCCCGGAGTTCCCGGCCCCCGATGGCCACGATCGCCCCCGGGGCATATGTCCGACCGGCAATCTCGATCTTTTCGGTCATCCACCGAACCTCGGCACCGGCCTTGAGTAGCCGGTTCACCGCGGTCAAGCTGGCGTTAGTCTCATGACCGAACAGATAAACCGGCCCCTCCCCGCTGATTCGCCCTTCGGGAACATCGATCCGGTCCAGCTTGGCCAACTCCGCCTCGAAGGGGACTTTGACGAATACCGTCTCGACTCCCATCTGCATCCCAAGCGACCAGCCGGCCGCGTCATAGGGCGGACGGGGAGGTTGCCCGGGAGCGGCCGCGATCTTGGGGTATTCCTGGGTTTCGAGCATGTCCTTGGCGTAGCCCCGGAACGGCTGGGCCATCAGGATCACGTAATCCCCCGCCTTATAGCCTTTCCCCTCGGCCCTGAAATCCGTCTTGGCCTGGTGGATCTCCACTCCTCCGAGGGCAAGCACTTGAAGCATCCGGGCGACGGTGGGTCGGTCACGCTGATCGCGCGGCACCACGACGGCGAAGGGATCCCCTTTCCGGCCTTGTTCGATCTGATTCTTCCCGGCGGCATAGACCGACTCCAGGATCTGTCCGCGGAGGTCGGCGGCCGTGCCGAGCAGGCCGAACGTGGCGATGCCGTCATATTCGACGATGTCCCGCAGCGTCCAGCGGCCGCCGAGCCAGGGACGGACGTATTGGGCCCGGGCCTGGATGTCGCGCGGCGCCGCCAGGGGACGGTTCTCGCCTCCGGCCGGTGTTCCCCCGCGCCCGGCGCCTCGCCCGCCGGCCGTGGTCGGCGGGGGGGAGGACGGGTCGGCCTTGTCCTGTTCCACCGACGTCGCGGTCCGGACGGAGGCGACTTCGGTCAGCATGCCGATCATGTTGTGCCACCAGCCCGCCCAGCCCATGGCCCCCTCCCACCAATATGTGTACGTGTCGGCGTTGATGATGCCGGTCTTGCCGGCCCGCTCGAGGGCGGCGGCCTGGGCGAAGCCGAGCAGGCCCGCATAGCGGTAGATCAGCGGCTCGACGTTGGGATTAATGGGGTCGTTGGCCGGCATCACGAAGATGCGGGCTCCCGAGCTCCCCATCTGGTGCTCGTCGAGCCAGACTTCCGGCAGCCAATCCTGGTAGAGAATCCGGCCGATCAGGCGGGTCTCGATCTGGGTGAACATATAGGCGTCGCGATTGTTGTCGTGCCCGACATAGGGATGGTAAAGCCACGGGAGGGGCGAATCCTCATAAGGAGTCCCCAGGGTCTTGTCGTACCAGTCGGTCACCATGATCTCGCCGTCCGGGTTGAGGCACGGGACGAGGAGAAAGACCACGTTATCCAGGATCTTCCTCGTCTCGGGCGACGCGTCGGTTGCCAGCCGGTAGACGGCCTCAATCGACATCTGGGTTGCCCCGACCTCGGTCGCGTGCATGCTGCAGGTGACGAGGACAAAGACCTTTCCCTCGCGGGCGAGGCCGCTCGCTTCTTCGTCCGAGGCGACCGTCCGCGGGTCGAAAATGCGGCGGTTGATCCGTTTGTATCGCTCGATCGAACGGAGGTTCTCCGGCGAGGAAATCACCGCCAGGAGAAACGGATTGCCGTTCGTGGTTTTCCCGGGCTCCTGGAGGAGGATTCGGTCCGATCGTCCGGCGACGGCCCGCATGTAATCGACGATCCTGTCCCAGCGGGCGAGCTTTTTCTCGGCGCCGATCCGATGCCCGAAGAACGCTTCGGGCGAAGGGATCGTCTGCGCGGCCAGGACGGCCGCCAGGAGGAAGAAGACGAAGCCCGAGATGAGCCAGCGCCGCTTATCGATCATGGGATGTTCTCCTCTTCAGGTCTTTTCAAAAACCTTATCATTGCCGCCCGACCGCTGTCAACGGATGCCGGAACGGCGGGCGAGATCCCATTTCGGGAAGCCGCCCGTCCGCCCTCCCCCGTTGACCCCGTCCGGGGAATTGGATAATCTGGAACCATGCCCAAGCGCTATGACGCGGCCGTGATCGGGGGCGGCGCGTCCGGGATCGTGGCCGCCATCGCAGCCGCACGCCGGGGCCGGACCGTCATCCTCCTCGAGCGGATGCCCCGCCTCGGGAAAAAAATCCTGATCACGGGAGGCGGCCGCTGCAATCTGGCCAACGAAAATCTCGACCCGGCCTTGTACACGTCGCGCGCGCCGGCCCTCGTCGCCCGGGTTTTCGCCCGGTTCGGGCACCTTCCCATCCGTCTGTTTTTCAAGGACATCGGGCTCGAAACCGTGTCCGAAGGCGGCCGCGTATTCCCGGCGACGAACCAGGCCGCCTCGGTCCTCAAGGTCCTCGAACTCGAGATCGCCCGGCTCGCCATCCCGGTCGTATTGAATTTCGACGTCGTCCGGATCGATGCCCCGCGGGAATCGTTCGCGGTCCATGCGGCCGACGGGCGGGGCGTCGAATCGAAGTCCGTCATCCTGACCGGAGGGGGCAAATCGTATCCCGCCCTCGGGTCCAACGGCAGCGGCTATCGGCTGGCCGCGCCCTTCGGCCACGACCTCGTGTTGCCCGTGCCCAGCGCCGTGCCGCTCCTCGTCAAGGATCGGCTTTGCCATCTTCTCCAAGGCCAGAAAGTCCGAGCCCGGGTTTCGGCTCTGATCGACGGCGCCGTCCGCCAGGCGGCGGAGGGGGACGTGCTGTTCACGGTCTACGGGCTGTCGGGGACGGCCGTCCTTGACGTGAGCGAAAGCCTGTCCGTGGCCCTCCATCGGGAGAGCGGCCGCTCGCTGGCCGTTTCCCTCGACCTCGTTCCTTTCATGAAGGCCGAAGCTCTGGCCGCCGAATTCGCCCGGAGACTGCGGTCGGGCTGGTCGGCGGCGGATCTCCTCTCCGGCATTCTCCCTGAAAAATTTCATCTCCTGGCGGCGGACATCCTCTCCGGGATGAAGGTGTCCGATCACGGCGCCGCGGCCGCCGCCCTGGCTTCCGGCCTGAAGGACAAGCGGTTCCCCGTCCAGGGGACGCGCGGCTGGAACGAGGCGGAGTTCACGACGGGCGGGATCGACGCCCGGGAAGTCGATATAGCCACCCTGGAATCGCGCTTCCGCAAGCGGCTGCACCTCGCCGGCGAAATTCTCGACGTCCAGGGCGGACGGGGAGGCTACAATCTCGCCTGGGCCTGGGCTTCCGGCCACGTGGCCGGCGAATCCGTTTAGATCAGAGCGCTTCGCTTTCGCCGGATGGAGGGGCATCGGTCCGGCTCAAGGCCAGAAAGCCAGCGGCGATCGCTGAACTCAACCCCGCCGCCGCGAACCACAAGGCGGTTCCCCCGGCCGTTTCATAGAGATGCGTTCCGAGGACCGGGCCGAGGACCGATCCGATCCCGAAAGCCAGGCCGAATGCCCCCTGATACTGGCCCTGGGCGCCCTCCGGAGCGCGTAACGAGATCATGGTGACCAGAGTCGGCATGATCAGCATTTCCCCCACGGTCCAGACGGCGACGGTCGCCGCGGCGTAGAGCGCGCCCCGGCCCAAAGGCAACAATCCCAGACCCGCTCCGAGGAAAACCGCGCCCGAAGCGGCGACTCTGCCGCGCTTGAACCGCTCCACGCTATGGGTCAAGGGCATCTGGAAGATCACGATGAGGACGGTGTTCACCGCGAACAGGGGCCCGATCAGCCGCTCGCTCAGGCCGAACGCGGACTTCATGTAGAGCGGGAAAGTGCCGAACAGCTGGATGAAGACCGTGCTGAGGCCGATCGTGAGCGCGAGAATCGAGATCATGATCCCGTCATGGCGCCAGGCAAGGGGTTGCGGCCGCTTCTCTTTGGGGGCGATCCCTCCGGACCTCCGGCCGGCCGGGAACATGATGAAGAAGGCCAGGGCCGCGAGCAGACAGGTCGTCCCGTCCACCCAGAAGAGGAGCCCATAATGACGGCCGGCGAGGAATCCGCCGACCACGGGCCCGATCGTCACCCCGAGGTTGTTGGCCAGCCGGCTGAGGACGAAGCCGCGGCTCCGGATCTCGGGGGCGCAAATCTCGGCCAGGGCCGAGGCATTGGCCGGGAAGAGCGCGGCGGCCGACACCCCATAGAGGAACATGAAGGCCAGGATGCTCGGGAAATCCCGCAAAAAGCCAAGAGAAATGAGGAATACGCCGGACAGGGCCATGCTGAGCCTCTGGGTCCGGCGAGGCCCCAGCCGATCGCTGGCCAGGCCTCCGAGAAGGTTGCCCAACAGCATTCCGAAGCCGTACCCGCTCAGGACCTGCCCCGCCCGGGCGACCGTGAAACCCAGATGCCGGGTGAGATAAAGCGTCAGGAAAAAGACGACCATCGTCCCGCTCATATTGATGAACAGGATGAAGCTCAGGGCCCAGGCATCACGGGGGAGTCCCGCGTAGGAGGCTCGATATTTCCGGACGATGTCGGAGAGCATGGAATTGAAATTATATCAGGAAACCGCGAAAACAGTTTGCCAGGGGCCGGAATTCGGAGTAACTTACCATGCTCCCGCGATACCCCGATCATGACCGATATCCTGGCCGAATTGACCGAATCCCAGAAGACGGCGGTGACCCATGTCGAGGGTCCGATGCTCGTCCTGGCCGGGCCGGGCTCCGGCAAGACGCGCGTCATCACCCGGCGAATAGCCTGGCTGATCGGCTCGGGCGTTCCGCCCGGCCGCATTCTGGCCGTGACATTCACCAACAAGGCCGCCGAGGAGATGAGATCACGGCTGCGGGCCATGGAGACCCCTCCCGGCTCGATGCTCTGCACTTTTCACGGCTTCTGCGCCCGGATTCTGAGGGAATTCTCGGCCCGGGCGGGGCTGCCCGCCCATTTTTCCATTTACGACCAGGCTGACCAGAAATCCGTCCTCCGGGAGATCTACAAGGATAAGGCGCTGGACGCCCAAAGGCACCCTCCCGCGGCCGTCCTGAGGAAGATCAGCCGAAATAAAAGCAGCTCGCGGAAGGCGGACGGGACATCCGGCGATTTCGGGGCGGATCTCCCTGACGACCTTTTCCGCGAAATCTCGGACGCCTATGAAGCCGGTCTTAAGGCCGCCGGAGCGCTGGACTTCGACGACCTGCTCCTGAGGACGGCCGAGCTCATGGATGCGGATGAAGATCTGCGGGCCGGCCTCGGCCGGAGGTTCCGGTTCGTCCTGGTCGACGAATACCAGGATACCAACACCTGCCAATATCGGATCGTTCGCTCTCTCGTCCGCAACCACGGCAACCTGTTCGTCACGGGCGATCCCGACCAGTCGATCTACGGGTGGCGGGGGGCCGACATCGAGAACATCCTGGCCTTTGAAAAGGACTTCCCCGGCGCCCCGGTCGTCCGCCTCGAGGAGAATTTTCGTTCGTCCCCCCAAGTGCTGCGGCTGGCCGACGGCCTGATCCGGGCCAATGTCCGACGCAAGGACAAGCGCCTGATCTCGAAACGGCCTGAAGGAGCCGCCCCTCGCCTTTACGGATACGCGGATGAAAGCGAGGAAGCCCTGGGCGCGGCGGCTTGGATCCGGGAGATGCACGAGACTCATGGCCTGGATTACAGCCGGATCGCCGTCTTTTACCGGACGAACGCCATGAGCCGGGTCCTCGAGGAGGCTCTGATCCGGGCCCGCCTTCCCTACCAGATCGTCAAGGGCCTCGAATTCCTCGAGCGCCGCGAAGTCAAGGACATGCTGGCCTACCTGCGGCTTCTGGCGAATCCCTCGGACGAGGTGTCTCTCTTCCGGATCATCAACCGGCCGGCGCGGGGCATCGGGGAGGCGACCGTCCGGACGCTCCGCGACCGGGCGAGAGCATCGCGGCGCGAGGTCCGGGAGATCCTCGAGGAGGCCGCCGGCATCCCCGATATTTCCTCCGGCGCGCGAGCGCGCCTTGGAAAATTCGTCGAGCTTGTCGCCGGCTTGCGGGCGCTCTTGGACAAGCCCGTGGCCGAGATCCTGAGAGCCGTCTATGTCGGCACGGGGCTCGAAGCGGCTCTCAAGGACGAAAAGAACGAGGACGCGGCGGAGAATATCGAGGAATTGATCCAGGCCGCGGCCGAATTCGACCGAGAATTCGCCTCCCAAGGGGGACTCGGCCTCTATCTTCAACAAACGGCCTTAATGAGCGACGTCGACGCATACGACGAACAATCAGGAGCGGTCTCGCTGATGACGCTCCATTCGGCCAAAGGCCTGGAATTTGCCGCGGTCCTGATCGTCGGCGTCGAGGACGGCGTGATCCCGCACGTCCGGAGCACGGACGCAGGGCGCGACATCGAGGAGGAGCGCCGCCTCCTGTTCGTCGGGATCACCAGGACCGAGCGCTTCCTGGGACTCAGCCATGCCCGGACGAGGACGGTGCATGGGATCACCCGGCCCGCCGCCCTCTCGCCGTTCTTGAGGGACATCGGCGGGTTGGAGATTGCGCCAGCGCCGGCCCTGAGCCGGGCGTTCAGCATCGGGCGGAGTTCGCCGACCACGGTCGACGCCTTCACTTTTCTGACGACCCCGGAAGCCGGTGAGGGATCAGGTACCGCGCTCGGCTTCCGGACGGGACAGAAGGTCCGCCATCCGGCCATAGGGCAAGGCCGGATCGAACAGATTATCCCCGACGGGGAGAGGAGCCGGGTGGTCGTCCAATTCGATTCTGGCCCACGGCTGACCCTGGTCCTGAAATTTGCCCGGCTCGAGCCTCTCGGCGAAGCCGGCCCTCAAAAATAATCTTCAACGAGCACGTGAGAGGCGAATTTCCCCCCGACGAGATTCGTATGGAATGAACGGTACTCGTCCACCCGGGCGGAGGGAACCCGGACGGTCACCGTGACGAGCTCCGCGAATTCGCGGGAGAGGATTTCGAAGCCTTCCCGGGAGGCCTGTTTTTCGAGGCCCGCCAGCTGAGCATAAGGCAAGACCGCTTCGACCGTAGCCATCCGCCTGAGCTCTTTCAAGCCCGACGCCCCGAGGACGGATTTCGCCGCGCCGGCATATGCTCGGACCAAGCCGCCCGCGCCGAGCTTGATCCCGCCGAAGTATCTTGTCACCACGACCAGGGCCTGGGTGACGTCGCTCCGCTTGAGGATCTCGAGAACCGGCGGCCCGGCCGTTCCGCCGGGCTCACCGTCGTCGCTGTAACGGGCCTGTTCTCCCGTCAGCCCGACGCGAAAGGCCCAGACATTGTGGTCCGCGGCCCGGTTCGCCGCCTGAACGTCCTTCACCGCCGCCAGGGCGTCTTCGACCGTCGTTCGCTTGAAGCTTCGCGCTACGAACCGGGAGCGCTTGATTTCGAGAGAGATCTCCGCTTCTCGTTCGAGAGCCTTGATCGGCCGGTCGGGGACGTCTTTCATGGTCATCCTTAGCATATCCCGAAATCCGGTTTTTTGGTAATATGGCGCCATGTCCGAACCCGAAACGGTCGCCGGCCCCGAGGCCGCCCCGGCCCGCGATCGCTCCTTCCCGTTCCTTTTGGCGGCTTTTGCCGCGAGCGGATGCGCCGCCCTGATCTACGAAATCGTTTGGTTCCAAATGCTCCAGATGGTGATCGGATCCACGGCGGTCTCATTAGCCGTGCTTCTGGGGACCTATATGGGCGGCATGGGCATCGGCAGCGTCCTGGTGCCCCGGCTCGTCTCTCCGCGCCGCAACCCGATCAGGGTTTACGGCTTTCTCGAGCTCGGGATCGGGGCGACCGGGCTGGGAATCCTGTTCGGCATGCCGTCGATCGTCCGGATTTACACTTCGAGCGCCGGGCACGGCTTCGCGGGGATCCTCGTCCGCGGCGCGGTCAGCGCCCTCTGCCTCCTGGGGCCGACCGTTCTCATGGGCGCGACGCTGCCCGTTCTCTCGCGAAGCCTGGAATCGACGCCCCGGGGCGTATCCCGGATGGGCTTTCTCTACGGCACGAATACTGCGGGGGCGGTCTGCGGATGCCTTCTTGCGGGATTCTATCTTCTCCGCGTCCATGATGTGACGGTCGCCACGTTCGTCGCCGCGTCGGTCAATGCCGCGGCGGCGGCCATCGCCTTCGGCCTGGCCGCCCTATCAAAGAAGATGCCCTCTCCGGCGGCCGTCTCGCCAAGCCGGGAAGCGGATGAACCCGGAGAAGCCCCCTGGACGGCTCTGGCGGCGATCTTCCTCTCCGGATTCGTCGCGCTCGGCGCCGAAGAAATCTGGACCCGGATCCTGTCACTCATGCTGGGAGGCACGGTCTACACGTTCGCCATCATCCTTGCCGTTTTTCTGGCAGGCCTGGGCCTCGGCAGCGCCGGCGCATCGGCCTGGATCCGGCGCAATCGGCGGCCGGGACTGGCCCTGGCGGCTTGCCAATTCCTGTTGACCGCGGTGATCGCGTATGTCGCTTTTATGCTGTTCAAACCGCTCCCCTATTGGCCGATCGGCGGAGGGAGCGATACGGCGCCCTGGGTTCGTTTCCTGACCGATCTCCTGCGGACGATGATCGCCGTTTTTCCGCCGGCCCTTCTCTGGGGGGCGAGCTTTCCCCTGGCCCTGGCCGCAGTTGTGCCCCAAGGACGGGATTCAGGTCGAACGGTTGGCAAGGTCTACGCATTCAATACCGCCGGGGCGATCCTCGGGTCCATCGGCTTCAACCTGGTCTTGATCCCGGTCTTGGGGACCCGCCAATCCCAGAGGATCCTGATCGCGGCGTCGGCCCTTGCCGGCTTGCTCGCGGCCCTTCCCTTCATAAAATCGCGGCATGAGACGAAGCAGGCCGACGAGCCGGTCATGGAGGAAATCGCGCGCCGAGCCTGGCCGGCCGCGGTCGCCGTGGCCGCGGTCCTAGCCCTGTTGGTGCCGCGCGTGTCGTGGGAGCTGATCGCCTACGGCCGCCGCGTCCCCTCGAAGATCGGCGAGGGCCGGCCGCTCTATTACGGCGAGGGGATGAACTCTTCCGTGGCGGTCACGGAGCTCGACGACGGCACGCGGAATTTCCACGTCAGCGGCAAGGTCGAGGCCTCGAGCGATCCCGCTGACATGCGCCTGGAGCGGATGTTGGGCCATATCCCCTCGCTCCTCCATCCTGAACCCAAGTCCGTGCTGGTCGTGGGCTGCGGGGCTGGTGTGACCGCCGGGACGTTCGTCCTGTATCCCAGCGTGAAGAGGATCGTCATATGCGAGATCGAGCCCCTCATCCCCCGGGTCGTGGCCCGCTTTTTCGGCGAGCAGAATTACGACGTCCTGGACAATCGGCGCGTCGAGCTCGTCTACGACGACGCGCGGCACTATATCCTCACGACCAAGGAGAAGTTCGATATCATCACCTCCGATCCCATCCATCCCTGGATCAAGGGATCGGCCGTCCTGTACTCCCAGGAATATTTCGAGATGTGCCGGAGCCATCTGAACCCGGGCGGGGTGATCAGCCAGTGGGTGCCGTTCTATGAAAGCACGCCCGAGACCGTCAAGAGCGAAATCGCCACCTTTTTCAAGGTCTTTCCCCAAGGGACGATCTGGAGCAACGACGTCAACGGGGCCGGCTATGACGTCGTGATGCTCGGGTCGGAGGGGCGCCTCGAAATCGACGTCGACGGGCTGCAGAGCCGGCTCGAGCGCGGCGACCACGAGGCCGCGGCCTTGTCGCTCGGCGAAGTCGGGTTCGGAAACGCCGTCCAAGTCCTTTCGACGTATGCCGGGCGGGGACCTGATCTGGGGGCGTGGCTCGAAGGCGCGGCGATCAACCACGACCGGAATTTACGGCTCCAATACCTGGCCGGACTGGGATTGAACGCCTGGCGGGGTTCCGAGATCCTCGACGGGATGATGAAGTTCCGGAAGTTTCCCGAAGACCTCTTCCGGGGATCGGACAATCAGCTCAAGGCCCTCAAGCTAGCCCTGCGGCTCGAACCCTAGGCTCTATAGAAGCGCGGCCGGAGCGGGACATAAGCCGAATTCTGTTCCCGCCGTGAAGCGGGGGCGGTTATTTGTCTGGGCCCGCGGTTACCCGCGGGCTCGAGCGGCCGACCCACCCCAAGGACGGGCCGTCCCATAAGGGGTTCGTTTGGCCTTGCTCCGGATGGGGTTTGCCCTGCCCCCGGCGTCGCCGCCGGGGCGGTGAGCTCTTACCTCACCTTTTCACCCTTGCCCTTGCGGGCGGTGTCTTTTCTGTGGCACTTTCCCCCGGTCGCCCGGAGTCGCCGTTAGCGACCATCCTGCCCTGCGGAGTTCGGACTTTCCTCCCCCGGTCCCCGCAAAGGGAGCCGGGAGCAACCGCCTCGCCCGCTCCGGCCGCGAGAGCCGTTGCCGGCTCACATCCCTTATACAGGTTGGAGGAAGGCATGTCAACCCGCTCGCCGCGCAGCCGGGCGGGCCGGCTCGGCCGCAAGAAATAGATTATCGTTGACAGGCGCGAGGTTCTCTTATAGATTTCTGACGTAAAAATGCCAACTTCGCCGAAGTTTCTACGTGATAACGTCCGGGACGTGTCCTTTAAGGCCGTCCTGTCCGTCCTCGCCCTGGCGGCAATGGCCTACGAAATCGCCCGGGCGATCGGCGTTTCGTTCACTATCGACGAGGCGTCCACATTCCTGATCTACGTCAGGGGCGGATTTCTCGGCCTCTTCAATTTCAATGAGGCCAACAACCACTTCCTGAACTCGGTCCTGACCAAGATCTGCTATGTGGCGGGCGGGAACCATGATCTCGTCCTCCGCCTGCCGAACCTGGCGGGGTTTGCCCTTTACCTGGTATTCGGATACCTCATCCTCAAGACGTTCACCCGCCGGATGGCGGTCCTGCTCGGATTCGTTCTCTTGATCGCGAATGCCTATGTCCTGGACTTTTTTTCTTTATGCCGAGGATACGGGCTGGCCCTGGGATTCCTGATGGCCGCCGTCTATCTGTTCCTTACCTTTCTCTCGCGCTATCCGAAGGAAGGTATGCGGAACGCCTCTTTCCTGACGGGGGCCCTGGTCTGCGCCGCCTTCCCCGTGTTCAGCAATTTCAATCTGTTGAACGTCTACCTCAGCCTGGTCGCCGTCGCGTTCTTTGTGATCGTCGTCTTCAACAAGCGGAACCGGGATCGTTCCCCCGCCGCGGCGATCGATTCCCCCCGTCCGCGCCCCCATAAAAAAGCATATGTCGTGGGAATTGCCCTCATCGGCCTCTTCAACATTCTGGTCATCTCCCAGGACGTGGACCTGACCCCCAAGCTTTTCAAGCCGGTGACGGTCCGGCTGAACGGCATCTCCCCCGCGGCGTCGGCCGGGGTGGTCATTAATGGCCGCGATTACAAGAAAAGGGACATCCCGTTCCGATTTTCGGACGGCGCCTGGTCGATCAATCCGGGGAGCTTCCTGACCGGGATTCATTTCGTGATCCCGAAGGCGGCCCTGGCCGGGGTCCGCGAACTCGAGATCCGCATCGGCGACGAGATCTTCAGCACCAACGGGGATAAGCTTCGGGCCGAATCGGAATCGCATTCCCAGCTCATCATGGACAACCAATATTATGTTTCGCTCAAGAGGGCGGCGCTCCCCCTCTTTGAGCGGGCCATCAACTGGGCAGGTGATTCGAACCACCTGGCCCAAGTCGGGCTGCGCTTCCTGTGGCTGGTCTTGATCTTTGGCTGCGGGGCGGCCTTGCTCTACGGGCTCGACAGGCTCTTTGTCCGGTTCGGAATCCTTCGTTCCGGGCAATGGCCCCGGCTGGCGATTCCGACCCTGGCCCTCGGCGCGATCATCGCTTATCCGGTCTTCATGCTCAAGGAAAGCCCGGAGTTCATCTGGGGAGGACAGACCGGATTCGTTCATGATACCGTGAAGTCCGTCATCGAAGGATCGTATTACGGACAGGATTATTTCCCGGCTCAGATCAAGGCCGTCGCCTTCATCGCTCTCCTGGCGATCGCGATTTTCGCGGCGGCCGTCCGGGTCCATGTCCGGAGGAAGAGCCTGTCCAGGCTGATCCCTTCCGCTTTCTGCCTCGTCGTCCTGATCCTTGTCTCCCTCGCCGTGCTGCTCCAGCGGGTTCTTCTGAACAACCCGTACCCCAAAGGGCGGACGGCGCTGTTTTACATCCCTCTGTCGGTCTTGTTCCTGGTATTTTCCTGCGATGCGCTTCGAGATGCGGGCCGGGCGGGCCGATGGATCGCACTCTCGTTTCTGGCGGGCTTGTCCGTCCTGGCGACTTATCATTTTTTACGGACGGCGAATACGGCGATCACCGAGGAGTGGCGCTGGGATGCGGATATCGATGACATCGTCACGGACATCGAGCATCTCAAGGCCGAGCGCTATGCCTCCCTGCCGAGGCTTCGTCTCGGCGTCGATGGCGACGTCATCATGTCTCTCTATTACTACGTCGATCAGAAGAGCCTGGGGTGGCTCGACGTCCGCGATTACGATGAGCGCCCGGACAATGACCTTTACCTTCTGCGCGTGCCGTTCGACCCGGCCCGGATGGTGCTCATCAAGCGTTATCCCGCCTCCGGGGACATCCTCGTCCAGGCAAAACGCTAGGCCGCGCCGGCTTCCCGGCGCGGACCGGGACGGACCTTGACAGGCCCCCGGAATTCGGAAAAGATATCCGTGGCCTTGAAAAAAATATCCGCCCTGCAGCTGATTCTTGTCCTGAGCGCCGTCCTTTTTGCGGCCGGCATCTGGTGGGGGCTTCCGGACGGGCGCGGCTGGGCTCCCGACGAGCTCACCCCGTCGATCGTCGTGGACGGACTCCGGCGGCTTTTTTCCCATGGATGGTTCGGCCGGTATCCCCCCTTTCATTTTTATCTCTTGAGCCTCCTCTATGCCCCGCTCCTGATCCTCCATAAGCTGCGGGCCCTCGATCTCCGCCAGCTGTCCAACTACGCGATCCTGTTCTATATCGGGCGCGCGCTGAGCGTCCTGATGGGAACGGGGCTCGTCTATCTCATCTACAAGACCGGACGCGAGATCTTCGACCGTCGGGCCGCCCTTGGGGCCGCCTTGATAGCGGCCTTGACCGTGCCGCTCGAATATTACGCGAAAATGGTCAACCTGGATGTCCCCTATCTCTTCTGGTTCACCGCGTCGCTCTTCTTTTACGTCCGGATCCTCAAGACGGCCCGCTTGAAATATTACCTCCTCTTCGCCGCGACGGCCGTGATCGCCGTGTGCACCAAAGACCAGGCTTACGGACTTTATCTCCTGGCCCCGCTGCCCATGATCTATTTCGACGCCGGGCGAAAGCGCCGCGCCGCCCCGAACCTGTCATGGGTCCGGTCTCTCTGGGACCGAAAATATCTTTGGGCCGTTCTCTTGGGGGCGGGCCTTTTCGCCCTCCTCCACAACTTCGCCTTCAATTTCCAGGGCTTCCTCCGGCACGTCTCCCTGATCACGGGGGGCGCGAGCGAAAGCTACAGGATCTTTCCCCATTCGATCTCGGGGGAAATCAAGCTGCTGGGATTGACCGTCCGCCAGATCCAAGGATCCCTCGGCTGGCCGCTCTTCTTCTTATGCCTGGCGGGGTTGGCGATCGTCCTTGTCCGGAAGAAAGAAAGCTCGATTCTCCGCTCTCTTCCGGTATTCGCTCTCTCCTATTATCTCACTTATATTGCCCTCATCCTGTTCAACTGCGACCGCTACAATCTGCCTCTCTGCCTCCTTCTCTCGTTCTTCGGCGGGCGGGCGATCTCCGCGATCTGGGATGCGGCCCCCGCGAGATTCCGCTCGGCCGAAATCGCGATCCTGGCGATCGTCTTCGTCTTCAGCGCCTTCTCTTCCCTCTCCGTGGACGCTCTCATGATCGCGGATTCCCGCTACGGCGTCGAGCGCTGGATGGACCGGAACATCCCCGCGGAGGCGGTGATCGGCCTCGCCGGCCCGGTCGAGTATGCTCCCCGGCAGAACTCCTTTCATTGGGTTTCTCTGCCCCTTTCCCTGGCGGAATTCCAAAAGGGACCTAAGCCCGATTACATCGTCTTCGCCTCGGCCTACGGCCAGGGCTTCGCCGAGGGAACGCCGGAGCGGGAATTCTTTTCGGGATTCGCCGCGGCGGGCGATAAATACAGGCTCGTTCTTCGCTCCAGGACGGATATCCCCTGGCTCGTCGTCCGCTATCGGAACGTCGGGACGAACGTCGACGCTATCAATCCCGAAATCCAGGTTTACAAGAGATCGAGCCCGGCTCGAGAACGGCGGCCTTGAAGCGAGAGCGGAGCCGGGTTTCTCAGGAGCCCAAGCGCCGTCCGGCCCAAATCTGGCGGAGGACTTTTCCTTTCCGAAAGATGGTCATCTCGATCTTGGTCTGAAACCGGCCGGTGATGAGAGCCCAGCCGTATCCGAGCGTCCTCAGCGGATGGGCCAGCATCTTGATGAGGAAGTATTGAACATAGAGCCATTTCCGGAAAGCCGCCAGCTTCCGGTAATCCGCCCGCCAGGTCGGGGTGAACGTCAGGTCCTCGAATGATCTCGCCGCGCCGCCCATGGGCAGGAAGATTCGCGAGCCGGGCATCGGGGTGATGATGAACAAGGCGACCTCGTCGACCCCGAGCCAGGCCAGCCGCCGGACCAAGGCCGCCGTCAGCGACCGATCCGCGGCCGTCTCGCCGGGATAACCGAGCACAAAGCAGCTCTGGGAATAGATCCTGCTCCGCTTCAGCCACCGTCCGACTCGGACGGCGTGGTCCAGGTCCACCCGTTTGCCCATCCTCTCGAGGAGGTGCCGGGAACCGGACTCCGGAGAAAACGACACATAGCGGCAGCCCGCCGCCGACATCGCCCGAATGGTTTCCTCATCGAGCGACTCCAGCTTGGTTCCCTGGGCGAGCTTCCAGGTCACGTCGAGCTTCCGGTCCGTCAGGATCCGGCTCAATCGGATCATGCGCTTCCGGTCCAGGGTGGGATTCACGTCCTCGACATGGAACTCATCGACCTGGAACCTGCCCTTCATATCCTGGATCTCGTCGGCGACGCTCTCCGCGGACCGTGCGATCCAGCGCCGGGCGCTGACCTCAGGCGTGATGCAGAATCCGCAATCGAACGGGCACCCGCGCGACGTGAGGAGGACGAGATATCGATGCGTGGTGAACGGGGCGTGGGCGTAGCCCAGCTTCCAATAGTTTTCGACCGGAAACAAATCCCAGGCCGGGAACGGCAAGCCGTCGAGATCGGCGTTCCGCCGATTGTCGTCGGGCGGATCGAACTGTCCGCCCCGCGCCCGGGAGATGACCCCGTCGAGGGCGGGCGCAGGGTTCTCCGCGGCGATTGCGTCCAGGAGCCGTCCCGTCCGGCGCTCGAGATAGCCTAGGACGACGTGGTCGACGCCCAGCCGAAAGAGCTCGGGGAAAATTCGGCGGAGAGAATAAGAATTGACCTTGTTGACGTTCTCCAGCACGATCACCGGGCGCTCCGGGAACCGCCGCCGGGCCGCCTGAATGATCTCGCAAAGGGCCCGGTGCGTGACCGTGAGATGGGCGTAAAATCCGAGGACCTCGGCCTCGCCCGGGATCCGGGCGACGGTCTCCTCGGCGGAGAGGCCCTGAATAATGTGAGTCCGGGTGCTCCGGATCCGTTCGGGGGCAAGCCCGAAGGCGTCGATCACGTCGAGCTGATGTCCCTGTTCGCGCAGGTAAGCCGCCAGCGAGGATAGGCCGACGGGCATGTAGGGGATGCCGCTTCCTGAGAAATCGTTTTTCTGGGAGACGATGTTCGGATTGATTAGAGCGATGTGCATCGCGGGCCCCGCTTCCGGCCAAGCCAGACCTGCCGGGTATAGAGCTTCTCCAGGCGGGTCAGCTCCCAGGCCTTGAGGTAGGCGTCGAAGACGAGCCCCTTGAAACCGCCGCATTGAGTGACCATCGTCGAAACGCCGCTCCAGCGCACGGTCTCGAACCGCGTTTCCAGGTTCCGCTTGAGGACGGCCGGCCGGTTGCGGGCCAGGGCCCTCCGCTCCTCGCGCGGCAGGGCGTGGGCCAGGAACATCAGCGGGTTGCAGATGTTCGGCTCAAAAACGAGGAAAGATCCCCCGTCCTTGAGCACCCGGGCCACTTCGGCGAGGACGCGGCCGAGATGGGGGACGTGGTGGAGCGTATCGAGGGAGATGACCGTATCGAAGGAAGCCGCCTCGTAGGGAAGGGCATCGGCCGAGCCGACCCGCGGATGGATGTGGCTGAGCCCGCTCGCCTCGCAATACAGGGCCGCCGAGCGGACCATGTCCTCCGAGGAGTCCAAGGCCTCGATCTCGGTCGCGTAGGACGACAGGGCGTCGAAATAGATGCCCGTCCCGGCGCCGACATCGAGCATCCGGCCGCGGGCCAACGGCCCGAGGACGTCCTCGAACAGGCCCCGATAGAAACGGTACAGCCGCGGGCTCTTGTTGAGGAGGAAGGGATCGAAGCGGTCCCGGTAGCCGCAGCTCGCGAACCGGGTGCGGCTCCGGCGCCGGACGACGTGCTCGTAATGGTCCTGGCTGTTCACGCCCTCAGGCCTCAAGATGGCGGTCCTCGGCCGCATACGCCTCGCCCCTGGCGAGACTCCCCCGGGCGTAATCGGCCAGGAATCGGTCGGCCACGCGGAGCGACGCGGCGATGGAATGGTCCATGTTGTTGTACCAGAACCGGCCGGTCCGGCCGATGAGGGCCAGATTGGACCATGTCTCGTTCACCCACCGGAACAAGCCCCGGATCTTGCGCGGATAATTGAGCGCGTAGAGCGGGTAGGTCCTTCGGACGCGCTCGACGTGCATGTCGTCGACATGGTCGAGCGATTTCAGGAGCCGGGCGTGGAGCAGGAATGACTCGATCACGCAGTCGTAACGGAACGGATCGTTCCAGGTGTCCGAGCCCTCCGTGCAAGTCACCTCGATGCACAGGGCTTCCTTGCCCGCGGGGACGATGTCGGGGTTGAAGTTGCGCGGGACGGAGATCCGGTCGACTTCCATGTCGGCGTCGCCGAAATAGCACCATTGGAATCCCTGGCTGATCCGGCCCGAGACAAGGTAATTGAAGAGCACCGTCGAGATGTAATGGACCCTCGGAACATCGTCCGACGCCTGGCCCAGAAGGCGCAAGGCGTCCAGCGCCCCCGACCAAAAGACGTAATCGGCGGCGATCTCCTCGCCCGAGGACGTGAGGACGCCCCGGATCTTTCCCCCCGCCTCGACGGCGAATTCCTTGACCTGCGCTCCGGTCAAGATCCTTCCCCCCCGTGCCCGGACCTTTTCGGCAAGGACGTCGCAGAACGTCCCGCAGCCGCCGGTTTTCGGATAGAGGAATTTCGTCTGGGGATTCTTGCTGAACAGAACCGACTTGATGAGCGCCCCGAGGGAGCTCGTATCGACCTTCTTGTCGATCGTGGCCCGGTTGACGCCCGCCTCGGCCCAGTCGCGGTGGAGGTTGGAGCAGGTATAGTCCAGAAACTTTTCCGTGTAGGGCTTGAAAAAGGCCCGGTAAAGCGTCCGGCCGTATTTCTCGATGATGTAGTCCTCGAACGACTCGGTGGCGGCCCGGTGGGGAACGATGAGGTCCAGGGCGGCCCGGATCATCATGGTCGGCGGAAGGGCAAAGACGTTCTTGAGAGTGATCGGCCAGGGAAGGTATTTGCCGAACAGGAACAGCTGGCTGTTCCTGTCGATGGTGATCAGGTTGTCGCCGAGCGTCGTCTCGATATACCTGTGGACGACGGGATCGTCCGTATGGAAACGATGGGGGCCGATGTCGAAAATCGCGTTGTTCGGATACCGGAAGCTGCGGGCCAGGCCGCCGATCCGGTCTTCGCACTCGATCAGGACCGGTCGCAGCCCCGCCTCCGAAAGCCGGTCCGCCAGCGTCAGGCCGGCGACTCCCGCTCCGATGATGACGACTTGGCCGTTCAAGCGAAGGACTCCCTCTTCATGATTATTTCCGCTTTCTATATCCGGGAAATTATATAGCCTTCCCCTTCTAAAGTCAATGAAACCAAGCGGATCGAGGCTCGTCCGGCCCGGCAAAAACGGAATTTTTCCGGGCCGGACCGAGATGCGGGACGCCCCCCTCCGTCATTCGTCTTCGGGGAGTCCCCCGGCCGCCGCTTCGCCCACCCCGGCCGTGATCTTGATGCCGTATTGTTCGAGCTTCTTGTAGAGGTTGCTCCGGGGGGTGTCGATCTCCCGGGCCGTGAGGGAGATGTTCCAGCCGCTCTCTCCGAGCTTGGCCAGGATGAACTCCTTTTCGGCCGTGTCCCGGAAATCCTTGAGCGTCTTGATCGAGGCCGGGTCGGGCAGGTAGACCCGGTGCTCACCCCGGATCTGCTCGGGAAGGTCGCGGGCACCGATCACGTCCTTGTCGGTCATGATCATGAGGCGCTCGATGACGTTCCTGAGCTCCCGGACGTTCCCTTTCCAGGGATAGCGGCTCAGGGCCTCGAGGGCATCGGAGGCGAAACTCTTGGCCCGGAAATTGTTCTCTTCCCCGAAATTGCGGCAGAAATATTCGATGAGCAGGGGAATGTCCTCTTTTTTCTCCCTCAGGGCGGGCGAATAGAGCGGGACGACGTTCAGCCGGAAATACAGGTCGTCCCGGAACGTCTTGGCCTCGATCTCCTTCCTGAGGTCCTTGTTGGTCGCGGCGATCACCCGGACATCGACCTTGGAGATCTTGTTCGATCCGACCTTCTGGACCTCGCCTTCCTCGAGGACGCGAAGCACCTTGGACTGGGTCCTCAAGCTCATGTCGCCGATCTCGTCCAGGAAAATCGTCCCCCCGTCGGCCATCTCGAACTTGCCCATCTTCCGTTCGGTTGCGCCCGTGAACGAGCCCTTCTCATGACCGAACAGCTCGCTCTCGATGAGGTCTTCGGGAATAGCCGCGCAGTTCACCTGGACGAAATTCTCGCGGGCGCGGAGGCTGAGGGCGTGGATCGCCCGGGCGATGAGCTCCTTGCCCGTCCCGCTCTCGCCGAAGATCAGGACCGTGGCGTTCGTCGGGGCCGCGGTCTGGATGTCCTTCCAGAGCTTCTTCATGAGCGGATGGTTGCCGATGAGCTCGTAGCGCTTCTCGGCCTTGCGCTTGAGATCGATGTTCTCGCGCTGGAGCTTGTTCTGCTGCAGGGCGTTGCGCAGGGAAAGGAGGACCCGGTCCCGGTGGAGGGGCTTCTCGAGGAATTCGAACGCCCCGAGCTTGGTTGCCTCGACCGCCGTCGAGATCGTGCCCTGGCCGGAGATCATGATCACTTCCGGGGAGGCCGGCTTGGCCTTGATTTCCTTCAAAACCTCAAGGCCGTCCATGCCCGACATCCTGATGTCGAGAAGGACGATGTCCACGCCCACATTCTCCTCGAGCTTGTGCAGCCCCGCCTCCCCGTCGGCGGCTTCGAGAAATGCGTAGCCCTCGTATTCCAGGATCATCTTGAGGGATTTCCGGATGTTTTCTTCGTCGTCGACGACCAGGACTTTCGCCTTGCGCTCGGTCTTCATGGGATGTCCTTTCTCGCGGAGGGATTTTATCACATTCCGGGAGACGGGCCCAAAGCCCCGGATTCAAAATTTGCAATCCCAAAGACACGTCGGCTAAAATATGATCTCAGGGAGGTTCGATGACTCGCGTCCGAACCAAGGCCGCATATGGGGGCTTCGCCCTGATTGCGTTGGCCTCCGCGCTTGCCGCGCTTTCCGGCGGTCAAACGCCTTCCGGGGCTCCCCGCGAGAAGGAATTCAGCCTCGACAACGGCCTGCGCGTCTTCCTCTGCGAAAAGCGCGATCTCCCCCTCGTCAACATCGCGGCCGCGGTCGACGCCGGGTCCAAGGACGAGACCGACGAAACGAACGGCCTGGCCCATCTCCTCGAGCACTACGTCCTCTTCCGAGGGACCGAGACCCGAAGCGGATCCGAGATCGCGCGCGAAATCCGCCGCCACGGGGCTTACTTCAACGCCCGGACCGGCCAGGACATGACCGTGTTCGAGCTCACCCTCCCCTCCGAGCACGCCGCTTTCGGCCTGGCTAATCAGAAGGAAATCCTCTTCAATCTAAAAATCGAGGCCGGCGAGCTCGAGGCGGAAAAGGACGTCGTCCTCGAAGAGATGAACCAGATCCGGGACGATCCGATCCGATACGGCTCTTCCCTGCTTTATCAAAACCTGTATCGCGGGCATCCCTATGGCCGGCCCGTATATGGCACGATCGAATCGGTTAAGTCCCTGACGGCCGAACGGGTCGAGGCGTTTTATAAAAGCCGCTTCGTCCCGGCGGCGACGTCGCTCGCCGTCGTGGGGGATTTCGCCCTCGAGGCGATGGAAGCCCTGGTCCGATCCTGCTTCGACGGTGTACCGAAAGCGGAGGTGGTGCCTTCCCGGATCTCGCCGCCCTCCCCTCTCGCCAAGACCCTCGAAGTCGAAGTCAAGCTCGACGTCAAGGAGGCCTATCTCTTGATCGGCGCCCTCGCGCCGGACTACAACAGCCCCGACCAGTACGCGGCCGATTTGTTGACGGAAATCCTCGGCCGGGGGATCAGCCCGATGCTCCTCCGGCCGCTCAAGAGCGGGAGGGACCTGATCGACATCCTCTCCATGAGCTACATTGCCTTGAAGCACGCCGGGGCGTTCGCGGTCACCATGACCTTGGACCCTAAAAAAGTTCCGGCCGCGAAAAGCGAGGCGCTGAAATTCCTCCGGCAGGCGCGCGGGGAGAACTTCTCCAAGAGCGACGTCTACGGCGACGCCCAGATGTACGCTTTTGATTTCCTGGAGAGCTCCCGCAATCAGATTCTGCTCAAGCTCCAGGAAGGCCGGGAAAGCGGCCTGAACCTGGCCGTCTCCCTGGCGATGCACATCCTCCTGCGGGACAAGCCCGAGGCGCCCGATTACTTCAAGGCCGTCCGGGGCTTGACCTCCTCCGATTTAAGAAAAGCGGCGGCGAAATACTTCGGGAAGACCGAATATGTCGTGATCTCGATCGTTCCGGGAAAGACGTGATCCATGCTTTTTAATATCGTGGTTCTCGTCCTTTCCCTGGCGTTCGGAGAACCCGCCCCGGATGGCGCCCCGGGCCTTCTTTCGACCCGGCCGACCGAAACGCGCATCCGACGAACGACGCTGCCCAACGGGCTGACCCTGATTACCCAAAGGGACGAAGCCGCGGCTGTAACCGTCCTCGAGATCCTGGCCAAGGGCGGGAAACAAGCCGAGGCCCCGGGCAAGGAAGGCCTGGCCTACCTGACCACGAGGCTTGCCCTCGAAATCCCCGACGAGTCAAAGGCCCGGGAGCTCACGGAGATGGCCAGCCAGTGGGCGGCGGCCGACCGGGGGGATTACTCGGTCATCCACCTCGAAAGCTTGACGGATCATTTCGAGGCGACGCTCGATATGTTCCTCGAAATCCTGAAGGACCCTCTTTTCACGGGCATGCGCATCGACCGCGTCCGGGTCGACATGGATGGGCAGCGGAAGATCGAATCCGACGATAACGTCAATGCCGCCCATTTGGGCCAGATGCGGCTCTGGCTCCGTCCCCAGAACTACGCCGGCTCGGTATTCGGCGAGGAGGCGTCCCTCAAGAAGCTCAAGCCGCGGGATATCGAGGCCTTCTTCAAGGCGCATTTCGCCCCCGACAACCTGATCGTCGTCGCCGTTTCCGACATGGAGGAGTCCAAGCTGAGAGCGATCCTCGGGAAGGCCTTCGGCTCTCTTCGCCCCGAGCCCAAGACCGTGAGGACGCCTCCGCCGCCGCCCCTCCGGGAGCCTGCGGGCGACCGTCCGATCATCCTGCCCCGGGATTCCAAGCAAGTCTGCGTCTCCCTGGGATTCGGGCTGCCTCCCCTCACGGCCGGGAGCTATCCCCTCGCCCGCGTGTTCGAATACCTCCTCGGCAAAGGGCCGGGATCAAGGCTCTGGCCGCTTCGCGCATACGAGCGGCTGGCCTACGACGTCGGCGCGCGGACGACGCTCATGCGCGACGGCGGCCTGCTCGAAGCCTATCTCGAGTCCGACGCCTCCCGGCGGGACGCCGCTCTCGCCTCCCTCCAAAAAGCCCTGGCCGATCTTTATCGGGACGGCGTCGGGCCCGAGGAGCTCGCCGAGACCAAGGCTTTCGTCAAATCCGAATTTCTTCGGGCCAACGAAACGCGCGACCGTCGCACGGGCATTCTGGGGTTTTTCGAGGCGGTCGGCCTGGGGGCCGGCTATTTCGAGACGTTTCCGGCGGCGATCGACGGCGTGACGCTCGACGCCCTCAACGCGTTCATCAGGGAATTCGGCGACCCGGCGAAGGCGACGGTCGTCTTCGCCGGGCCGGTCCGATAGACTTCCTTACTCGGCCATCTTGCGGTACAGGGCGTACCGCGCCTTGGCTTCCTCCGCGGCCTGGACGAAGAGCACCTTGGCCTGCTCGGGGAACTGTTGGAGGAGCGACCGGTAACGGATCTCGTTCTTGAGGAACGCCTCGTATTCCAGCTTGGGCTCTTTGGAATCGAGGGTGAGCGGATTCTTGCCTTCCTTGGCCAGGAGCGGATTGTAGCGGTAGAGGAGCCAGTAGCCCGTATCGACGGCCAGCTTTTCCTCGGACTGGGTCTTGGCCATGTCGATGCCGTGGTTGATGCAGGGCGCGTAGGCGATGATGATCGAGGGCCCATCGTAGGCCTCGGCTTCCTGGAACGCCTTGAGGCACTGGTTCATGTTGGCCCCCATGGCCACCGCGGCGACATAGACGTAGCCGTAGGTCATCGCCATCCGGCCAAGGTCCTTTTTGGACGTCTTCTTGCCCGAGGAGGCGAACTTGGCCACCGAGCCCATGGGCGTGGACTTGGAAGCTTGGCCGCCGGTGTTGGAATAGACCTCGGTGTCGAGGACGAGGATGTTGACGTTGCGCTTCATGGCCAGGACGTGGTCGAGCCCGCCGTAGCCGATGTCGTAAGCCCAGCCGTCGCCGCCGATGCACCAGACGCTCTTCTGGACCAGAAAGTCCTTGAGCTCGTCGACCTTGGCCAGATGGGCCGGAGCCGCGCCGGCGGCCTTGAGAGCCTCGGGCAGTGCGGCCCGGACCGCCTGGGCCGCGGCTTTGGCCTCGTCGTCGGTGCCGGCCCAGACGGCTTTCATCTTGGTCAGGGCATCCGTGAGGGCGGGCGTCGTCCCGGCGGCCAGGACGGCTTCGATCGAAGCCGCGAGCAGCCGGCGGTTGGCGTCGACCGCCAGCCGCATGCCGAAGCCGTATTCGGCGTTGTCCTCGAAGAGCGAGTTGCCCCACGCCGGTCCGTGCCCCTGGACGTTGACGCAGTAGGGCGATGTGGGGAACGTCCCGCCGTAGATCGACGAGCAGCCCGTGGCGTTGGCGATGATCATCCTGTCGCCGTTGAGCTGAGTGGCCAGCTTGATGTAGGGCGTCTCGCCGCAGCCGGCGCAGGCCCCGCTGAACTCAAACAGGGGCCGAAGGAGCTGGCTGCCCTTGATCGTCTCGCGCTTGTTGCCGTCGAGGACGCCGTAGGGGAGCTTTTCGAAAAACTCCTCCTTGATGAACTCGCCCGCCGTCCGGGCCTCCCCGATCGGGACCATCTTGAGAGCCTTGACCTTGGAGGGGCAGACCTCGACGCAGTTCTCGCAGCCCACGCAGTCCTCGATATAGACCTGGAGCCGGTACTGGAGGTTGCGGTCGTTCTTGGAGTTGGACTTGAGCGTGGCGAATCCCTCGGGGGCTCCTTTCAGGTCCTCGGGCGCGATCTGCTTGGGCCGGACCGCGGCGTGGGGGCAGATCATGGCGCACTGGTTGCACTGGATGCAGTTCTCCGGGATCCAGGCGGGGACGTCGATGGCGATGCCCCGCTTCTCCAACCGGGCGGTGGCCGTGGGGATCGTCCCATCGAAGCTCATCTTCGAAACCGGGAGGAGGTCGCCCTTGAACCGGGTGACCGGTTCGATGACCGACTTGGCGAACTCGTCGGCGTCGTCCGGCACGAGCTTGACGACAGGGGCGGACTTGGTGATCGCTTTCGGGACGGGGACCTCCTCGAGGCCTTCGGAGGAGCGGTCCACGGCGTCCCAGTTCATCTGAACGACCTCCTTGCCCTTCCGTCCGTACGTCTTCTCGATGGCCTTTTTGATGAGGGAGATGGCCTCCGTTTCCGGCAGGACTCCCGAGATCTTGAAGAAGCAGGCCTGCATGATCGAGTTGATGCGGTTGCCCAGGCCCAAATCGGCGGCGATCTTGACCGCGTCGATGTTGTAGACCTTGATCTTCTTGTCGATGATCGTCCGCTGCATGTCCTCAGTCAGGTTCTCGAAGACCTCCGAGGCCTTCCAATTGGAGTTGATCAGAAACGTCCCGCCCTCGCGGATGCCCTCCAGGATGTCGAGCCGGCCGATGTAAGACGGCTTGTGGAGGGCGACGAAGTCGACGGTGTTGAGGAAATACTGCGACTGGATGGGCTGCTTCCCGAAGCGGAGGTGGGAGATCGTGATGCCGCCGGACTTCTTGGAATCGTACTGGAAATAACCCTGTCCGAACATGTCGGTATGGTCGGCGATAATCTTGATCGAGTTCTTGTTGGCCCCGACCGTGCCGTCCGAACCGTAGCCCCAGAATTTGCAGCGGATGGTCCCGGCGGGCTCGGTGTCGAGGACCGGACCGACGGGAATCGACATGTGCGTGACGTCGTCCGTGATGCCGACGGTGAAGCCGTGGAAGGCCTTGCCGTCGAGATGGTCGTAAACGGCCTTGACCTGGGCCGGGGTGAAGTCTTTGGAGGACAGGCCATAGCGGCCGCCGATGATCGTCAGGCCGCGGCCGGCGAGGGCCAGGGCGACGTCGAGGTAGAGCGGCTCGCCGATCGCGCCGGGCTCCTTGGTCCGGTCGAGAACGGCGACCTTCTTGGCCGTCCTCGGCAGCGCGGCGTTCAGGGCGGCGATGTCGAAGGGCCGATAGAGGCGGACCTTGATCAGGCCCAGCTTATGCCCCCGGGCGTTCAGGTAGTTGATCGTCTCCTCGGCCGTTTCCGCGCCCGAGCCCATCATGACGATGACCTTGTCCGCGTCCGGGGCGCCGAAGTAGTCAAAGAGGTGGTACTGCCGGCCGATGACCTTGGCCACCTTGTCCATGTAGTGTTGGACGAGAGCCGGGGCTTCGAGGTAGTACTTGTTGACGGTCTCCCGCCCCTGGAAATAGACGTCGGGGTTCTGCTGGCCGACCTTCATGACGGGCCGCTCGGGATTGAGCGAGCGCCGGCGGAACGCGTCGAGATACTGGGACTCGAACAAGCCGGCCAGCGTCTCGTAATCCAAAAGCCTGACCTTCTCCACGACGTTCGAGGTGCGGAATCCGTCGAAGAAGTGGAGGAACGGGATCTGCGTCCGCAGGGTCGACAGGTTGGCCACGATAGCCAGGTCATGGGCCTCCTGGACCGAACCGGCGCAGGTCAGGGCGAAGCCCGTATTGCGGGCGGCCATGACGTCGCTGTGGTCGCCGAAGATCGACAGCGCCTGGCAGGCCAGCGAGCGGGCCGAGACCAGGAAGAGCGTCGGCAGCATCTCGCCCGCGATCTTGTGCATGTTGGGCAGCATCAGCATCAAGCCTTGTGAGGCGGTGAACGTCGTGGTCAGCGCGCCCGCCGAGAGCGAGCCATGGACCGCGCCGGACGCGCCGCCCTCGGACTGCATCTCGATGACGTCCACCGTCTGACCCCAGATGTTCTTGCGGCCGTGGGCCGACCACTCGTCGGCCAGCTCGCCCATGGTCGAGGAGGGCGTGATCGGGTAGATCGCCGCCACCTCGGAAAACGCGTAGGCGACGTGCGTCGCGGCCGTGTTGCCGTCGACCGTTTCGTAGTTGGATTTCATGGTAGGACTCCTTCTTTAGCTTTAGCGATTAATCCTTAATTTCCGTGCGCCCCTCGAGGGCTTTTCGGACCGTAACCTGATCGGCGAAATCGAGGTCCGAGCCGACCGGAAGGCCCATAGCCAACCGGGTGAATACGACCGGATAGGCTCTCAGGACCCGGATCAGAAAATGGGCCGTCGTCTCGCCGTCGGCCGTGGGATTCGTGGCCAGGATGATTTCGCGGAAGCGGCCGGCATCGAGCCGGGCGGTCAGCTTGTCGAGCTTGAGGTCCTCCGGACCCATGCCCTTGAGGGGCGACAAGGTGCCAAGGAGGACATGGTAACGGCCGCGGAACGCCCCCGTCTTCTCGAGCGTCGAAATGTCGTACGGCTCCTCGACGATGCACAGCTGGTCGTCGTTCCGGCCGCCGTCCGTGCAAAAGTGGCACGGGTCGATATGGGTGATATTGTTGCAGACCGAGCAATAGAACAGGCTCTTTTTCATGTCCCGGATGGCCTCGGCCAAGGCCTCGGCTTCGTCCCCGGGCGCCCCGAGGAGGTGGAAGGCGATGCGCTGGGCGGTCTTGGCCCCGATGCTCGGGATCTTCCGGAGCTCCTCGATGAGCCGGTTCAGGGGCTGGGCGTATTCAAACATCAGCCGAGGCCCGGAATCTTCAGGCCCGCGCCCAGGCCTCCCAGCTTGCCGGCGAGGTGCTCGTCGACCTTGGCCGCCGCGTCGTTGAGCGCGGCCACGATCAGGTCCTGGAGCATGTCCACGTCGTCCTTGCTGACGACTTCGGGGTCGAGCTTTAGGGCGACGACGTTCTTGTGGCCGTCGACCGTAACGGCGACCATGCCCCCGCCGCTCGAACCCTCCACCCGGAGCTCGGCCATCTCCTTCTGAAGGCGGGCCTGCATCTCCTGGGCCTGCTTCAGCATCTTGTGCATATCCCCGAAACCCTTCATTTCATTCCTCCTCGGAATCCGCCTTGGCCTTCAATTCATCGACGCTGATGATCCGGGCCTTGAATTTGTCCAGGAACGACTTCACCCCGGGCTCCTCAAGCGCGGCCTTCTCCTCGCTCTTCGAGGCCGGATTTTCCCCTCGTCCGGGGCGCGGCCCATCCGGCGCCGAAGGAGCCTTGGCCCCCGGGCGCGCTTCGGCCGACCCGGCCGGCGGGTTCGCGTTTCTCGTCCGGAATCCCTCGCCCAAGCCCGCCGGAGGCTCGGCTTTCCGGGAGACGGCCGGCGTCCAGGCCGGCTTCGCCGGACGAGACTCGCTCACCGCTCCTCCTCCCTTTTGGGGTTCCTCGATCTCCAGGATCAGGTCCTTCAAGGCGGCGATTTTCCGATAATGGCAAATCTTGACCAGGGTCGTTTCGAAATGGATCTGGGGGTGCGGGGAGAACTTCAAGCCGGGCTCCGCGGCCTGGAGAGCTTGGAGGCAGCGGATCAGATCCTCCTCGCCCGCCTTGCCGGCCTCGGCCCTGAGGCGGGCGAGCTCTTCCGGGCTCGCCAGGACGATCAGGTCCCCGGGCGCGGGCACGGACTTGACGACCAGGATATTGCGGAAATGCTGGATGATTTCCTTCATGAACAGCCGGAGGTCGTAGCCGGTTTCGAGGACGGTCGCGGTCAGCGAAAAGATCCGCTCGGGCTTCTCCTCGAGGACCGCCGTCGAGAACTCGAAAAGGAGGTCCTTATTGACCGTGCCGAGAAGCTCCTTGAGCTCGGTGTCGCCGATGGTTTCGCCGCAGAATGCGACGGCCTGGTCAAGGAGGCTCACCGCGTCACGAAGGCTGCCTTCGGAGGCCTCGGCGATCAAGGCCAGCCCGCCGGCTGAAATCGTCAGGGATTTTTCGCCCGCGATCTGTTTCAATCGGCCGACGATGTCCCGGGGAGACACTTTCTTGAACTCGAAGACCTGGCAGCGCGAGAGGATCGTCGCCGGGACCTTGTGGAGCTCGGTCGTGGCGAAAATGAAAACCGTCCCGGGCGGCGGCTCCTCGAGGGTCTTGAGGAGGGCGTTGAACGCCTCCCGGGTGAGCATATGGACCTCGTCGATGATGACGACCTTATACCGGCTCCGGATGGGCTTGTATTTCACACTCTCCCGGAGCGTCTTGACGTCGTCGATGCCCCGGTTCGAGGCCCCGTCGATCTCGAGGACGTCGATTGAGTGATCTTCGTTGATTTCTTTGCAGGAATCGCATTCGTTGCAGGGCGAAGGCGTAGGCCCCCCGTTGAGGCAATTGAGTCCCTTGGCCAGAATCCGGGCGGCCGTAGTCTTGCCCACGCCCCTCATCCCGGCGAAAAGATAAGCCTGGCCGATGCGCTTTGACCGGATCGCGTTCTGAAGCGTCTGAACGACGGCCTTCTGCCCGACCATCTCCTCGAACGTCTTGGGACGGTATTCCCGGGCGTAAATCTGATACTTCTTTTCCATGGTTTTCAGAGGCGCTGGCTTGGAGCCGGACGCCTGGAAAGGGAGGCGATATCTTAGCACAAAATGAAGAAATTTAAAAAGATATCAGGGCTCGATCCGCATCTTCATCCACGGCGCCGAATTGTGGAAATTGGCGACGGCGCTGCCCGGAGGGACAAGGACGTCGCAGGCTTGACGGACATCCGGGGACAGGCTCATTTCGGCTGCGGGAAGAAGATCACGCAGCTGTTCCAGGGTCCTGGGACCGATGATCGGGGCCGCCACCCCGGGCTGGCTTTTTGCCCAGAGGACGGCCAGCCGGGCCGGGGGAATCCCGGCCCGGCCCGCGATCTCGGCGAACGCCTTTCCCGTCTCGACGCCCCGCGGAGTCACCCGCTCCGAGTAAATGCCGCCGCGGAGAGCCGCCCGGGAATCGGACGGGAACCGGAGCCCGTCCGGATACCGGCCGGCGAGCACCCCCATTCCCAAGACGGCCCAGGGCAGGATGCCCACGCCGTAGGCCAGGGCCATGGGGACGAGCTCGTTCTCCGCCCGCCGGTCAAGGAGGTTGTAAGGAGTCTGTTCCGAGATGGGACGGGCCAACCCCTTGAGCTCGCTCGTCAGGACGGACTCCACCACTTTCCAGGCCGGCGCCGTCGTTCCCCCGATATAGAGGACCTTCCCCTGCCGGACGAGGTCGCTCAGGGCCTCGAGCGTCTCCTCGACGGGGAGGTCGAACGACGGCCGGTGGGTCTGATAGAGGTCGATCCGGTCGGTCTGGAGGCGCCGGAGCGAATCCTCGCAGGACTTCAGGATATGCCGCCGCGAGCCTCCCCGGTCGTTGGGTCCCGGCCCCGTCGGATAAAAGACCTTGGTTGCCAGGACGACGTCGTCCCGCCGGCCGTTCCGGACCAGGGCCCGGCCGATGATCCTCTCGCATTCTCCCTTGACGTAGCTGTTGGCCGTGTCGATGAAATTGAGCCCGCCGTCCAGGGCCGCGTCGATCATCCGGGCGCACTCGTCCTCGGGAGTGGGATTGGCGAAATTGTCAGTTCCCAAACAGAGGGGCGAAATCTTCAAGCCCGATCGTCCAAGGGATTGATAATTCATGCTGATGTCCTTCGTCCTGGCCCGATCACCGGGCCGAGTAGCCGGCGTCGACGTGGACCAGGGAGCCGGTCATGTAGCTCGCCTCGTCCGATGCCAAGAACACCACGACGTTCGCGATTTCGGCCGGATCCGCCAGCCTCCCCGTCGGGACGACCGCTTCTCCGAGCTTCCTGAGGTCCTCGGCCGTCGGCGGAACGGCCCGCCCCGATGCCAGCATCGGGGTATTGACCTCGCCCGGGCAGACCGCGTTGACCCGGATGCCGTCACGGGCGTAGTCCAGGGCCATGGCCCGGGTGAGATTATGAACCGCGCCCTTGCTGGCGCAATAGGCGACCACGCCCGCCGCCCCGATGCCGCCCCAAATCGAGCCGAAGTTCACGATGGCCCCGCCCCCCTGCTTTTTCATGGGAGGGACGGCCGCCCGGCTCATGAAGAACACGCCGTCGACATTCACGGCCATGACCCGCCGCCAATGCTCGTCCGATGTCCCCTCGGCGGCCGCCCGGAAAATGATGCCGGCGCAGTTCACGAGGACATCCAGTCTCCCATGACGAGCCAGCGCCGTCGCGACGGCCTCCTCACAAAAACGGGAGTCGGAGACATCCCCCACGATCGGCTCGCCCGCGCCGATCCCGGCGGCCACGGACCTTGCCAGGGCGCCGTTGAGATCGACAATGAGAACCTTGGCCCCGGACCCGGCGAATTTTCGGGCCGAGGCCGCGCCCATGCCCGAAGCCCCGCCCGTGATCAGGACGACCTTGCCTTCAAAGCTCATGGCCATCTCCTTGATTCTGGCGATCCCCGCCGGAAGCCGGGTTCCGGGCCTTGTCCGAGGGACCGCGCCCGCGGGGAAGACCCGCCTCGGGGATATATAACAAAGTCGCCCTGCCCGGTCAATGCGGCCGCCCGCGTCGCAACGATCCGATTTCGCCGCCTTCGCCCTTGGGCGAAATCGGCGGGAGGGGGCGCCCCCGCCGTCATTGACGCCGACCGGGATATCTGTTATTCCTAGACATCCATGACGAGGACATCCCGATCTTGATGGGCTCCTGCGCCCTGCTGATGCCGTGGTGCAGCATCCGCTTCGTCCGGACCTCGGCGTACGATCCCAAGGCTTCGTTCGGCTTGACGGCGCTGGGGGTCGTAGGCGTCCTGATCGCCGCCTTCATCGTCAAGTCTCTTCCTCTGACGATTCTGAAATGGGTGGTCGTCCTCGTGATCTTCTACACGGCGATCGTGATGTTCCGCTCGATCCGGAAGAAGGCCGGTCCGGAGACGCCCGCCGAAGCCTGCAAGATCTGAGCCGATCAGAGGGTGGGGCGGACGGGAAGGTTGACGGCCAGGTCGAGCTTCGCCCCCGAGAGGCGGACCCGGCCATAGCGCTCCCGGAAATCCACGAAACTGAAGGCTGTTTCCCCTGCGTCGAGGATCTTGAGATACGGATCGAGGTTCGCCTTCAGGCCGCGGAAGACCGTGAGCGCCTCGGCCGGAGAGGGATAAGGAACGACGATCCTCGTCGACGCCTGGCCCTGAGGCTCTTCATAATTCGCCAGGACGGCGAAGATCCTTCCCTTCAGGCCGAGAATGTCCCCTTCCCCGAACGTATAATAAGGTTGCAGGCCGAACGGTCCGCGCAGGAGGCGCTCCGAGCCGGCGAGGCGTTTTTCCTTCGGCAGGAGATCAAAGAGGCGTGCGTCGGCGGAAAAGGCCGGGATTTTCTCGAGGAGCGTCGCGGCCAGCGCTGTCATCGCCGGGACAAGCGCCTTATCCCCGTCGGGGTTGTCGATCAGGATGAAGTAACGCCCCTTGAGGATCGTGAATTGAGCGGCTTCGCTCGAATTGCGGGTCGGGATTCCGGGCAGCGGCGTTTCCCGGCCGCATTTCATGAGATAAACACCCAAGGCCGCTTCGGCTCCTTCCATCTCATAGGCTTCGAGGGCGAGCTCGGCTTTCCCCCGGACATAGTGTTGGACGATGACGTTCTCGAATCCGAATTCGAGGAACAGCTCCGCTCCTCCGTCGATGTGGTTGAACAGGTCGGCCTTGAGGAACGTCCGCGGCGCCCCGCCGGTCTTCCATCCGGGCGCGAAGCCGTCGCCGGGGAGCTTGATGTCGGCTCCTAAAGCGTGTTCGATACAAAAGACAACGAGAAGGCAACAAAAAGGAACCAAACTCCGGACTCTGTATATCTTCAATTTGACGGAACGATTAAACCGCTCCCCTTTGGGACTATGCCTTGAGATGAGCCAGCTTCGGGGCGCTGACCGCGCCGAGCCCGAGGCGTTCCGCGTAGCGCAGGTATTCCGTGAAGCGCGGGTTCTCGTTCACCGCGACGCCCATGCTTTTCCGCTTCTCGACCAGAAGTTTATGGCAGACCATGTCCAGGGCGAAGGGGTCCGTAGCGAAGAATATCGAGTTGTGAAGATAAGCGAATTTGGCATTCTCGGCCGGCCCGCCGTCGTATTGGGCCCGCAGGGCGTCGGTGATATTAAGGACCATCTTGTCCCGGATGACAGGGAAGGCCGGGACCTCGACGCAGACGTCGAGAAAAAGCGTTCCGTGGAGCCGGTTCGTGTTGCAGACCGCGCCGTAGCCGATGTTCTTGGTGGCCATGGAGATCGCGTTGCCCGTATTCTTGAAGACGGGGATATTGATGATCTTGGTCAGCCTCTGGGTCAGGAGCTTGCCGAAATAGGAATATTTGCCGTTGAACACGTGCTGGTTCAGATAGGCCAGGTCCTTGGGCCCCTCGACGTCGGCCCAGTAAAAGACGCCCTGGTCGAAGTTCGGGGCGCTGACATGGGTGCCGTCCTTGGCCAGCCAATGGCTGTTGTCCTGCGTCTTCCCTTCCTGGGCGGCCTCGTCCATCGTCTGGAGACCTTCGATGCCGACCCCCGGGAAACGCTCGGGAGTGAATCCCGCATCCTTGAGCATGTAATCGAACCGATCCCAAATCACGACGTTCTTCCGGGGAAGCCCGCCGGACTCGAGCCAGGCGATGACCGCGTCCACCAGCTCGAGGCGGGTGCTGATGAGCCCCGGCCCGACCGGGTTGACCTTGATGCCGACCACGTCGCCGGCATTGAAGAATAGGCCGAAGCTCGCCTTGAAGCTCGCGTCCGTCAAGCGAGTCAGCCCCTTTTCGAACAGGGCCGCGATGACCTTGGCCTCGGGTTTGCCGTCGGGCATGGCCTTTGGATCGTTGACCTCGACGACCTTGCCGGGGAACGGGCCGGGCAGCGAGTGCGCGGTCCTGGGAACCTTCAAGGCATCCTCGATATTGGTCTTGGGACGGACGGACGTCTTCGGGGCGGGCGCGGCCTGGCTTTGGGGCGATCCGGCAAACGCGGAAAGCGTCCGCCCGCCGAGGACGAGCCCGGCGCCGACGGCGCCTCCCGCCTTGAAGAAATCGCGGCGACCCAGGCCGTTGTCCGCGGGAAGGGATCTGTAACCTTTTCTCATGAGTACTCCTCCGCAGCGAATACGCCTTTGATCCGGTCGAAAGCCCAATCGAGATCCTTCGGGGTGATGATGAGAGGCGGGGCGAAGCGGATGACGTTGTCGTGCGTTTCCTTGCAGAGCAGGCCGGCGTCCTTCAGCGCTTCGCAGAAGCGGCGGGCGCCGCCGGCTTCGGGGAAGAGTTCGACCCCGATCAGGAGGCCCATCCCCCGGATCTCCTTGATGTGCCGGCTCCGGATGGTCTTGAGCTTCTTGATGAAATACTTCCCCTGACGGGCGGCATTTTGGACGAGCTTTTCGTCGCGGATGACCCGGAGCGACTCACGCGCCACGGCGCAGGCCAACGGGTTTCCGCCGAACGTCGAGCCGTGCTCGCCCGGCTTGTAGACGCCCAACACGGGTTCATCGGCCAGGACGGCCGAAATCGGATAGCAGCCGCCGCCGAGCGACTTGCCGACGATGACCATGTCCGGCTTGATGCCCTCGTATTCGTAGGCGAAGAGCTTGCCCGTCCGGCCCAGCCCGGTCTGGATTTCATCGGCGATGAACAGGACTCCGTGCTTGTCGCAGATCTCGCGGACTTTCTTCAGGTATCCGGGGGCCGGGATTAGGATGCCGGCCTCGGCCTGGCAGGGTTCGACGAGGAAGGCGGCCGTCCGGGGCGTGATCGCCCGCTCCAGGGCCTCGGCATCGCCGAAAGGAATGACCTTGAAGCCGGGCGTGAACGGCCCGAAGTCCCTGCGGTAAAGAGGCTCGGTCGAGAAGCTGATGATGGACACCGTCCGCCCATGGAAATTGTTCCGGCAGGCGATGATCTCGGCCGTGTCCTGGGCGAGCCCTTTCTTCTGGCAGGCCCATTTCCGGGCGGTCTTGATCGCCGTCTCGACGGCCTCGGCCCCCGAATTCATGGGGAGGATCATGTCGTAGCCCGTCAGCGTGCAGATTTCCTTGGCCAGAAGAGGCCATTGGTCGTTACGGAAGGCGCGGGACGTCAGGGTGACCCGTCCCGCCTGGGCCTTCAGGGCCTTGACGATCCGGGGATGGCAATGCCCCTGGTTCACGGCTGAATAGGAGCTCAGGAAGTCGAGGTACCTGCGCCCCTCAACGTCCCAGACCCAGATGCCCTTGGCTTTGTCGATGACCACGTCGAGGGGATGGTAGTTGTGCGCGCCGTACTTATCCTCGATGGCGATGTAATTTTTGGCGTTCATGAGGCCGCCTCCTTAGGAAGAGGATGGCGGAGAGAGCGGGATTCGAACCCGCGGTACACCTTGCGGCGCACACGCGCTTTCCAAGCGCGCTCCTTAAGCCACTCGGACATCTCTCCGGCACGAAAAAAACGGAAATGAATAAGGCTAAAATACCAGAAAAGCGAAGCGGGGTCAACGCGGCGACCGGGCTCTGGCCCGGCCCTCCCGCGTCAGCCAGGGCAGGGGCGGCTGCTTAGGCCCGCACCCCCGCCTCACTTCTTCTCGGCCGCTTTGGGAACGACGCGCGCGAACACGATCTCCTTGACCGCCGGCTCGAGCCGGATCGTCAGGCTCCCGATGTCGCCTTTGGCGTCCATGAGAAACATCAGGGGCGCGTCGATGCTCGCCAGGTCGTTCTGGAGCTCGAAGGTGTCATAGTGAAAATGCTTCAAATTGTAGATCAGGCCATGGAAATCGGCGGCGAGCCTGTCTCCCTCCGAGCGGACGGAGATACGGCCATAAGCCGGGTGCTCGAAGTCCCCGGCATAGTTTTTGAGCGGATGGGTCGGCACGGTGCCCGGCTTGCGCTCCTTCTCCCGGTCCGCCTTCGCTTTGTCGACGGCCTCCTTGCCTTTGGCCAAATCGTCCCGGGTGCGGGCGGTCCAATCGACGGGCTTGAGCCCGAGCAGCCGGTCGTAGATGTTATAAGCCAGGATATAGTTGATCGGGCCGCTCTCCAGGTTGTTAAGGATGACGAGCCCGATATTGTCCTTGGGGAGCATGGAGACCAGGGCGGTGAAGCCGTCGATCGATCCTCCATGGTACAAGAGGAGATGGCCGCGGTAGGAATTGACCCGCCAGCCCAGAGCATAGCTGCCGAAGAAAAGCTCATCATATTTCCGTTCCTCGGGGATCATGATCTGGGGAGTGTGGATCTGCCCGAGGACGGTTTCCGAGATCAGGCGCTTGTCCAGCTTTTCCCCGAAGCGGCCCTTGTCGAGGTTGAGGAGGACCCAGCGGGCCATGTCCGACACGTTGGAATTTACGGCCCCAGCCGGGGCGATGGCGTCCACGTTGCAGAACGGGATGAGCTGGACTTCCCCGGCGACCGTTTGATAAGGGTTGGCGAAATCCGCCGATTTCCGGGAATCCTCGACCGAGAAATTCGTCTCGGACATTCCCAGGGGCTCGAGGATGCGGCGCCGGGCGAAATCCTCCCAGGGCTGGCCGGCGACGGCCTCGACCAGGAGGCCGGCCGTCATGAACATCAGGTTGTTGTATTGATAGACGTCCCGGATGCCCCGGCTGAAATCGAGATAGCGGAGCCTGTCGAAAAGCTCCTTCCGCGACAAGGGCGACTTGTACCAGACCTTATCGTGGCGGGGCAGGCCCGTCCTATGGAGGACGAGGTCGCGCGGGGTCATCATCTCCGTGGCGAGCGGATCCGAAAGCTGGAACGACGGCAGGTAGTCCCGGACCGGCTTCCCCCATTCGAGCTTCCCCTCGTCGATGAGAATTCCCATCGTCACCGCGGTGAACGCCTTGCTGCAGGAGCCGATGCCGAAGAGCGTATGGGGCGTGACTTTGAGGCCCGCCCGGATGTCCCGGAATCCGAATCCCTGGCCATAGAGGACCTTCCCGTCCTTGACGATGCCAATCGCAACGCCCGGCACCTTGAACTCGGCAAGGGTGGCCTTGACGAAAGGCTCGAACCCCTTGAGTTTGGCCAGATCGTCCGTCCCGGGTCGGGCGGTGAGGGTAACGCTCAACGCGAGGAGGATGGCGAAGATAAGCGAAGCCTTCCTTACGGAGCCCTTTTTCCCGCGTTGGGACATGGCTTCCGCGAGGTTCGCGGGGGCCGGACGGCAGGCGCAATGCTTCGCGTGCTCGCAGTGCCAGGCGACGTGCTCGGCGAGAGTGGGATTCTTCGGCATTTGGTGTTTCGCGTGCCAATCACGATTGAGTTTTAACGGCATGTGGCCCCCTTGTCCCCATAATAAAAGAGGGGGAATTTGTCGGCGCTATTGCCCAACGCGCCTCCGACTTTATTCATATTCATATTCACGGCTGTCTAATCATAAGATG
>PLMN01000029.1 GCA_003141555.1 Candidatus Aminicenantota bacterium
CGCTATCATGCTACCTTTTTCCGCGCGGGGCTCGCAACGACCCTTATTCTTGACAGGTTCCAGGCTAGCGGCTATAGTCTGAGTCCATCCGGCATGGGATCATGAAGCCAAGCCCGAAGCTCGAGAAATCCGTGAAAAAGTATTCCCTGACCCATCTCCGCCAGCTCGAGGCCGAGAGCATCCACATCATGCGCGAGGTCGCGGCCGAGTTCGAGCGGCCGGTCATGCTCTATTCCGTGGGCAAGGACTCGTCCTGCATGGTCCGCCTGGCCCAGAAGGCCTTTTATCCCGGCAAGTTCCCGTTTCCCCTGATGCATGTCGATACCGGCTACAAGTTCAGGGAAATGTATGAGTTCCGGGATAAATTCGTCAAGAAGATCGGGGCCGACCTGATCGTCTATAAGCACGCTCAGGCCGGGATCGCAAACCCCTTCTGCCTGGGCACCCAGAAATGCTGCGCCATCCTCAAAACGCAGGCCTTGGTCGACTCCATCCGCGAGCACCGGTTCGACGCCGCCTTCGGCGGGGCCCGCCGCGAGGAGGAGAAGTCGCGCGCCAAGGAACGGGTGTTCTCCTTCCGCGATGAGCTCGGGCAGTGGGATCCCAAGAACCAGCGGCCCGAGCTCTGGAACATCTACAACGCCAAGGTGAACAAGGGCGAGTCCATCCGCGTCTTCCCCCTGTCCAACTGGACCGAGCTCGACGTCTGGCAGTACATTTACCTGGAGAACATCCCGGTCGTGCCCATGTATTTCGCCGAGAAGCGGGACATGATCGTCCGCGACGGCCAGCTCATCCCGCTCGACGGGCCGATCCCGCTCAAGGACGGCGAAAAGCCGCGCAAGATCATGAGCCGGTTCCGGACGCTGGGTTGCTATCCCTGCACTGGGGCCGTCCGCTCCACCGCCAAGACCGTGCCCGACATCATCGCCGAGATGATGACCGTGCGCGTCTCGGAGCGCTCGACCCGGGTCATCGACCACGACGCCGAGGGCTCGATGGAGATCAAGAAGCGGGAAGGGTATTTCTGATGCCGTCGATCGCCGCGTTTCTGAAGGAGAACGAGAAGAAGGACCTCCTCCGCTTCTCCACGGCCGGGAGCATCGACGACGGCAAGTCCACTCTCATCGGCCGGCTGCTCCACGACTCGAAGAACGTCTACGAGGACCAGCTCGCCTCGCTCCGCAAGGTGTCGCGCGACACGTCCTCGGCCGAGAAGATCGATCTCGCCCTCCTCACCGACGGCCTGAGGGCCGAGCGCGAGCAGGGGATCACCATCGACGTGGCCTACCGCTATTTCTCGACGCCCAAGCGCAAGTACATCATCGCCGATACGCCCGGCCACGAGCAGTACACCCGCAACATGGCCACGGGCGCATCCATGGCCAACCTGTCCCTGATCCTTATCGACGCGCAGAACGGCGTCCTGCCCCAAACGCGGCGCCATGCCTTCATCGCCTCACTCCTCGGCATCCCGCACCTCATCGTCGTCGTGAACAAGATGGACCTCGTCGGCTACGACCGAAAGGTCTTCGAGGCGATCAGGGACGACTTCACGGCCTTTGCCGCCAAGCTCCAGAACGTGGACATCCGGTTCATCCCGGTCAGCGCCCTCCGGGGCGACAACGTCGTCACCCGCAGCCGAAGGATGCCCTGGTATGCCGGAGAAAGCCTGCTCGAGCTCCTCGACGGCATCTATATCGGCAGCGACCGGAACCTGCTCGATTTTAGATTCCCGGTGCAGTACGTCATCCGGCCGGATCTTCGGTTCCGGGGCTACGCCGGCGTCGTAGCGTCCGGCGTCGTCCGCAAGGGCGACGAGGTTCTGGCCCTGCCGTCCCTGAAGACGACGCGGGTGAAATCCATCGTGACCTACGACGGGAATTTGGACGAGGCGTTCCCGCCGATGTCGGTCTGCCTCACCCTCGAGGACGAGATCGACCTCAGCCGGGGCGAAATGCTCGTCCACCGCCACAACCTGCCGCGGACCGAGCGCCGCTTCGAAGCCATGGTGGTCTGGATGGGGGACAAGCCCCTCGATCTCGCCTTGCCGTATCTCGTCAAGCACACGACCCGGCTCACCCGGGCCCGGATCGACCAGGTCCGCTACAAGGTGAATATCAATACGCTTCATCGGCTGCCCGCGAAGACGCTGGCCCTGAACGAGATCGGCCGGGTCGTCTTCACCTCGAACCTGCCCCTGTTTTGCGATCCCTACACCAAGAACCGGGCGACAGGCTCTTTCATCCTGATCGACACCATCGCCAACACGACGGTCGGCGCGGGGATGATCATCGACCGCGAGCCGCCGGGCCAGCTGCCCGCGCGGATGGGCGGGGCCTCGGAAAAGAGGGGCGCGGCGGCGGGCCGTCCGCGGCGGCTCGTTTCCGCCCGGGACCGGGCCTCCCGCTACGGGCAGAAGGCCGCCACGATCTGGCTGACCGGGCTGGCCGGCTGCGGCAAGACCGAAGTGGCCTACGCCCTGGAGCGCAAGCTGTTCGACCTCGGCGCGGTCTCGGTCGTCCTCGAAGGGGAGAATGTCCGTCACGGGCTGAGCCGCGAGCTGGATTTCAGCGCGGAAGGCCTCACCGAGCACTTGAGGCGCGTCGCGGAAACGGCCCGGATGCTGAACGACGCCGGCCTGATCGTCCTCTGCGCCTTCGTATCCCCATCGGCCTCGGTCCGCGCCCAGGCGGCCGGCATCGTCGGCAAGAGCCGTTTCCTGGAAGTCCACGTGGACGCTCCGATCGAATGGTGCGAAGAACATGACAAAGCGGGCCTCTATCGCAAGGCCCGCCAGGGGAAGATCCGGAATCTGGCCGGTATCGACATCCCCTACGAGCCGCCCGTCCGGCCCGTTCTCCGGGTCGAGCCCGCCCGGACGGGAATCGACGCGGCCGCGGAGGCCATCGTGAAAAAGCTGCGGGCCGCGCGCATTTTCCCTGCGAAACAGTAGCCCGCGAGCCCCGAGGGGGGCGGCTTTCCGGTTGAAAACAAGGAGAATGTGGGGTATAAATACGTTTTCCTTTCGGCCGTCCGAGCGGCATCCGGAGAACAACATGGACAAAGAATTCACGACGATTTCAATCCCCACCGCCCTTTACAAGAAGGTTGAGGATACGATCCGCGGCACCGAAGTCTCCTCGGTCGCGAGCTACGTGGCCAAGGTCGTGGGGGAAGCGCTCTTGAAAGCCGAGGCCGAGCCCGAGGTCCTCAGCAAGGAAGATGAGGAGAAGGTCAAGGATCGCCTGAAGGCGCTGGGCTACATCGACTGAGCGAAGGATCGCCATGGACCGCAGATTCCTGATCATCGGGCTCGACTCGGCCCCGTCGGAAATCGTCATCGACCGCCGGGCCGAATTCCCCGTTCTCGCCCGCCTGATCGAAGGCGGGCTGCACGGCAAGATGCGGAGCTCCGACCCCCCGATCACGATCCCGGCCTGGATGGTGATGACCACCGGCAAGGATCCCGGCCGCCTGGGCCTGTACGGGTTCCGGCACCGGACGGGGTACAGCTACGACAAGATGTGGATCGCCACTTCGCAGGCGTTCAAGGAGCGGGCGATCTGGGACGTGGTCGGCGACCACGGCGGGCGGAGCTGCCTGGTGAGCATTCCCCCGAGCTACCCGCCGCGGCGCGTGCCGGGGGAGCTCATCTCGTGCTTCATCACTCCCGACCAGGAAAAGGAATACACCTATCCCAAGGAGCTGCGAGCGGAGATCGAGGCGAAATTCGGGCCCTACCGGTTCGACGTGGTCTTCCGGACCGAGGATCGGGACGAAATTCTCAAGGAGATCTATGCGATGACGGCCAAGCGGTTCGACGTCATCGGCTACTTGATGGACACCCGCCCCTGGGATTTCTTCATGTTCGTCGAGATCGGCGTGGACCGCATCCAGCACGCCTTCTGGAAATACATGGATAAGGAGCATCACCTCTACGAGCCGGGGAACAAGTACGAGACCGCGATCTTGGACTATTACAAGTATCTGGACGGGCGAATCGGCGAGCTTCTGGCCCGGGTCGGCGAGGAGACCGTGGTCCTGGTGATCTCCGACCACGGGGCCAAGCGGATGAAGGGCGCGTTCTGCATCAACGAGTGGCTGATCCGCGAGGGCGACCTCGTCCTCAAGGAAGAGCCCAGGCGGGGGGCGAACATCGAGAAGACGCCCGTCGATTGGCCGAAAACCAAGGTCTGGGGGTGGGGCGGATACTACGCCCGCCTGTTCTTCAACGTCGAAGGCCGCGAGCCGCAGGGCATCATCAAGCCCGAGGACTACGAGAAGGAGCGGGAAGCGATGATCGAGCGCCTGATGGCCATCCGGGGGCCGAACGGCGAGGCGTGGGCGACCCGGGTCATCAAGCCCAATGAGTACTTTGCCGAGGTCCGGGGCGACTATCCGGACCTCATGGTCTATTTCGACGACCTGTATTGGCGGTCGGCGGGGACGTTGGGTTACGGCACGCTCTACCTCGCCGAGAACGACACGGGGCCGGACGACGCCGTGCACGCCCAGGAGGGGATGTATATCCTCTACGACCCGCGCCGGAAGGAAAGCCGGCGTCTCGACATCGACATCACCGACGTGGCCCCCACCGTCCTCGCGGCCATGGGCCTGCCCGTGCCCGCGGATATGCGCGGCAAAGTCCTGGGGTCAAAGGCCGGGGGCAGGTCTTAGCCCTTCACCTTGACGAATGCGTACGATTTGTTGAGTGTCAAGACCTGACCCCAAGGAGATATTATGTGCGAGCATGATCAGAAGGGCGTGACGCTGTGGTTCACCGGCTTGCCGAGCTCGGGCAAGTCGGCCATCGCCGACCGCCTCTACGAGTTCCTGAAGGACCGCGGCTATCGCGCCGAGCGCCTCGACGGGGACATCGTCCGGCAGGACCTGACCCGCGACTTGGGCTTCTCCCGGGCCGACCGCGAGGAGAACATCCGCCGCGTGGCCTTCGTCGCCAAGCTCCTGACCCGGAACGAGATCTTCGTCCTCTGCTCGTTCGTCTCGCCCTACCGTGAGATGAGGGACCGCGCCCGCCGTACGGTCGGTTCCTTCCTCGAAGTCTACGTCAAATGCCCGCTCGAGGTCTGCATCGAACGGGACGTGAAGGGCATGTACGGGAAGGCCCGGGCGGGAGAGATCAAGGGCTTCACCGGCGTTTCCGATCCCTACGAGGAGCCGCTCCGGCCCGATCTCGTCCTGGAAACCGACAAGGAGCCCCTCGACCGGAGCGTCGACCGGGTCCTTTCCCGGATGAAAGAGCTCGGCTTTTTGGAGTAAGATAGGAAGTCGAGGGGGGAACGCCCATGAAATCCTGCCTGGTGACCGGCGGCGCGGGCTTCATCGGCTCGCATTTGAGCGAACAGCTCCTGGGCTGCGGATACGCGGTCCGGGTTCTCGACAACTTCTCCACGGGGAAGCCCGAGAACCTGGCTTCCTTCCGGGACCGGATCGAGCTCCACGAGGGCGACATCCGCGACATCGCGGCCTGCCGCAAGGCGTGCGAAGGCGTGGACTACGTCTTCCACCTGGCGGCGCTCGCCTCCGTGCCGCTCTCGGTCGAGAACCCCTTCCTGACCAACGAGATCAACGTCACCGGCACGTTGAACGTCCTCTGGGCGGCCAGGGACGCCGGGGCGAAGCGGCTCGTCTTCGCCTCCTCCACTTCGGTCTACGGCGACAACCCGGAGCTTCCCAAGCGCGAATCGATGGCCGGCGTGCCGCTCTCGCCTTACGCCCTGAGCAAGCTCCTCGGCGAGAAGACGTGCCAGTCGTTCAGCAAGATCTACGGGCTGTCGACGGTCTGCCTCCGCTACTTCAACGTCTACGGGCCGCGCCAGGACCCCAAGTCCCAGTACGCGGCGGCCGTGCCGATCTTCATCTCGCGGATGGTCGCCGGCGAGCGCCCGGTCGTCTACGGCGACGGCGAGCAGACCCGCGACTTCGTCTTCGTCCTGGACATCGCCCAGGCCAACATCCTGGCCGCGGAAACTCCGGGCGTCACGGGCGACGTCTTCAACATCGCCTCGGAAGGCAGCCTGACGATCAATGCTCTCGTCCGGACGATCAACGAGGTCTTGGGCTCGTCGCTCGAGCCGACCTACGAGCCGCCCCGGGCCGGGGACATCCTCCGCTCCGCGGGGGACATCGAGCACGCCCGCGACCGGCTGAACTTCAGGCCGCTCTATGATTTCCGCCGCGGCCTGGAGATGACGATCGCCTGGTTCAAGGCCAAGGAGAACCCCGCATGAAAATCGCAGTCCTCGGAACCGGCTACGTCGGCCTCGTGACGGCCGCCGGCCTCTCCGAATTCGGGCATTCCGTCGTCGGAGCCGACAAAGTGGCCGCCAAGATCGAGGCCATCCGCCGGGGCAGAATCCCGATTTACGAGCCCGGCCTCGACGAGCTCCTCGAGTCCAACCTCCGAAAGGGGACCCTCTCGTTCAGCACGGACCTGGCCGCCACGGTCCAGGCGGCCGACGTCATCTTCGTCTGCGTCGGGACGCCCCAGGGCGACGACGGCAGCGCCGACATGTCCCAGATCGAGGAAGTCTCGCGGCTGATCGCCGAGAACCTGAACGGCTACAAGGTCGTCGTCGAGAAGAGCACGGTCCCGGTCAAGACCTCGGTCCGGATCAAGCGGACGATCTCGCTCTATAACAAGACCGGGGCGGAGTTCGACGTGGCCTCCAATCCGGAGTTCCTGCGTGAGGGCGCGGCCGTGCCGGATTTCCTCGAGCCCGACCGGATCATTATCGGCGTCGAGACCGACCGGGCCCGGGATCTCATGTTCCGGATCTATGACCGGTTCAAGGACCGGATCCTGGTGACGAACATCGACACCGCCGAGCTCATCAAGCACGCCTCCAACTCCTTCCTCTCCATGAAGATTTCCTACATCAACCTCATGGCCAACCTCTGCGAGCGGACCGAGGCCGATGTCGAGCTTGTGGCGAAAGGCATGGGCCTCGATCCTCGGATCGGGCCCCGGTTCTTGAAAGCCGGGATCGGCTTCGGCGGATCGTGCTTTCCGAAGGACATCCGGGCGCTGATCAGGATCGGCGACGATCTGGGCGTGGACATGAGCCTGCTCAAGGAGACCGAACGGGTGAATCAGGGGCGGGCTCGGATCTTTATCGACAAGCTTAAGAGCGCCCTCTGGATCCTCAAGGACAAGAAGGTCGGGGTGCTCGGCCTGGCCTTCAAGCCCGAGACCGACGATGTCCGAGCGGCGCCCAGCATCAGAATCATCCAGGCCCTGCTCGACGAGGGAGCCTGCGTCCGGCTCCACGATCCCAAGGCCGGCGACAACATGAGGGAGTTCTTCCCCGAAGACGGCGTCCGGACCGTCTACTGCTCCTCGCCCTATCAGGCGGCCGAAGGGGCGAACGCGCTCCTCTGCTGTACGGAGTGGAAAGAATACGCCGAACTCGACCTGGCCCGGATCCGCGACCTCATGGTCAACCCTATCCTGGTCGACGGTCGGAATATGTTCGATCCTGCGGCGGTCAGCGCCCAGGGGCTCGAATATTTCTCGATCGGCCGAAGATAGGGCTGGGCGCCTGGGGCTTTTACCGCTAACACTCGCTCGCGATTGTAGGCGCGAGCGAGTACTGCGGAATGGATCCCCGGGCAAGGCCCGGGGCCCCTGCCGCTAGCAGATTCGGGGCAGCAGCTCCGACGTCAGGGGCTCGAGCAGCCGCAATCCCCCCGACGCCGTCCGGAGCAAGAGCTCGCCCGGCCGTCCGGTCGTGCCGTCCACCCGGCCGATAATGGCCGCCCTTCTTCCAAGCGGATGCTTCCTGATCCCGGCCAGGACCGCGGCCGCTTTTTTCTCGGGGACGACCGCCACCGCCCGGCCTTCGCAGGCCAGATACAGCGGATCGATGCCCAGAAGGTCCGCCGCCGCGCGGACGGCCCTGGAGAGCGGGATGCTCTCCTCTTCGATGATCAAGGGATGGGGGGCTTGTTCGGCCAGCTCGGTGAGGATTGTGGCCAGGCCGCCCCGGGTGATGTCCCGCATCCAGAGGACGCCTGATTTCCAGAAAGGGAGGAGGAAAATCAGGGGGGCGCAGTCACTCCGAACAGGGGCTTCAATGCCGAAATCGCCCCGGGCCGTCAGGATGGCCAGGCTGTGCTCGCCGAGCGTTCCGGTTAGGATGATCCGATCGCCCGGCCGGACGCTCCGGGGCCGCGGCACGGCCACGACCTTGCCGATGCCGGAGGTGTTGATGTAGATCTTGTCGCCCTGGCCTTGGCGAACGACCTTGGTGTCGCCGGTGACGATCCGGACTCCCGCCGCGGCCGCCGCCGTCCGGATTGAGCGGAGGATCCGGTCGAGGTCGGCTTCCTCCAGGCCCTCTTCCAGGATGAGCCCCAGGGAAAGAAAACGGGGCGCTGCGCCGGAGACGACCAGATCGTTGACCGTGCCGTTGACCGCCAGCTTGCCGATGTCGCCGCCGGGGAAGAAGATCGGGTCGACGACATAGCTGTCGGTCGTGAACGCGATCCCGCCGGGGAGATGGGAGGCGTCCAGGAGCCCCGCCAGCTCGCGATTTCCGAAGGCGGGCAGGATCTTGCCCGCGATGAAATCGCGCATCGATTTGCCGCCGCTTCCGAGCTCCAGGCTGATCCGGCTCACGGGCGGGGGGCTCCGTACTTGTGATAAACCAGACAGGCGCCCTCGAACGAGACCATGCATGGCCCGTAGGGGGAGTCGGGCTTGCACGTCCGGCTAAACAGCGGGCACTCCGGCGGGGCGATGAGGCCCCGCAGCACGTCACCGCAACGGCAGCCGGGGAGGTCGGCCGATCGGGGTTCGATCCGCAGCCCGTATTTGGACTCCGCATCGAAGGCGGCAAGGGCGGGCTTCAGCTTCAAGCCGCTCGCCGGGATGACGCCGAGCCCCCGCCAGCACGCGTCCATGGGCTCGAGCATCTCGGCCATCAGGGCCCGGGCGACCGGGTTTCCGTCCTGCCGCACGACCCGAGTATATTCGTTGGCGACCCGCGGTTTTCCCTCGCGGATCTGGTCCAGAACCGACAGGATTCCGAGGAGGATATCGCCGGGCTCGAAGCCGGCGACGGCCCCGGGGAAGCCGTGGTCGCGGGCTATGAATTCGTAGGGCGCCGTGCCGATGATGGCGCTCACGTGGCCGGGATAGAGGAAGCCCGAGATCCGAACCTCGCCCGATTCGAGGATGGCCTTGAGCGGGGGAGGGATCAGCCACAGCGCGGACAGGATGGAATAATTCGCCAAGCGCTCCGCCGCGGCCGACTTGGCCATGAAGGCGATCGAGGGGATGGTCGTCTCGAAGCCGACCCCGAAGAACACGACGTCTTTTCCCGGGCTCTTCCGGGCCAGGGCGATCGACTCCTCGGGAGAGTAGACGACCTTCACCTCCGACCCGCGGGCCGGGACGGCGGCCTGGAGCGACCCGCGGCGGGTCGGGACCCGGGTCATGTCGCCGAACGTGGCGAGGACCGTGTTCTCGCGCCCCGTGACCAGGCCGAGGGCGGCCTCGTGGATCTCGTTGGGCGTGATGCAGACCGGACAGCCGGGCCCGGAGACCATCTCCACGCCCGCGGCCTCGAGCAGGCCCTTGAGGCCGTGGCGATGGATGGTCATGGTATGCGTGCCGCAGACCTCCATGATCCGGACGGGGGACGTCAGGCCGCGCCGGCGCTCGGCAATTTTCTCGAGAAGCGCGGCGATGACCCTTTTATCCCGGAATCCGTTCATGGGGCGCATAGCCGCCGCTCAGCTTTTTTCCGCCATTTCGCGGAGCATATCCAGCGTCTCCAGGGCATCCGCTTCGTCGAGGCGGGAGATGGCGAAGCCGGCGTGGACGATCACCCAGTCGCCGATCTTCACGTCGTCGAGAAGAGCGAAATTCGTCTTGATCTTGGTCCCGAGGTAGTCGATCCGGCCGGTTTGAAAGGCGGGGTCGACCTCGATCACTTTCGATGGTATTCCCAGGCACATGGATGTCCTCTTTTTTCTATATCTAACTTATTTAGTTTATCAAATTTGGAGAGCTCTGGAAAGGGGTTTCCCGCCGTTTTGACTATTGGAGGAGAAAACCCGTATAATGTCCGCATGTTCAAGGATTTAGAGGGGTTTCTCGCGCCGGGAAGCGACGAAGAGCGCCTGGCCCGGGAGATCGACCGCACCCGGCTTCCGCAGCACGTGGCCGTCATCATGGACGGCAACGGCCGCTGGGCGAAAGCCCGGAATCTGCCCCGGACCGAAGGTCACCGGGCGGCGATCGAGTCCGTCCGTGAGATCGTGGAAACGGCCGCCCGGACCGGGATCAAGGTCCTGACCCTGTTTGCCTTCTCCTCGGAGAACTGGAAGCGTCCCCAGCGGGAAGTTTCGACCCTGTTCCGGCTGATGGTCGACTTCCTCAAGAAGGAGGACAAAATCCTCATCGAGAACGACATCCGACTGACCGTCCTCGGCCGCAAGGACGGGCTGCCGGCGAAGGCGCGCCGGGAGCTCGACCGCGTGGAGCGGATCACGCGGGACAACCGGCGGATGCGGTTCTGCGTCGCCTTGAACTACGGCGGCCGGGCCGAAATCGTCGATGCCGTGAAAGGCATTCTCGCCGATGGGATCACCAATCCCGGGGCGGTGGATGAGGAGGCCATTTCGCGCCGCCTCTACACCGCGGGCCTCCCCGATCCCGACCTCCTGATCCGGACGAGCGGCGAGCGCCGGATCTCCAATTTCCTGTTGTGGCAGATCGCCTACGCCGAGATCTGGATCACGCCGGTGTTCTGGCCCGAGTTCCGCAAATTCCATTTCCTTCAAGCCATCGCCGATTACCAGAAGCGGGAGCGACGGTTCGGCGACGTCCGGCCGCCTTCATGAGCCTGGTCCAGAGAACTCCGACCGCGATCGTCCTGCTGGCCCTCCTCTTTGCCGCGATCCAGTGGGCCCCCCCGACGGTGTTCTTCCTCGTCCTCCAGGGGGTCGTCGTCCTCGCCCTCGTCGAATTCTATAACCTCGCCCGGAGGAAGAGGCTCCAACCCCAGCGGGCGGCCGGGATCGCCGCGGCTTTTCTCCTGAGCGCCTCGTTCTATTTCCGGACCGTGCCTCTCTCCCTGACTCTCTTCGGGGTCCTTTTCCTTCTCGGAGCGTATTACCTGGCCTATGCCCGGACCCTGGAGCGGATCATGGCCGTCCCGGGATCGATGGCGATCACGGCCTTCGGCGCTCTCTATGTCGGATTTACCCTGAATTTCATCTATCTCCTCCGTGTCGAAAAGGGGCCGTCTTATTTGTATTTCTTCTTCGCCGTCATCTTCATCGGCGACACCGGAGCATACTTGTTCGGCAAGCTCCTCGGAAAGCACCCGATGTCCCCCCTTGTGAGCCCCCGAAAGACCTGGGAGGGCTGCGCCGGCGGGCTGGTCCTGGCGGGACTCGGCGCCGCGGCGGCCCAGCAGCTGATCCTCAAGTCCGTCCCCCTCGGCCAAGCCGTCCTTTGCGCGCTCGTCATCCACGCCGTGGCCCAGATGAGCGATCCTCTCGAGTCGCTGTTCAAGCGGGCGGTCGGGGTCAAGGATTCCTCCAACCTCCTGCCCGGCCACGGCGGCTTCCTGGACCGCGTCGACAGCCTCATCCTGGCGGGGCCGGCCTTCTATTTCTACATCCTGTCCTTCTGGAAATAGCCCCGGATGAAGAGCGTCGCCATCCTCGGATCCACCGGCACGATCGGCCGGAACACGCTCGACGTCATCCGGCGCCATCCCGGGGAATTCCGGGTCGCGGCCCTGGCCGCGGGCGCGAATTCCCGGCTCCTCGCGGAGCAGGTCCGCGAGTTCCGGCCCCGGATCGTCTCCCTGGACCGGCCCGAGGACGCGGCCTCGTTCCGCCGGGGCATCGGAATCCGGGGGCTTAAGGTCCTGGCCGGCCTCGAGGGAGCCGTGGAAATCGGGGGCGGTCCGGAGAGCACCGTCGTCGTCTCGGCCATCACGGGGATCGCCGGACTGAGGCCCACCCTGGCCGCGGTCCGGGCCGGGAAGATCGTCGCCCTGGCGAACAAGGAATCCATGGTCGTGGCCGGATCTCTGCTCCGCAAAGCCGCGGCGGCCTCCGGGGCCGTGATCGTGCCCGTGGACTCCGAGCATTCCGGCGTGTTCCAGTGCCTGACCGGCGGGAACCGGCCCCATGTGAAAAAGGTGATCCTGACCGCCTCGGGCGGCCCGTTCTTCAAGACCCCGCTCCGCGAGTTCCGGACGAAGTCGGTCGCCGAGGCCTTGGCCCATCCGCGGTGGAGGATGGGCCGCAAAGTGACCGTCGATTCGGCCACCCTCATGAACAAGGGGCTGGAGCTCATTGAGGCCCGGGCCCTGTTCGATCTCGAGCCCGGCGAGCTCGGCATCCTCATCCATCCCCAGAGCATCGTTCACGCCCTGGTGGAGCTCTGCGACGGGTCGATCCTCGCCCAGCTCAGCCCGACGGATATGCGGTTCCCCATCCAGTATGCCTTGACCTATCCGGGACGCCGCGAGTCCGGCCTCCCGCCGCTCGACCTCGCGGCCGCGGGGCCGCTCGAGTTCCACGAAGTCGAGCTCCGGCGCTACCCTCTTCTCGCCCTGGCCCTCCGGGCCTTGAAGGAAGGCGGCAGTCTCCCCGTGGCCCTGAATGCGGCCAACGAGGTCGCGGTCGAGGCCTTCCTCTCGGGGAGGATCGGCTTCCTGGGAATCACCGACGTCCTCCACGCCGCCCTGGACCGGCACATCCGGGCGAGCGTCCTGGATCTCGACGACATCTTCGACATCGACCGGCGGACGCGGGAGCGGACCGCCCGGATCATTCAACGCAAGGAATAGAACACCCATGGGCCCAATCATCGGCACAATCGTCGCCTTCCTCCTCGTCTTCGGGATTTTGGTCCTGGTCCATGAGCTCGGCCATTTCGCCACGGCCAAGTTCGTCGGCGTCCGGGTCGAGGCCTTCTCCTTCGGCTTCGGCAAGCGGCTCTTCGGATTCAAGCGTGGGGACACGGACTACCGGATCTGCCTCGTTCCCGTCGGCGGCTATGTAAAGTTCCTGGGGGAGGAGGCCGTCGAGCCGGGCGCGGCGCTCGAGCCCGACAACTTCATGGCCAAGAGCCGCTGGAAGCGGTTCCTGATCATCGTCATGGGGGCGGTGATGAATATCCTCCTGGCGATCGCGGCCTTTACCGTGGTCAACATGGCCGGCGTGACCGTGCCCGAATACCTCAACGACAAGCCGGTCATCGGCTGGATCGATGCCGGATCGCCCGCGGAAAAGGCCGACCTTCGGATCGACGACGAAATCCTCCGGATCAACGCCAAGACCGTCGCCACCTGGAACGACGTCGAGATGGCGATCGGCACCCGCCCGGAGAAGGTCCTGACGATCGACATCCGGCGCGCCGGCCGGGAGATGCCCGTGACGCTCATGACCGGGCTGGATAAGAAATACAAGTTCGACCTGGGATATGCCGGCTTCTATGGAAAAATCCTGACCCAGGTCCAGCTGGTCAATCCCGGCTCGCCGGCCGAAAAGGGCGGGCTGAAGCCGGGCGACGTCGTCCAGACGATCAACGGTGAGCCGGTCTATTTTTATAAGTTCGTCCAAGTGCTCGAGAAGAACCCCGAGAAGGAGCTCGAGATCGGCGTCCTGCGCGACGGCCGGCCGCTCGCCCTCCACGTGACGCCGCGCCGCGAGGGGCAGGTCGGTAAGATCGGCGTCCTTCAGGTCATGAAGTCGGTCGAGAAGAAATATGCCTTTTTCGGGGCGCTCGGCCAGAGCCTTAAAGACTGCTCCTCCATGGCCCTGACGCTCCTCGACCTCATCAAGAAGCTCTTCACCGGGCAAGCCTCGGCCTCCAAGAATTTGGGCGGCCCGCTCGAGATCGCCAGCATGTCCTACTCGTTCTTCCAGCTCGGATTCATCAGGCTCCTCTGGTTCATGGGCTTCATCAGCCTCCAGCTCGGCGTCATCAACCTCCTCCCGATCCCCGTCCTGCCGCTCGACGGAACGCAGATCTTCATCCTCGGCTTGGAGGGGATCCTGCGCCGCGACCTCAGCCCCAAGCTCAAGCAGATCTGGACGCAGCTCATGTTCATCGTCTTCATGGCCCTCTTCGCCTTTCTCATCGTGAACGACGTCGTGCGCCGCCTGCCGCAGGGCTGGAAGAGCCTGCTCCCGTTCCTGAAATGACCCATAGCGCCAAGCTCGTCCTGCGCCCCGAAGCCGCCCCGTTCCCCCGGCGCGCGACGCGCCGGATTCTTCTCGGCGGGATTCCCATCGGCGGCGGGGCGCCGATCCCGGTCCAATCCATGACCAAGACCGATACCCGCGACGTCCGGGCGACGGTGGCCCAGATCCGGAGGCTCGAACGGGCCGGATGCGAAATCGTCCGGCTGGCGGTGCCCGACGCGGAGGCCGTCAAGGCCCTGGGCAGGATCCGGGCCCGGGTCCGCGTGCCGCTCGTAGCCGATATCCACTTCGACCACCGCCTGGCCCTGGCCTCCATCGCCCTGGGCGTCGACGGGTTGAGGATCAACCCGGGCAACATCGGCTCCCGGGAAAAGGTCCGCGAAGTCGTGCGAGCCGCCAAGGACCGCGGCATTCCGATTCGGATCGGGGTGAATTCGGGCTCGCTCGAAAAAGATCTCCTCCGGAGCCGGGGAGGGGCCACGGCCGAGGCCATGGTCGAGAGCGCCCTCCGGCACATCGCCCTCCTCGAGGAGCTCGATTTCCGGGCGATCAAAGTCTCGCTTAAAGCCTCGGACGTGCCCCGCACGGTCGAAGCCTATCGTCTCCTCGCCCGGAAGGTCGACTACCCGTTCCACGCGGGGATCACTGAAGCCGGGACCCTCCTGTCCGGCGCGATCAAGTCGTCCGTCGGCCTCGGCATCCTGCTCGCCGAGGGCCTGGCCGACACGGTCCGCGTCTCCCTGACCGCGCCGCCCGAGGACGAGGTGCGGGCGGGGTTCCAAATCCTGGCCAGCCTGGGATTGCGCCGCCGCGGGGTGAACGTGGTCTCGTGCCCGACGTGCGGGCGCTGCGAAGTGGACATGGCCCCGATTGCCGCCGCGGTCGAAAAGAGCCTGGCCGGCCTCGGCGCGGATATGACCGTCGCCGTCATGGGGTGCATGGTCAACGGCCCCGGCGAAGCTCGGGAAGCCGATCTCGGCGTGGCCTGCGGCCGAGGCTCGGGGGCGCTCTTCCGCAAGGGGAAGCTCCTTCGCCGCGTGGCCGCCGCGGACATCGCCGCGGAGATCGTCCGGGAAGCCGGACGCCTCGCGGGGGAGAAGCCCGTCCCCCCGGGCAAATCCCCAAAGGACAAGGCATGAGCCCGAAAGCGAAGACATCGAACCGGGTCCGGACGGCTGCCCTGGCGGCCAAGCTTGAAAAGCTTCAAGGACTGTTGAAGAGTATGGGGAGCGTCCTGGTCGCTTTTTCCGGCGGCGTGGACAGCACCTTATTGCTCAAGGCGGCGTCGGAAGCGCTGGGGGACCGTGTCTTGGCCGTGATCGCCAGCTCGGAAACCTATCCCGGCCGCGAGATCCGCCAGGCCCGGGAGATCTCCAAGGCGATGGGCGTCCGAACCAAGGTCATTCATACCTGCGAAATCGATAATCCCGAATTCGTCAAGAACCCGCCGATGCGGTGCTACCACTGCAAGAGGGAGCTCTTCTCCGCGCTCAAGGCCATCGCCGAGGCGGAGGGGATTCCCCGCGTCCTGGACGGCCAGAACGTGGACGACCTGGGCGATTTCCGGCCGGGGGCGAAGGCGGGCCGGGAGCTCGGCGTGCGGTCGCCGCTCAAGGAGGCGGGCTTGACGAAGGACGATATCCGCGCGATCTCGAAGGCCTACGGCCTGCCCACCTGGAACAAGCCGTCGCTCGCCTGCCTCGCCTCGCGGTTTCCGTACGATACGCCGATCGACATCAAGAGCCTCAAGCAGGTGGGCGCGGCCGAGGACTTCCTGAGGAGCTTCGGCGCCGGCCAGCTGCGCGTCCGGCACCACGGCTCGATTGCCCGGATCGAAGTGGCGCCGGAGGAATTCAGGAAGCTCCTGGCGCCGGGAGTCCGGAAAAAGATCCTCGCCCGGCTGAAGAAGCTCGGCTACCTTTACGTGACGATTGACTTGGCGGGGTACCGGACGGGGAGCATGAACGAAGCCCTCTCGAAAAAGAGGAAGCGGGTGCCGGGCAAAGCGCCCCGGCCGGACTGAGGACCCCTCTCGGGGTTTGGGGAGGGAACGAAAAAAATGATTCCCGGGGGAAAGCCTCGCCTTGCGGCGCCGCTTTCCCCCGGGAGGGGATGACGAGGGTCGTTAGCCCTTTTCGGAAGTCTTCTTTTCCGTGATGATGGCAATGTTCTCGATGCCGGCTTCGCGGATCTTGAAATAGATCCCGTCGGGCTCGACGAGCTTGCCGTATTCAAGGTCGCCGTCGATCTTGAGGTAGAGCTTCTTCTCCTGAACGGTCAGAAACGCCTCCTCGAGCAGCGATTGGAGCTTGTCGAGGGTGGTCTTTTCATGGTTCAGGTAGATCGTGCCGTCCTTCTTGACGTAGAGGACAACGAATTCATTGCTCTCGAGGTTTGGGGGCATCGGTGCCGTATTCATCGCCGTCGGCAGCTTGATGTCGACGCCCTTCTGGACGAGAGGGGTTACGACCATGAAGATGATCAGCAGAACAAGAAGAACATCACACAGGGGCACGACGTTGGGCTCGGATCGGACCTTTTCCTTGCCCCCTAATGAGAAGGACATGGCATGCCTCTCTTTGCGACGATGCGCGGTCGAGCCGCTACTTGCCCTGGCGAACGAAGAAGTCGATGACCTGGGACGTGGTGTTGGCCATCTCCGCGTCGTAGACTTCGACCTTGGTGTTCAGGTAGTTGTAGCACCACAGGGCGATGACGGCGACTCCGATTCCGAAGGCCGTGGTAACCAGGGCTTCGGCGATGCCTCCGGCGACGGCGCCGATGCCGCCCGAGCCGGTGAGGGCCATGCCCTTGAAGGCGTTGATGATGCCCGAAATCGTGCCGAAGAGGCCGATGAAGGGGGCGGAGGTGGCGATCGTGGCCAGGACGCTCAGGCCTTTCTTCAGCTCCTGGTTGAACACGGAGGCGGCGCGGTCGCAACCCCGCTCGGCCGTCTGGAGCTGCTCTTCATGGCTGATGCCGGCGGCCTTTCCTTCGGTGAATTCGGCAATTCCGGCGGCGGTGATGCGGGCCAGGTGGCTGCCCTTGTATTCCTTCTTGGAGGCGAGGGCGAGGGCTTCCTTGATTTGTCCGTTCTTCAACATCTCGGCGAGCTTCGGGGCGATTTCGCGGGACTTGTTCTTCGCCCGTCCATACGCCATCGATCTCTCGATGAGCATATAGAGAGAAACGATCGAGAGGGCGATCAGGATGAACGAGACGGCTTTGGCTACGGGACCCATAGCCTGAAACATTTCTACGAGACCAAATTGCATTTAAGAACCTCCTTTTAGTATTCCAAAGCCATTCAGCTTCGTTATTTATTTCAAGTTGAACCGGACCGTCACCGTGAAGATGACGCCCCGGGGCCGGCCGTTGATGATCATCGGCTCGTAGACCCACTGGCGGACGGCATCGATGGCCGCCTGGTCGAGCAGGGGGATGGAGCGCAGGACCTTGACGTCGCGGACGCGGCCGTACATGTCGGTTTGGGCCTCGATGATGACGATGCCCTCGACGCGCGCCTGGCGGGCGATCTCGGGATAGACGGGATCGACCTGTTTGAGGAGCTTGGGGGGCTTGACTTCGCCGATGGCCCGCACGGGGGCCTCGACCTCGCCCACGACGCCGCCCAGCACGCCGCCCACGACGCCGCCCAGCACGCCGCCGATGACGCCGCCTTCGACTCCGCCTTCGACGCCGCCCTCGACTCCGACGCTCGAGATCTGCTCTTCAGCGATCTCGTTGGGGATCTCGACGGGCGCGACGAGCTTGCCGGCGTCGAGGTTGGTCTGGGCCTGGACGGGCTTGATCCGCTTGGTCTCGGACTTGGTGGCCTTCTTCGCCGGCGGCGGCGGAGGAGGCGGGGGAGGCGGGGGAGGCGCGAGGAACGCGCTCGTAATCTCGATCGTCGGAAGATTGCTGACCGAGAGGAGGGGGATGACGACGAGAACGCCGACGATGAGGAGATGGAAGATGAGGGCGATCGGGAGGGCGATCGCCCGGCCCTTGACGTCCTTTTCCCCGCTGACGAACGAATCCTTGAAGATGTCGGGAATGGCACCGCGAGTTTGAGGTTGCGGCTTGAGTTGTTCAGCCATGTTTGACCTCTTTATACCTCGTAGGTTGTGGTATGTAACTCAACGAAGAAAAAGTATAAATGAAACCGGCCCCGTTGACAAGCGTTTCGCGCAAATTATTTTTTCCGGGCGACGGCTTTCTTGGGCTTGAAAAGCTGCGTCCAGAACAGGACGACCGGGCAGGAGAGGTAGATCGTCGAATAGACGCCCTCGATCGAGCCGAAGAGCATGAGGAAAGCGAAGTCGTTGATGCTCTTGCCCCCGAAAAGGAACAGGGACAGCACGGCCAGGAAGACCGTGCCCGTGGTGATGATCGTCCGGCCGAGGCTCTGGTTGATGCTTCGGTTGAGGATGGCCTCGAAGCCGTCCTTGCGCATGAGCTTCAGGTTCTCGCGCACCCGGTCGAAAACGACGACCGTGTCGTTGATCGAGTATCCGACGATGGTCAGGAGGGCGGCGATGATGGGCAGATTGATCTCCCGGCTGGTGAAGGAATACACGCTCAGAGCCATCAGGACGTCCTGGGTCAGGGTGACGATGGCCGAGACGCCGTATTCGATCTTGAACCGGAAGCCGATGTAGACCAGCATCCCGATCAGGGACCAGATAACCGCCAGGGTGGCCTTCTTCCGCAGGTCGGCGCCCGCCTGGGGGCCGACGGTTTCCTTGCTGACGACGGTCAGCTTGCCGAGGTACGTCTTGGCTTGGACTTCCTTGATCACGTCCGGGCCGACGCCGGCCTGGGCCAGCAGGCCGAAGTCCTCGATGATCCCGCTGCCCGTCGTCTTGCGAGTCCGGAAGTCGATGATCTTCTGGGCGTTTTCCTCGGCCGTCTGGGGAAAGGAGGGCTTGAGGAGTGCGGACAGGGTGGCCAGGTCGATGGTGTTGAGGTCCTTGAGGCCCCGGGCCGACTCGGCCTTGCCGTCGTCGCCCCGGAGGGTCTCGATGACGCGGTTGCCGAGCTTTTCGTGGGCTTCGAGCTCCTGCTGGGCGTCCTTGGCGTTGACGACTTGCATCGTCCGGATGAGATATTCGCGCTTCGGCTGCCCGCTCTCCTGGATGACGCTCTCGCCCAGTCCCGCCCGGGTCAGCTCGGACCGGATGTCGGACGTCGAAGTCGCATCCTTGAAGACGATGTGGATCAGCGTCCCGCCGCCGAAGTCGACGCCCATCTTCAGGCCCTTGCCGAAAAAGATGTTCGCCGCGCCGGCGAGGATGACCACGCCCGTGAAGGCCAGGGCGTGGAACCGGTATTTCATGAAGTTGATGTTGGGGGTCTTGAAGAGTTGCATGGCTCAGATACTCAAAGTTTGGGTCTTGTTGGAGTGGGTCGCGTCGAAGATCAAATGCGAGACGAACACGGCCGTGAAGAGGTTGGCCACGAGGCCGATGATCAGGGTCACGGCGTAGCCCTTGATCGGGCCGGTCCCGAACTGAAAGAGGAAGACGGCGGAGATGATCGTCGTCATGTGGGAGTCGAAGATCGTCCGGAAAGCCCGTTCGAAGCCGAGGGAGATGGAGTTGAGGATGCTCTTGCCCAGGGCGTACTCCTCTCGGATGCGCTCGAAGACGAGGACGTTGCAGTCGACGGCCATCCCGATGCCGAGGATGATGCCCGCGATGCCGGGCAGGGTGAGTGACGCCCGGAAGTAGGCCAGCGTCCCGAAGAGAATGATCTGGTTGAGGATCAGGGCGACGATGGCGTTGATGCCCGAGATCTTGTAGTAGACGACCATGAAGCTCATGATCGCGATCAGGGCGATCATGGCCGCCAGGAAGCCCGCCCGGATGGAGTCGGCGCCGAGGGAGGGCCCGATCGTCCGGTTTTCGAGGGTCTTGATGCCGGCCGGCAGCGACCCGGCCTTGAGGATGATCACCAGGTCGTCAGCCTTCTCGATCGTGAAATGGCCTTGGATGATGCCGCTGTCGCCGATGCGGGCATTGATGTTCGGGGCCGATTGGACCTTCTTGTCGAGGATGATGGCCAGCCGCTTGCCGATGTTCTCGCCCGTCACCTGTTCGAACCGGGCCGCGCCGTCGGACTTCAGCTGGAAGGCCACGGCCGGGGCGCCGTACTCGTCCTGACTGCGGCGGACCATGCGCAGGTCCTTGCCGGTGACGGTCGCCACCTTGTTGACAAGGTAGAAGCCTTGGGCCTCCTGCTTGGGGTCGCCCTTGATGACTTCCATGTCGTCGGGGACGACGCCGTTATAGTCCTTGAGGAGGGCTTCCTCGGTCTCGATCGGGCCGGCTTTTACGAGCTTCCACTCGAGGACGGCGGCCGTCTTGATGAGCTCCTGGACGTGTTCGGGATTGTCCACGCCCGGGAGCTCGACGATGATCTGTTCCTGGCCGTAGCGCTGGATGATCGGCTCCGCAACGCCGAACATATCGACCCGGTTCCGGATCGTCTCGAGCGACTGGTCGACGGCCTGGTCCCTCATGGCCATGGCCGCGGCCGGCTTCAAGCTGACGGTCGCCGTTGCGCCGGAGATGGAATATTGCCAGTCGCGGAGATATTGGTCAAACTGGTCGCGTATCTTGCCTTCCTGATCGGAGGCCAGCCCCTGGACCGTGAACCGGCCGGGGGCCAACCGGGTCATGGAGGTGAAAGTGATGGTGTTCTTCTTGAAGAGGTCCTGCATGCGCAGAATCTCCTGGTCGGTCTCCATCGTGACCGCGTCCTCCGTGACGATCTGCATGACCAGGTGGATGCCGCCCTTGAGGTCCAGGCCGAGGTTGATCTTGTTCTTGAAGAACATGAACACGGCAACGGCCAGGACCGCCACGGTCAGCACGATTTTCCAACGGAGTCCTTTTTTCATGGCTATCGATCCCTCCGGGAAATGACGCGGCTATTCGGCTTTTTCGGGAGCGGATTCGCCGGCCAGGATGACGCCGATGGCGCTCTTGGTGATGTCGATCTTGACGTTGGCCGAGATCTTGAGCTCGATCTTGTCTTTCTGGACGCCGATGACCGTGCCGTAGATGCCGCCCGTGGTGATGATCCGGCTGCCCGGTTTGAGGTTTTGGACCATCTCCATGTGCTTCTTCTGCTTCTTGCGCTGGGGCATGATGATCAGCAGATAGAAGATGACGAACACGAGGGCGAACGGCACGAGGGCCGTCAGGAAATTGGGCTGCTGGACCGGGCCGGGGGCCGCGGCGCCGGCCGCCTGCGGGACGAGAGGAAGTAGTGCATTGAGAGTCATGGCAAACCATCCTTTATTTTATTCAAAATCGTTGATTTCAAAGAGTTAAAGGATTTTAAATGGATAGATTGCCGTATTTTGTGAAATATGTCAAGGTAAAAGTGCAGATTGTGGATGGTGTTCAGGACGGCCGAAGAGATTTCCTCCCGCTCGTAGAGGTGGCGGAGGTAGGCCCGGCTGAAATTCCGGCAAGCGTAGCACCCGCACTCCTCGTCGATCGGGCGCTCGTCCCGGGCGTATTTCGCGTTCTTGATGACCAGGGGCCCCCGCGAGGTGAAGAGCGTCCCGTTGCGCGCATTCCGGGTGGGGAGGACGCAGTCGAACAGGTCCACGCCCCGCTCCACGGCCTCGAGGATGTCCTGGACATAGCCCATGCCCATGAGGTAGCGCGGCTTGTCCCGGGGCAGGATTTCGGCGCTCCGATCCAGGACCTCGTGGAGTTGGGATTTCGCTTCGCCGATTCCGAGCCCTCCGACGGCGTATCCGTCGAAGTCCAGGGCGACCAGCTCCTCCGTGCTGCGCCGCCGGACGTCCCACTCCACGCCGCCCTGGGTGATGCCCCAGAAGAGAGATGTCGTTTCCGTTGCGCGGACGCGCTCGCGGGCGCGGCGCGCCCAGAGGGTCGTGATTTCGACCGATTCCCGGATCTTCTCGGAGGACGACGGGTAGGGGACGAAGTAGTCGAGGACCATGCAGATGTCCGAGCCGAGCTCGAGCTGAATGTCGACCATGTCCTCGGGCGTGAGGAAGAGCTTCGTGCCGTCGAGATGGGAGGCGAAAGCCACGCCCTCGGGCCGGACCTTGGCCAGGGGCGACATACTATAGATCTGGAAGCCGCCGCTGTCGGTCAGGATGGGCTTGGGCCAGGAGATGAAGGCGTGGAGCCCGCCCATCGCCCGGATGACCTCGAGGCCCGGCCGGAGGAACAGATGATAGGCGTTGGACAGGATGAGCTGCGCGCCCAGGTCCGCCACGTCCCGGTGGGTCAGGGCCTTGACCGATCCCTGGCTCGCGACGGGGGCGAAAGCCGGCGTCTCGATCGGCCCGTGGGCGGTCGTGATGACGCCGGCCCGAGCGGCCGATCCGGAATCGCCCGCGGTCAGGCTGAACGTCCGGCTCATGCCGTGAACCTGAAATAGATGACGTCCCCGTCCTGGACGATGTAGTCCTTGCCCTCGAGGCGGATGGCGCCCTTGTCCTTCGCTTCGTGGAGCGAGCCGTGGCCGACGAGGACCTCGAAGGGCACGACTTCGGCCCGGATGAAGCCCTTCTCGATGTCGGAATGGATGGCGCCCGCGGCCCGGAGCGCGGGCGAATTCCTCTTGAGGGGCCAGGCCCGAACCTCGTCCTTGCCGATCGTGTAAAAGAAGATCGTCTCCATCACGGTCAAGGCTGCCGGGAAAAATCGCCCCGGCGTGGGCTCGGACAAGCCGAACTCGGCGAGGAAGATCCGCTTCTCCTCCTCGCCCTCGATCTCCTGGATCTCGCGCTCGATCTTCCCGCAGAAGGCGAGGACCGAGGCGCCGGGGCGCGCCGAGGCGGCCTCCGCCTCGACGCTGGCCAAGCGGCCGGCGTCCGCCTCGTCGGCGTTGATCATGTGCAAGACCGGCTTCTGGCTGAGGAAGGCGAAGCTCCGGACGAGCTTCTCTTCGGCCTCGTGGAACGGGAATTCGCGGAGCGGCTTCCCGTCCTCGAGGAACGCCCGGAGGCGGGCGAGGACATCGCGCTCCTTCTCTCCCTCGGCGCTCTTCGCCTTCTTCAGGTCCTTGTCGAGCTTTTCGAGCCGGACCTCGATCGAGCCGAGGTCGGCGATCAGGAGCTCCTCTTCCATGGCCCGGATGTCGTCCCGGGGACTGATCGAGGGCCCGGGATGGGGGATCAGGTCGTCATGGAACCCGCGGGCGACGTGGATGAGCCCGTCGGCCTTGCGGAGGGCGTTGAGGAAGACGCTGGACTTGACTTCGCCGTAGGAGATCCCCGCCAGGTCGACGACGTCGACCGCCGCGGCCACCTTCTTCCGCTCGGGATAGAGGCGGCCGAGGACGTCGAGCCGGGCGTCGGGGAGGGCGCAAATTTTCTCGTTCGGCTCGCGCTTCCCCTCCTCGTAGGCGGAGACCTCGGCCCGGGCGCCGGTCAGAATGTTGAACAGAGTCGTCTTGCCGGCCTTGGGATAACCGAACAGGGTGAAATTCACGCTTGGATTCTAGCAACATTGTTGATGTCGGTAAAGTTTTAAGATATAGTAGCCGCTTCTATTCAGGATGCGCCATGACAGAGACGACGAACAAGCCGGCCGGGAAGAAGCGCGAACAGAGCCTTTTCCGGGAGTATTTCGAGCTGATCGCCGAAACGGCCGTCTTCGTTTTCTTCGTGATGACCTTCGTCGTCCAGGCGTTCCAAATCCCGACGGGGTCCATGGAGCCCACCCTCCTCGTGGGGGATTTCCTCCTCGTCAACAAGTTGATCTACGCCAACACCCTGACCCCCTTCGAGGACAAGATTTTGCCCCGCCGCGGCCTGACCCGCCAGGACATCGTCGTCTTCAAGTATCCGAACGAGCTCTCCAAGGATTTCGTCAAGCGGGTGATCGGGCTGCCGGGGGAGAAGCTGGAGATCAAGAACAAGCAGGTCTTCATCAACGACAAGCCGCTCGAGGAAAAATACAAGGTCCACAGCGACGCCCAGGTCATCGCCAAAACCGACACCTACAACTATGACGACACCATCCGGGACAACTACGGCCCGGTCACCGTCCCGGCCGGCCACATCTTCGTCATGGGCGACAACCGGGACAACAGCGCCGACTCGCGCTACTGGGGGTTCCTGCCGCTTGACTACGTCAAGGGCCGGCCGTGGGTGATTTATTTTTCCTACAAGGCCGAACGGGACGCCTATCTCAAGACGAGCGTCCAGGACCGGCTGAAGAAGCTGGTCACTTTCCTGCCCAAGGCCCGCTGGGGCCGGATGCTCAAGGTCATCCACTGATCACTTGAGCTTCTTGATGTTGGCGTCCTCGTAGGACGTGATCGTCAGGACGGGGTTGTCATCCGTGAACGGCTTTTCGAAGAGCGAGCCCTTGACGATCCCGTCCATGTCCTTCCCGACCGGAAGCCCGATGTAATAAAGAATGGTCGGGGCCATGTCCACGAGCCGGATGGCGTCAAAGCTCTCGCCCCGGACGATGCCCTTGCCGAAAAAGAAGGCCACGCCGGCCGGGGCCTGCTCGTGGTAGGCGGACACCTCGGAATTGCCCAGAGCCCACTCCACCACCCGCTTCCAGAAGGGCAGGGGCTCGGCGCCGTGGGGCGAATAGACGATGAACAGCTCGCCCTCGCGCAGGGAGGCGAGATACTTGCTGATGATCTGATCGTAGAATTGGCAGTATTTCTCGATGACCGCCCCGAATTTCTGGAGCTCGTCCTGGCGGATGTCGCCGAACTCGTCCGGGAAGCTGTATTTGTAAAAATACATCTCGGCCGTCACGGCGCCGTCGAGGAGGAGGGAAAAGACCTGGGGCTCCAGGTCGGTTTTGGCCTGGAAGGCCTGCTCCTCCGATTCGGCGTCGCGGAGGAAGGCCTGCTTCACCTGGGTGAAAATCCACGAGCTCTCATATTGCAGATCCTGGTAGATCGACCGGAAGAGCTTGTCCGTCCGGGGATTGGGCTTCCGGGCGACGCCGGGGGCGATGAACGGTCCGTCCATCCGGACGGCGGGCGCCTTGGACTCGGCCAGGATCTGCCAGATGTCCTTGGCGGCCGGTTTGGCGTCGTTGGGCAGGATCGTCAGCAGTCCCAGCCGTTTCATCTGCCGGAAGAGAATGAACCGCGGGACGACCTCGAGCTCCGCGGCCATGCCCGGGAGGCGATACTTGACGTCGGAGATCAGGCGGTGCTTGCCCGGGAGCTTGCCGGTGTTGAACGTCGCGATCAGGACGGGAGGATCGCTGGGCGTGAAGCCGTCGAGCTGCCCCCAGGCGCCCTCCTTCATCAGCCAGCTGAAATTGGGGAGCTTCCGCTCGTTGACGTAGGGGAGGAGAATTTCCAGGTTCAGGCCTTCCAGGCAGAGGATCGTGACCCTCTTCTCGATCGCCTTGGCTTCGACGTTGGCCAGCTTGAAGGCTTTCGGCGGCGTGGGGTAGTTCAGCCGCTGGACGGCGGCGAGGACCAGGACGGCGGCCGTCAGCCCGAAGAAATAGACGAAATCCAGCCTCCGGGGCGTCAGGTGGTGGTGACGGTAATGGATGACCAGGCCGGCGATCGCCAGAATGAACAGGGCGAACATCTGGGTGCGCAGAAGGGTCCGCATGCCGGGGACGAAAAAGGAGATGAAGTAGAGGTAATTCTCGCGATAGATGACCAGGAAGGCGAGGGTCAGGAGGGAGAAAGCCAGCGTCAGGAACGACGGGGACAGGAACGGGACCGGCGCCTTCTTCTCCGCGAAGAACCTGTAGATCGAGGCGACGGCGAGGACGACTAGGGCCGCGAGGATCCCATAGGTGAGCATCAGGATGAGGGCCAGGTTGAACCAGGACGCCAGGCTGAAGGCGAGGTTGATGTTGAGGTCGATCACCAGGAGGGCCAGGAGGATCGAAAAAAAGAGTCCTCCGGCCAGCGCGTTGGTTGCGAGGCGCAGGAACTTCACGCCCCGAAACGTAACACGAAAGCGGGAGAATGGTCAACGCCGCGCTCGGGGGGAGACGTCTGTGTCCCCTTTTTCCGCTTTCCCCATGTTGACCGTCCGGAGTTATTCCCTTAAGATAGAGGCAATGCCCGAACAATTCGAGGGGACGATCGAGTCGATCCTTTTCTTCAATCCCGAGAACGGCTATTCGATCCTCAAGTTCGCGGCCGAGGGCGGCGAGTTCATGACCGTCCTCGGGATGTTCCCGCCGCTCTCACCCGGCGAACGGCTGCGTGTGAGCGGGGCGTGGGAGGTCAACCCGAAATTCGGCCGCCAGTTCAAGGCCGAGAGCTACGTCCCCATTCTCCCTTCGACCATCCAGGGGATCGAGAAATTCCTGTCCTGCGGCTTGATTTCGGGCATCGGCCCCGTCCTGGCCAAGCGGATCGTCAGGAAATTCGGCGAGCGGACGCTCGACGTCCTGGCCTCCGATGCCGACCGGATGACGGAGGTCGAGGGCGTCGGGGCGGTCAAGCTCCGCGAGATCAAGAAGTCCTGGGCCGAGCACAGCGACATCCGCGACCTCATCATCTTCCTCCAGGAGCACGACGTCTCGACCAACCTGGCGACGAAGATCTATCGCCACTACGGGGCGAAATCCTACCATGTCCTGAAGACGAACCCGTATCAGCTCTGCCTGGACATTTGGGGCATCGGCTTCAAGACCGCGGACCAGATCGCCCTGAAGCTGGGCATGGACCCGGCCTCGGTCGAGCGGGTCAAAGCCTTTCTCCTCTATCTGCTCGAGAAGGACAACGAGCAGGGCCACGTCTTCTCCTACGAGAGCGAGCTCGTCGCCCGCTGCCGGGAGGAGATCGGGGTCGACGACGAGAAGATCGGGAAGGCCCTGGCCGACCTGAAGGCCAAGGGCCTTGTCGTCGCCGAAACTCTCGCCGCAGATACGGCGGTCTACCGCCCCTTTTTTCACATGGCCCAGGAGGACGTCGTCCGGGCGATCCACGACCTGGCCCGGGCTGAATTCGCCCGGCCGCCCTTCGACGTCGACCAGGTGATCGCCGAGACCGAGAAGGAGATGGGGCTTCAGTTTTCCGAGACGCAGAAGCGGGCCATCCGCGAGAGCTTCCAGAAAAAGATCCTGGTCATCACCGGCGGGCCGGGGACGGGCAAGACGACGATCATCAAGGCCGTGACCGCGGTCTTCGACAAGTGGGGCCGGAAGGTGCTCCTGGCCGCGCCCACGGGCCGGGCGGCCAAGCGGCTGACCGAGACCACGGGCCGCGAAGCCAAGACGATCCACCGGACGCTCGAGTTCCTCCCCAAGCTCGGCACGTTCCGCCGCAACGAGCGCCACCCTCTGGCCGGCGACGCGCTCATCGTCGACGAGTTCTCGATGGTCGACCTGGCCCTCATGCATTCCCTGATCAAGGCCGTCCCGGCTTCGATGCGGCTGATCATCGTCGGCGACAAGGACCAGCTCCCGGCGCTCGGCCCGGGGACCCTGCTCCGCGACCTCATCGAATCCGGGCAGGTGAGCGTCGTCCGGCTGGCCGAGATCTTCCGCCAGGAGCGCGACAGCCTGATCGTGGCCAACGCCCATCGGATCAACCAGGGCGAGAAGATCGTCTACCCGCCGCGCGGCGACCAGGATTCCGACTTCTACTTCGTCCACCGGGAGGACGAGCAGAAGGCCCTCAAGACGATTCTCGACCTCTGCGGCTACGGCATCCCCCGGAAGCTCGGCCTGCCGCCGATCTCGACCCAGATCCAAGTCATCAGCCCGATGTACAAGGGCCTCCTCGGCGTCGAGCGGCTGAACACGGAGCTCCAGCGGCGGCTGAACGGCCGCGAGGAGGGGCTCAAGATCGGGACGCGGGAGATCCGCCTCCACGACAAAGTCATGCAGGTCCGGAACAACTACGAGAAGGACGTCTACAACGGCGATATAGGGACCGTCGTCCATCTCGACAAGCCGCGCTATCGGGTGATCGTCCATTACGACGGCCGCCCGGTCATCTACGAGAAGGACGCCCTGGACGACATCACCCTGGCCTACGCCGTGTCCGTCCACAAGGCCCAGGGCAGCGAATACCAGGCCGTGGTCATGCCCCTCATGACCCAGCATTTCATCATGCTCCAACGGAACCTCTTCTACACCGCCCTCACCCGGGCGAAGAGGCTGAGCATCATCGTCGGATCATACAAGGCGCTTTACATCGCCATCAAGAACGACAAGCCCGTCAAGCGCAACAGCCTGATCAAGGAGAAGCTGGTCGCGGCGGGCGAGGCCCTGGCGAGGGCCTGAGGAAGACCACTCAAGAGGAGGGAAACGCCATGAGAAAACCGAGAACGGCGACCGTCGCCCTGATTGCCTTGGCCGTCGGGCTGGCCATCGGGGCCGCCCAGATCCTCGTCGTCAAGGTCCAGACGACCCAGCTCCGCAACGCCCCCCAGTTCTTCGGGCCGGCGCTCGCGTCCCTGAAAGCGGGGGACAAGCTCGAGAAGCTCGGCGAGGCGAACGGCTGGGTCCAGGTGAGGACCGCGGCCGGGGTCGTCGGCTGGATCCATTCGAGCGCCGTGGGCGAAAGCTCCACGACGCTGGCGTCCACGGGGCAGCCGGTCCGGACGCAGGCCACGGCCAACGAAGTCGCCCTGGCCGGGCGGGGATTCAACCAGCAGGTCGAGGACAGCTACAAGGCCAAGCATGCCGAATTGAGCTTCGTCTGGGTGGACCGGATGGTCCAGATCAAGATCGCGGCGGCCCAGCTCGAGGATTTCCTCCGGCGCGGCCACCTGGGAGGCGTCAAGTGAGCGCCCCGATAACGGTCTGGCGCGCCGCTCTCGCGCTCCTCGTTGTCTGTCTCCTCGCCGCCGCATGCTCGGTCATCCAGAAGGGAACGGACATGCTGGGCTCGGCCGGCAATACCGCCGGTACGGTCCAGACCGTCAAGACGGCGGCGGACAAGGTTCGCAGCTCGTTCGCCGACATCACCGAGGAGGAGGAGTACTACATCGGGCGGTCCGTGGCGGCGATGATCCTGGCCCGCTACCCCGTCTACCAGAACGATGCCCTGACCCGCTACGTCAACGCCGTGGGCAACGCCGTGGCCCTCTTTTCCGACCGGCCGGAAATTTACGCCGGCTACCACTTCCTCATCCTCGACACGGAAGAGGTGAACGCCCTGGCCGCGCCCGGGGGGATGATCTTCGTCACCAAGGGTCTGCTCCGCCGGTGCAAGGACGAGGAGACTCTGGCCCTCATCCTGGCCCACGAGGTCGGCCACGTCGCGGCCAAGCACGGCCTCCAGGCGATCAAGAAGTCGCGCCTCACGGACGCGTTCATGTACCTCGGCAGCCAGGCCGTCCAGCACTTCGGCTCGGAGGACCTGGCGAAGCTCACGACCGCCTTCGAGGGAGCGCTGAACGACATCGTCGAGCAGCTGGTCGTGCGCGGCTACGACCGGGCCTCGGAGTACGAGGCGGACGGATTGGCCGTCAAGTTCGGGGCCCGGACGGGCTATGAGCCGGGGGCCATCGTCCGCTTCCTGAAGACCATGGTCGGCGACACGACCAACGCGGCGGGGAAGGGCTGGTTCAAAACCCATCCCTCGCCCGAGGACCGCATCGACCGCGCCGGCCGGGCCATCGCCGCCCTCGGCCCGGCGCCGAAGATCGACGCCGCGCGGACCCAGAGGTTCGTCCAGTCCGCCGCCACGCTGAAATAGGGCGGCGGGAGGGCAGGGCTCGGTCGGACGGCGCCCCGGGATGAGAAATAAGCTTCTCCGCGGACTCCTGGTCGGTTTGGCGGCCGTGCTGGCCGCGGCCGCCCTGGATTCGCTCCACGCGTTCCGCGCCCTCGAATGGAAGACCTGGGACGCGCGGATGCGCCTGTTCGCCGATCCCTCTCGCGCGAGCCGGGACATCGTCCTCGTCCTGGTGGACGAGTACAGCCTCGATCTCTATAAGAAAGAACAAACACTGACGTGGCCATGGCCGCGCGAGATCTACTCCTATATCGTCCGCTACCTGAAATCGGGCGGCGCGGCCGCCTGCTACTTCGATTTTGCCTTGAGCGACGATGCGATCCGCGGGGTCGCCGACGACCAGGCCCTGGCCCGGGCGGCCGCCGAGGCGGGCAACGTCCTGTTCCCGATCGCCCTGAGCACCGACGACAAAGAGAGCGATGAGTCGGCGATCACAGTTTTAAAGCGATTCTCGCTGCCGGCGTCCGCCCCGGCGCGCTCGACCGAGACGTTCCGTTCGATCACGACGCCGCTCCTCGACTATCTCCAGGCGGCGAAGGCCGTAGCCAATGTCCGCGCGCTCCCGGACGGGGACGGCATCTACCGGCGCCTGCCGCTTTCTCTCGCCTTCCGCGACCTCATCCTGCCTTCGGTCCCCCTCGCCCTCGCCGGGTCCGCGGCGCCTGCCTCCGTTCCCACGGACAAGGCGGGCAACATGATCGTCAGGTTCTGGGGCCCCACGGGGACGTATCGGACCTATCCCATCGCCGCCCTTCTCAACTCGTGGGCCCAGATCCAGGAGGGGAAAGCGCCTCAGGTTCCACCGGCCGAGTTCGCGGGCAAGACCGTCCTCATCGGGCTGTCCGCCGTCGGCCTGTTCGACCTCAAGTCCAGCCCCTTGAGCGCGGTCATCCCCGGCGCCGAAATCGAGGCCGCTGCCCTCGATACCCTCCTTCATAAGAGCTATTTCAAGCCGGCCGCGCCGACCGCGACCTTCGCCCTGGCGCTCCTCTTCGCGGTCGCGGCCGGGATCGCGATCTCGCGGATCCGCAAGACGGCGTTCGTCGTCGCCGCGTTCGTCCTGTTCCTGGCGCTCCCCGCGGCAGCGGCCATCGTTGCGTTCGCCGGCGGGACGTGGCTCGATTTCGTCTTTCCCGAAGCGGGGGTTCTTTTCGCCCTGATCGGGGCGTCCGTCCTCAACTATTCCATCGAGGGAAAGGAGCGACGGTTCATCAAAGGCGTTTTCTCCCATTACCTGAGCCCGGCCGTGATTGAACGACTGATCGACGACCCCAAGCTCGTCCGGCTCGGCGGCGAGCAGCGGGAGATCACGTCCTTCTTTTCGGACGTGGCCGGCTTCACCTCGATCTCCGAGCATCTCGCGCCGGCCGACCTCGTCCGCCTGCTCAACGACTACCTCTCGGAGATGACCGACCTCATCCTGGACGGGGGTGGGACCTTGGACAAGTACGAAGGCGACGCCATCGTCGCCTTCTGGAACGCCCCGCTCGACATTCCCGGCCACGCCCTTCGCGCCTGCCGGACCGCCCTGGCCTGCGGGCGTCGGCTGGCCGAGATCCGGCCCGGCCTCGAAGCGCGCTACGGATATGGGCTCCGGATGCGGATCGGGTTGAACACGGGGCCGGCCGTCGTCGGGAACATGGGTTCGGGCCGCCGCTTCGACTATACGGCCATGGGAGATACCGTCAACCTTGCCGCCCGGCTGGAGAGCGCGGGCAAGCAATATGGGGTCTCGCTCCTCGCCGGAGAATCGACCGTGGCCGCGGCCGGCGAGGCGATCCTCGCCCGGGAAGCGGACCTTATCCGCGTCGTCGGGAAGGCCCGGCCCGTTCGGATTTTCGAGCTCCTGAGCGAGCGTGCCCAGGCATCGGCGGCCGACCTGGAGCGCCACCGCCTTTACGGCGAAGCCCTCGTCCTGTTCCGCGAGCGCTCGTTGGGGAGGGCGCTGGATGCGTTCGGCGCGCTGGGCGCCGACGCGCTCGCCCAAATCTATGTCGAGCGCTGCCGCGCGTTTCTGCGCGCCGGGCCGCCCCCGGACTGGGACGGCGTCTTCGACCTGAAATCCAAATGAAGGGAGCGCGGGCATGGAGCTGACATTCTGGGGTGTGCGGGGGACGTGCCCGATCGACCGCAAGGATGCCACCCGGATCGGGGGCAACACGCCCTGCGCGAGTATTGAGACCGCCCGCGGGGACTGGATCGTCATCGATGCGGGCACGGGGATTTATGAGCTCGGGCGGCGCCTGGCCGCGGCCGGGCCGCGGCCGAAGCGCCTCTCGATCTTTTTCACCCATTTCCACCTCGACCATGTCCAGGGCCTGCCCTTTTTCGAGCCGCTCCGGGACCCCGGGACGGAAATCGTCTTCTATTCCCCGGCCGAGCCGCGTGACTTGCGAGCGCATCTCGGCCGGCTGATGGGCGCGCCCTTCTTCCCCGTGGCCTTTGAGGCGACGGCTTCGAAAAAGGAGTTCCGGAGAATCGACGGCCGGACGATCCGCGTGGGCGGCGCCGCGGTGTCCGCCTGCCCGCTGAACCATCCCCAAGGCTCGGTCGCCTACAAGATCGAAGAGGGCGGGGCGGCCGTCGTCTTTGCCACGGACACCGAGCCTCCGGCCGGAGGGGTGGATGGTTGGCTAGCCGAGTTCGCCCGTGAAGCGGACGTCCTCGTCTGCGACGCGACGTTCACCCCGCGTGAATATGCCGCGGGCCGGCAGGGCTGGGGCCACGGCACGTGGCGGGACGGCGCGAAGCTGGCCGCCGCGGCCCGCGTCAGACGCCTGCTTCTGTCCCATTTCAGCGGCTGGCATACGGATCGGACGGTCCGGGCGATCGAGCGGCGGGCGCGCGCGGTCTTTGCGGCCTCCGACGCGGCGCGCGAGGGAATGAGGCTCTCTCTTCCGAGCGCATGACGAAAGGCGGAGAACGATGACCGACATGGCGGCGGGCAAAGATACGGGCTGGCGGCTGATCGCGGCGCGGACCTGGGTTCCGGCGGCCGTCGTCCTTCTCATCCTGATCGTCCTGGGAGTCGCCTCGCCCGGCGATGCCCTGCAGTCCTACCTCGAGGCGGGCCTCGTCCTGTTCGGTGCGGTCTTCGTCGTCCGCCTGGCCGAGGCGGCCGTTCGGGCCTGGTACGCGGGGCGGCGCCGGCCCTATCCGATCCCCGACGTCCTCCGCGGCCTGATCCTCGGCGTCGTCTACATCCTCATCCTCTTCTACGTCCTCAAGAACATCCTGCGGGTGGACCTGACGGCCTATCTGGCCGGCTCGGCCGTCCTGACCATGGTCCTCGGCCTCGCCTTCCAGGGCGTGCTGAGCAACATCTTCTCGGGCATGTCGCTCCACTTCACCCGATCGTTCAGCCGCGGCGACTGGGTGAGCGTCGGCGCGCACGAGGGCATCGTCGTGGACACCAACTGGCGTGAAACGCGCCTTCTCGACCGGCAATCCAACATCATCGTCCTGCCCAACAACATCGTCGCGTCGGAGAAGATCACGAACTTTTCCCAGCCGGACGCGAAGACCGCGATCACCATCCCGTTCAAGCTCAGCTACCAGGCGCCGGCGGCCGAAGTCCTGGGAATCCTCGTCGAAGCGGCCCGCGAGTGGCCCGAGGTCCTCGACGCCCCGCCGCCTCTGGCCTACATCCAGAGCTACGACGAGCTCGGCGTCTCCTACCTGGCCAAGTTCTGGATCGGCGATTACGGCCGTCGGGATCCGATCATCACGAACGTCGCCCGCCTGGCCTGGTACAAGCTCCGGCGACATGGCCTTGAAATCGCAATGTCGTTCGGCGACCGGATGAAGGACATGATGCAGGCCGGCGCGCCGCGCGCCGCGGAGGATCAAGAGGCGACGTTCCGCGACCTCCTCCATTCCCCGATCTTGCGCCGGCACGGGGACGCCGCCGGCGAGCTGATCGTGGCGGAGGAGGGAGTGCGCGCCCTGGCCGCTCTGCTCACTCGCGGCGTCTATACGAAAGGCGAGGTACTCTGCCGGCAGGGCGAGAAGGGCGCCAGCGCCTTCGTCGTGGCGGCGGGGTCGGTCAAGGGCCAGATCGCTTACGAGGAAAACGGCAAGACCTACATGTCCGAGTTCGCGGTCGGCCCGGGCGGGATCTTCGGCGAGATGTCGCTCTTCACCGGCATGCCGCGGACGGCGACGGGTGTTATCGCCGAGGACGCGGTCCTGCTCGAGGTCCGGGGCGAGGATTTCGCCGTGCTCCTCGAGCGCAACCCGGCGCTGGCCGAGGAGATCGCCGAGACGGTGAGCGCCCGCAACGCCAAGAACCGGGAGTTCCTGTCCAAGATCAAGGAGCTATCCGCGCAGGACATCCAGGCCGGCGTGAGCAAGACGACGGTCCTGGAGCATCTGAAGAGGTTCGTCCGCCGCCTGAAGGGCTGAAGCTCGCGCGCCGCCGGCGCCGGTTTGCAAAGGCGGGATGATTCCGCTATATTGAATTCCGTTTCCGTCTGGCGCGCCTGTAGCTCAGTATGGATAGAGCAAAGGTTTCCTAAACCTTAGGTCGCCCGTTCGAGCCGGGCCAGGCGCGCTTCCTTTTTCCCCTATAAGGGCCAAGAAATCAATAAGTTATGGGGGGAGGTCCGATTTTCCCCTGTCCCCCTTTGTCCGCCCAATTCCGGCCTATTCCGGCGAAAACACGTCACAAAAGTCGACATTGAAATATGCATTTTCTGTCGCTTTGAGTGAGGATTTTCCCATCGGTTGGAACTACGATCCTGCCCTAGCGCTGAAATTAACCTTCCGTTTTTTCCGTATTCCAATAAATCCAAGTGGAATGAAACTGATTTTTTATTATTATATAATCGTCCATCAAATCGATCAGGTGATCAGTTTGGGCTTTGTTAATATGCATTTTTCTCATTAAGTCTCGTTTTCTTAAGACCTTTTCCTTTTTAATGAGCTCCCCGAACTTTGACAGAATCATAAAATGCGACGTCAATTGTGGAAGTATCTTCTTAAAGTGCTCATGTATGGGGATATAAAGAATCGCTTGCAGCGTCTTCATATTATTAAGCCGCTTGATCATCGTTGATGTATCTGGTACCGGCAGCTCTGGTACATTGTATTTTCCATTACTCATCTCTCGAATTCTTATTTCTTCGGCTTTAGCAAGCGTCTTATCATTTATGCGGAATCTCTCCGTTATGGCAGGAGGCAACTTAATTAGATCATTCATATTTGGCGGCATAATATTCATCCATTCCCGATCAACACATAAACAAAGCCACAATAAAAAAATATAATATTCATTGAGTGTGTTATGTTTTGGTTTTAATCTATGATACAGATATTTTGAAACAGTGTTCGTTCCTTTGTAATGGAGCTCATATCCCTTCCATTCTCTTCGAAACGCCTCACAAAAATCTATCGTTTGTGTATCAGGGAAAAAAGGTGAATAAATATCTTTAGCCTGAGAAGTATTATCGTATTTCATTTATAATCTTCACAAACCTGTCACAAATTATACCCCTTTATCTTCCGTTACACCAATTTTGTTTCCTGAGAGAATAATGGCGTGAGGTTAGCAATGAAAAACAGCCTTGGCAATAAAATCAGAATGGCCAGATTGCTTTGTCATCTGACTCAGGATGAACTATCAAAGGTAACTGGCATCGATCGAGCGCGCTTATCCCGAATCGAAAATAACTTTGTTAATCCCTCTGATCGAGAGAAATCGAGCATTTGCAGCGCGATCAGAGTACGTTCTTCGAAAATGGGGTATGACAAAGCGATTCTAATGGAGAACCTAGATGATATCGCATAATGCTCGTGAATCGGATCCGGATAGGCCCCGGAGACGGTGGATCACCATTCGAGAAGCAGCAGAATACCTCGGCCTTTCGATAAAGGGCGCCTATGACATGGCCTCCGCTGGCAAGCTCCCGGCCGCTCGCGTCGGCCGCCTGGTCCGGATCGACGTGAAGGCCCTCGAAGCCGAGCTCGAGCGCCAGGTCTCAGGCCAAGCGCCGGCCGCCCGGGCAAAGGGCCGCGGAAAATGAGCAAGGGCGACCTCGAGCGGGCCATCCTGGGCTCGCTCATTATCCGGCCTCAGTATTTTGAGCAGGCAGATCTCACACCGGGGCTTTTTTCAAGCGGGCGCTACCGGAAGACGTTTGAGATACTGTCCGAACTTTGGGAAACGACGCGCGAAGAGATCTCCCTGCCCGTCCTGGCCGAAAGAATCGGCGGGGAGGATCCGGGGATCTTCGTCGCCAGCCTGGTAGACGGGCTCCATCATTTCACGCCCGGGCAATTCGTCCAGAGCGTTGAATATCTCATGTGGCTTCGCCGGACGCGTGAGATCGGCCGGGATCTGGCCCATGAGCTCGCCCTCGAAGAGAAGACGGGGCTCCCGGACCGGGCGTCCTGGGCCCGGATATTTGAGAAGATCGACGGCCTCCGGAAATCGACGGGAAAGCAACCTGGGGCAATCCTCCGGCTTCTCAGCGAAATCGAGCCCCAGACCGTTACATGGACCTGGCCGAACAGGATCCCCCGCGGGAAGCTCACGCTAATCGTCGGGGACCCGGGGCTCGGGAAGTCCTTTTTCTGCGTAGACCTGGCCGCGCGGATATCTCAGGGCCGAAAATGGCCGGATTGTCCTGGCCAAGCGGAGCAAGGTGCCGCCCTCCTCCTCACGGCCGAAGACGGCTTGGCCGATACAATCCGCGTCCGGGCCGACGCAGCCGGCGCCGACGCCTCCCGGATTATTATCCTCGAAGGCGTCCGGGAGGGAGGGGAAATCAAATCGTTCAACCTGGCCGAACATGTTCCTATCCTCGAGGCCGTTATTCAGGACCGCGCGGATCTTGCGCTTATCGTCATCGATCCCATAAGCGCATACCTCGGGGACCTGGACAGCCACAAAAACGCCGAAGTCCGCGGCGCCCTAGCCCCGCTGTCCGCGTTGGCTGAAAAATCAAATGTCTCAATTGTCGGGGTCTCCCATTTGAACAAATCGACGGCCTCCGAAAAGGCCATTTACCGCGTCATGGGAAGCCTTTCATTCGTCGCCGCCGCCCGGGCATGTTGGGGCGTCATCATGGACCCGGAGGATCCGGACCAGGAGCATCCATCCGGACGCGTCCTGATCCCCGTAAAAACAAACCTCAGCGTACGGCCCGAACCTCTCGCCTTCAAGATCGACGAATCCGCCCGGCTTGTCTATGATCCCCGGACCGTCCATCTCAACGCCGACGAGGCCATGAATTCGAAGCGGGAGGACAGGGAGCAGCGGTCAATTACCGAGACCTGGCTCCGGGACGTCCTCAAGTCCGGCCCCCTGGACGTCAAAGAAATCATGAAACAAGCCCGGGGGGAGGCAATCCCGGAGCCCTCAATTTATCGGGCAAGCCAAAAGCTCGGGGTAACGCGTTTAAGAAGCGGCTCGGGCCCTAACAGTCGGAGCGTTTGGGAGATTCGGGCATGAGACCCCTCAGAATTCTCAGGTTCAAAATAAGTGATAATTCTTATAATTCTGAGAAATCTGAGAAATCTGGAAATGTCAGAATTCTCAGACTTATCAGGATTCTCAGAATTCTCATTGAATATAGAGCGAGAAATCTGGCCGCGGGCAGCCGCCTCTCTGCCCGCTTCATCCTCCCCGGATTGACGGTAGAGCGCCGGACATACAGTCCGCGGGTCATATCTGGAAAATCTGAGGCTCTGTCGACTTTCGTGACGACATCGAAACCTCTGGATGTGCGTATCGTCAGTAATATCAATAGGTTAATATTTGAAGAGTAATCCACTAAAAAGGTCGAAAAGACAATGCTGAGGATCGAGGAATGAACAAAAAAGCGCGAGTCGAAAAGATCGAAAAGACGTTGCGCGTCGCAGCCCTAAAGCAGGAAGACATCGCCATCGAGCGGGGGTTTAGAGAGTTTTTCGACTTCTATGGTCTCGTTGGTCCTTATGAGCTTTTTAGTGTTCTTGATCTGTATGAACAAACCGGGCTCGATCTGAATCAACGTGTCCGTCAGTTTCTAGCTGGAATGAAGAGGGCAGAGAAACCGGAAGACATCGACCGCGTCCGGCGGCTTATTGAACGCTGTAAAGCGAAGATGTCCGAGACTACCGGGTCAAGTGAAGTAGTCATGAAAAGTTGAAGGATGGAAAAGCTGAATTCAACAAAGAGGCCATGTCGGGCGACGACGACGGACGGGCCCAGCTGTCAAGCCGCAGCGCTTCCGGGGTCGGATTATTGTTTCTTCCATGACCCGGAACGGGCCGATGAACGAAGGGAAGCCAAGGCCGCCGGCGGGCGCCATGGCAAGATGAAGACGCTGGCCGCGGACGCGCCGGCCGTCAGGGTCGAATCCTGTCAGGACGTCGTCCGCCTTATATCGGAGACGATCAATCAGGTCCGCCGGGGCGAACTTGATCCGCGGGTTGCCAACGCCGTAGGATACCTGGCCAACATCCTGATAAAGGCCGCCGAACAGGGCGATATGGAAAAGAGGATCGAACAGCTCGAGGCCGCGGTGCAAGCGCAGGCCGACGCAGGCAAGGGGTCGAAATGACGCGGCGAACATCGGACCCGGCAAAGATCGGCCGCCCCGCTATCCCTCCTAGCGGGTCCCGGGTTTCCCCTCTTTTCGCCCCGGGGAAGGTCCGGGCCGCCTATTCCCGCGTATTTTACACGGCGGGTGAGAATATGGCCCCGGTCCGGCGTCTATCCCATGAGGCCTAGCAATTCGGGCCTAGCCCGGCCCCGTGATCTAGGAAGGCCCGCCGATCCGCTATTGCCTGTTATTTCAAACGCGGACAGATGTATTCATTCCGCATAGGGCTATATTTTGTCCTTTCCTCTTGGCACACTATAAGTAATCATCAAACTATAATCCATATATTGAAGTTCGATTTTCGTAGACGGAAAATACCAGGCGACTACAGATTTATTTACAATTCTATCGCTATTGTCCTTAAATGAAGGTGCGCCATATTTTTCCGTAAAGATCGGTTCTAAATTTTTAAAGCGCATTTGAAAAAGTCCATACTGCTTATCCGCCGCATAAATCTGTATCATTTTAAGGGTTTTCGCCGTCTTATCCATAGCAAAATAGACGTTATATTTATCGCCGTTAATATCGTAATTATTAATTCCTATGGAAGCATATAAATTCAATTGATCCCAATCTTGGGCTTTATCTAAATGGACGGCCTCGCCTTTAAATGCTTTAAGGATTTCGTCCTCAGTCATGCCCCATTTTGCTTCCCTCCATCCTTGCACGTCCTTTAATTGGCCGAAAGTAGGGAGTGCGCAAATAAGACCGAAAAAAAGGAAGCAGACAATAATTTTGGTTTTCATGGTTCCCTCCTTTTATCTCAATGATACCATAAAAACATAAGTCCCGAAGGTCGAAAGGTCCATCCCGGACCCGATCAGCCCGGCGAATTAAACTCCCCGGCCTCTGTTTCATCGAAGCCCCGCCCGCAAGCTAGGCAGCGGTAGACAAGGTAGCCGTCCTCTTCGTCCGGCTCCCCGTCATCCCCCGGCATAACGCGGACCTTTAGCATACCGTCCTCTAGCCGGATCCGGGAGCTCCCGCAAAAAGGACAGGCTTTAGCTTCCATGCTGTTATTATATCCAAGCCCGGCCCCGGCGGACTCGCGTGTGTCTTTTGCGTTTTTTATGGCGTCGGGAAAATCTATTTAAGAATAATGGTTAAACAATAAACTACGCCCGCAACTATGAGTATAGCAATAATAAGGCCGATTATATGAACAGGATCTTTAAAGTCTATTCCGCCCGATGATAATTTTTTCGCTTCTTTTCGATTAATGGGCTCCCCGCAATTTGGGCAAGTCGGCGCATTCTCTGAAACATCTTTTCCGCAAGCTCGGCATTTGATTAGGCTCATATTATCCTCCCCTGATATTTGTTGTAGACCCTAAGGACTTATCGAACAGATATTTATTTGACTATACAATCGACGCTATGCGTTTCAAATAAATTGTCATTGCTTAGCATTATTCTATTACTTTGTTTATTGTCTATTGAGGCCCAAACTAGCCAATAATAATTTTCTTCTCCATTTATTACTTGACGATGGGCTGACGCAACTAGAGCATATTTGCCCGGCTTGAGCTTGAGAGAAAATTTGCCATCGGCGTCAGTCTTGGCTGTTTGTATCGGCTGAGGCAATCCATCCATATAAAATGGGGCTTCTTTCATCTTATTAGATTTAACTAGTATTTCATCTAATTGGAGTTTTTTAACTTGGGCCATATTTCGCAGTTCATCCAATTTTTTCTTTGCGGCTAAATATCTATTTTCGAGTTCTTTGGCATTATTTGTTGAACCGGCCCCCTCTACGCCCGCAATAAATACCCGCTCATTTGAATTTTTTTCCCTAAGTCTTTCATTTTCCTCTTTTACTGCTTGGGCGGTTTCTTGCTCAAGAGCCCCGATTTCTTTCTTTAGGGTCTCCAATTGTGGCGATATTTTATCAAGCTCTGATGTTGCGATTTTAACCTTTGATTGAATGATTGGGCTTATATCGGTTTCATTAAAAGCCATTACTTCCACAAGGGCGAGCTTGAACGTCTGGGCACCTTTTGTAACTATGAAAATGTCTCCGTTCAATTCGGTATCAGCCGTGCCTTTTCCCGTTCCTTTACAGCCGTTTGATATTAGGATTCCTAAGAGGACAATCAATAAATACGTTTTTTTCATCGTTCCCTCCCTGGAGCCTTTAAGGATAAATCCATTATAGGCGGATATTCGAGCTTGCGCAAAAGGGCATATCTTTTTAGATCCCCCGCGCAGCCTCGAAGGTCCGCTGTCCGCCTTGTGGGGCCTGTCCTAGCCCATTTTCCAGCCCCGCAGGGCCTCCCAGGGCCTCAATTGTGTTTTATCAAGGGAAAATACCCAAAAAAATCGTCTAAAAATACTCATGAGGCCGCGGGTATCTTTTCCGGTTGCCTTTGCCGCATGAGGGCGTGTTTCATCCGATAGCTCTCGCCCTCGAACAGCAGGATGTGCCCGTGGTGGGCGAGGCGGTCGATCATCGCCGCGGCCATCTGGTCGTCGGTGAAGATCGATCCCCATTTGGAAAACTCCATATTCGTCGTGATGATCAGGCTCCTCCTTTCGTAGCTGTCGGAGATGATCCGGAACAGCAGCTGCGCGCCGTGCTTGTCGATCGGCACGTATCCCCATTCGTCCAAGATCAGAAGTTCGGCCTTCAAGATCATGGCGAGCGTCTTCTCCAGCGTTCCGCCGGCATAGGCCTCCGAGAGGCGAACGACCAGCTGGGCCGCGGTGAAGAAGCGGGTCCGGATGCCCTGCTCGCAGGCCAGGACCCCCAGCGCCGTCGCCAGATGCGTTTTCCCCGTCCCGACCGGCCCATAAAGGACCAGGTTCTTCTTGTCCTTGATGAACGCGCCCCCGGCCAGATCCGCCCGGGACAGATTCGGCGGCAGCCTCAGGTTCTGATATTCGTAGCCCGCGAGCGTCTTGTAAACCGGGAAGCCCGCTTCCCGCAGATACCGGGCCTTGCGGACCTCTTCCCGGTTGGCCGCCTCGCTCTTCAGGACGCGCAGCAGGAACTCCTCCTGGGCGGCCGAGCCTTCCTCGGCGCACAGATGGAGGGCCGTTTGGCTGAAGGCGAGCCGTCGCAACAGCATTGAGATCTCTTCCCGCCGCTGTGTACGATCGACTCGGGGCTTTCTCATGATGGATCCAAGAGCGTCCGGTCATAGGTTTCCAGGTCCGGGCCCTGCTCGGGGGCCGACATCAGGCCGTCGTAGGCGATCCTCGTCGAGATGGCCTGGAGGCTGAAGGCATCCACCGTTTGCCGCCGGACCGCCTCCTCGAGAGATTCCAGGGCGACCTCCTGCCCGAACGTCGAGATGCTGTCCGAGAGGGCTGAGAGGACCCGGCGCAAGTCCGGCCGGTCCAACGCGTCCAGCGATTCCCGAAGCGTTTCGCTCAACCCGGCCCGAAACGGACTGTTCGCCCAGGCCCGCGGCCGCCGCAGCAGCGTCTGCAGGCTCGTGGCATAATCGGCCGTATCGGTTCGTCCGTCCCCAAACGACCGACGATGGACGGCGAGCGCGCTTGCATCCGGCCGATAGACGACGACCGTATGGGCCCGCAGGCCGACCGTCAGCGTTTTCTCGGCCTGCTCCGGCGCGCTGGAGTACCAGTGCCGGCCGTCCAGGCAGAACTTCCCGTACCCGTTGGTCCGGACCTTCTCCAGCCGCTCGACCAGGAACGGCCGCTCCGGAAGCGGACTCAGATGCCGGCGCTCCTCGGCCCATAGCTCGCTGATCGTTAGGGCCTTTTTGTAATGGGGCCGGTCAAAATCCTTCTCCGCCTTCTCGAGAAGCTCCCGGTTCCAGCTCTCCAAGTCCGCCACCTCGGGCATCGGCACGAAAAAGTTCCGCCGGACGTAGCCGACCTTGTTCTCGACGTGCCCCTTCTCGTGGCCCGCCTCCGGATTGCAGAAGCTCACCGAGAAGCCGTAATGACACTTGAACCGCAGGAACAGGTCGTTCAGGCTGATCTTGTCCCGGACCCGCCGCCCCACGCCGCCGGCGTTATCGAAGACGATCCGCCGCGGCACCCCGCCGATCCAATGAAACACGTCCGCGAGCCCCTGGCAGACGCACTCGGCCGACTCCCCGCCGAACGACTGGAAAAAACCTCCGTTGCTGTGGGGGAAGCTCAGACACAGGTACTTGATCGTCCGCTTCAGGCCGCCCTCGAGAACATCCGCTTCCCCGAAGTCCGCCTGCGCTTCCCCCGCCGGCCAGACAAGCTCCAAGTAGCCCGGCTCGGCTCCCCGCTCCCGCTTCTTCTCCTTCAGGTACCGCTGGACCAGCGGATAGGAACAACGGTACGCTTCCGGGTACTCGGCCTCGAGCCTCTGATGGACGCGCTTGGCCGTGTGCCGCTGCTTGAACCGCATCCGCCGGTCTTCGGCCAGCCATTCGTCGATCTTCGGCTTCCAGGGATCCAGCTTCGACGCCGCCGTCTTCTTGCCCAGGAGGCCGCCGTTGAAGTCTTCGACCTTCATGTACTTGGCCACGGTCTTGCGGTTGAGGCTGAGCCGGCCGGCGATCTCCTGCGGCCCCAGCCCTTGTCGTTGAAGTTCCTTGATTTCGTCGATTTGATTCATTCGAAGCATGTCTCCTCCCTGTAGGATGTTATCCTACAGGGCTTTGCCCCGCGATCTTCATGGGTATTTTTGACGATTTTTCTGTCCATCGCCCGTTGATCATTCCGTCCATTTTCCCTATATCACAAAGACTCAATAGCCGCCTTTAGCCTTCCCCTGGCCGGATTTCTATTTCCGCAGCTTTTTCGCCCGCCCCGTCAACAGCTCGAAGAGGCCCGCGGTTATGCCGTTCGCCTTCGGCCCGAGTAAGCTTGCCGTCAATCCGGCCTGGGGATCTGCGTCAATGGCCAGGACCGCGCGGCCGGCCAGGGCCAAGTCCGCGGCCAGGTTCGCCGCCGTTGTGGTTTTAGTGCAACCGCCCTTTTAATTTGCTACTGTATAGATCCTCAAGGCCGGATTCTCCTTTCATGCCTTCAAGATAGCCGAGGATAATTGCTTTAAAAATGATAGTTTACAAGGGGCCGATTTCCGGTCATTCCGACTTTTAGCTTTTTTCCGTTGATTGTTTAGTTTTGATAGGTTACAGAGGGTTCAAGTTGACATAACAGATATTATACGCCACGACCCGCACTCTTGGCGTCCCTTCATTTATGCCTCATTCCGGCGGATTCGTGCCAGGTATTCCGTCAGCGTCCGCCTGGGAATTCCCCATGATTCCGCCGTCTTGTTGATCCCCCCTTCCGCCAGGTCCGCGAATAGCTTCCCTTGGTCCAGCTTCCGCAACCTTGACCGCTTCGCTGATGACCTGGCCTTGATCCCATAGGTCCGAAGTCCCCTCCGGACAGCGTCCTTTGAACATCCCAACGTCGCGGCGACATCCCGGACAGACATCCGATCCCTAACATACAGCTTGACCAGATCCGCCTTCGATGGCGCCGGCCCAGCTGGCGGACGTCCCCGCTTCGGCATCTGACCGATGGCTTCCTGATACTTGATCCGGCCCATAAGAATTATTCCCCGGTCAATCGTCCTTCATCATGAGGCTGTATCATCGCCGTCATGGCGTCTTTTCGGCCGGCCAAGCGGCGGGCTGGTCCCGGCCCCTGGCGCCTCATTCATTTCGCTATGAAAGTCCCCCAAGTTTTTGGCGCTCGTATAAAACTCCCGTTCAAATAAACAATGTTTTTATCGGGGTCATAGCCGTCATATAGCCCGGCGTTTTCATTTTTAGGGTCATAAACCCAGTCTTCCAGTTTCCCCGATCTTCCGAATGACATGATTAAAAAGTCATCAGCGCCGCCATTCGCCATTCCATAAGATTGGCCGGCAATACTCTTTCCGCAAAGGACATGATAAGGTTTTCCCCAAGGGTCAGTTGTAGGGAGGGATTTTACATATAATGGACAAAGAGCCTTATATATTTCGCCTTCCCGATTAAAATTATCCGCTGGCCCAAAAGAGAATTTCCCATGGTCTGTAATATAATCGGTAAGAGCCATCCCCATCAGCTCAATCTCTTTCTGGGCAATCTTCATTTTTTCAGTCGAGTCAAATTGATTTGATACGGTTGCCGTTGGAATCCACCCCCCCAGTTTGTTTTGCACTTCGTCAAGTTGCCAGCCTTTGTCATACTTCCTTATTTTAGAATTCACTTCGGTCCCATTAATTTGAAATTTAACCAGCATGACGTCATTTGTTTCTTTGGCAATTCCTGTTATTTCGACTTTGTCTTTTTCTGTAAGATGAAAAGTTGTCTTCACCACTTTAGATGCATTTTCCGAGTCTAATTTAGGACCGCAGTTGACAGTCAAGAACAGAACAGCAAGCCCGACAAAGAATTTAGTTTTCATAATACCTCCTTTGACAGATTATAGAATTCGTTCAAGTCCTGACCTTCGTCCAGGATAATCTGACACGGCGCCGGAAGTTCGATGGCTAATTTTCCTCCCATATAGCTAGTTGCACTAATTCTCAATTGGAAGTGAGATATTGTCAAGTTGAGAACATAGCAGCTATGCTAACCTAATGGAGACAGAGTAACATTAGGGTTAGATCATGGACGATAAATTAAGCTGTCCGTTTTGCGGGAGCTTTAATATCCGTCTACGGGAAGGGCTGCTAAGGGTCCGCATTATGCCGGAAGATGACGGGGAGCCGGACGAAGCGCGGGGCTACCTAGTCTATCGCTGCCTAGCTTGCGGGCGCGGCTTTGATGAAATAGAGGCCGAAGGCCCGGCGCCCGGGCTGAGTAGGACGCCTTGACTTTTATCCCATAACGGACGTATTCAGGGAACGGCTGAAGAGGGAACAATGAAACGCATTATTTTTTTCGTTATTTTCGTCTGCGCTTTATTCGGGTCATGCAAAAACTCTACGCCGACAACTCCAACTACGCCGACGGTCACAAAAGTTTATCCCAAAATTGATAGTTTCACCGCCTCAAGCGCGGAAATATCTTACAACGGCGCCGTTACGCTGTCCTGGTCAACGCGGGACGCCACGCATATCGTCATCACGCCCATCATCGGTGACGTGGCCGCAAGCGGAACGATGCAAATAGTCCTCAAGGAAACGACGGCCTTCATGCTCACCGCTGAAAATAACGACGGGGCCGTAACTCAACAGATCCAGATAAAAGTAGACTTTCCCGATGAATGTAAAACAATCGCCATAAAGCAATGGATGTTTTATTCGACCTTCGTCCACGTGGAGACATCGCCGAATTATAGCAACCGCGATGTTATTAATGTTGAGATCACGGCAAATATGTTCGATGCAAATAATAAAATTGTCGATTGGGGGAAGGGAACGATTCCGATTATTCGAGTCGGTGAAACGGGGACAATCAATATATTTTTCGATCACGATTCGGGGTTGAGCTTCAGCAGCTCGACGCTCACCGTTACAAATTGTAATGTTGCAACTTCGCAGGTTATGAGACAGGCGAAAGCGAAAAAAATCCGCTGAGGTTGCCGGACGCCTGAAGGACAAAAGCTGGGCGAACTCAAAGCCCGGGATTCGGCGGGCGGGGACGCGGGGGGGTATATATAGGTCGTTTCCCGGCTAATATAGGCCTACAGAGGCCGTAGGGCGCGATTCTAGGCGGTTCAGCTTAGGGCTTCCCCCCCGCGTCGGGGCTTTCCGAAATAGATCATCAATTGCTTGAGTATCTCCATTGCAAGTAGTATATTTTTGCTAGGGAGTTGAGCGGTAACCCGGATGCCTTTCAGGCAATTATATCGTGTATATCATTCTTCAAAGGGGGGATCAATGAACAAAAATATTTTGATGCTTTCTGTTTTAATCCTTTTTTCATTGTCTATTAATCATGATTCCGCTACTATTTCGCCGAATAACCTAGTTGTTCAAATTGAATATACTAAACCAATTTCCAGCGTCCAATCATTGAATGTTATCTTCCAATCAAGGCCGAGTGCGCAACTCGCAGAACAAATGGTAAGAGACGCGATAAACATGATGATAAAAAATATTCCTCCTTCTGTAGAAATTCTTGGTGTTGCTTGGTTTTCAAAAAATGGCACAGAGGAAAGTGAAGAAATGATAGCATTCGCTAATGCCAAAACTTCCATTGTATATAACCCTAAGACCAAACAATTTTCATATCTTTAATAAAATGGGGGGAGTGCTATGCCTGAATTAACGCCTGAAGAAAAACAGAAAATCTATTTGGAAGAAAAAGAACGGCTCGAAGCACAAACACGGCTTACAAACGAAAAGAAGGCCCTTGAACTGGCAAAGAAACAGAAAGCGACAAAAAATAGCGCGATCGGGTGTTCTGTCGTCCTAATTCTTATTTTAAGCATTTACCTTTGTTCAGTATTCTCTCCGTCAAAAAAGCAGTCGACACCTGAGCTCAACGCCAACGTTCGTTATTCTGGAACACAAATAATAATAAAAAACAATGACTCTTTTTCTTGGGATAACATAAAGATTGAATTGAATGCCGGACTTTTAGATAGCGGCTATTATTACGAAGGCGGCTCGATTGCAGCTGGTGCAACTGCGACAATTGGAATCTTGAATTTTGCCAAAAGCAGCGGGGAGAGATTGAATCCACTATCAATTAAAGTCCGCACGGCCACCGTGGGGGCCGATACTCCAAGCGGCAGAGCGTATTATTCAGGCAAATGGGATTAGAATAGGCTTCGCTTTCTTTTTTCATCGTCTTCACGTCCCGTGGGGAAGATAACTGCCCCATCGCCGAATACCTGAATGACGTATGCTGGCCGGGTCAAGTGGCCTGATCCGTAATTTTTGCGCTAGTTTTGTATTCCACCGGAAGCGGGCTACCTAAAGGTGGGAAAGCTCGAAAAATCTGGCCTCGCAGAAACAGACATTCGACGGGGCTCATTTTCACACCCGCCGTAATACCCCTGACCGCCGAGGCGCGGGCGTTCTGAGGAGTAAAAAGGGCGGGATACGGAGGTTGGTAGGGGGGTAGCGGGGCGGACGGCCCGACCTATTTCCCCTGTTAAAAAGGCGCCTTGCGCGGCCGCTGGACATGATTCTGGGCTATTGGGGGGCTAAGGGTGAGATCCAGATGCTATTTCTTGGCCCCGTCCTTCCCGATCGTCTTTGATTCAAGATAGGCGTCGATCTCCGTGCGCCGGAAAAGCACTCGCTTTCCGAGTTTAATATAGGGGAATTCGTGACGCTTCATTAGGAGATATAGCGTTCGGTTCGAGATCCGAAGGTATTTCAGCGCCTCGGCCTTGGTCAACAGGTCATTCTCGACCATGATGGCATCTTAGCAGGATCGCCTTTTTTGAGCAAAAAAATCTTGACAATAATGATATTATCAGATTATATTAGATATATAAAGATACTTTTTTTGGGAAATAACGTTATGAACGATTATCTTACCATTGCGGACGTAATGAAAATCCTCCGGGTCTCAAGAACCACCGCCTACGGCTACATTCGCTCCCGTCGACTTGCGTCCTTCAAGGTGGGCCATCTTGTTAGGATCAAGGCTGACGATCTTCAACGGTTCGTCGAGGGCCAGCCCAAGAAGTCCCGATAGGGGGCAGCCTAATGATCAAACCGAAGAATGACCGGAATCTCAAATTCCGAGATGGGAAATGGTATGTCGATTTCACGTATCGCGGAAAGCGTATCCGGGAATTCGGCGGTTACACGAAGGAGCAAGCCCGAAACGCCCTGGCCAAGCTCCGGATCGAAAGGCTGGACGAAAAACTCGGGTTCAAGAAGCGTGAGCTCGAGGACGTTCCCTTTGAAAAATTCGCGGACGAATATCTCGAGACCTACTGCAAGCAGAATAAGAAATCTTGGAAAACCGACGAGCTGATCCTGGGAAGGCTGAAAATCTATTTCAAAGACGAGACCCTGCAAGGCATTAGCCCGGAGAAAATCGAGAGGTTCAAGGCGAAGCGGAGGGCGGACGTATCTCCGGCGACGGTCAACCGCGACGTCGCCATTATGCGGACAATGTTCAACAAGGCGGTGGAGTGGGGGAGGCTCGAGGTAAGCCCCCTCCGCTCTATCAGAAGGTTCAAGGAAGCCCCGGGACGGGAAAGGATATTGACAGCTGAGGAGGTCGGGCGGCTTCTCGCAAGCGCGTCCGATTCATCCCGGCCCGTCATGATTGTCGCGCTCAATACCGGCATGCGGCGGACCGAGATCCTCAGCCTTAAATGGGCGAACGTCGATCTGACCCGCGGATACATCTTCATTGAGGACTCGAAGAGCGGCAAGCCCCGCAAGATTCCGATGAATGGCGCCGTCATGGACACGTTCCTGAAGCTGCCCCATGATGCGGAATTCGTCTTTTTCAACCGGGAGACGGGCGGGCCGATCAAGGACATAAAGACGGCGTTTCATGCGGCTTGCCGACGCGCGAAAAGGGACCCGAATGACAAGGAGGACCCCGGCATTATCGGCGTCCGCTTCCATGATCTAAGGCATACTGCCGCGTCCAAGATGATCGAGGCGGGCGTCGATCTTGTCACGGTCTCGAAAATCCTGGGGCATGCCTCGATTCAAATGACAATGCGGTACGCCCATCCGACGCCGGAGAATATGCGGCGGGCCGTCGAGCGCCTGGGGGAAATCTTGGATCCGACCCGTCAAAAAGTCGACACGGTTTCAGTACCGAAGCCCATAAGCCCTACTGTTCAATACAATTAAGCCGATAACGCTCATTTTTCCTAAACCTTAGGTCGCCCGTTCGAGCCGGGCCAGGCGCGCTTCCTTTCCATGCTCCCCTGTTTTTCTGGATCGCTTCACTTGGATTCGGTCAATCGTCGATAGGAGGAGTGACTTGTGTAGAGACACGCGACCGGATTGTGCCCCAGGACCCGATCCTTGGCGATCAGGACCGCGGCCGGGACGAGGGCATGAAGCTCTCTTTGAAAAGCGTCCCCGCCTGTCCATGCCGGAAGCGTAGGGCCGCCCGCAGGACCGTGTCAAGAGTCATGAAGGCCATGGATTCCGGGGAGGAGCGTCAAGAAGCTCTCCGCCGTTGGCGGCGGATCGCCGACGGGGATATAATGACATCCTCCGATCGCTTTCGGAGAACGTTCCGATGGGCTCTCTCGCGATCGGAAAGCCTCAGCCAAGAGGCACTCCGCTCAATCTGGAAAGGAGAAGAAGCAAATGGACACGAAGGAATTGGCCGAGCTGATGAAAAGCCGGCGTTCCATCCGCAGTTGGCTCGACAAGCCCGTCTCCGAGGACGCGTTGCTCCGGGCCATCGAGCTGGCGACCTGGGCGCCCAACGGCGGCAACCAGCAGAACTGGATGTTCTACGTCGTTCTCGACAGGGGCGTCATCCATGCGATCGCCGACGCGGTCCAGGCGCGTGCCGATTATGTCGCCGCCCTGCCCGAGGCGAGCCTGATCGGGGAGAATCTCGCCCGGATGCTGAAGCGCTCGGACTTCTTCCGAAGCGCGCCGTCGATCGTCGCGGTCGCGTCGTCCGTGTACAAGTCGCCGCTGGACCTGATCGCCTCGGCCCTGAAAAAGCCCGACGCGAAGATCCAGCAGATGAGCGAATGGCGAAGCATCGCCAACACGCGGATCCAGTCGGTCGCGTCGGCGATCGCGTATCTCCTCCTGGTCCTGCACCAGATGGGCCTGGGGGCGGTCTGGATGACGGGCCCGATGCAGGCGAAGGGCGAGATCGAAAAGCTCCTGAAGGTGCCGGCGGACATGGACCTCGCGGCCATCATCCCGGTCGGGTATCCGGCGGAGAATCCCGCGCCGCGGGAAAGAAAGCCGGTCAAGGATGTGACCCGGATCATCACATAAGCGGGCGGCCGGCCTCGACCCGGCCGGAAGATGCCGACCCTCGAAAATTCTTCTTCGATGTCTTGATTCCTGCAAATCGAAAGGGCTAAGATGGGCGAGACCTTATCCGCGGGAAGAAATGGACGGCTATGCGCATCTATGTTGCGAAGGCGCTCCTCCTTGCCGCCGTCGCGGCGGCGGGCGCGGGCGCGGGCGTCTGCGCAGAGTGGGACCTGCGGGGCCAGCTCTCCTTCTGGCTCGCGGCGCATGACCGGCCGGCCCGCGAGGCCGCGCTCGGCGTCCGCTACATCCCGACGCTTTCCTTCAAGGTCGACCTGGGCCGCGGGTCCGGCCTCGACGCCGAGGCGTCGCTCAACGTCACCGGCGCGGCGCAGGGACCGTCATTAGGCTCGCTCGCGACGAGCCGCGCGGCCAAGCCCTACCGCCTCTGGGTCCGGTTCTCCACGGCCCGGTTCGAGGCGCGCGCCGGCCTGCAGAAGATCAACTTCGGCTCGGCCATGCTCCTCCGGCCGCTGATGTGGTTCGACCGGATCGACCCCAACGACCCGCTCCAGCTCACCGACGGAGTCTATGGCCTGCTCCTGAAATATACGTTCCTCGACAACGCCAACATCTGGATGTGGGGGCTCGTCGGCAACGACCAGACGAAAGGGTGGGAGACAGTCCCGTCGAACCGCGCCGCGCCCGAATTCGGGGGCCGGGTCCAGCTCCCCGCGCTCTCGGGCGAGCTCGCTTTGACCTATCATCATCGGCTTCTGGACACCGCCCATAGCCTCGTGCCGCTCCCGCCGGGGGAGAAGGGTTCCGTCGCCGAAGACCGGCTTGGTTTCGACGGGAAATGGGATGTCGGGCCCGGCGTGTGGGTCGAGGCCGTCCTCGCCCATCAGGATTATCTCCTCTATCCCCTGCGCTACCAGAAGATGGTCAACGTCGGCCTGGACTACACGTTCGGCCTGGGCAACGGCCTCCATCTCCTGGCCGAGCATCTCGTCATCGACGCCTCCGCCGAAGCGTGGTCGGGCGGCGAAACGCGCTCCCTCAGCGCCCTGAGCCTGGATTACCCCCTCGGGATCCTCGACCGTCTCAAGGGCATGGCCTTCCACGATTGGAAGACGGGCGACTGGTACCGCTTCGCCAGCTGGCAGCGGACCTACGACCGCTGGTCGATCTACTTGATCGGCTTCTGGAACCCCGACCGTTATCAGATCTACGCCGGATCGGGCGCCTCCAACCTCTTCGCCGGCAAAGGATTTCAAATCACGGTGGTCTTCAATCACTGAGCGAGGTTGTCATGAACGACGGAATGATCATCCGGACGACGAGCCTGGTCAAGATCTACCCCCTCGGCGAACAATCGATCACGGCGCTTGACGACGTCAACCTGGACGTGCGCACGGGCGAGTTTGCCGGGCTCGTCGGGCCCAGCGGCTCGGGCAAGACGACGCTCCTGAACATCCTCGGTTCGCTCGATGTTCCCACCCGGGGAAGCGCGGAGGTCCTCGGAGAGCGGATCGAGACGCTGTCCCACAGGAAGGCCGCCGATCTGCGGAACCGTCACATCGGCTTCATCTTCCAGACCTTCAACCTCCTGCCCGTCTATTCCGTTTACGAGAACGTGGAATTTCCGCTCCTCCTCCTCGGCTTTTCCCCCGCCGCCCGGCGCAAGGCCATCCAGGCCGCGCTCGAATGGGTCCACCTGGCCGACCGGGCGAAGTCCCGGCCGAGCCAGCTCTCGGGCGGCCAGTCTCAGCGCGTGGCCATCGCCCGGGCGATCGTCAAGAAGCCGGCCCTGGTGCTGGCCGACGAGCCGACGGCCAACCTGGACGCCGAGAACTCCCACGGCATTCTCCGGACGATGGAGGACATCAACCGCGAGCTCGGGACTACGTTCCTGTTCTCCACCCATGACGGCAAGGTCATCCAGCACCTGCGGCGGACGATCACCCTCGTCGACGGCCGCGTGGCCAAGGACGAGGTCCGGAGCGGGGCGTAGGAGGCGGACATGCTTATCCCCAAACTCGCCTTCAAGAACATGCGGGGCGCCGGGCTGAAGACCTGGCTGAACGCCGGCGTGCTGTCCATGGCTTTCGTCGTCATCATCTGGACGCAGGGGCTCTACCAGGGCATCGACGCGGAAGCTTCGCGGGCGATGACGGACGCCGAGTACGGCGGCGGCCAGTTCTGGATGAACGGCTACGATCCATATGATCCGCTGACGCTCCAGGACGCCCACGCTCCCGTCCCCGCCCCGCTCGTGTCGATGATCGACGCCGGGCGGGCCGCGGCGTTCCTCGTCGTCCCGGCGACCATCTATCCCAACGGGCGGCTGATGTCCGCCGTGCTGAAGGGCGTCGATCCGGACCAGCGGGTCCTTTCCCTCCCCGCCGCCGTGCTCAAGGCCTCGCATACCGAGGTGCCGGCCCTCATCGGCACCCGCATGGCCCAATCGGCCGGGCTCAAGAAAGGCGACGTCGTGACCGTCCGCTGGCGCGACGCGCGGGGGACGTTCGACGCCCGCGAGATCGAGATCGTCGAGGTCATGTCGACGGTCGTCGGGACGATCGACAGCGGCCTGATCTGGCTGCCCCTCGAAACGCTGCGCGAAATGGCCGCCCTGCCCGGCCAGGCGACCATCGTCGTGACGGCCAAGGGGACGGCGCCGGGCACGCTCCCGGCCGTGCCGGGCTGGACGTTCGTCGGACCGGACGTCCTCATGAAGGACGTCAAGACGCTCGTCCAAAGCAAGACGATCGGCGCCTCGATCATGTACGTCATCCTGATCTTCCTGGCCATGCTGGCCGTGTTCAACACCCAGCTCTTGTCCATATGGCGCCGCCGCAAGGAGATCGGGACGATCATGGCCTTGGGGATGCCGCGGGGGCGGATCGTCGGGCTGTTCACCCTCGAGGGCGCCCTGACCGGCGTCCTGGCCGCCGCCATCGGCGCGGTGTACGGCATCCCCCTCCTGGCCTTGACCGCCATCCGCGGAATCGGGCTGGGCGCGAGCTTGGGCGACAGCTTCGGGCTCGCCCTGAGCGAGAAGCTCTATCCCGTTTACAGCGTCCTGCTGGTGGGCGGGACGACGCTCCTCATCTTTCTGGTGACCACGGCGGTCAGCTACCTTCCGACGCGCCGGATCTCCCGGCTCAAGCCGACCGACGCCCTGCGGGGGAGATTCTCATGATGACGTTTCTCCTCAAGGGCGTCCTCCGCGACCGGGGCCGGAGCCTTTTTCCGTTCATCGTGGTGACGACGGGCGTCTTCCTGACGGTCACGCTTTATTGCTACATCCGAGGCGCCGAACTCGACGTCGTCCGCTCGAACGCCAACCTGCGCCACGGCCATGTCAAGGTCGTAACCCGGGCCTATGCGAAGGACGTGGACCAGATCCCCAACGACCTGGCGCTCCTGGGCGCGTCCGCCCAGATCCGGGATCTCGAGCGGGAGTATCCCGATCTGGAGTGGGTTCCCCGGATCGAGTTCGGGGGGCTGCTCGACATCCCCGACGCGCACGGCGAGACGCGGGCCCAGGCCCCCGTGGCTGGCTTCGGCGCGGACCTGCGGACACCGGGGAGCCCCGAGCCGGGCCTGCTGGGCCTAGCGAACATCCTGGTCGCCGGGCGCCTGCCCGAAGCGTCGGGCGAGATACTGCTCAGCGCGGGTCTCGCCGAGAGGCTGAAGGTCGGGCCGGGGGATGTGGCGACGCTGATCGGGACGACGATGCACGGCGCCATGAGCATGGCGAACTTCAAGGTCGCGGGGACGATCCGCTTCGGGATCGGCGCCCTGGACCGGATGGGCCTCGTCGCCGACATCGCCGACGTGCGGAAGGCCCTCGACATGGATGACGCGGCCGGCGAGATTCTCGGCCTGTCCCGGGACGGGCTCTATCGCCCCGACCGGCTGGCGGCCGTGGCCGCCGCGTTCAACGCCCGCTTCGCCGGGAGCGGCGACGAATTCCTTCCGGTCATGCAGACGCTGCGCGACCAGCCGGGCATGGCCATGATGTTCGACCGGATCCGCGACGTGACGAACATCATCCTCGGCGTCTTCCTCCTGGCCATGTCGCTCGTCATGTGGAACGCGGGCCTGGTCGGAACGCTGCGCCGCTACGGGGAGTTCGGCGTCCGGCTGGCGATCGGCGAGGACAAGGGGCGCATCTATCGATCGCTCGTCGCCGAGTCGCTGATGATCGGCGTCCTGGGCTCAATCGCGGGCACGGTCCTCGGCCTGGCTCTGTCCTTTTACCTCCAGGCCGTGGGCATCAACCTGGCCGGCGTTCTCAAGAACGTCTCGTTCCTGATGCCGATCGTCATCCGGTCCCGCGTGGCCCCGGCCGCCTTCGTCGTCGGATTCGTTCCGGGGCTGCTGGCCACTCTCGTCGGCACGGGCATCGCCGGCCGGGGCATCTACCGCCGACAGACCGCCCAGCTGTTCAAGGAGCTCGAATCATGAAGCGCCTGATTCCCGGACTGATCCTCCTCCTTGCCGCGGCATCCTCGGCCGCCCTTCTCCCGGCCCGCCAGGTGCCCGCCGCGGCGCCCTCGGCGTCCGTCCTCCTGGACCGCGTCGACGCGAACGCGATTGCGGGCAACAAGATCCTGATCGCCGAGATGGTCATCCGCGGCCGGCGCGACAGCCGCTCGGTCAAGTCCAAGTCCTGGGTCCAGGGGGCGGACAAGGCCTTCACCGAGTACCTCGAACCGGCCCGGGAGAAGGGCACCAAGATGCTCAAGCTGGGCGACCAGCTCTGGACCTATTCGCCCGACACCGACCGGACGATCGCCATCTCCGGCCACATGCTCCGCCAGTCGGTCATGGGCTCGGACCTGTCGTACGAGGACATGATGGAGGACAAGCGGCTGCGCCAGGCGTACGACGGCTCGGTCACGGGCGAGGAGGTCGTCCTCGACCGGCCATGCTGGGTCGTGGACCTCGTCTCCAAGACCGGCGACGCGGCTTACGCTTCACGGAAAATCCGCGTGGACAAGGAGCGCTTTATCGTCCTCAAGGAGGAGCGCTTCGCCAAGAGCGGGCGGCTTCTCAAGACGTTCGAGGTCCGGAGGGCCAAGCTCGTCCAGGGCCGATGGGTCGCCGCCGAGGCGGTGTTCCGCGATGTGCTGAAGCAGGGCGAGGGGACGGTCTTCAAGATCGAATCCATCGAGTTCGACGCGGCCATTCCCGAATCGCTTTTCACGAAAGCCTCGCTGCGCGCGTAGCGAACCCGGGCCGGAGCCCGGCTGGCGCGGGGGTGCGGGCCGAAGCGCCCGCCCCTTCCGCCGCACTCATTCACGGTCGTAGGCGTGAATGAGTGCGGCTTAAAATGATCCCCAGGCAAGGCCTGGGGCCCCTGGTGCCGTTGACATCGTTCGGCGGCGGGCGATATATTCGAAAGGTGTTCGGCCTTCCAAGCCCATCTCGATCCTCCAGGAGGTTCCTCATGCGTATGCTCAAGTCCCGGTCCGCGCTTCAAATGGCCCTTGTCTGCCTCGCCGCTGCGGCCGCGATGCTCGTTTCGGCCCAGGAGAGGAGCGGAAACGCTCCCCGCGCCCTGACGGCCGCGGATTATGCCCAGGCCGAGAAGTTCATGAGCGCCAACGCGGCGATCCTCGTCCTGCGGTCCGGCGTCCGGCCGAACTGGCTCTCCGGCGACCGGTTCTGGTATCGGAATGCCGTCGAGAACGACGGAACTGAATTCATCTTGGTCGATCCGGCGAGGGGCAATCGCGCTCCGGCCTTCGATCACGCGGCGGTCGCCGCGGCCCTGTCCAAGGCGGCGGGCAAGAGCTGGGACGCGGCCCACCTTCCTTTCCAGGCGTTCGAGTTTTCGGCCGACGGCAAGTCGATCATCTTCCAAGCCGACGGCAAGCGCTGGACGTGCGACGTCCGGGGCAAGGCCTGCGCTCCGCTTGCGGGCGGCGCGGCCCCGGCGGCCGGGGCCCGGCGGGGCGGGGGGGCGCCCGGCGCGCGCGGCGGATTCGGCGGGGGGACCGACGCGGCGTCGCCCGACGGCAAGCTTGCCGCCTTCATCCGGAACGACAACCTGTGGCTGCGCGAGGTTGCTACGGGGACAGAGCGGGCGCTGACGACGGACGGGATAAAGGACTTCGGCTACGCGACCGACAACGCCGGCTGGACCAGGAGCGACCGGCCCGTGGTCCTCTGGTCGCCGGATTCGAAAAAGATCGCGACCTTCCAGCAAGACCAGCGCGGAGTCGGCGAGATGTATCTTGTCGAAACCAAGGTCGGTCACCCGACCCTCCAAGCCTGGAAATATCCGCTGCCCGGGGACGAGGTCGTGACGACGATCCAGCGCGTTATCATCCACGTCGACGGCCCCCGCGTCGTCCGGCTGAAGATGCCGCCCGACGAACACCGCGGGACGCTCGCGGACGACATCAAGGCGCGGGGCGGCGGCCTCGAGGATGCCCAGTGGGCCCCGGACGGATCGACGCTCGTCTTCGTCTCCACGTCGCGCGACCACAAGCGCGAGGTCCTGCGCCAGGCCAATCCCGAGACCGGCGATGTCCGCGACGTCCTTGAGGAGAAGGTCGACACGTTCTTCGAGTCGGGGGCGGGCTGGGTCAATTGGCGCTATCTGCCGTCGTCGAACGAATTCATCTGGTTCTCGGAGCGCGACAACTGGGGTCACCTCTATCTCTATGATTTCGGGACGGGCACGCTGAAGAACAGGATCACGTCGGGCGAGGGAAATGTCACCCAAGTGCTGAGCGTCAACGAGAAGGCGCGGACCCTGGTCTTCATCGGCGTCGGACGGGAAAAGGGGCGCGATCCCTATTTCCGCCATCTCTACGGCGCCCGGCTCGACGGGACCAAGACGTCCCTCCTGACGCCCGAGGAGGGCGACCACGAAGTCACCCTCTCTCCGGAGGGGCTGTATTTCATCGACGGCTGCTCGAAGCCCGACGTGCCGCCCGTGACCGTGCTGAGGAGCCTGGACGGAAAGCTGCTGGCTCCGCTCGAAAAGGCCGATATCTCGAAGCTCCTGGCCGCGGGCTGGAAGCCGCCGATGCCGTTCACGGTGAAAGCCCGCGACGGCGCGACCGACCTCTACGGTCTGCTGTTCCGGCCGACGAGCTTCGATCCTTCGCGGAAATACCCGATCATCAACAACATCTATCCCGGCCCCCAGACGGGGAGCGTGGGAGGACGGAGCTTTTCCCCGGCCCGGGGCGACACGCAGGCCCTGGCCGAGCTCGGATTCGTCGTCATCCAGCTCGACGGCATGGGGACGCCGGGCCGGTCGAAGAAGTTTCACGAGGCCTACTACGGCGACATGGGCGACAACACCCTGCCCGACCAGGTGGCGGGCATGAAGCAGCTAGCCGCGCGATTCCCCTGGATCGATATCGACAAAGCGGGAATCTGGGGGCACTCGGGAGGCGGCTACGCGGCCGCCGACGCGATGTTCCGCTACCCCGATTTCTTCAAGGTCGGGATCTCCGAGGCCGGCAACCACGACAACCGGGGCTACGAGGACGATTGGGGCGAGAAGTGGCAGGGCCTGCTGACCAGGAATGCCGACGGAACGTCGAGCTACGACGGGCAGGCGAATCAGAACTTCGCCAAAAACCTCAAGGGCAAGCTCCTGCTGGCCCACGGCACGATGGACAACAACGTGCCGCCCTATATGACCCTTCTCGTGGTGAACGAGCTGATCAAGGCCAACAAGGACTTCGACCTGCTGCTGCTGCCCAACCGCAGCCACGGCTTCGGAAACGAACCCTACATGATCCGGCGCCGCTGGGATTATTTCGTCCGGAACCTTCTGGGGGCCGAGCCGCCCCAGGGCTACGAGCTCAAGCCGGCCGCGCCGCGGCCGGCGCCCGGGAGATGACGATTACTTGTCGGTCCTGAGGTTGTTCTTGAACTCCATGATCCCGGGGAGGCTCTTGGTCACCATCTCCGCCCTCTGCTTGTCCTGGGCGTTGGAGACCATACCCTCGAGAGCCACGTGGCCGCCCTTGACGATCACATGGATCGAGGGATCGGCGCCCATCGTGTAGCGGTTCAGATCGGATGTCGAGGCGATCGCCCGGAAAACGCTGAATCGGAGGGCGTCGTCGCTCGGGGACGGCGGGAGGACCTCGATATTGTTCGTGACCTTGCCGACGCCCTTGATCCGGGCCACGCGCTTTCCCGCCTCGGCTTTGGTGATCTCGAGCAGCGCCTGCCCTTCAAGGGTCACATCCGAACCCGACGTTTGAAAGTACAGGTTGTCGAAGACGCCGTAGTGGGGGAGGGACAAGAGCACTTTGACGACCTGGTTCTCCAGGTCGTTCGTCGGGGACTGGGATTGGGCCCGGGCGGCGGGGGCGGCGAGCGCGATCGTTAGGGCAAGCGCGGCCATGGGGGCGAATGCCGTTTTTTTCATGGGATTCTCCTTCCTCTAATACTTACTTATCCGATAGGATTAGACCATTCGGGCTTTAAATCCTTTGATCCATGGGAATAAACGGCGATGGCCCCCGCCGCGTTGCACCGTCCGGCCGGGAATCGGCGCCCGGCGTCCCCCCCGGGAAGGGGGTCAAGCGACGACCCGCGCCCGCAGGGACGCGGCCTCTTCGAAGATAGCCCGGATTTTATCATCCGTCACCCGGTCGTCCATGTTGATGCAGCAGACGCCGGTGAGCCAGGGATTGGCCGAGTCGGCGACGCGCTCCCGGATCGCCTCCCGGACTTCCGAGGCGCTCCGGCCGACGATCTCGACGGGGCTCAGGCGGATGTTGAGAAACGTCTCCGGCAGCGCCCGGCGCAAAGCGCCCAGGTCCCCGCCCCAGCCGACATCCAGGAAATCCGGATGAGGAAGGCGGGCCAGGAGGTCCGCGAATCGATGGGGGTCGGCTCCGCAATAATGGATGCCGAACGGGCGATGCCGGACGCTCCAGACGCGGTCAATCTCCAGGATGAACGCCTCATAGTGGGCCACGGAAATCATGGTCAGGGCGCATTCGGAATGGAGGAACACGGGGCCTTTGAGGTGACGGACGGTCCGGTTGACCGATATGGAGGTCGTTCCCGTCTGCGCGGCGATGAAGGCCGCAAAGCGCTCCATGACCTCGGCGATCCGACGAAAGAACGTCTTGACCTCCGCGGGCCGATCGGCCATGTCGAGGAAAATCGCCTGCCCCCGCAGATCCAGGGCCAGGTTCAGAATCCCGGCCCAGTTGACGTCCCCCGTCACGTAGCCGTGCCTGGTTTTCAAGGCCTCGATGAGTCGCTCGAGTCGCCGGAAGGCGGGGCTCCGGAAGGCCGTCTCGACGTCGAGCTTCAGATCAGTCCGTCCGGCGGGGACGACCTGAGGCGGGGCGTTTTCCGCGTATTCCAGGCGGCAGCCCAGCATCTCGGAAAGAAGGTAGCCGGCGGCGTTGTGCACGGGGCCGACGAGGGGGACGTCGCGGCCGCGATCTTCGCCGAGGCCGAGGTCGCCGAACCGCTCATAGAGGACGCTCTCCATCCGGCGCTCCGCTTCCACGCGGCGGGCGGGATGGTAGAAGAAGTCCTGATCGAAAACGATCCCCGCATGACGGTGCCACCAGGAGGGGTGAAGAACGATCTCGACCGGCAGGGGCGTGTTCCGGAGGACGGGATTCCGGAGGAAACGCTTCATTTCCGGCATCCGCCTCATTTCCCCGCCCAGCGGATGAGAGCGCCCGCCCAGTCCGGCTCGGCGGCATCCAGGAAGCTCCATATCGCCTCGGCTTTGACCAGTCCGCGGAGCGTGGCGAGGGCGGGAGCGTAGTTGGCCCGGGGCTGGACGGCCAGGAGCGGGACGTCGTCCCGGAACGCGTCGGTGAATGCCTCGAGGGTGGCCAGTCCGGCGACGAACTTGATTCGAGGCTCGATGAGGGCCGCCGCCAGCGCGGCCTGGCCCGCCGTCGGGCCCCGGCCGACGACCGCGATCCTGGGAGAGTCGGCCGCCAGCGCGGCCGTGGCCCGGGCGATGTCCCAGCCCATGCCGAAGGCGGGGGACTGTCCGAGGTAGGTCGTGTAGCGCATCTCCAGACCCTTCAATTCCCCCGTTCCCCGCGGATCGATCGCCACGCAGGTGATGCCCGCGTCCCGAAGCCTTTCGACTCCGAAATCCACGGCCGCGGCGGCCTTCCCTGAATCCGCGACGAGAATCACGGTCGCCTTGAGCTTTCCCCGGGCGCCCCAAGCGACGGCGGGGACCGTCAGGCCGGGCTCCGTGACGAACGTCAGCCGGACTTTGCCTTCCGCTTCCTCCAGCTTCCTGATTTCGGGGGGGACGACCGCGGGGAGGCCGCCGTTCAGCCGGAGGTAGTCCGCCGCGGTCCCGGCGGCGGGTTGTTTGAACATCGCCCGGGCAATCCCGCGCATGGTCAGCGCGTTCGCGGGCTCCTGGGCCAGGACGAAGAGCTCGGGGGCTTCCGGGGGCTCGGTCTGGAATGCCGGCTCGGGAACCGGAGCGCCGTCGCCCGCGCCCTTCAGGTACTTGTCGAAGAAGCCCAGGGCGGTCTCGCGCATAGGACGGCTGTAGTCGTGGCCGCCCGGGAACATCCGCAGCCAGGCGTCGTCCGCCTTGCCGAACAGGCCCCACAGCCGGCGGAGCTTTTCGGCCGTCAGGCGCATGCCCGCCGCCGGAAATTCCGTGTCCTCTTCGGCCCCGATGATCAGGATCGGGGCCGGGGCCCGGACCGCGAGCACATCCGCCCGGTCGCCGATCTGGAGGGAGCCGGGCACATGATTGCAGAGGCAGCCGTTGTTGGGGTTCACCTCGAGGCTGCTGGCATAGACGACGCTCGCGGCGCACGTGAAGCGGGGCTCGGCGGCGAAGGCCCACATGGTCGCCAGGCCGCCGCCCGAAGCGCCGGTCAGGCCGACGCGCGTCATGTCGGCCTCCGGCCGGGTGGCCAGGTAATCCAGGGCCCGGATGAGGTCCCAGACATAGACGCTCGTGGCGTTCTGGGAGCCGAGGATGAGGCGGAGATCGTCGTGCGTCCCGGCAAAGCGGCGCTCGATCGGCCGATCGCCTTCGAAGCTGAACCCGGGCGAGTCGACGACCATCGCCAGGTAGCCGCCGAGGGCCTGGCCGATCAGGCGCGACTGGACCGTGGGCTCGTTTTTCTTGTAGCCCCAGTGGCCGTGGGGATTGACGATGACCGGCAGGCGCTTGCCGGCGGGCACGTCGGGGACATAGAGGTGGGCGGTTACCGGGAAGTTCGGCCGGCTTTCGAAGACGATCTTCTCAAGGCGATACCCGGCCCGCTTGAGGATGCCCGTGACCCTGGCTTTAAGCGGTGTGCGGGGGGGCAGGGGATCGAGCCCCAGGTCCCTCATGATCTCGCGGCGCTGGAGTTCGCGGCGCTTCTCAAGCTCTTCGGACGATGACGGCAACGGCAGCGCCGCCGCGGCCTTGACCTTCTTCTCGAGGAAAGCATTGACCGATTGGTCGCCCCGGATGTTCTGGGAGGAGAGCAGGGCATCATCATCGAGGTGGCCCGGGATGGGCTTCCCGGCGGAGAGGCCCTGCGTCCGGCCGATGACCTCGCCGAGGGTGAGGAACGGAATCCCGCGGGCGCTCATGAAATCGGCGATGACGGACGAGGCGTAGGCCGCGCCTTCCGTTCCCGCGTCGATGACGACGACGGGCTTCTCCCGGCCGCCCAGGGACAGCACCCTGGCGAGCGCGGCCGCGCAGGCGGGCACATGGAGGCGTTCGAGAAGCCTGGCGTTGAGCAGGATGATCCGGCCTTCGCCCCAGGGAAGGACCGCGAGGCCCCCGTTGCCCGGAACCTCCCAGCCGGGGGACGGGAGGAACTCCTGGCGGAGGATGTCGTCGTCCTCGATCCTTTCCAGGCCCAGGGCGCCGGCCGGATCGAAGACGCGCTCGCGGCGGCTTTCCATCCGGAGGGGCTTCGGCAGCCAGTCCATGGAGTAGCGGCCCGGCGCATACTCCTGGGCCAGGACGAGGAGGGTCATTCCCCTGAAGACGGGGTCGAGGATTTTTCGTTCCAGGGGGACATTGAAATGCCGATGGAAGTTCCAGGCCCGCGAGGAGATGAGAAGAAGGCCGTGGGCCGAAGGCGCAAGAACGGTCGGGTCGAGATAGGAAAGCGCCTCTTCGCTGGAATAGAGAAGGGGGGTCGGTCCCGGGAGCGACGGCACGACGAGATAGGGCGCGGCGGCGTCCAGGCCGGGGATTCGCTTGATCCGTCCGCCGCTTTCGACTTCGGCCGCGACCGCGTGGCCCCAAGGCTCCCGCTTGAATTCGTAGACGAACTTGTCGCCGCGGCGATCCATGGCGAATTTGTGGAAGAAGGCGCTGCTCGGCAGCGGCTTGACCAGGGCCCATGCCCGGGTCAGGCCCAGGGCGGGCACGAAGACCCTAACCGTCTCGGGACCGGCTTCGAGCGCGGGCGCCGGCGGCCGGAGATCCGTGGGCGGGACGGGCGGGGGGTCGGGAACGGGCGCCGCGTTCTTGGCCATGCGCGCGGCTTCGGCTTTGACCTTGGGCAGCTCCTGCGACCAGTGGAACGCGTTCGTGTGCATCCGGAGGCGCTCGGTGAAAGGCTTGTAGTAGGCGCATTCCGAAAGGGCGGTCCACTGCGCGGCCGCTTCCTGCATATGGGCGGAGGCCTTCCCGGCCGCGTCCGCCGCCCCGGCTTCGGCCTGCCCCTCTCGCCACGCGGCCAGGAAGCGCTCGGCATAGTAGCGGCCGAGCCGGGCGGCCTGGCCGCAGGCCGTGGCGAGCTCCTTGAGCCTCTTGGCCTCGGCCGGAGGCGCGAAGGAGGGCGGGATGGCGGCGGCCTTTTCGGCTATTGCGGCCAGGGCGATGAGCCGGGCGGCAGTGGCTTGAGGCGGGATGCGCCCGTCGAGCACTCCGGCCGCGCTTACGGCAACCGCTTCCCTGATCGACAAATAGGCGTGGGAATCGAAGGGTTCGGCGGCCAGGTAGGCCGGCGTGTCGCCGCCCCATTCGAGCTCGATCGCGTGGTTGCGGTGATCGGGGCCGAGGGAGAACGCGGAAAAAGCGGTCGAAACGATCCGCCCGGCCGCCTTCCAGGCCTCGACGAGCGGGACCGCGGCGGAACCGAGCTTGTCGGCGACCAGGGCGTCGAACCGTTCTTCGGGGATTTCAGGGTCGTAGCCCAAGCGGCCCCAAAGATTCAGATACATCCAGTCCCGCTCGTGCGTCCACTCGCAATAGGCGTCGTTCGGATCGGAAAGATAATAGCGCGGCGACTTGGGATAATAGGTCTCGAGGCCTTCGACGACGAACCCCGATGCCGTGCCGAGGGGCATGGACTTGACGGCCTTGCGGACGGCCGAGGGATCGTAGACGGGCAGAATCCGGTGCGTGCCGTTGGCCCGCACCTGCCACACGATCTTGTAAGGCTCCGAGGGCCAAGTCCCGCCAAGGAGCGAAGGGTTCCCCGGCCAGAAGCGCGCCGCTTCGGGAGTTCCGGAATCACTGAGATAGTCCTCGAAGGAGTAGCTGTACCATCCGGCCATGCGGCCGCCCATCAGCATGTAGGGCGCGCCCCATTGCTCGCCGTTGAACTTGATCTCGACCGTGAAGTCCCGGGCCGCCTTGGCCAGGGACACGACCTGCGACTTTCGGGCCAGCCAGCTCCGGGTCACAAGGGGGATGTCGCGGCCCGAAGCCTTAACCGCCTCGAGGTAGCTGTTGAAGAACGCCTCGCCGTGCCCGCTTTCCCCGATGCGGAAGCCGATGGCATCGAGCTCCGGGGCCTGCCGGATGAGCTTTTCGACAACTTCGCGCGTATAGGCGTAAAGGTCGGCCTCGTTTTCGGGATACGGGGCCGGGGTGTGGGGCGTTCGAAAGCGGGCTTCGTAGGCCATGAGGCTGACCCGGACTCCGCGGGAATGGGCCCGGCTGATGATCGAATTCAGGCGGCGGAGGTTGGCCGCTTTGATGCCCGGAGCCACGCCGACCTTGGGGAACTTCTCGCTCTGGATGAAGTAGGCATAGAGGTTGGGCGCATCCGTGACGCTGATGTCCCAGGTCCCGTGCAGGTCGAGCCAGTTCAGCCGGGCGCGGGCCATCTGGTCGAAGAGCGTCCCCCAGAACCGGTCGTTGGCGAACCACCAGCGTTCCGGGTCGACGAAGGCGTGGGGGTCATAATCGGTGTTCGCGGCGGCGTAGTCCCAGGGAAGCGTCAGGAAGAGGTTCCATCCGCGGTCGCGAAGAAACGGGCGGCCGTTGATGGGCTCGCCCGCCAGGGCGTCCTTACCCCGGCGGCGGATGCGCTCGGCGAGCTCGAGCGCGCCGTACATCGCCCCGTTGGCGTCCGGTGAGAGGACGGAGGCGGCGCCGTTCTTGAACGTGATCGCGTAGCCTTCGGGCACGCCCGGGCCTCCGGTCCGGATGTCGACGACCGCCTTGAGACCGCGGGCCGCAAGAGCCTCCGACACCGCCCGGCGGCCGAAGGCGACCGGGTCGTCGGCCGAAGCGGCCGCCCGGCCCGTCAGGGCGCAGGCCAAGGCCGGAATGACGAGCCAATGAAAGGCGTTCTTCATGGAGGATGTTCCTTTCTTCAAGCGAGCCAGGGAAGCTTTTCGAGGTCGACGTTGCCCCCGGAGAGGATGACGCCCACCCGGAGCCCCGTTCCGTCGAATTTTCTCTCCCAGAGAGCGCCGATGGGCACGGCGGCCGAGGGCTCGATGATGATCTTGGCCCTCTCCCAGACGAACCTCATAGCCGCCGCGATCGCCGTTTCGCCGACCGTCACGATCCGGTCGACGTTCCGGCGGATGATGCCGAACGTCCTCGGGCTGAGCGAGGTCAGGAGCCCATCGGCGATCGTCTTGGGATTTACGGAGGGGATGATCCGCCCGGCCTGGAGCGACCGCCAGGCGTCGTCGGCCATTTCGGGCTCGGCCCCGATCGTCCGGACCCGGGGGGCGAGCGCGGCGACGGCGATCGAAGTCCCGCTGAGCAGCCCGCCGCCGCCGACGGGCGTCATCACGACGTCCAGGTCGGGCACGTCCTCGAGGAGCTCGAGGGCGGCGGTTCCCTGGCCGGCGATCACCCGGTCGTCGTCGTAAGGATGGACGACATGGGCGCCCGTCGCCGCGACCACTTCGGCCAGGGCGGCTTCCCGGGCGGCGAGGGTCGGCTCACAGAAGACGATCCGGGCGCCGTATCCGGCCACGGCGGCCTTCTTCACGGCCGGCGCAGTGCGGGGCATGACGATCGTCGCGGACATGCCCCGCAGCCGGGCGGCCAGGGCAAGCGCCTGGGCATGGTTTCCCGAGGAGTGGGTGGCCACCCCGCGGGTCGTGTCCGCTTCGGAAAGGGAAAACACGGCGTTTGCCGCCCCGCGGAACTTGAACGCGCCGACCTTCTGCAGGTTTTCGCATTTGAGGAAGACGCGCGCCCCCGTTTCGCGGTCGAGCGAGGCGCAGGTCAGGACAGGCGTGCGATGGGCGTAAGGCCGGATACGTTCCGCGGCCCGGCGGATGTCATCGAGGGTGGGGGGAGAGTACATATTCGTACCTTATCCGGAGAGGTTCAGCCACGATCCGCGGCCTTGGAGGATGGCCTTGCGGAACACCGCCACGGCGGCCGCGACGTCCTGCAGGGCGGTCCCGGTCGCGTCGAAGATGATGATCTCCTCGGCCGATGTCCGCCCCGGCAGGCGGCCGGCGATGACGCCGCCCAGCTCCCCGTGGACGTCGCGCCCGGTCATGAGCCCGGCGGCAATCGTGTGATGAACCTCGCCCGCGCGGATGCATTGGTCCAGGATATCGACGACGACCTTCGCCCCGGCGACGAGCGCCGGTTCGAGCTCCTGCTTCGCCGGGCTGTCGGCTCCGACCGCGGCGATGAATGTTCCTGGCCGGACATGCTCTTTCTTGAGATAGAAAGCCTTGGAGGGCGTACAGGTGACGACGACATCGCTTTGCCTGACGGCCAGCCCGAGGTCGGGGGCCGCTTCCACGCGGAAGCCGGCGCCCGACATCTCCGCGGCGAAAGCCGCCGCGGCGGCCGGCGCGGCGTCATATGCATAAGCCCGCTCGAGGCGGGGGAGCGCGCGCCGCAGGGCGGCCAACTGAACGCGTCCCTGGTTTCCGCAGCCGCAGACCGTGGCCGTCGCGGAGTCCGGCCGGGCCAGGAGCTTGGCCGCCGCGGCGGTCGCAGCCCCCGTGCGGAGGATCGTAATCTCGATGGAATCCATGACGGCCAGGGGAATCCCGTTTTCGGCGTCGAAAAGAAGAATCATTCCCTGGATGTTCGCCAGGCCGCGGAGCTCGAGGTTCTTGAAGAAGCTGCTGTTGATCTTGAGGGCGACGTAGGTCCGGTCGAGCGTCAGGCCTCCGACTTTGACATGGAACTCCCCGCCGCCGGCGTCGATATGCATCATCTCGGAGGGAAGGGCCCGACCCTCGGCCCTCGCCCGAAACGCCTCTTCCACGACGGGGATGCACTCGTCGAGGGTCAGGAGGGCGGCGACGTCCGACCTTCCAAGGAGCAGCAGCCCCGGGCGAGGGGCGGGGGCGGCGATCATGGCGAAAGCATACCAGCGGCCCGGTTGCCCGTCAATATTCCGGCGGCCGTATGGACTTCCGGCGGCGATATTGCTACTCTTTGGATACGACCATGGCCGCTGATCAGGGCGATGAAAGGATCAAGGGGCCTTCCGCCGGGAGCGGGAGCTCCCGGGGAGATTCCGGGCCCGACCTGCTGCGAGGATCTCAGATCATCAAGGATCTCAACCTGGCCCGGACCAACTCCGGCCTTTATCCGCCGGACCATCCCCTGATCGCCGGGAGCCTCGACCGGGTTTACGCGGCTCTTCTGGAGCTGGGCGGGGGCTCTCCGCTGACCATCGTCGATACGGAGGACGCCTTGATCGTCGGGGGCGCGACACTTGATGCGCGGAACTCCGCCTTCAGGGACTTCGCCGCCGCCCTGAGCGTCCGCAGCATTTTTTCGATCACCTTCATGGCCGGATTCACCCGGGACGATCTCCTCCTCCTGCACCGGATCCTGAACCAGCCCGCGGCGGAACTCTGGAAATCGGGCGGCGCCCATGAAGCGACGGGGCGGCTGGGGCTGGAACGCATCGTCCTCCGGGAGGTGGATTACAGCCGCTTCCGTCTGACGGACGAAGAGGAAGTACCGTCCGGTGCGCCGGCTGAAGAAAAGGATCGGCGCGACAGGGTTTGGCGGGATTTCGTGAACCAGGTCCTCGGCGAAGATCCCGACCAGGCCCGAGGGGACCGCTTGCGGGCCGCGGCGAAGGGCGCGGACCCCGGGGGGCTCGCCCGGTTCATCAATGACGATCCCGCAAGCGCCGGTGCCGCCCTTCGCGGTTTCGGGGGGCTGTTGAGGGCGAATGACGGCCGCGTTCCCTCTCCCGTCGTCCTGGGGAAAATGGGGGAGCTTCTGCGGGGTCTGAAGCCCGAACTCAAACACCAGCTGCTGGCGATGACCTTCGATCACTGGCAGGACCGCGATGATGTGGCGTGGGAGGGGCTCGGCGGGGATCTGGTCGGCGAAATGCTGGAGCAGGCCAGCCAAGATCATAAGCGGATCTCGCCGGCCCTCCTGAACCTGGTGAATACATTGTCCTTTTTCGAGATGGGACCCTCTGCCGGCGGGGCGGCCGAGGGAGATTCCGAAGCGAAGCTCGACAAGTTCAAGGCTTTTTTCGTCGAGGGCGACCGGACGGGCTACACGGATATCGAGTACGGCGCTGTGCTCGATCGGTTAAGCCGCGGGCAGGACGGGATAGGTCCGGCGTCCTCCGAGCCGGATTCGGGAGCCTCCGGCCCCGGCCCGAGTTACCCCTGGCGGGAGTCCCTCGCGGCCGATCTCAAGGCGGCCTTGGATCCGGCCGAGGCCGCCCTCCGTTTGACCGGGCTTCTCACCTTGCTCGTGGAGCAGGACCTCGATCCGAAAGACTATGCGTCCTTCGCCCGAAGGCTCGTCGAGGGGGCTCCGGTTCTTCTGGCCGCCGGGGAATTCGGACGACTGCTCGAAATTCTGAATGCGTTCCGGCGCCACGCCGCGGGGGAGGATGCCGAAATATCGCGGACTTCGCAGGGGGCCCTCCGGATCTTCCTGAATCCGGAATTCGTTTCCCGGGCCGTGCGCGCTTTCCTGGCCGGAAGCGGAACGACGAAGGAGGCCGTTCTCCTCTTCGGGGCGTTGGGCCGCCCCGCCCTTGATGAAATCGCCGGCCTCTATGTCCGGACGGAATTTCAGGCAGGGAGCGGGCGCTTAGCCCGTCTTCTGGGGGACCTCGGCCCTCCGGCCGTCGAGGAGATCCTGAAGCACTTGGACGACAAGGATGCGGGCGTCGTCCGGCAGGCTTTGTCGTTCCTGAAAAGCTACGGAAACAACGCCATTCTGCCCAAGATCCGGCCGCTCCTGCGACATGAGGACGACCAGGTGAGAACGGACGCCCTTTCGTTGCTGTTAAGCCAGGACGACCTCGGCGCGGGCGATGCCCTTCAACGAGCCCTGCGATCCTCCTTCGATCGCGAAGCGCTGGCTGCGATCCGCCTAGCGGGCCAGCATCGCCGGAGCGAAGCCGCGCCGGAGCTCCGGAGGATGATCCGCGCGGGCGTTTTCCACAAGTCGGACGCGCGGCGGGACTTCGAGATCGTCCGGGCCCTGGGGAGGATCGGAGACCCCCGTGTCCTCTCGACCCTGGCGAAATTCACCCGGGGCTGGAGCCTTCTGGATCCGGGCGGATGGAGAAACCTGAGGCTTGCGATCTACGAATCGCTGGAGGGTTATCCGCAAGACAGCGTGGCCGGACTCGTGCGGGCCGGCCTGCGGTCGAAGGATTCGCGGATCCGGGCGGTCTGTCGGTCCCTTCAGAGAGGCGGATCGGAGCCGCCCGCCTCCTCTTCGAAGGAGAGCTCTAAGCCGGGGCAACCATGAGCGAGCTCGATCTTCAAGACCGGATCCCCGCCGCGCTCTGGGAGCTGGTGAAAGCCGTCAACAGCGCGCGTTACTACGGCCTCGACCATCCCTCCGTCGGTGCATACGCTCGCGTCGCTTACCGGGAGATCAGCGGGGTGTTGGCCGCCGTCCCGTCGGTCACTCTGTTCATCGTGGCCGACCGGCTCGTGATCGAAGGACGGTCTTCTCCTTCCCCCGCGCCCTTCATCGGGCGGTTCATAGACCTCCTCAGGAACAAGGGGATCGAACGCCTGAGCTTTCATCGGGGGGTGACGGCCGAGGAGCTGGCGGCTTTCATCGTCCGGCTCGCCGTCAAGGACAGGGGGCCGGTTCGCTCGTCGCCCGGGATTCGGCTCGGCAAGGTTGAGTTTCAAGGACCGGATGGGCCCCCTCCGAGCGGACCTTCGCCGGTCGAAGACGGGATTGTCGAGGCCGCCGGACGCCTCGGCTCGCTCGGCGATGTCGAGCTCGAACGCATCCGGGAAATGTACGAAATCGCCGAACGCCGGAAGCGGCTCGACGTCGGCAGCCTCGACGGGATCGTCAAGCGCTTCATAGGCATCCTGCTCGCGGATTTCAATCCCATCAGCCTCCTCGCCTCGGTCAAGGGCGCGCATGAATATACGTTCACTCACGTGGTGAACGTCGGAATCCTGACCATCGTCCAGGCGAAGAACCTCGGTTTTTCGGGGCGGGTGCTTCACGAGATCGGCATGGCCTCTATGCTTCACGACGTGGGAAAGATCTTCATCCCCGACGACATCCTGAGCAAGCCCGGCAGGCTCAGCGCGGCGGAGCGGGCCGTCATCGAAATGCACACCATCAAGGGCGGCCGCTATTTGTTGGAGCAGGAGGGCATCCCCACGATCGCCGTCCTTGCGGCCCTCGAGCACCATCGGAAATTCGATGGGTCGGGCTACCCGGTGCTCCGCTCCGGGTGGAGGCCCAACCTGATCAGCCAGATGATCTCCATCTCCGATGTCTACGACGCCTTGCGCAGCGTCCGGAGTTATAGCCGCGCTAAGCCGCGGGACGAGATCCTCAGGATCTTGGCCGACGACAAGGGGGAGGCGTACAATCCCCGCTTGGTGGGCAACTTCCTGGCTCTCGTCGCCGGGACGATCTGACCGGCCTCCGGAGATTCGAGCCGCCGCTCCGCCAGGGCCGGGGCCCTAAAAAATATTTTCCCGTACGCTTGACATTCGGCGATCGGCGCCCTATGTAATTAGTGGCGATTGACGAGGCGTTTCGCGTGGGCCTCTGATAAAGCGCCACGGCGGGAATTCGAAACGAGGAGTTTTTTGGTTGAGTTTTTTTCTCCTCATCCCGCATTCGGTTCGAAGCGTCCTTCGCCTTATCAGGGGCCCCGTTTTTCTTTCTTAGGCCCCCCTGTTTTCAACGCGAGGGGGGCCGGTCTGCGGGATAGAAGGGACTGTAGGACCGAGATCCTCGGCGGGGCCACGACGTTCATCACGATGGCCTACATTATCGTCGTCAACCCCGCGATCCTGAGCTTCGCCGGAATCCCCGCCGGGCGGAGCACGGTCGCGACCATCCTCGCCGCGGCGTTCGGCTCGCTGGCCATGGGGCTCTACGCCAACCGGCCGATCGCCGTCACCGCCGCGCTGGGATACCCGCTGGGCTTCGGCGAAGCGCCCAAAGCCTTAGCCGCCCTGCCGTTCACGGGCGCCTATGACCTCGGAGTCATCGCCCTGAAGCTCGATATCGCCGGGGCGCTCCGCCTGAGTTTCCTGCCGATTCTCCTGACGCTCTTCCTGATGGGCTTTCTGGACACCTTGGGGACGCTCGTCGGGGTCGGGGCCGCGGGGGGATGATCGACGAGAAGGGCAATTTCCCCGGCATCGAGCGGCCGATGATGGTCGATGCCGCCGCCTGCATGTTCAGCGCTCTGGTCGGGACGTCGACGAGCGGGGCCTATATCGAGTCGGCGACCGGCATCCGGGAAGGGGCGCGGACTGGGCTGGCCGCAGTCACCACGGCCGGCCTCGTCCTTTATCCCCTGTTCAAGCTTCTCACGGGGCGCGGCCGGGAGCTCAAGGCCGGATCGGTCGTGCTGGGTCTCCTCTGCCTGGTCTATTACGTTTTCGGCCTGCCCCATTGAGGGTCGGGTTCCGTTTGACAGGCAACGGGAAAACCATAGAATGATTTTGCAAAGCGCGGCTGAAACACATGGACTGAGCGCAAGATGATCAAGGCGTCATCCGCCTGAGCGGGAGGGCAAGATGGGGAATTCCGAATCCGCCGGCTGGCGGTTCCTGTTGGAGGGGTTCCCCTGGTTCAGGGGAGAGGGCGGGTTCCCGTTGCCCGCATACTCCGAGTTCATGCCTTCCCCCCGGCTTGGGAGGCGTCCCTGGGGCGAGTCCGATCCCGGCCTTTTCAAGGACGATGACCCTTTCGGCTGGTCCGTTTCCGAAATCGAAGAGGAGTATGAGCTCCGGCCCGGGCTTCGCCATCTCGGCGAGCAGATCCTGAACGCCGTCGTAAGCCTGGGCGAAGGCCGATCCGATCACGCCTTGGGCGGTCACAAAGGCCTCAATTTCCTCGATAATTCCTACTGGCCTCCCGAGCTCGCAGCGCTTGCCGGCCGGCTCCCCCGCGAACGATATGTCCTCCTTCTTCCCCTGGCCCTTTCCCGGACCCAGGACGACAAGGGCCGGGTCCGTTGGACGTTTTTCGGCTCGAGCGAGCAGGGACCGGAGAAAGCCTTCTGGAAAGGATTTTTCACGGCTCCCGGGCGGGAATGCCCCCGCGAAGAGGGCCTTTCGTTTTTCGCGGGACTTCTCTCATGCGCGTTCGGCGAGCGGATCGAGCGCCCGGATGGGCTCAAGGATGCGGGCTTCAGGATTCTCCCCACCCGGCCCGAGGCGCGGTATCCCTATTGGCCCGAAGACCCGCTGCCTTCCTGGACGAGCGGCCTGATCCTCAACGAGGGGGACGCGTTCGACGAGGTCCGCTACCTTTTGACGTTCCGGCCTTATGGAAGTCTGCCGGCCCCGGTGAGGGAGAGGTATGCGGACGGCCGGCTGGCCCTTCTTCCCTTTCCCGGAAGCCTGCTCTTTTGGGGGGGGGCAAAGGTGAGGGAGCTTCAGGGCGAGCTCCCGCTCGCCTTCCAACTCCCTCTTCAGCGCCTGGCGGCGCGCCGCGAGGCTCCGGGCGGCATCCGCGTGCCCCAATCCGGCTGGCTCCACGAGCCCGGACCGGAGGGCAAGGGAACCGAGGTCCATCCCGCCTTCCTGCGCAACTCCTATCAGCGCTCACATCGCTGGCAGCGCTTGCGCCGAAACGAGGAAGCCGATGAAGCCAACGCCATCGTGGACCGTGTCGGCCGCGTCCTGTTCAGCACGGAGAGCGACGCCCTCGGGCTCTACGGCAAACCCATGGCCCGCAATTGCCAGCTGCTGACCGCGGAGCTGCGGCTGCTCCTCGACGGCCCCCGGGCCTCGCGCAAAGAAATCAGGGAGGCCGCGGAAAAGCTGTTCGCCGGCGGGGATTTCCGCTATAGGTTCCAGTATCCGGCCATGCGCGTCGGCCGGCATGAAATCTACTGGCACCGGCCGCTCGTGGCTTGCCGGCCGACGCCGGCCGGCGCGGCCGCCTGGCCTGAAGGCGCGCCGCTCGGCGTCCTGACGGCCTATCCGGCCGACGCGCCCGATCCCGCCCGTCCGCTCTTCCTCTGGCCGCGCCTTCTCCGCCGGGCGCCGCTTCTCGGCGCCCTTGCCCATTTTGAAGCCGAGCACGACTATTACGCCAACCAGACGGCCCTCAACATCCAAGCCCTGTTTGACGGCTACGATCTTTGGGGAAACCGGCCGTTGCCAAGGAGCTTCGCCAGGAACCTCCTGAGGGTCGCCGAGGACGAGAAGCTGGGCCATTGGCTGTCCGCCCTTCCCGACAAGGCCGACGATCCGGCCGTGGGGGGGGCAATCCGGGACGCCCTGGAAGCGATCATCGAACCGGCCCCGTCTTCTCCGGTTTCCACCCGGGTTCCGGGCTCCGGTGCGGCGGACGAGGCGCCCGCCCCGATCACCTTCGCGGAGACCGGAACGCGCGCGTTCGAAGAGCGGTACTGGCAAGATATTTTCGACCTCGCCGGAAGCCGCTATCGCACCAAGGACAACGCCGACTGCGTCCAGGACGAGGTGACCCAAGCCCATCTGCCTCCCGGCCATCATCATCGCGATTTGGAAGCCTTGGGCGATTATCTCCTCGACCGCCATCGCCGGGCCATCGCCGAGGCGGGGATGGACGGGAAAGCGTTCTGCGGTGAAATCCCGTTCCGCTGGGAGACGGACTTCGATTACGAGCTCTTCGGAGGGTGGAAGAAGAATCAGGAGGGAAAGTCCAAGGAGCGCGACCTTCTGGCGGTCATCCCCGGCCGCGAGCGCGGCGAGGCGATCGTCCTGGCCGATCACTATGACACCGCGTACATGGAAGACCAGTTCGAAAAGAAGCGGGGCGGCAGCGGGGCGCGCCTGGCGGCGGCCGGGGCCGACGACAACCATTCGGCGACCGCGGTCCTCCTTCAAGCCGCTCCGATTTTTCTCAAGCTCGCCCGGGAAGGCCGGCTCGAGCGGGACGTCTGGCTGCTCCACCTGACGGGGGAGGAGTTTCCGTCCGACTGCATGGGAGCGCGCCATTTCGTCCGAAGCCTCATCGAAGGGACGCTCCGCGTCGTCCCCGCCGGCGGCCCGGCGATCGATCTTTCGAACGTCCGGGTCGCGGGCGTTTTCGTGATGGACATGATCGCCCACAACCGAGAGAGCGGGCGCGACATCTTCCAGATCTCCCCCGGGAAGGGGCCGGCGTCCCTCCGCCTCGCGTGGGAAGCCCATCTTGCCGCCCGGATCTGGAACGCCTGGGCCGAGGGGAGGAACAGGAGCCCGGAGCGGCGCGGCCGGGGCCGGGGCCAGCGGAGCTCCGACGAGGGGACGATCCCCGCGATCGCCCTCCATCCCCATCTCACGGGGGAGGTCCGGACCGCCGATGATCCGCGCAGCTCGCTCTTCAACACCGACGGCCAGGTCTTTTCGGATGCGGGCGTCCCGGCCGTGCTGTTCATGGAAAATTACGATATCAACCGGACGGGCTACCACGACAGCCACGACACGATGGGGAACATCGACCTGGATTACGGGGCCGCGCTCGCGGCCATCGCCATCGAGGCCGCGGTCCGGGCGGCTTCGATCAAGGATCCGGTCTAGCCGGCGCTTCTCGCGGCGCTGTTTCAAGACGGGCTAAAGGAAAAGTCCGCCGCGTTGTCTAACCGGACGAGAGACGAATCATGCTTGAATCCGGAGACAATTCCATAACGGCCGCCCGGCCCGCCGGCCTCCGGCGCTATTCCCCGCTCGGAGTCATGGCGATGTCGTTTGCCCTGAATTTCCTGAGAATCGGGAAGGAAGGCTACGGCGACCGGTACTATGCCTCCGCGGTCAAGAGCATGCTGGTGAGCTTCCACAATTTCTTCTTCGCCTCCTTCGACCCGGGAGGATTCGTCACGGTCGATAAGCCGGCCCTCGGGCTCTGGCTCCAGACCCTGAGCGCCAGGATTTTCGGCTTCCACGGCTGGGCCCTGATCCTGCCCCAGGCCGCGGCGGCCTCCCTCTCGGTGGGCTTGCTGTATCGGCTCGTCAGGAAGGCCTGCGGACATGAGGCGGGCCTCGTCGCGGCGATCGTCCTGGCCTTGACGCCGGTTTCGGTCGCCGTCGCACGGACGAACCAGCTCGACAGCCTGCTCGTGGCCGTCCTGTTGCTTGCGGCGGGGGCGGTCCTGGCCGCGGCCGAGCGGGGGAGCTTGAGCCTGCTTCTGGCGGGGATGGCCCTCGTCGGGATGGGATTCAACATCAAGATGCTCGCCGCCTATACCGTCCTGCCCGCGCTCGTCGCCTTGTATTTTTTCGGGGCGCGGCTTGGGTTCTGGACGCGGATCCGCCATCTCGCCGCCGCGGCCGTCGTCCTCCTGGTCGTGTCGTTGTCCTGGGCCGTCGTTGTCGACCTGACTCCCGAGGACCGGCGGCCCTTCGTCGACAACAGCAAGAACAACACCGAGCTCGAGCTCATCGTTGACTGGAACGGGATCAACCGCTTGATTCCCCAGTGGCTTCGACGGGGCCGGGGCGGTCCGCGGGCCGGGATGCGCGGGGCGTTGCCCGGGGCCGCCGCCGTTCCTCCGGCGGGCACGCCTGTCAATCCGGCGGATCCCGCAGGCATGGGTCCGTCGAGCGCCGTGCCCCAGATCAAGCCCGCGGCGTTCGGAGCCCGCGCCGGCGCGGGCCCGGCCGGATTCGGTGGAGGACCCGGCAACGATGGGGGCCCGGCCGGCGTCTTGAGGTTGTTTCTTCGCGCCCTGGGCGGCCAAATCGCCTGGCTGATCGTCTTCGGCCTCATGGGCGGGGCCGCGGCTGCGGCGAAGCTCAAGAAACCGCGGTTTAAGGATCCGCCCGCGCGGCTGCTGCTCCTCATGCTGGTCTGGTTTTTCTCCATGGCCGTCTACTTCAGCACGGCCGGCTTCTTCCATCGGTACTATCTGAGCCTCATCGCGCCTTCTATAGCCGCTTTGGCCGGCATCGGGTACTCTGCCCTCAAGGAGCTTTCGAAAGGGCGCGGCCGAAGGAGATGGGGATTTACGGCCGCCCTCCTCGTCTCGGCCCTGGTCCAGGCCTTCCTTATGCTCCCTTATCCCGGCTGGAGGATTCCCCTGGCCGCCGCTCTCGCGGCCTGTTCGCTGCTCTCCGTCGTCGTTGCTCTTTGTTCCCTGAAGAGCGCTTACCCCCACCGGCTCGAAAACGCGGCCGCGGCGATCGGCTTCGCGGGATTGCTGATCGCGCCCGCGATCTGGTCGATGACGCCCCTCGTCTTCGGCGGCACGCCGTCGATGCCGGCCGCCGGGCCGGAGCTTTCCCCGGGATATGCCAACGCCGCGCCGGGTCAGCGCGGGCGGGGCTTGGGACCGATGGCCGGCCTGGGCATGAGGGGCGGCGGATTCCGGGCGGGCGCGCAGGGGCGTCCGGCCAACGGTGAGCTAAAGTCGACGAATCTTGTGAAGTTCGTCCTCAAGAACAGGACATCCGAGAAATTCTTGCTGGCCGTGCCGACCGCACGGCAGGCCTGGGACATCATTCTCGAAACCGGCGAGCCGGTGATGGCCATGGGCGGGTTTATGGGGTCGGACCACATCCTCAGCCCGGAAAAGATCGAGCGCCTGGTCGCGTCCGGCGACGTGCGCTATTTCCTGGTCCGGAGGATCCCCGAAGCCGCGGCGGGGCTGAGGCCTTTCGCCCAGGGAGCGGGTCCGAGAGCCGGCCTGAGGGGAGGTCCCGGAGGCGGGGCGGAAGAGCAGCTCGCGATCGAGCGCTGGATCGAAAAGCGCGGGACGCTCGTTCCCGATGAAGCATGGAAGGACGAAGAGGAGCTGAACCGGGCGAAAGCGATCGGTCCGCCCGCGCCCGGCTCCCCGAATCCCGCCAGCCGCCCGTTTCTCAGGGCCTTGATGGGCGGCGGGGCGCTCGCCCTCTACGACCTCAAGCCGGCGCCGCCCGCCCCGGTCAGATAAGAATCCGGCGTTCGATCATTCGGCCGGCGCCGGGGCGTTCCAAGGCGTCGTCTTCTGGGCGTGGTTGTTGTTCTCCTGGACCTCGTCGATCTTGTTGTTATAATCGACGTCCACGAAGTAGATCCGCTGCGGCGTTCCGCTCGTCCAGGTCTGCCCTTTCACCGAAACGACCGTCTGGGCGTTCGCCGCGAGGCCGGAGATGACCTGGAAGCCGTTCGCCACGGGCACGCTGCCTTTGGGATCGGTGACCGGAGCCCGCTGGAAGACCATTTCGAAAGACGGGGACGCTCCCGGCCCGAGATTCTTGACCGTCGCCACGACGTCGAACGTCCAGGTCGTCACTCCTCCCGAGACGGTCGATTTGGCGTTCTGGAAATCCAGGGTCACCGTGAGATCGGGCTTCAAGGCCGGCGTCTTGCCGCCGGCGATGATCGGTGCCTGGAACTCCGCGGTCAGGGCGTTGTTGCTTTCATTTGCCTCGGCCACGGCGTGCAGGCTGTCGATCGTGGCCCGGAACTTGGAGGGGGCGTTGTCGGCATTGTTGAACTGGCGCGGGGCCAGGGTGAGGGAGCCTCCCGCAGGGATGGCCGGGACATCGATCAAACACGTGGCGCAGGCCTGCTGAAACGTGCCTCCCGCCCCATTGTTCCGCTCCAGGAGGAGCTTCGAGGCGCCCGCCGGGGCGGTGCCCTGGTTCCTCACATGGGCGGTGACGTTGAAAATCCAGAATCTCTGACCCGAGGCGTCGGTATCCTGGCGGACGGTATCGAAGGAAATCTGAGTGACGACGAGATCCGGCTTGGGGATCTTGTTGTCTTGGCCGTATCCCGGAGACAACAGCGTGAAGCCGGCAAAGCCGCAAGCAAATAGAGTGAGACGGCTCAATGCCCGGATACGATTCATGTTACCCTCCTCTATGCCGCCATTCTAAGGCACTCCGGGGTCCCTGTCAACAAGGTGGGGATCTTGCCGATCCTGGAGTCCTCACTTCAGCGATACGGAGGATCGACGCGGGATTCGACGCCGAGGATGGAGATGCCGGCAGGGGGCTATTTGATCAGCCTTTTTTTCATCATCCGGATGCCGACCACGAAGGCCAGCGCCCCGAGCCCGACCACGACCGCAATGTTCAGGAGGATCGAGGGGGGGTATTCGCCCGAGAACGCCGCCCGCGAGATGGCCACGGCGTGGGTCAGGGGCAGGAATTGCGACAGGGTCTTCATCCAGCCGGGGAAGTTGGAGAGCGGGAAGAACACTCCCGAGAAAAAGAGCATGGGCGTGATCACGAGCTCGGTGTAATAGCTGAAGAAGTCGAAGTTCGGAGCCTTGGAGGTGACGATCATGCCCAACGAGGCGAACATGATCCCGACCGCGAGCATGACCAGGAGGAGGACGAGGACCGAGAGGACCGAGACGGGGAGGATGCCCATGAGGCCGGCGACGGCCAGCATCAGGATGCCGCTGACGAGGCCCCGGAACGACGCCCAGGCGATGTCGCCCGCGACCGCGTCCTCGGCCGAGACGGGCGTCGCGATCAGGGAGTCGTAGAGGTGCTCGTGAACGATCTTGACGAACGTGCCGTAAAGGCACTCGAAGGTCGAAGACATCATCACCGAGGAGATCAGGACGCCGGGGACCAGGAAGTAGAGGTAGGGCTTGCCGCCGAACGCGCCCATGTAGGCTCCCATGCCCACGCCGAAGGTGATGAGGTAGAAGAGCGGCTGGACGAGGCTCACCAGGAAGGTGGTCAGGATGAACCTCTTGTAGGACATCAGGTTGCGGAAGAAGACGTGGTAGATCCGGTAGGAGAGGTTCATTCGATGAGGCTCCGGCCGGTCAGCTTCAGGAAGACGTCCTCGAGGGTCGCCGGGCGATGGACCGTATTGGGCAGGTCGAGATCGACCAGCGCCTTCCAGAGCCCGATCCCGTCCCGGCAGTAGAAATAGAGCGTGTCGCCCACCCGCTCGTGGCCGCAGGCAAGCGGCCCGAGGCGGGCGAGGAGCTCCTCGTCCCGATCGGGCGGCATCCGGATCTCGACGACGTCCTTCCCGATCTCGCTCTCGATGAGCCCGCGCGGGTCTCCCGCTTTGAGGATCTTGCCCTGGTGCATGACGACCAGGCGGTCGCAGAGCTGCTGGGCCTCCTCCATATACTGGGTCGTCAGGATCAGGGTGACGCCCTGGGCCTTGAGCTGGCGCAGGCGCTGCCAGATCAGGTGGCGCGCCTGGGGGTCGAGGCCGGTCGTGGGCTCGTCGGCGATGATGATCCGGGGCTTGTTGAGCAGCGCCCGGGCGACGAGGAGCCGGCGCTTCATCCCCGTGGAGAGCTGGTCGATCTTGCTGTCCCGCCGGGTCTCGAGCTCGACGAACTTCAGGAGCTCTGCGATCCGGGCCTTCGCCTCGCGCTTCGGGATGTCGAAGAAGCGGGCGAAGACGAGCAGGTTCTCGTAGACCGTGAGGTCGATGTCCAGGGTGATCTCCTGGGGAATGACGCCGGTTTTCTTCTTCAGGGCGCGGTTGTCGACGCCGGCCGCGGACCCGTCCACGGTCAGCGTCCCGGCGGTCACGGGGGAGACGCAGTGGATCATGCGGACGGTGGTGGTCTTGCCGGCGCCGTTCGGGCCGAGGAACCCGAAGCACTCGCCCTCCTGGATCTCGAAGTCGATCCCGTCCACGGCCGTGAAATCGCCGTACTTTTTTGTCAGCCCCCGGGCGGATACAATCGTCGACATGGGGGGCATGATACCATGATCGGCCCGGAACGAAAAGCCCGGGCGCGGGCGGGCGGAAGCCGCGAGGTAGACTACGATGTCGGTTCCCTGGGCGGCACTCCTTCCCAAATGCTCTTCAGGGCCGAAAAAGAATGGGGCGGCCGCACGGGGACGCCCCGCTGAACGGGGATTACTGGACCGTGATCTTCGTGGCGACCATCTTGTATTCGATCTTCACCTTGGCCCCGACGGCCAGCTTGCCCGTGATCGTGGTGTCGGCGGTCTTCAGGAGCTCCCACTTGTCCTGGTCCTTCTGGACGGTGATGACATCGCCCTTGATGTCCAGGACGGGGCCGGTGACCTGGTAGGTCTTGGGGCCGGCGGCATAGACAAGGGCCAGCACGAGGACGGCAAACAAGACGACGGCGGCAAATTTTTTCATGGTTCTATCCTCCTTTCCTTCCTAGGTGGCTAGATTTTAACGCGGGCCTCAATTGATTTCAAGGGCGTCTTTGGCCGGGAGCTTGGGGAACGGGGCGTGCGGTTCGGTCTGATACCAGAAGGCCGTGGAAGCGATGTCGTCCTGGAGGGGGAGATAGCGGCCGCCCGAGCGCCAGCCCAGCGCCTGGATCGTCACTTTGAGGTCCTTTTCGAAGCGGATGGGATCCATGATATGCCAGCGGTAGAGGCCGAACCGCTGTTGGACGTCGTAATGGCCGTCGCCCCTGATCACCTGGGCCAGTCCGCTGTAGGGCGTGGTGAATTCCGTGTAGCGGGAGGTCCCATCCGGACCCCGGGAGTCGAAGTCGTACGAGCCGCAGAAGTAGTCCTCGGTCCCGGTCCCGGCGATCGTCGGAAAATCGGCGTCGCCGTCGAGGTAGAACTTGATCTCGCCCTCGCCCCACCAGCCGTCGCTATGGACGCCCCAGGCGAGATACGTGCCGACGTAGTGGCCCCATCCCTTGACCCCGTCGAGGATCGTATAGACGCTCTTGTAGGGCAGGGGATTGACCCGCCGGAACTGGGCGTGGAAGTAGGCCGCGTCCTCGGGGACGTCGGTCAGGGTGTAGTTGATCTGGTAGTAGATCGTGAAGTTCTCGTCGGCCAGGTTCTCAATCGTGATCCGGAACGACTTGCGGAAGGGCATGGTCCAGTAGGAGTTGAATGCGCTGCCGGGGTTGACGCAGACCGGGAGCGAGGAGATTTGGGCGTAGCGCTGCCAGCCGCAGGCGAAGAAGTCCCCGACCGGGGCTTCGACCGATGGATCCTTCTCGCCGTCCCAGTAGAAGCGGAGGATGGCGTACCGCCAGGTGCCGGCCGGGGTCATCCAGATCTGCTGGATGGCGCCCATGCCCTTGACGTCGGCCAGGACGAAGGTCTCCTTGGGCTTGATGACGACGAAAGGCGAGATCTTCCAGCCCTGGCCGAGGTCGTGGGCAGCCTTCAGGGCCGGGCCGTCGGTCGACATGGCGGCCTTGCCTTTTTCGCCCGTGAAGTTCTCGGGGCTGATCGACCGCGTCTGGGCGTGGGACAGGCGGCTGAGCTCGCCGAGGCCGAGAGGCAGGCCGGTCGACGGCTTCTTGTCCTGGGCGGCGGCGAGGACGAAAGCCGCAAGGAGCAGGATCGAGGTCCACAGCATTGCTTTCTTCATGAAATCCTCCTTGAGGGAATAGGACCGAACGGATCAGTCCTCGAGCGTCTTGACTCCCCGGACGGGCGCGGCCCGCTTCTCGAGGAGCTCGAAGACGACGATCTCGTTTTTGCCCTTTTTCAGGCCGGGCGCCGGGCAGAACAGCCGCTTCTGGGGGCCGATCGACCAGTAGCGGCCGAGGTTGCGGCCGTTGACCCAGACGACGCCTTTCTTCCAGGCGCTCATGTCGAGATAGGTATCGCCGGTGTCGGCGAGGTCGAACGTCCCCCGGAAGAAGGCGCCCGGCTGCTCCGCGGCGTCGCCGGCGGCGAACTTGAGCGCCGCCAGGGAACGGCCCTCCATCGGCAGCTTGAAAACGTCCCAGGTCATCAAGGTCATGCCGTTCAGCGTGACCCGGTCGGTGATGCCCTTGCGGTCGATCATGTGCTCGCTGAAGTTGATCCGGCCCATTCCTTCGACCAGGATGTCCAACATCTCGGCGGGATGGTCGGTCACCGGGATCTCGATCTGGCTCTCGCCCTTTCTCCGGTCGAGCGAGCCGACGTACTTGCCGTCGACGTAGATGTTGGCGAAGTCGTGAAGCTCCGTGATTCGCAGCCGGCCGGCATGATGCCCGACGAGCTTGGTCCGGTAGAGGATGAACCCCGAGTTCTGGTTGAAGAGCTCCATGGGCTTCGGCTGGACGCTGGGTACGGGCACCGGCAGGTTGTCGAAGACGCCCGTCATCTGGGTCAGGCCGATCGCCGGGATCTCGATCGCGGGCAGCGGCTCGGGGAGGTCGGGGAGCTTGGCCCCGCCGGGCTGGTATTTGGCCAGGAGGTCGCGGAGGGCCATGTATTTGGGCGTCGGCCGCCCGATCTCGTTGAGCGGGGAGTCGTAGTCGTAGCTCGTCACGTCGGGCTGATATGCGTCGTCGAAGTTGGCCCCGGCCGTGAACCCGAAATTCGTACCGCCGTGGAACATATAGAGGCTGAAGGACTTCCCGTTGTCGAGCAGCCATTGGACCTCAGGCAGGAGGGATTCGGTCTTGGTCGAGGCCCAGGGCTCGCCCCAGTGCGTCAGCCAGCCGGGGTAGAGTTCGGCGCAGTAGAGAGGCACGTTCCGCTTGAGCTTGAGGGCCTCGGCATAGTGCTTGTCCTCGGTCCCGGGATCGAGGCCGATCGCCGCGCCGGGGACCGAGCCGGCTTCGAGCATGGAGGGGGTCGCGCCGTCGGCCGTGCAGAACGGCCCCGGCACACCGGCCGCCTCCCACATCTTCTTCAGGGTGAGCATGTACGTCCGGTCGTTGCCGTAGCTGCCGTACTCATTTTCGAGCTGGACCATGAGGATGGGGCCGCCCCGGGAGACGAGGAGGTTCCCGATCTGGTCGGCCAGCTTCCTGATGTAGGCCTCGCAGGCGGAGATGTACCGCGGATCCATGCAGCGGATCTTGATGTCCGGCGTACGGAGGAGCCAGACGGGCAGCCCCCCGAAATCCCACTCGGCGCAGGCGTACGGCCCGGGCCGGAGGATGACGTAGAGCCCGACCTCCTGGGCGATCTTGATGAACCCGGCCACGTCGTTCCCGCCGCTGAAGCTCCATTGCCCGGGCTCGGGCTCGATCGCATTCCAGAAGACATAGGTGGCGATCGCGTTCAGGCCCATCGCCCGGGCCTTGAGGAGCCGGTCGCGCCAGTATTCCCGGGGGATGCGCTGGAAATGGAGCTCGCCGGCCATGAACTGGAACGGCTTGCCGTCGAGCAGGAACTGCGTTCCCTCGAACTTGAACGAGGACGATTGGGCGCGGAGGGGGGAACCCAGAAGGGCAAGGGCGGCCAGGGCCGGGACGAGGAGGCGGAAGGGGCGTGAGGTCATCGCGGGCTCCTTGGATCGGTTTGAGGCGGTCTGATTCTATCACAGGCCCGCGGCCTGAAATCAAGGACCAGGCGCCGGCGGCCTGCTCCCCGAGGTGGAATTGACAAAAGTCGAGCGGCCGGTTAGGATGGGCTCATTCATGAAGACCAGACCTGCGGAAACATATTCGCGGCGGACGCGAGCTATGGGAATGGCCGGTTTCCTCGTCCTGGCGCTCCTTCTTCCCCGGCCGGCGGCGGCCGGCCAGGCCCCAGGGAAGGAGGCCAATGTCGAAAAGCTCCTCGCTCAGGGTGATGCTTATTACCTCAAGGCCGAATACAAGCTGGCGGTCGGATGCTACCTGGAGGCCTCGGCCCTCTCCCAGAGCCGGATGAACCTCTCGAAGGCGAACTTCGGACTATCGCTCTGCTATTTCTACCTCCGCGACACGCCGTCCACGATCAAGTATCTGAAGCGGGTCATGGACGTCGATCCCCAGAAGGAGATCTCTCCGCTTTTCTATCCCGCGCCTTTCATCCAGCTCTTCCAGCAGGCTCAACTGGAGGCGGCCGGGGCCCGGCCGGGGACCGAAGCCGTCTCCGCCCCGAAGCCGGTTCCCTCGAAGACCGAGCCTGAAAAGAAGTCCGGCGGCGAGGCCGGCCAGAGCGCGACGCCCCCGGCCGAGGAGCCGAAGAAAACCCCGCCCGCCGCGGCGCCCAAGCCCCAGCCCGAGCGGCCCGTGTTCAAGCCCGATGATTTCGGGATCACGGACGAGGAAAAGGGCGGCCATTGGGAGATCGGGGCGCACTACTCCTGGTGGAGCGTCAATCTTCTCAAGGGGATCTTCGAGAGCAAGCTGACCGAGGAGCTGGGCAAGTCCATCCAGAACGAGATCGTCAAGCAGTCGGGCATGATCCAGGCCGGCTTGGTGAAGCTGAGCTATACTCAGACCCTGGGCTTCGATTCGAGCGGGACGAACACCGGGCTCGAGATCCGATATTATTCCCGGGGACGGGCGGGGACGTTCAGCCTGGGGCTGGGCTTCGAACAGAGCTATATGAAGCTCGTCCTATCCGGAACGGCCCGTCAGGATTACCTGAGCGGATCCACGGCCTCAATCGACGTCAACTCCAACATTGCCGTCAGCCCCTTCAGTACCCACGTGAACTTCCGCTGGGAGCTCGGCGCCAACCAGCGCCTCACGCCGTTCATCACCGTGGGGGTGGGCTTCGCCCCGCTCACGGGGACGTACTCCTATACCTATACGGGGACTTACAAGGCGGGCAGCATCGAGCAATCCCTGAGCGGCAGCAAGGAAGAAACCCTGGACGTGCTCGGCAAGGAAATCGATTTTATGTTCCCGAGCATCCTCGTCGTCTTTCAGCTCGACTTCGGCCTCAAGGCGGAGCTGGCCAAAGGCCTCTTTCTCTCCGGGGAAGCGGGCGTCTGGGACGGGTTCATGCTCCGCGGCGGCCTCGCCTACCGATTCTGAGCGCCCCGCGGGGGGGCAAGCTCTTCCCGCAACGCTCTCCAAAGCCGATTGATACCGCCTGACCCCGCGCCCGTTTTCTGCTATAATGGATTCCGACCGTGCTAGACGGGGAGCCAGCGGTGCCCTGTGGCCCACAACCCGCTATAGTGGGGTCGAATTCCTTGCCGAGGCCCGGCCTTGTCCGCATAGGGACCTGGCAAGTGGCGTCGAAAGTCGGGGCCCTGAGCAAAGCGCCCCCTGTGAATCCCGTCAGGACCGGAAGGTAGCAGCGGCAGCAGGATGGCGTCTTGTGTTTCAGTTCGCCGCGGCTGAGCCAACTGCCGGATTACCGCGGGGAGGGACTCGTCGGAGCGAGGTGCACGGTCGACTTCTTTCCTCCGAGCGGGGTGATCCGGAACGCGTACTCGTATTCCCGCGCGCCGAGCCGGTATTGAGGATGGACCACGGCTCCCCAGGAATCGTCCCCGCCCACGCCCATCTGTCCATAATCCACGCTCAGCACCGTGAGGTCGCGCTTGGCAACGTCTCCCGGATGCTTGTCCCCCCGTTTCTCGTTGGTGAGGTCCTCGGCCGTGTAGGGGATCGCCGAGAATTCGACGCGGGGGAGGCCGGTCACGAGCAGACCGAAGCCGTCGGCGTCCGTTATGGAGGCCCAGCGGACGTCCGTCCGGTTTCCGTATTCCTGGACGCTGACATAGGGGACCAGCGTTTCGGAGACCGAGGCCTGGTACAGGCCGACGAACGCGGCCGTCTTCCGGTCGATGTAATTGTCCTGGGGGCCGCGGCCGAACCATCGGACCTGCTTGAATTCGGGCGGCAGGGATATCGTCATCCCGACGCGCGGGATGTCCGGCAGGTTCCCGGCCGCGGGCTTGAAATGGACTTCGATGGTGATGTCGCCGTTGCCGCCCAGCCGATATAGGACCCGGTACTTGGCCTGGACGTCCTTGAGGGTGTAATCGGCGGCGGCCTCGATCTCGGACGGCGACACGGCCTTGATCTCGAACTTGTCCAGGGTGCGGTTCCCGCCCGCCCTCCGCCAGACGGCGGAGCGCTTGTCCAAGCGGTTGCCGAAATCATTGTCCGTGGGCGCCCGCCAAAAGTTGGGCTCCAGCCCCTTCCGGACGAGCTCCCGGCTGCCCGCTTTCAGGGACGCGAGCAGCCCGGTTGTCTTGTCGAATGACGCCGAAAAGCCAGCCCCGGATACCGTGGCCCCGGCTTCGTCTTGGGTGAGCTTCAATCCGGCCGCCGGCCCGCCCGCGCCGGCAGCGGCGGCGAGGCCCGGCCGCGGGGTCTCGTCGAATTGGGCGGCCGCGACCGCGTGCCGGGCGGGGAGGAGCGGCTCCTCGGCGGCGGTGACGATCTCGACGTTCAGGAAATACTCGGAGCCGGGCCGGGGGGCGAACCCGGCGAAATCAAGGGGGTAGATCCGGCTGCCGCCTGGGGCCTGATCGAGGCCGCGGATCGTGCCTTCCGCGACAGTCCGCGCGCCGTCTTCGACGAGCTTCCAGACCGCGAGAAACCGGTCCAGGCGGATGAAGTCATAGGCGTTGGTGATCTGCAGGGCCGGCTTCCCGTCGGGGGTCCCGGTCCGCTTGATCTTGACGTATTGGTAGACCTTCTTCAGTTCCCACAATCCCGGGTGCGGGGTCCGGTCGGGCCCGACGAGGCCGTTACAGCAGAAGTTCCGGTCCGACGGCGTGTCGGGCGGACCGTAGTCGCCGCCGTAGGCCCAGATCGCTTCCCCCTTGTCGTTCTTCTTGGCGAAGCCCTGGTCGACCCAGTCCCAGACGAAGGCGCCCTGGAGCTGCTCATATTTCTCGATCACGTCCCAATAATCCTGGAGGTTGCCCGTGCTGTTGCCCATGGCGTGGGCGTATTCGCACATGATCATCGGCCGGGGCTGCTTGCGGAGGCCGTAGGCCTCGAGCTCCTCGATGTCGGAGTACATGGTCGAGTAAATGTCCGTGTAGAGCCGGCGTTCGGCGCGCTCGTAATGGACCGGGCGCGTCTTGTCGCGCCCGTGGATCCAGGCGGCCGTCGCCTCGAAGTTCACCCCGTCGCCCGCCTCGTTGCCGAGCGACCAGATGATCACCGAGGGATGATTCTTGTCGCGCTCGACCATGCGGATCGTCCGGTCGAGATGGGCCGGGCCCCAGTCGGGGTTCTTGGCCAGGCTCCGGGTCCCGTAGCCCATGCCGTGCGATTCGATGTTGGCCTCGTCGATGACGTACAGCCCGTACCGGTCGCAGAGATCATACCAGCGCGGGTCGTCGGGGTAATGGCAGGTGCGGACGGCGTTGATGTTGAACTGTTTCATCAGCCGGATGTCCTGGAGCATGGATGTCTCGGAGATCACATGGGCGGTGAGGGGGTCGTGCTCGTGGCGGTTGACGCCTTTGAGCAGGATGCGCCGGCCGTTGACGAGGAGGAGGCCGTCCTTGATCTCCACGCTCCGGAAGCCGACTTTGCAGGCCGCGGCTTCGAGGACCTTGCCGGCCGCGTCCTTGAGGACAACGACTAAGGGATAAAGGTCCGGCGTTTCCGCGGTCCACTTTTTCGGGGAGGGGAGGGGCTTTTCGAAGGTGATCGAGGCCGCGTCCCGGCCGTTCATGTCGATTGTCTGCGACGCGGCGGCGAGCGCGGTCCCCGTTGCGGGATCGAGGAGCTTCACCTCGGCGATGAATGTCCCCGCCTTGAGGCCCGGCATCTTGTTCTTGAGATCGAGGGCGACGGACAGCCGGCCGTCCTTGTACGCCTCATCGAGGCCGGCGACGGCCCGGAAATCGCGGATCCGGACTCGGGGGACGGCGGTGAGGAAGACGTCGCGCTCGATGCCGCTCAGCCGGAAGAAATCCTGGCACTCGAGGTAGGAGCCGTCCGACCAGCGGAGGACCTTGAGGGCGATGGAATTCTCGCCAGGGACGAGATCGGGCGTGATGTCCCATTCCGCCGGCGTCTTGGAGTCCTCGCTGTAGCCGACGGCGCGGCCGTTCACCCAGATATAGAACGCCGATTTGACCGCGCCGAAATGGACCAAGACCCGCTTGTCCTTCCAATCGGACGGGAGGGTGAACGTTCGCCGGTAGCAGGCGGTCGGGTTGAAATCATGGGGAATGTGGGGCGGATCGGGCTGCGCGGGCGGCTTGACCCACTCGTAGGACATGTTGACGTAGATCGGGATTCCAAAACCCTGGAACTCGAGGTTGGCCGGCACGGGAATGTCGCTCCAGCCGGTCGTGTCGTAGCCCGCCTTGAAGAAATCCGCGGGGGCGGCGTCGGGCCGGGGCACGTATTTCAGCTTCCACGTCCCATTGAGGGAGCGATAGAACGGCGAGCGGGAGGCGTCGTTCCTCAGCGCGGAGGCTTCGTCGGCGTAAGGGATGAACGTCGCGTGCGGGGCCTCGGCGTTGACCGAGAAGACCCTGGGATTCTCCCACTCGGGGACGGGGGCGACGGCCTGCGGCCCCGCGGCTGAAGCCAGGAAGAGAAGCCCGGCCGATAGAACAAGGATGTTTTTCATGATGCCCTCGCTGCTCAGGAGAGGAGGCCCAGCGTCCGGAGGATCGCGGCCAGGTCTGCCTTGCCCTTCTCGTCGACGGGGGGGAGCGGGCCGCGGACCGGGCCGCCGTGCCAGCCTTGAAGGTCGATCGCAGCCTTCGCGCCCGCGATCCCATACGTTTCTATAACCGCCTTGTTCAGCGGGATCAGCGCGGTCTGCAGGTCGGCCGCCTCCCGGATCCGGCCTTTGCGGAAAAGGGCGTAGATCCGGGCACAGACGCCCGGCGCGGCGTTCGCCACGGCCAGGATCGCGCCGCTCGCGCCCATGAGCAGGGCGGGAAGGAAGGCGCTCCCCGCGCCCAGGACATAGCTGAAATCCTCCGGGAGCTTTGGAACCAACTCTCCGACCAGGGCGATGTTGCCCCCGCTCTCCTTGAGGCCGACGATGTTCGGGTGGCGGGACAGCTCGAGGATGAGCGGCGCCTCGAGGGTGATCCCCGTGTTCTGGGGGATGTTGTAGAGGATGACGGGGACGCGGGACCGGTCGGCCAGCTCGAGGTAGTGGCGCTTCAGTACGTCGCGGGTCATCTGGGCTTTGTAATAGCTCGGCGGCCGGACGAGAGCCGCGTCGACGCCCAGGTCGGCCGCCCGGTTGGTGAATTCGATCGTGAGCCGCGTCGATTCGCGGGCGGTCCCGGCGATGATTTTTCTGTTCGGCCGGGCCGCTTCACGGGCCGCTTTGATCAGGAGGGCCGCCTCGTCGTCCGTAAGCGAAACGCATTCGCCGGTCGAGCCCAGGACGACGTAGCCGGCCAAATCGAAGCCGTCGTATTTCCGGATGTTGTCCCGGAAATGGTCGACCTCGACCTCGTCGTCCCTGAACGGGGTCAGGAGAGCGGGGAAGATTCCCGCGAGGAGCTTGGTCATGGATCGGTCTCCTTTTTCGGCATGCGGCGCCGGGCGGCCCGGACCTCGGCTTCGATCTCGCGGAGCTCGACGTCGTTGAGCCCGAAGTAGTGCCCGACCTCGTGGACGACCGTGTCCTGCACCTGGGCCCGGACTTCGGCTTCCGTGGCGCAGATGTGCTCGATGGGCTTCTGGAAGATGAAGATGACGTCGGGGGGGAGGTTGCCGTAGCTCGGGCCCCGGTGCTGAAAGGGCACGCCGTGGTAAAGGCCGAGGATGTCGTTCTTGTCGATCGCCCCGAACCGGCGGCGGGTGGGAAGCGAGGGATAGTCCTCCACGATCACGGCCACGTTGTGGATGAGGTCCTTGAACTTCTTGGGGAGCGAGGCCATGGCCTCCTCGACGAGCTTCTCGAACGGTTCGCGGTCCATGGCCTAGCGCTCGATGCCGGTCCGGGCCTGGACGCCCTTCCGGTAGTAGTGCTTCCGGGCCTTCATCTCGGTCACGAGGTCGGCCCGCCGGACGAGCGAGGCCGGCGCATGGAAGCCGGTCAGGATGATCTCGACCGCGTCCGGCTTCTCGTCGAGGACGGCCAGGACATCCGCCTCGGACAGGAGCTTGAAGGAGATCGCGACAAGGACCTCGTCGAGGACCACGATCGCGTAGTCGCCCGAGAGCATCGCCGTCCGGCAGCGCCGGAGGCCTCGTCGGGCGCGCCGGACCTCCGCGGAGGAGGGCGTGTCGGCGATGGGGAGGAAGCTCTTGCGGCCGAACTGCTCGATCGAAATGAAAGGGGCGAGACGGTGGATGGACTCCAGCTCGCCGCAGGATTGGCCCTTCATGAACTGGCCGATGTAGGTTTTCAGCCCATGGCCCGCGGCGCGGAGGGCGAGGCCCAGGGCGGCCGTCGTCTTGCCTTTGCCCTTGCCGGTGTAGATTTGGACGTAGCCGCGGAACGGGGCGATTTTTTTCGTGGGGGACATCGCGTCCAATATATAATTATGGTGACAGGCAAGGCAATACCGAAAATCGGTGTCAGTAACCGGATTTCCNNGGAAATCCGGTTACTGACACCGAATTGAGTATGCTATACTTTGGGTGATGTTAGACCCCAAATTTGTTCTCGAGAACAGGGATTTCGTGGTCGGGCGGACAGCGTCCCGGGGCATGGCTCTGGACCTCGGCGAGTTCGTCCGGTTGTCCGAGGAGAAGAAAGGCGTCCTGAAAGCTTCCGAGGACCTCCGGGCCGAGCGGAACAAGGCGTCCGAGGAAGTGGCCCGGATGAAGCGCGACGGCCGGGATGCCGCAGCCCTGATCGCCGCGACGAAGACCGTCGGCGACAGGATCAAGGAGCTCGAGGACCAGATCCGGGCTTACGATGATAAGATCCGGCTATCGCTCCTCAACATCCCCAATCTGCCCCACGCCTCCGTGCCCGAGGGGAAATCCGCCGCGGACAACGTCGTCGTCCGGGAGTCCGGCGCCCCGCCCGCATTCACCTTCGCTCCCCAGGCGCACTGGGATATCGGGACGAAGCTCGGCATCCTCGACTTCGACCGCGCGGCCAAAATCACGGGCTCGCGCTTCACGGTCTACCTCGGCGCCGGCGCGCGCCTGGAGAGGGCCCTCATCAACTTCATGCTCGACATCCACACCCGGGACCGCGGCTTCACCGAGGTCATCCCGCCGTTCATTGCCAATGAAGCCAGCCTCACTGGGACGGGCAACCTTCCCAAGTTCGCCGAGGACCTCTTCAAGCTCGAGAAATATCCCTGGTATCTGATCCCGACGGCCGAAGTGCCGCTGACCAACTACTTCCGCGATGAGATCATCGACGGCTCCATCCTCCCGCGCCGGCTGGCCGCTTACACGCCTTGCTTCCGAAGCGAGGCCGGCTCGTACGGCAAGGACATCCGCGGCCTCATCCGCCAGCACCAGTTCAACAAGGTGGAGATGATGATCTTCTCCCCGCCCGACCGGTCGTTCGACGAGCTTGAATACATGACGGCCGGGGCGGAGGAGGTGCTGAAGCGCCTCGGCCTGGCCTACCGCGTCGTGGCCCTCTGCACGGGCGACATGGGCTTCGCCAGCATGAAGACCTACGACCTCGAGGTCTGGATGCCTTCGCGCGCGGGCTACATGGAGATTTCGTCGTGCTCGAACTGCGGCGATTTCCAGGCGCGGCGGGCGAATATCCGGTTCCGCAGGGAGCCGAAGGCCAAGCCCGAGTTCGTCCATACCCTGAACGGATCGGGGTTGGCCGTAGGCCGGACGGTGAGCGCCATTCTCGAGAACTATCAGAGGAAAGACGGGACGGTCGTTGTCCCTGAAGGGTTGCGGCCGTATATGGACGGCCGCGACGTCATCGCCTGATCTCTCTTTTTTCCGCGCGCCGCGGGCGCGCTCGAGCTCGCATCATAAGGGCAAACGGCCCTTTAACCGTCAGGGAAAGGATTCGCGCCCGTCCGTTTGACCCCCTCGCGGACAGAAGGTACAATGGCGGCGCGTTCGCGGAGGGATGGCCGAGTGGTTGAAGGCGGCGGTCTTGAAAACCGCTTTCCGGTATCCCCGGAACGGGGGTTCGAATCCCCCTCCCTCCGTTCCTTATCCGAAGCGCTGACAATTCCCCCCTTTTTATTAGGGGGGCAGGGGGGTAAAAAGATTAAGATGAAGCTGGGAGCGCGGCGGGCAATGCGCGGACAACTCCCCTGGGTATCGGGCTTCTCTTCCCGGATGAGATTATCAACTTCGGCGTCACGGTTACCTTTCGATATTTGAGATCATGCCGGTCAGCATGGCGACATGGTTCTGATCGCCTTTGGTCAGGGCTTGGAAAAGTTGCTTGAGATGATTGTCGGAAACAGAGACGGACACCCCGATGTGAACCTTCTCGAACCTCTTCTCCAAATCGAGGATCGATTTCAGACTGGGCAGGAGGGCAAGGTTTTGCTGGAGTCGATCATGCAATTCCCGGCATTTTTGGAGACCGAGGTTCAACTCTTCTTCGTCGAGGCTCACACCGATGAAGATGTCGGGGGCTTCTTTCAAATAATTCTTGCCCATCTTGAGGGAATTTGCGTGGTTAAGTTCTTCGCGCGAGATCTTGAGAAGTTGCTTGGACATAGCTTCGTCTTCGGCGAGTTTGGCGATCTTTTCGTAGAGAAAGGAGACCTGGGTTTCGAGCTCGGCTCCGAGGTCGAGGAATTTTTCGATTTTCATCATGCGTTCCCCTCCTGCAAAAAATCTATCGCTCGAGCGTCTCTCCTGCGAGGCGCTGCCGTCGCCGAAAGGCGTTACGAACCCGCCCCTACTTAATGTACCACCTGTGAAGTGAAAGTTCCAGGTATTACATGCGCCGCCAGACAAACACGATCAATTGGGGCCAAGACCTTCCCCTGGCCGAAGGCATAAATTTTGATGTAATATCTGGAGACGGCGGCAGGGAAGAAAGAACATCATGATCATCCGGGAAACGCTGCAGCATCTGCGTGACGCCCACGGCGATATTCTCGCTTCGGAGCGAATCGAGAGGCTTGTTGTCGGCGTCTGTTTCACGGCCGTGCAGCTTTCCGGGGGGGCTTGCGGCATCGCCCGATCCGAACTGGCCGAGGAAATGGCCGGGGGGGCTGCCCGACCCAGGAATCTCGGGGCATTCTCGCCGGGCCGGTTGCGGGGACAACCGATCCTGGACATTTTGGAACACCAGGATGATCGGTCCCTGTTCGGCAGCGTGAAGCTGGCCGTTCTGAATGCCGTGTCCGCCAGGGTGATCGCCCGATCCAGTTACACCACCGTGGCCGGGCGCGACCCCCTCGAATGGATCGATGCTTCCGCGGGGAAGGTGATCACTCTCGTCGGAGCTTTTCCCTCTTACATGGACAAGCTGTCGGAACAGCCCTGCAGGCTCCAGGTTCTGGAACTGGATCCTCAAGCCTTTCCCGAGCGGCATCGCGGCTCGTACGTGCCGGCGGAGCGGGCGGCGGAGGTTCTGCCGCATTCGGATTCCGTCATCCTGACCGGATCCACCCTGGTCAATCATACGCTCGACAACTTGCTCAGGCTTATTTCTCCCGGCACTTTCACGGCCATGGTCGGACCTTCCTGCGGGCTGATCCCCGATGCCTTGTTCCGCAAGGGGGTGAGTCTTATCGGGACCATCCGGATCCTGGATCCCGAGGCCATGTTCACCGTGATCAGCGAAGGGGGCACCGGATACCATCTCTTCGGCACTTGCGCCGAAAAAATCTGTATTCTCCATGATTGACAAACGTCTTGCGAGGCTCTCATGACCCATGCCCGCCGCCTGGACAGCATTTGGCTGAAAGCGGCCTCGCTAGGATGCCTGTGGGCCTCGGCCGAGATCGTCCTCGGCGGATTTCTCCACAACCTCCATATTCCGATGGCCGGAAACATCATGGCCGGCACCGGCATCATCCTGATGATCTCCGTCGGCCATCTCTGGCCAGAGCCGGGCTTGTTCTGGCGCGCCGGCCTGGTATGCGCCCTGATGAAGGCCCTGGCGCCGAGCTCGGTCCTCTTCGGTCCCATGGTCGCCATCACCTGCCAGGCTTGTCTGATGGAGCTGTCGGTTCGCATCTTCCGGCGCAATGCCTTCTCCCTTATCCTCGGCTCCATGCTGGCCATGTCGTGGAACATGGCCCAATTCACGATCCGCAATCTGCTCTCCTACGGCAACCGGGCCATCGATCTGTACATGGCCCTGGTCGGGTGGGGCCAGAAAAATCTCGGTCTGCCGGCGGGAAAGCCCCTGCTGCCCTTGTTCCTCATCCTCATCATGCATCTGGCTTTAGGCTTGGCCGCCGGTCTGCTGGGGCTCTACATCGGCCGCCGCGCCTCGAGCCGCCCGCTGGAAATGAGCAGCCTAACCCCCGCCCAAGTGATGAACATCCGCTTCGGCCGGCCCGCGCGGGCATTTCCCTATTCCCTGGGCTGGTTGCTGGCCGATCTGATCCTGCTCGTAGCGGTCCTGGTGCTGACGGGATTGGCCCCTTGGACAATCTGGCTCCCGGCGGGGTTATCGGCCATGGCGGTTTGGATCCTAAGGTATAGGGACGCGGTCAGGCCCCTGATGCGAGCCGGTTTTTGGGTATGGTTCATCCTGTTGACCGGACTTTCCGGCGCTCTTCTTTCCTCCTTGAAAAACGGATGGGGAGGGATCCTGGGCGGATTGGGGATCGGACTCGCGATGAATTTTCGGGCGGCCGTTCTTGTGATCGGCTTTTCCGCTTTGGGCACGGAACTGCGCTCGCCCCGCGTCGGCACGGGGCTTTCCCGAGGACGCTTCCGGCAGCTTCCCGGGACGTTGGAAGCGGCCGTCGAAACGCTCCCTCTGGTCATGGCCAATCTGCCCAAGGTCGAGGATATCTTCCGCCGCCCGGTGACGATTTTCCACCGGATGGTGGCTCAGTCCGATTTTTGGCTCAAACGCCTGACCTTGAAACAAGCCCGGCGAACGGGCGTCTTGCTCCTGTGCGGGCCTATCGGGGAAGGCAAATCGAGCGCCCTCCAGGGGCTGGTCGAGGGACTGCGCCGGGACGGCCGCACGGTGGCCGGGATCCTTGCGCCTTCGGTCCTGCAGGACAACCGCCGCATCGGCTACGACCTGGTCGATGTCGCTGGCGGCCGACGGACGGAATTGTCCCGTATCGCCGGACCATCGGAAGGGGAGGGATCCCCGAGCGTGGGGAGATTCGTTTTCAGACCTGAGGGCATCCGCGCCGGCCAGGCGGCCCTGTCGCTCCGGGCGGCCGCCGGAGCCGATGTCGTCATCGTGGACGAAGTGGGTCCTTGGGAGCTTAGGGATCAAGGCTGGGCGGGACAGATCTACGAACTGACCCTGAAAACACAGGTGCCGATGATCTGGGTGGTCCAGTCCGATATCTTGGACCAGGTCCTTGAGCACTGGGCCCTTCAGAATCCCCGGATCGTCGATCCATCCGCCTTGTCCCCCGAAACGGCGTTGCAGAAGGTGCGGCAATGGCTTGACGGAGAGAAATAGAGGCGAGGAGACGGGAGCTTCGGCGGCTCAGGAATCGACCGGGAGGTTGAACACCCCTTGCTCTTCCGCATATCGGAGGAGCTTCCGATAATCCTCCGGACTATCGGCATCCATGATCACCCCGCGGTCGTCAAGCTCCAAGACATGCACCCCGCTTCCGAATGACGAGATGGCGCCCTTCAGTCCCATCCCGCCTTTGTAAGCGAGCAGCCCCGGAATCGCGCCGTTATCCACCAGGATCGGGTGGCCTTTCCTGCCCTCGTACGCGGGGATGACGATCGGCGCCCCGGATTCCTCCATGATTTTCATCATGAGAAACAGGCTTCGAATGTCAAACAGGGGGATATCGCCCGGCATGAAGAAAAGACGGCCCACCATATCCTTCATATGCGCCAGGCCGATGCACGCGGAGCAAAACATGTCCGTCATCGCATATTCCCTGTTGTAGAGATAATCAACGCCCAGTCCGGAGAGATGCTCCTGCAGCATCTCCGCGTTATGTCCCATGATGACCCCGATGGAGGAAACGCCCGCCGCCCTGAGCTTGGCAAGGACGGTCCTTATCACCGTCGAATCCCCAAGCGGCAGCATCGGTTTGAACGCGCTCATCCTTGAAGACAGGCCCGCCGCCACGACCACGGCTCCCATCTTCGCCCGTTTCAAGGACGTCGCCTCCCGTTCCGGGGCATGTTGAGCTCCCGCCCAGGGTATCGAATTCTATCTCCAGAGGTACTCGGCTACTTCTGGGCCAGGGTGATGAGAATGAAGCGCGTCCTCATTCTTTGACTCAGAACAACGGTGAGGCCGGCATCCTTCATCAGCGCCCGGATCTGATGGAGGTTCCTGGCTTTTTCATGAAATACGTTGGATAGCCGTACGGTATGATCGGCGAGGCAAAACCATCCCCCGGGACGAAGCACCCTTCCGATTTCCTGAAGGCTTTTTCGCTGGTCGGTCCAATGGTGGAATGACAGGCTGCTCAAGACAAGATCCGCGCTCTGATCGGGAAAAGGAATGGACTCAGCCGAGGCCACCTTGAAAATCGCCCCGGGATTGGATTGCCTGGCTTTGGAGATCATCTGCTCTGCCGGATCGATTCCCATGAATCGGGCCTGCGGCCAACGCGCGGCCGCGGCCCGCAAGAGACGACCCGTTCCGCAACCGACATCCATGATGTCGAGTCGAGGCCCCGTCGGTTTTTGCCGATCAAGAACCTCGAGCATTTTGGAATGAACGGGTCCAAAAAACCAGCGCTGCCAGACGGATTGATCGTAGGTCGCCGCCCAACGATTGAAACGCTCCTTGTTATTCTCGGATGTCGAAGGCATGGCCTTGTTTCCTCCCAAACAATAGGACGTCCGCGAATACGATTTATTTCAGCATCGAGCGGAGGAGGGCCGTCGCCCGACGGATTTCCCGGCTATAAGCCTCCAGCGTGTCCGCGACCACGATCATCTGCCGATCGGCTTCGTCCCACTGCCTCAGCTCGATCGCCTCCCGGATGCTCGGAAGCGTTTTTACGCCGTAGCCCGTGTATAAACCGGGCGCGTAGATTTCGTGGATAAACCAGGGACGTCCTTTCAGCCCCTCGGGCTTCGTGAGCGCCCGCTCGGTCCTGAAGATGATCTCGTTCAGGCGCGGCAGCTCTTCTCCGGCCGGCATCCTCCCGCGTCCCTCCATATCCTGTCTCGCTTTCTGATATTCTTCGGCGCACTTGCGGAGGGTGCCGACGGCATTTTCGAGCGGCGCGAAATTCAGATAGGGGACCGGGTCCTGGGCTTTGGGCGGACGAAAGGCCTTGGTCGGATCGGCGACTTCGGTGAACACATCGTCCTGGAGCTCCCGGTCCAATTCGAGCGTCTCCTCCCTCATGTTCTGAGTCAGGGCCTTGATCTGGCCTAAATACCCGGCCACGGTTTCGGCAAAATCGGAGAAGCCGAAGGGCAGGATTTCGGCATCCGCCAGGCGCATGACCGCCCGCCCTCCCGTTTGGGCAAGAGCGACTTCGTAGGCGAACGTCGGATCTCCGAAGCGGAGATAATGGTCGAACGAATCGTAAATGGAATGGTAGGCGCCTCCTTCGCTTTCGCCCCCATAGCCGATATTCAGGGAGGCAATGCCGATGTGCTGAAGGAAGGCCGTATAGTCGGAGCCCGATCCCAGGGCGCCGATTTTCAAATCGTCCTCGGATCGGATGTCCTTTTTCCCCTCGGGGGGGGCGGCCAGAAGCCTCGCGGCCCTTGCCCTCTGCCAGACGCTGATATTTTTTTCAGGATCGAGGACATCCCGGGCGACGTCGTTGATGAAATGCTGGAGGGTGTGGGATCCTTCAACGCCGATGAACCCCCGTCCGTTGGAATCGGAATTGATGTAGGCGACCGCCTTTTGCCGCAATTCGTCGGCGTGCGTTTCCACCCATTCCGTCGAGCCGATCAGCCCCGGTTCTTCCCCGTCCCAGGCGCAATAGACGATGGTCCGCTTCGGCCTCCAGCCGCTTTGGGCCAGCCCGCCGAGCGCCTTGCCCTCCTCCATTATCGCCGCCTGCCCGCTGAGGGGATCTTCAGCCCCGTTCACCCAGCCGTCATGGTGATTTCCCCGGATGATCCATTGATCGGGGTAAACGCTCCCCTTGATCAGGGCGATGACATCGTAGATCGGCTTGAGATCCCAGTTGAACTCCAGCTTCAAATGGACTTTGGCCGGACCCGGCCCGACATGATAAGTCATGGGAAGGGCCCCTTTCCAATCGTCCGGCGCAACCGGACCGGTCAAGGACCGGAGCAGGGGAAGGGCGTCATGATAGGAGATCGGAAGGACCGGTATCTTCGTCAGGACCTTGATCTCCCCGAGGGGCAGATGCTTCGCCCCCGGCGTCGCCCCGACAAAAGGCGTCGATGGATCGCCGGGGTATACGGGCATATCCATGACGGATCCTCTCTCGACGCCGAATTCGTTCCTCCAGGCGCCTTGGGGATAAGGATCGCCGGCATAATAGCCATCGTCCTTGGGATCGGAATAGATCAGGCAGCCGATCGCCCCGTGTTCGGCGGCCAATTTCGGCTTGATCCCTCGCCAGGATCCGCCGTAGCGGGTGATGACGATCTTGCCCCGGACGTCGATCCCCATCCGATCGAGCTCATCGTAGTCGGAAAGGATCCCGTAGTTCAGGTAAACGAGGTCGCCGGTCACATCGCCGTCGATGGAGTAGGCGTTGTAGGTCGCCAGCTGCGCGGCAACCTCCCCCGACGCTTTGTCCTCCTTGAGCGGCGGCTCCTTCAAGACCGCCGTGTACTTGACGGGATAAAGCAGTTCCAAGAGACGTGTCTTGGGAGTCGGAAACAAGGCGCTGAACTCTTCGATCCGGGCCTCGAACCCCCAAGCTTTGTATTGAGAAAGAATGAACTCGGCGTTCGCCTTGTCATAAGGGGAACCGACATGGTGGGGATGGGCGCTGAGCCGTTCCAGCCGGGCCTTGATATCCGCCGCGGAAAGACGGGCATCGAACTGCTTTTCCCGGGACCGGTCCGTCGGGGCATTTTGAGCCGGATTCTGGGCGGCGAGGGCGGATAGAGTTCCTAGAAAGAGCAGGGCCGACACGGCTAGATTGAATCTGCGCATAAACGCCTCCTGGACTTTGGATGAGACGAGGACGGTCCCCCTGATGGCTTTCCCGATCCTTGGCGACGATCGCCTCGGCCTCTTCGTCGGTCTTGTTGTCGATGCGCATCGGGGCATGATAATCGAAGATTTTCCTTCCTCTTCGCCGGCTTGTCAAGATGAAACGATGGACGTGTTTGGGGCGGATGCAACAAATCTTTTCCTTTGGGAGTTGTCAATATATATACGGGACAACATGTTCCCCTCTTTTACCCTCTTTTTTCTTTTCCCCTCGGGAGGGGGCCGCGAGGCTCCCTCCCCATACCTCTAAGACTGATCTTATTGATTTCCTTCGAACAGCGCCCAAGGGTTGGCTTTCATGTCCTTGAGGAATTTCGCCTGCCATTTATACTCGGGATGCTTGGCGAAGAAGGGCGCGGCCAGGAAGTCCTCGCCGCAGGGGTGGCCCATCCGGGCCCACATCTTCATGTCCTTGGCCAGGGCGGCCGTCGTCACCTTGCCCTGGACCGATCCACCGGGGAAGTGGGCCGCCCAGGCGAATTCGGGGACGCCCTTCGCGTCCGTATCGACATGGCCGCAGAGGACGTTGGCGTTCGCCGCCGGTTTTCCGGTGCTCGCGTCGATGTGGTCCTCCTCGAAATTTTTGCCGGCTTCAGCGTCGATCTTCCCTTTGAACTCCTCCATCAGCTTTTCCCAGCGCGCCTTTCGGACAAAGACGGACTGTGAGGCGTCCTGGGCGTTGAACGTCGTCTCCTCGGTGATGAGCTTCGGGTCGGCGGCAAAATTGGAGCCGATGAAATAGCCGTCGCTCGTCCGCCAGGACGGGTGGTTCTTCAGGCCGAGCTCGAGCTTGGCGATCTCGTTGGTCTTGAGGTCGCCCACGAGCCAGTCGTTGGCGTAGGCACCGTTGCTCCCGGAGATCATGATGGCCATGAACTCGTCGATCGAATTCGCGTACTGGGCGGCTTTCCGGGCGCGGGCGAATTCGGGCACTCCGCCCTCGTCGAAGCTCTTGAACTGGGAGATCGTCGTCTCGGTGTAGATGATCCCGGCCCCGTTGATCACGAAATCGTCGCCGCTGTGGATGTAACCCGGGAGGGCATCCATCAGGATCCGATTCCCTTTGGCCGGGGTGATCTCTAGGATCGCGTTCCAGCGCTCGCCGATGATGTATTCCACCCAGGAGTTGTGGCCCATGACGATCTTCCCGTCGGCCGTGTAGCTGCCGGTGGCGATGAAGGCGCTGCAGTAGCCGGGCGCCTTGCTGGCGCCCGGTCCGGTCTTCGTCTTCGCCTCGAGATAGGGAACATAATACCAGGCCAGCTCGATCCAGCCGTTGAGGGCGGTGATGTCGTACTTGTCGTAGGGCGTGGAGGGGAGACGCGCTTTCAGCCCCTCGGCGATGCCGGCGATCTCCTCCTGGTATTCGGGCTCGAGCTTCGGCCAGAACAGGCGCTCCGCGGCGGCGCGGTAGAAAGCCCAGTCATGCTTGGTCGCCTCCTTAAGATAGAAGGCGAGCGTCTTGAGTAGGTCGTCGACCTCGGCGGCGAGGTGCCAGCCGTGCTGGAAGCCGATCTCGGCCGGCGTGCCCGAGAGGCGGACATGGATCCAGCCGGCCTTGTCCTCGCGGCTGGAATCACGGAGGCGCGGATCGCCTTTCGCCTGGCAGCCGGCCGCCCATAGGGCGGCGGCAAGAGTCAGGGCCAGGGCGGCCGGGATGATCGATCGGGATTTGTATGGTTTCATGGCTCGTCCCCTGACAGCCTTTATACAACAGGTTGCGGTGGGACGGCAATTGTCGAGGGAGCGGCGAAGAAAGGCTAGGGCCCTTTTTCCACCGGCTACGCTTCTTTTTTCCTTCGGGAGATGGGCTGCGAATCGAAGCGTCCGGGTCAAAGTTGCCGCGCGCGCAAGAATCGCGGTCGCGGGGGGAATTGACTCGCACCTGAAAAATGTTAGAATACCAGCCCGACTGCCAGACGTATGCGGAGAGGTGCTGGAGTGGTCGATCAGGAGCGCCTGCTAAGCGCTTGTCCTGGCTCAAACCGGGACCGCGGGTTCGAATCCCGCCCTCTCCGTTCCTTACCCCAAGCGCCAACGATTCCCCCCTCTTTATTAGGGGGGTCGGGGGGTAAAGTTTGATAAGAATGAAGTTGAAGGCGCTTGGGGCAGTAGCGCCAACGATTCCCCCCTCTTTATTAGGGGGGTCGGGGGGGAAAGATCAATAAAAAAGGTAGAAGGCGTTTTGGGCCAATAGCGCCTCTCATTTCCCTTTGCTTATTTTTCCAAGGAGTGCTCTCATGAAGCTTAAGCCCGCAGCCCTTATCCTCTTCGTTCTTGCCTCGGCCCTCGGCCTCACCGGCCTCCAGGACGCCGCCCGCAAGACCCCCGAGACTTACGCCGACGTCCTCAAGACGTTCCAGGATCCGCCGGCCGAATATCGGAGCGCCCCGCTCTGGGTCTGGAACGATCGGATGACGAAGACCGAAATCGAGGAGCAGCTCGCCGATTTCAAGGCCCACGGCATCGGTGGGGTTTTCGTCCATCCGCGGCCCGGTCTGATCATTCCTTACCTGTCGGATGAATGGCTGGCCATGTTCAAGCACGCCGTGGACACCGGCAAATCCCTGGGCATGAAAATCTGGATCTACGACGAGAATTCCTATCCGTCCGGGTTCGCCGGGGGCCACGTCCCCGCCCAGATGCCGGACGCCGTGAGGACGGGCCTGAACGGGACGAAGGCCACGGAGCTCCCCGAAAGCTTCGCCGTCGCGCCGCTCGTCGTCCTGAGAAGCACGCCTTCGGGCTATGAGGATATCACGGTCGAGGCGAAGGCCAAGGGCAAAGCCCTCGGCCCCGCCGATTATTACATCTTCGACCTGAATCCCCAGAAGCCCAATCCCTGGTACGGCGGGTTTACGTACGTCGACCTCATGCGCCGCGATGTGACCGAGAAGTTCCTCGACATCACCCTCAACGCCTACCGCAAGGCTTTCGGCGACGAGTTCGGCAACACGGTCCCGGGCTCTTTCGAGGACGAGGCCGAGATCGGCCCGGCCGGCGGGCCGGGGATGACCGTCGTCAACTATACCCCCGCCCTCTTCGCCAAATTCAAGGAGCGGTGGGGTTATGACTTGAAGACCAGCCTGCCGTCGCTCTTCGACGAGGTCGGCGACTACCGCCGCGTCCGCCATGACTACTATGCCTTGATCCTCGATCTCTTCATCGACGGTTGGATGGTCCCGTACTCCGAATACTGCTTACGCAACAAGCTGGTTTTCACCGGACATTACTGGGAACACGAGTGGCCGAGGCCGACCGAGAACCCCGACAACATGGCCTTCGCCGCCTTTGCCGGGATGCCGGGGATCGACATCCTGATGAACGACTTCCAGACCGACACCCACGCCCAGTTCGGCAACGCGCGCTCCGTCAAGGAAATCCGGAGCGCGGCCAACCAGATCGGCCAGCAGCGGACCATGTCCGAGACCTACGGCGCCGGCGGCTGGGACCTGACCTTCTTCGACCAGAAGCGGATCGCGGATTGGGAGCTCGCCTTGGGCGTGAACTTCATCGACCAGCATCTGTCCTATGTCACGATCATGGGCGCCCGCAAACGCGACCACCCGCAGTCGTTCTCCTATCATGAGCCCTGGTGGGGCTCCTATGGGATGATGGGCGACTATCTCGGCCGCCTTTCGACCGTCATGTCCCTCGGCCGCCAGGTGAACAACATCCTCGTCCTCGAGCCCACCACGACCGCCTGGCTCTATCATTCTCCCCGGGGAGACACGGACAAGATCAAGTCCCTCGGCAAGGATTTCCAGGATTTCGTCAACGGCCTCGAGGCGGCCCAGATCGAATACGATCTGGGAAGCGAGCGCATCCTTCGGACCGCAGCCAAGGTCCGGGAAGGCCGGCTAATCGTGGGCCAACGGACCTATGACGTCGTCGTTCTGCCGCCCGGGATGGAAAACGTGGAGGATGCGACGGCCGTCCTTCTCGGCGATTACGCCGGCCAGGGCGGCAAGGTCGTGTCCTGGATCGGCGCCCCGCCGATCGTGGCCGGTAAGCCCGACGGGCGCCTGGCCAAGGTCGCGGCCTCCCAGCCCCAGAACTGGCTTGCGGCCAAGCCCGAGACGTGGCGGGCCGAGCTGCTTCGTTTGTCGGCGGCCTCCTTTGCCGTCGAGCCCGGCCGGTCCAAAGGGCCGGAGCCCGCCTATCTCTTCCATCACCGCCGCGTACTCAAGGATGCCGAGCTTGTCTTCCTGGCCAATTCGAGCGCCAAGGCTTCGGCGAGCGGCACGATCGCGGCGCCGGCCGGAGCGTGCGACTCCTGGGACCCTCTCACGGGAAAGGCGGCGCCTTATCCGGCCGCCCTCAAAGAAGGAAAGCTCCGGGTCGAGTTCGAGATCCCCCCGGGGGGAAGCCTGCTGCTCGGCCTGCGCCCGACGGGCTCCCCGGCGTCGAAATCCGGTTCGACGCGCGAGTCCGCGCTCGCCTCGGACAAGGCTCCGAGCGTCCGGCGCGAGTCGCCGAACGTTTTGACGCTCGATTATTGCGATCTGACCCTCGACGGGAAAACGGAGCCCGACCTCTTCTTTTACGACGCCCAGCTCAAGACCTTCCGTCGCCACGGCCTCGACCGCAATCCGTGGGACAGCGCGGTCCAATACAAGACCAACATCCTGGACAAGGACCATTTCGCCCCGAATTCGGGCTTTGAGGCGACGTTCCGTTTCCCGGTGGCCGATGGCGTCCGGACGGCATCGCTTCGGGCCGTCGTCGAGCGGCCGGGGCTTTTCCAGGTCTCGATCAACGGCCGGACGATCACTCCGCTTCCGGGGCAGTGGTGGCTTGACAAGGCCTTCGGCGTCTTCGACATCGGGGCCTTCGTCAAGACGGGGGAGAACGCGATCACCCTTAAGTCCGCGCCGTTCACCATCCATTCCGAGCTCGAGGCGGTCTATATCCTCGGGGATTTCGGGGTGGCGGGCGAGGACAAGGGGTTCAAGATCGTGCCGGCCGCCCCGCTGGGTATGGGTGCCTGGTCGGAGCAGGGCCTGCCCCTGTATTCTGGTCCGGTGTCTTATGCCAAGACGTACAACCTCCGCACCGGCGATTTCCGCAAAGCGCGCTATTTCGTCGAGCTGGGCGCATGGACGGGAAGCGTCGCCGAGGTCCGGGTGAACGGGAAGCCGGCGGGCTCCATCGCCTTCGCGCCCTATCGCCTCGACGTCACGAGCCTGTTGACCCTCGGCTCGAACGATATCAGCGTGTCCGTCCTGGGGACGCTCAAGAACACGCTCGGCCCCTTCCACAACGATCCCCCGCTCGGGCGAGCCTGGCCCGCCTCCTTCCAGCAGGGAGCGAAGGCCGGGCGGCCGGCCGGGGCCAAATACTCCGTGGTCGGATACGGGTTGTTCGAGGATTTCAAGCTCGTCCCGGTGAAGACAACGGGCGATTGACGGGACCGGCGTCCTGCGATATAAAAGTGCCCTCATCCGCCCGGCCGCCGCGGCCGGAGCGGGCGGGGGAGCACGCATGAAAAGGTTCTTCGGATTTTTCTTCGGGACGGTCTTCCGCCCCAACCACGCCTTCGCCGCGCTCCAGTCGGATCCGAAGCGATTCTCAAAGGGCTTCCGGGCGATCCTGACGTCCGGCTTCCTTTTTACGCTCACGGCCGGATTGCTGGCGGTCGGCGGGGCGCAGGTCGTCGCGCCCCCGATCCTCCCTCTGGGCGTCGAGAACTATTACGTCTACCAGGTTTTTTTCGCTCTACCGGTCTTTCTCGCCGGATGGATTCTGGCCGGGTCGTTCGCCCGTGTCTTCGGGCGGTGGAAGAAACGGACGGCGTCATATCCCGGCACGCTGGCCGCCCTGGGATTTGCCTTCGGCGTCCCCGCGCTTGCCGCCTGGGTGCCGCAAGCCGTCTTCGCCGCGTTGACGCTTCTCGGCTTGGGCCAGGACGAGTTCATGGATCTAACCGCCCGGCCCGGTCTTCAACGGACGATCGCCTTCGCCGTGCAGGGACTTGTCGCCGTCTGGACGATCTTTCTGTCCGCCGCGGCGGTCCGCGCGGGACTGAGGCTCCGCTGGGCGAAGGCGATTCCGCTGGGCTTCCTGACGGCGGCGCTCTTCCTCGCCTTTGTCCTCGTCTTCATCCGCTAGCTCCGGACCATGATCGACGTCAAGGAGCACGTTTATCACGACGACCCCAAGATTGGACATCCCGACGTCCGGACCGAGCTCAAGGACGTCTCGTATTTCTTCCTCGGCAATGGTTTGATCCAGGCCGTGGTCCAGGCCGCCCCCGGCGGCGACGCGACCCCGGTCGGCCTGCTCGTCATGAATCCGGAGCGCCTGCGCAAAAAGCGGGAGGCCTTGACCATGGACGAGAAGACGGGCCTGGAGCGGACGGCGGTCAGGATCTTAGCCGGCGGCGTCGAAGATCGCGCCGCCGCGGGCGCATTCGAGGCGTCGTGGGAGAACGGCCATCCCGTCCCCACGGTCGCGGTCCGCTGGCGGTGCGCCGCGGCGGAGGTGACCGAGCGCTTCTCCTGTCCGGAAATGAAGCGCCCGGTCTTGGTCCGCGACATCGAGATCCGCAACCGCGGGCGGCGCCGCCTCGGCTACCGGCTCGAGACCGGAGTGCGAGAGATTCTCCTGACCCGGTCGTTTGTCCTCGCCCCAAACGAAGCCAAGAGCTTATCCGTGGCGTATGAGCTCCATGCCGCCGAGGATCTGGTCACGCCGTCGTTCGGCCGGGCTTCGAAGCCGGGCAGGGCGGCTGTCGATTTTTGGGACGGCCTGACCCGGATCTCGTTCGGCGATCGGCTCCTGGACGGATTCTTCGCCGCCGCCCGCGCCCAGCTTCCGGCCGTGATCTCGCGCGCCGGGATGCTTGACGGCTCGGTCTGGCAATACAATCGCGAATGGCTCCGCGATCAGGCGATCGTCGCCCTGGCCATGACCATGCTCGGGGCGCACGACCGTGCCCGGACGATGTTCGACCGGCTGCTCGACAAATTCGTCACCGACGAGGGCGACACCGTCGATTCCAGCGAGCGGCGCGCCCCGGACGAGGTCGAACTCGACCAGAACGGATATCTCCTGGCGAGCCTCCGCGACTATGTCCTCTGGACGGGGGACCGTGACATCCTCCGCCGCCATTGGCCGAAAATCGCCGCGGCGGCCGAGTTCCCCCTTCGGGATGTCTTCCGCCATCCGGCGAGCGGCCTCCTGGCGAATCGGCGAGAGTTCTGGGAGCGGCACCAAGCCCACGGCATCGAGCCGGGGTTGGAGCTCGTCCATCAGCTCTTCACGACGCTCGGCCTGGGCGCGGCCGCGGCGCTCGGCCGCATGACCGGCCGCTACGCTGAAGCCGTGCGCTGGGAAGGCGAGTCGCTCAGGATCAAGGGGGCGATGCTGGAAGACCCCCGCTTCCGGATGGTCGATAACCGGGGCTTCATCAAGCGGCGGCTCGCGCGCGGGCCCGTCCAGGAGAAGATCACCCCGCGTCCGGATTCCGGGCTGCCCGCGGGCTCGCCCCTCGCGGCCCCCGGGACGCACTTCCTCAATCCCGATTCGTCCTCGGTTCTGCCCGTCGCCTTCGGCCTGGTCGCCCCGAACTCGCCGCTCTGCGCCCTGACGTTGGGCTCGCTCGAGACCCTCTGGAATCAATGTTGGACCGGGGGAGGGTACGGGCGATACAACGCCACGTCCGAGCCCGATTCGCCCGGCGGGTGGCCGATCGCCTCGCTCTTCATCGCCCGGGCGAGCGTCGAGGCGGGCCGCCCGGACACCGCCTGGCGCGTCCTGCGCTGGATGGACTCCGTTGCGGGGGCCGGGGCCGGATCCTGGTTCGAATTCTATGGTCGGCGCCTCGCCCCTCCTTTCCCGCAAGTCGGCATCCTGCCCTGGACCTGGGCGGAGATCGTCATCCTCTTCGTGAATCACATCCTCGGGATCCGGCCCGAAGAGATCGGGCTGCGTGTCCGGCCGCGGCTGTTGTCCGGCCTGAAGGGTGCCGAAGCGTCGCTCCCTTTCCAGAACGGCCGGCTCGAATTGAGCGTCCGGAAGGGGAGAGCGGGATCCTCAGCCCGCTTCGCCGCGAACAGCCTCGTTCTCTCGGCGGGCCCCGAGGATGTCCTCCTGGCCTATCCCGGCCGCGATTTCCGCATCGAAGCGCGCGTCCGCCCATGAGCCCTGAACGAGCATCGCAGAGAACCGTGATCCTGATCGCCTCGGCCGTGCTGGGGACGATGCGTCTCACCGGCCAGATGCTGAGCATGGGCCTGGCGACTCTCGTCTTCTCGCTCTATCTGGGGTCGGCCCAAATCGTGCCGGAGAATCACCTTCGGTTCCTGGCGGCCATGAAAACGGCCGGGCTGTTCTTCGCCGGGCTCTGCGTCCTGGGGGTTTTTGCCTCGCACGTCCGAGGGCGGATGCGCGCCCCGGGCAACGGAGTTCTAGGAGGTCGGACATGACGGACGCGCGGTTCTGAATCGAGGAGTTGGACCTCGAGCCCCATCCCGAGGGCGGCTGGTTTCGGGAAGTTTATCGGGCGAAGGAATCCGTCCCCGCCGCCCGCTTCCCGGGCCAGAAGGCGGTCATTGCCCGGCTGACCCGGGCTTGAAGTCCGCTCGCCGAAAGTCTATAATATTGGTAGGAATTAAGATCATGCCTCCCAGACCTCTCAACGCATACGTGGACGCCGTCGGCGCGGTCGATTGGGACCGGCGGCTGTTCGACAGCCTGATCCCGCTGCCCGACGGCACGAGCTACAATGCCTACCTGGTCCGGAGCGAGGGCCGGACCGCCCTGATCGACACCGTCGATCCGGCGAAGAGGCGGGTTCTCCTTGGCAATCTGGCGGGCGTGGAGCGCCTCGACTATCTGATCGCCAACCACGCCGAGCAGGACCATTCGGGCCTGATCCCCGACGTCTTGGCCCGCTACCCCGAGGCCGTGCTCGTCTGCACGCCCAAAGCCAAAGGCATGCTCGTCGACCACCTCGGGATCACCGAGGGCAGGATCAAGACCGTCGCCGACGGCGAGACCCTGGCCCTGGGCGGGGTGACCTTCGAATTCCTCCACATGCCCTGGGTCCACTGGCCCGAGACCATGGTCACGTACCTCCGCCCGGCGAAGATCCTGTTCAGCTGCGATTTCTTCGGCGCGCACGCGGCCCAATCCGATGTCTTCGTCCACGACGAGAGCCTCATCGACCTCGCGGCCAAGCGCTACTACGGCGAGATCATGATGCCTTTCCGGACATCGATCCAGAAGCACCTCGCCCGTCTCTCTGGCCTCGACATCGCCATGATCGCCCCCAGCCACGGCCCGGTCTACGCCGACCCCGTCCCGATCATGGCGGCTTACCGCGACTGGGCTTCGGAGACGCCCAAGAACGAGGTCGTGATCCCGTACATTTCCATGCACGGCAGCACGGCCATCCTGGTCGAGCGGCTGGTCTCCTGCCTCGCCGGGCGCGCCGTCCGCGTCCAGCCGTTCAATCTCGACGATACCGATATCGGTAAGCTGGCTGTCGCCCTGGTGGATGCGGCGACGCTCGTCGTCGGCACGCCGGCGGTCCATATCGGTCCCCATCCCCGAGTGGCTTCCGTGGTCTTCCTGGCCAATGCCCTGCGGCCCAAGCTCAAGTTCGTCTCGATCATCGGCTCCTACGGCTGGGGGCACAAGATCGTCGACCAGATCGCGGGCCTGATCCCCAACCTCAAGGTCGAGGTTTTGCCGCCGATCATCAGCCGCGGCTTGCCGAAGCCGGCCGATCTAGCCGCCGTCGACGCGCTTGCCGAGACGATCGCCGCTCGTCATGCCGCTCTCGGGCTGAAATAAAGTTCTCCTCTGCGGCCGGCCGCCGGGACGGCTTTTCCTGAATTGAAAAGACGGGAAGAGGTGCGTATACTTGGCCCATCCGTTCGGAGGGAATAAATATGAAAAAGCACGGTGTTTTCATTGCCGTCATCATTCTCCTCAGCCTGATTCTCCGGCCGTCCATCGCCTTTGCCCAGGGGACGCCGGCCGACTACGAGCGGGCCGATGGCCTCCGAGCCAAGCTCCAGGGCCTGGCCGTCAACGTCATGGAGCGGCCCGTCTGGATCGAGAAAACCGGGCGGTTCTGGTATCGTAAATCGGTCAAGGGCGGCAACGAATTCTGGGTGATGGACGCGGCGACGCTGGCCAAAGCGCCGGCCTTTGACCATGCCCGGCTGGCCGCGGCGCTGGTTGCGACGATCGGTCCATCCGCGACAACCGGATTTCCCGGGCCGACGGGGCCCTCCGCGGCTCCTGCCGCGGGCGAAAAAATTACGGCCGTGACCCTGCCGTTTACCTCGCTCCGCTTTGCCGACGAGGGCAAGGCCATCGAGTTCGAAGCCCTGGAATCCCGGTGGCGGTGCGAGCTTTCGGACTACTCCGTGAAGAAGCTCGGCCCCGTCGAGCGCCGGCCGCGCGGGGGCGGCGGTCTCGGCCAGGGCGGCCCTCCCGCCCAGGCGACGTCGCTGCCCGACGTCAAAGCGTCTCCCGACGGAAGATGGGAAGCCTTCATCCGGAACTACAATGTCTGGGTTCGGGCCAAGGGCAAGAAGGACGAGGCGCCCCTGAGCCTGGACGGGTCCGAAGGGAACTACTACGTCGCCCCGTCGATGGCCTGGTCGCCCGACTCGACGAAGCTCGTCGCGATCCGGCTGAAGCCGGGCTACCATCGGATCATCCAGTACGTGGAGTCCTCGCCGGCCGATCAGCTCCAGCCGAAGTCCTCCTCGATCGAATACGCCAAGCCGGGCGACGCCCTCGACATCGACACGCCCGTGCTGTTCCACGTCGATACCCGCCGGCAGATCAATATCGACAACGCGCTGTTCCCTAATCCTTACGAAACCACGAACCCGGTCTGGCGCAAGGACGGCCGGGCGTTCACCTTTGAATACAACCAGCGCGGGCACCAGGTCTTCCGGGTCATCGAGGTCGAGGCTGCGACCGGCAAGGCGCGGGCCGTGATCTCCGAGGAGCCGACGACGTTCTTCTGCTATTCGGGCAAGAAATACCGCTTCGACCTGGACGACGGGAAAGAAATCGTCTGGATGTCGGAGCGCGACGGCTGGAATCACCTTTATCTCTACGACGGGGCGACGGGCGGGGTCAAAAACCAGATCACGAAGGGCGAATGGGTGGTGCGCGGCGTGGAGAAAGTCGACGAGAAGGAGCGCCGGATCTGGTTCCGGGCGAGCGGCATGGTCCCCGGCGAGGATCCCTATTTCATTTATTATTACCGCATCAACTTCGACGGGACGGGCCTGACCGCCCTGACCGAGGGCCATGGGACGCACACGGCCAGCTTCTCGCCCGATGGGAAATACTATCTCGACACGTGGTCCCGGCTGGACCAGGCGCCCGTGACCGAGCTGCGGTCCGAGGAGGACCGGAAGATCCTGGCCGCGGTCGAGAAGGCCGACATCCAGGATCTCGTCAAGGCGGGTTGGCGCGCGCCCGAAGTCTTCGCGGCCAAGGGGCGCGACGGCAAGACCGACATCTGGGGCGTTATCTTCCGGCCGATGAAATTCGATAAGGCCCGGAAATACCCTGTCCTCGAGAACATCTACGCCGGGCCGCAGGATTCCTTCGTCCCCAAGGCGTTCAGCGCCTACAACGCCATGCAGTCCCTGGCCGAGCTGGGGTTCATCGTCGTCCAGGTGGATGGCATGGGGACGTCCAACCGGTCAAAGGCATTCCACGACGTCTGCTGGAAGAACCTGGGCGACGCCGGGTTCCCGGACCGTATCCTCTGGCACAAGGCCGTCGCGGCCAAATATCCATCTTACGACATCACCCGGGTCGGGCTTTACGGAACGTCGGCCGGTGGCCAGAGCGCGCTCGGCGGGCTGCTCTTTCACCCCGAGTTCTACAAGGCGGGCGTGGCCTCCTGCGGCTGCCACGACAACCGCCTGGACAAGATTTGGTGGAACGAGCAGTGGATGGGCTGGCCGCTCGGCCCGGAGTACGCCGCGTCGTCGAACGTCGACAATGCCTGGCGGCTCAAAGGCAAGCTGATGCTTTTCGTGGGGGAGATGGATACCAACGTCGACCCGGCCTCGACGATGCAGATCGTGAACGCCCTGATCAAGGCGAACAAGACCTTTGACCTGCTGGTGATTCCGGGATCGAACCACACGTCGGGCGGGGTCTACGGCGACCGGAAGCGATACGACTTCTTCGTCCACAACCTGCTCCGGGTCGAGCCGCCGGACTGGAATAAAATCGACAAGAAATAACGGGCCGCTATTTCTTGGGGGACTTGTCGAGCTCGCGCTTCACGACGGGCATGATCTCCCGGACGGCGGAGTTGGGAATCGTGTAGGCCAGGCCGTAGAGGCGGATCTTCCAGGCGCCGCCGATTTTTTCGAGGGCCGCCGTCCCGCGGCAGGTCCAGTAGGACTTGGAGGCGAGCGTCTCGTCCACCCAGGCCGTGGTCCCGTCCGCGGCCAGGCCGATATTCCGCTCCGTGGCCCAATACACCCAGGCCGATCCGCCCTTGAAGCGGGAAGCGGCGTATTTTTCGAACTCCTCTTTCGTCCATCTCTCGGTCGCGTCCGTTCCGAGGAACACGGAGCCCGGGGCCATGAGCCCGAAATAGGTTTTGGCGTCGGCCGTCGCCGCGGCCTTGTGCCAGGACGTCATCAGGGCGTCGATCTCGGCTTTGGCCTGGGATGCGTCGTCCCGGCCGGCCGGGAGTCCGGTCGCGGCCGCCGACAAGAGCAGGATGGTCAGTGCGGTGGCGAGGGCGGTGAATCTGGCCATGGCGTCAGCCTCCTTGTTTTTTTTCGAAGCTTCCACCGCCGAAAGCGAGGACCTCCTCCATCACTTCGGCGGTCGTGAGGGCGGTCCCGCCCTGGGGCGAAACGATGATCCGATAATCGAACAGAGGGCAGTTGCCCTCATACCAGGTCCGCCCGGCGGCGCGGCCGGCGGCCGCGCGTTTTTCGCGCTCCCTCGCTTCAAGGCGCGCGCCCAGGCCCCGCAGGTTCACGCCTTTCCCGGGGTCCACGCCCAGGCTGCAGCCCGCTTCCCCGAAGCTCGAAACGATGAAGGAATAGCCATCGCCGAGCGACGGGTGTTCGCGGTCGCGGTGGGCCCACTCCTTGAGAAGGAAGCTCCGCGGGTTCGCGACGACCAGGCCGTTCACGGTCGTCCGGCGGGCGGATCCGTCGGCCGCGGGCAGGTCCGCGAAAAAGAACCTCCCCCGGACGAGGTCGGAGACGTAGGTCGTATAGTCACCGCGGACTTTTTTCCGGGCCCGGTCATAGCGGTCGATTCCGGCGAACATTTGTTCGTCCTCGAGGATGTCGAGGCCCTCGGACGCGCGGGCGTGAAGGGCCCGCATGAGTTTCAAGCCCTCTTCCAGCCGGTCGCGGTTATTCTCCTCCTCGCTTTTCTTCGAGCCCGAGAACAGCGCCCGGAGAAGCCCGTGGGGCGTCCCGGCGAGGTCCACGGTCTTCGGCAGGAGGGCAGAGTCGATGAGCTTGGTGTAGGCGGCGATCTTCAGGAGGCCGTCGTCGACGCGGCCCGTCTCGAGGATCTTGAGCGAAATGTAGATCGCGGCCAGCGAATCGAAATCCGGGAGGCGATGGGTGACGATCGTCAGCGGCTCGTCGCTCGGGCTTACGCCCGCCGGGGCGAGATGGTCGAGGACGAGGCCCGGATATTTGGCCACGAGCGAAGCGGCGCACTCGGGTTCGGCGTCGGGCTGGTGGTGATCGACCACGCCCGGCACGGTTTTCATCCCGACGTCCAGGACGAGGGTGTTGGGGGCGGGCTCGAACGGCTCGCCGTAATCGACGAACCGGTAGCGGACGATCCGGCTCATGGGCGCGCTCCGGAGATGCCCGCCTCGTTTTCGAGACGGCGGATGATCTTCGCGCTCCCCGAGGGAGACGGGTATGCCCCGAGGTCCCGCAGCCGGACCCAACGGAGGCGCGCGCCGCCTCTTTTCTCCGGCGCCGTCTTGAGGCCGCAGCGGAAGGCGTGGAGCTTCACCTGGAATTTCGTGTAGGAATGGTCGACCGTCAGAAAAAAGCGGGGCGCGGAGATCTCGGCCCCGGTTTCCTCCCGGACTTCGCGGACCAGGGCCTGCCGCCGGCTCTCACCGGGACGCATCTTCCCGCCGGGAAACTCCCAGAGACCGGCGAGCAGACCGGTCTCGGGCCGCTTCTGAATGAGGATCCGTCTGCCGTCCTCGATGATCGCGACCACGGCTTCGATCTTGCGATAGGAAACTTTCTTGGGGTGGGGGATGATCTCCTGTTCGCCCGCGGCGAAAGCGGCGCAGAAGGCGTGGATCGGACAGGCCGCGCAGAGCGGGGAGCGCGCCCGGCAGACCAGGGCGCCGAGCTCCATCATGGCCTGGTTGAAGTCGCCCGGCGAGCGGCGGGCGATCAAGGCCTCGAGGCGGGCGGAGATCGCCTTGTCGTGGCGGCCGTCGGCCCGGCCATGGAGGCCGAGTAGGCGCATCATCACCCGGCGGACGTTGGCCTCGAGGACGGGGACGGGCTTGCCGAAGGCCAGGCTCAGGACCGCGGCGGCGGTATAGGGCCCGAAGCCGGGGATGGAGCGCAGCGTTTCGTAATGATCCGGAATCCGCCTCCCGTAGCGCTTGACGAAGACCTTGGCCGCCGCGTGGAGGTTGCGGGCCCGGGCGTAATAGCCCAAACCCTCCCATGCCTTGAGGACTTTGCGGAGGGGCGCCGCGGCCAGGGCACCGACGCCGGGAAACGTCTTCAGCCACCGCTTGTAATGGGGGATGACCGCTCCGACGGTCGTCTGCTGGAGCATGATCTCGGAAATCCAGATGGCGTAAGGATCGGATGTCCGGCGCCAAGGCAGATCGCGCTTTCGGCGGCGATACCAGCCGAGGAGCCGCCGCCGGAAATCCGCGGGGGACGCAGTCGTGTGATCGGGTTCCATGGCCGCCTATTTTACTACAAAGCGCCCGTCCCGGTTATGGTTCAACGGCTGGGGACGGCTCCCATCTTTCCAAAGCTGCGCTTTTCCCATCTTCCGCCGAAGTGCTTTTTCCGGGGGACGGACGGAATCGCGGGCTTGTCGGCGGGCCTGGCCTTACTCTGAGCCGGGCGATGCTGGGATTGATAAGGAGCGCGGGCGAATTCGGCGCCGCGGTCCAGGACCTGCTTGCTATAGTCAAAATTCGCCAGGGTGCGGCGCTCCACCTTTTCGCCGAGGACGTGTTCGATGGCCCGGACCATGTCCCCGTCTTCGCGGGTCATGAACGTGAAGGCATCGCCGGTCTTGGCGGCGCGGCCCGTGCGGCCAATCCTGTGGGTGTACGCGTCCGCGGTGTCGGGCATGTCATAGTTGATGACGTGGGAGATGCTGGAGACGTCGATCCCGCGGGCCGCGATGTCGGTCGCGACGAGAATCCGATGCGAGCCGTTCCGGAATCCGTCGAGCGCGGCCTGGCGCTTGTTCTGGGACAGGTTGCCCTGGAGAGAGGCGGCCCGATGGCCGGCGCGTTCCAGCTGCTCGCCCACCCGCTTGGCGCGGTGCTTGGTCCGGGTGAAGATCAGGACCGAGCCGGTGTCCGTATTGCGCAGAAGCTCGAGGAGCAGAGCGGTTTTCAGGTGCTGCTCGACGGGATAGAGGGCGTGGGCCACCGAGTCGAGGGGCGCGGTGTAATTGACCTGGACCGTGACCGGGGCGTGCAGGACTTCTTGGGCCAGCTTCCGGATGTCGTCCGGCATGGTCGCCGAGAATAGCAGCGTCTGACGTTGGGAGGGCAGGTGCTTGATGATCTTCCGGATGTCGGGGAGGAAGCCCATGTCGAACATGCGATCCGCCTCGTCGAGCACGAGCACTTCGACGCGCGAAAGATCGATCGTGCGCTGGTTGATGTGGTCGAGCAGGCGGCCGGGACAGGCGACGATGATCTCGACGCCGGCGCGAAGCTTCCGGACCTGAGGGTTGAGGCCCACGCCGCCGTAAATCGTGGCGCTCCGGAGGCGCGTCTGTTTTCCCAGACCGAAGATTGCCTCGTGGATCTGCTCCGCCAGCTCGCGCGTCGGGGCGATGACGAGGGCGCGGACGTGGCCGCGGGGGCCCTGCATCAGACGGTGCAGGATGGGCAGGGCGAAGACCGCGGTCTTGCCCGTCCCCGTCTGGGCCAAGCCCATGACGTCGCGGCCCTGGAGGACGGGCGGGATCGCCTGCGCCTGGATGGGCGTCGGCCTGACATAGCCCGCGGCCTTGACCCCGGCCATGACGGCGGGGTGAAAATTGAAAGTGTCAAATTCCATAAAAACTCCTACTTTCCTTGAATTCTGCGTTCGGGGGGAAAAAGCCAGTTGTATTAGGGTATTACAGTGACGTTGTTTTCGTCCGCTACGGCAGTTAAGAGAATGTTATGTTACCAGCATTGAGGAAATTAAGCAAGCGCTCGCATCATGAATTTCCTATTTCAGATTGTGATAAAATATCGCCTATGAAAAAGAACGCGGCGATACCGGTCTTTATCTTCGCTTCCTTGGTTCTGCTTTCGCTCTTGGCTTCGGCCCAACAGACCGCATTCCAGGATCCCTTGTTGGATCATCTGATCGGGAAGTGGGTGCTTCAGGGCACGATCGGAGGCGGGGCGACGACATCGCGTTCTTGTTCAAGGCCGGCGACGGCAGCCTTTTTCACACGACATTCGCCTACGGCAAAGGCACCGACACATGGGAGTGGAGGATGGACGGTAAGGAAAAAGGCAAGCTGCAACCGTTTGCCCGGGTGAAGCTCGCAAGGAATAAGAATTAGCCTATTTTTTTGGGCCGTCGGTCTTTTTGTCCGGCTCTTTCTTCTCCGGCTCGGGCAGCTTCCAGTCCTTCTTCTCTTTGGGGAAGTCGTCGAGGAGCGAGGAATCGACGCGGAATAGATAGTCGAGCTTCGCGTTCTTGACGACGACCTTCTTCTTTTCCTTGTCGTCCTTGCCGACGAAGACCGTGACCGATTTCTCGACCGCCTTGTCGCCGGCTTCCTTGGTCGTGATCGTCACCTCGGCCTGGGGCTTGTCGAGCCCGTGCTCGGCCAGGCTCTTGGGCGCGTCGATGAATTCGGTCGATTCGAGGCTCTCGAACCTGCGGATGAAGGTCTCGATTTTGCTCCCGTCGGCCTCCTCCTTCTGGGCGGCGTCGAAATACCATTTGTCGTTGGCCGCCTTCGTCAGAGTCAGGTCGAGCATGCCCTTTTTAATGACCATCTTGTCCGCTTGCCAGGAGCTGAAGCTCGCGACCTTGGTTTCGCGGTACTCGTCCGCCTTTTTGCCGAGCTCGGTGAACGGATCGGCGTCGGGGACGATGATCTTGTTCGAATCCGACGTCGTGACATAGGTCTTGTCGGCCGCCTTATGCACGAGGAAGGTGACGTCCTTGTTGGATTTGGGGATCGCAAGCGTGACCTTGGCCTCGGCCTTGTCGAGGCCGCATTTCTTCAGGTCTTCGGAGCTCTTGTTCTCGGCCGCGAATTCCTTGGCCTTGATGTTGCCGAGCGCGCTCAGGAAGTCGGTGATCTTCGTTTCTTTGGCCAGGGCCTTGATCGGCGCCTGAAGGAACCAGCCGTCATCCCTTTTCTGGGCATCCCATTTCACGTCCTTCGTCTCGAGCTTGATCCCGGTCACGTCGCCGGTCTCGAATTTGAAGATGTCCTTCTGGCGGAAGTCGAAGAGCGTCTTGCCCAGGCTCGTGCCGACGGCGCTCGAAAGCAGGACGATGCGCTTATCGCCTTCCTTCTGGGCGAAGACGGATTTGTCGAGGGGATTCTCCATCCCGACGAGCACCTTGACCGGGGCCGCTTGGCCCTTGGTCCAGATGGAGATTTCCTTCAGCGGAATCTGGTATTTCTTCGGATCGCCGCCGTCCTTCTCGACGACGCGCTGGATCTCGAGGCCGGCGAAGGAGTCGGCCATGGCGTTGAGCTCGTTCGCGTCGGCCTTGGCTTCGAGCGGCTCGGCGATCAGCCAGTCGCCCTTGTCGTCCTTCTTGAAGGTGAGCGTCTCGCTCTCCTTCTTGAGGGTGATTTTCTGGATGTCGGCCGCGGTCAGCGTCAGGAGCTTTTCCTGGGGAGCGGCGGCCTTGTCGGCCGGCTTCTTATCGAGGAAAAGGATGTAGCCCAGCAGCAGGACAAAGCCGACCAGGAGAAGGATCGTGGATTTGAACTTCACAGTGCCCTCCGTTTCAGCCAGATCGAGATCCCGAAGCCGAGGACGAGGAGCGGAAGGAGGATGACCGAGACCCAGAAAATGAGCTTGCCCTGGGTCGGCGACAGCTCAAGCCCGCGGGGGCTCGAGGTCTTAGGCGAGATCGAGATGAGGTCGGATTCCTCGGTCAGCCAGTTCGCCACATTGAGGAAGAGGTTGCCGTTGCCGCCCTCGGCCGAGTAGCGGTTCGAGGCGAAATCGGAATCCCCGAAGACCGCCAGCCGGCCCTCGGGCACGGTCTTGCCCGGCTCCGAGGACGTCTTGGGCTTCAGGGTGATAATGGCGGCCAGGGGGATCGGCCCTTTCTTGTCGTTCTTGGCGTCGAAAGCGATGTCCTTGGTCGTCATCCCCTTCTTGAGGACGAATTTCGCTTTGGTGTAGGCGTTCTCGCTCGTCTTGCCCAGAACCTGGGACGTCGTCACGGTGTCCGGCTTGGGGTCGATCACATCGACCGAGCGGGCCAGGGGATAATACGTCACGTAGCGGAAGTTCTTGGTGATCTCATGCGAGGCGATCTCGCTCATCATCGGCATCAGGTAGTCGCCGCCGAACAGCGTCGGGCGGTCGATCACGGTGTCGTCCTCGAGCTTGACGCCGAGCTTGGCGAGGTAGGGGACGAGGCCGGGAGCGGTCTGGGGGTCGACCAGGAAGAACACCCGGCCGCCGCCCTCGAGATAGCCGCGGATGGCCTCGAGCTCGTTCGGGGCGATGTCCTTTTCCGGCCCGGGGATGACGAGCAGGGCGCAGTCCTTGGGGAATGCGTCCGGAAGGGCGGTCAGCTGTTTCTTGACGTCATAGCCCATCTTCGTCAGGTCGTCCTTGATGAAGGAATAGCCGCTTTCCTCGGTCACCTCGATGCTCTTCTCGCCGTGGCCTTCGAGGAAGTAAATGACTTTCTTCTTCTCGCGGGTCACTTTGATGAGGGCGTTGGTGACGTCCTCTTCGGTGGTCGTCGTGATGCGGTTGTCCTTGGCCCCGGCCTCGAAGATGGTCGTGCCGTCCTGGGTCACCTCGTAGCGCTTGATCAGGCCGGGATTCTTGTCCGGGTCGATGAACTCGTATTTGATCCGGGGCGTGTGGTACGTGTAGATCTTGAGCAGGTCTTCCATCCGGCTCCGGGCGGGATTGCCCTCGCGGAAAAAGGCCTTGATTGAAATGTCGGCCTTGAGCGCGGACGCCACCTTGATCGACGGATCGGAGAGCGAGTGGAGCTTGGCCTCCGTGAAGTCGAAGCGGTGGTGATGGCGGGAGAAGAAGACATTGGCCAGGACCAGGATGCCGAGGACGAGAACCGCGAGCAGGAGGGCATTGCTGGAATAGAGGAAGGACCGGCGCTTGAGGCCCTGCTTGAGATCCCCGGCGTTGAGGCCGACATAGACGGCGATGGCCCCGATGCCGAGGACGACCAGGAGCAGCCCGACGATCTTCGTCTGGGGCCAGATCCGGAGGGAGACCAGGCCGGCTAAAGCCAGGCCGAGGCCGATGAGGTTCAGGTTCTTTTTGATCTTGTCCATGGCTTACCTCCACCGCCGGGACTGGATCGCGGTGTGGGTCAGGAACAGCCCGAAGAAGGCGAAGCTCAGGTAGTACACCACGTCGGTCGTATCCAGGATGCCCTGGGTCATGTTGTCGAAATGCTGGAAGAAGGAGATGTAGTTGAGGACGTCCTTCCAGAAGCCGGTGGCGGCGTTCGAGGCCCAGCTGATGATCCAGAAGAGGAGCAGCGCGCCGAACGTGAGGACGGCCGCCACGATCTGGTTATCGGTCACCGACGAGAAGAAAAGGCCGATGGCGATGAACGCCGCGCCGAGCAGGAATAGGCCCAGGTAGCCCATGAGGACGGGGGCGAGCTCCGGCTTGCCGTAGAGGAAGGTGAAGATGGACAACAGGGCGGTTAGGGAGAGCATGGCCAGGAGGACGAGGAGCGAGGCCAGGAACTTGCCCAGGATGATCTCGCTGACCGAGATGGGCGACGTGTAAAGGAGCTCCTCGGTGCCGATCTTCTTCTCCTCGGCGAACAGGCGCATGGTCAGGAGGGGGAGCATGAGGAGGAGGATGATGCTGATGTTGTGGAAGAGCGGGGAGAAGAGCATCTGGTTGATATTGATCTGGTTGGCATAATATTGATTCTGGGCCATCTGCATGGCCTGGGCGTTGAACCAGTAGACCAGGCTGTAGAAGAAGAATCCGACCAGGACCATGAAGACGGTCATGATGACGTAGGCGATGGGCGAGGTGAAATAGGTCCGCAGCTCCTTTTTGGCGACGATCCACAGGTTCTTCATTGGTCATCCCCTCCCGAAACGATCTTCAGGTAGATGTCCTCGATGCTCATGGACATCGGCCGCAGCTCGAGCAGGCCGAACTGCCGGTCGAGGCAGAGGCGGGCGATCGCGTCGCGAGGGTCCTGGCCCACCTTCCATTCGATCTTGAGCTCGGCGTCCTGGCGCTGGACATTTTCCACGCCGGGAAGCTTCTCGATCTCGGCGGCCGCGTCGGCCGTGCCCCGGCGGACCTTGACGATCGCGCCGTCCTGGTGGCGGACGGAGGCGGTCAGCTCCTCGAGCGAGCCCGAAGCCATCAGGCGGCCTTCGTTGATGATCACGACGCCGTCGCAGGTCTGGGTGACCTCGGCCAGGATGTGGGTCGAGAGGATGATCGTGTGGCCGCCCCGAAGCGACTTGATCAGGCTCCGAATCTCGATGATCTGGGCCGGGTCGAGGCCGATGGTCGGCTCATCGAGGATGATGACCTTGGGGTCGTGGACCAGGGCCTGGGCGATGCCGACCCGCTGCTTGTAGCCCCGGGAGATGTTCTTGATGAGGCGGCCCTTGACCGAGTCGAGGCCCGTGACCTTGATCGCCTTGGCCACGGACTCCTTCATCCGGGCCGCGGGGATGTGCTTCAGCGAGGCCACGAAGTTCAGGTACTCGGTCACGGTCATGTCGGGGTAGAGGGGAAGGACCTCGGGCAGATAGCCGAGGATCTTCTTCACCTCGTTCGCCTGGGCGAAGACGTCGAAGTGGCCGACCTTCGCCGTCCCGTCGGTGGCCGGGAGGAACCCGGTCAGGATGCGCATGGTGGTGGTCTTGCCGGCCGCGTTCGGGCCGAGGAGCCCCCAGATCTTCCCTTCATCGACCGTGAAGCTCAGATCGCGGACGGCCGTCAGATCACCGTATTTCTTGGTGAGGTGTTCGACGGCGATCATGCATAAACCTCCTTTCCCTATGAAAAAACACCATTATAGAAAATTCGTTGCGAAAGGCAAGCGGGGGGAATTCGGTGACGCGACCCAATTCTCCGGATTTGGGATCGTGTCACCGAATTCCTGTGAGATACAGGTCACATCTTCTCGGGAACGGGAATCCCCATCAGGTCGAGCGCCCGGATGAGCGTCCGTCGGCCCAGGGTGATCGTCCGGAGGCGGGCGGACTTGATCTCCTCGTTTTCCTCGGCCAGGACGGGATATTTGTGGTAGTAGCCGTTGAGCTTCTGGCAGAGGAGGAAGGCGTACTTGGCCAGGTGGGAGAACTCGAGGGTTTCGATGGAGATGAGGATCTCCTCCTCGAATCTGGCGGCGTATGTGACGACGTCCCATAAGTCGGCGATTTCATACGCGGCCAGGCTGGAGAGCGGCCAGGCGCCGCCGCCCCATTCCGCCTCGAGCCCGGCGGCCGAGCTCCCGCCGCGCTCCTCGAGCTTGCGGAAGATGCTGGCCAGGCGGACGGCCGTGTATTGGAGGTAAGGCCCCGTTTCCCCTTCGAAGCTCAGGGCGTCGTCGAAATCGAAGATGATGAGGGAGTTGCGCCCGTACTTGAGCATGAAGTAGCGGAGGGCGCCCCGGGCGATGGCCGAGGCGATCCCCGTCTTCTGGGCCGGGCTGAGGTCCGGATTCCGCTTCTCGACCTCGGCCAGGGCTTTGGCCGTGAGGCGGTCGAGCAGATCGTCGGCCTTGACGCCGAGACCTTTGCGGCCGGAGACTTCGACGAACGATTTCCCCTCGTCTTCCGGGGCCGCATCGAGGCCGAGCTCCGTGAGGCTCCGGGGCGACAAGGCGACCATCTCGTAGGAAAAGTGGATGGATTTCTTCGCCTGGGCGTCATAGTGGAGCGCCCGCAGCCCCTGGACCACGACTTTCTGGAGATAGGACTGGCGGGTGTCGATCACGTTGTAGACCTTGGTCGCCCCGCCGAAGGCCAGACCGTTCGCGTTCGGGGTCGCGGTGCTGATCCAGACGGTTTTCCCGTCTGCGACGAGGAACGGCTCGTAGTAAAAGTCGCGTTCGAGGAGGCCGAACTTCCAGAGCTGATAGGCGATGTCCTTGCCGACATAGGTGACGGTCCCGTCCGAGCGGACGATGATCTTTTCCTTGTCGGCCTCATCCTCGAGCTTCATCACCCAGCAGCCGGCGTTGGGCCCGTCGGCCACATGATAGATGGCCCCCTTTTCCTTCAGGAGGCCGTAGGCCCGTTCCCAGAACTTCATGCCGAGGATGCTGCTCTCGCAGGGCAGGACGTCGTAGAAGGCCCTGATCCGCTCCATCGTGGCCAGGTGGGCGCGGAGGATGCGATGGGATACGTGGCGGGCGAGCGCGGCTTCGGGATCGCGGCCGTGTTCGACGGCCTTGAGGATTTCGGCCTTTCGGGCCTGGGCGGCCGGATTGTCGGCGAGGTATTTGGACGTGCGGGCATAGAGGTCCCAGCAGTAATAGTCGAATTTCCCGGGGATCGCTTCGACCTCGGCCAGGGTCTTTTTCTCGAGCTCCAGGAACCCGAAGACGATGTCCACGACCTGGACGCCCGTATCGTCGATGTAATTCTGGGCTTCCACGGTCTCGCCTTTGTGGCGCAGGCAGCGGACGAGCGTGTCGCCGAGGCAGGCGTTGCGGAGATGGCCGATGTGGGCGGCCTTGTTGGGGTTGATGTTGGTGTGCTCGACGATGATCTTGGCTTCGTCGGGGCGGAGCGTCCGGGTTTGGGAAGACGCCAACACGTCGCCGCAGAAAGCCGGCTTCTCGAGGAAGAAGTTGATGAATCCCGCGCCGGCGACTTCCATTCGCTCGACGCCGGGGATCGTCCCGAGCTTGGCCAGGACGTCCTGGGCGATCCGGCGGGGGTTGGCCTTGATCTTCTTCGCGAGCTGGAAGGGGAAGGTGAGGGCCAGGTCGCCCATCTTCGCCTGGGGCGGGTGGTCGAAATCGAGGTCGGAGGGCTCGAGAGCGTAGGCCTCCTTCAGCCGCTCGAAGACGATTTGCCGCAGAGTCTCTTTTGTTTTCAGCATCGGTGTCCGAAACATTATACCGGAATTCGGCGACACGACCTAATTCTCTTGAATGGAGATCGCGTCGCCGAATTCCGACCCGACGCTCCGGCTTGTTCTCCGGAAAGCGATCGACTTGCTGAAGCTTTAAGAATTAGGCGCTCACCGTCACGAGGTCGATGTCGGCCAGGCGGCTCTTCCCGAGCCCGAGCTGCTCGGCCAGCGCGAGGTGAGGGACCCGGGAACCCAGAGGCTCCATCCCGTCCGCCTTCCGCAGCTCGTCCATCAAGCTCAGGGCGACGGCGTCGATGGCCACGGGATCGATCCCGACCAGGATGCCGCCGAACGGCCGGATGAACCGCCGATCCCAGCGGGGCCCGCCCTCGGTCACCATGAGCAGGGCGTCCGAGATGACAAGCTTCTGCTTTTTACGGATGATGGGGATGGCATTGACCTCGGCGATGCCCGGGCTGGAGCAGGCGTTGGCGTGCAGCCGGTTCGGGTTGTCGATCGTCCCGTAGTGGTTCTTCAGGCTGTTGGTGAAGCCGGCCCCGCCGTGCGTCTTCGGGACGCAGATGTTGATCATCGAGGTGGTGACCTGGTCGAGGATCCGGCTGACCCGGCTTGTCACGCTCCCAACCGGATAGGTCGTCTCCCCGTAGTCGCCCGCGTCGCGCCGGCTGACCTTGTTGGCGAGGAAGCGCATCGAACCCGGATCGCTCTGCATCGTCAGGCCGGCCTCTTTCATCTCCTCCTCGCTGCGGTCCCAGACGACGATGTTCTTGTCCGCGAGGCCCGCTCGGCGCAGGCTGTTTGCCACGGCCCCGATGACGGACGCGAAGTGCATTGCGTAATCCGTTCCCTTGATGTCTATGCAGCCGAGGGTGTTGATCTTGAGACCGACGACGTCTTCGGGGGCAAAGAACTTCCGCCAGGAATCCGCGGCGGACGAATGGCCCGTGAATGTCGTCATCGCCTTGTCGAGCATGCGCTCGAGAAGGGCGTTCTCGACCTTGCCCGAGGCGTCCACGACGGCCTTGTTCCGGACGAGGACGACTTTGCTCTTGTCGGGGGACGAGAGCGGGGAATTCAGGAATCGCTCGAAGGCCGATCCGGCCCGCCCTGCTGCGGCCAGCCCGGCGGCCGTGAGGGCGCTTTGCTTCAAGAATTGTCTGCGGTTCGACATGGTGTTGTGCCTCCCTATCGACTATTAGACGTCAGCGGGCGCGCGCCGCTTCCCGGTCGATTCCAACATCTCGACGACGGGCCGCAGCTCCGGCTTCGCCCGCTTTTTCACGAATTCGTCCACGGTCATGTTGTTCATTTTTTCCGGGCCAGGGCGATGATCGAGCTGCCGAAGGGAAGGTCCCGGCGCGACACCCAAGCCGCTTCGGGCCTGAGGAGGCTGCCGAGGACGCAGTTCAGCCAACGGGGGACGGGAGCTAGATCGGATCGGGGCGCGCCCTCCGGATGCCGGTCCGCCCGGCGCCGCTCCAGCTGCCGCTTCGCATATACCGCCGGAAACGTAGTCATGAAGAAGTAGCTGAGACGGACGACCTCGAAGCCGGCGTCCTCCAGCCTTCCCTTCAATGTCTTTTTATCGTAGCGGCGCAGGCCCTGCATGGCCTCGTCGTGCGGCCCGCGCAGGATTTCGAAGGCGCTGTCGGTCATCAACAGGTGTCCGCCGTCCTTGAGCACGCGCCGGACCTCGCGCAGGACGGCGACGTCGTCGGGGATATCCTTATGATATAGGACGTCGAACAGCGTCACGAGATCAAAGCTCTCCGCTATGTAGGGCAGACGCCGGACGTCCGCCCGCGCCAGGCGCGTCAATCCGCGCCGGCGGCAAAAAGCCAGCGCCTCCGGAGCCAGGTCGCAGCCGAACGCCGGACCCAGCGGTTCCAATTCGGTGAGATTGATTCCCGTCCCGCAGCCGGCGTCGAGGATGCGCCGCGGCCGGCCGATGGCCTTCAGGCCGCGTTTCAAAATGCGAAAAGCGGCTGCCCGGCGGCTTTTGAACCACCAAAAATCGCTTTCCAGCTCGAAGTGCCGCTGGTATTCGGATTTATCCATGGCGGACCGGCGCTCCCGCGCGCTTACGGCTTGACGGCTTTCACGGCTTCGCTGACGGCCTTGATCTGGGCCGGCTTCAGGGCCAGGCCGGAAGGCAGGTAAAAACCCTTTTCAGCCAGCTCGTCGGATACGGGGCAGTGAACGCCCCGAAAGGCCTTGTCTTTGGCGTAGAGAGGTTGGCGATGGACGGGGATAAAAAACGTCCTCGTGTCCACGCCGGCCCGTTTCAGGGCCGCGGCCAACGCATCCCGGCTCATTCCAAACTCGTCCTCGACGACCACGGCATACATCCAATAGACATTGCGGGCCCAGGGCTTCTCCATGGGCAGGGTCAGGCCGGCCACATGATCCAGCCGGCGCTTATAAGAGGCGGCCATTTTTTGCTTCAAGGCGATGAAGCGGTCGATCTCCTCCAGCTGGGCCAGGCCGATGGCCGCCTGAACGTTGGTCATGCGGTAATTGTAGGCGAGCTCCGTATGCAGGAACCGCCGCCCCGGGGCGTGGGCCAGGTCCTTGAGGCGCCGGGCCCGTTCGGCCAAGGCGTCGTCATCGGTGACGACCATGCCGCCCTCGCCCGTGGTCAGGATTTTGTTGGCGTAAAAGCTGAAGCAGCCCATGGTCCCCATCGACCCGCAGAAGCGGGCTTTCTTCGGATCCCCGCCGGGGTAATAAAGGGCGCCGTGGGCTTCAGCCGCGTCCTCGACGACAAGCAAGTCGTATTTTTCGGCGAGGGCCAGGAGCTCATCCATGGCGCAGGGGTGCCCGTAGAGATGGACGGGCAGGATGGCCCGGACGCGGCCGCCCGTCGCCCGGTTGATCAGGGCTTTCCTCCGCCGGTCCCAGCGGCAGCCCGTTTCCAGAAACTCGCGCGTTTTTTCGGGATCGAGGTTGAACGTGTCCCGCTCGACGTCCAGGATGACCGGCTTGGCGCCCGTGTAGGAGACGGCGTAGGGGACGGCGATCATGGTCTGGGCGGGCAGAATGACCTCATCGCCCGGCCCCAAGCCGAGGACCGCCAGGGCCAGGTGGAGGGCGGTCGTCCCGCTCGTCGTCGTGACGGCGTGCTTGACTCCGAGGTAGCGGGCGAACTCGTCCTCGAACTTCCTGATATAAGAGCCCGCCGAGGAGATCCAGCCGGTCCGGACGCAATCGGCGACGTATTTAAGGGTATTTCGGGCCAGAAGCGGCTCGTTGACGGGGATCACGGCTCAGAAGAACTCCTTGTCGTCGAATCCCGCGTAGGGACCCTGCTTGACCTCGATGATCTTGGCGTCGTCGAGGATCGCCACCCGGTGGCCGCCGCGGGCCAGGAGGATGGCGTCGCCGGGCTTCATGATCACGGCCCTAAGCTTGTCGCCGGCGTCGTCGAAGAGCTCGACCCGGATCCGGCCCGAGAGCAGGACCAGGACCTCCTGCGTCCGAAAGATCTCGCGCTTGACCAGCTTGTGGCGGTGGCGCTTGACGACCTTGCCCTTGGGATGGGCGAGGAGGCCGAGCTGCTGGGAGAACTCGCCGGGGGTGAAGAAATTCGGCCCGGGCTTGTCGAACTCCTTCCTGAGCACGATGGCGTAGATATGTCCGCCGCAGGCGATCTCCAGGAGTCCTTTGTTCATGGCCGCGCCCTCCTTTCCTTTTCTTGCCGGATCCTCGTGAAGCGGAGCTTCAGGGTCAGCCAGACGTATTTCCAGCCTTTCCGGAAATAATCGAAGAAGCGGGTCCCCGTCTTGCCGACCCCCGACCGCCGCTCGACGCACATGTAGGGGATCTCGATGACGTCGAAGCCCAGCTTGCGGGCCCGATAGATGAAGTCGATGAAGTATTCGCCGTAGTCGCCCCGGAGCGAAATCTCGTCCAGGACCCGTCGCCGGAAGGCGATGAAGCCGCTCGTGTAGTCCTTGAACGTCCGGCCCAGGATGCGCTGGATGGACTTGTTGAGGGTCACGCTCATGAGGTAGGCGAGGAGCGTGTCGTTGCTCCCGGTGACGATCTGGACGCCGCCGCCGGCGACGAAGCGGCTGCCCACGGCGACGTCGCGGCCCTTGGCGATCTCGGCCAGGAGGTCGGAGATCTTGGGCGGGGGCATGGAGAAATCGCTGTCCGACCAGACGATGATGTCCCCCCGGGAATAGGCGATGCCGTCGCGAAGCGCGGAGGCCAACCCTCGCTTGTCGATCCGGCGGAGGAGGTGGATATTGGGCCGCACCCGGGCGAGATCCTCCACGACCTTCCAGGTGCCGTCGGGGGAATCGTCGTCGACGACGATGACCTCGGTGTCGGCCGGGGTGTATTTCAAGGCGTCGAGGATGAGCGGTCCGATATTGTCCCTCTCGTTGTACGTCGGGAAGATGACGGACACCTCGCGGCGCGGTCGGTCTTGGTCGGCCATGGGCGGGGATATTGTACCGATTCCCGGGCCGTTATTCTACCCTTTTCTCCCGGTCCGGCCGGGTCCGGTCCACTTGAAAGCAGGGGGCCGATTGTGATAAATATTCCTTTTATTATCGAAAGCGGCCCACGCCATCCCTGCATAAAGGACGATCCTCATGAAGAAGACACGCTTCAATGCCAACCACCGGAAGCTCGGCGCGCACATGATCGAATTCTGCGGCTGGGACATGCCCGTCGAGTACAAGGGCATCATCGACGAGCATCTGGCCTGCCGGACGGCCGCCGGGCTGTTCGACGTGAGCCACATGGGCGAGATCCACGTCACGGGCAAGGATGCCTTGGCTTTCGTCCAGCATATCTCCCCGAACGACGCCGCCCGCCTTTCGCCGGGCCACGTCCAGTACACGGGCCTGCTCACCGACCGCGGGACATACGTGGACGACATGCTGGTCTACTGCATCCACCCGGAGTTCTATCTCCTGGTCGTCAACGCGGCGAACACCGACAAGGACTACGCCTACGTCCAGTCCGTGCGGGCCGGGTACGAGATCGCCCTGGACAATCCCTCCGACCGCTACAGCCAGATCGCCCTCCAAGGGCGGAAAGCGGTCGACATCCTCCAGCCCCTGACCGACGTCGCCCTGGCGCCGATGAAATCCTTCACCGCCGTCTTCGGAAAGGTCGTGGGCAAGGAATGCCTGATCTCCCGGACGGGCTACACGGGGGAGGACGGGTTCGAGGTCTATACGCTCGATCCGGATCCCGCCCCCCTCTGGGACGCGATCCTGGCGGCCGGCACCCCCCTCGGCCTCGAGCCCGTCGGGCTCGGCGCCCGCGATACGCTCCGGCTCGAAGCCAAGCTGCCCCTCTACGGCAACGACATCGACGACACGACGACGCCGCTCGAGTGCGACTTCAAGTGGATCGTCAAGTTCAAGAAGGGCGATTTTCTCGGCCGGGACGTGCTCGTGAAACAGAACGAGCAGGGGATCAGCCGGAAGCTCGTCGGCTTCGAGCTCGTGGACAAGGGGATCGCCCGGCCCCATTATCCCGTCTACCTCGACGGGGCGCCGGTCGGCCAAGTCTCCTCGGGCACGTTCTCGCCCCTCTTCAAGAAGAGCATCGGCTTGGTTTACCTGCCCATCGCCCGGACCGCGATCGGCACGGAGTTCGAGATCGGCATCCGCGACAAGAAGGCCCGGGCGGTCGTCGTTCAGACGCCGTTCTATAAGAGAAATTATTGAGAGCCGAAGAGGAGGACCGCTTCGGCCACGGGATTGCCGCGCCCCGCATCGCTTCGCGATGGGGGCTCGCCATGACATTTTATTAAACGGAGGCAGCGCATGTATCCCCAGACTTATCGTTACACGAAGGACCATGAGTGGATCGAGGTGACGGGCGGCTCGGCCAAGGTCGGCATCACCGACTATGCCCAGAAGCACCTGGGCGACGCCGTCTATGTCGAGCTCCCGGCCCTCGGGACGAAGCTCGCCGTCCACCAGACGATCGGGACGATCGAGTCCGTCAAGGCCGTGTCCGAGATCTACTCGCCCGTGTCCGGCGAGGTCATCGAGGTCAACGGTGAGCTCAACGCCTCGCCCGAGGCCGTCAACCAGGACCCGCACGGTAAGGGCTGGATCCTGCGCCTCAAGCTGTCCGCTCCGAGCGACGTCGCGGTCCTGATGGACGCCGCTGCTTACGAGAAATATGTGGCCGGCCTCGAAGGCTGAGATGAGCTATATCTCCCTCGGCGATAAAGACAAAAAGGAGATGCTCGAGAGGATCGGCGCCTCCTCTCTGGAGGATTTGTACTGCTGCCTCCCCGACGAGGTCCTTCTCAAGCGGCGCCTCGCCCTGCCGGAGGCGATGCCCGAGGCCGATCTCCTGCGCCGGTTCGAAGACCTCGCCGCGCGCAACACGTATCCCTCCTATCTCTCGTTTCTGGGCGCGGGCGTCTACCAGCATTTCGTTCCCTCGGTCGTGGATTACCTCAGCGCCCGGGGCGAGTTCATCACCCCGTACACGCCTTACCAGCCCGAGATCAGCCAGGGCACGCTCCAGATCATCTTCGAATACCAGACCCTGATCTGCCAGCTGACGGGCATGGACATCTCGAACGCCTCGCTCTACGACGGGGCGATGGCCGCGGCCGAGGCCGTCCTGATGGCCAGCCGCCTGAACGCCAAGCCCAAGATCCTCGTCGCCCGCTCGCTCCACCCGGAGTACACGGCGACGATCCGGACCTACATCCGCAGCCTGGGCGTCCGGATCGAGGAGGTCGGCTTCGGCCCGGATGGACGGCTCGATCCGTCCGACCTGGCCCGGAAGATCGACAAGGACACGAGCGCCGTCCTCGTCCAGTCGCCGAACGTCTTTGGCGTCGTGGAGGACCTCAAGACGGTCGGCGAGCTGGCCCACGGCCACCAGGCGCTGTTCGCCGTGGCGGTCGCCGAGGCGGCGTCGCTCGGCCTCCTCGAGGCGCCCGGCGCGTTCGGGGCCGACGTGGTCTTCGGCGAAGGCCAGTCCTTCGGCCTCGCCCCGAGCTTCGGAGGCCCCTACCTCGGGTTCATGGCCTGCAAGAAGGAGCATCTCCGGCAGCTGCCCGGCCGCATCGCCGGTCAGACCCAGGACATCGACGGCCGGCGCGGCTTCGTCCTCACCCTCTCGACGCGAGAGCAGCATATCCGCCGGGAAAAGGCGACGTCCAACATCTGCACCAACCAGGCCTGGTGCGCCCTGCGGGCGACCATATTCCTGGAAACCCTAGGCCGGGACGGACTGCGGGAGATGGCCCTCCAAAACGCCCACAAGGCCCGCTACGCGGCCGGGGTCCTCGGCCGGATTGCCGGCGTGAAGCGCCCCCTCTCCGGCCCGTTCTTCAACGAATTCGTCCTGACCCTGCCGAAAGACGTGGCGGCGGTCAACGCCCGCCTCAAGGACAAGGGCGCCATCGGCGGGCTCGACCTCCGGCCGTTCTATCCCGAGCTCGGCAACAGCGCCCTGTTCTGCGTCACCGAGGTGCATACCCGGGAGGACATCGACCGGCTGGCCGGCCTGATGGAGGAGGCGCTCCGATGATCCGCGAACCGCTCATCTTCGAAATCAGCGAACCCGGCAAACGGGCCTACGCCCTGCCCGCGCTCGACGTTCCCGGGCCGGCGGACGCCCTCGCGGGCCTTCCCGTCCGGGCCGACATCCCAGGCTTTCCCCAGGTGTCCGAGGTGGAGATCGTCCGCCACTTCACCCGCCTGTCTCAGCAGAACTACTGCGTGGACCTCGGCATCTATCCGCTCGGCTCCTGCACCATGAAGTACAACCCCAAGATCAACGAGAAGGTGGCGGCCCTTCCCGGCTTCACGGCGTCCCATCCGCTCGCGCCCGCGGATACGGTCCAGGGCGACCTCGAGGTCCTCCGCCTGGTCGAGGACGCCCTTTGCGAGATCACGGGCATGGACGCCTGCACGCTCCAGCCGGCCGCCGGCGCCCAGGGCGAGCTCACGGGCATGATGCTCATCCGGGCCTGCCTCGAGGAGCGGGGTGATCCCCGGAAATACGTCCTCGTCCCGGACTCGGCCCACGGCACGAACCCGTCGAGCGCCCATCTCTGCGGCTACATCGTCAAGGAGATCAAGTCCAACGAGGGCGGGACCATCGACCTCGACGACCTGGCCCGCCAGATGACGGGCCAGGTAGCCGCCTTGATGGTCACCAACCCCAACACGCTCGGCGTGTTCGAATACGACATCGTCAAGATCGCCGAGATCGTCCACGCCAAGGGCGGGTTCCTCTATATGGACGGAGCCAACATGAACGCCCTGACCGGCAAATGCCGGCCGGGCGACATGGGCGCCGACGCGCTCCACATCAACCTCCACAAGACCTTTTCAACCCCGCACGGCGGGGGAGGCCCCGGCTCGGGCCCGGTGGCGGTCAAGCGCGTCTTGGAGCCCTACCTGCCCGTGCCCCGCGTCATCGGGAAGGCCGGCGCCCTGGCCCTGGACTACGCCCGGACCCGGTCGATCGGCCGGGTCAAGAGCTTCTATGGGAATTTCGGGGTCATCCTCAAGGCCCTGGCCTACATCTGGTCGCTCGGCCCCGACGGACTCAAGGAGATCGCCGAGATCGCCGTCCTCAACGCCAATTACATCCGGCGGAGCCTCGACAAGGACTTCTATTTGAAGTACACGACCCCGACCCTCCACGAATGCGTCTTCTCGGACAAGTTCCAGAAGGAGTACGGCGTCTCGAACCTCGACATCGCCAAGCGGCTGATCGACTACGGCGTCCATCCGCCGACGATGTCCTTCCCCCTGATCGTCCACGGCGCGCTCATGATCGAGCCGACCGAAACCGAAAGCAAGCGCGACCTCGACCAGTTCATCGAGATCATGACGACGATCGCCCGGGAAGCGAAGACCGATCCCGAGCTCCTCCGGGCGGCGCCGCACGCGACCGTCGTCCGGCGGCTCGACGAGACGGGAGCGGCCCGCCACCCGATCCTGAAATGGGAGAATGGCAAGACCTAAATGAGCCTCCAGAACCTTATCCTCAACCTCCAGAAATTCTGGGCGGACCAGGGTTGTTACCTCGCCCCGACCTACGACCTCGAGGTCGGGGCCGGGACCATGACCCCGGACACGTTTTTCCGGGTCCTCGGCCCGCGGCCCTGGAAAGTCGCCTATGTCCAGCCATCGCGCCGCCCGACGGACGGCCGCTACGGGGAGAATCCGAACCGCGTCCAGAAGCACCACCAGTTCCAGGTCATCGTCAAGCCGTCGCCGGCGAACATCCAGGCGATGTACATCGACAGCCTGACCGCGCTCGGGATCGACCTCCGTGACCACGACCTCAAGTTCGACGAGGACGATTGGGAATCGCCGACGATCGGCGCCTGGGGCGTCGGCTGGTCGGTCATGCTCGACGGCCTCGAGATCACCCAGTTCACCTACTTCCAGCAGGCCGGCGGGCTCGATGTCTTCCCGATCCCGGCCGAGATCACGTACGGCCTCGAGCGGCTGGAGATGTTCCTGGAAGAGAAGGACAATATCTATGACCTCCAATGGTCGGACGACGTGACCTACCGCGACTTGCATCTCAAGGAAGAGCGCCAGTTCTCCGAATACAACTTCGTCCAGGCCACGGTGAAATCGCTCCGCGAGAGCTTCGCCCTGGCTGAGAAGGAGGCGGGCCAACTCCTCGGCAAGGGCCTCTTCCTTCCCGCCTATGACATGTGCCTCAAGTGCTCCCACGCCTTCAACCTCCTCGACGCGCGGGGAGCGATCAGCGTCACCGAGCGGGTCAAGATGATCGCCCAGATCCGGACCCTGGTGAATCAGGTGGCCCTGAAATTCGTCGAACCCGAGGGGAGGCCCTGATGGAATTCCTCCTGGAGATCAATGTCGAAGAGATGCCCTCCTCGCACGTCCGGACGGCCCTGGACGACCTGAAGGAGCGGCTGGGCAGGGAGCTGGCCGCGGCCAAGATCGCCGTCTCGTCGCTCTCCGCCTGGAGCACGTGCCGGCGCCTTATCCTGATCGGCGATTTCGCCGAAAGCCAGGCGGTCCGGGAAGGGCTCGTCACCGGTCCTCCGAAATCGGCCGCCTATGCGCCCGATGGCTCGCCCACGCCGGCCGCCCTGGGGTTTGCCCGGTCCAAGGGAATTGATGTCGCCCAGCTCGAAGTCGTCACCACGGAGCGCGGCGAATACGTCGGCTTCAGGACCGTCCAACAAGGGAAGCCCACGGCCGAAATCCTGGCCAAAGCCGTTCCGCTGGCCATCACCTCGCTCTCCTTTCCCAAGATGATGCGCTGGGGCACGGGAACCCTGAAGTTCTCGCGGCCCGTGCGCAACATCCTCTGCGTGTTCGGCGGACATTCGGTCCGGTTCGAGATCGACGGCCTGATTTCGGGCGACACGACGACCGGCCACAAGATCCGCGATCCGCGTCCCATCCGGGCGGCGTCGATCGAGGACTATAAAAGCGCGCTTCGCGACGCCCTGGTCATCGTGGACCCGGACGAGCGCCGGCGGATGATCCTCGATCAGATCGCGGCGCTTCTCGCTCCCCTCGGAGCGGCCCTCTATCCGGACGCCGGCCTCCTCCGCAAGCTGGCCAACGACGTCGAATACCCGTTCGTCTTCTTGGGGTCCTTCCCCGAAGACTACCTGACTCTCCCGATCGAGATCCTGAGCACGGCCATGCGGGAAGGGCTTAAGGTCTTCTCCGTGGTCCGCGACGGGCGCCAGCTCCCGTATTTCCTGGGGGTGGCTGATACCCGGGCGGACGCCAAGGGCTTCATCCGCAAGGGCAACGAGCGCGTGCTCAAGGCCCGTCTCGAGGACGCCCGCTTCTTCTGGAACCAGGATATCAAGACGAGCCTGAAGAAGAGAGCCCCCGCCCTGAAGCACGTCCTCTTCCAGGAAAAGCTCGGGAGCTACGACGACAAGGCCCAGCGCCTCAAAAAGATCGCCGCTTATCTCGCCAAGCGGAACGAGGGCGAGAAGATCGCCAAGGACCTCGGCCTGGCCGCGGAGCTCTGCAAGACCGACCTGGTCACGGATATGGTCCGGGAATTCCCCTCGCTCCAAGGCAAGGTCGGGGGGCTCTATGCCCGGGCCGAAGGCCTCCCGGACACGGTCGCCTCGGCCATCTACGAGCACTATCTGCCCCAGAGCCTCGAGGACGAGTCGCCGGCGACGCTCGCCGGGGCGCTCCTGTCGATCGCCGACAAGCTCGACTCCATCATCGGGGTCGTGGGCGTCGGCATCCAGACGACGGGCTCGAGCGATCCGTTCGGCCTGCGCCGGAACGCCCAGGGCGTGTGCAAGATCGTCATCGACCGGAAGCTCGGCTTTTCCTTCCCCCGCCTCGTGGACAAGGTGATCGCGGTCTACGGCGACCGGCTGAAGCGGCCGAAGGCCGAGATCCTGGACTATGTCCGGGATTTCTTCGTCGGGCGGCTGAAGTACCTTCACGAGCGCCGGGACATCCGCTATGACCTCATCGGCGCCGGGCTCGGGGCGGGTCTTGAAAACATCTACCACGTCCATCTCCGGATCAAGGCCCTGGACGCTCTCAAAGCCAGTCCCCAGTTCGAGCCCTTCATCCTGATGACCAAACGGGTGAACAACATCCTGGCCGGGCAGCCGGCCTGCGCCCTGAACGCCGATCTGCTCGTCGAGAAGGAGGAGCGCGATCTCTATTCCGCGTTCGGGATCGTGAAGGAGAATGTCGGCCCGTTGATCTCCCATGGAGATTTCGCCCAGGCGCAGAAGATCGTCTTCCGGCTCCAGCCGGCGCTCAACGTCTTCTTCGAGAAGGTCTTGGTGATGGCCAAGGAAGCCCCGGTCCGGAAGAACCGCCTGGCCCTTCTGCAGGCCATCCGCAAGATCCTCCTCCAGATGGCGGACTATTCCCAGGTCGTAGTCGAGGGAGAAAAGCCGGGAGCGGGGCGATAGCCGCGCTCAGATGCTGAATTCTTCTTTCTCGTCGCCGGGGGCCGCGTCCAGGATCGTCGTTTCGTCCAGAAACTTCTGCTCCAGGGCGATGATCTTCGTCAGCATCCCCGGATAGTTGAGGCTCTTGGATACTCCGTAGGGCAGGAACTGGACGCCGATCTGGTAGTTGTAACTCTTGCCCTGATTGGGCGAGTACCATCGCACAAAGCCTTTGAGGACGAGGGGCGAGGTTTCTCCGGGGACGGAAATCCTCATCTCGACCAGGCTCTCGTATTTCAGCATCTCCTGGGCCAGGAAGCGGATGCCTCCCCGGCTGATGTCCAGGATGGGACAGAATTCGGCGATGTAAGCGTGTTTCCTGAGGAATTTCTTCTCGCGCCGGTATTTGATCGTGGCCCCGGGAATCCGGAACCTGATGCAGGTCCGCTTTTCCAAATTCTCCTCGGCCATAGCTGTCTCCCTTAATTTTGTCTTTACGTTATAACAAATCTGGGATAAAAGTCAAAAAACGGCCGAATAGGATATACTGCCTCGGGAGAGTTTCGAAGGAGAGCGACATGGCGAACGTGGTTTCCGTCATTCTGGCCGGGGGACAGGGGACCCGGCTTTTCCCCCTGACGAAGATGCGCAGCAAGCCCGCGGTGCCGATCGCGGGCCGGTTCCGGCTGATCGACATCCCGATCAGCAACTGCATCCATTCGGACTACCGGCGAATCTTCATCCTGACCCAATTCGCCAGCGAATCACTCCACCGCCATATCTTTCTCACCTACCGGTTCGACGCCTTCCACGAGGACTTCGTGACGCTCCTCTCCGCCCAGCAGACGCTCGAGAACCGGGACTGGTACCAGGGCACGGCCGACGCCGTCCGCCAGAACCTGTCCTTCATCAAAGACCTGGGCGACGTGGTCCTGATCCTCTCGGGCGACCACCTGTATCGCATGGACTACCGGAAATTCGTCGAAGGCCACCTCCGGACCGGGGCCGACGTCAGCATCTCGGTCATCCCCGTGGGCGCCGGCCGCGTCGGGGAATTCGGGGTGATGAAGGTCGGATCCGACGGCCGGATCACGGAATTCCGGGAGAAGCCCCGGGACGCCCCGGCCATGGAGGCGATGAAGGTCGGGGAGGACGTCTTTTCCCGGTTTGGGATCGCGCCCGGCGACCGGACGCACCTCGCCTCGATGGGCATCTACGTTTTCTCCCGGGACGCGCTCGTCGATCTCCTGACGACCAATGCTTACGAGGACTTCGGGAAGCAGGTCATCCCCGAGGCGATCCGCCGCAAGAAGGTCTTCGCCCATTTCTTCGACGGCTACTGGGAGGACATCGGGACCATCCCGAGCTTCTTCGAGGCGAACCTCGCCCTGACCCGGCCGGCCCCGGCGTTCGATTTCTACCACCAGGACCGGCCGATCTTCACCCACGCCCGGTTCCTGCCGGGCTCGAAGATCATCGCCGCCGACGTTGCGTCCTCGATCCTCTGCGAGGGGAGCGTCATCCGCGGGGCATCGATCAAGGACTCGATCATCGGCATCCGGTCGAAGATCGGCGAGGGAAGCGTGATCGAGCGGACGGTCATGATGGGCGCCGACCTTTACGAATCGGCCGAGGACATTGCCCGGGACGGAACGCACGGGATCCCGCCGATCGGAATCGGCCGGGGCGCGGAGATCCGCAACGCGATCATCGACAAGAACGCCCGGATCGGGAACGGGGTAAGGCTGGTCAACGCCCGCGGGGTGCGGGATGAAAAAGGCGACAACTGCTGTATCGTGGGGGGGATCCTGGTCGTCCCCAAGAACTCCGTGATCCCGGACAGTACGGTCATCTGACGGGCCTGAAGCCTTATCCCGACTTCGGCGCGCTCGGGGGTGCGCCCCCGGCCGGAAAATAGTTTCTTGTTGCATTCTGCCTTTGCTCCCGCTACAATTTTCCTTGAAGAAGGCTTCAGCCTGAAAGGAAGGGTCATCATGGCGAACGAAACAACGGCGGCTCCGACCCCTGCTCCGGTCAAGCCGCGGATGAAATTCGGCCTGGTCGGCTGCCTGGGCGTCATCGTCCTCCTGGCGGTGATTCTGGGCCTCACGGCCATCGGGACATACAACAGCCTGAACAAGCTCGACCAGGCGGTCAAATCGCAGTGGGCCCAGGTCGAGAACGTCTACCAGCGCCGGGCCGACCTCGTCCCGAACCTGGTCGAGACGGTCAAGGGCGCGGCCGCCTTCGAGAAGGACACCTTCACGGCGGTCACCGAGGCGCGAGCCAAGGCCGGTCAGGCCAAGCTCGATCCCTCCACGCTCAACGATCCGGCGGCTTTCGCCAAGTTCCAGCAGGCCCAGGACGGCCTGTCGTCGGCCCTGTCGCGGCTCATGGTCGTCGTGGAGAAGTATCCCGAGCTCAAGGCCACCGAGAACTTCAAGACGCTCCAGTCCCAGCTCGAGGGCACGGAGAACCGGATCACGGTCGAACGGCAGCGGTTCAATGAGGCCGCGCAGGCATTCAACACCAAGCGGATGAGCTTCCCGACCGTCCTCATCGCCGGCTTCTTCGGCTCGCGGTTCGCGGAAAAGCCTTATTTCAAGGCCGTGGAAGGCGCGGAGACGGCTCCCAAAGTCAAGTTCTGAACGTGGGCCTCACTCGATTCCGCGGCTGGACCGCGGCTCTGGTCCTCGGCGTTGCGGTTTTCGCCGCAGCCGGGGCCGAGATCGCCCTTCCCCCGTCGCCCTCCCACTGGGCGACGGATAAGGCGGGCTTCCTGTCCGCCTCCGTTCTCTCGGCGCTCGATGCGCGCCTGCAGGCGTTCGAGCAGCGCGAAGGGCATCAGGTCCTCGTCTACATCGACAAGACGACGGGCGAGACGCCCCTCGAGGATTTCACGGTCAAGACCTTCGCCGCCTGGAAGGTCGGGCGAAAAGGCCTGGACGACGGCCTCGTCCTGTTCATCATGGCCGAGGACCGGAAGATCCGGATCGAGGTCGGCTACGGGCTCGAAGACAAGGTCACGGATGCCCGCGCCTCGCAGGTCATCGACAAGATCCTGGTCCCGAAGTTCAAGACGGGGGAGCAGGACGCGGCCGTTCCCGAGGCCGTGAATGCCCTCCTGGGGACCATCACCGGCGTTCCTACCGACGAAGCCGATATCGCCGCCGAGTCTTCCTCGGCCGGCGCGTCGAATTCGGCGGCGAAGATCCCGCCGGTCTTAATCATCATCGGCGTAATCCTGTTTCTTTTTCTGCTCATCACCCATCCCGCCTTGGTGTTCTCCATCCTCCGGATCCTGTTCTACATCACCCTCAGCGGCGGGGGAGGGGGCGGACGCGGCGGCGGGGGAGGATTCAGCGGAGGCGGCGGCCGCTCGGGGGGCGGCGGCGCCTCGGGCGGATGGTAGCGAAAGGGAGTGGATCATGGCCCTCATGCATCGGCGAAAGCTGTTGAAGGAAATCGATCCCGAGCGGATCAAGAGCGCCATCCAGGCCGCGGAAAAGCGGACATCGGGGGAAATCCGGGTGTCCGTCTCCCAGTTCTTCTGGGGCCGGGTCCGCCCTGTGGCGGAGCGGACGTTCCGCCGGCTGGGGATGACGGCCACCAAGGACAGGAACGGGATCCTATTCTTCATCGTCCCGTCCCGGCGGCGGTTCGTCGTCCTGGGCGACGAGGGCATCCACGCCAAGGTCGGCCAGGAATTCTGGGATGCCCTCACGGCCGACCTATCCGGGGAGTTCAAGCAGGGTCGGTTCCAGGACGGCCTCCTGAAGGCGATCGCCGACGTCGGCGAAAAGCTGGCCACCCACTTCCCCTACGACCCGCGGACGGACAAGAACGAGCTTCCGGACGACATCGATTTCGGCCGGAACCACTGATCCCGGCCCGCGGCCCGGGGCGGATCTCGGCGGGTCCGGCTATTCGCCGATGATCTTCACCAGGACCCGCTTCCGCCGCCGGCCGTCGAACTCCCCGTAGAAAATCTGCTCCCAAGGCCCGAAATCGAGGCGGCCGCCGGTCACGGCGACGACGACTTCCCGGCCCATGATCTGGCGCTTCAAATGGGCGTCGGCGTTGTCCTCGCCGGTGTTGTGGCGGTAGGAGGACACGGGCTCGTGCGGGGCGAGATGCTCGAGCCAGTCCTCGAAATCGCGGTGCAAGCCGGACTCGTCGTCGTTGATGAAGACCGAGGCCGTGATGTGCATGGCGTTGACCAGGCACAGCCCTTCCCGGATCCCGCTCTCGCGCAGGACCGCTTCGACCTGGGCGGTGATTTTGACGAACCCGCGGCGGGCGGGAACATTAAGCCAGATCTCCTGGCGGTGGCTTTTCATGGAGAGGATCCACTATAGTCGAGGGCCAGTTGGGAAGTCAATTCCGCGACCTGGATGCAATGGCCCCCGCCCTCGTCCGTCCTAGAGATGGGTGCGAAATGGACTGCGGAAATGATCCCCCAAGCAAGGCTTGGGGCACCGGCTGGCGCGGGGGTGCGGGCCAAGGCGCCCGCCCCTGCCACTTGCCCTGGCTCGCAATTGTAGACGCTCGCCAGGACTGCGGAAATGATCCCCAAGCAAGGCTTGGGGTCCCTGCCGCTTGACAGACGGCCCGGGGGAGGCGTATTATGACTCACTGGTAAGAAATTGACCGGTTGGTCGAAAAACGGGGCCGGCCCTCTGAAGGGCCGGCGAAGGGATTCTCCAAGCAAGAACATGAGCGTCAAGGACCGCCGCGAGCGCGAAGAGAAAGCGAGGCTGGATGCCATCCTGGCGGCCGCCGAGGCCATTTTCGCCCGGAGCGGCTATTATCAGACCCGCATGGAGGACATTGCCCGGGAGGCCGAGCTGGCCAAGGGGACGCTCTACTACTACTTCAAAAGCAAGGACGAGATTTACATCCACTTGCTCGAACGGGAAGCCCGCGCCCTTCACGAGGAGATCCGCCGCCGGATGACCGAAGATTCTTCGCTCTTGGAGGCCCTCCGACAAGCCTTCGACCTCTATGTCGAGTATTTCGAGGCCAATCCGGCCTATCTCAAGATGTTCCTACCTTACATGTCCGGTGCCGTTCACTTGACGGGGAGCGTCACGAAGGCCCGGACCGCCCTCGACGGAGAGGCCCCCGGCGGGTTCATCAGCGATGCGTTCAAAAAAAGGATCCGCCGGGAGAAGCTTCCCGTCAACCCGGACGACATGATGAAATTCCTGAAAACCCTGCAGATCGGGATCGGGCTCAAGCTTCTCGACGGCCGCAAAGACGAAGCCCAGGCCGCCGTCCGCTTCTTCCTCGATCTCATCCGCCGTGTCATGGAGGACAAGAAATGACCCAACGACGTTTTTGGCTTCTCGGGAGCCTGGTCCTGCTGGCCGCCTCGGCCGCTCGCGGCCAGGACAAGATGCCCCTGAAGGACGCCGTCGACCTCATCCTGAAGAACAACGCTCAGGTCCAGATCGCCGCCGAGTCCGTTCTCGGGGCGGAGTACAAGATCACCGAATCCAAGAGCCAGTACTGGCCCCAGGTGAGCGTCGCGGGCAACTACACCCGGATGAGCCTGTTCGGCACGTTCTCCCTCCCGTGGAACGGGCAGATGATGACCATCCAGTTCGGCACGCCCAACAACTACAACATGCGGGCCTCGATCATGGAACAGGTCTTCAACTGGGGCCGGACCGCCCGGACGATCGAGATGAGCAAGTCCGGCGTCGACCTCGCCCAGGACGGCGTCCAGCTGACCAAGCACATGCTCGGCTACCAAGCCGTTCCCCTTTTCTATGGGACGGTCTTTTTCCGCGAGGCGATCAAGGTCCTCGAGGACAACCTGAAGGCTTTCGAGCAGAAGGCGGCTTCGACCAAGGAGCGCTACGACGCCGGACTGGCCTCGAGCTTCGACGTCAATCTCCTCCAGGTCCAGATCAGCACCCTGCGAGGCCAGAAGGTCGATTTCGAGAATGGCATCGCCAAGTTCCGGATCGCGTTCAACGCCCTCTCCGGCCGCGATGAGATGGTGCCCTTTGAGCCGGACGCCGCGCTCGCCTTCGAAGCCGCCCGCTTCGACAAGGAGGCCCTGCTCAAGGAGGCCTTCGCCGGCCGGGTCGAGTTCCAGCAGGTCGGCCACCAGTTCGACCTGGGCCGCGCCTCGCTCGGGCTGGCCAAGACGGGCGACAAGCCGACCGTGTCGGCCGTGTTCAACTACGAGTTCCGGAACGGGTTCATGCCCGACATGAATACGATCAAAGGCGACTGGACGGCCGCCGTGTCGGTGGCCTACGCCCCCTTCGACGGGCGGCGGACCGCGGCCCAGGTCGCCCAGGCCGAATCCAATTTGAAAACCGTCGAGCTGCGGCGGGGCGATCTCGAGCGGAACGTGGCCCAGGAGATCGAGTCCCTGCTCGCCGACCTGGCCGCGACCGAGCAGAAGCTCGACATCGAAAAGGTCAAGATCCGCCAGGCCGAGGACACGCTCCGGATCGCCGAAGAGCGCTACCGCAACGGCCTGATGAGCGCAACCGAGCTCGTCGACGCCCAGAACGGCCTCGAGAGCGCCAAGCTCAACGCCCTGCAGCTTGCCTACGACCATATCCTGAGCCAATACAGCCTGTTCCGGGCTTGTGGGAGGAAATTATGAAGATCTTCCGAATCATCATCGTCCTGATCCTGGTCGCCCTCGTGGCGTTCATCGGCTACCGGGCCAGCCAGAACATTCAGGCCAAGAAGAAGGCCATGAGCCAGCCCGCCCCCGAGATCATCGTCCCGGTGGAGGTGGTGGCCCCGGCCAAGCTGGAGATCGCGGACAAGGTCCACGCCGTGGGCAGCATCCAGTCGGATGCCGAGGTCTCGATCTTTTCCAAGGTGGCGGGCAAGATCGCCAACAACCTGGTCAAGATGGGGAGCGTCATCACCCCCGGCCAGGTCGTCTCCGTGGTCAACCGGGACGAAGTCGGGTACGACTACAAGCCCTACGAAGTGAAGAGCGACGCCAAGGGCGTGGTCGCCCGGATCCTCCTCAATCCCGGCGCCTCGGTCAACCCCAACTCGCCGATCATGAACCTCGTCGACATCGACCTGGTCAAGGTCGTCGTGGCCGTGGACGAGAAGAAGATCCGGTTCATCGGGCTCGGCCAGAGCGCCCGCGTGACGCTCGAGGCGTACCCGGGCGAAGCTTTCGCGGCCAAGGTCACCACCATCAGCCCGGTGGGGAACGCCGTCAGCCGGACGATCGACGTCGAGCTCTCGACGCCCAATCCCGCCCACCGCATCAAGCCGGGGATGTACGTCGAGGTCGAGTGGACGATCAGCTCCCGCCCGGCGACCGTCGTCCCGCTCGCGTCCATCATCGACCGCGGCGGCCAGAAATATGTCTTCCTCGCCGCCGACGGCCTGGCAAAGATGGTCCCCGTGGCGATCGGCGTCGTCGCCGGCGACGCGATCGAGATCGTGTCCGGCCTCGCGGGCGGGGAGAAGGTCATCACCACGGGCGCCGGCCAGCTCAACGACAAGGACAAGATCAGGGTCGTCGAGAAGTCGGCCGCCGGATACTGAGAGAGGCGGCCCGCCATGAGAATCGCCGACATTTCGATCAAGCAGCCGGTCTTCATCACCATGGTCGTCTTGGCCCTGGTGGTGGTGGGCCTTTTATCCTACAGCCGCCTGGGCGTTGACCTGATGCCCGACGTCACCCTCCCGATCGTGGCGGTCACGATCGCCAACCCCGGGGTCGGCCCCGAAGAGATGGAATCCCAGGTCACCAAGCCGATCGAGGACGCCCTGAGCACCATCAACGGCCTGGACAAGCTCACCTCGACCTCGGCCGAGGGCATCTCGGTCATCGTCGCCTCGTTCGTCCTGGAAAAGGATTCGCAGATCGCCTCAACCGAGGTCCGGGAGAAGGTGGCCGCGATCCGGAACACGCTGCCCCGGGAGATCATCGAGCCGGTCATCAACAAGTTCGATCCCTCAGCCGTGCCGATCGTCTCCTATTCCATCCTCGGCCGGAGCGGCCGGATGAACCTGTCCCAGGTCCGATCCTATCTCGACGACAGGATCAGGCCCCAGATCCAGCAGGTGGAGGGCGTCGGGGCGGTCGACCTCGTCGGCGGCCTCGAGCGTGAGATCCAGGTCGAAGTCAATCTGGACCGGATGAACGCCCAGGGCATCTCCATCGCCCAGGTCACCCAGGCGATCCGGGGCGAAAACCTGAACCTCCCCGCCGGCCGGGTCACGGAGAAGTCCCAGGATTTCCTCGTCCGGACGAAGGCCGAGTTCACGAGCCTCGCGGAGATGCTCGACATCGTCGTGGCCAACGTCGCCGGCAATCCCGTCCACCTCAAGGACATCGCCGCGGTCAAGGACGACTTCAAGACCAAGCGGATGATCTCCCGGATCAACGGCCGGGAGTGCGTCAGCCTCGTCGTCCAGAAGCAGTCGGGGACGAACACGGTCATGGTCGCCGACCAGGTCAACAAGATGATGACCGCCGTGGAGAAGGCCAACCCCGACCTCGAGGTCCACACGGCCACCGACTCCTCCGTCCAGATCAAGGACTCCCGGGACGACGTCATCAACAGCCTCGTCCTCGGCGTCCTGTTCGCCGGGATCGTCGTCCTCTTCTCGTTCGGCGACCTCCGGAACACGCTGATCACCATCGCCGGGCTGCCGGTCTGCCTCATCGCCGCCTTCGGCGTCATGGGCCTGCTCGGCTATACGGTCAATATCATCACCCTCTTGGCCTTGAGCCTCTCGGTCGGGCTCCTGATCGACGACGCCATCGTCGTTCGCGAGAACATCTTTCGCCACATGGAGAAGCTCCATCAGGATCCCATGAAGGCCGCGAGCGAGGGGACATCCGAGGTCGGCCTGGCCGTCACGGCCACGACCATGACCATCGTCGCGGTCTTCCTCCCGGTGGCCTTCACCACCGGCATCGCCGGCAAGTTCTTCCGCCAGTTCGGCGTGACCGTCGCGGCCGCGGTCCTGATCTCGCTCTTCGAGGCCTTCACCTTCGCGCCCATGCTCTCGGCCTACTTCTTCAAGAAGACGGAGCGCGAGGAGGGGGCCAAAAAGACGCTCTCGATGCGTTTCCAGGACGGCGTCACCCGTTTCTACGAGTCCCTCGGGGGGAATTACCGGCCCATCCTCCGCTGGGCGCTGCGGCATCGGGCGATCATGGTCGGCCTGACGACGATCGTCTTCGTCCTGAGCGCCTACCTGTTCACCGTCGTGGGCACCGGCGGAACCCCCCACGGCGACCGGCCGGAGTTCAACCTCCAGGTCCAGACAGCCTCGGGCAGCTCGCTCGACCAGACCGACGCCATCATCCGCGGGATCGAAGCCAAGCTCCGCCAGCAGCCCGAAATCAAGGACATCGCTACGGTCGTGGGCTCGACCGACGGCTCGTCCGACGTGGCCACGATCAACGTCAAGCTCGGCCTGAGCACCAAGGAATCGCGCGGCTACGAGGACGTGCTCCGGCCGAAGCTCATAGGCATTCCCGGGGCCACGCTCACCTTCCAGGAAGCGAGCTCCATGGGCGGCGCGGCCTTCTCCTCGCTCCAGCAGCTCCCCATCCAGATCAACCTCAAGGGAACGGACCTCTCCGCCCTGGGCCGGGCGAGCGACATGGTCCTCGTCGCCCTGCGGGGGATCAGCGGCCTCGTCGACGTCAACAGCGACAACCGGCCGCCCAAGCCCGAGCTCCAGATCCAGATCGACCGGGAGCGCGCCTCGCGGCTCGGGACGGGCACGGCCCAGATCGCGGGGACGATGCGGTCGATCGTCGACGGCGACATCGCCTCGAAGTACCGGGAAGAGGAGAAGCTCTACGACATCCGGGTCCGGGCGACGGAAGATCTGCGCTTCAACCTCGAGCGCCTAGGGCGGGTCTACCTGCCCACGATGCGCGGAGGGACCATCACCCTCGACCAGGTCGCCGGTCTCCTGACGGTCAACGGCCCGACCCAGATCAAGCGCGCCGACCGGACCCGCCAGATCATGATCGGGGCCAACATCCTCCGGGGACGGCCGCTCAACGAGATCACCCAGAAGGTCAACGCCGCCCTGGCGTCCCTGGGCCTTCCCCGGGGCGTGACCTACCAGTTCGGCGGGCAAGTCGAGCAGAACCAGAAGATGTTCGCCTCGCTCGGGCTGGCCCTGGGCCTGGCCATCGTCTTCGTCTACATGGTCCTCGCGTCCCAGTTCGGCTCGTTCATCCAGCCCTTCGCCCTCATGCTCGCCCTGCCGCTGTCCATCATCGGGGCCGTCCTCGGGCTGCTGATCGCCAACAAGCTCTTCGACATGGTGGCCTTCATCGGCCTGATCATGCTCATGGGCCTCGTGACGAAGAACTCCATCCTGCTCATCGACTACATCAACCAGCTCCGGCGGAAGGGGCTGAAGCGGTTCGAGGCCATCATCGAAGCCGGTTCAACGCGGCTCCGGCCGATCCTCATGACCTCGCTGGCCATGATCCTGGGCATGATCCCGGTTGCGGCCGGGTTCGGGACGAGCTCGAGCTTCCGGGCGGCGATCGGCTATACGATCATCGGTGGCTTGATCAGCTCCACGGTCCTAACCTTGGTCGTCGTTCCGGTCGTGTATTCGATCCTGGACGACGTCGTCCGGAAGACTAAGCGGGGCAAGAAGGAAGATCGGTAATCCTGGCGGGGCCGGGCCTCAGAGCCCGGCGCACAGCTGGGACCACTTCTCGTAGTCCGCCCGAGCTTTTTTGAGGAGCGCCTGGAAGCGGGGCTCTCCGGTTGTCATCCCTTCAAGACTTTGGCGATATCCTCGATCAGGGGCTTCGACCCGATATAGAGCGAGCTCCGCTGGTGGGGCTGCTCCGGGACGATGTCCAGGATCGGCGTTCCCCGCTCGTCGATGGCCGCCCCGCCGGCCTCGTGGGCCATGAAAGCCACGACCGCGGCTTCATACATAAGCCGCAGCTTGCCCTGGGGGCGGTTCTTCTTGGGATCGGGATGGTTGATGATCGCCGGGTAGAGGAAAAGTCCCCCGTTGCCCAGGATCCGGTGAAAGTCGCCGGCCAGGGAGCCCATGTACCGGAAGGCGAACTGGCCCTCGTTGTCCTTGATCCATTTCCGGACCGGTTCGGCGAATGTCCGCCGGTTCGCCGAGTTGAAGGACAGCTCCCAGGTCTTCCGGTTCTCGGGGATGAAGATCTGGGTCGGCTTGACGTAATTGAATGTCTCGTCGATGTGGAACCGCCAGCAACCCGCCTCGTGGAGGGCGATGGTGAACGTGCCGGTGGGGATGACGAACATCCCGGCGGCGATGAACTCGCGGCCCGCGCGCAGGTGCATGTCCTCGGCCCCGCCGAGGTCGCGCTTGGCGATGCCGAACAAGAAGCCGATGGGCAGGTTGTGGGGCACGTTCGACGACCCGTCCATGGGGTCGTAATAGACGAAATACCGGCCGCCCTCCTCGTTCATCCGGATGAGGTCTTCCTCTTCCTCGCCCACCGCGTAGATAACCCGCCCCGACCTCGCCAGGTTGTGCTTGACGAGCTCGTTGGCGATCAGGTCCATGTGGAGAACTTCCTCGCCTTGGATGTTGACCGAGCCTTCCAGCCCGAGGTCGCCCCGGAGGGCTCCCGTGGAATAATAATACTGGATGCGCTTGCCGGCGTTCATGATCGAGTTCATCAGGATGATGAAGTTGTAGCTCCGTTTATGACGCTCCTGATGCTCGAGCAGGAAGTCAATGAATGTTTTTTCGAATTGAAGCATTCGACCTCCTCCGTTCGGCTCTGCTGACGGGCCCCGCCGCTTCCGGCGGCGCGACTACTATAGCGTTATTCCCCGGACCGGACAAGGCGGCGGCAGGGGCGGGCACTTTGGCCCGCACCCCCGCGTCAGCCGGTGCCCCAGGCCTTGCCTGGGGATCATTTTCTGCCGTACTCGCTCGCGCCTACGGACGCGGGCGAGTGTAACCTCTTCGAAGCGCCGAGGGCGGCCGCGATTAGCCCCGCGAGCCGGCGGGCCTCTTCGGCCTCCGAGGCGGAGACGCTCCGTCCCGAAAACCGGGCGCGGTAATGGAGCTCGGTCAGGTCGGCCCAAGCGGCCAGATCCTGCGACCGGCGGACGACCTCGGCGGCGAACTCGCGCCCAGTCTGCCAGGGTTCGCGCCGATATCCCGCGCGGGCCAAACGTTCCAGAATTTCGCCGTAAGCGCCGTTCCCGGGGCCGGGACGGCGCCGGGAACGGCGCTTGGCGAGGCGTCGCCCCGGCTTGAGGAGGGCGAAGCCGGCGGCGGCTCCGAAAGCCAAGGCCAGGAAAGGCAGCGCCTTGAGAAAGGCGGGTCCCAGGTTGAGTTCGAGGCCATAGATCGCGTTTTGCCGCGTTTCGGTGTCGAAGCCGACGACGTAGCGGTACCATCGGAACTGGACGGTTTGGAATGCCTGGTCGATCACCCCCCAAAGCCGGGCGAGAAGCCCGGGGGCTCGCGAGGATCCGAGCACCGAGGGCGTGGGATCGAAGGTTTCCCACCCCCGTCCGGGAAAGTATGCCTCGACCCAGGCGTGGGCGTCGCTCTGGCGGATGTCGAAAAACCGGCCATAAGCGTTCCATTCCTCTCCGAGGAAGCCGATGACGAGGCGGGACGGCGTGCCCGCGGCCCGGAGCAGGACGCACATCGCCGTGGCGAAGAACTCGCAGTTGCCCGCCCGGCTTCCGAACAGGAAATCGTCCAAGCTCTGCCGGCCCGCGTCCGCGGCCAGCGAATATGAGAATCCGGCCCGGAATCTGACTTCTATGGCCCGGGCCGCCTCGATCGCGTCGGCGGCGCCTCCGGCAAACTCGCGGGCGAGGGCGGCATACCTGGCCCCGTCCCCCGGGAGCCCAAGGTACTTGTCTTTGAGGATCCGGTCGTAGTCCTCGATGAGGCGAAACGCGGACGGCGTCTCGGATTGGGAGAGGAGGCGATAGCGCCCGCCTTCCGCGTAGCTCGAGGAGAACGAGACCGTGTCCGTGAAATCGAAGAATGCCCCGGCGGGGCCGCCTTCGATCGCCGAGATGTCGCCGAGCCCGAAGACCAGGCTGGTGTTGAGAAGGGGGAAGATGATGAACTCGGCCACCGACGCCGGCTTTGTGGGATCGTATGCCGGCGAGACGAGCATCCGACCGTCCCGGCGCAGCCAGGCCAGGGCATGGCGGGTCGCGGTCCGCCGGCCGCCGGATTCGTAGGCGAAGTCGGCGTGCGTTTTTCTCCAGCGGCGGCCATCGAAGGCGTCGAACGCGCCGCCCCGGACGCGAATGAACGCGGGCGGCGGCGCATCCTTGGGCAAATCAGGCAAAGCGACCTGCATGACCCGGGCGAAGTTCTTGCGGAGCGGTCCCATCCAGCCCAGCTCGACCCGCTCGGTCAGGCCGGCGAACGACCGCTCGCCGGCTTGGAAGCGGCTGAGCCCCGCCGCGGCCAGGAACCGCTGCATCCGGGGGCTGTAAAGCCGGGGCATGAAGGCGAACGAGGCCGACGCCAGTCCGAACGAGACCAGGACAAGCCCGGCGAGCGTTGCCGCGCCCGGCTGCCCGCGCTTCCGGAGCGTGCGGGCGAGCTCTTCGTTGAGCCAGGCGCCCGCCGCGGCGAAATAAGCGAGGAAGAAGGCGAAATACCAGAGGCTTACGGCCTGGCCCGAGGCCATATAAAAAGCGAGGAAGCAGGCCAGAAACAGCTGCCGGACCTGCCGGCCCGACTTGGGAAGAAGAAGGAGGTAGGCCAGGATGAAAAGCACCAGATGGATGACGGCTTTTTGCGACCCCGAAAAGCGGATGTCGATGAACAGAAAATAGAGCAGGAAGAGGACGCTCAGGACGTCGAGAGCCGGCCGCGGCAGGGGATGGAATCGTTTCCGGTCGAACAGCACGGACAGAAGGATCAAGGGGGCGAAGAGCAGGACGGCCAGCGGATTCAACTCCTCCACCAGGAGAAGCGAGGTGAGGCTGATGGCCGCGGTGATATAGAGAGCCGCGGGCGGTGCCTGGAAAGGAGGCGGGGCGGATGGGCCGTCGCCGGACGGAAACGCCGTCCTTCGGGCTTCCTTCCCGTTTCCGAGCAGGGCCAGCTTCTCGAGGATCGCTTCCAGATGGAGGAGTCCGCGGCCGTAATCGAGCCCGCCTTCGTCGGTGACGAGCCTGACCTCGGCCCCGGCGTCGATGTGGAACCGGGCGGCCGAGGCCGCTTCCGATATTTCCCGCTCGGTCGACGGGCCGGGCTTCCCTTCGACCGTGATCGTGATCCTGTTGTCCAGATAATGGGCGTATTCCCGGACGAGCGGGGTGCCGGTCCTGGCCGTAGCCTTCCAGTCGATCAGGCGCGCGTCGTCGCCGTCGCCATATTCCCGCAGGCCGTGGAATTCGTCCCCGACGCCCCGCTTCGGAAGGGCCACGGATTCCTGGCGGACGGACCGGGAGGGCCGAAGCTCCGGGACTTCGTCGAGGTGGGGGAAGGCCAGGGCCTCGACCGGGGCGAGATCTACCCTGCGGCGGAAGATACCGAAGGGATAGGAGGACTCGAGGACCAGGCCGGATAGGATATTGCGGCCGCGGCGGGGGAGCGTCGCGGGAAGCGAAAACGCGGCGGCGGAACGGCCTTCGAGCCGCCGGCAGGAGCGCCGCTCGGCCCCGGCGGCTGCGTCGAACCGGTGGGCCGCCCGCCGGCGCGGGTTGCGGATCAGGACGGACAGGGAGAGCTCCGTCCCCTGGAATGACGAGGTGGAGACGGAGGCCTCCGCCCCGAGTCCGGACAGATTGCGGCGCGCGGCGAAGGCCGAGACGGCCAGGATGGAGATGATCATCCCATTAACGAGATAGAGGAGGTTGTTGCCGCTCGCGGCCGCTCCGAACATCGTGACAAGGGCGGCGAGGACGACCCCAAAGCCGAACCGCGTCAGGCGCATGGTCCTCAGAGGGGGACCGGCGTTCCTCGCAGGACGTCCTCGATGACCGCGTCGGATTCGCGGATGCGGGCGAGGCCGTAGGACGGCGAATCGACGACGATCCGGTGGGCGAGCACCGGGACCGCGGCTTGCTTGATGTCGTCGGGGACCACATAGTCCCGGCCGAAGGTCAGGGCGCGGGCTTGGGCGGCCCGTCTGAGGAGGAGGGCGCCCCTGGGGCTGACGCCCAGCTTGATCGCCGACCGGCGGCGGGTGTCGGCGGCCAGGGCGACGATATAGTCCAGCAGGGAATCGTCGACCCGCACCGCCTCGGCCTCAACCTGGAGGGCGAGGATGTCCGCGGCCGAGAGGACGGGATCGAGCCGCCCGGCGAGGCCGTAGAGGTTGCGGCCGCGGATGATCTCCTTTTCGCGGCCGGCATCGGGGTAGCCGATTTCGAGCCGGATGAGAAACCGATCGAGCTGGGCTTCGGGCAGGGGAAACGTCCCGTGGTATTCCACCGGGTTCTGGGTGGCGATGATCAGGAACGGGTCCGGCAGGGGATAGGCGGCGCCGTCGATAGTGACCCGGCCGTCGTTCATGGCTTCGAGAAGGGCGCTCTGGGTCTTGGGCGTCGTCCGGTTGATCTCGTCGGCCAGGACGATATTGCAGAAGATCGGGCCGGGCTTGAAGGTGAAGGTGTTGTCGCGGGGGTCGAACCGGGAGAAGCCCAGGAGATCGGAGGGGAGGAGATCGTTCGTGAACTGGATGCGGTGGAAGGAGGCGTCGATCGAGCGGGCGAGGGCTACGCCGAGAAGCGTCTTTCCGATCCCGGGGACGTCCTCGACGAGCAGATGGCCGCGCGCGAGAAGAGCCGTCACGGCGAGCCGCACGGTCTCTTCTCCGCCGATGAAGACTCTCCGGATGTTCTCGATGAGACGGCGGATGCGGTCGGGCATAGCGTCAGCCATGATCCTCCTCGATCGGCGGGCGCCGGCGGCATCGATCCCGGGCCCGAAGGACGCTTCTTATCACAAACGCTTCGGACCGACAACCAGAAAGAGCAGCCCGAACGAATTCAGGACGGCCAGGGCGTGGAAGAGCGCGGGAAGCCCGGCCAGGGGGATGAGGACCGCGGACAGGGCGACGGCGGCGGCAAATGAGCCGGCCAGGTCGGCCGCGTAGGCGATCCCCGTCCGATTTTTTCGCTCCGGGAAGACCGTCCCGGCGACGATGAAAAAATCGCCCCCGAGGAAGCCCAGGACGAAGAGCGCCCCATAGAACACCGCCCCGGGCGGCCGTCCGGAGAGTAGAAGCTCGAGAGCCAGGACGAGCCCGAGCAGGCCCGCCTGAATCAGGATGACGTCCGCCGGGCGGCGCCGGACCCGCGACGTCCCGCGAAACGCGCCGGCGGCCAGGCCCGCCATGAACGCGGTCAGGAGAAGGGCGAGCCGGCCGTAGACGACGCCATGGAGCGTTTGGAACCTGATGAGGACCAGGATCTCCGCGGCCATCGTCGTCAAGCCCATCAAAGCGACGGGGATCACGGTCCAGGCGGCCGGCCGGGAGAATAAGGCGAGAATCCCCAGGGCGAGCACGGCGAGGATCAGAGGAATGTTCAGCAGCCGGCCCGCGGGAATTCCGGCCAGGGCCTTGAGAGCCCGGGCTTCGAGCCCTTTGAATTGCGTGCTCCACAGAACGGCGTGGAAGAAATAGCTCACGGGATGGAGATCGGTATTGAGCGCCGGGCGGCCCTCGTCGATCCTTTTGCGGAGAGCCTCGACCCTGAGCGGATGCAGGCGAGCGGCGATCTGGGCCGGGGCGGCATAGGTCAGGGCGAGTCCGGCCTCGGCGATCCTCCCGGAGAGGGTTCCCACGTCGAGGCTCAGGGGCCGGTCCGAGGCGAGGAAAATGTTGGAATCGCCGGGGACGACCGCGGTCTCGGGAAAGACGGCGCGGAGCGTGGCGTTCATCGTCGCCAGGAACCGCTGCAGATCCGGGCCGATGTAGTTTTCCGCGGACGGGACGCGGAACGAGAAGACGCCGCCCGGCGCGAGCCGGGCCGCGGCGGCCCGGAAGAATTCCAGAGTGTAAAAACGGTTGATCTGGGCCGTGGCCGGCTCCGGCAGGTCGATCAGGATCGCGTCATATCGGGCCCCGGATTCCTCTAAATACGTCCGGCCGTCCGCGAGATGGGTCCGGACGCGCGGGTCGTGCAAGGCGCGCCGCTCGTCCGCGGGCAGGAACTCCTCCGACAGGCGGATGATCTCCGGATCGAGCTCGACGTAATCGACCTCGGTCCGGGGATATTTCAAGATCTCGGACAGGCCCCCGCCCACCCCGCCGCCGATGAGAAGGACCCGGCCCGCGAGCGGTCTCTGGAGCAGGGCGAAGTGAATGGCTTCCTCGGCGCCGGCCCGGTCGGGGCAGGAATACAGGCGGAGGCCGTCGGCGTAGAGGCTGATCTCTTCGGCCGTCCGCAGGACGCTGAGCCTGCCATAGAGCCCGTCCCGCGAGCGGACCAGTTCAAACGGCTTCCAGTAAAGGCGCTGGCTCGGGCCGTCAAGAAGGGCGATGGCCGCCATGGCGGCCACGACCACCAACGCCGCGGCGAGGTTTCGCTCTTTCGGAAAGATGAAAGCCAGGGCCGCGGCCGTGAATATCCCCAGGACCGCCAAGGCCTGCCAATTGGAAAGCAGGGGGACGAACGCGAGCGAAGCCAGAAGCCCGCCCGCGGCGGCGCCCGCCGATTCCCAGAGATAGACGCGGGATACCGACGCTTCGCGCCTGGCCGCGAGAACGAACGCCGCCCCGAGGGGGACGTTGAGAAAGGCGGTCAGCCCGAAGGCGAAGAGGGCCGCCGTCGCGATTCCGGTCAACTCGCCGGGCAGGGTCCCCAGGACGAATCGGGAAAGGCGCAAGGCGGCAAACACGATCCCGGCGAGGATCGGTACGGCCCGGAGGAGGCCGGGAACCGTTCGCCGGCCGAATCCCCGCTTGGCGGCCCAGGCGCTGCCCGCCGCCCCCCAGAGGAGCCATCCGGCCAGGACGAACCCGAAGGCGAGCTCGCTTCCGGAGAAATGGGCCGCGAATTCACGGAGGAGAAGAATCTGGACTGAGGCGGCGAGCAGGCCCAGAAGGAAGGCCGCCGGGGAGAATTTCAGGCCCAGATTCCCGGGACCGGATTTCGGCAGCTGGGACACGCTCCCCCCTTGATCGCGTTTTCTTCTACGGCGAAGCCGTTCCGCCGGATGAGGAGGGTCCGGCAGGTCGGGCACCAGGTGTTCTCGCCCTCGTCGCCGGGGATATTGCCCGTATAGACGTACTGGAGGCCCTCGTCGAGGGCGATCTTCCGCAGGCTGCGGAGCGTGGAAAGCGGCGTGGGAGGCAGGTTTTTGATCAGGTACATCGGCGTGAACCGAGTGAAGTGAAGGGGCACCCCGGGCCCGACCTCCTTCAAGATCCAGCGGGCCATCTTCCGGACCTCTTCGGGCTCGTCGTTGAGCGTCGGAATCACGAGATAGACGATCTCGAGCCAGATCTTCTGCCGGGCGACGAGCTTGATGGCCTCGAGGACGGGCGCGAGATCGCCCCGGACGTAATCCTTGTAGAAGGCCTGGGTGAAAGCCTTGAGGTCGATCTTGATCGCGTCGACGACCTTGGTCAGCGCCTCGAGCGGCTCGGGGTTGATGAGGCCCCCGGTGACGACGAGGCTCCGGATGTTTCGCCTCCGGGCTTCGACGGCCGTGTCGAACATGTATTCATAGAAGACCGTGGGCTCGGAATAGGTGTAGGCGATCGAGGGGCAGCGATTAGCCTCGGCGGCGGCGGCGACGTCCCGGGGGGGGAAGTCGTAGGCGGTCACCTGCTCGGCCCGGACCTGGGAGATCTCCCAGTTCTGGCAGAACTTGCAATTGACGTTGCAGCCCGCCGAGGCGATGGACAGGGCGGCCGTCCCCGGGAGCACGTGGAAGAACGGCTTTTTCTCGACGGGGTCGATGTTGCGGGCGCAGGCCTTGCCGTAGACCAGGGTGTAATAGGTCCCGCCGTCGTTCTCCCGGACTCCGCAGTACCCGCGCTCCTTGTCCCCGAGTCGGCACTTTCGGGGGCAGAGCTGGCATTCGATCTCGCGGTCGGGCAGCTTGATGTAATAGCGGGCCTCGACGTGCGATAGGTTGGCCGTCTCCTGGAAGGCATAGAGATCCCTGACGAAAGCGCCGGGGCGGGCGGCGAGGACCGCGCCCGTTCCCGCCGCCGTCCGGATGAAGTCGCGTCGGTCCATGGCCGTATTATACCTCGTCTTCCAGGAGCCGGATATCGGCCTCGGCCGCCCGGCCGAGACCCAGGCGCTCCGCGGTTTGGAGGTAAAGGGGCGGCCGGCCCTCCTCGGCGAGCGTCGGCAGGCCTTTCTCCTTCCGAAGACGCTCGACGAGCCTCCAGCCGGCCGCGTCCACGGCCACCGGGTCCGTGCCGAAGATCAGCGATTCGGCCGGCGCGGCCCACGCGGCGTGGAAGGCCGGTCCGCGGTGGCACTGGACGACGAGCGCATCGAGGACCGTCAAGCGGTGCCGGGTCCGGACCGGCGGCGCGTCGAAAAGCTCGGCGACGAACGGATCGCAGTGGTCGTCATGGTATTTGTTGGGGTTGTGGATCGCCCCGAAATAGTTCTTCATTCCGGCCGTAACGCCCGCAAGGCCGTGGTCCTTCAGGATGGCGAAGCTCACCGAAGCCGTGACCCGATCGGTCAGGACGGCCGAGATCCGGCTGGCGATGTTCCGGTGGACGAAGGGTTCGGCGTCGTAGCCCACGCCGGCCGTGTCCGTCCCGAGGATCCGCGGCCCGGGACCGTCCGCGTTCAAGGCATACCCCGCCGCCCTGAGCTCCCGGTTCGTCCGGTCCCAGATGACGACGTTTCGGTCGGCGATCCCGATGCGGGAGAACAGCCCGGCGAAGGGAAGGGTGACGGCCGGGGGAGAGGTCAGCTCCCGTCCGGCGATGGCGTTGATCTTGATGCCGACCTTGTCGGAGGGCGCGAACAGCGTCCGGAGCGCCTCCTCGGCGCCGGTCTGGCCGGTGAGGAGCCCGAGCCCCCGTTCATAGATCCGGGCCAGGACGGCCGGGGCGATCTCCCCTCCGCGGGAGCGGACGCCGCGGCCGCGGACGATCACCACGAGCGACTCGGTCATGGTTTCTCAAGTACCACGTCCCTCCCGCCTTGTCAATCCGGCCCGAAGCGCCTATATTAGGGCGGTCATCATTTCCTATGAGGAGTCCCGCCATGCGCCATGGTTTCACGAACGCGGGCTGGACGCTCGCCGCCGTGCTCGGGGCATCGCTCGCCGCTGCGGCCGCGCCCGTCCAGACCGCCGCCCCGTCGCCCTTAAAAGCCCTCCTGCCTCCGGCAACCGAGTGGAAGGCGGTCGAAGCCGCCCGCTCCTACGACCCCGCCTCGCTTTTCGAATACATCGACGGCGCCGCCGAAGCGTATATCGGCTACGATTTCAAGGAGCTCCTCGTCGCGGATTATCAGCACGCCTCGTCCAAGGCCACGCTGACGGCCGAGCTCTACGACATGGGGACCGCCCTGAACGCCTTCGGCATTTACGGCGCCGAGCGCTACCCCCAGAGCCAGTTCCTCCCGATCGGGGTCCAGGGATACCTGGAGGAGGGGGCCCTGAACTTCCTGGCCGGCCGCTACTACATCAAGCTGATGTGTTACGAGGCGGGGGACAAGGCGGGAGCGCTCCTCATGTCCTATGCCGGCGCGCTCGCCTCGCGGATCAAGGATCCCGGCGCGTTCCCGGGAATCCTACGGGTCTTCTCCGGCGAGGGCTTGGTCGCAAACAGCGAGAAGTATGTCGCCCGGAATTTCATGGGCTTCAAGTTCCTCAGCCGGGGGTTTACCGCGGCGTTCAAGCGGGACGGGCAGGAGTTCGAGGCCTTTGTCGTCGACAGCCGGACGACCGACGAGGCCGGCGCCACGCTGAAGCTGCTGGCCGACCACTTCGCCGCCGCGGGCCGGGTGGAGACGTCGGGACCCGGCTTCAAGACCAAGGACGCCTACCTCAAGAACGTCTTTGTCGCCGTATCGGGACGGCGCCTCTGCGGCGTGACCAAGATCAAGGACGGCGGCGAGGCGACCGGGTGGAAAGCTCTCGAGAGCCTGATCAAAGCCTTGGCCGGGATTTAGGGTTCCGCCTCCGTCGACCCGCGGAAACGGGGGTTGAATCGGCGGAAAGAGTCGTGTAGAATAGTCCCGTGGAAAAAAACAGAATCCTGACGATCTCGACCGCGTTCATTGCCGTCGTCGTCGCGGGCTTCCTTCTGCGGCTGGCCAAGCCCGTCTTCTTCCCGTTCTTCCTCGCCCTGTTCTTCTTCTTCGTCCTTTCGCCGATCCTCGATTTCCTGATGGCGAGGAAAATCCCGCGCGCGATCGCGGTGGTGATCATCCTGGTTTGCACCTTCCTCGTCCTCTATCTCATGGGCCTGCTCTTCTATTCGAGCGGCGCGACCTTCGCCGACGCGCTCCCGACCTACATCCAGAAGCTCACGAATTTCCTCAACGAGCTCCAGACCGAGCTCAAGCTGCCGCAGACGAACGTGGACCCTCTGGCCTGGATCAAGGGCCTCGACATCAGCCGGGTGGGCTCGATCTTCCTGTCCTCGGTGGGCACGGTGGTCTCGTTCGTGTCCACCCTGTTCCTGGTCCTCATCTTCCTGGTGTTCATGCTGGCCGGCAAGGGCAAGTTTAAGGCCAAGATCAAGGCCTCGTTCGAGGCGCACGAGGCCTCGCGGCTGACCCATATCTTGGACAACATCGATGCCCAGATCCAGAGGTACCTGGTCATCAAGACCGCGATGTGCGTCCTGACGGGCTTCATGACCCTCCTCGTCCTCCGCTCGTTCAAGGTCGATTTCGCCGTGATCTTCGCCTTCATCGCCTTCCTTCTGAATTACATCCCCAGCATCGGGTCGTTCATCGCCAAGATCTTCCCCTTCGTCTTCACCTTCCTCCAGTTCAACAGCATAATCAAGGCGGTCTGGGTGCTCGCCGCCCTTCTTCTCTTCGACACGGTCCTGGGGATGGTCGTCGAGCCGAAGCTCATGGGGAAGGGGCTGGGGCTCAGCCCGCTGGCGATCCTCTTCGCCTTGTTCTTCTGGGGCTGGCTATGGGGCATCCCCGGGATGATCCTCTCCGTGCCGATGATGGTCATCCTGAAGATCACGGCGGACAATGTGCCCTCGCTCAAGTTTATGTCCGCCCTGCTGAGCAAATAGGCCAATCAGCCGCGGCTTTCAGCCCGGGGTGATGATCTTGGACGGCCGGGACTGCTCCCGGAGCCGGGCGAACTGCTCGCGGAGCCGCTCGAGGTAGGCCCTCCCCCCGAATTCCCCGCCCGCCCAGGACTTCGCGGCCTTGATCACGCGCTCGAGGACCCGGAGCTTGTCCTCGGGCGCATACCCCTCGGCCGCCCCGACGAGGATCACGGCCCGGTCGTAGCGGCAATTCTCCAGGCTTTGGAAGACGGCCTCGCCGGCCGCATTCGAGGGCTTGCGCTCCTCGCCGGGCAGAATCAGGCGCCCGCGGCCGCGCGTCAGCTTGTCCTTTGCGTATTCCAGGGCGAGGATCGCCTCGCCGTCGGTGAACCGCGGGTCTCGCTCCGCGAGCTCCCGGAACGGGGCCTCGATATTAAGCGCCAGCCAGGCCAGGCGTTCGTCGCGGAGGAGGTCGTCCCCCGGACCGGCGGGGGCCGGAGAGGATGCCCGGGCCAGGGCCCGCCGGTCCTGGTAGGGCTTGTGCTCGGCGAGATACTTGCAGGAGGCCGGGCAGGAAATCTCCCGCCCCCGGTGCGTCCCGCAGCAGGCCGGGCAGATGAGGCTCCTGAGCGCCGGGCAGGCCCGTTTGCCCTTTCTCTGCCCGCATTTCCGGCATTTGGCCATGGAGCTAGTCCTTGCGGATGAACGTGTCCGGGGTCAGGTCCTCGATTTTTTTGCCGAAAAAGCTCTTGAGCGCTTTTTCCGCCGCCTTGAGCTCCGCGCTCTTGCGCGACGGCCCGGCGGCCCGGGCCAGCGAAGTCCTGTTGACCAGGACCTCGACGATGAATTCCTTGCGGTGGTCGGGGCCCGTGGTCTTCACCATCTTGTACTGGGGCGCCGGCAGGCCTTCCTTCTGGAGGAATTCCTGGAGGGCGGACTTATAGTTGTTGATCTCGAACGAGGCGCCGTCCTTGATCGTCTCGAACGATGGCCGGATGAGGGGCAGGAAGAAGTCGCGCGCGGCCCCATAGCCCCCGTCGAGATAGAGCGCTCCCACTACGGACTCGAAGACGCCGGCCAGAATCGTGTCCTTGTCGCGGCCCCCGCTCTTCTCCTCTCCGCGGCCCACTTTCATGTGGACGTCGAGCCCGATCGTCCGGGCGAAGCGGGCCAGGGCGGCCGTGCTGGTCGAAGACGATTTCAGCTTGGACAGGTCCCCTTCGTTGGATTCCGGATAGGCCCCGTAGAAATACTCGGCCGCGATCAGGCCGATGACCGAGTCGCCGAGGAACTCGAGCCGCTCATTGTCGCCGCCCTTCCCGGCGTGTTCATAAGCGTATGAGCTGTGGGTCAGGGCGAGCGTCAGGAGAGCCTTGTCCCGGAAGCGAAGCCCGAGGGTCTGCTCCGCATCGGCCGGGGCGCCGTCCTTTCTGCGTTTCTTCAGGAGGAAGCGGATCATGGGATGAAAGGGAAAGCGACACGGCCGCCGACGATCGTCATCGCCGGTCGTCCCTTGAGGCGCCATCCCTCGAAGGGCGTGTTCCGGCCTTTCGACTGGAATGCGGCCGCATCCACGGTGAATTTTGATTCGGGATCGAACAGGGTGAGGTCGGCATCGGCTCCGGGTGCGATCCGGCCCTTATCCGTCAGGCCCAAAATCCGGGCGGGGCCGGCGGAAAGCATCTCGACCAGGCGGGACAGGGAAATGACTCCCCGGTGCACGAGGCGGTCGAGCAGCACGGCGACGGCGGTCTCGAGGCCGACCATGCCGAATGGCGCCCGATCGAAAGGCTCGGCTTTTTCCGCGGGCGAGTGCGGGGCGTGGTCCGTGGCGACGGCGTCGATCGTCCCGTCCCGGACGGCCTCGACGAGCGCCCGTACGTCCTCGACGCTTCGGAGAGGGGGATTGACCTTGAAGCGCGTATCGGGCGATGTCAAGGCCGAATCATCGAGGACGAGGTGGTGGGGAGTCGCTTCGGCCGTGATCTTCGCCCCCCGCCCTTTCGCCTCGCGGACGAGGCGAACCGCGCCCCGGGTGCTGAGGTGGGCGATGTGGAGGCGTGCGTCGAGGCTCTCCGCAAGGTCGATATCGCGTCGGACCATGGCCTCTTCGGCTTCGGCCGGGATTCCGCGAAGGTTGAGCCGGCGGGCCGCCTCGCCGGCATGGACGACGCCGCCCGCGGCCAAGGCCGCATCCTCGCAATGATCCGTGATCAGGGAGCCGAGGGCGCGGATTTCCTCCACCGCCCGCCGCATGATCCGGGCGTCCTGGATGCAGCGGCCGTCGTCCGAGAAGGCGACGACTCCCGCCTCGAGCTGGGCCCGGTAATCGGCCGGCTCGAGGCCCCGGAGCCCCAGGGTCAGGGCCCCGATGGGAAAGACGTTCACGGCCGCGGTCGCCGCCGCCCGGGCCAGAATCTCCTCCGTCGCGCCCCGCCGGTCGTTCGGGGGCGAGGTGTTGGGCATGGCGCAGACCGAGGTGAACCCGCCGGCGGCCGCGGCTCGCGTCCCCGTGGCGATCGTTTCCTTGTATTCCTGGCCCGGCTCGCGGAGATGGACGTGCATGTCGATGAATCCGGGGGCGACGACCAGGCGGGAGGCATCGATGATCGACGCCTCGGGAGCATCGATTCGGGGGGCGATGGCCGCAATCCGAGAGCCGTCGATCAGGATTTCAAGGAGGGCATCCGTGCCTGAGGCAGGGTCGATGATCCGGCCGCCCCTGATCAGCGTTTTCAAGCCCGGCCTCTTATTTCCTCAGGGCGACGGGTTCGGCGATCAGGACCTCGTCCCGGCCGTCGATTTCCTTGAGATGCACCTGGACCATTTCCCGGCGTGAGGTGGGGAGCGATTTCCCGATGTAGTCGGCCCGGAGAGGCAGCTCGCGGTGGCCTCGGTCGATCAGGACCATCAGCTGGATCGTCTGGGGCCGCCCGAGGTGGAACAAGCCGTCCATTGCGGCCCGGATCGTCCGGCCGGTCATCAGGACGTCGTCGACGAGGATGACGTCCTTCTTGGAGATGGTGAAGGGGATTTTGGTCCTGTGAGCCCGGGAGGAAGCTCCGGTCTTGGAGAAGTCGTCGCGGTAGCGGGTAGTGTCCATGACCCCGACCGGCAGATCGATGTCCTCCATCTCCTTGATGAGCTTGGCGACGCGCTTCCCGAGGTATGTCCCGCGCGTCCAGATCCCGATGATAACGAGATTCTTGAGGTTCCGGTTGCGCTCGAGGATCTCCGTGACCATTCTCTGCAGGACGCGCCGGATCCCGGTCGCGTCCATGACGCTGGCCTTGATTTTCTGCTGCATGGCAACTGTTCTCCTTGGAATCACAGCTCGAAATATCTCTTCCCGGCCTCGCGGTCCTTCCTCAGCTGGGCGGTGAGCTCGCTCGCTCCGGCGTAGGACTTTTCGTCGCGAAGCTTCCGCAGGAAAAAAACCTTCACGGCCTCGCCATAGATATCCTTTCGGAACCGGAGGACGTAGGTCTCGATGGAAAGATCGTTCAGGCCGAAAGTCGGCCGGACACCGATGCTGGTCAGAGCGGGGTGGTCTTTGCTGTCGACGCGGAACCGGGTGAAAAAAACGCCGCGGGGCAGGATCTCGTTCGGCGTTTCGATGTTGGCCGTCGGGAACCCCAGGCGATGTCCCCGGCCGGCGCCCCGGATGACATCGCCCTCGATCTCGAAGGGGCGGCCGAGGAGCCTCCGGGCCGTCCCGACGCGCCCCCGCGACAGCATGTCCCGGATCAGGCTCGAGCTGACGGCCCGGCCGCTCCAAGAGACCGGAGGGACGGGCAGGGTCTCGAAGCCCGCCGCCCGCCCCATCTTTCCGAGGAGGGCGACGTCGCCTTCCCGGCCCCGGCCGAACCGGAATCCCCGGCCGATGATCACCAGCCGGGCCCGGAGCGTGCGGACGAGCACCCTTCGGACGAAGGCCTCGGCCGACAAGCGGGCGAACGGGCGGTCGAAGGGGATGACAAAAGCCAGGTCGATGCCTTCTTTGGCGATGCCGTCGAGTCTCTGGTCGAGGGTCTGGATCATGGAGATCGGACGGGATTTGAAGAACCGCTCGGGGTGGGGGGAAAACGTCAGGACGCAGGCCGGCCGGCCGGAGGCGCGGGCCTGCGTCACGAGGAGGTGCAGGATCTCGCGGTGACCCCGGTGAAGGCCGTCGAAATTCCCGATGGCCAGGGCCGTTCCCCGGGAAAGCGACGGGACCGCCTCGAGCGAACGAAAAACCCTCATGAAATCAGGATTGGGGAGGCTTGGACTTCTCGAGATAGGCCGACTTGAGCTGGAGCAGGCAGGATTCCAGGAATTTCTCTTCGTCGGGCTCCAGATTGCCCTTGGTCCGGTCTTTCAGGAGATCGAGGATGTCGATCAGGCGTCGGGCGAAGGCCGGGTTCTCGTCCGGGCCTTTGCCGAGCGGATCTTCCATCACCCCGAGCTTCACCAGGGCCTGGGTGTAAAAAGGGAAGACGATGGAGCTGAAATCCAGGGGGGGCAGGAATTCCTTTTGTTCGCCGTCATCATGCGCTTCATGGTTCATGGCCGTTTCATCTTATCTGGAACCCCCGCGAATTTCAAGCCAAGGCTCCGGCGGGTGGCGCCGACCGGGGCACCCCGCCGGCCGAAGCGAATGGGACGGAAAAAGGGGACACAGAACGCTTGTCAACTCTTAGCAAGTCATCATCGGGGTTCTGTGTCCCCTTTTCCCGGAGGCCGGTGGGGCAGGGCGGAGTCGCATGCGCCGGAGGCGCGACGATCGCGACCCCGCTGGTCGGCGACAGGACCCGCCGAAGGCGAAAAAGTATATAATGGGCCGTCGAGACGCCGACTTTTTGCGAGGAGCCCATGCACGACGCCCATGACGCCGGTTCGAGATTCCAGGAGCTGGTGAATATCCTGGCCGCCCTGCGCGGTCCCCGGGGGTGCCCTTGGGACCGGGAGCAGGATGAGAAGTCGATCGCCGATTATTTTCTCGAGGAAGTCTATGAAGTCCTCGACGCCCTGGTACGGGGCGACCGGGCCGCCCTGTCCGAGGAGTTGGGCGACGTCCTGATGGAAGTCGTATTCCTTTCCCGGCTCGCCGAGGAGAAGGGGGATTTCTCGGTTGCCGACGCCCTCGGCGGCATCAACCAAAAAATGGTCCGCCGCCATCCTCATGTGTTCGGAAGCGAAAAGGCGGAATCCTCCCGCGAGGTGCTGGACGCCTGGGCGCGCCGCAAAAAAGAAGAGAAGCGGAGAAGCTCGCATTTCGAGGGGATCTCCCCGCAGGCGCCGTCGCTCCTGGCCGCGTTCCAGATCGGAAACAAGGTCGCCGCTTTCGGGTTTGATTGGCCCGCTCCGGGCGACGCGCTGGCCAAGGCCCGGGAAGAGCTCGGGGAGCTCGAAGAGGCGATGGGCGGGGGAGACGCGGCCCGGATCGAGGAGGAGCTGGGCGACTGTCTCTTCGCCCTGGCCAACGTGGCCCGCAAGCTGAAGCTGAACCCGGAGATCGCCCTTCGCCAGGGAAACGCCAAGTTCATTCGCCGCTTCACCGAGCTCGAGGCGGGACTCGAGGCCGAGGGGAAAAAGCTCGGCGCCTCGACCCTCGAGGAAATGGACGCCGTCTGGGAGTGGGTCAAAGCGTCGGACGGGGGGAACGGCGGGGCGTGAGTTTGCGGTCGGCCTTCAGACCGCCTCGGGCGAGCCGGCCTTTGTCTTCCGGAGCTTGAGGGCGGCCTTAATGAAATCGTCGAGATCGCCGTCGAGGACGCGGTCCGTGTCCCCGGTCTCGAGGCGCGTCCGGAGGTCCTTGACCATCCGATAGGGATGGAGGACGTAAGACCGGATCTGGTTGCCCCAGGCGATGTCGGTTTTGGCATCCTCGAGCTTCTCGACCTTCTTCAGCTTTTTCTCCCGCTCCAGTTCATAGAGGCGCGACAAGAGCACCTTCATGGCCGCGGCCTTGTTCTTGTGCTGCGAGCGCTCGTTCTGGCATTGGACCACGATCCCGGTGGGGATGTGCGTGATCCGGACGGCCGAATCCGTCGTGTTCACGTGCTGGCCGCCCTTGCCGCCGGACCGGTAGGTGTCGATGCGCAGATCGTCCGGATTGATGGCGATATCGATATCCTCATCGACCTCGGGATAGACGAACACGGCGGCGAACGAGGTATGGCGCCGTTTGGCGGCGTCGAAGGGCGAGATCCGGACGAGGCGGTGGACGCCGGTCTCCTGGCTGAGGTTGCCGAAGGCGTAGTCGCCCTCGACCCGCACGGTCGCGCTCTTCAGGCCGGCTTCTTCGCCCGGCATCATGTCCAGGACCTCGGTCTTGTAGCCCTTCCGCTCGGAGTAGCGGAGATACATCCGGAGGAGGAATGAGGCCCAGTCCTGGGACTCCGTCCCGCCCGCCCCGGGGTGGATGGTCAGGATGGCGTTGCGCGCGTCGTCGGCCTCGTAGAACAGGGTTTGGAGCTCGGCCTCGTCCAGGCGCTTGGCGAAAGCGGACAGGCTCGCCTCGAAGTCCTTGTCCACGTCCTCTCCTTCCTTGGCCAGCTCGAGGAGCGTGTCGAGCTCCTCCTTCCGGGCAAAGAGGCCGGCCACGGACTGGACGATGCGCTCCAAGCGCTTCTTGGCCTGTTGGAGGGATTGGGACTTCTTCTGGTCCTGCCAGATTTCAGGGGCGGAAAGCTCCTGGTTCAGGTCCTCGATCTGCTTTTTCTTCTGTTCGTAGTCAAAGAAAACCTCGGAGCTCTTCGAACTTGGCGAAGCGCTCGCGGGCTTTGGCCTCGAGGTCGGTGAAATGTTCGGGCGTTCCGTTGATCGTCGGGCTCATGTTCGTCTCTTGAAGCAGGCCACTATAAGCAGCAGGGCGGCGATTGTCAAGCAAGTTCCGGAGAAGACATCACCCCAGCGGGCGTAGAACGTCAAGACGGACAAGGGTGTGACCGTTCCCTGGAGGAAAGTCTGGAGGCCGATCTCCGACCGAGCCAGGATCCGGCCGTAAGGGTCGACGAGGCCGCTGATCCCGGTTGTCGCGGCCCGGAGAAGGAAGCGGCGGTTTTCCACGGCCCGGAAGACGGCGTTGGCGAAATGCTGGTAGGGGGCCGAGGACCGGCCGTACCAGCCGTCGTTCGTGATGGTCACCAGGAAGTTCGCCCCGGCCTTCGTGAAGCGGCGGACGAGGTCGGGAAAGATGAGCTCGTAGCAGATCGGGGTTCCGAATTTGAGGTCCCGGAAGGCGTGGAGCGTCGGTCCGGGGCCCGGCGTGAGCTCACCGATGGCGTGCGAGACCTTTTCGACGAATCCTAGGATCTTCTTGTAAGGGGTGTACTCGCCGAACGGGACGAGATGCATTTTCGCGTAGGAGGTGACCGGGCGGCCCGGATTCAGGCAGAGCGACGAGTTGAAGTAAAGCTTCGCCTCGGGGGGGCCCGACGCTTCGTTCGAGCCGACGACAAGCGTCGTCCCGGTCTCCTCGACGAATTGGGCAAGGACGTCCTTGAAGCTCCGATACAAAGGATCGTCGCAGGAAAAGCAGAGCGGCACGGAGAATTCCGGCCAGATGACGAGCTTCGCGCCCTGGTCCGACGCCCGGCGGGTGAGGGCCATGTGATCTTCGAAGAGGGACATGATCTTGTCCGCGCCGGTCTGGGTCCAATACACGTCCGAAGAGACATTGCCCTGGACGACGGCCGCCGAGAACGAACGGTCGGAAGGCGCGACCCGGCCCATGCTCAGGAATCCTCCGATGTGGACGAGGGCCATGAGGATGAGGCCCAGGGCGAACGGCAGGCGGCGCGAGGTCCGCATGGAATAGACGAACAAGCCCTGGAACAAAACCAGGATGAACGACACGCCGTATATGCCTGTAACGGCCGAAATCTGGATGAAAGGCAGGTTTCGGTACTGGCTGAGCCCGAAAAGCCCCCAGGGGAAGCCGGTGAGGACGTGGGTGAGGATATACTCGATGCCGACCCAGAGGAACGGGGCCGCGGCGAACGCGGCCCCGGGCCGCCTCCGGTGGAGGAAGGCAAACGCCAGCCCGAAAAGGGCCCAGCTCGCCCCGAGGACGAGGATGAGCAGGAGATAGACGCCGAGGCTGAGGGTCATGGGCATGCCGGCATAATGGGACGGCACGGCGGGGATCCAATACAGCAGGATTCCATAGTAGACCGTCCCCGCGATCCAGCCGGCGAGCCAGCGCTTCCGGGCTCCCTTCCTGGCGAGGACGGCTAACAAGGGGATGAGAGCGATCCAGGCCATGAAAGGCCATTCGATCTTGGGAAAGGCCGCCGCCCCTAAAAACCCGCTCAGGACGGCGAAGACGAGATCGGAGAACGTCATAACGGCGGCGACGCCGGCCTAGTCCTTGACGATGAAGAAGTCGGTTTTCTTCTTCTTCAGCGCCGCGGCGAGCTTGCCCTGGGCGTCATCGGCTTCGGTTTTCGTGTCGTAGGGCCCGACGCGGACGCGAAAGACCGTCCTTTTATCCGTGCCCAGGGGATCGAGAACGGCGGCCGGGAATCCCAACTGCTCAACCTTATCGGCGAAGCCTTTGGCCGCCGGCTTGTCCGTCACGGCGCCGACTTGGACATAGAATCGGCCTTTGGGCGCTTCGGCCGTCTTAGACCCTGGCTTTTTTACGGCCGCGGGGATCGTCGTCGTGTCCGCCGGTTTTGTTTTAGCTTCGGGCGCGGCGTCCACCTTCGTTTCCGGAACCTTCACTGCCGGCTTATCGGCCGGCTTTCCGGAGGGCGATGAGGCGGGCTTGGCATTTTCGGATTTAGCCCCCGCCGGACTTTCGGGCTTCTTTGCCCCGGACGGCTCCGGCTTGGCGGTCTGGACAGCCGTCTCTCCGGACTTCGCTATTTCCGGGACCGCGCCCGCGGGCTGGGTTCCGCTTCCCGCCGGGAAGGCTTCGGCCGGCTTGGGCGCTTTCGAGGCGACGGTCTCCGACTTCAAGCCGCGACCCGTCCCCGGCCCCGCGGTCAGCTGGGCCTGCTTTTTGCCGACCGAGATGCCCAGCAGGAAGATGAAGACGCCCAAGACGAGGATCGCCAGGAAGACGATGATGAGCTGTGCGCTCGAAAACTGAAGCTCGCGGAACGGTTTATCTTTGGGCATGGGGCTAATCGGTCTCCTCCCGGCGGTCCGCGGGAAGTCCTCCGCCCGCGGCCGGAACCGCAGAATCAGCGTGAAAAACAGCCGTTCTCCGCGACGGCGAAATCATTTTCTTCATGTTGATTTCATTATAGAAAGGAGCCGCGGACAAGTCAATAAATGTCTTGACTTTTAGGGGCCAATAAACTAATTTTATGCTTTCTCGGAGGATCCATCGATGATCAAAAACGACATTGCCCTGGAAATCGAGAAGAAATCCGAATTCAACGGGGCGAAGTCTCTGGCGATCGTCGAGAACATCCTGAAGGCCCTGAAGGACGCGCTGGCTCTCCAGGACAAAGTCGAAATCCGGGGCTTCGGGAGCTTCAAGGTCGTGGCCAAGAAGACGGGCTACGGCCGCGATATCCGCCGCAAAAAGCAGATCCACATCACCCAGGGCAAGCGGATCAAGTTCCGCTGCGGCCAGGAATTGAAAAGCATCGCCCCCAAGCCGGGCGATTGATCCCGGCGGCCCTCGGGCCGGCCCGATCGAGGACGAGCATTGGCCAATCGCGCGAAGCCGCTTCCCCCCGCCGTCCTGTCGACCTACTCCCTCCGCTCGCGGAAGAGCAAGGTCGACATTCGCCGCGCCGCGAAAGTTTCCCGAGCCGGCGATTCCATCGGGCGCTTCCTCCGGGGCCTGCCCGACGTCCTGGCCGCGGCCGAGTTTCGCGATCTTGCCGGCCGCATGGCCGCCGCCCGGGCGGGGCGGAAAGCCCTGATTTGGGCCTTGGGCGCCCACGTGATCAAGGTCGGGCTCAATCCCGTCCTCGTCGATCTTATGCGGACGGGCTGGATCTCGGCCCTGGCCCTCAACGGTGCCGGGATCATCCATGATTTCGAGTTGGCCTTCGCCGGGCGGACCTCCGAGGACGTGGAATCCGCCATCCGGACCGGCCGGTTTGGCATGGCCCGCGAGACGGGCGAGTTCCTCAACGGGGCGGTGACGGCCGGGGCGGCCGAAGGCCTCGGTCTGGGCGAGGCCGTGGGACGGATGATCGCCCGCTCCAGGTTTCCTTATCGCCGGACGAGCCTTCTCGGCGAAGCCTGGCGGTTGAAGATCCCCGTGACGGTCCACGTCGCCCTCGGGACCGACATCATCCACATGCACCCGGCGGCCAGCGGGGCTGCCATCGGCGAAGCCTCTCTTCGGGATTTCCGGCTGTTCGCCGCGCAGGTCGCGGCCCTCGACGGAGGCGGAGTTTATCTCAACATCGGCTCGGCCGTCCTCCTACCCGAGGTCTTCCTCAAGGCCGTGTCGCTCGTGCGGAATTCAGGTCTCCGGCTGGATGGGTTCTCGACCGCGGTCTTCGATTTCAACCACCATTACCGGCCCGCCCAGAACGTGGTCAAGAGGCCGTTGGGCAGAACGGGGAAAGGGTATTATTTCCTCGGCCACCACGAGATCATGGTCCCTCTCCTGGCCGCAGCGCTGAAAAACGGCCGCCGCTGATCCCGGGAGCGGCGCTCCAATCTCCCCATCCGCGGCGTCCGGAATCCTAGGTCGATTGTTTTTCCGGGCCCGTCTCCGCGCGCTTGGAGCGCTCGTCGCGGAGGAGGTCCTTGTAAAGCCCTTCGGCCTGTTGGATCGTGTCCTCGAGCGAGATCGAGGTGTCGATCGGATAATCGGCGAAGGCCAGACGGATGGCGGCGGGGATCTGGGCCTCGATCCTCCGGCGGGCGCTTTCGACCGGGATTCCGTCGCGGACAACGAGCCTCGCGATTTGGAGATCGGGCGGGCAATATGTGACGATGATCCTATCGAAGAAGCCCGCGAAGCCGGCTTCGATCGTGAGAGCGGCGTCGTGGATGAAAATGCGGACCCGACCCTCGGCCTCGAGCCGGGCGGCCGCGGCCCGGGTGTTCTCGAAGACCAGGGGATGGACGATGCCGTTCAAAGCCTTGCGCTCGCGGGCGTCGGCGAAGACGATCGTCCCGAGCTTCGCCCGGTCGATCTCCCCGCCGGGGCCGAGGATGGAGCGCCCGAAGTGGGCGACGATTTCCTCCCAGGCGGGGCGGCCGGGCGCTTCGAGCTCGCGGGCGATCAGGTCGGCTTCATGGATATGACAGCCGCGGCGGCGGAGCGCCCCGGCGACGATGGATTTTCCCGTGGCGATGCCGCCGGTCAGGGAGACGATGAGCATGCCGGGGGAGGCGGGGCTATTTGCCGACCGGGAGGAACGCGAAATCCCGGCCGAATCGGACGGCGACGCCCTTTTTCGAACTCTGGGCGCCGGTCCCCTCGAGCCGGATGGCCTTCCCGCCCACCTGGAGCTGGATCTTGCGCCCTCCGGTCGCGGACTTGGGCAGCTCGATGAGCAGCTTGCACTTGGACCCGACCGTCACGTCCGGAGAGATCAGGAAATACGCGCCGCCCGAGCTGATGTTGTCGAGCTTCGCCTTGACCCGGAACTCCGTCCCGTCGGGGCGGAGGCCCTCGATGACGGCCGTCAAGGGGAGGAAAAAGCGCCATTCCCGGCGGCGGGGGGCGGCCGGGACGCGCGACCGGCGGGCGCGGGATTGGGTCGGGCTCTTGGTCACGGCGGAAGTCTTCATGGCCTGTTCCTTTCGCATTAAAAGAGAGCCGAATTGATGGCGTAGAGCGCCAGCTGGAGCCGGCTGTGCGTGTCGAGCTTGGCGTAGATGCTCTTGATGTGCGAGCGCACGGTGTTCTTGCTGATGAAAAGGATGTCGGCGATCTCGTCGTTGCTCTTGCCCTGGCCGATGAGCTTGAGGACCTGGAATTCCGTGGGTGTGAGTTGGTCGAGCGTCTTTTCCTTCATGTCGCGGCCGACGACCGAGATGATCCGGTCCATGATGCTGCTCATCTTGTCCCGGGGGAGCCAGATCTCGCCCCGGTGAATGACCCGGACGGCCTCCGGCAGCTGGCCCGACGGGTCGTTGAGGTCGAAATAGCCCCGGGCGCCGACGTTGATCAAGCTGACGATCTCCTCGTGGGAGGGGATGTTGCCCAGGAGAAGCATCTGGGACTTGATCTGGTCCTTCGAGATCTCGCGGATCGCCTTGCAGATCTCGCGTATGTTGGGCAGCGATTCCGTGCTGGCGAACAGGATGACATGGGGCAGGAGCTTGCGGATCGAGTCCATGAACGATTCGATCGTGGCCTTCTCGATGGCCACGACTTCGATGTCAGGGTCGGTCTCCAGGGCCTTGAGGATGCCCGACAGGATCAGGTCCGAGGGGCAGTACACAAGAAGATGGATGGCCGGGGATTCCGTCTGGGGCGCTTTCTTTTTGTTCATGCGGTTTTCGGTCCCTTCGATGGATTGGCGTTCCCGCCGTCCTCTCGATGTGGGAGAATTCTAATCGAACGGGGCGAGGCTGTCAAGAAAGGCCGGGATGCGGCCCTCATCCGCGCCGCCTTTTCAAGGGGCGACGGGCTGGATGCGGAAGTTCCGATCGAGGCGCACCGAGATGAGCCTCCGTTGGCCCCGCCCGGGCATCTCCGATCCGACGCTCCGGATCATCCCCGAGAGGCTCAATTCCAGGGGCGCTTCGAGGAGACGCGTCGGCGGGATCCGAAGACGGAGCAGGATCTTGGCCCCGGAGGTCACGGGGGATTTGAGTCGGAGCACGGCTTCTTCGGCACTGAGCGAGGCGATCTCGGCCGTCTCCGAGAATGTCCCGGACTGGGGGTACTGACCCTGGACGAAGGCGGGCAGGGCCAGATCGAAAGACCGCTCATGTTTCGGGGCGTGCGTCCCGATCGGGATGGCCAACCTTGTATTCGCGGCGTCCATGATGATCAGGCCTCGGGCTTGATGATGTATTTCCCGTCAAACTTGAGCGTAATCTTCTGGGATGCGGCCCGGTCCCGGAGGGGTTCGACTTTTTCCACGCGCCCTTTGATGACGAGCTTCAAGTCCTTGTCCTCGAGCGACAACTTCTCGGGGAGATCGATGATGAGCCTCAGGCGGATGCCGACCAGGATGGGATTCCTCAGGATGAACGACGATATCTCATGGCTGATGAAGGAGAGGACCGTTTCCTCGGAAAATTCCCGGCCGTGCGCGTTTACGCCCTGGACCGACATGGGCAGGGGAAATGAAAAGCCCGGATCCTGCCCTCCGCCGGCTTCGCCCGGATCCAAAAAAGACTGTTTCAGCATAAGCGCTTCCTTTTCTTCAAATTCCTTTTCCTTGGCTTCGGGTTCAGGATAAGGCCGGGGCGCGGACCGGTCAATCACCCCTATGGATGAACTCCAGGGTGATATTGTTTTTCCCCGCCCTCACCCTTTCCCCGGGCCGGCCCCCCGCGCGGGGGACGGGGCCTCAAGTTGACAAGGGAGGTTCCGGAAGCTAGAATGAGCCCGCTTCATTTTACCCCCGGAGAGAAACGTGAGCAAAGACGAGCGTCTGGTTAAGCAAATAACGCCCAAAAGCGAGGATTTTTCGCGATGGTACGCTGAAATCGTCCAAAAAGCCGAGCTGGCCGACTATACGCCCATGAAAGGCATGATGGTCATCCGCCCCTACGGGTACGCCATCTGGGAGAACATCCAGCGCCTGATGGACGACCGGATCAAGGCGACCGGCCATGTGAACGCCTATTTCCCCCTGTTCATCCCGGAGAGCTTCCTCAAGAAGGAAGCCGAGCACGTCGAGGGGTTCACTCCGGAGGTAGCCTGGGTCACGGCCGGGGGGAATGAGGAGCTCGAAGAGCGCTTGGCCGTCCGGCCGACCTCGGAAGCCATCATCGGCTACCTTTATTCCAAATGGATCAAATCCTGGCGCGATCTGCCGATCCTGTATAACCAATGGGCCAACATCGTCCGCTGGGAGAAAGTGACCCGCCCGTTCCTCCGCACGACCGAGTTCCTCTGGCAGGAAGGGCATACCTGCCATGAGACCGCCCAGGAAGCCGAGGAGGAGACGCTGAAGATCCTGGCTATGTACAAGGAGTTCTGCGAAACCGAGCTCGCCATCCCGGTCATCGCCGGCCGCAAGACTCTTCGCGAGAAGTTCGCCGGGGCCCAGATGACCTATGCTATCGAGGCCCTGATGTCCGACGGCAAGGCGCTCCAAATGGGGACTTCCCACAACCTCGGCCAGCATTTCTCCAAGGCCTTCGACATCAAGTTCGAGGACCGGAACCAGACCCTGCAGTACGTCTGGCAGACCTCCTGGGGGACCACGACCCGGATGGTCGGGGCCGTGATCATGGCCCACGGCGACGACTCGGGCCTCCGCCTCCCGCCCCGCGTGGCTCCCGTGCAGGTCGTCCTGATCCCCATCGCCTTCGGCAACTGGAAGGAGACCGTCCTGCCCGCCGTCCTGGCCGCCCAGGAGACCCTGAAGAAGGCGGGCCTCCGGGTCCTGGTTGACGCCCGCGAGGAATTCACCCCGGGCTGGAAATTCGCCGAGCACGAAATGCGGGGCGTCCCGCTTCGGATCGAAATCGGCCCCCGCGACGTCAAGGCGGGGCAGGCCGTCTTCGTCCGCCGCGATATCAAGGCCAAAGAGCCGGTTCCGCTCGGCGAGCTCGCGGTCCGGGCCGCGGCCGTGCTCGATGAGATCCAGGCCTCGCTCTATGCGGCCGCATTGAAATTCCAGGACGACAATACGCGCGTCGCCGAAACTTATGCCGATTTCAAGGACATCCTGGAGAACCGGCGCGGCTTCGTCAAGAGCCCGTGGTGCGGTGGGGGAGAATGCGAGGACAAGATCAAGGCCGAGACGATGGCCACGATCCGGGTCATTCCCCCGGACTGCGAAGGTCCCGCGGCCGAAGGCCGGACTTGCATTTCATGCGGGCGGGAGGCCAAAGCCATCGCTTACTTCGCCCGCGCGTATTGAGCCGGATGTTTCCCGACGAAGGCGCCCGGCGCGAGCGGATGGTCGGGGGCCAGATCGCCGGCCGGGGCGTTCATGAGCCGAGGGTCCTGGCCGCCCTGCGCAAGATTCCCCGCGAGGCCTTTGTCCCCGACCCGCTGAAGAATGTCGCCTATGAAGACGAGCCCCTGCCGATCGGCGAGGGGCAGACGATCTCCCAACCCTATATCGTGGGGTTCATGACCGAAGCTCTCGCCCTCAAAGGCGGGGAGCGCGTCCTGGAAATCGGGACGGGCTCGGGCTACCAGACGGCGGTCCTGGCGGAGCTGGCCGGCGAAGTTTTTACCGTCGAAATCGTCGAGAGCCTCTCTCTCGGCGCTCGGGGGACGCTCTCGACCCTAGGCTATGCCAACATCCGTTTCAGGACCGGGAACGGCGCCGAGGGCTGGGCGGAATTCGGGCCTTATGACGCGATCATGGTCACCGCCGCGCCGGTTTTGATCCCCCCTGCGCTCCGGGACCAGCTCAAGGTGGGCGGGCGGATGATCATCCCCGTCGGAAGCGGCGGACAGACACTCATCCTCGTCCGGCGCGGGGAGGAAGGATTCGAGGAGAGGGATCTCCTGGCGGTCCGCTTCGTTCCCCTGGTGAACGAGCGCCGAATGTAGGCCCCGTCCGAGGGAGGCACCGATGAAACGAGGGATTCCGGCGATGGTCCTGCTCCTGGTTATTCTCGGCGGGCGCCTGGCGGCCCAGTCCGGGCGGCCCGACGACAAGTTCATCAAGATCTATCTCCCCTCGGGATCGTCCGTCACCGCCGAGCTTGCGGTCACCGATGCGGAGCGGGCGCGCGGGTTGATGTTCCGCGAGAGGCTCCTTCCCGACCAGGGAATGCTCTTCGTCTTCGAACGGGAGAGCGCCGCCGCGTTTTGGATGAAGAATACGCTGATTCCCCTCGACATGCTGTGGCTCGACCGCGACCGCCTCATCGTCCACGTCGAGCGGAACGTCCCGCCCTGCAAGTCCGATCCCTGCCCGTCCTACGGCCCGTCCCGCCCCGGCCTCTATGTCCTCGAGCTCCCGGCCGGGGCGGCCGACCGCTTCGGATTGAAGACGGGCGATCGGCTCGATTTTGCCCTCCCGAGACGATGACGCCCGGCGCCGACGATTTGTCAGGCGTCGGCGAACCGGGTATAATGACTCCTTTTTAAAATGTCGAAAATCATCCAGGAATTCCGCAAAACGCTGAAGCTCACCGAGGTCGAGGAGCTCGCCGACCTCTATATTCTCCGGCCCCTGGCCTTCCTCCTGGTCAAGGCCATCGCCGGGACGAACATCACCCCTAACCAGCTGACGATGCTGTCGATGGCCGTCGGCGTCCTGGGAGGAGTCGGCTATGGGCTCGGGCGCCCGTCGACCATCGTCCTCGGAGCCGTCCTCTTCGGCCTCTCGCTGGTGCTCGATTGCGCGGACGGCCAGCTCGCCCGGCTGAAGAAAAACGGCACGCCGCTTGGCCGCATCCTCGACGGCCTGATCGACTACGTAGTTACGATCGCGGTCTTTGTCGGCCTGGCCGTGGGGCTTGACCCCGGCCCGGGCCGTCGGACGGCCTGGATCCTTCTTCTCGCCGCCGCCGGGCTGAGCAACGTCTTCCATTCCGTCGTGGTCGACTATTACCGGTCCCGGTTCATGGATCGGGCGAAGGGCGAAAAGCACGACGTGGCTTTCGAATACCGCGATCTCAAAGCGGAATTGGAGGGGCTCAAGGGAAAGCCGGGGAGCTCGGTCCGGAGGGGAATCATCGGCTTGTATCTGAGATATCTTTCGCTCCAGATGAGGATGATCCGGCCGGGAAGCGTGCCCCGGCCCGCGTCCGCCGCCGGCCGGGACGCGTTCTATCGGGCGAACAAGGGGATCATGCGCGGCTGGACGTTCCTGGGGTCGGGGACGTTCGGAGTCCTGATGGTCGCGACCACGCTCATCGGGCGGTTTGATCTCTACTTGTGGGCGCGGATCGTAGTCGGCAATCTCCTGGCCGCGGTCCTCTTCGTCATCCAGATCAGGATCGACCGGCGGCTCGAGCTCCGGTCGCCCTTATAAGGCCGAGGTTCGGGCCAGCGCGGAAAGCTCGGCGGTGACGTTCGCCGAAGCCGGCTCGTCTCCCAGGCTCCTCCGGATCTCCTTGAAGCGGGCGATCATCTCGGCCCGGTCGGGGGCCGACTCGAGCAGCCGCAGCCCCTCGCGGGCGACATTCTCCGCGGTGAAATCCTTTTGGACGAGCTCGGGGACGATCCTCGTTCCGGCGAGGATGTTGACGATGCTGTAATCGCCGATGCGGACGAAGCGGCGGCCCAGGGCGTACGTGAGCCGCGAGATCCTATAGAACGCGACGAACGGCGCGCCGAGCAGGGCGGCCTCGAGGTTGGCCGTTCCGCAGGCGGACAAGACGACGTCGGCCGCGGCCATGGCCTCGTAAGCGTCGCGGTCGAGGATCGCGACCTCGGGCCCGCCCGCGGGAAGGGCTTCCCGGACGGCGCGCGCGTCCAGGTCCTGAGCCTGGATGAGAACGAACTGGCAGGGGACCCGGTCGCGGATTCTCGCCAGCGCGTCGGCCAAGACGCTCATATGGAAGCGGATCTCGCTCCGGCGGCTGCCGGGCATGACGGCGATCAGCTTCCGGGAGGGATCGAGGCCGTATTTGCGGAAAAACTCCTCGCGTCCGAACGCCGTCCGGACGCGCTCGAACAGGGGATGCCCGACGAACCTGGCCGGGATGCCCGCGTCCGCATAGATTTTTTCCTCGAAGGGGAAGATCAGGCACATCTTCCGGACGGCTTTTTTAATCGTCGACAGCCGGCCTTTGCGCCAGGCCCAGACGGTCGGGCTGATATAATAAAGGACCGGAACCCCGAGCGCCTTCAGGCGCTTGGCCAGGCGGAGGTTGAAATCGGGGGAATCGATGAGCAGGGCGGCGGCAGGCATCCGCGCCTTGACCTGGTCCCGGATCCCCCTGAAGATCCGGCGGATCCGCGGCAGGTGAGCCACGACTTCGGCGAGCCCTACGACGGCCAGATCCTCCATCGGGTAGAGGATCTCCACGCCCGCCTCGGCCATGGCCGTCCCCCCGATCCCGAAGAATCTGGCGCCGGGAAGCTCGGCCGCGCAGCGGCGGACGACCGCGGCGCCGTAGTTTTCCCCCGATTTCTCGCCGGCGACGATCAGGATGGGGCGCATCATTTCTTGTCCCGCTGGTCGTAATAAACGACCTCGGGGGTTTTCTTGGGGTCCTGCCCGATGTAGAAGAACCATTGGTCATAGGACTCTTGTTCGTCGTAAATCCGGATGGAGGCCCGCGTCGACGGGCTGACGACGCCGATAATGCGGGGCGTCTCGATGGCCGCCAGGCTTTTCTCCGGGACGATCATGAGCTGGGCGGGCGCGCCCGAGGTCCCGCCGGGAGCGGCGGCGGACCCGCTCGAGGGCAAGCGGTTGTCGTTTTGGACGATGATGTCCCAGCGTCCCTCCCGAGTCATCGGATCCTTGTAAAGCCGGCGGAGGAAGCGCTTCTTGTAGAGCTCCTCGAGCGAGGGAGGGTATCGTCCGGGGTTTTTCTTTTGATAAAGACGGATCGCATTCACGATCTGCAAGCCCCGGAAGATGAGCTCCTCCTCGGTATCGCGCCGGACCTGGGTTTCCCAGACCGGCACCGCGGCCAGGAGGCCCACGGAGAGGATCGCGACGAGGACGAGCAACAACACCATCGTGGTGCCGGCTTGGAGGCGGGTCACCATGTGGAGTAGGGCGTCCCGTCGAGCCCGTTGCCCTCGGCCCCGGATTTGACGTCCAAGATCCCGAACTCGGTTCCCGGCTGGACGAGCTCGTCGATCGAGGGCTGGTCCTTGACCTCGATCCAGGTGTCGGGCTTGGTGGTGATGGGGTCGACCGGCATCTTGCGCAGGTAGTTCTCGTCGACCAGGGCCTCGAGCGAGGCGGGATATTTGCCCTTGTCGGTGTGGTACTGGTCGATCAGCTTGCGCAGCTGGAAGAGGGTTTCCCTGAGCACGGTCTCCCGGGCCTTCTTCACCGAGTTCTGGTAGTGGGGGAGAGAGAGGCCGACCAGGATCCCGATGAGGGTCAGGACGATGATCATCTCGATCAAGGTGAAGCCTCGGGTTGAGCGGCGGGGCATGCGTTCCTCACCAGTCCCGGTACTTGGTCCCGTCGAGGGCCTTGCCCCGGCTCTTGGTATACACATCGAACACATTCTCCTCCCCCCAGCTCGTCGCGTCGGGAGCGTCCTGGCTCGAGAGCAGGCCCCATTCGCCGGAGGGGGTCATGGGGTCGCGGGGGATGCGGCGCAGGAACTTGATGATCTTGTCGGAGCTCGTCTTGCCCTTGGCATCGGCCTTGAGCTTGACCCCCTTCACCAGGACGTCGAGCGTCGGCGGATAGCCGTCGGTGTCGGCCTCGAACTCGATTTTCTTGTCGTCGGCGAACTTCTTGTATTCGTCGATGGCCTCCCGGATCGCCCGGACGTCGCGCCGGAGCTCGGTTTCGCGCTCCCGCTGAATCGCAATCTTGGCCATGGGCAGGACGGCCCCGGCCAGGATGGCGATGATGGCCGCCGTCACCAAGACTTCGACAAGGGTGAACCCTGATCTCCGCCGGATTATCTCGGCCATATGCACGGACCTCGACTCCTCCGGAAGGCCCCCCGGGACGCGCGCCGCCGGCGCGGTCAGTACCGGTTCTTCCGGTGATCGCCGCCGCGGCCGCCGCCCCCGCCGTGGGGTCGCTTATAGCGCGAGTCGCGGTCCCGGTTGTACCCGCCCTCGGGGGCGCTGGAGCCGCCTTCGGGGTTCGGGTTCTCGATGAGGGCCTTCATACTGAGTTTTATCTTGCCGCCCTCTTCGACGTTAAGGACCTTGACGTTGATGGTCTGGCCGATGCTCAGGACGTCGCGCACGCTCGCGGTGCGCTGATGGGCGATCTCGGAGACGTGCATCAAGCCGACGAGGTTGGGCAGGATCTCGACGAAGGCGCCGTATTCCTCGATGCGGACGACCTTGCCCGTGTACGTCCGACCCACCTCGGCCTCGGCCGTGATCTCGCTGATCATTTGCTTGGCCTTCTCCGCCGCCGCCATGTCGGTCGAGGCGATCGTGATCTTGCCCGTTTCGTCGATGTCGATCTTGGCCTTGGTGGCGGCCACGATCCGCTTGATCACCTTGCCGGAAGGTCCGATGACTTCGCCCACCTTTTCGGGGCTGACGAACATGGTGTAGATGTGGGGGGCGTAAGGCGAGATATCGGGGCGGGGGGCCGCGATGACCGCCTTCATTTTCTCGAGCACCTGGAGGCGGGCGATCCTGGCCTTGGCCAAGGCCTCGCGGATGAGGTCCAGGCTGAGAGCGTGAATCTTGAGGTCCATCTGAACGGCGGTGATGCCCCGCTCGGTGCCGGCAACCTTGAAGTCCATGTCGCCGAAGTGGTCCTCGAGGCCGGCGATGTCCGTCAAGACGGCGTGGCGATCGCCTTCCTCGACCAGGCCGATGGCGATCCCGGCGACGATCATCGTCAGGGGGACGCCTGCGTCCATGAGCGACAAGATCCCGCCGCAGACCGTGGCCATGGACGAGGATCCGTTGGATTCCATGATGTCGGAAACGATGCGGACCGTGTAAGGGAACTTCTCCTCGTCCGGCATGGCTTGGAGGATGGATTTTTCGGCGAGCGCCCCGTGGCCGATCTCGCGGCGACCGGGCCCGCGGAGGAAGCCCACTTCGCCGACGGAAAAGGACGGGAAGTTGTAATGAAGCATGAACCGTTTGTGGGTCTCTTCGCCCAGGCCGTCGATTCTCTGGACGTCCTCGGGCGTGCCGAGGGTGACCGTGGCCAGACACTGGGTTTCGCCCCGGGTGAACAAGGCCGAGCCGTGCGTCCGGGGGAGGAGGCCGACTTCGGCCGAGATCGGGCGGATCTCGTCGAATGTCCGGCCGTCCACACGGACGCCCTGTTCCAGGATGAGCTTGCGGGCGAGCTTTTCCTCGATCCGCTCGAAGATCGCCTTGGCTTCCGCCCGGCCGTTCTTGTCCTCCTCGGGGATGGACTCGATCAGGGCCTTTCTGATGTCGGTCACGGCCGTCTCGCTGGCCTTCTTGCCGTGCGTCTGAAAGGCAACCAGGAGCGAGGGCCCGATCTTGGCTTCGACCTCGGCGAGCTTGGCCGGGTCCGGAATCTTGGGGCTGAAGGCGCGCTTCGTGATGCCCATCGCCCGGTAGTGCTCTTTCTGGAGCTCGATGATCTGGCGGATGGGATCGAGGGCCGCGGCGATGGCGCCGTGCATCTTCTCCTCGTCCACTTCCTTAGCTCCGGCCTCGAGCATGCAGACGCCGTCCTCGGTCCCCACGACGAGCAGGTTGAGGGGGCTTTGTTCGAGTTCCTTGGCCGTGGGGTTGATGACGTACTGGTCGTTGATCAGGCCGACTTTCACCGCCCCGATGGGTTTGGTGAACGGGATGTCCGAGAAGTACAGGGCGGCCGAGGCCCCGATGATGCCCAGGGTGTCGGGCTCGTTCTCGAGGTCGGCCGAGAGGAGCAGCGCCACGACCTGGGTGTCGTTGAAGTAGCCTTCGGGGAAAAGCGGCCGGACGGGCCGGTCGATCAGGCGGGCGACCAGGATCTCGCGCTCCGAGGGACGGCCCTCGCGCTTGAAGAAGCCGCCCGGGATCTTGCCCGCGGCATAGGTGTTCTCACGGTAGTCGATGGTGAGAGGGAGAAAATCCTTGTCCTCCTTGGGTTCCCGGCGCGAGGTCGCGGACACGAACATGATCGTGTCGCCGTAGCGGACGATCGCCGAGCCGTCCGCCTGTTTGGCCATCTTTCCAAGCTCGATGGACAGGATTCTGCGATTGATTTCCAGGCTAATCGTATGGGTCATGGGAGGGAGTCGGGCGTCCGTTACTTGCGGAGACCAAGCTTCTGGATGAGCTTTTCGTAGCGTCCGGAATCCTCGCGCTTCAGGTAGGCGAGGAGCTTCTTCCTCTGGCCGACGAGCCTCTGCATGCCGGTCGGGGCATGATGATCGTTTTTGAAGCCGGTCATATGCTGGGAAAGCTGGGTGATGCGCTCGCTCAGGAGGGCGATCTGGACCTCAGCCGAGCCCGTATCCGTCGGTTGGATTCTGTTCTCGGTGATGATCTTGGTTTTCTTGTCTTTCATCAACACTTTCTTATATCTCCTATTTTAAATCATTGATAACTTAGCAAAATAGCCCGGGAATGTAAACCCCGGCGCGCGGGGCTGAGCCTTGTCGCCGGCATGGAGGAAGGGGCTGAAGAGGCCGTACGGGACACGAGGGACGGGAGGATACGGAGGGCCGGATCAGGATCCGAGGGCCTTCTTGCGCTGAATGAGCTGACGGGCGTATCGCGATTTCTGTCCGCCTTGGGAAGTCTTGAGCTCATTGAGCTTGACGTCGATCTCGGCCGGGGTCATCTTGTTGATTTTCTTGTTCCCGGCTTCCTTTTCGCCTTCGGCCCCGGAGGCCGCGACTTGCGTGTCTGCCATGATCTTTTGTCCTTTGTCTCTAGGCTTTTTTTATTTTTTCTCGGTTATTCTACCAGAAATCGACGGATCTGGCAACCGAAATCTTGGCGATGGGCGGGGAAGCGGATTGATGAACGTTCCTCCCGGCGGTTGACACGGCCGGCGTCCCCAGATAGCATGAATCGGTGCAGTTCCCGGCGCGCCGCGAGATTCCGGCGGGATGATGGGAGAGCGGACCCGGGCGCCGGGTCGGGAGGAATGATGATGAGACTGGCCAAGACCGCCGCGCTTCTTTTTGCCGCCACCGCCGCGATGTCGTGCATGTCGTTCAATCTCGGCACCGTCAAGCCGAATATCGCCCTCGGCAGCGAAATCGTATCGACGCCGGAGCTGAAAGCGATGCTCCAGGAGATCCCTAAGCCCAAAATCGTCATCCGGGTTCCCAACCCGCCGGCCAACGTGACGGAGGCGGACCGGTTCAATTCCTATATCAACGTGATCGAGAAGACGTTCGTCCAAGCCGGTTATACCGTCCGCGACCGGGCCCTGCTTCAGAACGTCATGGGAGGCGGAAACGTCGATTACAAGAGCCTCAAGGAAAAAATCGACACGGACCTGATCATCGATATCCTGGGTCTTCAATTCGACGGCTCAACTGCGGTCCACACGTTCTTCAACAAGACGACGCAGAAGGAGGAGCCGTTCGCGACGCCCCAGACTTATGTCGAATGCGGCTTCGCCTCCCTCGAATGCCGCGTGACCATCGTCGACCGGGGGCAGCTCGGGGGGATGTTTACCCTGCGCACGTCGCCAGCCGACGCGCAGGAACTGGATTTCTACATCGACGGGTTCCGCCAGAACATGGCCTGGGTGGGTCAGGAATCGGCGGGCCTGTTTCCGGTGCTCCGGATCGTCATTGGCGAAGAGCAGAAACTCCAGTTCACTCAGGTCTTGGCCCGGCGCCTGATCGATCTTCTGTCCGGCCCCAAGGGATAGGCCCAGGCCTTTTCCCGGCCGGATCCCCCTAGAAGTTGATCTTGATTCCGAATCTCAGCCCCAGTCCGGAGAAATCGATCTTGGCCTCCCTGACGCTCCGGACCGAGCTCCCGGACGGCGCGACCGCCGCGATCATCGTCGACGGGTACCATTTCCCGGTGTTCGAATCCAGCCATTCGAAATAATAGAGAGACCCGGAACCGGACGACGTGGTCGTGCCGTCATTCGATTGCCAGTCCCCTTTGAACCCCCCGATGTTGACGTAGCGGCCGAAGATTTCGAAGACGAAGGCGAAATTGGGGGTGATCCAGTTCTCGGACCCGAATCCGCCGTGGAAGCCGATTCCGTTGGATTTGGAGGTCTCCGTGTAATTCGAGTAGAGCGTATCGGTCGACCAGTTCTCGGTCATGGCGAACTGGGCTGAATAGAACCCGATCCCGCAGAAAAGATAGAAGCTGCTTTTCCCCGTCGGAACGAAGATGGAGTGGAAAGCGTAATAAATGCCCAGCTTGACGGGTACGGCGGTGGCGCTGACGGTGTTGGCGTCCGTCTCGGTCGTCGAGCTGTGGCCGATGATCTGTGTGCCCGAGCCGAAGAGCGTTCCGTTCCGGATAAATCCGGTCCCGATGCTGATCCCGAATTGGGGGGTCAGGTAGAGGATGGCGTCGGCGTCGAACTCCAAGCCCAAATGGGCCACTAGGGGGGTGACCGATTGATCGAGGGAATATCCGGTCGAGGCGATGAAATCGTCGGTCCGCTCTTTGAGCCCCCGCAGATATGCGTCGCCGTCTCCCAAAAACTGATAATTGATTCCACCCGTCAGCTTAAATCCGAGCTTCAGGCCCTCCGCCTGGCCCGGCGCGCTCAGGATGAGGACGCTTGCCGCGGCGATTCCGAGAAGGGCGATCATCCTTTTCTTTCTGTTCATTCTTTTATGTCCTTTAAGCAATTTTGAGAATGATCAACGAATGAGGGCTTATTGTCAAGGCATGAAAGCGATTTCGGACGCTGGGCGGCCGCCGGGTTGACCCCTTCCGAGAATATAAAGTATATTCGTTGGGCCGTGTATGTCCTCTATTCATTTCTGTTGAGCGCCGCTCTTCTGATCGTGCTCCCATCGTATTTCATAAAACTCCGCTTGGGCAAAGGCGAGAGGCTGTTCTTTGCGGAACGGATGGGGATCAAGCTCCCGGAGAGGAAAAGGCAGGGGCCGTTCCTCTGGATCCATGCCGTTTCGGTGGGCGAGGTCTTGTCTCTCCAAAGCCTGGTGCGAGAGATTCGGAAGCGCCATCCTTCCTGGGAGATTGGCTTCTCCTGCTTGACCAACGCGGGCTACCGCATGGCTTCCTCGAGGATCGAAGGGGCGGACAGCCTCTTCTTCGTGCCGTTCGACCTGCGCCGGCCGGTGCGGAGATTCCTGAGGCGCCTCCATCCCGACCTCCTTGTGCTGGCCGAATCCGAGCTTTGGCCGCGGCTGATCCGGGAGGCGGGAATGTCCGGCTGCCCGGTCCTGGCGATCAACGGCCGCATTTCGGCCCGTTCTTTCCGGCGGTACGTCCGGCTGCGCCGGCTGGCCCGGCCCCTCCTTGGCGGCGTCAAGCTGTTCCTCGTCCAGACCGAGACGGACCGGTCGCGCCTGGAGACGATCGGCGTTCCCCCGGACCGGATCTCCGTGGCCGGAAATCTCAAATGCGAAACGCGGCTGCCCGAGTTCGGCGAGGGCGAACTCAGCGAGATGAAGCGGCAGCTCGGCATCTCTCCGGGCACACGGATGGTCGTGGCGGGAAGCATCCATCGGGGCGAGGAAGGCCCGCTCCTCGAGGCGTTCGCCGCGGCGCGCAGAGTCCGGGGCGATGTCCGGCTCATCCTCGCGCCCCGGCATCCGGAAAAATTCGCGGATTTCGAGAAGGAATCGGCCGGCCGATCGTTCATCATCCGCCGCCGGACGACGCCTTCCGCCGGAGGGCCCTGGGACATCCTGATCCTGGACACGATCGGGGAGCTGGCTCGATTCTATGCGCTCGCCGACGCCGCGTTTATCGGCGGCAGCCTCATTCCCTGGGGAGGGCAGAACCTCCTCGAGCCGGCCTTCTACGGCAAGCCCATCTTCTTCGGCCCCCACATGGAGAATTTCGCCGATCTGGCCGAGTGGTTCGTCCAGGGAGGAGGCGCGGCGGTTGTCCGGACACCGGACGAACTTGCGGCCATGTTCCGGTTCGAGGATGAAAGCCGGCTGGCCGGCCTGGGAGCTTCGGCCAAGACGATCCTGGATTCGCTTCAGGGAGCCACGGCGAAGACTCTGGACGCCATCGATTCGCTCATGGCCCATGCGCGATCCTAGGAACGGGCCGGCGCGCGCCGTCCCTGGCGCGAAAATCCCGTGGACAGGACGCTCCGGTTCGTTCTAAGATGGGCGGGTTGGATCGAGACATGAAGCACCGCATCGGCCGAGCGAGGCTCGCAGGAGCGGCGTCGGTCTTCGCCTTGGCGGGGATCCTCGTCTTGTCATCCGCCTCGGCCCCGCGACCGCGGCCTGTCGGCGATACCCATTCGGTGGCGCTCCAGGGTTCGCCCGTGGAGCTCGTGTTCCGCTCGCTCCAGCCGGGGGAAGCCATTCTGGCCTTCCTCAAAGACGGTCCCGGGGTCAGGCGGGTCACGCTCCAGGTGCGGGATGCTAAATATGTCCTTGGCGGGACGGAATGGGGGGCAAAGCCTTTCGCCCTGATCGGGATCGATGTCGCGGCCAAGGCCGAGCCGCTGGACATCCGGGTGACCGAAGAGAAGACCGACGGGACGCTCGCCCATTTCGATGAAGCCCTGGCGATCGAACCCAAGGAGTTCCCGCGCCAGCGGTTCAACGTCGCGGAAGCGATGCTGAATCCCCCCCCGCAGGAGCAAGAGCGGGTCGCGCGCGAGGCGGACCTCGTCCAATCCGTCTTCGACATCTTCACCCCGGAGTGGATGGCGACGGGCGGCTTCCAGTCTCCGCTTCCCGGCCGCAAGCCGTTCCCGAACTTCGGGCAACTGCGGATCTACAACAAGACGCGCCAGGCGGTCCACGCCGGCGTCGACATCGCGGCGCCGTGGGGCACGCCTGCTCTGGCATCCAACGCAGGGCGGGTCGTGCTCGCCAGCAACCTCTATCTGAGCGGCGAGACGGTCATCATCGACCATGGCCGGGGCGTCTTCACCTTCTACTGCCATTTCTCCAAGATTCTGGTCAAGCGGGGCGACCTGGTGAAGCGGGGCCAGCCGATCGCCCGGGTCGGCAACACCGGCCGGTCCACCGGGCCGCACCTCCATTGGGCGGTCCGCATCCGCGACGTCCGGGTCGATCCCTTCTCGCTCGTCGACCTGCCCCTGGACTAGCCCGCCGATCGGCGGATTCCCCGGCATCCCTTGAGGATTTCGGGAAATTGGTATACATTGGCGCCTGATCGACATGCCTGAAACGACGAGTCCCGCCGCCCCCCGGCGCCGCCAGAGCGTCTTCCGCGAATATTTCGAGCTGATCGCCGAGACGGCGGTCTTTGTCTTCTTCGTCATGACGTTCGTCGTCCAGGCGTTCCAAATCCCCACGGGATCGATGGAGCCGACCTTGCTCGTCGGCGATTTTCTCCTCGTCAACAAGCTGGTCTACGCCGGAGCAGGATCCCCGCTCGAGGCGAAGATTCTGCCCCGGCGCGACATCCGGCGGGGCGACATCATCGTCTTCAAGTATCCGAACGAGCTCACCAAGGATTACGTGAAGCGGGCGATCGGCTTCCCCGGCGAAAAGCTCGAGATCCGGAACAAGCATGTCTTCATCAACGACGAGCCCCTCGATGAGGCCTACGCGGTTCACGCGGACGGCCAGATCTATCCTGCCGGGGCCGAGGTCCGGGACAACTTCGGACCCGTGACGATCCCGGAGGGATCGATCTTCGCCATGGGCGACAACCGGGACAACAGCCAGGACAGCCGCTATTGGGGATTCCTGCCGCTGTCCTACGTCAAGGGCCGGCCGTGGGTGATCTATTTCTCCTACAAGGCCGAGTCGGATGCCTACCAGAAAACAGGCGTCGGGGATCGGCTGAAGAAGCTGGTCAGCTTCCTGCCGAAGGCCCGTTGGAGCCGGCTCTTCAAGGTCGTCCGCTGAGGGGCGGCCGCCCGGCCGTCGCGCTTATTTCTTCAGATAGCTTCCCAGCCAGTCAAGCACGGTCTTCCACCAGAGCTCCGCGTTCTGGGGCTTGGAGACGAAGTGGTCCTCGTCGGGGAAATAGAGGAGCTTCGAGGGAACGTTCATCCGCTGCAGCGAGCTGAACAGTTGGAGTCCCTGCTCGAGCGGGACGCGGAAGTCGTTCTGGCTGTGGACGACCAGCATGGGCGTCTTGAAGGCCTTGACATAGGAGCTCGGCGACCACTTGGCGTACTGCTCGGGGCTCGTCCAGGGCGTGCCGAGCTGTTCCCATTCCGGGAACCAGAGCTCTTCGGTGGCGCCCCACATCGACCGCAGGTCGAAGACTCCGTCGTGCGAGACGAGGCAGACGAACCGGTTCGTCTGGCCTTCGATCCAGTTGATGAGGTATCCCCCGTACGAGGCGCCCGCGGCCCCGACCCTGGCTTTGTCGATGAAGGCGTTCCTCGCCAGAATGTAATCCAAGCCCTTCATGATGTCCTGGTAAGGCTTGCCGCCCCAGTCGCCGACGATGGCGTCCGAGAACTTCTGGCCGTAGCCGCCGCTCGCGTGGAAATTGATTTCGCCGACGACGAACCCGGCCGCGGCGAACATCTCGGTGTTCCAGCGGTAGTGGAACTCGTCCTTCCACGGGCCATGCGGGCCGCCGTGGATGAGGAGGACGAGGGGATACTTCTTCGCCGCGTCGAACGCGGGCGGCCTGACCAGCCAGCCGTGGACCTTGTCCTTCGCCCCGCCCTCGAACCAGAATTCCTCGGCGGGATTCATCTCGAGGCCGGCCAGGAGGTCGGCGTTGGTGTCGGTGACGCGGACCGCTTTTTTCGCCGCGGCGTCGTAGCTCCAGACATCGGCCGGCCGGTTCATGGCCTCGTCGAGGAGGACGAACGTCGTCCCGTCCGGGAGGAGGCTGACCCCGTTGAACGTCCTCCCGTCGAGGATCTTGTCCGCCTTCCCGCCGGCGGCCGGGATGCGGTAGAGGGCCGTGCGGCCCCGCTCGTCCGCGGTGAAATACAGCGCTCCCGAATCGCGGGACCAGAACAGCTCGTCGGCCGAGACGTCCAGGCCGGCCGTGAGGTTGACCGCCTTTTTGGCCGCCAGGTCGTAGAGCATCACGTCCAGCTTGTCGGATTCATAGCCCGGCCGGGCCATGGCTTTGTAAGCCAGATATTTTCCGTCGGGCGAATAGCGGGGGGAGTTGTCGTTGGCCTTGCTCGTCGTCACGGCGGTGATCGGCCCGCCGCCGGACGGCGTCACGAAGACGTCGTTGTTCGTCCCGATTCCTTTTTTCAGGTCGGGATCGACGTTCCGGACGAAGGCGATCTCGAGGCCGTCGGGGGAGAAGGCGTAGTCGGGGTTGCCGCCCAGGTCCATCGGCGGGGCGTCGTAATCGCCCGGGGTCACGTCGACCGGCGAGCCGCCGTCCAGAGCCAGGACGAAGACATGGTTCCGGGTGCCGTCCCGCCAGGCGTTGAAATAGCGGAAGAAGAGGGCGTCGAGGATCCGGGCCTTGACCTTGCCCTTTTCCCAGGCTTCGGACTTCTTCCGGTTCGCCTCGTCGTCGGCCGCGTCGGGATAGACCGAGGAAACAAACGCCAGGCGCTTGCCATCGGGCGACCAGACGGGCCCCGTCGCGCCGGTCGAGAGATGGGTCACCGGAGTGGCTTCGCCCCCGTCGATGGCGAGCATCCAGATCTGGGGAGACCCGCTTCGGCCGGAGACGAACGCGATCCTCCTGCCGTCCGGCGACCAGCGGGGGCTGTTATCCGCCGCCGGGCTCGACGTCAGCCGCCGGGGGCCGCCGCCTTTGGTCGGCACGAGCCAGATGTCGCTGTCGCCCCGGTTGGCGTCCTTGTCCATGACCGTGACGACATAGGCGATCCAGCGGCCGTCGGGGGACGGCTGCGGGTCGGTGACGCGCTTGATCTTGATGAAGTCGGCGAACGTCAGCGGCTTCGTGGGTGTCGGCGCGCCGAATCCGAGGCAGGCGATGATCGGGATCAGGGCGAGGATGCGTTTTCTCATGGTCCCTCCTGGGCGATTCGTCCCGTCCTCTTCGGCCCCGGGGTGGGCTCGAGAGGGGGAATCCGTATTCTAATACAGGCCGGGCCGCGCGGGAAGGCGGATTTTCCCGCCTGCCCTTGGTCGCGGGCCGGGGTTCATGTATAGTAAGGACTCCTTGCCGTCCATGAGCCAAGAACGAAGAGTTTCTTCCGCCGGCCTTTCCCTGGGGGCCGCCATCCGCGCGGCCTATGCGGCCGGACAGGAGGACGAAGCCCTTGAACCCATCGTCAAGGTCCGCCCGGACGGGACGCCCGCAGGGCGGATCGGCCGGGGCGATTCCGTCATTTTCTACGACATCCGCGGCGAGCGCGAGATCGAGATGACCCGGAGCTTGACCGATCCGTCGTTCGCCTCTTTTCCCGTGGAGAAGAACCTGGGCCTCTATTTCGCGACGATGATCGAATACGACTCGACGCTCGACGTCGCCGTAGCGTTCCCGAAGGAAGGGAAGATCCGGAACACCCTGGCCGAAGTCGTCTCCCGGGCGGGGCTCCGGCTGGCCAAGGTCGCCGAGTCCGAAAAGGCGGCCCATATCGGCTTTTTTCTGAACGGCAAATCCGAAGACGTCTTCCCGGGCGAGGAGCGGGTCATCGTCCCGTCGCCCGAGGGACTGGCTAACTATGATGAGCGGCCGGAGATGAGCGCCCGCCTCGTGGCTGAGGCGGCCGTCCGCAAAGCCCTGGAGCCGGGAATCCGGCTGGTGGTCGCCAATTTCGCCAACGTCGACGTCGTGGGCCACATCGAAAACCGTCCGGCCGTCCTCCGGGCCGTCGAAGCCGTGGATGAGGCGCTCGGCCGGGTCGCGGCCACCGCGGAAGCGGCCGGGGCGATCCTCGTCGTGACGGCCGACCACGGGACGGTCGAGGAATGGATGTACGCGGATGGGACGGTCAACACGGGCCACACCGCCAACCCGGTGCCCTTCCTCCTCGCCGATTTCTCGCGATCCTCCGCCGTCTCCGGCTTGCGGGCCGACGGCGAACTGGCCGATGTGGCCCCGACCGTCCTCGAGCTCCTCTCGCTCGCCCCGCCCGCCGAAATGACGGGTCGAAGCCTGATTCTCCCGGAAAACGGACGGCCCGGCGCCGGTCGGACCGTCGTGCTCCTCATCCTGGACGGCTGGGGGCTCGGCGACGGTGGCCCGGGCGATCTCATCGCCGGGGCGCGCACCCCCCATTTCGACGCGCTCTGGAAGCGTTTCCCGCACGCGCGGCTCGCGTCCTCGGGTGAGGCCGTGGGCATGCCTCCCGGTACGGTCGGGAATTCCGAAGCGGGGCACCTCCACCTCGGGGCGGGCCGGCGCGTTTTCCTGGACCGGGTCAGGATCGACCGGGCCATCCGCGACGGCAGCTTCCAAGCCAACCCCGTCTTCCGCGAAGCCATGGAGCGGGCCCGCGCGGCGCGGCGGCAGCTTCATTTCATGGGGATCGTCTCCCACTACAGCTCGCACGGCACGATCGCCCACCTCTTCGCCCTGCTCGAGATGGCCCGGGCGGCGGGGATGACGGACGTCTGTGTCCACGGCTTCATCGGGCGCCGGGGGGAGCGTCCGGAAAGCGGGGCGATCTATGTCGAGAAGGTCGAGGAGGAATGCCGGGCCATCGGAGCGGGGGAGGTCGTGACCGTCCTCGGCCGCTACTGGTCCCTCGACCGGGAAGGGAATTGGGACCGCGTGGAAAAGGCGTATCGGGCCTTGGTCTACGGCGAAGGGACGCGCGCCGGCGGATGAAACCTTTTCCCCCGGAATCCGTATCTTGGAGCGAGGGACATCCGGGCCCCGCTCTCCCCGAGGCGGGAAAGGGAAATTGATTCGGGCATGAACATCGAGCTCAAAGACCTCCGTTTCAGCTACGGTCCGGTCGTTGCCCTGGCGGGCGTGGACCTCTCTCTTGGGGAAGGCGCCTGCGGCCTGCTCGGCCCGAACGGCGCGGGGAAGAGTACGCTCCTCCGGATCCTCCTCGGGTTCCTCCGGCCCGACCGGGGCGAGGGGCGCGTTCTGGGCTTTGACATCCGGCACGAACAGGCCCGGATCCGGCGGCTCGTGGGCTATATGCCCGAGGACGACTGCCTGATCCCCGGCATGGACGCCGTGACGTTTACCGCCTATTTCGGCGAGCTGTCCGGGATGCCGCGCCAGGAGGCGATGAAGCGGGCCCACGATGTCCTCTTCTACGTCGGCCTCGGCGAAGCCCGCTACCGGAGCCTCGAGACCTACTCGGCCGGGATGAAGCAGCGGCTGAAGATGGCCCAGGCCCTCGTCCACGATCCCAAGCTTCTCTTCCTCGACGAGCCGACCAGCAATCTCGATCCGCAGGGCCGGACCGAGGTCCTGGAGCTCATCAAGGACATCTCTTCGAAAAAGGACATCCAGGTTCTCGTCTCCTCCCATATCCTGACCGATATCGAATACACCTGTTCCCGGGTCGTCATCTTGAACCAGGGCAAGGTCGCCGCCCAGGGCGACATTGACGCCCTCAAGGAGATCCGGTTCAGCCTCTACGAGATCACGACCAAGGGCGACAACGCGAAATTCCTCAAGGCCCTGGCCGGGCGGGGGTGCAAGGTGGAGGAGACCGAGGACGGGATTCTCAAGGTCTATCTCCCGGCGGACATGGACCGACGAGGGATCTTCGAGGCAGCCGTCCGGGAAAGCGTCCAGATCCGGACGTTCATCCGAAGCCGGACCTCGCTCGAGGACCTGTTCGCCCGGACGGTGGGAGTGGATTGATGCCGATCGCGGAACAAGGCTACACGCACTGGACGGGTCATTTCGTCGATCGCCGCCTCCCCTGGTGGCCGATCTCCCGCCTGGGCATCAAGATGGCCTTCAAGCGCAAGTTCTTCAAGTTCGCCTTCGCCCTGTCCTTCTTGCCGGCGCTCATCTTTGCGGTGGGGATTTACATTTCCGAGCGGCTCGAGGATTTCCAGTTCATGTTCAAGGGGAGGAAGGGCTCGATGAGCTTCCTCGAGGTCAATCCCCTCTATTTCAAATCCTATTTCGGCGGGGATTTCCTCCTCTTCATGATGGTCATGATGATGGTCCTCGGCGGGGCGGGCCTCATCGCCGACGACCTCAGGTCCAATTCGCTCCAGCTCTATTTCTCCCGCCCGATCCGCAAAGGCGACTACCTTCTCGGCAAGCTGGCCACGGCCGGCTTCTTCCTCCTTCTGTTCACCCTCCTCCCCGGCCTGCTCTTCATCCTGCTGAAGATCATCTTTGCCGGGAGCTTCAAGCTGCTGACGGCCTATCCCTGGATCCTGCCGGCCGTCGTCCTGGATTCGCTTCTGGTCTCCGTGTTTTTCGCGGCCTATACGCTCCTCGTCTCCTCGCTCAGCAAGAACCGGCGCTATGCGGCGATCCTGATTTTTCTCATATATTTCTTCTCCGACATCTTCTTCAGCATCTTTTACGGCATCTTCCACAACCCGTACTTCTGCCTGCTTTCAATCAAGGCCGATCTCCAGCAGGTCACGGCCGCCCTGTTCCGGGTGAAGCCCGCGTTCGAAGTCCCCTGGATTTATTCGCTCCTCGTCCTGGCCGGCCTCGTCCTGGCCTGCGGGGTCGTCCTCGTCCGGAAGACGCGCGGCGTCGAGGTGATCAAGTGACGGCCGTCATCCGCGCGGACAAGCTCAGCAAATGGTACGGCAACGTCCTCGGCCTGTCCGACGTGTCGCTCGAGATCGGCCCGGGGATCACCGGCCTGCTGGGCCCGAACGGGGCGGGCAAGTCGACGTTCATGAAGCTCGTCACCGGCCAGCTCAAGCCGAGTCTCGGCCGGGTGGAGATCTTCGGGCGCCCGATCTGGAACGCCACCGGGCTCTTCGCCCGGATCGGCTTCTGCCCCGAGCAGGACGCGTTCTATGACGAGCTGACCGGGGGAGAATTCGTGACCCGGCTCCTGGGGCTCCAGGGGTTTTCCCGGACGGAAGCGATGGCCCGGGCCGAAAAAGCCCTGCGGTTCGTGGAGCTCTTCGCGGAGAAGGACCGACTCCTGCGGGGATACAGCCGGGGCATGCGCCAGCGCCTGAAGATCGCCCAGACGATCGCCCATGATCCCGAGATCCTCATTCTCGACGAGCCGCTGAACGGGCTCGATCCCCTGAGCAAGCGCAAGATCATCCGGCTCATCCGCGACCTCAGGGACGCAGGCCGGACGATCATCGTCTCGAGCCATGTCCTGCCCGAAATCGAGGCCCTGACCCGGTCGATCGTTCTCCTCCACCAGGGCAAGATCCTGGCCCAGGGGGACATTCCCTACATCCGCGACCTCATCGACAAGCATCCCCACAAGATCTCGGTCAAGTGCGCCGATCCGCGGGCCCTAGCCTCCGGGCTCCTCGAACAGCCCTCGGTCCGGGCGATCCAATTCGGGCCCGAGGCGGAAACGGTCGTCTTCGAGACGCAGGATCGGGACGCGTTCTTCGGGCTCCTGACCCGGCTGATCGTGGAGAACGGGCAGGACATCGAAGAGATCACCTCGCCCGACGACAATCTGCAGGCGGTCTTCGATTACCTGGTGGGAACATGAGCGCTCTGGCCCGTTCGGTCCGGTCCGTCTTCTCGTTTTATCTTTTCATCGTGCGCCGGGCGCGCCGGACCAAGATCTTCGCCCTGGTCAGCTTCCTCCCCGCGTTGGCGGCCCTGGTCATCAGAGTCAACGCCTGGCTGTCGCCCGGGGCGGCGGTCGACGGGCCGGCCGTGTTCTCCAACATCATCCTGACCTTCAATCTCCAGTTCCTCATCCTCGTCCTGGCCTTGTTCTACGGGACGTCGATCTTGGCCGAGGAGCTCGAAGGGAAAACGCTGACCTATCTCACGACCCGGGCCGTGCCGAAGGCGGCCATCATTCTCGGCAAATACGCGGCTTACGTATCGTTCCTCATCGTGATGGTGGCGGCCGGCGTGACGCTGGCCTTCGTGATTCTTTTCGCCGACCGGCTGGGGGACGCCCAAGCCTGGCTCGTGCTCGCCCGCAGCGCGGCCGTCCTCGCCCTCGGCCTTCTGACCTACACGGCCTTTTTCACCCTGGCGGGCGTCCTCCTCAAGAAATCAATCCTCTTCGGTCTGATGTTCAGCTTCGGCTGGGAGAATATCGTTCCCTATTTCCCGGGCGCGACGCAGCGCTTCGCGATCATGCATTACCTCAAGTCGCTGCTGCCCCCGATTTCGACGGGAGGGGAGGGGAACTTCGCGTTTCTGATGTTCAAGTTGGAGCCCAGCACTCCGGCCGCGGCGATCGTGACGCTGGCCGTCGTGACCGCCGCGGCCTTGGGGCTGGCCTGTTGGGCCTTCGCCCGGAAGGAATATCTCTTCGAGGAATAGCTTCCTCGAAGCCTACTTCTTTTCGACCTTCTTCTCGTCCTTGGCGACTTCGTCCTTGGCCCCGGCCATTTTCTCCTTCACCGTCTGCTCGGCCGTGGCGCTGAGCTTGGTCAGGAGCTCCTCGGGCAGGAGGGCCGCGATCTTGACGAATTCGGGAGACGACGTGACCTCGATCTTGTTGACGAGTTCGCCGATCTCAGGCTTTTCGCCGGCGGCCATGGCCCCCAGGGCCTTGAGGCCGTTCAGGGCGTCGGCCGTCTGCTTGTTCTTTTCGGCGTCGCCGCCCATGCCCTTGATCTCGATCTTGAGGGCCTTGTTCTTGTAGTCCAGGGCGATGAGGACGGACTTCAGGCCTGCCAAGCTGGAGACCATCGGATTCTGCGCGGCCACGGCCTTCATCGCCTCGGGCGGAAGGATGGCGGCGGCCCAGAGCATGGCGGTCTGGTCGGCCGACTTGAGGAGGGTGGTCAGGCCCTCATTCTTGAGAACGCTGTCCGCCCCCTTCTTGACGACATCGATGACCGCTTTCACGTCCTTGGCTTCGCCCAGGATGATGTTCGAAGAATCATAGAAAACCCCGGACATGGGTTTTTTCTCGTCGCCCTCGGGGACCGTGTATAGCGTCAGGCCCTCATAGGTCTCTTCCGTGACGTTCGTCGCCTTTTCCTTCAGCTTGGCCAGGAGCTTGTCCTTGTCGTATTTCAGATTGACGACGATCGCGGGAGAGGCCTTGTCCAAGCCCTCCGATCCCATCAGCCCGACGACGGCGTAATAGACGTCCTTCTGGGGGTCGATCCCCGTGTCCTTGATGAAATCCAAGTATTTCTGGTTGTCCTTGCCGTCCTTGAGAGCCTTGTCGACGAAGGCCGTGTTCATCCCGGCGTGGACGTCGATGACGACGACCCCTTGGACGCTCTTGGGGAGCATCGAGAGCATGTCCGCAGCCGAGGCCGAACCGGCCGCGGGTGCGCCGGCCTTCTTGCAGGCGGCGAATCCGAAGACCAGTAGGAGCAGAGCAAGTGAACCGACGGCGAATTTTTTCATGGATTCCTCCTCTCCAGATCGATATACGAAAATGGAGCGAATATGGTTTGCTCCGGGACTATAACACACTCGGAATCCGGGAGCAAACGCTTCCCGGCCGCCGGCTCCTCCGGCCTTGTGCCGGTCCTAGGGTTGGTATATAAAAGGTCTTTCCTTCCGGACTCTCGTCAAGGAGCGAAGACGTGACGCTGACGCCCTTCCAACAGCTCGTCCAAGGACGGCGGAGTATCCGCCGCTTCCTGCCCCAGCCCGTGGAGCGGGAGAAGATCCTGGCCTGCCTCGAGGCCGCCCGCCGGGCGCCGTCGGCCGAGAACGCCCAGACGTGGCGGTTCCTCGTGATCGACGATCCGGACCTCAAGGCCCGGTTCTCGAGCGAGGCGTTCTCCGGCCTCTATTCCATGACGAAATTCGCCGCCCAGGCGCCCGTCCTCGTCCTCGTCCTGGCGAGGCTCGATTTCTTGGCCAATCGGCTCGGGAAGCAGATCCAGGGCGTCCCGTTCTTCCTGATCGACATCGGCATCGCCGGCGAGCATTTTGTCCTCCAGGCCGAGGAGCTGGGGATCGGGACGTGCTGGATCGGGTGGTTCAGCTTCCGCAAAGCCCGCAAGCTCCTTCGCATTCCGCGAAGCTACAAGATCGTGTCGCTGATCGCGGCCGGGTATTATGACAAGAAGCCGAGCCGCGAACAGATCCGTAAGCCGCTCGACGAGATCGCCTGGTTCAACGCCTTCAAGGGATGAATCCCCTGTTCTGGCTCATCGCTCTCGGTCTTTATACCGGGCTCCAGACTTATCTCCTGCGGAAAGGTTGGCGGGCCCTGGCCGGGTGCGGCGCCTGGCGTATCTTCGGCCTCGGCGCGGCCATATTCCTGGCCGCGAGTCTCGTCGTCGGCCGGATGCTCCTGGCGTGGCTCCCGGGCCCCCCAGCCACGATCCTGGTCGTCATCGGGAACATCTCCCTGGCAGCCTGGGTCTATCTTATCCTCTTCGCCCTCCTGATCGATATCTTTCGGGCGATCAACGCCCTCGTCCCGTTTTTTCCCCGGGCGGTTCGCGAGCATCCCCGGCGCGCGGCCCGGGCCGCGCTTGCCTCCGTCCTCGCGACGACGGTGCTCATCCTCGCCGCCGGTGCCGTCCACGCCGCCCGGTTCCGCGTCCGAGATCTCGACATCTTCGTCCCGAAGGCGGCCCGGCCGGTCCGGGAATTGACCATCGTCCTCGCCTCAGATATTCATGTGAACCCGATCATGCGCGACTCCCATTTGGAGAAGATCGTAGAGACGATCAACGGGCTGGCTCCCGATCTCATCATTCTGGCCGGGGACATCATCAACGACGACATCACGCCCCGCGGGCTCGAGCGGATGGCGGTCACGCTCCGGAAGCTCACGGCGAAATACGGGGTCCTCGGCGTGCTCGGCAACCACGAAATTTACGGCGGCGTCGAGCGGAGCCTGGACTGGCTGGCCAGGAGCGGCGTCGACGTCCTCGTCGACCGGGCGATCCTCGTCGCGGATTCGTTTTACATCGTCGGCCGGATGGACGGCGGCCACGGTCTTCGGAGCGGCGGCCGGCCGCGCAAGCCGCTCGACGAGGTCCTGGCCGGCGTGGACCGGAGCTACCCGCTGATCTTGGTCGACCACCAGCCCCGCCACCTTGACGACGCGCGGGCGAACGGCGTCGATTTCCAGATGTCGGGCCACACCCACGGCGGGCAGATCTTTCCCTTCAACCTCATCAACCGCCTGGTCTATGAGGATCCCCTGGGCTATTATCGGAAGGGGGCCACCCAGTACTACGTCTCCTCGGGCGTGGGGAATTGGGGGCCTCCCATACGGATCGGGAGCACCGCCGAAATCGTCCGGATCCGGATATCCCTCCGGCCTCCGCCGGGATGAGGCGGACATCCGGAGTTGCAACGGAGCTTCGCCCATGATAATTTTTGGGCGACGCCGTGCTCGTCCATCGAGCCGCCGTGAAGGAAGATTCATGAACATCAAGCGCCCCGCACTTCTCGCGATCTTGCTCCCGGTCCTGTCGTCCGCCGCTCTCGCCGGCGGCGGCCTCGTGCCGCGCTTCCCCCTTGACCCTTCGCCGATCGCCCTTCACCGCCTGGCTCAGCCGGGCACCTATTTCGACAAGGTCGGCCGGAAATTCGCCGTCCTCGGCACCGAAAGCGGTTCGTTCGAGGCTTGGGCCTACCCGCTCAAGCTGCTCCGTAACTTCGAGATCTCGTTCCTGATCGGCTCGAGCACCCAGCCCATCCCGGCCAAGGATATCGTCCGCTTCATCGACGTCACGCCCGAGGCGACGACCCTCACCTATGCCTACCAGTCGTTCTCGGTGAAGGCGACGTTTGTCGCGGCCGTCGAGGCGCCCGGGGCGGTGGTGCTCCTGGCCGTGGATTCGACCGAGCCCCTGACCGTCGTCTGCAGCTTTCTGCCGGTCCTCCAGCCCATGTGGCCGGCGGGGTTGGGCGGGCAATACGCCTCGTGGGACGATCATTTGAAGGCCTATCTCCTGGGTGAGCCCACCCGCCGGAACCACGGATACGTCGGCTCGCCCGCCGCCCAGGGCATTTCCTACACGCCGGCCCATATGCTGTCGGACACGCCCAATCAGTTTAAGATGGCCGTCGACGATCCGGCCGCGGTGCGGCATAGCTTCATTCCCATCGTCCTGGCCGGGGGGGAAGGGAAGCGCGAGGACGTCCGCAAGGTTTACGAGCAGCTGGCCGCGGACCCCGCGGCCGTCTACCGCGAGGCGGCGGACCACTTCCGGCGCCTGGCCCGGACCACGCTCCGGGTGAAGACGCCGAACCCCGATCTCGACCTGGCCTTCGAGTGGGCCAAAGTCGCCTACGACAACCTGATCGTGGACAACCCCGACCTCGGCCGGGGACTGGTGGCCGGCTTGGGAACGTCGGGCACGGGCGGCCGGCCGGGATTCGGCTGGTTCTTCGGGGGCGACGCCTTCATGAATTCCCTCAGCCTCAACGCCTATGGGGCGTTCGCCGATGTCCGGCAAGCCCTGTCCTTCACTCAAAAGTGGCAGCGCGAGGACGGCAAGGTTTTCCATGAGCTGTCCCAGGCCGCAGGCTACCTGAACTGGTTCAAAGACTATCCCTACGGGTACATCCACGGCGACACGACCCCGTTTTATATCGCCGCCTGCTACGATTACCTCCGGATGTCGGGCGACGTCGAATTCATCAAGGCCAGCTGGCCGTCGATCAAGAAGGCCTACGCCTGGTGCCAGGCCACCGATGCCGACGGCGACGGACTGATGGACAACGGCAAAGCCGGGCTCGGCGCGCTCGAGTTCGGGGCGCTCACCGGCATCCGGACCGACATCTATCTTGCCGCGGCCTGGATTCGGGCAGCCTTCGGCATGGAGCGGCTGGCCGAGGCGGCGGGCGACGCGGCGTCGAAGACGGCCGCTCATGATGTCTGGGCGCGCGCGGAAAAGGCTTTGGAGGCGAAGTTCTGGGACGCCGAAAGCGGCCGCTACACGTTCGCCTTCAACGCCGACGGGGGACAGGTGAAGGAGCTGACGCCCTGGTGCGCGGTCCCGCTCGCCTGGGGCCAGGGGGACCGCGATCGGGGCGGCCGGACGCTCGAAGCGATCAACGGCTCCGATCTGACCACGGACTGGGGCGTCCGGATGCTGTCGAACGGGAGCCGGTACTACGAGCCATTGAACTACAACTATGGCGCGGTCTGGCCCTTCCTGACCGGTTGGGTTGCCACGGCCTTGTTCAAGAACGACTACGTCGTCCAGGGATACAATCTTCTGGAAGCCGCCGTCCGCCATACCTTCGACAACGCCCTCGGCGATATCACCGAGCTCTTTTCGGGCAGCCAGAACGTCTGGCCGCAGGAGGGCGTCTGTCACCAGGGATTTTCCTCGAGCGGCGTGGCTTTTCCGCTGGTGAGGGGGTTGCTTGGTCTGGAGGGGGACGCCTTGAAGAGCGAAATCCGTTTCGAGCCCGGCTTTCCCGCCGATTGGAGTGAAGTCGACGTAGAGAATTGCCGGGTCGGGGCCGAGACGTTTTCGTTCCTGTATCGCCGGACGGGAAACGTGGTCCGTTTGGAGGCCGGCCGGAAGACGTCCGCGCCCTGGAGGATCGTTTTTTCCCCGGCGTTCGGCCCGGGGACCCGGGTCATCACCGCCCGGGTGAACGGCCGGAGCGTCGGGCTGTCGCCTGTCTCAGCCTCGCCCGCTCAAGCGGTCCATCCGGTGATCGAAACGGCGCTTTCCGCCAAGGACGTTCTGGAATTCACCCTGGAGAGCGTCCCGGAAATCCTCCCTCCGGCCAACGAGACCAGGACGGGAGAGACAAGCTGCGGGCTGAGGATCCTCAAGCAGGACTATGCGGATCGCCGATTGATCGTGACCGTCGAAGGCCTGGCGGGCGAGACCTATCGCCTGCCGATAGCCGGTCCGGGGCTCATCCGGGAAGCGGCCGGGGCGGAGATCAAGGGTACGGAGCTCGTCCTCCGGATTCCGGCCGGCCGGGAGGGCGAATATGTCCGCCACAAGGTCGTCCTGACCTTTAAATAACCGCTAAATAACCGCGGTCAGAAGCTCTTGGATCTCCGTCCTCGAGGCCCGGGCCGAAAGCGTATGTAACGTTTTCCGGCCTCCGGGGATTAGATTCGAAGAGGCCCATTTGTGCTAAAATATCCAAGGAGTCGACCATCCGAGACGAAAAGTCTGAATATATAAGCAAAGCCGCCATTCTCCTGATCTCGGCGGCCATTCATGCCGTAGGATTCTATTTTCTCATCCATGCCCGGATCAGCTACCGCCTCTATCGGTATGACAAAAGCGGGGTGGCGACGGTTGTCTTCCTCCCCAAGGAATCCGTCCCGTTCAAGGTTCCCCCGGCCGGCGGCCTTAACTTCCGGGGAGCCGAGCCGCCGGTCGTCAAGCCGGGCCGGACGGCGCCGGGGACAGCCGTCGTCGACACGATAAAGGAACCGGGCGAAAAAGCGGTGCTAAAAGAGGGGGCGGGGGAGGCCGGCGGGAAGCCCGGCGCGCCGGCGGGTCCTCCGGGAGCCCCGGCCGGCGAGCCTGGAACCGGCAAAGGCGGCGAGGCCGGAGCCGCCCCGCCCGGAGCTTCGTCCGGATTCGCGTTGACGTATCCCCTGGGAAGCCAGCTTCGACTTTCCAAGCCGGCCGAGACATCGATCGATGAGATCCTCCGCCCGGGCCGCTATCGGAGCCGGTCGGACATAAATTTTTCGACCTATCTGAGGCCCGAGCCCGGAATGAAACCTCCTTCGGGCCGGAGCGGAGTCGGGCGGTCGGCGGGAGGCGGGGGAGGCGGCGGCGGTCAAGGGCGGGGCCGGGGAGGCAGCGTCACCCTGAACGTCGCCAGGTATGACCTGACGAATTGGGCCTCGGGAGTGATGACCAAGATCCAGAAGAACTGGACGCTCGACAATCCCGAGGATACGGGCTACAAGGTCGAAGTTCGCATCTCGGTCATGATGGCCAAGAACGGCGATCTCCTGGCCGTCGAAATCGAAACGCCGTCGAATGTCGATGCCCTCGACCGGGCGGCCCTCCGCGCCCTCCAATCGAGCGGGCCGTTCCCGCCCCTGCCTGCGGATTTTCCCAAATCTTCTCTGGATATGGTCTTCGTGTTTCAATATGGCACCTAAGCGAATCTTTGCCTTCGTCTTCGCCATCGTCCTGGGCGCGGGCGCCCTTGGGGCCCAGCAATGGCGGCAGGACGTCGCGGGACAATTCGCCAAGGGAAAGAACTACAAGGCCATCGCCGATTCCCTGGCCCCGATCTATGACTGGATTGACCCGGCGGAAAAGCCCGACGCGGCCGCGATCCTGGCCCTGTGCGCCGGACGCCGGGGCGACGCCCCGGAAGAGATGCGCTGGATCTTCGAATTCTTCGAGAAGGGACGGGGGAAGGATTCGGGCTTCGTCTTCCTTGATTTCTTGAACCAGACGGACATCATCGGCTACCTGAACGTCTGGAGAATGAGATACCCCTTCGTCTCGGAGATCGCCCTCGTCCGGGGGATCGGCGACGAGGCGTTCATTCCCCAAGGCCTCATGCCGATCGTTCTCGACATCTCGTCCGACGCGTATTACAAGTTTTCGCTGCGCGGAACCGTCCTCCAAGCCGGACAGTTCAAGCCCGGGGTCAACATCCTCGGCCTGGACGCGGCGGAGCTTTTTCTCAATCCGGGGAGCCGGACGTTTCTCCTGGAGATGAAATCCGGCAACCTGATCCTGAAAAAGGAGATCGACCTCGACGTCGAGGTCACGGTCCCGGCGAGGGTTCCGAGGCCGGCCGCCGCGCCGGCCCGGGGCCGGCCCGTGGATTACACGGTCTCGATGTATGTCGAGGGTGAGCTGGTCATGACGAGCCACAAGACCGAGACCCCCCTTTCCTGGAAGACCGGTGTCCCCGTGAACACGAATACGTGGGGCTGGAACTCGAACGCCTTGCCAGGAAGCGAAAAGGCCAATCCTCTGAACAATTCCGTCGATATCCCCGCCGCGATCAGCTATCTCTACGGGCTGTTGAAGGACCTCTTCACGAAGAAGAACAAGCCGGAAGCGCCGGCGCCCCAGATCGAGACCGTCCAGGATATGTCGGTCACGTATCCGATCAAGGACAGCGACGGCCGGAGCGAGGAGATGAAGATTTCCCTGAAGCTCCGGACGAGGAACCTGCCGTTCGTCCTGAACGCGCCCTAGCGGGCGGGGCGGCTCAGATCTCGACCTTGAAGACGCCCTTGAGGGCGAAGCCGAAAACGATGGACAGGGCGAAATAGGCGATGAGCCAATGGAGCCGCAGGCCGAGGAGGGGCAAGCGGCGCTCGGGATGATCCACCTCCACCGATTCGACGGCCAGGGCGCGCGGCAGCGGCTTTTCCCCCGGATTGAAAACCTGATCAAGAAACGACGGGCCCGGCCGGACGTTGGAAATCGGGGCCAGGAGGCTCCCGCCGACCCGCACGCTCTTGGTGAACGAGTCCGAGCCCGCTTTCAGGGTGAGATCGTAGACGCCCGGCGCCGCGGCCCGAAGCCGCCAGTCGATCTCCCGCTCCTCTTCGATTCTCAAGGGAAGTGTCTCGACGATGATTCCCGCCGGCGCATCGACCGAGATGTCCGAGGCGAGGGGAGACCGCCCTGCGGCCAACTTGACCTTGAGGATCGCCGTCTCGCCCGGGGCGAGGGGCCGCGATCCGAACCACAAGTTGAGCTGGATGAGGATGAGCATCACCGGGACGATCATGACCAGCATCGGCCGGAGGGCGTGGAGGATGTAGCGGCCGTTGGCCGCCAGGATCCGGCCCTGAGAGCGCATCTGCTGGGCCATGCTGTCCTTGTAGAGCCGCAACTCGAGAAGATGCGCTTTGATGGCTTCCTTGGCCCGATGGATCCCCTCCTGGTTCGACGTCCAACGGAAAACGGCCAACATGAGGAGCCCGGTCAGGACCGAGATGACGATCATCGCCAGCCAGGGGTTCATGGCCCGGAAGGGCAGGACCGCGAGGCCGAAGAGGCTGCCGATGACCGCGTTGAAGGTTGCCATGGCGTTGGTCAGCCGATGTAGCCCAGCCCCTTGAGCTTCTTCTTGATCTCCTCTTCGGAGTCGGCTTCCTCGATCTTGGCGATCTCCTTCTCGAGGACATGGGTGACGAACTCCTCGACCGAGGAATAGCCGGACATCTCTGCGAATCTGCGGACCTTGTCCAGCAACGCCTTTTCGATCTTGATCTTTTCCTGGCTCATCCCGGTTCTCCCTTCTTGAAGAGCGAGCTCCCGATCATCTCCTTCGGCTTTTCGATGTCGAAGACGTCCATGATCGTCGCCGTCACGTCGTAGAGCGCGGGCCGCTCGGCCGCGACCGGCCGATTGGCGAGGACGATGCCCGGCATGATCTCGGCCGCCCCCATGTGGTCCCCGCTCCATTTCGCCTTGTTGTCCTCGAGGATGTCCTTGGGCACGCGGCCGAGCGGCGACTTGAATGAAATCCGGTAGCCCCGGTTGAAGCCCAGGATGATGTCGGGGGCGGAGGAGACGTAGGCCCCGGTGTAGACGTCCTTGGCCACATAGGCCCGGGCCAGGACCTTCTCGCCGGTCTTGGGATCCCGGAACTCCTCCAGCTTGCGGGCGATTTCCCGGACGAGGTTGTCCTTGTCGGGGCCGGTCGTGACGATGCCTTCGGATTCCCGGCCCTTCTCGTTGATGTAGAGGCCGTTCAATCCGACGCCGTAGGCCCGGGTCTTCATCCAGTTCGTCCCGGCGAAGGCCCAGTCGAGGTCCTCCTCCTTGAACTCGTTCTGGAGCTTGAGATAGCCGTTCGCCCGGAGCCAGGTGTTGAGGTTGAAGCTCCGGTAATAAGGGTTGAAGCCGTGATCGGACATGACCAGGACGATCGTGTCCTTGTCGATCCGGCCCAGGGCGCGGTCCAGGATCTCGTCCGCCTGCCGGTACGTGGACTCGATCGTCCCGCCGAAGGCCTTGGCCAGGGCCGGGTCGTAGGCCGGGTGCTTCTCGTCGAAGAGCCGCCAGAACATGTGCTGGCGCTGGTCCGTGCTCGAAATGTAGTAGAACAGCAGCCCCGCCTCGAACCGGCCCAGCTCGTAGTCCAGCATGGTCCGGCTCTCTTCGAGGACGAAGCCGTCCTGTTGGAGGAACTCCTCCTCGTTGAGGATGTCGTTTTCGAGGGCGCTCGTGTCGGCCGGGAGTCCCTTGGTGAAGAATGGGCCGAATTTCTTTTCGAGGTCCTCGCCGTACGAGGTCGGCGTTGAGACCGGCAGCGCGGGCCGGGCGGGGTCGACGTTGATCGGGGAGACATACAGTTTGACCTCGGGATGGATCTCCTTGAGGTAGAACATGCAGATGCCGCCGACGCTCTGGGTGGGGATGAGGGGGAAGCTTACCCTCTTCCAGCCGCTCCATTCCTTCTCCCGGAGGAGGAAATCCTGGCCCTGGATGGAAATCCGGGCAACCGCATTGGACGGGTCGAGGTAAATCTTGAAGTCGATCTCGGCGGCCGGCCTGTCCGGCTTGAAGGAGTTGATCGGGCCGGGGAGCTTGGCGTCGACCCGGTTGCCGATGACGTAGACCTGGTGGACGGTTGCCCCGCCGATGTCCTCGTTCACGAGCTTCGATTCGGTGGTGTAGTAGTTCAGAGTGCCATAGGTTCCCACTATGTCCGGCGTGCCCATGCCCGAGAAGGTCCTCTGGCGGCTGTCGACAGGCGGGTAGTTGGCCGGGATCTTGAAGACCGTGGCCGGCACGTCGTGCTCCTCGAGGACCTGCCAGAACGCCTTGCCTTGGCGCAGGTTCCGGACCGAGCCGCTCTTGATGGGGAAGACGATGTTGCCCAGGCGGATCGTCTTGGTCGAGCCCTCGGTCGCGGAGGCCGAGAACGTCGGGAAATAGGTCTTCGGATCGCGGTGAATGAAATCGAAGATCCCATGGCCGCCCGGGTTCGTGCCGGCGATGAAGTTCGACCAGGCGACCGGGCTCTGGGGCGGGATGCTCGTCCCCAAGGGGGAGAAGCCGCCCTGGGCGGCCAGGCGCTTGAACGCCGGAAGCTTGCCCTCGCTCATCCATCGGGCGGTCATCTTCGGGTCCATGCCGTCGAACCCGAGGATGAGGACCTTCCGGGGCGTTGCCTTCCGGCCGGCGGTCCGCATCACCGCGTCGGCGCGCGGGCCCAGGGCGAGGAGCGTCGCGGCGCCGGCCCCGGCCTTGATGAAATCGCGGCGGTTCATGTCGTTCGTCCTTTGGGGGAAGAAGCCCCCGCACCGGCCAGGAGCGACGCGCCGTCCATATGGGCCGGCGGCCGCAAGCCGAAGAGCTCGAGGACGGTCGGAGCGATGTCCATGATCGAGGGCGAGGGCGCGGCCAGCTTGAGGCTGGAGAAGAGGACGCCGGGGACGCAGGCCGGGTCGATGCAATGGTCCCCGCTCCAGGCCTTGACGTTGTCCTCGAACACGGTCCCGGTCACGATCCCCGTGACGCCGTCCCAGGAGGCCCTGTAGCCGGAATTGTAGCCCACGATCAGGTCGGGGGCGTTGTCCTTGTAGGGGCCGGCGTAGATCTCGTCCTTGTCGTAGATCTTGTTGATCGCCGTGGCGTCCGAAGCGACGTCCTTCAGTCCGCCAAGCTTTTCCGCGAGCTCGGCCCGGAGGCTCCGGGCTTCGGCCCCGGCGGTCACGGTTCCCTCGGCTTCGCGGCCTTTCTGGTTGATGTAGATCCCGCCCAAGCCGAGGGCGTAGGCCCGGGTCCGCGCCCAGTCGACGCCTTTGAACCATTCTCCGCTCCGGTCGGCGCTATCCTTCAAAGCCAGGTATCCGTTCGCGAACAGCCAGGAGTTGATGTTCACCCCGCGGCGGAAGGGCTTGAAGCCGTGGTCGGACATGATGAACAGGGCCCCGTTCGGCGACATCTTGGCCCTGACCCGGCCGATCATCTCGTCCATCTTGAGGAAGAGATCCTCGATGACCTCGGGGCCCATCGCGGCCGGGCCTTTTTTCAGGGCGGGATGATCCTTGTCGAGATAGCGCCAGAACATGTGCGAAATGCTGTCGGTCGTTTCGAAGACGCAGGTGACCATGCCCCGGCGCGTCTTGTCCAGGGCGTTAAAGAGCATCTTTTCCCATTCCTTGTGGTTGGAATACGTCAGCTCGAGGAAGGCGCGCTCGTCGAGGGCGCCTTCGTTGAGCGCCCAGGTGTCGTTCGCCTCCCCCAGGGTGATGAAGCCGCCCAGGAGCTTTGAGAGGTAGACCGAATAGATGAACGGGTGGGAGATCGGCAGGGCGGGCTTCTCCGGGTCGATGTTGAGGGGGGTGACGTACATCTCGAAATGGGGCGAGATCTGGGAGACGTAGAATTTGCAGATGGACCGGATCTTGATTCCGAGGCCGGGCCGGAACGTGATCCGCGTCCAGGGGGAGAACGTATTCCGGGCCAGGATCATTTTCTGTCCCGAGACTTCAAGATGGACCGCGTCCCGGGCGCGGTCGATCCTTACCCGGAACGGCAGCTTGATCTCGACGGGCTTTTTGAGCATCGTGTTTTCGGGCCCGGAGAGGAAGCCGTCGACCCGGTCGCCCTTGACCTCGACCGGGAACACGACCCCGCCCTCATGCTTCTGGACCTTGGCCGGGTCGGACGTGTAGAACGAGAACGTCCCCTGGCTGCCCTTGAGATCCGGCGCGCACATGCCGGATAGCAGGTGCCCACGGAATTTCTCGGGCGGGAACGTGATCGGCACCCGGAGGACGGTGCTGAAAATCCCGTGCTCGCCCAGGATCTTCCAGAAGGGGACACTCTTGCGGAGCCCCTGGATCTCGGGCTTGGACAACGGGACCTTGTATTTCCCGAGCGAAAGCGTCCTCCGGGGTTTCCCGATGCGGGCCGAGGAGAGATCAGGAAGATAAGTCCTGGGATCGCGGCTGAGGAAGTCGAAAATGTTGTGCTTGGAAGGATTGGAGCCGGTCATGAACGAGGACCAGGCGACGGGCGAGATGGCGGGCGTCGTCGTCCGAAGCCGGCCGTAGAAGCCTTCCGCCTTGAGTTTTGATAATTGGGGGAGCTTTCCCTCGGCCATGAACTTCTCGGCCAGCTCCGGGGCCATGCCGTCCAGACCGACGATGACGACCTGGTCGACGCGGCTTTTCTGGAAGGCTTTTTTCCCCCGGATCATCCGGAAAATGAAGCGGAACGGCCACGACAGGAAGGAAAAGATAGCGAGGATAAAGGTCAGAAACAGGACGAGGAACGAGGAGAGGAAGGCGAACCCGGCGCCCGGACCGATATACGCGGCCAGGGGAAGTCCCGCGCCGAGGACGAAGAGGATGACGGCCAGCAGCCGGACGAGCGCCGTTCTTCGGCCGCCCTCCCGGCTATCGCTCTTCGGGTCGGACTCCCGAGCCGCGTTCGTCATCAGAAGCGGTCCATGATGATCTTCGAAATGTCCGAGATGGCCAGCGCCTCGCCGAAATCGTGCTTGGCCAGGAAGAAGGCGTCGTCCCAGGTATGCATGCCCTGCAGCCCGGGCGTCCGGCCGAAGGTTTCCTTTCTTTTGACCGAGCCTTTCACGTCGAAGCCGGGCTCGGAGAGCACGATGAGGTCCGGACCCTTGGAAACGAGTGGGCCGGAATAGACTTCGCGGGCGGGGAAGACGTTCCGAATGACCTTCCGGCCCTCGAATTCGAGAGCGGACAGGCGGCGAATGATCGCTTCCTTGATCGCCTTGGCGTCGGCGGGCTTGACCGAGCCTTGGGGGAACTTGTCCTTGAGGTTGATATAAATGCGACCCGGATCGAGGGCGAAGGCCACGGACTTCGGCGAGATGTCCTCAAGGCCCTTGGGGAGGACGGTGGTGAACTTCAGGAATTTTTCCTTTTCGAGCCAGGCGTTGAGGTAGACCTCCTGGCGGATACCGGTGAAGCCGTGGTCCGAGAGAAAGAAGATGTTTTCCTCGTCGGCCGCGGTCTTGCGGAACGAGGTGTAAATCTTGTTGATCAACCGGTCGATCTGCCGGTAATATTCGAGGAAGTTCTGATGGTGGGGGTGGGAAGGGTTCTCGTAGGCGTTCCAGAGGAAATGGTGGAGCCGGTCCGTCCCGGTCAGGACGAGCTCGAAATAGTCCCACTCCTCCTCCCAGTAGTGATTGAGCGCCTTCTGGCGGCCCATGAGCGTCTTGATGAGCTCATCCCAAAGGATGTTGACGTTTTCCCGCGCTTTCAGCGTGTCGATGTCGATCTGGTAGCCCATCTGCTCCAGGACGGCCTTTTGATTAAGGGGATAGACGGCTTTGCCGAGCTCGATGGCCACGAACCCGGAGATCAGGATGCCGTTCAGCGGCCGGGCGGGGTAGGTTGAAGGCTGGTTGATGATGATCGATTTCACGCCCCTGTCAGCCAGCGTGTCCCAAAAGGGCGGAGCCTTGATATCCTGGTAGTTGGGATATCGGACTTCGTAGCTCCCGGGCTTGAGGTCGGTGAAGCCGAAGATCCCATGCGTCCCGGAGTTTGTCCCGGTCATGAAGTCCGTCCAGCTGACCGCGGAGATCTCGGGGAGGCTGGCTTTCATCTTGTGGAGGTGCCCGGAGTCGATGATCCGGCCGAGGGAGGACATGATGCCCTTCCTGGCGAGGTCGAGCAGAAGGCCGTAGGGGACGCCATCGAGGCCGATGACGCAGACTCGGTTTTTGGGCTTTTTCTTCTGGGTGGTCATGGAAAGGCGCTTATTATAGCACCCCCCGCCAGGAAGTCAATTTGGCCGAGGAAACCCTCTTCGCCGGGCCGCCGAGCGGGGCGTTCGCCCTGTCGCCCGGGTTTCCGGGCCTCAGGCTTCTTTGGCCACCGTCCAGCCGAGAGCCTCGGCCAGGGCGTTCACCGGCTTTTTGAGATCGCCGAAGAACGTCACCCTGTGCCACCCCCAGCGGTCCCACTGGGTGAACAGCTTTTCGATGTCGCCCACCGGCTCGGCCGAGAGCTTCGTCCGGCAGGCCCGGTCGTCGGGGTCGTTGTCCATGGACAGGCCCTGGTGGAAAATGATCTCCTTGCGCTCATTCGAGATCTTGATGCTCGTGGTCATGTAGCCCGCGGGGAGGATCGACCGGAGCGACGCGCCTTGGCGGTCCTCGGAATGCGTCAGGATCTGGTAGGGATTGGACGGCCCGGAGGGGCCGAAGACCTTATTCGAGGCGACGCAATGGGCATAGATGATACGGCGCTTGGCGGTGTCGATGACCGGGTCGGAGATGTAGCCCGGCCGCCCCTGGGACAGGATCCCGCCGACGACCATGGTCGTCGTCGAGGCGACGTCGCATTCGCAGCCGCCGACGAGACCCTCGTTGTTGAGCTCGTGGAAGCCGAGGCAGGGATAGGCGTGGATGTGGCCACCGTAGAAGCCGCCCAGGCAATTGATCGTGATGGCGTTCGCCCCGTGTTTTTTGAGGACGGCCTTCATGCCGAGGTACATGGCCGCCGAGTTCTCGATCTCGGCCCGGCTGACGCCTTCGATCCGGGACGCGCCCGAGATCCAGCGGTCGGCGACGGTCTTGGCCTCGGCCTTGTCCGCCTTCGCCCAAGCGTCGTTGACTTCGGAAAAGGCAAGGTAGTCGACGGGAATCTCCATGACCGTGGTACCCTGGGAAGGTTCGGGCCCCTGGACCGCAAGGACCCGGGAAGCCTTCATCCGGCGGATCGCCTCGTCCGGTGATGCGGCCCGGACGGGGTCGGGCCGGGGAACGAGGCCGCCGGGCTTCGGAGTCAGGCTTCCCCGGATCTTCGCCGTGGCCCGGGCGAAGTCGTAGGACGGCCCGGCGGCTTTTGCCTCGGGAAAGCACTTGATCGCGGCCGCCAAGTCCTCAAACCTGGACGATGCGACATAGCCCAGATTCGGCGTCCCGGCTCGCAGGAACCCGGCCGTGTAGACCAGGAACCCGCCGCTGCCCCCGAATTGGAAGTCGGCGTAGAGGACCGGCTTGCCCGAGGCGACGAACGTCTGGGCCACGCGGTTCCAGCAGTTCATCTGGAAGACGAGGTACCCGTCGATCCCGGCTCCGGCGTCCCCTTCGAGGATCTTCTGAGCCTGCTCGGGGCCGGTAGCCATAACCGGGAGGAACAAGATGTCCCGGAACCGGGAGGCGAGCTCGGCGTTCGTCCGTTCCATGAACGGTCGGAAATCGAAGCCCTTGTTCGGCCAGTCGGGAACCTCCTGGATCGGCCCGTGGAGGGCATATAAAACGCGGATCCGCATCCGGCCTGCCTGGGGCGCGGCGGGGAGCCAATCCGGAAAGCCCGGGATGCCGGCGGCGCCGGCGCAGGCGGCACAGCCGGCCAGGAAGCTCCGGCGGCTGATTCCTGGATGGGCCGCGCACAGGGAGCGAGGAGTCTTGGGAAAGCCTGGATTTCTCATGCGTCCTCCTTGGGGATTCGAACATATCTCCCGGGGACGATGAATGTCAAGCGCCGCGGTCGGGTTCCGGGGAGCGGGACGCGGCTCAGGCGAGAACCTTGAGGATGGTCTCGAGGACGGTGTCCTCCGGGGCCGCGCCCTCGATCGTATATATTCCATTGACGACGGTCTTGGGTACCCCCCGGACGTTGAACCGGTCGGAAAGCTCGGGGAATTCCTGCGACTCGATCATGTCGGCGGTGATGAACGGTGACTCCAGAGCGAATTGATGGGCCAGGCGGACCGCCTGCGGGCAATAGGCGCAGGTCGGGGTGATGAAGACCTGGATGTGGATCTTGCGGTCGACGGCTTTCAGGGCTTCCTTGGCCTTCGGGCTGAGCGACGACGTCCCGCGGGAGACGTCGATGAGGGCTTCGACGAGGCTGGAATATTCGTAGCCCGAGGGAATGCCGAAGAAACGGATCCCGTAGTCCAGCGCCCCGGCGAGGACCGTCGCTGGGATTTTGTCCACCCCGAACGCGGCCGCCTTTTCGGCTTCGGCCTTGAAGTCAAGGATCTTGAGATCGATCTTGTCCGAGAGGGCGGCAACCTCCTCCAGGAGCTGTCGCGTCTCCCGGCAGAAGAAACAGTCCTGGCTCCGGAGGGCTCCGGGCAGGACGAGCCGGCTCTGTTTGCCCGTGAAATGGCGCATCGTGACCGGGCCCGCGAGCTCCGCGTCGAATCTTTTTCGGGTGGCTTCGCGAACGTCCTTGCCGAGCATGTCCATGGGTCATCTCCAGAGTCGCGCCGGGGAAAGGCGGCGGCGCGGCGGCGGGAATTATATGGGCCGGCCGGTTGTTTGACAAGCGCCCCGGACACTGCTAAAGTGATTTCCTTTTACAACTCCGTGAAAAACATGAAGATAGACAAGTCGGCCAAGCTGATTGCGCGCCTCGAGGCCCGATACCGAAAGAAAACCCCGAAGAGCCTGCGGCTCTTCCGCGAGGCGCAGAAGGTCATGGTCCGGGGCGGAAGCCATTCCATCCGGCTGTTTTCGCCGTATCCCTTTTTCATGGCGACGGCGGACGGGCCTTACGTCCGCGACCTCGATGGCAATGCCTACCTCGATTACTGGCAGGGACATTACGCCAACGTCCTCGGGCACAATCCCAAGGTCCTGGAGAAGGAATTCCGGCGGTTCGATCCAGAGCACGGCTCCCTCCACACCGGATTCGAGGGCGAAAGCCAGGTTCGCCTCGCCGAATTGATCATGTCCCGCCTCGGCTACCGGGACCATAAGATCCGGTTCACGACGTCGGGCGCCCTCGCGACCATGTCGGCCGTCATGCTCTCCCAGGCCTTGACCGGCCGGGAGGGAATTCTGAAAATCGGAGGCGGCTGGCACGGGGCCTCGCCCTATCTCCTGAAAGGCGTGAATTTCCGGGGCAGCGAGGGGTTCGGGGCCGCGGATTCCGCGGGCATCCCGCCGGCCATGCTGCGCGCTACGCACGTCACCCGGTTCAATGACGTCGACCGGCTTGAACGGTTCTTCAAGAAATCCGGGGACAAGATCGCCTGTTTCATCGTCGAGCCGTTCCTCGGCGTGGGGGGCTTCATCGCTGCGACGCGGGACTTCCTCCAGGCCGCGCGGCGCCTGACCGAAAAATACGGGGCGGTGCTGATTTTCGACGAGATCATCACCGGCTTCCGCTTCTGCCCGAGCGGCCTCCAGAAGCTCTACGGCGTCGAGCCCGATATCAGCACCTTCGGGAAGCTGATCGGCGGGGGGCACGCCGTATCCGCGGTCGAGGGCAAGGCGGCGATCCTCGAAGGCAAGGGCGCCAAGAGCAAGATCAAGGCCAAGTTCGAGGGCGGGACGTTTTCTTCGCACCCCCAGTACATGCGGTCCGGGTACGTGATGCTGAAATACCTCTTCGACCACGCCGGGACGGTTTATCCCCGGCTGGCCGCGTCCGGGGACGCGGTCCGGACGCGGGTCGAGGCCGCGTTCCGGGCGGAGGGCATCGAGGCCCATTGCACGGGCCGGGGCAACGACGTCGTGCCCGGCAGCTCGCTGTTCATGGTCAACTTTCCGAGGACGGAGCACGCCTACGCCGCGGCCGAGGACGTGTGGGATCCGGCCCTGTCCGATGTCCGGCTCAAGGAAGACATCCTGAAGATCGCTTTGCTCACCGAGGATGTGAATGTCGTCCATGGCGGCGGGGCGATCTCCCTGGCCCACGACGCCGCGGCCATCGACCGCACGGTCGACGCCTATGCCGCGGCGGCCCGGCTTTTTAAAAAATACCTTTTTTAGGTTTCTTTAGCGGACGCGGCGTTTGCCCGCGGCTTCAAGGGGCGGTAGGCCGGACGGCCGAAGGCTTACCCTCCGGTTTTGCCCGGCCCGCGGCTCCGGGCTGGGCTTGGCTCAGCAGATAATCGTAGACGTGGATGTCGTACTGGTCCGGATCGAGGGACATGAGGATCGACCGCTTGAAGCCGTTCGCCGTCCCGCTCGGCTCGACCAGGTCGACGATGCCGCCGTCGAGCTTGTTGCCTCGGGTGTCGGAAATCAGCTTCACCTTCGGCCGCTTCACGAACGCGGCGTTGGCGTTGGGCTGGATGACGACCCCGATCTCGCAGTTGTCGAGGACCACGAGCGATCCGATGGGATAGACGCCGATCATGTTGATGAACGCTTTGAGGAGGATCGGATCGAACTCCTTGCCGCTCAGATCGACCATGAGCCGGAGCGCCTCTTCGGGAGTGAACGTCTTCGGCCGGTAGACCCGCTTGGTCGTGATGGCATCGTAGTAATCGACGATCTTCACGATCCGGCTGAACAGCGACGTTTCCCGCCGCCAGTGGTACTTGGGATAGCCCCCGAGCGAAGGCGTCAGATGGTGCTCGAAGGCCACGACGAACGCCGAGACCGGCATGTCTTGGGCGGTCCGCGTCTGGAGCAGGCGGGCCGCGCCGCGCTGCGGGTGCAATTCCATGAGCGCCCGCTCGTCGGACGTGAGCTTGCCCGGCTTGTCCACGATCTCGTTCGGGATCTCGAACTTGCCAACGTCGTGGAGGCAGGCGCTGATCCCGAGCTCGATCAGCTCCCGGCGGGACAGACCCAGCCGGCGGCCGAGCGATAGGGCCAGGACGCAGACGTTGACCGAATGGTTGAGCGTGTAGTCCTCGAAGTTCTTGATCGTCGTCATCCCGAAGAGGATCGATTCGTCGAGAGCCAGAAGGTTGACGATCGACTGGATCCAGCGCTTGGTGATATGCAGGTTGAGGACCCCGTGCCGGGCGTCGAAGATCTCCTTGAGATGGTAGATGCCCAGGAAATACATGGGGACCGCGTTCTGGCCCACCAGCTTGACCTCTTCGGCCGCCGGGATCTTCTCCAGCCGGATGTGGGCGAAGGCTGCCGCCTGGAGATCCTCGGCCAGCCGCTCGAAGGAGTTGCTCTGGGGGAGGAGCTTCTTGGACAAGAAGATGATGAAGCTCTGCATCTCGACTTCGGTCAGGCCCGGCAGGAAGCTCGCCGCGCCGATCCGCCAGTTCTTGAACTCTTCGAGAATGAACAGGTAGACGTGGAAGTTCGAGAAATTGAATTTCAGGCGGATCTGGTTCAGGAAAACGGAGTCCTGGACGATCCGGATCTGGACCTCCTCGCCGGTCTGAAGGATCTTCTGGAACGTGTCGAAAAGAAGCCGGATGCGCTCCTGGAACTGGACGTTGTTCTGCTCATAGACGCGGGCTTGCCGGTAGGCGACATGGAAATTGACGAAAACTCCCATGGCCTCGCGAGCGCTGACCGCAGATTTCTGGTCGTCTTGGCTCATGGTCGATTTTCATCGCCCTCGCCGGGCGCCGACTTGAGGCGCAGGAGCGCCGCGCGGCTGGCCGCCTTGACGCGGCGTGAGCCGCGCCGGGCCGCGCTCTGGAGAGGTTCGATCGCTTCCGGCCCGCCGTGCGCCTCGAGCGCGGCCACGGCGGCGAGCCGAGTCTCGCGGATCCGACGGCGCTCCACGAGCGCCGGCTTGAGGGCCATCGTCTTCAGGAACGCGGCCGCTTGGGCGGAGCCGCTTCGGCCGATGGCCATTAGGAACGCCGCCTTTTCGGCCGAGGATTTTTTCAGGAAATTCTTCCGCGACGCGCTTTGGATCAGCTCGGCCACCGTCGTCGGATCGCCGCCCAGCCTGACCGCCTCGGCGGCCTTGGTCCGGATGTCCTCGTCGTCGTCCCGGAGCAGGCTGGTCAGGATCTTCTGGGCGGGCAGGTCGGGAAACGCGGCCAGGGCCCGGATCGCCCGTAGCCGGCTCATCTTGTTCTTGAAGCCGGTGATTTCGCCGAGGAGGGGAATGGCCCGCGGGTCGCGGATCTTGGCGAAGACGCCGATGACGATCCGGGTGAATTCGGGCTGTGAGTCCTGGGCCAGCCTGGACAGCGCCTGGGGATCCCCCCGCCCCATGTCCTCGAGGAAGCGCAGGGCCCGGCTGCGGACATCCTCGTTGGGGCCGTGGCTCACGAGCTCCGCACCGAGTTTGAGGGCGGGCAATCCCACCCGGGACAGATAAAGAAAGAAGCTCTCGGCATCGATGATCTTCTTCTCACAGGCGGCCTTGAGGAGCGCCTTTTCGGGAAACGACTCCTCCAGGTCCGTCATGAAGTCGGCGACCGCATTTGCCTTGGCGGGGGCCTTCCCCTCGACCTCTCGGCTGATCTGGCCGATCTGGCCGAGCATCTGGGCCGCGTGGACGAAGTCATGCGCCTGGAGCTGGGCCGCGTGGAATTTTTTCAAGAAGGCGAGGATCCCCGAGAAGACTTCGAAGCGCTCCTCGACGTTGAGAAGCTCGAGCGTCAAGTCCAGGAAATCCTTGTCCGGCGCGATGCGGCGCTGGCCCTCGACGGTGGATTCGAGCGTCCGCATCTCGGCTTCGTCAAGCGGTGCGAACCGGGCGGCGTAGTCGATCTCCTCCTGGGCGACGGGTTGCGCCGCGGACCTCATCCGCGCGAACATTTCGGCGACGTCGGAGGGCTTCAAATCGATCCGCCCCGCGTAGAGCTCTTCGGGCTTCACCTGGAACTGGGACGGAATCCGCTGCTGGACCGTCACCTTGGATTCCAGGAAGTCATCCGGCGCGAAGTACCGGACGTGGGCCAAGTCTCGCTGCCAGAGGGCGTCCACGATATCGCCCACATCGATCGGGAGGAGGGAGATCTCCCGGACTGTCGCGAGAAACGCCTCGATCTCATCCGTATCGAGCCCCCGGAGGAACGCCAATTTCTTCATTCCGTCTTTGAAAAACAGGTAGGGGAGGCTCCGCAAGACGTTCTCGTCCTGGTAGGCGATTTCCCCTTCGAAGAGAAAGGCGTTTTGCAGGATTTCGATTTCAAGCTCGTCGGCGTCTCGGAAGTATGCGCTGAGCTTGTCCATGAACAGCTCTCGGAAATGGGCGGCGGAGGAGTGGCCGCCGGGATAGAGCTTCATCTGGGAGATGGTTTGGGTGAGGACAACGAGGATCTCTTTGACGGCCGCCAGGGTTTTGGCGTCGGACGCCCCCTCCGTCCCCGCGGCCCAGCCGAGCACTCCTTCGGTTTTGATCGTAATGAGATCCTCAGATCGTTGATGCCGCGCTATTCATAAAACATTTCCAGGCGAAAATCAATCGCGGCCCGGCCTCAGGGCGTCGTTCGGGCGGACAAGACCTCGCGCTCGTAGCGGGCGATCTCATCCATCCATCGGCCGCCCGTCGGCACGTCGGCTTCGAGGCAGAAGCGGTCCCAGACGGCGCCGAGGGGCAAAGTCCCAACCTCCTCGCGAATCGCCAAGCGGCGGAAGCCGTCCGAGGCCGCCTCGGCGCGCCGGAGCTCAGCTTCCGGGAGGAGCAGCGCGGCGAGGAGGCCCTTGAGCGCGGCCCGGGCGCCGATGACCCAGGCCCCGACCCGGTTGAGCGACGCATCGAAGTAGTCGAGGGCGATGTGGACCCGGTCGAGGGCCTTGGTTCGGACGATCTCCTCCGTGACGGCCCGGATCTCGTCGTTCAGAATCACGACGTGATCGCTGTCCCACCGGACGCCGCGGCTCAGGTGGAAGACGAGGCTCGGAGAGAAGAGCAGGATCGCCGAGACCTTGTCGGCGACGGATTCGGTCGGGTGATAGTGGCCGAGGTCGAGGCAGATGAGCTTGCCCCGGGACAGGGCGTAGCCCAGGTAAAACTCGTGCGAGCCGACGACGAACGACTCCGAGCCGATGCCGAAGAGCTTGCTCTCGAGCGAGTCCTTCATATGGAGCGGGCTGTATTCGACCTCGAAGATCTCGTCGAGCGCTTCCTTGAGGAGGGTCCGGGCGGCGAGCCGGTCGAAGGGGACCTCCTTGCTGCCGTCGGGAATCCAGAGGTTGTGCAGGCAGGGGCTCTTGAGCTCGCGGCCCATGGCCGCGGCGATCTTCCGGCAGCACTTCACGTGATCGATCCAGAACCGGCGGACGGCTTTGTCGGGATGGCTCAAGGTGAAGCCGGATGCGGCTAGGGGATGGGCGAAGCACGTGGAGTTGAAGTCCAGCTTGAGGCCGGATTCCCGGGCCCATTCCACCCAGCCGCGAAAGTGCTCGGGCCCGATCGCGTTCCGGTCGACCGCCTCCCGCCCGAATTCGCCGTAGATCGCGTGAAGGTTCACCCGGTGCGAGCCCGGGATCAGGGAAAAGGCCTCGCCGAGGTCGGCCCGGAGCTCGCCGACCGTGCGTGCCTTGCCCGGGTGGCTGCCCGTCACCTGGAGGCCGCTGCCCGCCAGCTCGCTGTCCGGGCGCTCGAAGCCGCCGACGTCGTCGCCCTGCCAGCAGTGAACGGAGAGCGGCACGGACTTCAGCTCGCCCAAGGCCCGTTCGGTGTCCACACCGTGTTCGGCATAAATCTCCCGGGCGCAACGGTAGCGGTCCTCGATGCGGGCGTCGTTCATGATTTCCTCCTCCGGCTGAAGCGGATGTTTGCTGACGGGGGCCATCTTAGTACAATCTCACGGGTGCGGCAATATTTCCCGGAAGCGGTCGTAGGCCGCCTCCCAGGCGGGCGCCTCGCCGGGCTCGTAAACGGTCGGATCGGCCGTCTCGGCGACGAGGGACCGGATGGCGTCCGGAGAACGGAGCCGGCCGAGGGCCAGCGCCTGGCCCAGGACGTTGCCGAGCGCCGTGGCTTCGACCGGCCCGGCCACGGCCGGAATGCGCGTGGCGGAGGCGGTAAACCGGCAGAGCGTCGTGTTACGGCTTCCGCCGCCGATCACGTGGATCCTCTCGATAGGCTCCGGGGAAACGCGCCGCAGGTCGTCGAGGACGTGGCGGTAGGCGAGGGCAAGGCTCTCCAAGGCGCAGCGCAGGATGGCGGCCGGCGTCGCCGGCACTTCCTGCCCGGTCCTGCGGCAGAATTCCCGGATGGCCGCGGGCATGTCCGGAGGATTGAGGAAATCGGGGGCATTGGGATCGATAAACGACCGAAAGGCCGGCGCGCCTTCGGCGAGCTCCCTCATCTCGTCATAGCTCAGAGAGCGGTCCGCGCTCCAGGCTTTGCGGCATTGCTGGACCAGCCACAGCCCGGTCACGTTCTTGAGGAACCGGATGCGGCCGCCCATCCCGCCTTCATTGGTGAAATTCAGGCGCCGGGTCTCCGCCGTAATCAGGGGAGCGGCCGTTTCGATGCCCATCAGGGACCAGGTTCCCGAGCTGATGTAAGCCCAATTCCGACCGCTTGCCGGAACTGCGGCCACGGCCGAGGCCGTATCATGGCTGGCCGTCGCGACGACGGGGATGTCCGGCAGACTCGTCTCCGCGGCGAGCCCCGGCAGGAGGCGGCCGATGATCGTCCCGGGCGGGACCGGGTCATGGAGAATGGCCGGACGGATGCCCAGGGCGGCGATAAGCTCGGGGCTCCAGCCGCCGCGACGGGGGTCGATGAGCTGGGACGTCGAAGCGATCGTCGCTTCGGTGATCTTCCGGCCGGAAAGAAAATAGGACAGGAGATCGGGCATGAACAACAGGTCGGAGGCCTGGTCGAGGAGCTCGGGGTTTTCACGGGCCAGAGCGTGGAGCTGGAAAAGGGAGTTGAAGGGCAGGAACTGGATGCCCGTGAGCTCGTAGACTTTTTCCCGCGGGAATTTTTCAAGGAACTCGTCCATCGCCCGGACGTTGCGGAGGTCCCGGTAGGCGAACGGCAGGCCGAGGAGCGAACCGTCCCGGCCGAGCAGGCCGAAGTCCACCCCCCATGTATCGACGGCCACGCTGTCGATCCCGCCGGGGCAGACGGCCGCGGCTCGCTTCAATCCCTCGACGATCTCCGCGTAGAGGGCATACGGGTTCCAATGGAGGCGACCGAACAGGGAGATCATCGCGTTGGGAAAACGATGGACTTCCCGAAGGACGACCCGGCCGCCGTCGAGAGTTCCCAAGATCGCCCGTCCGCTTTCCGCGCCCAGGTCGAATGCCACGTAGCTGCGACGCTCGTTCATGATCATCCTTCTTTTTTATTCGTTTTGACGGCTCTTGGCAAGGAGGATTTTCAAGCCGCCCGCCGTTGAGGTCCCGCCCGGCTTCGTGTATCATGGAGTCATCCGGTTGAAGGCCATGGGCATCAAGGACGAACTCGATTTCCTCAAGAAGAGCAAGGGCGCGCGCGTCCGTCCGCGGTCCGCATCCGTGGAGCAGGCCTGGTCCCGCCTCTCGGGCAATGACGGGCTCTCGGTCAAGGAGAAGCTCGAGAAGCTCATCACCCTCACCGGGGCCAAGACAACGGTCAAGCCTCCTGCCCCGGCCGTCGAGATCGATCGCGGCCGCGGCGAGCCCCTCCTTTTTCTCGAGCATCCGTATCCTCTCCGGACGAAATACGGCCGGCATCGGCTCGAGGAGGCCCTCGCCGTCAAAGGCGAAGTGCTCTTTCGACTGAGCCACGACGTCGACTTCGAGGAGCTCGACCTGTCCACGGCGCTCTTCCTCGATCTTGAAACGACGGGCCTCTCGGGCGGCACGGGGACCGTGCCCTTCCTCGTCGGGATGGGCTATTTCCGCGACGGCCGCTTCAACATCGGCCAATTCTTCCTGGGCGAGCTCGGCGAGGAGGAGCGGATGATCCGCGACCTCGGCCGCTTCTTCAAAGACATGGATTTCCGGTCGGTGGTGACCTACAACGGCAAGGCCTTCGACCTGCCCCTCCTCGAAACGCGGTTCATCATGTTCCGGGAGCCGCTCGGCTTGTCCCGGCTGCCGCATCTCGACCTGCTTTACCCCGCCCGGCGGCTGTGGAAGCACAAGCACGACAGCTGCCGGCTTTTCCACCTCGCCCAACAGATCGTCCAGGCCGACCGGGACGAGGACATTCCCTCGGCCGAGATCCCGTTCCGGTATTTCGACTATCTTCGCAACGGCGATTTCTCGCTGATCGATCCCATCCTCTACCACAATCAGGAGGACATCCTGTCGCTCCTCGGGCTCGTGATATCGGCCGCGGTCCTGTTCGTCGAGGACGGCGAGATCGACGCCCTGGACATGTTCGGGGTGGGCAAGGTCTACGAGAGCCACGGCGACATGGAGAGGTCGACGGCGTTCTACGAACGGGCGCTGGCCGGGGACCTGCCGGACGAGGTCGCCGCCGCCGTCAAGCACAGGCTGTCCACCCATTTCAAGAAGAGCGAGGATTGGGACAAGGCCCTCAGCCTGTGGCGCGACCTCTCGGCCCGGGGCGATCCGGCCTATTACCGCGACATGGCGATCTACTTCGAGCACAAGGCCAAGGACTACGTCCAGGCCAGGAGGATCGCCGAGGAAGGGCTCGCCGTCGCGATCGACCTCGGGGCGAAGCTCCGCGAGGACTTCGCCCGCCGGCTCGACCGGTTGAACGCCAAGATCGCGAGGAGCGGGAACGCGAAGCGGCGGGTCCCATGACGGCCGAGCTGGGCGATTTCCGCGAGGTTCTCCACGCCCGGAAGCTCAAGGCGACCCGGGCCCGGCGCCTGGTGTTCCAGGAGATCGTCTCCTCCTCGGACATCCATCCCAACGCCTCGGAAATCCACCAGCGCCTCACCGGGCGGGGCGAGCGAGTCTCGCTCGCCTCGGTCTACCGGACGCTGGGCCTGCTGGTCAAGAGCGGGCTCGTCAGCCAGGTCGATCTTGGCGAAGACCACAGCCATTACGAATCCGAGGGGGCCAAGGCCGGCCACGGCCATCTGATCTGCCTGTCGTGCGGCGCGGTCAAGGAGTTTTCCGACGCGCACATCCATCGGCTGATCGGCCGCATCGGGGATGGGCGCGGATTCGAGCTCGACAGGTTCTCGATCCAGGCGTTCGGCTATTGCGAGCGGTGTCGGACCAAGAGGTCCCGATGAGAGCCATGGTCCTCAGGTCCTTCGCCCCGATCGAGCAGCGGCCGCTCGGTTTGAGGGACATTCCCGCCCCGGCGCCCGGGCGAGGCGAGCTGTTGCTGCGCGTCCGTGTCTGCGGCGTCTGCCATACCGATCTCCACACCGTCGAAGGAGAACTCGCGGGCGTTACTCTGCCCGTCGTCCCCGGACATCAGGTCGTGGGCATCATCGAGGGCAGGGGAGAGGGGGCGGAGCGCTTCGAGATCGGGGAGCGGGCCGGCGCCGCTTGGCTTTTTTCCGCCTGCGGCGTTTGCCCGTTCTGCCGCAGCGGTCGCGAGAACCTTTGCGAGAGCGGCCGGTTCACAGGCTTTCACGCCGGGGGCGGCTATGCGGAGTTCATGATCGTGCCTGAGGCGTTCGCCTACAAGATCCCGAGCAAATTCGCGGACGAGGCCGCGGCCCCGCTTCTCTGCGGAGGGATCATCGGCTATCGGGCCTTGCGGCTATCCGGGATCGAGCGGGGAGGCATCCTCGGGCTCTACGGATTCGGCGCGTCGGCCCACGTGGCGATCCAGATCGCGATCCATTGGGGCTGCCGGGTATTTGTCTTTACCCGATCCTTAAAACACCGGGAGCTGGCCTTATTACTCGGCGCGGCCTGGGCGGGCTCTGCCGAGGAGGCGCCGCCGGTCAAGACGAATGCCGCGGTCATCTTCGCTCCCGCGGGCGCGTTGGTCCCGACGGCCTTAGCCAATAGCGAGAAGGGAGGGACCGTCGTCTTGGCCGGCATTCACCTGACCTCAATTCCGGCGATGGACTATCAGAAGCATTTATACCACGAGCGCATCCTGCGGAGCGTGGCCAACGCAACGCGGCGCGACGGGGAAGAGCTCCTGAGCCTGGCCGCGAAAATCCCTATCGCCACAACCACATCTGTTTTTCCTCTGGAAGAGGCCAACGATGTCCTCCGCGCCCTCAAGGAGGGTCGGATCAACGGCGCCGCAGTGCTCCGGGTTTGATGAACTTCGACGCGGCGGCAAAAAGAATTTTGGCTCCCCTCTTAAAAAACGAACCGAATTCTGGCATAATAGCCGCACCTTCGCGCGCGAGTAGCTCAGTTGGATAGAGCGCCTGACTACGAATCAGAAGGCCGCAGGTTCAAGTCCTGCCTCGCGCGCTCCTAGATCCCCTCTGATTCACCTGGAAAATCTTTGAGTTACGCGGACCGCGCCGCATCGCTCTGCATTCGCGTTTTAAGCCGGATTAAGCCGAACCGAGCCTTTCTGTATTGTCCAAGTAATGTCCACACGGCTTGGCTAGCGGTCTATCTAAGCGGACGCACGGGACTTAAACTCCCTCGCTCAGTAAGGGGTGTATGGGTTCGAATCCCGCCCCCGTTATATACGTTCTCTCATTTTTCCGATTTGATCTTCCCTCCCTTTTTTGATAAACAAGGAGAATCTGTTTTTGATTTTAAAAAAAAAGGGAATCAACGGCCAATGCCGCAGCGTCGAGGGGGGAGGCAGATGGACAGTCAGAAAAGGGATTGGTATCGATTTCCCTGGTCCCTGGTGGATACTCCCGGAGCCTGGATCGAAGTCACGGACAGCTGTGATCTCGCGTGCCCGGGCTGCTTCCGGCAGCGCATCGAAGGGCATCGCCCCTTGGACGTGATCAAAGACGAGATCATCTTGAGCCAGAAGGCGACGAATTGCGAGCGCATCGCGATTGCCGGAGGCGAACCCCTCCTTTACCCCCATCTCCTCGAGGTCGTGGAGTTTATTACCAAGCAAGGGATGAAAGCCGTCCTGATGACCAACGGCGAAAGCCTGACTTGGGAACGGGCCGTCGAGCTGAAAAAGGCCGGACTCGTCCAATTTTACTTTCACGTCGACAGCGGGCAGCAGAGACCAGGCTGGGAAGGGAAGAATGAAATCGAAATGAATGAGCTGCGCCAGCGCTTTGCCGACTTGACGTCGGAGTTGAAGGGCGTCCAGTGCGGGTACAACATCACCGTTACCCGCCAAAACCTCGGCTTGATTCCCAACGTCGTGGATTGGGGTCTGGCGAATATCGATCAGGTCCAAAGTCTCAGCCTGATCGCCTTCCGCGGGCTCCTCGTTTCCGGCGGGGCCGCCTATCAAGCGGGAGGGGCCAGCGTCGACGTCAGGTCCCTTCGCTGTGCCACGGAAACGAGCGGGGCGGTGGACATCACGTCGGACGAAATGCTGGACCTCGTCCGGCGGTCCCGGCCGGACTTCCAGCCTTGCGCTTTTCTCAATGGAACCGAGGATCCCGCGACGAACAAGTTCATCGTCGTCGTAGCCATCGGCCGCCGGGACGACGTTTTCGGCGTTTTCGGCCCCCGGGCCATCGAGCTTGTCCAGGTTCTTCAGCACTTTTTCACCGGCCGATACACGTCCCTCGTCCGGACGCCTCGGCTCAGCCGAAGTGTCTTCACTTTAGGCCTTTGGGACCGCGGTGTTCGGAGCGCCTTCCGGCGGTTTTTGAAGCGTTCGATCCGATTGCCGCTCGGACTTGTCCGGGGCGTCCATCTCCAGTGCGTTAACCTGGTTCAGCCGACGGAATTCATCGGCGAAAAAAAGAACTTCTGCGACGGATGCATCAACCTAATTCCCTGGAAAGGGAAGATGGTCCACTCCTGTTGCCTGGATGAATACCGAATCTTTGGAGGCGAGCTTCGCCCGGAAGCGTGAAGGGGGCCGATGATGAACTCTTTTCGGGATACGGTGGTCGTCGTAACCGGAGCCGGGAGCGGCATCGGGAGGGCTACGTCGTTGACCTTCGCCCGCCTTGGAGCCCGAGTCCTCCTCGCCGACGTGAATGAAGAGCGGCTGGAGAGGGTCCGCGGGGAGATCGATCAGGAAGGCGGCGTGGCCCAGATTTTCAAAATCGATGTTTCGGATCGTGACCAGGTGGCATCCTTCGCCCAGGCCGTCCTCGCCGAATTCGGAAGGGTCGATGTCGTCGTCAACAACGCCGGTATCCTGCTCCTCGGAGAGATGAGGCTGTTCTCTCTTGATGAGTTTCACCGGACGATGGGAGTCAATTTCTGGGGAGTGATTCACATGATCCAGGGATTCCTGCCCGCGATGATCGAACGACGGCGGGGCCATTTCGTGAATGTGTCCTCGGTCAACGGGCTGGCGCCCCTGCCTTTCGTCGGTCCCTACAGCGTCTCCAAATCGGCCGTCCTGGCAATTTCCGAAACGCTCCGACTCGAAGTCGCGCGGTTCGGCGTCGGCGTGACGACGATCTGTCCGGGGTTGACGAAAACGCGAATCCGCGAGGACGCGGTCCTTCGAGCCGACTCCGAGACGACCCGGAGATTCCTGAATTCCTGCATGGATCGGATGAAGAGGGGCGGAGTGGACGCCTTTGCCGTCGCCCGGCGAATCCCGCCCGCGATCATCAAAAACCGGGCGGTCGTCCTGATCTCGGCCGAGACAAGACTCCTCTACGGTCTTTATAGACTTTGGCCGAAGCTCTTCAGACTTGCCGCGGCGGCGGTGCTGAAGAGGAAAATCTGATGCGAGTCTTCCTTACCGGAGGCAGCGGCTTTATCGGAGGGGCATTGCTTCGAAGGCTCACGGGGGAAGGACAGAAGGTCGAAGTCCTGACCCGGTCCGACCGGGCCCGCCGGGCGGTCCTTGATGCGGGTGGCTTGCCGGTCCAGGGAGATATTGTCCAACCGGGAGACTGGCAGGCCGCGGCGGCGGCCGCTGACATCGTCGTCCATGCTGCGGGACGGGTGGGCGACTGGGGTTCTCGTCGCGGATTTTTTCGGGCGAACGTGGATGGAACGCGGAACGTTCTCAAGGCGCTGAGGGGGTGGAGAGGCCATTTCGTCCATTTCAGCTCGATCGCGGTTCACGGCTTTCGGCGCGGATTTTATGACGAAAATTCTCCCGTCCGCGCGAGCCGGAATCCGTACGCCGCGTCCAAAGCAGTCGCCGAGAAGCTGGTCGAGAAAGCCGTCGGCAGCGGCTTGAACGCTTCGATCGTCCGGATCGCCGGCGTCTATGGTCCCGGCGATCCTCATTTCATCACCCGGCTGCTTGCTCTCGCCCGTACCGGGTGCGTCTATTTCATCGGGAGAGGGGACCAGCCTACCAACCTGATCTTCATCGACGACGTCATCGATGGGCTCAGGCGGATAATCGACTGGAAAGGCGGACCCGGGCAGAGGTTCATTCTGAGCGATCCGGACGCTCCCGGCGTCCGGGACGCCCTTCGTGAGGCGATATCCGTCCTGGGACTCAAAACGCAGATTCGTCGAATCCCGATGGGAATCGCCTATCCCGTGGCGTTCGGACAGGAGGTTCTCGGATGTTTGACCCTTAAATCCCCTTTGATCACAAGATATGTCGTTAAAGCGATGGCTCGCTCCTGCTTTTTCTCGATCGAGGCTACGGAGCAAAAGCTAGGCTGGCGGCCGCGCACGGCTTTCTTGGAGGGGGTCGTGAAGACGATGGCGTGGTATGCTCAGAATTCGTAATGCCAGGATTCGAAGCTCCGGCTCCAAGCCGCGCGGATCTTGCTTTTTTCTTCAGCCGTCAGGTCCGGATAGACGTTCTTCCGGTATCCTGAGAGGTTCTTCACGTAGTCCTCAATTCGAGGCTTGACCGAAGGGAAACCCGGAAGCTCCAGCTTTGTGTAGAGGGCTTCCATCTCGGAGATTGGCGATTTCTCGAGATCCTCGAAACGGAGGGAATGGAAACGGTTTGGGGCGAGGAGCGCGAGATCCTCGAAATAGGCATCGTACATCGCGCTGTAGTGTCGAAAGATGCGCTCATCCAGGCCCTCCAGCCGCGGTTCCTGGAGCCAGGAGAAATTCTTGAAGAGGTAAATCAAGAAGGACCGATAGGATTGGAACACGCGATATGGGTGGCGGGCGATATGAACGAAGCGCGCGTCGGGATAGATCTCCAAGAGGGTTCGGATCCGGGCCGTATGGGGTGGGGATTTGAGAGCGAGACGGCGGCCGTATTTGTACGTCAATTTGTTGAGAAATCGAACGTAAATCGTCTTCCATCTCGCCGCTTCCGGTCCCGGCCGGCCTCGGAAATAACGGAAATTCGAGGTTTCGTGTATCTGCCGAGGAAGGAGCAAGCTCAAATAAGTGGACGGCGCGCCCAAGGCGCAAAGGGCCAGCTCTTCTTCCTGGGGGCTGTCGAATTCCAGCCGGACGTTGTCGAACCCGCGGATTCTCCCAAGGCGGGAGGCCAAGAGGCGGGCCAGCACGCGCTCGCCGAGAAGGAGCCAGTGAGGGAAAAAAACTTGGGGCAATGTCGGGGCGGCGAATTCGGGATCCAGCATTAAAAGGTTGTGAAGATGGGTTGTCCCGCTCCTCTGATGCCCCAAGACGAAGAGGGGATGGGCGTTAATCTCCACGTCCTCAATGATTTGTCCATAGCAGAGATCTTCCAGACCGCCCCACGCGGAATTGACGAGACTCAGGACCGTGATCGCCCCCGCCCGGGGAAGACAGGACGGCGAGAGGCGAAGCTGGCAGGAGGAGAGCAACTTGATCCAGTCCCAAAACCGAATTCCGAAAATATAGGAAAACCTCATAGGATATCGCGATCCTGCGGCTCCTCCTTTCCAGGTTCCGGCTTGGGCAAGGCCACAAGAGGCGCGGCGTATCGGAGGTAGCTTTCCAGGATGCAGGATGAGATCAGCCGGCCTTCCCAATATGTCTTGTTCGGGCATCCGTCACAAAGGTCCAGTTCTCCGGACGGCAGAATATCCATCGGCTGCAAAACGATGATGTTCTGGGCGTAGACGGGGCTGAACAAGCGGGCGGGGTTCCGGAACGCGGATGCGAGGAATCTCCGAAAGGCGCGGCGCACCTCCGGATCGAAGGCCCCAAACAAGAAGAGGGCTTTGGCCTTTCGGCTGAACCGCGGCTTGGGCATGGATAAATAACGTCCCCGAATGAGATGGTGGGCCGTCTGAATCAGCTCGAAGGATTTTGGGCCGATGTTGCCGAACGATCGGGCGCGGGTTCCGAGCCGGACGCCGATGGCCCATTTGACGGACGTCGCGAGGCTGGTCCCACCGATATAGCCGGCGAACGAGAAATCCGGGATGGCCTTCCGGACCTGATCATAAAGCTCTTCGGCCGAGATTCTCCGATACGGTTCGGCGGCAGGGGAGGCTCTGTCCCGAAGGGCGAGGTGATGGGCCCCGGCGTAAAAGTCGAAGGGGCCTTCCGGCGACATCGCTCGGACCGCGATCAAAGTATAGGCCTGGACGCGATCGATATTCTTGAGACCCCACGCGACGATGTCCGGGACGAAGCCGACCGAATCCGGAAAGATGGTGATGTTGAAGGCGGCGGTGAGTCCCCCTTCGGCATGGACCATATCGACGAGCTCCTGGCGAAGCCCATTGAGCTCGCGTTCGTTCTTGCCCGTCCAGCCCGGCCGCTGCTGATGGCTGTCGACATGAAAGATGAATCCGAACAAGCCGGCCTTTTTGAGCTCTCGGAGGAGCCCGGCGTCGAGAGCGACGGCATTGGTGACGAGAAGCGGCTTGGGCCCGTAGGACTTCACCAAACGGACGATGTCCAGAATCCGGCGGTGGGTCAGCGGTTCTCCGCCGGCGATCATCATCAAGTCGCACTTCCGGAGGGCGATGAGCTGTTTGAGCTCCGCCTCGATCTGGCTCAGCGGTTTTTCGCTGTTCGGGTCGTTGGTGGCATAACAGGCTTCGCAACTGATGTTGCATTGGCGCGTCGGCTCAAACCAACTCATGCTGTTGTCGGCGGTCGTCCAGGGAATCCGGTACAGCGACCGGATGTCGATCCGGGGGACATTATCGTTGCGAAGGGCGATCACGTTAGATTAATTCAATTTCCGCAGCGCTTGGTAGGTCTCGGCCCGCCATTTCAAGAACTCACGGAATGAATATTGGACCACGAATCCGGGCTCCAGGGCAAAGCGGAGGAGAGTGTCGTTTTGCGGCGGACCTTCGGCCCGGAGATGTATGTCGTAATACCCATTCGCCTTCAGGATGACCGACCGCTCCATGCCGGGGGCGTGCGCCGGCGCCCGGAACGTGAGTTCGGCCCGATCGCCTTTCAGGGGCATGGCGAAATAGCGGCCGTCGGCGCTCGTCAAGGCCGGTCGGATATCATGTCCCGCATCATCAACGGCTCGGGTCGCTTCGAGCTCATGGACCTGGACGGGAAGATCGGCATCGTAATCCACGGCCAGCGAATTGATCATCCAAAACTCCGCCGGGGGGCAAAGCTTGATTTTCAGGACGTCGCCCGGGACATCGGCCAGATCGAGCAGATAGACTCGATCTTTAGAGACGAACGGCCCCCCTCCGACGATCAGGCCCTTGGTCACCCAGCCGGCCGGAGTATCGACCTGGAGGCGCAGGCGATAGAGCTCTTCCCGTTCGTTGAACGAATCGCGCCACGCCTGAGCGGGTCCCGGGACGCGCAGCGCCTCGTAGCGTTTTTCGACATTCGTCCCGTAGAGCTCGAGAAACCGCTTGATCATCTGAGACGCCCAGAGGGTGCTGCACCCATTGAACACGAGCTTGGCCGTCCGGGCCCCGGCCGGCTTGGAGAATTCGAATAGAAGCTCGTCCCGGAGGTCCTCCTTCCGGTCCGGATTCTTCTCTTCGGCTTTCGTGATCCAAAAGCTTCCGTCCGTTCGGCCGACGAGGGGCAGGATGTCGCGCCCGCGCCCGTCCGCCGCCTTGACGGGGGGACAGGGGTGGGTCAGCGTGTGGACGCGGCCCTGCTCGTCCGCGACGGCGCCGACGCCGGCCGGGTGGTCCACAACCAGGAGCTTGAGCTCGTCGGTGTATTCAGTTTCATCGCCTTCGTTGGCGATCATGATCTTGTACTCGCCCCCGACCTCTTTGAGGTAGGGAAGCCCGCACCATTCCGTCCGCTTGACCCCCTCGGCGATGGCCCCGCCGTAAGGTTCGGCGTCGAAGATATATTCGGCTCCATCATAGGAATAGATGAAGGGACAAGAATGTTGCGATGTGGTTGGAGGAGGTGGAGGAGGCTGGTAGGTCAGTGCGGCGATTAAGACGCCTACGGCGATTGCGGCCCCGAGGACCATGACGCTGGTCATCACGGGATCGAGCCTTTCGATGCGGATGATTTCAACGTCGGAAAAGGGAACGACAAGGTCGTAAGCTTTGCCCTCAATGGTCCATTGTGTATCGCTCTCCTTCGAGGATCGGACATCATACGCCTTCCCGTCTCTCGTAAGGATGAAATGAACATTCCCATCCGCGTCCCGGTCGGTGCTCTTGACTTCCTCCTTGGGAATCACCAGGTCGAAGTAATAAGGAGTCGGCCTTTCCTTCGAAGCCAGAAGGAAGTCGCCGGTAAACCGGATATCCGAAGGATGGGGGAAGCGGACTTCCAGGCCGGACGTCAAAACGACGCCGTAGATGGTGGGCTGACCGGCCCTTAATTTGCGAACGTCTTCCGGGCTCTTTGAAAGCCCCGTTTCGTGGAAACATGACCAGGTGAAAACAAGGAACGCTGCGAGGGTGATGATCGCCACGGTTCTTCTAAACACGCTGAGCCTCCTTTTTATCCCGCGGGATAATCAAACTTTCGCGAGGACTCGGGAGAAACGCCGGCGATGAGGTCCCGCCATTCGCTTTGGATTTCGCGATAGGGGATCGGAAGGGGAAATCCCCGCCGCATTCCATCGCGGAGGATTCCGGACATACGGAGGGATGGGCATTCGTGCCGGCTTGGCCCGGGAACGGCATTTCTCATAGCTTGAAGGATGGACGTGAAGGAATCCTCCAGGATCGATCCGAATGAGACCGGGACGAAGACGCAGGGCAAAACCCGCCCGCGGCTGTCGACGGCCAGATGAGAGAGCCCTCCCATGAGGCAGCCGAATCGGTCCGGCCGTTCGGAAAAAGACGGATAGGCGACGTAGGGAAGATGGCGGGTTTCCCGGCCCGAATTGGCCTTCTTGAAGAAACGGACGACTTCATTTCGGTCGGAGGGCAGAAAAAGATCATTTGCCTCTTTCCCGAGGAATCGCCCGCAAGGCTTCGGCTCACTCATCGAGACGACGCCGGCGCCGGCCGTCTTGGCGAACTCGAGAAATCTCCTCAACTCTCCAGCCCGGGCGGTTTCACGGCTCAAGCACATGTTGATGTAGGGAAAGATACCGGCTTCGCGAAAGCATCGAATCGCCTGGATGCTGCGGGCGAATGAACCTGGCGTTCCTCGAATACGGTCTTGTCCTTCCGGGTCCGCGACGTCGAGAGCGATCCCGGCCGCCGCCAGGCCGGCGTCCTTCAAGTCCTTCGCGATTTTCGGCGTGACTCCGAAACCCGAGGTGTGGACGTGAAAATCCGAAAGCCCCTTGTCGCCGGATTCCAGAAGCTCGAGTAGGCCGTCCTGCCGAAGCATTGGCTCGCCTCCCGACAGAACGATGACGCTTGTGCCCCACGCTTGAAGCTCGCGAATCGTCTCTTTCCAGCAGGGGATGGGCACTTCCTCGTCGACGCCCAAATTCAGGCCTTCATAACAATGCCGACAGGCATAGGGGCAACGGCGGGTGATCGCCAAGACCGCGGAATCAATATGCTTTTTCGCCGATGTCCCAGCGGCCTCTAGGTTCAATCCGCCTCCCGCGACCATTCGATCATAGGCCGCGGAGGGCCAACGTGGAACGCGAAGGACGGGGCCGTAGTAGTGGCGCCCGAACCTTACATGTTTCGGGATGGCGAGCTTCTTCCCTTTGGCTAAAGAGCGCAGCGCAGCCGGATGGAACAAGGGATAGCGGCGCCTCCAAACGAAATAGCGACCAAGCGACAGGACGAACTTCATTTTGAAAGGGATGAGAGTCCATCCGGACAGAACGCGCAACTGAGGTGTCTTTAGATAGGTTCCCATTGAACTGGGCTTCGGCCGACTGTATCTTCCCCCCACTAGCGTCATTTTGACCTCTCTACATTTTAGGGCCTTATGAAAAGGCCTCAAGCGAGGCCAAGTTGTAGAATAAATTATAAATATAGGATCGCAGAGGAATTGTCAATAGTTCAGGATCAGCCCGAGGTGAAAGCGGCCTGATCTGAACCCCGGATCTTGGATTATTCCAAATGTAGCTTCTTGAAAGGCGCAATATGAAAAGTATCGGCGTTGCGATAGACTCCTGGCCGCCCGCTTTCAAAATATGCATGTCCGTCTTGGGTTCTCACTTCGATGAACGGCGCGCACAGTGGCCAGCACTTCGGGCTTAATCTCCTGGATGGAATGGCACGACCAACAGAAGACTAGAAAACTCTCCAACGTCATGATGGCAATGATTCGGTCTCTCAAGTTTTGCTCCCCTTCACCTCCATTATCCGGAATCCCATCGCCGAAGTTGTTAAGAATATGTCAAGAATATGCAAAGATTAGCTGAATTTCTTCTACTACGAATCAGAAGGCCGCAGGTTCAAGTCCTGCCTCGCGCGCTCTTTTTAATTAAATCACCCGTTGGAATTATTTGATAGCCGTATTGTGCCCAACCTCCCCCATATTCGAAATATCCCGCAAAATAGGAATTGTGCTGTTTTACGCGTCAATTTCCAGGCGGGAAAAGGCCCGATTCGTGTCACGCGAGGATTTCATCGGCTGATAACCTGAAATTCAGCCTTGCTCCATCGAGGGAATCAAATCCCCTGCATTCTTGGAACAAGGCAAGATTCTGGCATGAATACTGCATCTAGACTGGTTGCTTCTTCCCGTTCGTCGAGTAAACCGAAAATGGCCGGGAGTTGGGCGGTGAGAGGCAATAGAAAAAAGGAGGTCTCCATGCTTGAGACAATTTTGATCATCCTGGTCGTTCTTTGGGCTTTGGGATTTTTCGCGTTTCACGTCGGCGGCTTGATCCACGTTCTCATCGTCATCGCCTTGATCGTTCTGGTTATAAGGCTGTTGCGGGGCAGGCGAGTTCTTTAGCGGGAAAACGCCAAAATGGTTTGTTCAAAAGTCCGGGCCTCGAGAAGGATAGGGGCAATCCTTGCCGTTTTGGGGCTGATGACCCCCGGTCTCTTTTCCGCTCAGGTATTCAAATATTCGAAAACCAAGCCGGATAAGGGATATTTGATCCAGACGGTCCCTTTCGAAAAATGGCTGGCAAGAAATTATTGCGGCCCGGCTTGCCTGGCGATGGTCCTCAACTCCTGGGATGAAACGCGATCCTTTGTCCAGAGGAAAATCGCGGATGAGATCTATGATTCCCAAAACCAGGCGACCTATAACTCCGAGCTGGTTTTGTATCCGCGAACGAAAGGGTTCGAGAGTTACTCTTTCCAGGGAAACCTCCGGATTTTGAAGGAAGTGGTGGGGAAGGGCATCCCGGTGATCGTTTTAACCAAGGCCATCAAACAGATCGCCAAAGGTCACTACCGCGTGGTCATCGGATTTGACGATGAGGAGGACCTGATCATCTTCCACGATCCCTATTTCGGAGCCCGGAACGCCATGACGTCCAAGGATTTCATGAAGGTTTGGGAGCTGGGAACGGGGCGGAACCAGTCCCGGTGGATGATGGCCGTGATCCCCGATCAAAGCCCTTTCCCTTTTCCCGATCTACAAAACGACCCTCTGACCTCCATCAATCTGGCCACGGCTTATTACCGAAGGTCGGATTTCGCGAAATCGAAGGAGCAGTGGGAAAAAGCCAGGGAATCCCTCAGCAAAGATCCCTATCCCTTATATAGCCTGGCCATGGTCAGCTTTAGAGAAGGCCAGGCCGAGGAAGCCGAGGCTTATGCCCTTGAAGCCCTCAACCTGGACGCAAAAAGCGCATACGCTCTCGACGTGCTGGGCCTGGCTTACGCCAGTCAGGGAAACATGGACCAGGCTTTTCGGACTCTCGGCCAAGCTCTCCGGCTTGCCCCCGGGGAGGAGTTTATCCGAAAGCATTATCTGCAGGTCAGAGCGCTCTACATCGAAAGAGCGAAACTCGAAAATATTCAAAAAAAGGAGAATCGAAATGAAAAGACAGATTAAAGTCATCAGCGTCCTGTTGATGATCGTATGGCTCTCATCATTTGCCGCGGCCGTTCAGAAACCGGCGGTCCAGCAAGCGGGGACGACGAATCAGCTCGTCATCGGCGCCCAAGACGTGATCACGGCTTCCGATGCCGGCGGCGGCTATCTTTCCACGAGAGATCTTCTCATCATCATCCTCGTCGTTCTCGGGCTTGCCGCCCTGGGCGTCCTCGCCCTTTAGCTTTTATGAGTCCGACACAAAAAGCCCGGCTCGTCACGGCGGGCCTTGCGCTGGTTCTCGTGGTCCGCGAGAAGATATAGAGGAGTCACCGCGGAGACTGTTTGGACCGGATAGCAGAGAGGGATGAAAAAGCAAAAATCTAGGGCCGCGGCCTTTCTCCTGCTCTTCATCCTCCCGCTTTCGTTGTTTGCCCAGGGGGTTGCGTCCGGGGAGGCGAAGAACAACCCGGCGCCCCCTTTCTCGCTCTCGGATCGATCTGGCCCGGCCGCGCCGGCGATTTTCGGCCTGGCGGAATCCCAGGAGATTTCTCCGCCGACTCCGCCGGCGCCGGAGCATTTCACTTTCAAGTCTATCACCGGCGACTTCCTGAAGGACGCCGGCGAGATCTGGACCTATCCTCTCCATATCCGAACCCGGGATATCCTGCCGATCGCTGGCGTCGCGGTTCTGACCGGCATCCTGATCGGGAACGACGAGTCGATTCGCCGGAATATGTTGAATTATCGGATGAGCCACGCTTGGGTCAAGGCCGTCAGCCCGGTCCTCACCGAGATGGGAAATTTCGGGGCTATGGGAACAGCCGCCGCATTCCTCTTCTACGGCCTAATCGCCAAGGACGACAAGTCGGTCGAAACAGCGGTCCTCGCTACGAGCGCCATGCTGCAGAGCGCGATTTTGATCACGTTTCTCAAGGGGATGTTCGGGCGGCAGCGCCCGTACTGGGACAACGGGGTTGACCGCTGGTCCGGGCCGGTCGGATTTTTCTCGAGATTAGAAGCGGGGCAAACCGGAAGATATGATTCCTTCCCCGGGGGGCACTCGATCACCGCATTCAGCCTGGCCTCGGTCGTGGCCATGCAATATCAAGAGAGCGTCTGGGTCCCCATCCTGGCCTATACGACGGCCACGGGCGTGGCGCTGTCGCGGGTGACCGAGGGCAAGCACTGGCTCTCGGACTGTTTGGTGGGCAGCGTCCTCGGATATGCCGTCGGCCGCATGGTCGTTCTAAACCACCGCAGCCGTTATCATATCATACCTACAGCCGGGGTCGTCAACGGCTCCTTGTCCTTTGCCCTCACCGTTTCCACTCGTTAGCGCCGCGGGCACGCGAAGCCCTGGCGGATTTTGAATTCGAGGAGGTATGATTCCATGAAACTCGTGGGTATTATTCTCATCGTTCTGGGAGTCCTGGCCCTGGCCTATCAGGGAATACGCTATACGACTCAGGAGAAGGTGATTGATATCGGACCCCTTAAGGTCACGGCCGCGGAGAGGCATACCATCCCGCTGCCTCCGATCCTGGGTGGAGTCGCGATCGCCGCGGGAATCGCCTTGATCCTCGTGGAGCGCAAAAAGACATAGGGAGATCTTTTCCGAGAACGACCATTTCACGGCCGACCTAACAAGAACCGGGCCCCTTCGCCTGGCGGCAATTGACTAATCCCTGTTTTTATCCTAAACTTCTTATCGACGAGAAACAGGGACATCTTATGGCGAATATCCTCATCATCGATGACGATAAGCTCATTTGCGATTGGATCGCAAACGTCGTTACCCGATTAGGCCATCAGCCCGTTTTGGCCCACCTCCTCCGGGACGGACTCTCGAAAGTCCAATCCGAGCCGTTCGACATCGTTTTTCTGGACGTCCGGATGCCCGACGGAAACGGCTTGGAAAGCATGCCGAAGATCAAAGCCTCCCGGACTTCGCCGGAAATCATCATGATCACCGGGCGGGGCGATCCCGACGAAGCCGAGCTGGCCATCCAATCCGGCGCCTGGGATTATTTGGAAAAGCCGGCCACCTTCGAAACCCTCAAGCTCCCCATCATCCGGGCCCTGGAATATCGAGCGGAAAGAAAATCGGGATTGCCGCCGGTCATTTTGCTCCGAAGCGGCATCATCGGAGATTCGCCGAAGATGGCGTCCTCCTTGGAACTCCTGGCCGAGGCCGCCGGCAGCAACGTCAACGTCCTCATCACCGGTGAAACCGGAACGGGAAAAGAGCTTTTTGCCAAAGCGATCCATTACAACAGCTCCCGGGCGAAAAGGAATTTCGTGGTCGTGGATTGCACGGCCCTTCCCGAGACGCTGGTGGAAAGCGTTCTTTTCGGGCACGAACGGGGAGCGTTCACCGGGGCCGATCGGAGTCAGGAGGGCTTGGTCAAGCAAGCCGATGGGGGGACGCTTTTCTTGGATGAGATCGGGGAGTTGCCGTTCTTGATCCAAAAACGGTTCCTCCGGGTCATTCAAGAGCACCGCTTCCGTCCCGTCGGAGGACGCCAGGAAATCGAGAGCGATTTCCGGCTCGTGGCTGCGACGAACCGGGACCTGGAAAGCATGGTCCGGCAGGGACGATTCCGGGAAGACCTGTTATTCCGGCTCCGGACCATCATCATCGGATTGCCCGCGTTGAGAGGGATTCCTGAAGACATCAAAAAATTGACGCTCTTTTATATGAACGACTTGTGCGAGCGGTTTGGGATCGCCCCCAAAGGGGCTTCTCCGGAATTCTGGGATATCGTGACCGAGTATAAGTGGCCCGGCAACGTGCGGGAACTGATCCAGGCCATGGAGAAAGCCCTGCTTTCGGCCAAGGACGAGCCCATCCTGTTCCCCAAACATCTCCCGACATATATTCGGATCCATGTGGCCCGGGATTTTTTCCCCAAGAAACCGGTAATTCCGGGCGTGCCGGAGATCCGCTCGGGCGCTCCCAAAGCCCCGCCCCAATTGAAGGCGATCCGGAAAGCCGCGGTTTCCGAGGCCGAGCAGAAATATCTCAAGGACCTGATCTCGTTCGCGGGTGGCGACAATAACAAAGCTTGCCGGATTTCCGGCTTATCCCGCTCGAGGTTCTATACGCTTCTCAGGAAGTACCGCCCCCCTAATGATCGTTGGCCGGGATGAAGCCGGTCATGGCTTCGCAAAAAGAAAGAATCCTCATTTATTGGAATAAGTGCAACTTCTGAGGACAAAAAGCCTTCGATCCGGGGGGGAAACGGCTCATCCGCATTTCTCCTCCCTGTAAAAGACTACCATCTTGTTTTCTATGGTTGGCATGTTTCTTGAATATCATTTGTTTATCAAAAAGAGGAATGGCGATGATTCGTCCTCAAAAGAAGCTGTGAGTCCGATGCAACTGCTTTTATATTCAAATGGCAATGAACCCAATCAAAAAAGGCTGGAAGCCGCCGTTCAGATGGTGATCCCCGAAAGTCAAATCGAGAGCTTCAAGAGTCTGGCGGACTTCGGTGAACGGCTCCGGCTGCCCGTCGAACCGGATTCCATCGCCGTTCTCTCGGCTTCGAACCTGGAAGAGCTACAGCGGATGCAATTGCTCCGCGCGCTGCTCACGGAGATTTATGTCGTTCTTGTCATTCCGGACCGGGAGGAGGGCACCATCCGACTCGCCCATCTCCTGCTGCCGCGGTTCCTGAGCCAACAACAAGATACGTTCATCGATCTCGGCAAGGTCCTGGCCAAAATTTACGGAACGTCTCACTGGTCCCGAATTCCTTCCCGCGCCCGGTCATTCGCCGAACCCGCGGACGAACCGGTTGTCGACTGGGGGAAGCTCCGTTCCACCCTCCCTCGATCATTGTGAATAGATAAGCACGCTGTAGGGGCCCAGCGACAGCTTGGCCTGGAACGGAAAACCGTCATAGGCACCTGGTTCGGTCGCCGTATCGGCGCTCGGATAGCCTTGGAAAGCGTCGCTATAGCCGCGCCAATCGCTGTTGAATCGGAGCTTCCATGCCCCCGCGGCCGGAAAACCGATGATGTAGTCCGCCTGCGGCTCGTAAGAAAAGTTGGCGACGACGACGACGTCGTCCGACGGACCGCCCTTGTCCCAGCGGTGGAAGGCGATGACCTTGTGCACATCGTGCAGGTGATAGACCTGGGTGAACTGCCCGCAGAGGCCGCGGGTGAAGCCGTCGCGATTGAGCCGCAGCCGGATGAGATCGCGATACAGCCGGACGATGCCGTGGAACTCGTCGCGCTGATCCCAGTCGAGAGGGATCGTGTCGCGGAACCAGGCGCCTTCGAGAAATTCCTGACCTTGGAAGAGCATGGGGATGCCGGGGGCCGTAAAGACCATGGCGGCGGCCAGCGTCGAACGCTTCTGGGCATACCATCCCTTGGGGTCCTTGGGGTCGATCTCCTGGGGAACGCGCGCCCGGCCGTTGGCCACCTCGTCGTGCGATTCGCTGTAAATGACCCGTTCGAAAGCGTCGTCATTGTAGCGATAGCTGATCGCGTCGCGGATGGCGGCGATCGAGCGGCGCTCATCCTGGGGCGTGATCACGGCCTGGCGGATCGGATAGACGAAGTTGGAATCCCACTGCGAGCCGAACCCGGCGCCCCCGGCCCCGACGTCCTTGGTGAGCCACTTGTTGTTCTGCAAGTCCTCGGCGATCGTGATGCGGCCGGGGTACGTCCGGGCGACCAGGGTGTTGAGAGCCTGGAGCAGACTCCAGCCGTCGGGCAGGTCGTCGCCGGCGGGGCCGCGGGAGGCGCGGACATAAATCGTGCCGTCGAAGCGGAGGCCGTCCACATGATATTCCCCTAGCCACATGGCGGCGTTATCGAGAATATATTGACGGACCTCGCCCCGCCCGTAATCGGGCCGGGTGTTTCCCCACGGGGTCGTGGCCCGGGGGTCGTTGTAGAAGTAAATCCCCCCATAATCGTTTTCGGTCCAGCCGTCGAACCGCCAGAGATCGAGGTCGCTCGGGCCGAAGTGGTTGTAAACGACGTCAAGGATTACGGCCAGGCCTTGCTCGTGGGCATTCTTGACGAACCGCTTGAACCCCAAGGGCCCGCCGTAGTCGGTTTCGACCGAGAAGATATGGGAGGGATTGTAACCCCAGGACCGTTCTCCGGCGAACTGGGCGATCGGCATGATTTGGACCGCATTGATGCCGAGTTTCTTCAAATGCCCCAAACGGGCCGATACGGAGGAGAATTTTCCGGGCCGGATCTCGTTCTCGTCATTGAACGTGCCGACGTGCAGTTCGTAGATGACGAGTTCGTTCCAGGGCGCGAGAGAAAAATCGTCCCCCTCCCAGTCGAAGCTCGGGTCGTGGACGATGGCGTTGCCGACCGAATTGGTCACCGCGCGGGCGTACGGGTCGATGCGCATGAGCGGGCCTTGGGCCGTTGCCAGGAGGAACTTGTATTGATCGCCGACGCGGGCTTCGGCCACGGCGGCATACCAAGAGCCGTGCTCCTCGGCTTGCATGGGGTGCTTATCGCCGTCCCATCCGTTGAACGATCCGACGACGGAGACTCTCTGGGCATGGGGCGCCCACACGCGGAACGCGACTCCGCCGGCATAGGGGATCGCGCCCAAGCCCGGGATCTTTGCGTCTGGGCTCATGGTCATGTTCTCCACCTTTCAGCGCTTCGGGGTTGACCGGTTCCCAGCCGCCGGGGAGCTCGGGGATAACCGTTTTGACGGACCCACCCGCTTGAAATCGATGAAGCCCCGCTCGACGTCGACCGAGATCAGTTGCACACGGAGCCGGTCGCCGATATCCAGGCCGGCGGAGCCTTGAACCAGCTTGCCTTCCACCGGCAAGGGGAGGAGCCGGACCCAGGTGCCTTTCTCAGATGCCCCCGTGACAAGGGCATCGAACTGTTCATTGATTCTCGATTCCAAAAGAAGGGCTTCCGCGGATTTGTCGACCTGCCGCTCGACTTTGTCGGCGGCATCCTCTTCTTCGGTGCAATGGCTCGCCAGGGCATCCAATTCATCCTTGCGATAGGGCCATGAACCGCCCGCCAGGGCGGCCTTCAGCAGGCGTTGGGTGATCAGATCGGGGTAGCGCCGATTCGGGGCGGTGGAATGGCCATAGTCCTTGACCGCGAGGCCAAAGTGCCCCGGGGCCGTGTCGCCTGGAAGCTCGGCCATGTATTCGCCCGCTCCGAGAAGCTTGATGACCGCCAGGGAGAGATCGGGGAAACGCAGCGGATCAGAGGCTTTCTCCTTCTGGAGAAATGCGTCCAGGGCTTTTGGGTCCGGATGAGCGGGCAGGCTGAATTTGCGGTCCCCGGCGAGCTCGACGATCCTGTCCCAGCGTTTGGGCTCACGAACGACACGGCGGAGGGAGGGGAATTTCCGCGAGGTCAGATAGCGGGCGGTGATGCCGTTGGCCGCGATCATGAAATCCTCGATCAGGTCCGTAGCCCGGTTCCTGGCTTCGACCTTGAAATCGCGAAGCTCATCGCCTTCAAAGATCGGTTTCGCCTTGATGGTTTCCAAGCTTAGCGCGCCTTGGACGTGGCGGAGGCTCCTCAGATTCTGGGCGGCCCTGTCCTGCGCGCGCAGATTCGCGTCGAGCGCCGGGACCGCCGCGGCGGCGTCCGGCATCGGTCCTTTCCCCTCCAGCCAGGCGCCCACACTGCTGTAGGCGAGCTTCGCCCGATTGCGGACCCGGGCTCGATAGATCCCGGAGTCGAGCACGGACCCGTCCGGGCCGGCCACCATGTCCACGACGACGGAGAGGCGATCAGCATTAAAGTTCAGGGACGTCAGATCGGTGGACAGCTTTTCGGGAAGCATGGGGAAGATCAAGGCCGCGGTATAAACGGACGTCGTATTGTGGCGGGCTTGATCGTCCAGGGCGGATCCTTTTTTGACGATCGCGTCCACGTCGGCGACGGCCACGAGGATCCGGACCTTGTCTCCGGGCAGAACCTCGGCGACGGTCAGCTGATCCAGATCGCGGGAGTCGTCGTTGTCGATGGACGCCCAGAGAAGGCCGGTGAGGTCGCGAACTGTCTCGCCTTTTGCCTCGGCGGGGGCGTGGATCCCCCCAAGTTGGGCAAGCGCTTCGGGAGAGAAATCGGGGAGCAATTCCCGGTCCGTCATCGCCCGGCGGGCGATGTCCTGTAAAATAGCCCGGTGCTGTTTCTCGTTCCGGCCGGTCGGGTTCATGATATCAATTCTCCTTGCCTTTCTTTTCGACATAGAGTCTCAAGTCGGTGAAGAAGCTGCAATCTTCATTCAATTGAACGGTCCCGATTTCACGCTTCAAGAAATGGACATTGAAGGCCATTAAGACCTCGTCACCCGTACCCCGGTTCCAGACCAGCGCAAAGTCAAATCCATGGAGATCATATTTGTTCATGGTCCCCATGTTGTGCACGTTCCTGAATTTGAGCTGATGCTTCTCGAAGCTCGACGCGCAGAAAACTCGGACGTCCTTCAATGCATCGGCCTGTCTCTCTTTCTGGCTTCTATTTCCGGCCAAGGCGCTGAAGAGCTTTTCGAACAAGGTCATTGTGATTTCGCTCTTGATGACAGGTCGCGCATATTCCACCATCTGAAGGATCACCGCTTCCTGGGCTTTTTTATTCCCTTCCATATAGCTTGCGGCGATATCGAATCTTTTCCAAAACAGGAGCAGGCCGATAGCCGTAGCGCCCACGATGAGGCCGACGACGACTTTTCTCCAAACTCTCTTTCGGACGCGTGTCCCGGTTGTGGCCATTTTGGATTCTCCCAATTGAGCGTTCCGGCTATATTTCTTTTGCCTCTCCTCGTCCCGGCGCCGCCCTCGACAGACAGCATAATGAACTTAGAAGACGCCATTCCCATCAATGCGGTTTTCGTGCCAAAAATTTCAAGGATTCTCGGCCGGTTGAGAATGGCTGATTTATGATCAAATCCGGCCCGGCTATCTGAATGGAGCCGCCTTCCTTCGGGGCAATTCAGCCAAGATATCCCCAGAAGTTTTCCCCGCAGACTTGGAGGATTGTCCTGTTCAACAGCACATTTCCCATAAAACGGCATATTTCTCGCCCGGGTATCCCAAGGCAGTTGATAGGCCCGTTCCTTTCTTTTTCATTTATTTGCCGTGGCTATCAAGGCTTTGAAAGCCGCCGGCATACGTGAATATGGACTGAATATTACGAAAATGAATTGGCACACAGTTTGCATGGATTATTTCATAAAAGGAGAACGATTATGAAAAAAGGCCTCTGGCTCATCCCCGCGCTTCTCGTGATGACGGCGATTTGCGCGGTCTATTGTTCCGCAGCCGAATTCGGCGATCCCTCGCGGGCGGGGGGGGCGCTCGACCGCAGCGTTCAAGGGGATCGTCCCGCTCCTCAGGATTATGGTCGAAATGCGGATACCTCTTACTTTTATGATCAATTGAGCCCTTATGGAAACTGGGTCGAGCTCAATCCCTATGGCTACGTCTGGACCCCCAAGCAAATGGGTTACCGCTGGCGGCCCTATAGCGACGGGCATTGGGTCTGGACCGATGACGGCTGGACCTGGATTGCGAACGAGGAATGGGGCGATATTCCCTTCCATTATGGCCGCTGGGGCTGGGACAACGACCTCGGCTGGTTTTGGGTTCCCGGCACGGTCTGGGGCCCCGCTTGGGTGAGTTGGAGAACAAGCGATCAATACATGGGCTGGGCGCCTCTTCCCCCCGGCTTCGAGTTCAACGTCGGAATGAATTTCAATTCGCTTTCGGTCAATATTCCCCTCAATTTCTGGGTCTTCATCCAGGGCCCGCATTTTCAGGACCTGGACCTCAATCCTTATGTCCTTCCGTTTGAACGCAACCAGACGATCGTCAACTTCACGTCCATGCACAACAACATGTACACCCGCAACAATAGGATCGTTAACGAGGGAATGGGGCTTGACGAGGTCCGTCGAATCACGGGGAGAGCCGTCCCCACCTTCGCGCTGCAGAATGCTCCGCAGGCGGGCCGGATGAAGATCGTGGGCCAGCAGGTCCAGGTCTTCCGGCCGGCGATTCTGCCGAACGTATCCGCAAAGCCGAAAGCTTTTCTCGGCACGACCCAGGCCAGGCAAGTGCTGGCTCCGGCCAAGATCTTCGACCCCAGGGGAAAACAGAATCTCGCCGCGGAAGCCGCGGCCGTCGAGAAGCGGCAGATCCAGGAAAAGACGCTCTTGGCTACGACCCAGGCCCAAGAAATCAAAACCTTGCAGTTGAAGCGCGACCAGGAGGCCAAGCAGGTCAGCGACGTCGCCGCCAAAGCCAAGGTCACCAAAGATTACGAGGCCAGGATCTCGAATTTGCAAAAGAGCCATGTCGTCGAGACGCAGCAACTGGCGGATCGGCACAAGATTGATACCGAGCAGGTCAAGAGGGTCACCCAGGCTCCTCCGGACAAAAAGAAAAAGATCGATTAGGAGTAAGCCGGAACGGGTCGAGGGTTATTCAATATGATTTCAGGTCGGCCCCGGGAAGCATTTCCCCGGGGCCGACGATGAAGAAAAAAACCGCATAAAAAATGAAGAGGGTTGTGACGGAGCAAAAAAAGCAAGGTCATCGCGAGTTGAAATGGAAAATTGCTCTGATGGCCTGGGTTTGCACCGCGGCCTTCCTCAGCGGCGGATCACCCGCTTACGGGCGTCCTTCATCCGAGAGCGACGGTCCTCCCCACCCGATCTTGCTTCAGCCCGCGCCATCTTATGCCGTGAATTTTTGTTTGTCTTCTTTTGGAAGAAACAACGCCGGGACAAACGAAATCGGCTCCGGGCCCCTGACGTTTTCCTCTCAGCAACAGGCGTTTGTCGAGCCGCGCGTCCGGCTGCGGGATGACGACCCGGAGTATACCAAGAAATCTTCGGTGTGGTCGGCGGCTTTCAGGGTCGTCGCGGCGAATGTCTTGATATGGGCGGTCGATCGCTTCGTTCTTAATTATGATTATTCGCATATAGGACCGTCGACCTGGAAACATAACCTGCAAACCGGCTGGGAATGGGATACGGACAGGTTAGGCATGAATTTCTTATTTCATCCTTTTACCGGGGGGTGGTATTTCAATGCGGCCCGGGCGAACGGATACAGCTTCCTCGAATCCGTGCCTTTTGCGTTCATGGGCAGTTTTTTATGGGAGAATTTCGGGGAAACGACGCTACCGTCATACAACGATCTGATCAACACGACTCTGAGCGGTGCATTGTTCGGAGAAATCTTTTTTAGATTGAGCTCGAACCTCCTGGATGATCGGACGACCGGGACGGAAAGGTTTTTCCGGGAATTTGGGGCGTTCATTCTTAATCCCGGAAGAGGTCTCAACAGGCTTTTCACGGGAAAGATGGACCGCGTCACTTCGAAAGAAATTTATCAGAAAGAACCGCTCAATGTTACGTTGTATGTCGGGACGCATTGGTTCAATCAAGGGGCCGCGTTCGGGACGGGCAGCGGCAGCGGAATTTTCAACATTCATCTGGATTACGGCGATCCGTTCGAAGTGCGCGATCGAAAGCCCTTTGATTTTTTCAAGCTCCGGATCGATCTCAATTATGGGAAAAACGTGGCAGCGAATTATGTGAATAATGTCACCGGCTATGGCCTCTTGTTCGGCAAGACCATTCACTCGGGAAATTGGGATATTCTGTTCGGGGCCTTTCAACATTATAATATTTGGGACAACAAGGTCTTCGAAGTCAGCGCCCTGGGCTTTGGCGGAGGACTTGTCGCCAGGTGGCAGTTCTCCAAGACTTCCAATTTTCAAACCGCGGTCCATCTCGGGGTCATCCCCCTCGGCGCGACCAATTCGCCTAATGTCGATATCGTGGATGCCGGGATTCACGGCCGAAACTATGATTATGACAACGGAGTCGAAGCCAAGTTCGAGGGCACGCTCAATCTCGGGGGTAGGGTCCAATTGACGGTCATCGACTATCTATACGGGCTTCATGTGATGGTCGGACCGGGCGGAACCAAGCTCATCAACATCTTCAAGCCCCGAATTGCCTTCAGATTATTCGGCGGCCTCAGGCTCGGATTTGAATATTTGTATTTCCACAAGGACGACTATATTATAAATTATCCGGATGTTCATGCGGGCAACAGCGAGCAGAAGCTTTATCTAATGCTGTATTTCTAAATTCGCGCCTTGTTCTATCCAGAAAAGGCCGCGCGATCGGCGAAGGAGGTTTGAATAATATGAATATCATCTTCCCGCAAGAAGCGGCGAATGTGAAACATCTGAACGGAATCCTTCACAACATCCTCACGTTCCTTTATTTTCTTCCCCATCAGATCGGTTTGGGGATCATCAAGATGCTTCAACAGATATTTCCCCGGATCGCATTTCCCGATACTCTCATTGATCCCTTGGGATTCATGATCCTGTTGACGCTCTTCATGGTCCTTGCCCGGGCCGCCAAGAGAGTCGCCTGGATTATCGTTTGGCTGGGCTGGATTCTGCTGTTCATCAGGATCCTCATGATCATTTTCAATCTTGGATAAGCCGTCCAAGGGCACCTGCGGGGCTCAATCTCTGGCCTGCTTCCCGGATCCCGCACAGGGATAAGGGGGGCAGGTCGCTTTTTTTGATGCGGATGCCAAAGACAAAGGTTGAATGCTGATCATTGTTTTTTAAATCAGAGAAAAGACGGATACAGCGGCCTTGACGAATAAAAAAGCGCCGAGCATCAACAATACTGCGCCCGCGATGATATCGAGTTTGTTAACAGTCGTCTCATTAATTCGCTTTTTATTGCCCGTTATGAGCATCAAAAGGGTGTAATACCAGGCCAGCGTTCCCCCAAACACTCCTATTGAAAATAAGAGTCCGCCGAGAAAAGAGGAATTTAAAAATTTGTATCCTTTTAAATATCCAACAATCGCAATCCAGACGGCAGGCAGAGTCAGCGAAGTGATGCACAACAACACTCCCATGAAAAATGATCCAATGATATTGGACTTCTTGATTTCCGGAATTTTGAGATGCTTTGCCGCATTTTCCGTTTTTTCTCTCAGTTTCTCTGCCTTGGCATGGGCAGAATCGAACTTGGCGGATTCCGCGGCTTCCAGGTTATTATACGTAATCTTTAGTTTCATGATTTTCAGACCGTAAATAATGACGAAGATGCAGCCGGCAAACGTCAGCCCGATTTCTATCAAATGGCCATTTTTAGCATAAAAACCCGCCACCCCTGAAGGAAAAATGGAAATAATCAGAGCGATTCCGCTGAACGCTAGAAGACAATAGAAGAAATCCATGAATGCGGAGCCAAAGGCGATCGCTCGACCTTCCTTGATCTCATTTTTGAATCCCTTTGAAATCAGGGCGAAGGCAACAGGTCCCATCGGAGGTATTGAAATAATGAACCCGGTCGCGATTCCTGCTATGAGATTAATGATCATAATATTTTATAATCCTCGTCAGCCGTTACCGTGGCCGGCGGCTTCTATCGCCCGGGTCGATAGAGGTTCCGGATCCTCTCCCGGAGCTTGACGATCCCATCCGGGAACTTGCTTTTGGCTAATCCCTGGAAGAAATTGGTCAGCCCCAACGGGACGGGGCCCGGATCCGTGTAGACATGATAGACGGCCAGATTGCCATCGCCTTCGAACTTCCGAACGGACCAAAAGCCTGACGTATCCGCGACCGTCTGGCTCGGCTCGAGCTCCGGCCAGGGGAGCTTCTCCCAGCTGAGAACGAACCCGGTGTCTTCCCGTGCCGAAGTGTACCGTAAGCGATACTGCTTCCTGAAGCCGAGCGGCAGATAAAGCGTGGTCTCGACGATCGAGCTCGCGCCTGCCACTGCGCGGATCTTGAGGGCCCCGACGTTGGGCATATACTCGGGATAGGATCCGAAATCCGTGAGGACGGCGAACGCCTCGTCGAGCGACCCTGGGAGGATGCCGATCGCCTCGAAAGTCCGCCCTATACGGCCGGGGCTGGGCAGATCCCTGAGGACGATGTTTCCCCCCAGAATAAGTGTGCGTTCCTCGGTGGACAGGGCGATTTCCCGACCGGAATCGGGGCGGGCCGGGCGGGAGGACGGCGCCGCCCTGAGAGAAAAATCGGGAGATAGCATATAAGCCAAGAGAAACGTACAAAATATCTCCGATCTTCTCGATCTATGCATGGCGGTCCTGGAACGCCTATTATCAATATCAAGAAACATGCCAAGCCTTGCGATATCGGGCGCTTTTTCTCCCCTGGAGGGCATATGGCAACATTTTTTTATCTGGGGATATATTCTCTTTTCTAGGACTTCGTACTGTCCTGCGATACAAAGCCTTGTTTTCGATGAGTCGGCGAGTTGTCCAGACCCTTTCGCGGCCTGGAAACGGACCTTATTCCGGTTCGGAGGCTTGGCATGTTTCTTGAATAGGCTATTGAGGAATCGGTGGAGTTATTTGTTTCTTTAAAGGAGAAAAATAATGTCAAAGCTGAAAGTATCCAAAAGTCTGGGAATGATCTTGTTAGGCATCTGGCTCATCCTGTACGGCCTGATCCCGGTGCTGAAATTGAGCGTGACTGGTCTCCCCATGATCATGCAAGTCCTGGCGATCGCCGCCGGCGTCTTGATCGTGCTCGGTCTTTAAACTCGCCCAAAAGGAGACTTTCGAATGAAACTCAGATACCGGCTCATGCTGATGGCGGGGGCGGTGGGCTTGCTGTTCACCGGCTCCCTGTTCTCCCAAGATACGGACAGGCGGATCGAATCGTCCGCCAGAAAATCATACGTTTTCATTACCTATCTCAAGGGCGATGAAATTCAGGTCCGCTCCCGGGACGGCGTCGTCACCTTGACGGGGACTGTCTCCGAAGACAGCCATTTATCGTTGGCCGCAGATACGATCGCCGATCTGCCTGGAGTCAAAAACGTGGATAACCAGCTCACGGTCAAGCCCGGAATCCCGGAAAGAAATTCGGATGCCTGGATCCGGATGAAGATCAAGACCATGCTCCTTCTGCACGGCAATCTGGACGGCGCCAATATTCAGATCGACGTGAGAGATGGTCAAGTGACTCTGCATGGCGAGGCCGGCAGCCTCCCCGAAAAAGAGCTGACGGCCGAATATGTCAAAGATATCGACGGGGTCAAAGATGTCGATAATATGATGACCGTGGCGAAAGTCCCTCATGAAGCTCACAAAAGCGTCGGAGAATTCATCGACGACGCGTCTATTTTTTCGCAGATCAAATTGGCCTTGCTCTTCCATCGCGGAACGAACGTTTTTAGAACCGACATTGCCGTCGATAAAGGGATCGTCACGGTAACCGGCAAGGCCAGGAACGCCGCTGAAATCGAATTGGTTACCAAGCGCATTGAAGATATCCATGGCGTCCGGGCGATCCATAACCGGATGATTCTCGAGTAAGGGTCCTTATTCCGCCCGAAAAGCGGATTCCCGCGGGACTGCTCTCCGATTTCCCGGACGCAGCAAGCGGAGGAGATGATGAAGAGACATGCTTTGCAGCATTCCTGGGCGCTGGCTCTCGCCGTGCTCTTCCTCCTCATGGCCGTTCTCAACAGTTGCGCCCACTTCAGGCGGGGGGCGACGATTTTCTACCTCAACGTCAATGCCCTGTTCTCCGCCAAGCAAATCGAAATAGAAATCATCGACTCCTTTATCGAGACGTACAAAGATCGGGTCGGCATTACGGCGACCTTCACCATAGACAAGGCGAGGCTTCATCCCCTTGCCCGCTTCCTCGATGGGGATTTCCACCTCTCGGGCCGAGCCCCCGAGATCGCTCTTCCCGTCGTGGCCGAGATTGCGAATGGCGCTTCGGCCCAGAAGGCGATCGACCTCGTCCATGGCGCCGAAGGCACGGGCCGGCCATTGAAGATCTCCGGCGTGTGGAGGATCTGGCCGGAGCACGGAGCCGGCGCCAAAGAAGAGCAGGGGGAGCCGCTCGAGGCCATGGAATCCGATAACCCCAGCCATATCTTCGAGATCCATCCTGTCACCAGGATCGGCAATGTCGGGGTTCTCGATACCTTTAGGCCCATCGAGGGATTTCTGGGCGGGGACGCTCAGGCCTGTTTCGAAATCTTTCAAAAAGCCGAATGCAAGATTATGGTCAAACCGAAGACTGTATCTATCGTCACCCAGACGGGACTCCGCAATGATGTGGAGTTCCTCATGGAGATAATAGATGGCCGACAAATCGTGGCGCCCGGGGGCAGGTTTGTGATCGCCTCGGCGCGGGACTTGAAGGGGAACCTGCTCGTGGAAAGGCTTCGGATCGTCTTCGCGATGGGCACGCCTCCAGAGAGGGCGGTCAGACTCCTCAAACGAGGAGATCGCCTGCATGTTTTCGGACTGCCGAGGGTGGATTTCGCGGAGGTTTGGCGGCGGGTGAAGAGCTCACCGACCAACCCGGCCCTCCTCGTCAAGTCCTTGCCGTACGAAATCATCATCCAGGGCGTCTATAAGGATCCAAAATAGGCCGACGGGCGCCAGGCGCTGATATCGCCGGACCCGGATCTTCAGCGGCTCACGCCTTCCTGCGGCGCGCGGCCGCGTTCCAAGCCCTCGGAAACGCCGGGGCGACGATCACGGCCAGAAGCCCGATCAGAATTCCAGCCACGGAGTCCGAGAGATAATGGTAGCGGAGGAAGAACGTGGAGATGTAAATGGAGATGACGACCGGCGCCAGGACATAGAAGACCGTCCGGACATAGCGATAGGTCATGAGCCACATGACCGTCGCGACGGCACAGTGGGGGCTGGGGAAGTTGCTTCCGATCTCGTGGATATGGGTCCGGATGTGTTCGCCCCAGGCCGTGAAGAAACCGCCCTTGAGGGGAACCGAATAGGCGCCGGCGATATGGTTCAAGGGGCCGGCGATGGGGAAGAGCATGAAACCGATGCAGCAGGCGAGATTGGCCAGGGCCAGGGTCAGCCAGTAGTCCTCGAGAGGCCGTTCGCCCCGGGTGAAATAGATCAGGGCGCCGAGGGCGGGATATAAGAAGACGTAGATCACGTAGGCAAACATCAGCCATTCCGTGAGAGGCGGCGAGATGAACCTTTGGAGCCAGACCGTGGGCTGGACTCCGAAAATGGCCTTCTCCCAGCCAAGAAGGGGTTCGTCCTGCCAGCTATGGACCCATATGAGCTGGAGGCGCTGGCAAATCATGAAAAGCTCGTAGAATACGATCTGGACCGCGCCCGCCCGGACCAGGAAGTACAGGATACGGTTCTTCATCAGGGGGAGAAGGTAGATGGAACCGACGTAGACGGCGGCCCAGAGTCCCGTCCGGGCGAGCAAACCCCACGGCGCGGGGATCCGGCCATGAAAAACGGAGATCAGGATCGCGAACAGGAGGAGGGATCCCAACACAACCGCGTCGGTGGCCTGGAGGCCGGCCTTGAGAAAAGAGATGCGCGCGCCGTAAAGACCCGAAATGCGGAGGCTTTTCGCGGCCGATGTCGTTTCCGTCATGTCATCTCCCCGCCGTGCTCAAGGCGCCGGGCGACGGCGTTCCGACGCTGCCGATTCAACAGGGCGATGGACAGCCACATCTCCTCTTGAAAATGCGAACGCACCCATAGGCATCGGTCCTTCATGAGGGGAAACCGGACGAGAACTTTTCCCGAAAAGCCCACCGTGAAGAAATGTCCGCCGTCCTCTTCGGCAACCGATGGATCGACGCAGATTTGACGCGGATCCACAAGATGAAATGCGCATCCCACGGCCTTGACGGCAGCTTCCTTGATAGACCAGAGCAGGGCGGATGCTTTTTTCGAATTTCCGCTCGTCAACATCAACGCATGGCGAAGCTCTTGGTCATGAAATGCCCGGTGAAAAGGATAATCGTCCGGGAATTCATCCGTCCCGGCCGCGTCGATCCCGATCTCCGACGTATCTCCGCTGAGAGCGGCCCAGATCTTCCCTCCGCCCTCGCTGAAAGAAATGGCCGGCCCCTCGCATTCTCCCAGCCGGAGATGCGGCCGGCCGAGCGGGTCATGGAGGATTTGCAGCGGCAAATCCGCGGGACCGGAGAAACGACCCTCTGTCCAGGGAGAGCCTTCCATCCTTGCAAGAGACTCCCTCAAAAGTGAAACCAAATGAATCTGATCTGCCGTCCGGCTTGTTCCGTCACCGGCGATGGTTTCCGGGCCGGAAGGCGAGCACGCATATAAAACGCTTCCCCTTTGCCGAGGAAACGTTACGGACTTGACGGTTATTTCCCGGCCATCCACGATCACATCAGCTGTCACTTTTTCTGAACGGCGTTTTACTCCGCAACTTTCCGCAGGCGCAGGCCCAGGACCTGGATGATGGGGCGGCCTTGATCATCAAGCCCTCTCGCGTCCCAGACGAAGCCGTTCTCATCTTCCAGCCGCATTCGAGCTTCCAGGGTGATCTGTTCTCCCTCTCGGCACGTGCGCAAAAATCTCATCTCCCCGACCCCTACGGGAATCATGGCCTGTCGCTGCGCTGGGGCCACGGCCATTCCGGAGAGGCCGACCACCTGCATAAGCGCCTCGAAAAGATACGGTGAGTATTGGTATTGCCCGTTTTGCAGATGGGCGAAATCCTTTCTCTGCCGGTAGGTGGTTCGGCCCCGTACCACCCCCGGACCTGAGCCGTCCAGAGAGTCTATCACCCGGTACCTCTCTCCGAAGCCGGAGCCGTCCGCGTACAATTGAAGGACCTGATGATGATCCATGGGGCGCGCCTGCAATTCGTCCGGCCGGATCGGAAAATCAGAGAACGCTTCCCCTAAATTGCCCTGGCCGCCGTCGAGGATGACCTGGCCCAGGTCGCAGAGTGCAAATCGGTCCGTCAATCTTCCTGTGGGGGACATCTCCTGGGCTGAAAGAGAAACTTCGCAATTCGCCTCTCCGGGCAAAGCATCGACTCGCCGGCAGGATATCCTGCACGGCCGCAAAATCCCCGGGGGACAGAGGATCATATCCATGAATCGCATCTGCCGAACCCCTCGCACCTGAAGATAAGGATACAGAATTCTTGCGGCTTCCATGGATGTCTCCAGAACCATCGCCGCTGAAACCAGAGGATGCTTGATGAACTTAAAAGGCTTGTGGTCCGCTATCCAAAGGTCCTTTTCCAGAGAAAACGACCGCACGGCCTCAAGTTGCCCCTGACGCAAATCCAGGCTTGTGATTTGCTCTATCATGGGGAAATCCTCGCAGCTCGAAGCCACGGTCCCTCCCCCCAGCATCCCACCGGGCAAAGGATCGACGGTCTCATTGATCCGGACTGCCGTCACGGCCGGCAGTCTCTTCATAAACATCACCCAATCGTCGTCGTCCGACGCCCCAAAAAGCTCTCTGCAGAAAAGTCCGGCAAGCTCATCGACGTTGATATAGCCCACACCTTTGCGCTGCAACATTTCGCGGACATCCGGATCCTCGGCCATACCGGCCCCCTCGATGGGGGGAAGCATCAAAGCCTTGAACCGTATGGCCGCATTTTGGGGGAGCAGGTATCGGATGAACGCGGACATCATTCGGTTGGCCGCGGCGTAGTTGGTCTGGCCGGGATTGCCCTGGATGGCGGCTACCGAGGCCAGGCCCACGAAAAACTTCAAGCCCGCCTTCTCGGCCGCCGAAAATAGATTCCCGGCGCCGAGGAGCTTGACGTCCGCGACCAGGGAGAGGTCATCCGGAGTCATTTGGTCAAGAAAACCATCCCTGAGGACGCCGGCGCCGTGAATGATCCCGTCGATCCGTCCATAACGCTTTGCCACCGCGCCCAGAACGGCCTCAACCGCCTTGCCATCGGTGACATCGCAGACGGCGTATGAGGCCTCGATTCCCAAGGAGCGCAAATCCGCCAGCGTCTGAGCCGTCTCCGCGGCTCTCCGGCCGGGAGTGTTCGGCTCGGAAGGCCGCGGCTTCGATGCCGCTTTTGCGGAATTGATCTCCGGTTCCATCGGCGTCCTTCCCAGAAAAACGATACGCGGCTTAAAGGGCGCAAGGCCGCGAGCCAGATGAGCGCCGATACCGGATGCCCCTCCGGACATCACGATAACGTCTCCGGGATGAAGCTGTCGACTTGGAAAATTCCCGAAGATCGATGGAACGACATGCCCCTCCGAGGTGAAAACCTTTCCATCGCTGTAAATCATCTCCACTTCGGGATATCCTCTGTCCAAAGCGCCGCCGAAAGCAGCCCGAAGATCGGCAGCCCCGTCGATTTCGAGGGTGCGAAACTGAACGGACGAATATTCCTGCGATGCGCTCAGGAACAATCCGAGCAGTCCCTCCGCCGGCAGCCGACCGAGAGTTTTGGCATCATCTCTGCAATGAACGAGCATGACGAACTTCTTGGCCGGTGACAGGAGAAATGCCTTCAGGGGTAAAAATAGCCCCCTTAAAAGCCGCGAAACATCCTCGATCCCTTTCAGCTTTCCCGACCAGCCTTTAGGCAAGGTGATCACCATCCCGGCCGGGGCCGCCGAGCTCGATATTCTCTGGGATGCCTGACGAGACCCTTCATCCGTCAAAAGATCAAAATCTTCTTGTCCCGTGCCTTTCGCCCGCATAAATAGGATGGGAATCGTATCCACCCCGTAATTCTGCCGGAATAGGACTCGTGCGTTTTTGGCGATCTCGTCGTCCTTGTCGGGTGAGAGAAAAAGGACCGGCTCGCCTTGGCTCAATTTTATCGGAGTCGAGGCCGATCGCTCCAGGAGGACGCGCCTGAAAACGAGCCGTTTTAAGCTCGCTTCATTCCGTGAGGGCTTCAGGGCTTCCTCCGGCCCCGAGCCGGGGTCGGCCGCTTGGGCGGCCGGCGGGGCGCCGATCCCTTCGTTCCCGGCGACGATCCCGGAGATTTTCCGGGCGATGTCCCTCACCGTGCGGACGGGGATGAAATCCTCCAGCTCGATCGTAATTCCGAAAAGGCGCTCCGCGGCGTCCATGATGATCGGGAGACGGCTGGAGCGGATGGATAGGTCTTTTCGGAGATCCATATCGGGCAGGATTTCATCCCGATTAAAGCCCGTCGCATCCATGATGATGTGAATGAGCGCCTCGAGACGATCCTGCTCCTCCGGAGTCCCGGCGCCGGAGCGGGGGGCTTGTCCATCCGGCATCGTGCCGCCCGATGCGGGGGTCGTTCGGGATGCAGGAAGGGAAACGCCCCTTGGTTCTCCGCGAACCTCCAGATGCCCCTGCACGAAGAGCTGGGCCAGGGCGGCCGTGAACGTGCGGCTTTCTTCAGGGGGAAGGCAGGTCTGGATGCAAGTCGAATCAGGGAGCGTGTCGGTGATGAGATTGCTCAAGATGTCGCCGGGGCCCACCTCGACGAAGAGCCGTATTCCATAGTCGTCCCAAAGCGTCTGAACGTTGCTTCTCCATTGGACCGGAGACTCCAGGTGGGACATGAGGATTCGTCTGATCTCACCGGAATCCGTTGGATACGGCGCCATGGTCGTATTGGAAATGACGGGAATCTTGGGAGGATGAAAGGGGATGGAGGCCACATAGGCTTCGAGCTCGCCATGGATGATCCGCATGATCGGAGAGTGGAAGGCCATGCTCACCCGCAAGAGGGTGGAGCGGTATTCCATCTCTTTCAGTTTTTTGCAAAACTCCTTGACCGCCTCGGTGGCGCCGCTCAGGATGACCTGGCCCGGCGAATTGATATTGCCGATGTGGACGTTTTCCTGTCCCTTCAACAATTTTTTCAGCAGGTCCAGAGGGGTATCCACGGCCGCCATGACGCCCGGATCCTTATTCACGGCGGCGGCTTTGTCCATGCAGAGGGCTCTCTTGTTCACGATGCGGAATCCGTCCTCCATGGAGAATACGCCCGCCAGGCACAGCGCCGTCAGCTCGCCCAGACTATGGCCGGCCATAGCCGCAGGGTGGATGCCGAGCGAAACAAGATATTGAGCCATGGCGAGTTCCATGGTGAAGAGCGCCGGCTGCTGCCAGCGCGTCTTGAGGAGGTTATCCTCCTGATCATGGAACAACAAGCCAAGAAGGTCATAATCCGCGACCGCGGCCACCCGGTCCATCCATTTCTTGATGACGGGAAAGGACTCATAGAGACTCCGCCCCATCCCCATATAATGGGTTCCCTGTCCGGAAAAGACAAAAGCCATCGGCGGCGCCGGCAAATTCTCGGGCCTGATGAAAATCCCCCGCTGGGCAAGCCGCCTCAAGATCTTGGGTGCGGCGATGCCGGATTCCATGAGGGAAGCCGACGTCTCCATGGCCCTGATCGCCTCTTCTTCGGAAGGCGCCGTGACGGCCGTCCGGCAGGGAACGCCGCCGACCCGGGTCCGGAAGAACGAGACTCCCGGGAGAGCCGCAAGGCCGCCTTCCGTTTTCGCCTCGTTTCCATGGGCGATGAAGACCTGGTCCTCTCCGTCCAGGGCCTGTTCCAGCTGGACGATATAGTTGGACCCTCCAAACCCGAAGGCATTGACCTGAAACCTTCTCGGCCGGCCGTTCCTGCGCTTCCAATCCTGCGGCTCCCGGGTGACAAAAAGCCCGGACCCGTCCAGACCCATCTCCGGGTCGGGATGCTCATAATTGAGCGTCGGGGGGAAAATCCCGGCCTTCATGGCCGTGACGCCGCGGACGAGGCCTGAGATGCCCGAGGAGCCGAGGGTGTGTCCGATCTGGGATTTGAACGCGGCCAGGGCCGTGGGATGGGAGGGCTTGAAGAATGCCTTCAGGGCGCGAACCTCCTCGACATCTCCCTGCCGAGTGCTTGTGGCATGACATTCCACCATGTCCACGGCGTCGGGTCCATAGGGGATCCCGCGGAACGAGCCGGCGATGGCGGCTTCCTGGGTAACGCTCGAGGATTCCACCATGCCCAGATGATTGTTGCTCGCTCCCATGTTGGTGATGACGGCCTGGACCGGCACGCCCCTTCGGCGCGCCAGACGCTCACGCTCGATCACGATCATCCCCCCGCCTTCGCCGAGGACCAATCCGTCTCTTTGAGCGTCGAAAGGACGCGAGCACTCGTGAGGGGGCCGGTCCCGTCCGGAAAGTCCGTACAGGGCTCCTAAGGCGGAGAATTCTATGAAATGGATGTGGGTGAGCTTCTCTTCTCCTCCTCCGACGATGGCGGCATCGAGGATCCCGGTCCGGATCATTTGGATGGCGCTGTGGAGGGCGACGAGCGAGGTCGCGCAAGCCGCGGAGACGGAAAAGCTGGGGCCCATGAATCCGTACCGGTTGCAGACGAAGCCGGCCGCGGAGCAGTTGAGCCTGCCCAGAAGAGAGGTGTCGTCCGGGGCCATCGATCCGGATTTGATCTCGCTTTCGAAGGCTTGCTCCTGCTCCCGCGTCACGGGAATCGTTTTTCGGATGGCGGCCAGGATCTGGTGAATATTTTCCCTGATGATCAGCGGTGTCAGAGGGGCCGACGTCTCTCCCGAGTTCTGGGAGATGAGGACTCCGATCCGCTCTCGGGGGATGCCCGACTCCAGGATCCCGGACTCCCGGATGGCCTTTTCGGCCAGCCACATGGTGATCTTGGTGGATTCGGTCATCGTTCGAAAATCGTGGGGTGGAATCCCGAGCTCGCTGCGGGAGGCCTGAAAATCGATGAAGGCCGCGACATTGCAATAGCTCTTGTCCATGATGTGGGGCCGGGGATCATAGAAACGCTCCTGATCCCACCACGAAGAGGGGACGCGAATGACCCCGCTCTTCATGGCCAGGCTCGCGCTCCAGATCTCCTCCGGACTCTTCCCCAGGGCATTGATGGCGCTCATCCCGGTGATGGCGATCCTTTCATGATCGCTTTCGCACCCGTCCGGCCGGCCGAATCTGAGGGTCGAATTCGTCGTCGGCCGCGCGACGTCCGAGGTGTCTCCTTCGCGGGCCTCGGGAAACGGCCGGTACAGGGGAAGCGGCCCCTCGGCCAACTCGCGATGAAAGGACTCCAACGTCCGGACGCTGCGGAAGAGTCCGGCACTGGCCCCGCTCATGAATTGCCCGCGTTCCAAACGAGTCCGCTCCGGCAGAAGCCGCCCCTCCTGATCCAGGCCCCGGGCCGCTATGAAAAGACTCCCGGCCGTCATCTCCTCCATTTTCGTCCGGAACGCGGTTTCGTCCTGGTGACCCGCCGCGAATTGTCTTTCCATCGAGAGCACGGCGGCCGTCCTCGGCGTTTTCAAGGACCGGACCCGAAGCCCCGTGCTTTGACCGGTAACGATCGTTCCCCCCGGAGGCGATTCCAGGACCATCCGTTGATAGAGGGCCGTCATCGCGCCCGTTTCGACGATCTCCCGAGTGGCCAGATAGGCGGTGCCCATCTGGATGGCGTCGGCGCCGAGCATGGCGGCCATGAATGCGGTTTCCCGGTCGAAGATTCCTCCGGCAAGAATGACGCGGCAGTTTTGGAACAGGGCAGGATTCTGCCGTTTGAGGCCCAATACGCTTTGGGCGAGAGTCAGCATGCTCAGCTGTCCCACGTGGCCGCCAGCCTCATACCCCTCGCAGACGACATATCGCACGCCCGCTTTCAGGGCCAGCTTCAGCAGGGCCTCATCCGGGGCGATATACACGACCCCGATGCCGCATTCCAGCAATTCCCGGATGGGGGAGATATCTCCCCCGGCGATCCAGACAAAACGGGGCTTCGTCTTCTTGATCCAGCCCATTTGAGCTTCCCGGGCGGGGTTTTCCGCCAAAGATATGATATTCACGGCATAGGGACGATTTCCCATCACCTCCGGCAGGCGACCCAGTCTCCGATCGAGCGCCTCCGCATTCATCAGGCCGAGGGCGATCGTCGGCAATCCCCCGGCATCGGCGATTCTCGCGGCAAACTCCGGGAGATCGGTAATGGAGGACATGGCGCCTTGGATAAATGGATATTTCGTCCCCAGCTCCTTGGCTGAAGGGCTGTCTTTGTAGCTATCCTTTTTTGCCTCAGCCGAGCGGCAGGCGTTTCGAATCTCCTCGATGAATCCGGCCACGGCCTTTTCAGTCTCGGTCCCGAATCGCTCGGCAAACGACGCGGCAAAAGCGGCCTCCACACCCAGGGGGATGACCTCGTCCTTGGAGAAATGGCTCTCCAGAGGCTGTCGGAACCTGCCCTTCACGCGGTCGGCGAAGCGACGGCGGCTTTCCTCCGTGATCTCGCCGTCGGCCAGCGATTCCTCAAACGCCTTGATCTCCCGGAAGGCCAACGAGTTTCCTTTATTGAAAAGCCGGCAAGGAACCTGAACGTCCAAGCCCGCCAGGGACGTCGAATCCGCGCGAATTGCGGCGAGCCGCCGGCGTTGGGGGGGATCCAGGGCCACGAGATCCGTCAGCCAGTGGATGCTTTCGAATACGAGACCCGCGGCTCCCGTGGATAAAAATGCCGCGGCCGCCTCAGGCGTCCAGACACCGCCCCAGATGAAGATCTCCGGAGACGTCGCGGCCTCGGGCCGCATGTCCTTGGCTGCCGCGTAGAGAATCCAGGTCGTTTCCCCGCTCACGAATCCGGAAGCTTCGCATCCCTTCAGGACGACGCGCCCGATTCCCGAAGGATCCTTCAAAATCGTCGCGAGAATATCCAGGTCTCCGATGATGGGAAAACAACGGACGTTTTCCGACACATTCCTCATTCTCTGGAGAAAGCCGGACGGATCCTCCCAAAATTCCCGGGGGTGGCATTCAACCCATAGGTTCAGGGCTCCGCTTTCCCTCAGCCAAGGCTCCAAGGCGGGATCCCTGAACGCAACGGCCGAGATCTTGATATCCTTGACGCGGCACGTCGGGGCCGCCTGTCGAAAGAAAGACTCCAGGGCCGGCGTCTCCATCATGGAAAAATCGAAAATTGCCCGGCTCCCCGTCCGCTGAGCCATTTGGGTAACTCTGGGAGTGACGTCCTCAGGCCGCCAGACAAATCCCAGGATAGGACCCCGAGAATCAGGCGGCACGTCCCGATCTTCCTTTCGACTCTGGATGTTCACGTGTTTCATTTATAAAGACTTTTCGAAGATGCGGTATTTCTTATTTAACTTTCCGCCGGCTTCCTCGATCAAGGTGTTGATCGCCTCGTTGTCCTCCAGCGTCCAGCCCAGCTCCATATAGCGATATTTCTTTTTCCCCCTGACGACCTCATAAATGTGGTGGAAGGCCAAGAGGGGAATGCCCATCTGCCGGTACTTTTCCTTGATCCCGAACATGATCAAGCGCAACCCGTCGATTTTCCGCTGGTACCGGAGCGCCTTCAGCACGCCCATCACGCCGATCCGGCCGTTGAGACGCTTGAGGAGAAAATTCATGTCGGGGAAGATCACGCATACCGCGGCGGGCTCGTTCTCATAATAGATGAAGAAGGCCAGATCCGTATCCATGAACTGCATGACGTTCTTTTGGATGTCCCGCATCTCGGGACCGCTCAGCGGGACAAAACCCCAGTTCCCCGACCAGCTGTCATTGTAAATGTCCCTGATCAGGTCAAACTCGGCGCTCAAAGCCTTAGGATTGATGCGTCTGATGTGGATGCTCTTTTTTTGGGCGATGCGTCCGGCCAGGCTATCCATCCATTCGGGAAGCCGGTATTCGCCTTCTATCAAAAAGGCAAGCAGGTCCTTCGCTTTGGCATAGCCGCACGATTCGATCAACTTCAAGTAGTAAGGCGGTTGGTAAGGCATCTCAACCACGGGCGAATAATCAAATCCTTCAATGAGCAATCCGATCTCGTAATTCGTGGACGGGCCGAGCGGGCCTCTTATGAAGGTCATCCCCTTTTGGCGGACCCACGCCTCCGCGGAAGAGAAGAGGGCCGCCGCGGCCTCTTGATCATCAGCGCATTCAAAAAATCCCCAAATGCCCATCTTTTCGCCATGGAACTGGTTATAAGCACGGTCGATGACGCCCGCGATCCTTCCCACGGTCTCCGAACCGCGTCGGGCCAGAAAGAGGACGCGCTCGGCAGACTCCCAGACCGGATGCTTGGCAGGGTCCAACAACCGGCGGACATCCTTTTTAAGAGGAGGCACCCATTTGGGGTACGGAGCATATATCTTCCATGGAAGATCGATGAAGTCCTTCAACTCCGATTTGCTTTCGACGGTAACGATGTCGATACCAGCCATGATTTATATCCTTGGAGAGGCGATCACGAATATAAATAGTTTATAGGATTTTATCGGCCGACCGATAGAGAGTTCACCTCCCCAGGACCGCGGCAACGTCACTTGTCGCAGACGCATGACTCTCCTCCTTTAAGAAAGCCGATGACCATTGGTCAGCCGCTGTTCACAAGTTGGCAATATCTGAAAAATCTTACACCTCCTCGACTATATTTTCAATACGGAATCCTTTGGTCTGGTGCCCGAAATATCGAAAGAAGATCTTCGGGTTTATTTCCACGCTCTACCTGAGGTATCATTGCCTCATGGACAGCTTCGTCGGCATCTTGACGGCGGTGCTCATTAACGGCGTTTCGCCGGCGCTTGATAGGGCCTGGAACGGGGCGGTCGGGCGCGGGAGCGAGGTCAAGGGATGAGGCTTTTCGTCACCGGGGCCAACGGCTTCGTAGGATCGAACTTCTGCCGCTATTTCCGGGAGCTGGGCTGGGACGTCCATGGGCTCGTCCGGACGACGTCCGATCTCCATTTCCTCGCCGGCCTCGGCGTCCACCTCGTGTTCGGCGACCTCCGGTACGCCGGCTCGTTCGCCATTCCCGACGGCGTGGACTATGTCATTCACGCCGCCGCGAGCACGTCCGACACGGCCGACGACGAAACCTGCAGGAGCAATATCCTGATTCCAGCGGTCAACCTGGCGGCGAAGGTCGAGGCCATGGCCCCGCCGCCGAAGCGCCTGGTCGCGATCTCGACCGCTCTGGCCTTGGGATTCGGGGCCCCGGACATCTCGGAAGAGAGGCCCGGAAAGCCGGCGGACTTCATGCCCTATGCGCGCTATAAGATCGCCTCGGAAAAGCTTTTCCTCGCCCGCTGGAAGGAGGCGCGCCTCCCGGTCGTCATCCTGCGGCCGGGAGACGTCTTCGGCCCCAACGACCGGGTATCGAGCGCCCTGATGCTTAGGGCCTGCGAACGCGGTACGCCCCTCATCGTCGGGCAAGGCCGGCACCGGTTCGGCTACTGCTATAGCGGGAATCTTTGCCAGGCCGCTCACCGGGCTCTCATAACGGAGGGCATCGAGGGCCAAGCCTTCACCGTGACCAACGGCATGCTGCCCACCTGGAGGGAATTTTTCGAAGGCCTTCAAAAGTGGATGCGGCGGAAGCAGCGGATCTACGTTCCCGCATGGACGGCGTTCGCCATCGCGGGCGTGATGTCGGGCCTGAAAAAGGTACGCCGCCGCTACGAACCGATGCTCACCTATTATCGGATCAAGCGTGTCGTCACCGAGACGACCTACGACATATCCCGGACGATCGCGGACCTCGACTACCGTCCCGACGACGACCTGGATCGCCAGACCCGGGAGATCGTGGACTGGTATCTCCGGGAGAAGAAAGATGGGCTTATTGCCTAGCGGCGTCGACGTCCGCGGCGTCCTCTACGTCTATCTCGCCTTCGCTTTCGTCCCGATGATGACGGTCTTCCACCATCGGACCCTGCGGGCGAAGCATGGCGATTTTCGGGGAGCGATCCTGTATTTCGCGGCGTTTTTCGTCCTGTTCCTGGCCGTGCCGTTCGCGATTATTTTCGCTTGCGCCTCGCGCCCCGGGGATGTTCTCGGGTCCGTCGGCGTGGCGGCGGGCCATGCCGGGACTGGCCTCCTTCTGATGGCGATCGGCGTCCCGCTCGCGCTGACCGCCGGCTTCATCGGCTCCCGGGACCCGGCTCTACGCGAGCAATATCCGTTTTCCAAGGAAGCTTGTTCGAAGACGCGGCGGTTCGTCATCTACGAGGGCGCCTATCTCGTCCTCTATTACGTCCCGTGGGAATTCCTGTTCCGAGGGATCCTGTTCCTTCCCCTGGTTCCGCTCGTCGGCCTCGTCCCGGCCCTGGCCGTCCAGACGATCGTCTCTACTCTCTATCACTTCGGCCATCCGGCGAGCGAGATCTTCTCCGCCGCTATGGCCGGCTTCGTTTTCGGGCTGATCGCCTACGCCACGGGATCGATTTTCTACACGGCGGCCATCCACGCCATGGTCGGCATCGCCACCGACACGTTCATCTGCCTCCGGCGCCGGCGGGCCGGAGCCTAGCGCGGCAAAGATCCTCGTGACAGGCGCGACGGGCTTCACGGCGTCCGGCTATCCGAAAAGTTCTTCGGCCAGCTCCTCCCGACCCGCCCTCGTCGTGGAAGAGTAGGGGATGATTTTGTGCGTCCCCACCCGGTCCCGGATTTCCCGCATCCGCACCGCATACCGCGAGGGCTTGACCTTGTCCGCCTTGTTGGCGACGATCACGACCGGCTTCCGCGTCGCCTCCAAGCCTTCGAGCATCTCCAGGTCGCTCTCGGTGGGCCCGACCTCCGCGTCGATGATGAAGACGACTTTCTTCGGATGATACGGCGATTGGAACAAATACCAGTCGATGAGGCCGTGGAGCCTCCGCTTCGTTTCCAACGAGTGCTTGGAATGCCCGTATCCCGGTAAATCCAGCGCGTAGGTATGGCCTTCGACCAGGAAGACGTTGATTTGCTGGGTCCGGCCGGGAAACGAGCTGGCCCGGGCCAGCCCTTTCTGGCCGGTCAGCGAGTTGATGACGCTGGATTTACCGACGTTCGAGCGGCCGATGAAGGCGATCTGGGGCGTCCCGTCATCGAGCAGCGGATCGGGTCCGACGAGGCCCTTGACGAACAGCGCGGCCAGCTTCTTCATGGATCCATCATATCAGATTTCGCCCCCCCCGGGCGATTGGCTTTCCGGGGCAGAACGCATCCTCGCCGATCAGACAGGGAGAGCCGGTTCAGGGAAACGGGAAGAACGCCACCCGTCCGGGCGTCTAAATGGAAAGGAGAAGCTTATGCAGAAAAAGTGGAATATCGTTCTCGCGGCGCTCTTGGCTCTCGGCATCGCCGGTCTCGGGCTGGCCTTGCCCCAGGGAGGCGGCTATCACCTCCTGAAGAAGCTGGCGATCGGCGGCCAAGGCGGCTGGGATTATCTGGCCCTGGAGACCGGCTCGCGCCTGCTCTATGTCTCGCACGGCAACGCCTTTGAGATCGTCAACGTCGACACCGGCGCCAAGCTCGCCCCGATCACCAACCTCCAGGGCGTCCACGGCGTGGCCTTTGCCCCAACCCTGGGCCGTGGCTACATTTCGAACGGCCGCGGCAACAACGTCACGGTCTTCGACCTCAAAACCCAGAAAGTCATCGAAGAGGTCTCGGTCACGCCCGCCCAGAATCCCGATGCGATCATGTATGACGCCTTTTCCGGCCGCGTATTCACCTTCAACGGCCGGTCCCAAAACGCCACGGCCATCGATGCCGCGACGGACAAGGTCGCGGGCACGGTCGACCTCGGCGGCAAGCCCGAGTTCGCCTGCCCCGACGGCAAGGGCATGGTCTACGTCAATGTCGAGGACAAGAGCGAAATCGTGGGCTTCGAGTCCAAGACCCTCACGGTCAAGAAGCGCTGGTCGATCGCCCCGGGCGAAGGGCCGAGCGGGTTGGCTATCGATCTCAAGAACAAGCGCCTCTTCAGCGTCTGCGACAAGGTCATGGTCGTCTCCGACTTCGAGAACGGCAAGGTCGTGACCACGGTCCCGATCGGCGACGGGCCGGACGCCGTCCGCTATGACCCCGGCACCGGCCTGGTGTTTTCTTCCAACGGCAGCGACGGGACGATGACCGTGGTGAAGCAGGAATCGGCCGACAAGTACGGCGTCCTCGAGACCGTTCCCACGGCCCGCGGCGGCCGGACGATGGAGCTCGATCCCAAGACGCACAACGTCTTCATCGTCTGCGCCGAATACGGCCCGGCCCCGGCCCCGACGAAGGAGCAGCCGAAACCGCGGCCGACCGTGGTTCCCGACTCCTTCCAGGTGCTGGTCCTCGGCAAATAATCAACTCTTCGGCCGGAGGGATGGAGGGATCCGTCCTTCCGGCCTTTTTCGTTTCAGGGGAAAAACGCCGTCAGCCCTTCGGCGCCTCCGGATTCAGCCGCTCGAACTCCAGGAGGAGGTCCCGGACCCGGGCGACGGGCAGTCCCACCACGTTGTCGAAATCTCCCTCGATTTTCGCCACCAGAGCGTCGCCGGATTCCTGGACGGCATAGGCGCCCGCCTTGTCGAGGCAGTCCACCGCATCCAGGTAGCCCTCGATCGCCTCGGGCGTCAGCTCCTTGAACGTGACCCAGGTGGTCTCGTGCCCGTGGAGGAGCCGGCGGCCGGTCCGGCGATAGAGGGTGAAGCCGGTGACAACGCGATGGCGCCGTCCCGAGAGCTTGGCCAGCATTTCACCCGCTTCGGCCCGGTTCGCGGGCTTGCCGAAGATCTCGTTCTCGAGGCAGACGAGCGTGTCGGCGGCGATGATCAAGGCCTTCGGGTACCGTTCCCCGACCGCCTCGGCCTTTGCGACCGCCGCCCGGACGGCATAGCCCGCCGGGTTGCGCTCGCGGAGGGGCTCCTCGTCGATGCCGCTCGGCACGACGAGGAAGTCGTCCACGATCCGCTTGAGCAGCTCGCGGCGCCGGGGGGAAGCCGAGGCGAGGATGATGCCGGGCGCGCCGTCGGCCGGGTCAATGCCGTCCGGTTCTACCGGAACCGTGACCGCCGGGCCGGGAGCGCCGTAATGCTCGACCATCACCGACCGCCAGTCCGTCTCGCTCTTGATCCCGACGAAGGCCATGCGGACCTTGGCCGGGTGGGGATGGACCCGGGCGTAATGGATCCCGAAGGTGCGCATGCGCTTCTCGGCCCGCCGCTGTCCGTAGAGCGCCCGGGCCAGCTCGAAATGCCGCTCCAAGAGCTCGCGCTGCTCCTCGAGGCTCGGGAGAAAAGGCGGGCGGCCCGCGGCAAGGTCTCTCGCCTGGCGGAAGATCCAGGGGTTGCCGATTGCCCCTCGCGCCGCCAGGACGCCGTCGAGCCCGGTCTCCTCCAGCATTCGCAAAGCGTCGGCGGCGCTCGTGACGTCGCCCGAGCCAAGGACGGTCTTCTCCGGGAAAGCGCTCTTTACCCTCTTGAGGAAGCTCCAATCCGCGCGGCCTTTGTATTTCTGGTCCACGCTCCGGGCGTGGACGGCGATCGCCGCAACACCGGCTTCGAAAGCGCCCCGGGCGATCTCCCAGAAGGCCTCGTTCTCGACGTCGGACGCGAGGAAGGCCCGCCGGAGCTTCAGGGTCACCGGCCGATCGGGGACCGCGTCCAGGACCGCCCGGACGGTGTCCAAGGCGACCCGCGGGTTGCTCATCATGTAGCCCCCGCGCTTCTTGGAAACCACCTTTCTGACGGGGCAGGCAAAGTTCAAGTCGATGACGTCGAAGCCCATGTCACGCAGGACGACGGCCGCCTGGGCCATGACCTTCGGCTCGATGCCCATGATCTGCCCGGCCAGGGGATGATCCGCGGCGTCCATCCGGACGAGCTTTCTCCGCAGCTTCCCGTCGAGGAGAAGCAGGCGGTCGAGCATAGCCTCGGTGGTACAGTACGGCGCGCCGGCCGACCGGCAGATCAGGCGGTAGCTGAGATCGCTGAACCCGGCCAGGGCGGCCAGGCCGACCGGAAAATCGAGGACGAGAGGACCGATCCGCAGGGGTTTGACGAGCGGGACCGAACCGCCCGGCGGGGGATTCGACGATGCCGCGGCCATGGCGCTCCCGCTTCCTAGCGCGTCGTGATCAGGTTTCTGCCGCGCATCTCCTCGAGCGCCTTCTTCCAGTCGCCGGCCGCGCCCCAGAGGTAATAGGAGAAATAGCGCACGGTCTTCTGGTAGATCGGCACCCAGGGCTGGAATTCAACATAGTAATGGTTGGATTCGCCGTTGGAGGGATGGTTCATCCACATGTGGAGGAACTCGGGCTCGCTCACGGGGAACGCCCCGACGAAGGCGATGTCTTCCTTGGTGTCGTAGCCCGCATTCCAGCCTTCCTTCAGGCTGAGGACGCGGCCGTAATATTCCTCGGGGCGCATCCGGAATTCCCGGACTCCCTCGGTCGTCGGGACGAAAAACGCGTCCTCCGGGCCGTGGGATTTTCCGAGCTCAAGGATGGGCTGCGGGCCGATCATCTTGAGCTCGGGATTCCGGAACGTGAGGGCGAAACGAACTTCGAGGAGGGGCGAATCCCCATAGAGAGTGAAGATCTTTTCGATGAGATTGCCGTAGAAATCCGCGTGCATCCTGACCTGGACGTACGACCCGGTCCGCTTGACGACTTCGGCGTCGTAGACCTTGTGGGTCTCGATGCTGGCTTGGCCGAGGAAATCCTCGAATCCGCCGTAGGGGTAAAAGCCCCGCTCGCGGAACGGCCTCCGGTCGGACGCTTCCTTGGCCGGCCAGAGCTTGAAGAGGACATTATCGTTCCGGTCCTTGACGAAATATTCGATGACCCGGGCCCCGATGGCTAGGAGGGTCACCCGGACCTTGGAATTTTCGAGGCGGTATTCCGGGATCCCGTCCTTGTTGAGATCGACGTCGGTCACCGTCGCTACTCCCACGCCTGCGGCCGCCCCGACCCCGAGCTGGCTCCAGTTCTCCACGCCCAGGGCCTTGACCCGGACGCGATATGAACCGGCGGCGAGCGGGAGCTTGAAGTCGAGAGCGCTGTATTCGGACGGCGAGATCAGGCTTTCGCGAACCTCGGTCTGGACCGGTTTTCCGGTCTCGGCTCCCGCGGGGAACACAGCGACCTCGATCGGGACCTTGGGCATCTCGGAAAAGTTGTAGATCGAAACCGGGTAGACGACTTCGGGCGCCTGTCCATAGAGAAGCTGATGAACCGAAATCGCCCGCGGGAGGTCGGCGACGGCCAGCGTCCGCTTGGTTCCGTCCTTCCATTCGAACCGGACCTGGATGGGATTTGCCCGGCCGCAGGCCGCCGGACCGGTCTTGATCTTGACGGCCTTGAAGAACGGGGTCCCCGGTTCGAGCGTGATTTTCGCCCGGGATTCGCCCACGACGGCCAGCTCGGGCGCGGTCTCGATGACGAGCGTTCCCGCGAGCGGGGCCGGTCCGAGGTTGGCGATCCGGATTTCGAGGCTGTTGCGGGAGGCCATTTCGGCCCCGATCTGGACCTGGTCGCCGAACCGGCGTTCGAGAAGGGCCCGGTCGAGAAGCAGCATCTGGAGGGCGTTGCGCAGCGGCGCCGGGCCGAGCATCTTCCCCTGGGGAAGGACGCCCACCGCCCGGCGGCCGAGGATCGCCCGGTACATCGCCTCGCGCGTCCAGCGCGTCCCTTTCTCGGCGAAGAGGACCATACATGGGGCCGCGTCCTCGCGGACCATGCCCGTAGGGAGGATGAAGGGCGCGTTTTCGGCGTCGATCTGCTTTTTGTTGCCCTCGACGGCGATGACCCCGTCATACTTGAACGCGTCGCAGTCGGCCGAGAACACCGGCCGGAACGCCCAGCCGCCACGGTCCTTTATGAACTTGATCCAGTCCTTCTCGAGCGGCGTGTCCTGGATCTTGAAACCGTCCCAGTTCGACAATCCGAAGCCGAGCGTCTCGAAACTTCGTGACGCCTTGGCCGAGCCCACGTCCGCGACGACGGGCAGCCCGGCTTTGGACAGCCATTCGGGCAGTTGCTTTTGCATGAGGTAATCCATGTAGCCGTCGAAGGTGAACCAGTCGTTGCCCTGGGCCAGGCCCTTGGCGATGACCTCGAGGGGATGGCCGGGAAAACACGTCACGCTGTGGAGCAGCGTCCCCGTGGCGAACCAGCCCCGGTGAAAATCATATTGACGGACGGCCGCCTCGGCGCCTTTGACCAGGTCCTTGAACCGGATGAAATCGCGGGGTTCGTCGGATAGGACGGCGAACAGGCGGCGGGCGCCGCTCGTCAGGAAAAAGGCGTGGACCGGATGAAATCCGGCCGCGTTGAATTGGTGGCTTTTCAAGGCGGCAAGCCCCGGGGTTCCGAGCCCCAAAGCGGCCGCGAGGCCGCGCCCCGCGTCCGAGGAGGCGCCGGCGTAGACGATCAGGTTCCCGGCCGTGGCGGCCAGCTTCGCGTTCAGAGCGTCGAGGCTGGGGACGTTGAGCTCCTGGCGGGGCGAGGACATTAGCTCGTCGAGGAAGCCTTCCTCCATCCACAGCCCCGGGATGCCCAGCTCCTCGGCGACGTCGACCTTGTTCTGGAGGATCGTCCCGGCGACATCCGGGAGGCTCATCTGGAACAGGTTGCCGTACTGGTAGCCGTTCCAGGCCAGGCTGTGCCAGTAATTCGTATAGCCGTGGAACTGGCCCGGCGTGACGATGGGGGAAGGGCCGAGGCCGGGCGGCGCCGCGTATTTGAAATCGTCGAGCCGGGTCGGGGCCTGCGGGTCCGCGTGCAGAAACAGGGCGGCCGGGGCGAACATGAAACAGAAAATTAAGGCGGGGGCGATCCTGGTGCGGCTCATGGCGACTCTCCTTTCCGGTCCGGGTTTCCTTTTGTATTATACCGATATCGGAAGCCGCCGCCAGTCCGCTCGGCTTGACACCCGCCCCAAGTCCATGTAATTTGGCTATTTCCGGAACCGTTCGGGAAAGAATTCCATGATTGATTTCCTCTTCAAGCCGTTCGGCGATATGATGCCCGAGGATTATGCCCGCGTCGGGTTCAAGTCCGGCCTCGAGATCCATCAGCAGCTTCTGACCGCGAAGAAGCTTTTCTGCCGCTGCCCGGCCGGCCGCTACAGCCAGAAATACGATGCCGAGATCCTCCGCCACATGCGCCCGACCCTGTCCGAGCTCGGCGAATACGACGGCACGGCCCTCATGGAGTTCAAGACCAAGAAGGAGATCATCTACCGGATCAACCGGGAGACGGTCTGCACCTACGAGATGGACGATACCCCTCCGTTCATGATCAACGAGGAGGCGCTCGACATCGCCCTCGGGATCGGCCTGCTCTACGAGTGCATCATGGTCGACGAGCTGCACATCGCCCGCAAGCAATACCTGGACGGCAGCATCCCGACCGGCTTCCAGCGGACGACGATCGTCGGGGTGGACGGCCATGTCCCGTACAAGGACCGGTCGATTCACATCATCCAGCTCGGCCTGGAGGAGGATGCCTGCCGCGAAGTGAGCGACATCGGCCACCGCCGGATCTATCGTACCGATCGGCTGGGGATGCCCCTCATCGAGACCGTCACCGCCCCGGACATGAAGACGCCCCATGAAGTGGCTGACGTCGCCCAGCTCCTGCGGCGCATCGTCCGGAGCACGGGCGGCGTGCGGACGGGCCTCGGCGCCGCCCGCGAGGACGTGAACGTCAGCGTCACGGGCGGCACGCGCGTCGAGATCAAAGGCGTCCCCCGTATTCCCCGCATCCCGCGCCTGACTTACAACGAGGCCATGCGGCAGTGGAACCTCCTCCGCCTCCGGGACGAGCTCGCCCGCCGAGGCGTCACGACGGCCGCGTTTTCGTCCTGTTTGGAGGACGTCACCAAGCACTTGAAGAAGACCCGCTACCAGCCCCTCGAATCGGCCCTGTCCCAGGGGATGACGGCCTTTGGTGTCCGCTTGAAGGGATTCCGCGATCTGCTCCGCTGGCAGACCCAGACCGATACCTTCTTCAACCAGGAGATCTCGGACCGCGTTCGGGTCATCGCCTGCCTGACCACGCTGCCCAACATCGTCCATTCCGACAGCCCGGGCGAGTCCCTGGCGAGCTCGGAGTGGGGCAATATCAAGAAGGCCCTTGCCGCCCGGGACGAGGACACGGTGGTCATCGTCTGGGGGCCGGAAGCCGACGCGCGTCTCGGAGTGCAGGAGATCATCTCCCGTGCTCGCGAAGCGACGATCGGCATCCCGTCGGAGACGCGCCAGGCCCTCCGGGACGGGACCAACGGGTTCGAGCGCATCTTGCCCGGGCCCGACCGGATGTATCCCGATACCGACCTCCCGCCGAAGCGCATCCCCGCCGAACGCCTGGCCGCGATCCAGGCGAAGCTCCCTCCGCGCATCCCGTCGCTCGAGCGCTGGTACGCCGAGCTCGGCGTTCCGGTCGATCTCATCCCCGCCCTGTCGGGCTCGAAATTTGCGGAGCTTTTCGAGACCGCGGTTAAAGACTGGAAGCTCTCGCCCCGGCTGGCGGCCCTCGTCCTGGCCCAATATCCGAAAAGGCTGAAGCGAAAAGGCCTGCCCTGGCGCGATTTGGATGCGACCGCCCTTTCCTCTGCGCTCCAAGCCGTCCGCGACGGAGCGCTGCGGAGGGAAGGACTTCTTCCGCTCCTCGAGCGCGTCCTCGGCGAGCATACGACCGCGGCCGCGCTCCTCGCCGCCGGCGCGCCCGCCGGAGATCCGGCCCGGGAGCTGGACGAGATCGCGGCCGGACTGGCCGGCCGGAAATTTTCCACGACGGCCGGGGCTGCCCGGCGGGCCATGGGCTTGTACATGGCGAAATGGCGGGGATTCGTCGACGGCGCCGCCGCGGCGAAGAGCTTCGAGGCGCGGCTCGGGCACAGGCCAGGCCATGACTGAGACGAGCCTCTACAAAGGCTACAACGGGCGGGCCCTCCAGGTCCTTGAGCATTTCCAGGCGGCCGTCTGGAGCGACCTCAAGATCACCACGACGAAGGGCGAATACACGGGCATCATCCTGCCCCGGTCGGAGACGGCCGATTCTCTCCACATCGTCCTCAAGCTGCGATCGGGCTACAACATCGGCATCCTGGCCGACGCCGTGACGGCCGTCGACATCACGGGCCGCAAGGAAGCCCATTACAAGATCCCCGAGAAGGAGTTCCCCTACGACCCGGTGAAGCCGCGCGTCAAGCTCCTCGGCACGGGTGGCACGATCGCTAGCCGCCTCGACTACCGGACGGGGGCGGTCATCCCGGCGTTTTCCCCGGGCGAGCTCTATGGCTCGGTGCCCGAGCTGGCCGACATCTGCAATCTTGAAACCGAGAAGCTCTTCGGCGTGTTCAGCGAGAACATGGGCCCCGAGCAATATATCGGGACGGCCCAGGCCATCGCCCGCGAAATCGCCAAGGGCGTCCAGGGGATCGTCATTGGCCACGGCACCGACACCATGCACCACACGGCCGCGATCCTGTCGTTCATGGTCCAGGACTCGCCCGTGCCCATCGTCATGGTCGGCTCCCAGCGTTCGAGCGACCGGCCGTCCTCGGACGCCGCGCTCAACCTCATGCACAGCGTCAAGACCGCGGCCGAGAGCGACATCGCCGAGGTCATGGTCTGCATGTTCGGGCCGACGTCGGACCTCTACGGCCTGCTTCACCGCGGAACGCGCGTCCGGAAGATGCACTCGAGCTACCGGTCGACGTTCCGGACGATCGGCGACATCCCCATCGCTATGGTCAGCCGGGAGAAGATCACCCCGCTCCGGCAGGACTACAAGCGGCGCCGGGCCGACCGGAACGTCAAGATCAACACCGCCTTCGAGGAGAAGGTCAGCATCGTCTATTACTACCCCAACATGAAGCCGGACATCATCGATTCCTTGATCGACAACGGCTATCGGGGCATCGTCATCGCCGGAACCGGCCTCGGCCACGTCAATAAGCCGCTCTATCCCGCGCTCAAGCGGGCCCAGGACAAGAAGATCGCGGTCTACATGACCGTCCAGACGCTCTGGGGCTACGTTCAGATGTATGTCTACGACACCGGCCGGGACATGATGGAGCTGGGGGTCATTCCCGCGGCGAACATGCTTCCCGAAGTGGCCTACGTCAAGCTTGCCTGGGCGCTCGGCCAGACGACCGACGTCGAGGAGGTCAAGCGGATCATGCTGACGCCCATCGCCGGCGAGATCACGGAGCGCGAGCCGTCGAACGGCTACCTCATCTTCCAGGGCGGAATCCCGGAAGTCGAAGAGTTCATCTCAAAGTACCGGAAATAAGCCGCCGCCCTCGCGCCCGGGCCGACTCCGGTCGGGCGCGGACGATCAAAGTCGTTGATCTTTCGCCAAAAACCTTCTACAATTTTGTCATTCCGAACCGCTTCTGAAAACGGCTTTCGCGGAAAGGGAGGAGCCATGAGAACGAAACTGAGGGAAGGGGAGCGGCTGATTTTCCAAACCCGCGCCCATTGGATCACGGTCCTGAAACCGGCCATCGTCTTTGCCCTGGCCTTGCTTCTGCTTGTCCTGTCGTTCGTTCTTCTGAAAAAGGAAGCCGCGATCGCCCCCGTCGCGCACCTGGTCTGCGCCGCCCTGGCGGTTGTGGCCGCGGGCTATTTCGGCTACTTCGAATGGTTCCGACGGACCGATCTCTGGGCGGTGACCAACCTTCGGGTCGTCGATGAGATGGGGATCCTCAAGCGCTATTCGAAGGAAAGCCCGTTCGACAAGATCAACAACCTGTCCTACGACCAGTCGTTGCTTGGCCGGATCCTGGGCTACGGCGATGTCGAGATCCAGACGGCGGCCGAGGACGGGGCGACGATCTACCATCAGGTGGCCAAGCCGAAGCAGCTGAAGGAGACGATCGCCCATTACCGCGATGAATTCCCGAAGGAGATGGAAGCCCTCCACGCCAAACCGGCGCCTCCGGCGGCGCCCGAAGAAGCGACCCGCGTCTGCCCGTTCTGCGCCGAGACGATCAAGGCCGAGGCCAAGGTCTGCCGCTATTGCGGCCGCGACCTGCCGCCTCTCTGACGCGGCTGTCCGGACAAGAGGAGGCGAGAGCCGCGCCGGGGATTGATGAGTCCCATCGCCCACAGCGGGATGGCCCTGCTCGGCTGGCAGCTGGCTGGGCGAAACGCCTCCTAAGAGTTGGCTCATGAGAAGAACTGCCGTTCGTTGCCTGCTCGTCGCCTCCGTTCTGGCCGGGTCCGTATTGGAAGGGGGGCTCGCCAAGGCGATCGTCAGCTACGACCTCAAGGCCAGGCTTCGTCCCGAAATTCGGACCGTCGAAGGGAGCGAAACGCTGACCTGGCTCAACGATTCCGGCGGGCCCGTCCCGGAGCTGCGCTTCCACCTCTATCTCAATGCCTTCAGGAACAACCGGTCGACGTTCATGGTCGAGCGCGGGGCTCTGGCCTCGAAGTCGGTGCGGCCCGCCGAAGACTGGGGGAGCATCGAAGTGAAGAGCCTGCGCGTTCCCGGCGGAAAGGATCTCGCCTCGACGCTGGAATTCATCCATCCGGACGACGGGAATACGGACGACCGAACCGTGGCCCGGGTCCTGCTGCCGACGCCCGTCCCGCCCGGGGGGCGAGTGACGCTCGAGATCGAATTCGTCTCCCGGCTGCCCAAAGTGATCGCCCGGTCGGGCTACGTCGGGGAGTTTTACCTGGTCGGGCAGTGGTTCCCGAAGATCGGCGTCTTCCAGAACGGGGCCTGGAATTGCCATCAATATCACGGCAATTCGGAATTTTACGCGGACTACGGCCTTTTCAAGGCGGAGCTCACCGTCCCGGCCCAATATGTCGTGGGGGCCACGGGAAAGCGCGTCGCGGAGCGGGCCAACGCCGACGGGACCAAAACTTACACCCACTACCAGGACGACATCCACGATTTCGCCTGGACGGCCTGCCCCGACTTCCGAGAATTCCACGAGTTTTTCGTCCTCGAGGATCCCAAGGTCGAAACCGAGATGATCTTCCTCGTCCACCGGGCCCATCTCGGAATCAAGGACCGCTATGTCCGGTCGCTCCGGCAGGGGATCGAATTCTACAGCCGCAATTACGGCGCCTATCCTTATCCGACGATCACCTTGGTGGATCCCGCGCCGGGCGCCGTAAGCGCGGGCGGGATGGAATATCCCACCTTTTTCACGGCCGACTCGACGAGCTATATGCCGGCCGGGGTGCGGATGCCCGAAATGGTCACGATCCACGAATTCGGGCACAACTACTGGTACGGGATGGTCGGGTCGAACGAGTTCGAGGAAGCCTGGCTCGACGAGGGGATCAACACCTATTCCGAGATCAAGGCCATGGACCGCTATTACGGCGCCGATCGGTCGATGATCGATTGGGGCGGGCTGCGGATCGGGGAGATCGCTTACCAAAGGCTTTCGGTCATCGGCTCCGGGCGGTTCGATCCGATCCTGAAATCCTCGTGGGGCTTCATCGGGCCGTCGAGCTATTCCCTGAACGTCTATGCCAAGGCCGGGCTGATGCTCCTCACCCTGGAAAAGATGCTGGGCGAGCCGGTGATGGCCAAGGTCATGAGAACCTATTTCGAGACCTGGAAGTTCCGCCATCCCACGTCCAGAGACTTCATCCGGGTCGCGCAGGACGTGAGCGGTCGGGATCTCGGCTGGTTCTTCGGCCAGGCGCTGGAGAGTCCCGACAAGCTGGATTACGGGATCAGCGACCTCCGGACGTACGAAATCGCTCCGCCCGACGGGTTGTTCGAGGGGGGCAAGCCGCTATCGGGCGGGGAAGCGAGGCCGGGCGCCGATCCCAAGCCGCCCCGGGCCCCGGGGCTCTTCCGGTCCGAGGTCACGGTCGCTCGCTACGGGGAAATGATCTTCCCCCAGGAGATCCTGGTCACATTCGAAAACGGGGACAAGGTCCGGGAATTCTGGGACGGGCGGGATCGCTGGAAGCGCTTCGTCTACGATCAGGGGTCCCGGGTCCGGTCGGCTGAAATCGATCCGGAGGGCCGGATGATGCTCGACGTCAACTCCCTGAACAACTCCCGGGTGATCGATGCCGGCGGTCCGGCGGCGATGAAATTCGGGGCCGGGCTCCTGAAGTGGTTCCAGGGGCTCCTGTCGTTCATCGCCCCGTGAAGAGGATGCGAACATGACGATCCTCGCCCTCGCGGTCAAAGGTCTCCGGGACGCGGTGTCCCGGCCGAAAATGGTTTTCGTCCTCTGGCTGGGCAATCTCCTGGCTGCGGTTCCGCTCTATCTCCTGTTCACGGGCGCGTTCAATGCCAGCCTGGGGGCGAGCGGGCTCGCCCGCGGCCTGGCGGCGAAAACCGACATGAACGTCCTCCTCGAAATCCTGACGACGTCGGGACCGGCGATCCGGGATCTCGTCCGGGCCGCCCTGGGCCTGACCCTCGTCTATGAATTCGCCTGGATTTTTTTCGCGGGCGGGATTCTTCAGACGCTTCTCGGAGACGCGGCGGCGCCTTTCGCCTCCGAGTTCTTTTCGGGAGGCGGGCGTTTCTACGGTCGCTTTTTCCGCCTCACCCTTTTCTCGTTCCTGCTTTGGCTCCCGGCTGGGGCCCTGTTCATCGTCTTCGACGGGATCCTGTCCGCCGTCCAGTCCGATCCGAACCGCGAACAGCTGGGGTTTTTTCTGGTATTGGCCCGATACGCCTTTGCGTTCGCCCTGCTTCATCTGATCAGGATGATTTTGGACTATGCCCGGATCCGGGTCGCCGTCCGGGATTCCCGGGACGTGTTCGCCGAGCTCGGGCGGGCGGTCCGGTTCGTGCTCGGCCGGCTGGGGCGGACGCTTGCCTTGTATTATCTCCTGGGCTTGGCGGGCCTGGCCATCCTCGTCCTCTTCTGGATCCTTGATTCGGCGCTGCCCAAGACCACCCCGGCCGCGATCCTAGCCGCCCTTGTCCTGACCCAGGTTTTCATCGCCGCCCGGAGCGGGCTGCGGATTGCCTCTCAATCGGCCCAGGCGGCTTTCTATCTCCAGGAAATCAAAACGGGTGGGGGAAAGGCTTACCGGCTCGCCGCCCCGGCCTCAGCGGGAGCCGCGCAGGACGCGCGCGGGAAAATGGACCAGGGATCGGAAAAGATCCAGGCCGGCGTTCAGGGTGATGCCGATCAGGCGGAACGGCAGGAGGAGAAGCCAGATCAGAGGGTAGAGGAGAAGGACCAGGAGGGCCAGAGGCCAACAAATGACAAGCAGGATCAGCCATAAAAGAAATTTCATCGCCGGATCACCTCTCACCTTACTATACGTGCCCGGCGCGAAAAAGGTTCAGGCCGGCGCGGGGAGCGAGGCATGATGGACCAGCGCGAGGAATTGGTCTATGAGGCCCTAACCGTCCTGGGGATTCCCTTCGTCCGCCACGAGCACCCGCCCGTCTTCACGGTCCAGGAAGCGCTCGTTTATTGGAAAGATATCGAGGGAGCCCATTGCAAAAACCTGTTCCTCCGAAATAAGAAGGGCAATCACCATTATCTGCTCATCGCCGAGTTTCTCAAGACGGTGGATCTCCGGGCCGTGGCCAAGGCGCTCGGCGATGACCGCCTGAGCTTCGCCTCGGATGAGAGGCTGGACCGCTGCCTGGGGCTCCATCCCGGCGAGGTCTCTCCCTTCGGGCTGCTCCGGGACGCGGACCGCCGGGTGACGGTGATCCTCGACGAGGGGCTGACCGGATGGGAGAAAGTGAATTTCCATCCGAACGTCAATACCGCGACCTTGACGATCGCCTATGCCGACTTCCGGAGGTTTCTGGCCTCGCGCGGAAACCGGCTGATCGAATTGTCCTTGTGAGCTCCGGCATGCTTCCGCGCTTTTCCCTGGAATACGGCCCGGGAAATCGATAAAATAAGGGGGACCTGATTCCAGGCCGGAGGGCTCATCATGCAAATGATCGATCTTCTGAGGAAGCTTATCGAACTCAAGGGGTCGGACCTTCACCTCATGGTCGGCCTCCACCCGGCCGTCCGGATCAACGGCGAGCTCATTCCCCTGACTGAATACCCGCGCTTCTCGCCCGATGCGCTCAAGGACATGATCTACGCCATCCTTTCCGAGGACCACAAGCACAGCTTCGAAACGGACCGTGACACCAAGGGCGAGCTGGATTTCGGCTACGGCGTCTCGGGACTCGGCCGGTTCCGGATCAACGTCCACCGTCAGCGGGGGACGATTTCGGCCGCCGTTCGGGCCTTGGCCGGCACGATTCCGGTCCTGAGCGAGCTCGGCCTGCCCGATTCCGTCCGGCTCTTCACGACGGCCAAGCGGGGGCTGGTCCTGGTCACGGGACCCACGGGCAGCGGCAAGACGACGACGCTCGCCGCGATCATCGACACGATCAACGAGACCCGCCGCGACCATATCATCACCGTCGAGGACCCGATCGAATACCTCCACAACTCCAAGCAGTCCTACGTGACCCAGCGGGAGGTGGGGCCCACGGGGGATACCCTGTCGTTCAGGAATGCCCTCAAATACGCCCTCCGCCAGGACCCGGACGTCATCCTCATCGGCGAGATGCGGGACCCCGAGACCATCGGCATCGCCATCACCTCGGCCGAGACCGGCCACCTCGTCTTCGGCACCCTGCACACCTCGAGCGCGGCCCAGACGATCGATCGGATCGTCGACGTCTTCCCGCCCGAGCAGCAGCCCCAGATCCGGACTCAGTTCGCCGGCAATCTCCTGGGCATCATCTCCCAGATCCTGCTGCCGCGGACCGACCGGCCGGGCCGCTGCCTGGCCAGCGAGCTCTTGATCGCGAACTTCGCGGTCCGGAACAACATCCGGTCGTGCAAGACCGAGGCCATCTACCAGACCCTGCAGACCGCCTCGGCCGAGGGAATGCAGACGATGGATTATTCGCTGACCAAGCTTTGCAAGGAAGGGAAGATCGACTACGAGACCGCGCGGCCGTTCATCCACGACAAATCTGCCCTCGAGACGCTGCGGATGTACCAGAAACCTGCGTCCCGGCCGGCCCTGGGATTCTCAGGCCAGGCCCGTTCCGCGTACGGCGTCCCTCCCTGGGAGAAGAAATAAGTCCGCTCGGAGGCTTCGATGATCCTGAAACAGGTCCTGGGAGACGTCCGCGCCGTCGCGCTTGGGAAGACGCCGTCGCCTGTGGAGGTGACGGTCGGCCGCGAGGTGCTCGCTTTTTTGGGAAAAGGCCGCCGCTTCCGGCGCGTCCCGCCGGGACGCTTCGCGGCCGCGCTCTCGACCTTATACATCGGCTTGGCTGGTGAGGCCTGGACGGCCCGCCTGGCCAGGATGGGCGTCCGCTTGCCCGAAGAAGGTGAGTGGGTTTGTCTCCACCTCGGGCCGGAAGGCTCGGCGTTTTTGCTGGCTTCGCGGCCGAGCTTTCTCTATGCGGCCTGGCGTTTTCTCCTCGACCGCCTGCTCGATGAGGACGCCGCGCGGTTCCGGCCGTGGATCCGCCGGATGAGCTTCGACGTCGAAAAGTCGACCTTCGACCTTCTCCTGACCCAATACGGCCGCATCGCCCGGGGCCTCGACCGGGAGGCCTACATCCGCGAATACGCCCGGCTGGGCTTCACCCACATCGAAGTCAACGCCCTCGCGACGCCGCTGCCCTACGAGCAGGGCGTGCCCGGCGAATTCTACTCGGATTTCTACACGTACTGCCCGGCCCTCGACCAGTTCGTCGAGAGCCGCCTGAACCGGGGGATCTATCCCCGGGAATATCTCCGGGCCAACCTCGATCTTTTGAAGGAGAACGTCCGGCTGGCCGTGAAATACGGCCTGACCCCCGGGCTGCTGTGCTTCGAGCCCCGCTCGGTCCCCGAGACGCTGTTCCAGAAATATCCCACGCTCAGGGGGCCGCGGGTAGACCATCCTTTTCGCAGCTTCAAGCCGAGGTACGCGCTTTCGCTCGTCCACCCCGTCGCCCGGAAGCACTATGCCGAGCTCATCACGAACCTGATGCGAGAGGCGCCGGAGCTCGAGTTCATGAGCGTCTGGTCGAACGACAGCGGCTCGGGCTTCGAGCATACGAAATCGCTGTATGTCGGCCGGAACGGGGGGGCCTACCTCGTCCGCGAGTGGAAGAACGACGAGGAGATCGCTGCGGCGGCCGCGGCCAACATCGCCGGCTTCTATCGCCTCCTCAAGGACGCCGCGACCCGGATCAATCCCGCTTTCAGGGTCATCACCCGGCTCGAATCGTTCTACGGCGAGCGGCGCCCGCTCTGGCCCCTGCTTTCGGATGGGATCGACGTCGAAGTCAACTCGCTCCTCGTCCAGGGCTGGGAGAACAACTATCCCCATCCGTCCTATCCCGACGTTCAGGTCCTGGGCTCGGGCCACCATAACACCCTCCGGGACAAGGAGCGGGCCCCCATGGCCGAGCTCGCGGACCGCGGAAGCCGGACCTTCTTCTACCACTTCTTCGCCTCGCATGGAAACCATGAGCCGCTCCTCGGCATCCCTTTTCCCTGGCTGGTCCATGACAAGCTCCGCGCCTTCGTCCGGCTGGGCGTCAAGACCCTGGCCCACATGGGCGGGCTCCATCCCCCGGACAAGGTCCCGTATCCGGTCAATCAGGACCTGTTCCGGGAATTCCAATTCGATGCCCGGCTGGACATCGAGGCGGCCCTGCTGAGAATCGCCGGCGGCTACGCGGGACGGAAGTGGGCCAAGCGCCTGGTCGGCATCTGGCGGCGGATCGACAAGGCCGTCCGCCGGACGATGCCCATGTCCCTGTATTCCGGCTTCGGCTCGGTCTGGAACCGGCTCCTCGTCCGCCCGTTCGTCCCCGACATCGATCGCATCCCGGACGAGGAGAGGGCCTATTACGAGAACGTCATGGTCAGCCCGCCCCACAATCCCAACAAGGTGGACTTGGGCAAGGACGTCCTGTTCGAGCTCATTTCGAAGGATTACGCCAGGAAGGCTTATGCCCGGATCGATGCCCGCGTCTGGAAGCCGCTCGAGGCGGCGATCGACCTCTCCGGCCGGGCGAAGGGGGCCGCGGAACGGGCGGGCGACGAAAAGGCGTATCGCGTTTTCCGGGACGTCCATCTCCGAGCGCTGGCCCTGCGGTGCCTCATTGAGAGCCAACGCAATGCGGCGGTCTGGATTTACGCCGTCCACGAATACGGCACCGCGCGCGATGCCCGGACGCGGCGGCGTTGCCGCGCCCTGCTCGACGACATGATCGGCCGCGAAATCGCCAACGCGGAGGCCATGATCCGGTTATGGAACGAATCGGGAATCGAATGGATGGCCGTCTCGGCCTACGGGGAGACGCCTTTCATCCACGGCGAAAACTTCCCCGACCTGCTGGCCAAGAAGATCGCCCTGATGAAGCGCCACCGGCGCGACAAACCGTTCATCGATCCCGGCTACATGTTCCGGGTCGAGAACGATCCCTATCGCTGATCAGAACGCCGCCGTCTTCGGGCCGGCCAACCGGAGGTCGATGCTGCCGATGCCGGCGTGGATGCTCAGCTCGATGGCGGCGGACGTCTTGTCGTAGACCTCGTTCGTGTATTCGTGGCCGTTCTTCGCGAAGCCGGGGGCCCGGACCGATCCGATCCCTCCATCCACCCGGACGCGGACCCCGACCTGTGAGGGAAGGGTAATGGTCCCGCTTCCGACGCCGCCGTTGAGGATCCCGTCGAGTCCTACGGACCGATCTCCGGACAGGTCCAGCTTCACCTCGCCCGCGCCCATGTGCACGGTCAGTCGCTTGACCTGGACGCCCCGCAGATCAATGTCGGCTTTGCCCGCTCCGAAGCTCAGGTCGAGCTCCAAGGGTATTTTCTCGGTCAGCTTCAGGTCCCAGGTGTTGCGGGCATGCCCCAAGGTGAGGCCCGCCGAGCGGCGCTGTTCGATCGTGACGCGCTCGCCGTTGCCGGCCGGGTGGTGTTCGACGACGGGCTCCCAGCGGGCGATGTTGGTTTGAAACAGGCCCGCGAGGAGGTCATCGGCCCCGGCCCGGACCTTGATCTCGCCGGCCCCCATCTTGACCCTGATGTCGGCCGCCTTGATGTCGCCGAGGGGGATGGATTCGGTCTTTTCCTTCATCTCGCCGACGCGGACGCAGGCCGCGGCCGCGAGGACGGTTCCGCAGGCAAGGATGATTGCCGATCGCCGGAATCTGGTCATGGACGCTCTCCTTCTAACCTTATGATACGAAGGACCCGGCCCTAAGGTTCAGCGCCCGAGTCTATTTCAGGACGATCGCGTCCCGCCAATATCGGAGCTTTCCCCGTTCGGCGGTGTCGGCGGTCCCGTCGAAGGCCAGCCCGGACTGCCACAGCCGGCTCTCGATGAGGAGCCGGTCCTTGTAGCTCGCCTTCGTCAAGTTGACCACGGTGTAGACCAGCCGGGGTCCGTCGAGCGCGGCGAACAGGAAATCGCCGTTCGACTCGAAGTCGCCGAACCGGATCTTGCCGTTCTCATAGAGATAGCGCGGCCGGCGGTTGTCGCGGGCCATGTCCTGGCGAAGGTCGTTCTTGGCCGCCACGAAATAGGTCTTGCCGCCGCGTTCGATGCGGACTCCCTGGCCCGCCCTCGGGGCGTCGACGGGCAGGAGGCGGACTTCGGCGGCGAGCTTGGCCGGATCCTCCCCCGCGGGGTGCGGAACGAGGACGGTTACGAATCCCGCGGTCTCGCGGAGCTCGAAATGCTGGCCGGTCGTCTGGTGGATCACGAGCTCGTCCTGGTAGTGCCGCTTCTCGGCCTCGACGCCTTCGATTCTGAAGGCCGTCGAGGGGAAGACGACGAGGAGATGCCGGTCCTGGGGAAGCGCGGGACCGGCCGCGCCCCCGGCGCCGCCGATCGTGTCGTAGACCGTGTCGTACCAATGGGGACCTTGGGCGAGGACCTTGCGCGTATGCCACAGGTTGGCCAGGGTGAAATATTCCTCCTTCAGCGCCTTGAAGGCGTCGAAGACGACGAACAGATCGGCCTCCTTGACGTAGGCGATGGTCCGGTCCCAGGCGTAGCCCCAGGACTCGTCGACGAGGCGGGTGCGGCTGTAGTCGACGTCGTCGAGGCTCAGGAAATCCACCTTCTGGGTCCGGACGCGGCGGTAGGATCCGGCATCGCGCAGGAATTCCAAAATCGATTGCCCGGGGATGGAATCTCGGACGGAGTAGCGCCATTCGTCGGCTTTCTGGCCCATCCATATCTTCTCGGGCCGGACGCAAAGCCGGTTGTGGAAATAGTCCTGGCGATAGTTGCCGTAGGGGCCGCTGGGCATGTAGTCGCGGTATCCGCCGTCGTGGAGCAGCACCGACCCGCCCGACATCAGCAGGGCGACGGCGTTTTCGTCCGCGTGTCCGTGGGTCATCTTCTCTTCTTCGACTGGGATCGTGTCGCGCAGGTAGTCGCGATAGTTGAGCCCTCCATCGCCCTCGTCGCGGTAGCCGAGGAGGAGATAGGTGGACGAGGGCTCCCATCCGCTGCGAAAGACGATTTTCTTGCCCTGGACGTCCTCCATGACCTCGCGCGAGCCGGTCCGAGGTGCGGCCGGCGCCACGGCGTCGGTTCCCCAGCGGGCGCAGTCGAGGAACATGTAGCCCAGGCCGATGTTGGTCGGCGTCTTGAAGTCGACGAACTTGCGGGCGATGGTCGCCGCGGCCCACTTCAAGGCGGGGTCGGCGTAATGGCGGGCCGCGGCCTCGAAGAAGACCAGGAAGTGGGTCCAGTTGGCCTGCCAGTGCGCGTCGCCGAAATCGGGGACGATGCCCGCCGGGCAGATCAGGTTCAGGTAGTACTGGGCATACATGTAGATCGTCGGCATCCGGAAGAGCTCGTCCATCTTGTTCAGGGCGTCGGCGTAGCCCATCATGGAATACAGCCAGATGCCGTTGTAGATCGTGGCGTCCTCGATCTCCCATTTGCCCCAGTTGTCGTCGCCCAAGGCGCGCCGCTGCATTTCCCAGACGGGGGCGGCCTTGGCTTGAGGCAGGGCCCGCAGGGCCCAAGCCAGGTTCTCGGCCCGGAGCATCCCCCGGTTCATCGCCCCCCATTCCTGGGTCCGGAGCATATAGGCGAGGCTGTCGGCGATGACCGTCTCCGCCGCCGCGTTTTCGACGGGGGTGAGCTGGCCGAGGCGGTGGAGCGTGTCATAAGCTCGGACGTAGCGCATGACCGTGAAGAAGTCGGGAAGGGGGGGAACGCCGTCCTCATAGTCGAAGCGGGCTTTGCGGGCGGATTCAGGAAATTCCGCGCGGAAGTCGCCGTAGGTCAACAGGACCTTCTTGGCCCGACGGGCGTATTCGGGGTTCCTCTCCGTCTCGAAGAAATAGCTGTAGATCGCCGCCATCTCCAAGAGCCCCCCGGGGGCGCGATAGCCGAAGACGTTCTTGGGGTCGAAGCTCTGCCGCCAACGGGCAATGACATCGTCGTAGTTCTTCCAGGTCCAATCGGCCGCGGCTTTGGCATAGGCCAGATATTCCGCTTGGCGGACGGGCACGGGAGCGGCGGCGGGCGGCGTCGCCCGTAGGGTGGCGACCGGCGTCAGGGCGGCGGCGGCCGCAATGAGAATGAGCAGAGCCAAAAGGATTCGTTTCGGCATGGGGGTGTTCCCTCCTCGAAAGCGTGTGGAATTCACGGCCCTATCTTATGCGAGGGCCAAGGCTGATGCAACCCGCTCTCGAGCGGCGATTCGAGGGCGTGTTCCCCGAACGGCTACCTGTCGATGACGGCCGCGGGGGACGGCGGCCCGGTCATCCCGTTGGCCGCGCGATAGATGATCCGGTACGAGATCCGGCCGATCTTCGGCGGATCGGGATCGACCATCTCGCTTTTGTCGGTCGATCCCGGAAGCCGCAACCATAGCGTCTCGGCTTCGAGCTTCCGTTCGGATACGGCTTCGAGGCCGGACGGCGGCGCGGCGAACGAGATCCTTACCTGGACAAACGGCTCATTGAGAAGCGCGACTTTGGGCGCAGCCGGTGTCGGAATCGAGGGCGTTCCGACCGTCACGAGGACTGGCTCCGACGGCAGGCTCCGGTTGCCGCGTCCGTCGAAAGTCACGACCCGATACCAATAATCCAGCCCGGGCTGGACGAAAGTGTCCGTATATTCGCGGGCCGAAGCGGGCAGCGGCCGGCCGAGGACGATGCCTTTATCCGCCGCCGACCCCCCTCGCAGGACGACGAATTGAGCCGAGCGGTTCTCCGGCAGGCCGGGCTTGAAGCGGACGACGGCTTTGCCGTCGCGGGTTTCCACACCGACGATCAGGGGCGCCGGGGGGAGGCCTTTGACCGGAATGCGGACTTCGAGCGGGGCGCTCGGCGCGCTTTCCTGGTTGTCGAACGCGATGGACCGGACGCGATAGAGGAAGGTTCCCGACGTCTCCTCGCCGAGAGGAACGTCGAACAGGGCTGCCTGGTCCATGTTCTCGTTGAGGCGCAGCCAATCTCCGTTGGCCGCTTTTTTCTCGACGATGTAGCCAACGATAGGGCTTTCGTCCTTGGCCCAGCTGAGGCGGACGCGTGTTCGTCCGATGTCGGCTTTCAATCCTCGCGGCTGCGCGGGAGGAAAGACGCTCAAGGCGAGGGCGGACGTCGGGACGGACGGTTCACCCATCGCTCCGCCTGATCCCGCCGAGCGGAGCCGATATAAATAGCTTACGCCGCCCTTGACGTCGGAATCCTCATAGGTTGCGCGGGATGCCGCCAGCCCCTTGGGCGTGATCGGAAGAAAGGGACCTTTGGCGGAGAAGGCGCGTTCGACGTACACGGCCTGGGTGCGGGGGCTGGCGTTTGGCTTCCAGGTCAGGGCGACCTTGCCCTTTTTGCCTTCGGCTTTGACCGAGGTGGGAGGGTCGAGGGCTTTCCAATCGGCATGGTGGATTTTCATTTCGGCGGGGACGCCGCTCCGTCCGAAGACGTCCAAGGTAAAAACCCTATAGGCCAGGTCCTCTTCGGCGGGGGCTAAGGCGTCGGTGAAAGCCGGACGACCGGCGCCGCCGGCCTTGTTGAGGAGGACGAGCCTGTCGTTCGCGGTTGCGACATGGCCGCTGGCGTCCGTCCGTTCAATCCGGTAGCCTATGATGGGCGCGGACGGATTTTCGGAAGGCGCGGACCAATAGAGCACGACTCCCGTCTTTTGGGATTCCCCCTTGAGTCCGGCCGGAGGCTGAGGAAAAGGCGTCGCGATGGCCGCGTCGATGGGACCGCTTTTCAGGATGGGGCCGGTGGGCCGTCCTGCGGCATCCAAGGCGACGACTTGATAAGTTTGCGATCCGCCGGCAACCTTCTCAATCGTTCGGGCTAGGCCGAGGGCCCGGGCATACGCGGGATCCGAATAGGCCCTCAAGACTTGCAGGGAGAAGAAGAGACTTTTCTCCGCGGATGATTTAAAAGGAGGCAGGGCCTTGGCCAAGGTGCGGATATTTTCGATGTCCTGGCTCGGGAGACCGGCCAGATATTTCTCCTCGCCGACCGCGACTTTGGCCATGAGGACGTTTCCCCGGCCGTCCTGGATTTGCCATCCGCCCAGGGGCCATTGCCCCTGGGCGGGGGCCCAGCGCAGCTCCAAGGTCCCTTTGCCGTCCGAGGCGACGAGGCAGCCGCCCGTCGCCTTGGAGGCCTGGGGGAAAAGGGGACCCGCGAGGAGGACCGCGAAGATGGTGAGGCCGAACATCCCGCCCATCGATCGTTGGTTTCTCATGTCTGTTGCTCTTCTCAGAGGGATACGCAGAAGCCGATGTCGTCGCAGAGCGGGACGCTGAGCGAAACGCAGGCGCTGACAATCGTCGGGTTGGGCGTTTCCGCGTGGATGGTGGCCGTGAGATCGGCGCTGATGCACCCCGAAAAGAGGGCGAAATCGACGCACGCCCCGGCGCCGACCCCGGCGGCAAAATCTCCGGCGACCCGGAATGGTTTCCGCGTGATCTGGAGGCCCATGTCCATCCAGCCTTCGACATAGGTATTGGCGAACGAGGCCCCTTGGGTCAGCTTCAGGTGGATATTCCCGCCGACGGCGAGCCCGATGGCCGGGTCGCTGCTGAGCATCATGTAGGAGTCGGCCCCGCCCACGTTCCAGATCGTGGCCTTGATCCGCTGGCCCCATTTGTTGCCGGCGTAGAGATGCCAGCCGCCGCCTCCGAATTTGACTTGGAACGCCGGGTCGTCCTTCGTCCCGAGATCAAACACGATGAGCCCGCCCAGGAGGTCCATGTTGCCGAAAACGCCGCCTTCGAAGATCTGGTTCCCATACTGCATATAGCCGCCGAAATTGCCCATGTCGAAGATCTTCACGTTTTTGAAATCCAGGCGGCCGATGCCATCCGTGCCGATCGTCAGAAGGGCGTCGCCCTTGAGGATGAACCCGTCGTCCACGGACGTCCCGATGGTCAGTCCGGCGGCGAAGGCGAGCTCCCCTTTCATGTCGGGTTGCGCGTCCGAGATCTTTTCGAGCTGGAAGGACGTCGTGGGGAACTGGTAGCCGAAGCCGCCCTGGAACCCGAAAATGGCCAGGGGAATCGGCGAGAGGGGGATGGTGAAGCCCTGGACGTTGGCAAAGATCAGGAAAAAGCTCTTGCCGTTCTGGTAGCCCAGGACGAAATCCGCCGTGAGGCCAGCGCCCATGAAATTGAAATCGACGCTCCCCGAGAAGCGGTTGCCGTTCGCCGAGAAATCGCCCGTTCCGGGATGGTCCGCCGCCCATGGTCCGGCGGCCGTTCCGTCGGGCGCCGGGCCCGGCGAGGCCTGGGGGGTATACGACGGATGGACCGTCGTCTGGACATCCTGGCTTCCCAGGGGGTAGGCGACGTTCATCTGGTAAGGGGTGTTCCAAGGCCCCTGGCCGGCATAGTCGGCCCCCTTCCGCTGAATCACAAAGTTGATTTCGACGGTCGAGGCCGGGATCAGCTCGGAATCCGAAAGCGACAGGACGGTTTCCACCGTGAAGTGGAGGCGCTCCTGGCCCGGGACCGATGTGTCGAGCCCGACGGATTTCAATTGAGCCGTCGATTGGCCGAACGTCGTCGTCCCGTTCAGGGGAATGTCGAGATGATTCGTCGGTCCGTCGAAATGGGCCCGTCCATCGAAGCCGAACAGGAATCCATTCACCGGGAAATTGGCGAAGGGCTTGCCTTCCGCCTCGAGGCTGAAGGAGGCGATGTTGCACTTGACGACGGGTCCGGTGGAGTCGGTCGTCAGGAGGAAGTCCTGCGCGGTCATGCTGATCTTGCCGACGTCCTGGTAGGTCTGGGTGACCGGAGGCGAGGTGAGATAGAGCATCTCCGTCCCGTAGCCGATTTGATCGTCGATTTTGACGAGCTTGGCGTCGCCCTGCAGGACCGCGGCGATCCAGGGGACCTGGACGGCGAGGCCGTGATAGATCCCGTCCGGGGAATCATTGGTCACGCTGAATTCGACGTCCTGGAAATGGAAATGTCCGTCCCCGAGATTGGCATCAAAAATGCCGCTCTTCGCCCGTCCGCTGAGTCCGCCGGCTCCGACGATCCAGTCTTGGAGATTGTTCATCTTGAACGCGTTGCCGGGCGTCAAATTGAGGGGGATATAAGGGATGACTTCGGCGGCTCCGAGGTGGATGCCGGTCCAGGCCGGACCCGGGATCGTCGATGACGACGGGGACTGGGCGGAGCTGAAATCCAAGGTCACGTTCGAGCTTTGGATGGCGAAATTCGTGAGGCCGATCTGAGTCCGTTCCAGCTTGAGCCCCGGAGCGAGCCAATCGCCCTGCGCCGAAATCGGCGCGGCGACGCCGCTGAACGAAACCGGGACGGATGCCTGTCCCTTGAGCTGATGGAGCTGCGGGCTTTTGAGAGTGATATCGAATGTGGCCGTCATCGGCGAGAGGGCGCCGCTGGCCACCTTGCCCCAGATCCGGGTGAGGATCCCCCAAGCGCCCGGAAACGAAAGAGAGGAGGCATTGGCCGTACCCGGGGTGACGTCGAGGACTCCATCCGAAACGCGGGCTGTCTTTTCGTCGATCGACCAGCGTTTAAAGGCGGCTCCGGCGATGAATTTCTCCTCATGGGCGCTCCCTCCCGTGAGAACAAAAACATGGAGGATGCCGCTGCCGCTGTAAGTGTTGTCGGCATCCAGATGAATGTTCGAAAGCGCAACGCCCGAGCCCATGTCGGTCATCGCGAAATCCCCGCCCGAGGTGGGGAACACGACCTTGCAGCCCAGCTGGTCGCGGACCTCGTTTACCAGGTATGTTTTGGGCTGGGAATAGATTCCGTCGGTCAGGTTGCCGACCGATATGTTTGGATCGGCGAGGAGGTCATTCAGGTAGGCCACCGGAGGCTGGCCTGAGGCCGGTTCCTGGTTGGGGTTGAGAAAGCCGATCTGGGGAGCGGCCCCTCCGGATTTCTGCTGTTCGGCCAGAGCGCCGAGCCAGGGATTCAAGGAGCCCGCCGGGGGTCCGTTTTCGGCGCCGGCGGCGGACGGGCCTTTCTCTTCGGCTAAAAACCGGGCCGGCGGGGCGGGGGACGAGATGCTCTTGACGGCCGAGCCCATGATCGATCCCATGTTGACTAAACCGAACGAATGAAGGATTCGGACTTCGGCCAGGACCGTGTGTTTTCCCAGGACGCTCACCGGGAATTTCCCCGACGCGATGATGATCGTGCTGTGAGGGGCGGAGGCGCAATCGGAGCTTTGGCCTTGGCCGAGGTTTTGACGCTTTTGGGATGAAAGACCCTGGAGGCCGGTCGTGTCGGTATAAAGGAGCTGGTTGTCGACGTACCAGAGAATTTCGGCGTCCCCCGTTCCAAAATAAGTCAGCTTGGCCCGGGCATGCAGGGCGGTGTCGCAGGTTACGGCGATGGCATCGATGCCCAGGGCTAAAAGGTCTTTCCGCAGCGTGAGAAAGCCGTCCTGTCCGGATCCTCCGGATTTAGCGATGCTGTGGCCGGGAAAATCGAGAATCTCGAGCGAAACCAGGTTCAAGGGCCCGAGGGCGCACGTATCCTGATAGGTATCGATGGCCAGGTTGTTGCAGTAGACGAGATAGGCGCGGTCCAGGACGCCCGAAAGGGGATTATTGGCGGGCCCGGAATTCGTCCCGGGCTTTAAAGAAGGGCCGGACGACGCAGGGCTATAGGGAGCGACCTTGTAATAAGGGTCGGTTCCGCTGGGAGGATCGGGCGTGACCGCCTGGCTCAGCGTCTCGCCGAAGGCATCGATCGGCTGCTGGATATCGTCGTCCGACAGCTGGAAGATATGGACGGTATAGTTTCCGACATATTGATAGGAATGGGCAAACTGCCCATCCCCAATTTCCACCTCGGTGGATTTGTCCCAGGTCGTCCCGGCGCCTTTGATATTTCCCGAGAGCGGGACGGCGCCCGTGCCGTCGCCCCAGTCCAGGAAGAGATTGGGCACGTTGACCGACGTCGAATACTCCTTATACTCGCCGTAGGGGGAATTCTGGAGCGAGAAGCTGCCCTGGACGACCCAAACGTCTCCGATGAGATCGGCATTGGCCAGGACGCTTCCTTTCTTGCGCTTGTCCTTGGTCTGATTGAACAGGCTGACCTTGACCAGGTTCTTCTGCATTCCGCTCGATCCGCAGGCCAGGCCTTTGGGCCGGTCGGGCAGCCTGAACAGCGAGAGCTCGGATTCGGCGACCTTGACGGACACGTCCGACTGCTTCGGCGTGTTCTTGATGCTGTCGTAGGCGCAGGGGAACGTCCGGAAACCGACGACCTGCCAGATGATGTCCGCCTTCTTGAGGCCATCCGCCCAGCATTGGGCGGCCTGGGCGGCGGCCATGGCCTCCGGATCCCCTTGGCCGGCCATGTAGTTCTTGAAGGTGGCGGCATAAAACTTGTTGTTGGACGTGTTGACGAGGTTGGCATTGGCCAGCGGCAGCGGGTTTTCGGGGATATGGGAGAAAAGCTCGAAGATCACGTCGCCGGTCATGTGCAGGCTGAGAGCGGAGCCGGGCAGGGTCTTGGTCATAATCGGCGCGTTCGATTTCGCATTGGAGAACCGGACTTCCAGATAATCGAAGCTCGGGCCGCCCAATTTCCATTGAAGGACGGTGAAGTCGTCGATGACGGGGACGTCGACGACGGGCGGCTTGCCGCTGGGGACCAGGGTTTCAGTCTGTCCCTGGTTCGTGAGTACGAGTTTATACTTCTCCCAGGTCATCCAGGCGGGCCCGGTCAGGGAGATCCAATCCGGGTCGATTTTGGCCAGATCGACGCAGGGATTGATATCGCTCATCTGGGCAGGCGGCTTCGACTTGGGCGGGGCTATGCTGACCTTGCCCGGACCGATGTTGGTTCCTTGTTCGTTGGTCGCCTGGGCGAGGCGTTCGCCCTCCTTGGCCGTCATCGGGACGAAGACCTCCAGATAAGCCAGGGCGAACGAGATGCGATTGAATGTTTTGACCCCAATGCCCGGGAGTGAAATGGCCGTCGAATCGGTGAACCGAAGGCCTTCGAGCCTGAGGTTGTATTCCTGGCCCCGTTCCAACGTGTCCGGAATGATCTTCTGGACGATCGGGGCTACCGTATTCTCGGTGGGGGGGATCATGATGGGCTTGGCGACGGGGGTGACGGTCTGGGCCGAGGCGCTGACGAAATAGCTGATCGACGGGATCGAAAAGTCGGTGGCCGGCCTGAGAATCACAAGCGTCACCGTGTGCGGCCCCAGGACCGCGGTGGGAAGCCCGGGCAGCTTGCCGGAATTGATCGTCATCTTGTCGGCGAACGTCAGGCTGAGCGCATCGGTTTTCACCGAGGTCCCGTCTACGCGCCATTCGACCTGCAGCAGGCCCGTGCCTTCGTACTTGAGATCGGCATAGGCGGCGACGCCGGAGGCGCCTTGGCCGACCTGGATGTTCGTCGTGCCGTTTTCGAAGCGGAGGCGGCCATAGGTCACCGCGAACGGGGCCAGGGGGCCGACGGAGGCCGTGACCGCAACGGAAAGGGTCGCCGTGCACGCCGTGTTTCCGCAGTCATCGGTGGCCGTGACCAGGAATGTCCCGGCGGCCTTGAAGGTATGCGAGGCGATCGCGGTTCCGGTCTGGCTGCCCGTCCCGTCCCCGAAGCTCCACTTGACGCAGGACGAGTTGAAGCCCGACGCCTGGAACATCAGAGGAATGCCGGTCTTGGCGGGTAGCGGGGAGGCGGCCAGGGACCTCTTGTTCACGACGATGACGGTCGTCGTAGCAGAGGGCTTGTCGACGCCTCCGTCGGAGGCCCGGACGAGGTAGGTTCCGGGTTGAAGGTAGGCATGCGTCTGGACGAAGGGACCGGAGGGGATGACGACCCCGTCGCCGAAGTCCCAGCGGATGGCCGATATGAAGTTCCCGGCCTGAAAGGTTACGTTTTCGCAGGTATTGGCCTGCGCGGGCGAGGCGGAAAGCGTCCGCTTGTTGACGACGGTCACGCTCGTCGCTGCCGGGCTCGAATCCGCCGCCCCGTCATACGCCCGGACGGCGTAGGTCCCAGGATTCTGATAGGCGTGTGTCTGTACGGTCGAGCCGCTCGTCACGCCGGCCCCGTCTCCGAAATCCCAACGGACGGAGGCTTGGGTGAAGTTGATCGCTTGGAAAGTCACGGTCTCCAGGACGTTCGGCTGGAAGGGGGAAAAGGTGATGCTTTTGGGGAGGACGGCGGTCACGGTCACGGTCGTCGTGTCGGTGACGGGGACCGGGGCGCCACTGACGGAGCGATAATAATAAAGCGCGGAGGCCGTATACGTCCCGGCGGCTCCGTAGGCGTGGACGGTCGTCAGCTGGGTCGTCGCGGTTGTCGTGCTCGCGCCGTCTCCGAAATTCCAGGTTATTCCATTGGCGGAGATCAGGTTTGGGGGCGAGGGGTTGAGGACGAAGAGGACTGAATCGTTGACTTTGGGGCTGCCCGGACTAAACAACAGCGAGGCTTCGAGGCAGGGGAGAAGGCCGACAAGGGCCAGACCGATCGCCGCCGCCCGCCGGAACGTCTTCATTGGACGCCTCCCGATCCGAGTGAGATATCGGCCTTGATGAAGATCCTGTGATCCTTGATCTCCTGCCCGCCCATTCGGGTCAGGATGAGCGCCGCCCGGAGCGAGATCACGGCCTCGCCGATCTTGATCCACTTTCCCAGACGGAGGTTCAGCCCGCCGTCGAAGTTCGAGGAATTCGAGACGCCGCCCGTCCCGAGGTCATAGCGGGACAGAGATCCGATGACGTTCACCGAAAAGAGCTTCGGGACGAGCGTCACATCGGCGTTGAGGGCGGTTATAAGCATCAGGGTCGATTCGCCCGTGAACTTGTTTTTCGTCCGGCTCAGGCCGAAGGTCGGGGCGAAGATGAGGCTGTCGGGCGCCTGAATCGAGACTCCGAGGTTCGCGCCCAGGGAGTCGCCTTCGACCTCGGGGTTGTCCTCGCTCTGGATCTCGTCCTTCTGGCCCGTGAGAGAGAAACGGATGAGGGGCGTGATCCCGACATCCAGGCCGCCCGTGAAGCCCGTCCTGAGCAGGTTTCCCTGGAGTACCGGATTGTCGTTGAGGCGGGCGTCCTGCCGGCTCGTCCCGTAGCCCAGGCGCACCGAAGAGCTGTCCAGGAACTGCCAGGCGACGTCGAGCTGGGTCAGGATGTTTTTCGATGTGGTGACCTCGGGATCATCGGCCGTGTTGTTGCGCTCCGAGGCCCAGGAGCCGCTCAGCCGGACGGTCTTGATCGTCACGCCCGCCCCGGCTTCGATCCTCCTCCGGTCATTGATAAAGAACGGCTGGGCGATCGTGTTGAAGTCCCGGCCGATGTCATGGTAGCCGATCCTGGCGTCGAAAATGCCCAGGTTCAGCGCGGCCCCCACCCGGAAAGCGCCGCTGCCCACCTTGCCCGCGTCGTCCGATGTGTCCTTATCGTAGTTGCTCCGGGCGTATTCGGCCGAAAGGGTCAGGGCGCTGTTGAAGAGCCGCGATTCCCCTGCGATGGCCATGAGGTCGCCGGCCCGCTTGTTCATGATTCCGCCCGCGCCGGCTGCGTTGGCCGCAAGAGCCGGGTCGTCCTGGCCGCTGAGGTAGATCGCCTTGACCGTGACGGCCTCGGTCAGGGTGAAGCCGGCGGTCCCGCCGAAGAACGAGGCCGCCGCCTTCGGAATCCCGATGCCTTTGAAGCCCTGCAGCTGCTCGGTTCCCGCGGTGAAAAGATGAAAATAGAGGCTCTTGTTGTCGAAGACGTATTCGATGCCGCGGTTGCCGGGGCCGCCTGTCGTGAATTCCGAATCGGCGATTTGGAGGTCGCCGGCGCGGATCGCGTGCGAGCTCTTCGTGACGGAAATCCTCATGTCGGGCAGGTCCGCGGCGCTGGCGTTGGAGAGGAGGCGGTTGGTGTAGGACGCCCTGGCCTGCACGTCGAGGGCGAAGTCGTCCTTGGACGTCGTATAGGCCAGGCCGAGGTTCGTCGTCTGGCCGGGATCGGGGGAAACCGGTTGGCTCATTTGTTGGGTGATTGTCGCATCGGCGCTGGCGTCGAGCCGTACGGGAAACGGGGTGGCGGCGGGAACGGAAAGGGCCCCGGCGCCCTGCGGCGGGAGTTCCCCGATCAGGGCGGTTTCGAAGAGAGCCGCGGGCGGATTTGGCGGCAAATAAGTGATGCCTGCCGCGGATTTATAAGCGAAGAAGTATTCGATTTTCGGGGCGTTGATGCCGGCGGTTTCTATCCGGGCTTCCAAGGTATTGTCGGTTCCCGGGCCGAGCCGCTTGGCCGCGAATTCGTCGGCTCCGGAAGCCCGCCAGAAGACGATCACCCAGTCGGCCGGCGCCTTGAGCGCGGCGGCAACGACCAGGATTTCTCCCCGGTTGACGGAGGGGAGGGCGTGGGGCTCTATCCGATCCTGCGCGCCGGCCGCGGCTGCCCCGAACAGCGCCGTCGTTGCGCCGGCGACGAAGAAGGCGGACGGGAGGAAACCCCTCTTTTTCATGATGGCCCTTTCAGCCCAAGCCTTTGGCCTGAATCTATTGGAATCAGAACGGTTTGTCAAGACGTCCCGTAGGCTCTTCCTCGGCAAGGTGGTCGTGGGCATAGACGGGAAGATCGTCGCCTCAAAAATAAAAAGCGGCACGGCGGCGAGCCGCCCGACCGTGGTCGAATCCGTCAGTTCAAGCTGCCGCCGGCGACGCCTCCTATGACGCCGTCCTTCGCTGCGCCGAGGTAGATGCCGTTGAACAGGAACTTGAACGTCCCATGCGGCTGGCCGCGGAACGTGATCTCGGGCCCGAAAAGGAAGACCTTTCCTTTTCCGATCGTAGCCGTCACGGCCTGGACACCCCGCCAGAGGTATTCATCGCCCCAAACCCAGCCGCTCCGGAGGGGATTCGCGCTCTCGAACCAGGCGACGGCCTGGGCGCCCCGGAGGCCGGCGTCTGGCAACATGTCGAAGACGGGGCTGTTGTCGAAGAAGACGTCCACGGCGTCCGGCATTCCATAGGCGATGGGATTGGTGGTGTCCACCCTCACCTGGAGGATCGAGCCCGGCACGTAGAATTTCTGGTTGGACAGGGCCACTTCGCGGCCGTCCGCCGTCTTTTCGACGAGATGGTTGGCGATGGGCAAGCCGAGATGATAGCCCAAGGCGGTCGCGCTGCCGATTGTGAGGACCGTCCCGCCCTCTTCGATGAATTTCCGGATCTGGGGGATGGTCTTGTCGACAGTGACGCTGCCGATCATGCCCCGGTATTCCTGGGGAATGGCGTCCGGATTCTGCGCTCCTCCGAACCCGCCCCCGCCACCTCGCCCGCCCCGGCCGCCTGATCCGAAGGATGGGATGCCTCCGTTGATGAAAACCAGGACATCGAATTTCGCGTTGAGGTTCCCGGCGTCGAGCGTCGGGGCGTATACGACCTCGAACGGGAATTCGAACTGGGTCAGGATCCACTGAGCCCAGCCCGAATCCATGGAGCCGCCGTACATATCCCATACGCCCAGGCGCGGCTGATGGAGCCGAGTGACTTCGGATGGCGCCTGTCGGACATCCACCGCCTCGAAGGATACGCCGAGGTCCTTGATCGCCTTGGTCAGAATGGGCAGGATGGCCGGCTTGTTGGGAATGAAAATCGTGCCCGCGGGCCAGAGAGCCGTCGCGGTCTGAAACGGCTTCTTCAGCCAGTAGACTTCTTCTTGAGCCTTGAAAATGCGGTTGACGACGATGGCCGAATCGTTGACCTGATGACTCAGCAGATAGCCGGCCGTAGGCCAGGGATTGATCGCGGGCAGGGGAGCGCCTGCGAGCTTGGCGAAGCCCTTGATCTCGACGAACGGGCCGTCGAAGGGCTCGAGGATGCGGTCGAATTTGACGCCCATCTGGAAAGCCACGGTCCAGCCTGCGCTGTCGTAGGGAGGCCGCGGGGGACCGCCGGGATACGTAAAGTCGTTCGGATGGTCCTGGGGCTCGAACATGCTGATGACGTGGGCCCGGTAGGCCTGGGCGGTCTTGACGATGAAGGAGCCCGCCGAATAGGTTTTGTTCTGGACGGTGAACGGCTTCGTGGCCTGGTGAACCGTGACGCCGCTCTTGATCAGGGTGTTGACGAACTTGATCGCGGTGAGGAAGTCGGCCTGGGCCGGGGAGATGATGAAGCCGCGCGGGTCGCGCTTGGCGGGATCGCGGAGCATGTCATAGTACTTGATCGGCGTGCCGCCGCCGCGCATGCCGCCGCCCGCCTGGGGAGGCGGAGCCACCGTCCCGGCCGGCGCCGCGGCGGACCGGTCTTTCTCGATCTGGGCTTGAAGGCCCGCGATCTGCTGGGGCAGGAACGTCCAGGTATCCGTGCTGCCCTTGGCAATGGCGTTGCGGCCCATGATGTAACGGTTATAGAGGACTTCCTCGCGTCGGCGCGAGGCGTAGTCGAGGATGGCCTTGTCGGCTGTGATCAGATAGTCGATCGTGGATCGGAAGTGCCACTTCTGGGGCATGATGGGATAGGGGTAGTCGCCCTTGGGTAGGACCCGGTCGGGCAGGAAAGGGATATCCTGGGGCGTCGGTCCGCCGATGATTTCGGTCAGGATGCCGAGGGCATTGTGGAAATAGCCCGAGCTCCGCAGGCCGCCGTTCCACCAGGTCGAGTAGGCCGCTCCGGAGCGCATGATCGCCCCGGGCTTGCCCTCGGCCGCGAACCGCTCGTGCATGGCCAGCCCGAGGAGGTCGGTCCCCAGGGGGATCATGGGATCGAAGTGGTAGAAAAACGGGTCGCGGAACGGCGGGCAGAAGAGGACGGTGCCCGGCGGGCCGGATTGGTGATGGTTATAGATGATCTGAGGATCCCACTCGATGAAGAGCTGGCGGCTGACGTATTCGGTCTCGGGTTGGGCGACCATATAGTAGTCGCGGTTGTTGTCGTGCCCGACGTATTTCTGATAGAGGCGCGGCAAGCCGCTCATCGTCCGCTTCAGGGGGTCCTTCTCGCGCAGATACCAGTCGGCCACGAGCTCGAGGCCGTCGGGGTTCACCGGGCAAGCCAGGAGGATCACGTCGTCCAGGATGCGGAGCGTTTCCTCGTCCCGGCCGCTCAGCATCTGATAAACGAGCTCGATGAGCTGCTGCGAGCCGGCGATTTCGCTGGCATGGAGCCCGCCGTCGATCCAGACGACAGCCTTGCCCTGCGTCGAGAGCTTTTTTGCCTCGGCGTCGGTCAGCCCCTGGGCCAGGCAGAGCCGCCGCGAGATCTGCTTGTAGAGATCGAGCTTGCCGAGGTTCTTGGGCGAGCTGATGATGGCCATGATCATCGTCCGGCCCTCTGAGCTCTTGCCGATCTCGACGAGCTTCATCCGATCGGATTCCTTGGCCAGCTTCTTCCAGTAGGCGGTGAGCTGGATGTAGTTGACGAGCTGGTAGTCGTCGCCGACATTGAAACCGAGCTCCTCCTTGGGCGACGTGATCCTGCCTTGGGCGGCAGCCAGGGAGGCCAGGACGGCCAGGACGGCGACGAGGACGGTCAGTCGGGCGAGTCTCTTCATATGGTTTTTCCTTTGCCGGCAAACGTTAAAAAAGCTTCTTCATCTGGGATTCTCTCTCAAGTCAAGCGGCAGGGGGGCCGCGGCGAGGACGTCCTCGCGGGCGTAAACCAGGCCGACGGTCCGAAGAAGGCTTTGGAAATCCGCTTCGCCGAGGTCGTCGCGGAGCGCCGCTTCGACGGGCTTCCCGAAGTGGATCTTCTCGTTCACGGAATCGATCAGGCCGTTGATCTTGATGTAGGTCTTGGCCGGGGCCTTGTCCAGGACGATCGTGACCTGTTCGCCCCGGATGAACATGGCCTTGACCTCGGGAAAATCCTTGAGTTTTTTGGCGAGGGCTTGGAGCCTCCGCTTCTTCCGGTTCCGGATCGAGCGGTAGAAATAATACACTACGAAGGCCGGACCGATCAGGCTTCCAACCTGGACCTTGAGGAGAAGGAAGACGACGGCGAGAAGGATGGCGGCCAGGAGGATGATCAGGCCCAGCGTGCCGCCCGGGATCGAAGCCTTGAGCGTCTCGAGCCAGCCGGTGAAGCGCTCGAGGGGCGGGGCGGACAGGCGCGTTCCCGATTCAAGGTCGAACTTCAGGCGCTTGAGGTCGGCGGCCAGGTCGCGCGCGTCGGGGTAGCGGTCGTCGCGGTTCTTTCTCAGGCAGCGGGCGATGATCCGGTGGAGCTGGGGCGGGAGGCTTTTCCGGACGATCGTCACGGGCTTGGGCTCCACGTAGGCGATCGAGTGCATGGTGTCGAGGAGGCTGTCGCCCCGGAAGGGGAGCTCGCCCGTGACCATCTGGTAGAGGACGATGCCGAGCGAAAAGATGTCGCTCCGCGGATCGAGGGCTTGTCCACGCGCCTGCTCGGGGCTCATATAGTGAATCGTGCCCAGGACCGCTCCGGCGAGGGTGTGCGGCTGGCCTATGGTCAGGGTCCGGTCGATGGCCCCGGGCGGCGTGCCGGGCGCATCCGCCCCGGCGTCGAGGAGCTTGGCCAGCCCGAAGTCGAGGAGCTTGGCGTGCCCGTCCCGGGTGACCATGATGTTGTCGGACTTGATATCGCGGTGGATGATGCCCGCTTCGTGGGCCATGGCCAGGCCTTCCGCGACCTGGAGGCCAATATCCACCGAGCCGAGAAGGTCGAGCTCGCCTTCGGCGATCAGGCGGGAGATCGTCCGGCCGTCGACGTACTCCATGGCGATGAACGTCGTCCCCGCCTCCTCATCGATGTCGTAGACCTGGGCGATGGCGGGATGGTTGAGGGCGGCGGCGGTCCGGGCTTCGGCCAGGAAGCGCGCCCTGCGGTCCGGATCGGCGACGAGCTCGGGCTTCAGGAGCTTGATGGCCACGGGCCGTTCGAGGCGCATGTCCCGAGCCAGATAGACCACGCCCATGCCGCCGCCTCCGATCAGGCTGTCGATTCTGAAGTGCTTCAGCGTCCGGCCGATCATGGAATCCGTCATGGGTGTCGCCGTTCCCCTTAATACCATACCCCTCTGCTCCGGTCAAACAACGGGAAGGGGAGGGCGCCGCTCCCGCCGGAACAATCATTGATTCGGCTTGTTTTTTCCGCATCGACCGAATAATAATGAAACAATCATGAGTTTTAAAGACGGCTATACGCGGTGGATCGAGCGTCGACGGAAGAGAGTCTGGAGGGGAGAGGATGTCCCAAAGGGAGACCGGAAGGTCATCCGCGGCTGGGTCTTTTATGATTGGGCGAACTCGGTCTACCAGCTGACGATCGCCTCGGCCATCTTCCCCGTCTACTACAACCAGGTCACCCGGAACGGGAACGATTTCACCGTCCATTTCTTCGGCATTCCGATCGTCAACACCGTCCTCTATTCCTGGTCGATCGCCGCGGCCTACCTGATCGTGGCCCTGTTCTCGCCGCTCCTGTCCTCGATCGCGGACTATACGGGCTGGCGCAAGGGGTTCATGAAGGCCTTCACCTGGCTCGGGGCGATGTCGTGCGGGGCCCTTTTTTTCTTCGACAAGAATCATCTCGAGCTCGGCATCATCGCCTTCACGTTGGGAACCATCGGCTACGGCGGGAGCCTCGTCTTTTACAACTCGTTCCTGCCGGTCATCGCCGCGCCGGAGGACCAGGACCGAGTCAGCGCCCGGGGCTATGTCATGGGCTACCTGGGCAGCGTCATCCTGCTCGTCCTCAACCTGGTGGTCGTCCTGGAGCCCGGCTGGTTCGGGATCACGGACCCTCTCCTCCCGGCCAAGCTGGCCTTCCTCTCGGTCTTCTTGTGGTGGATCGGATTTTCGCAGATCACGTTCGTCAGCCTCCCGATGTACACGTTCGGCCACCGGCAGAAGGGACTGAGCGTCATCTTCGGGGGCTATCGCGAGTTGCGGACCGTGTTCCGCCAGCTCCAGCGGCTGCCCGACCTCCGTCTCTACCTTATCGGCTTCTTCTTCATCACCATGGGGCTCCTGACGGTCATGTTCATGGCCCCGACGTACGGGGAGAAACAGCTCCAGGTCAAGGCCGAGATCCTGATTGCGACCATCCTGATCATCCAGCTGATCGGCATGCTCGGAGCCTGGTTCTTCGCCAAGCTGTCCGGTCGGATCGGAAACATCAAGGCGTTCATCCTCTCCATCGTCATCTGGGTCCTGATCTGCATCATCGCCTATTTCATCCGCGACCTCCCGGGATTCCTGGTCGTCGCAGTCCTCGTCGGCCTGGTCATGGGCGGCTCGCAATCCCTGGCCCGGTCCACCTATTCGAAGATGCTCCCCGTGACCGAGGACCATACTTCGTTCTTCAGCTTCTACGATGTCATGGAGAAGCTGGCCACGGTCGCGGGAACATTCGTCTTCGGGCTCCTGGAGGCCCTGACCGGCAGCATGCGGAACTCCATTCTGGCCATCGTCCTCTTTTTTGCCGTCGGGCTGGGGTTCATGCTGATCCTGCTGAGGCGCGGGGCGGCGGATGCCCGACTCGGTCGCTAAAGGCGACCTGGTCATCGTAGACGCACGGCCGCGTCCTGAGCGCCAGCCCGTTTTGAGTTTTGGCCTCCCTCGTGCTATATTGCGCTCGGGAAAACCGCCTGAGGGGAACCGCCGAACAGGGAAGGAGTCAGGCATGGACATCGAATCCGCGATCACGACAGCGCTCCAGTTCGAGAACCGGGTGGTGAGAGTCTACGAGGATGCGGCCCGGAACACGCTCGATCCGGCCGGCAGGCGCATGTTCGAGATCCTCGTCAAGGACGAGCGGAGCCATGTGAATTACCTCGAGTCCAAGCTCGGGGAATGGCGGTCGACAGGGCGCGTCACGCCCGCGAAGCTGTCCACGCTGATCCCGAACCGGGAGCGGATCGAGGAGGCCGTCAGGAAGCTCCGGAGCCGTATGGCCACGTCCAAGCCGGAAAAGGAGCTGGCCCTCCTGCGGCGGGCCCTCGAGGTCGAGGTCGATGCCGGCGATTTCTACCGGGGAGTCGTCCGCGAGCTACCGGCCGAGGACCGGCCCCTGTTCCAGCGCTTCGTCGAAATCGAGCAGGGCCACCAGGCGATCGTCCAGGCGGAGATCGATTCGGTCTCAGGCTTGGGCTTCTGGTTCGACATGCGCGAGTTCGACCTCGAAGCCGGCTGAGCTCCCGCCTCCGGCGCCCGGGCGGCGGCGCTCGGGTCCTTCCGTCCCTAGCTCACAGCTCCTTGACGTAGATATTCCGGAAGAATGGCGGGGCGACGCTGTCGTGGTTCTGGAACCCGATGAAGCCCGCCAGGGCAAAATCCTTGACCTTGCCCCCGGGCTTGGCCTCCCAGTCCTGGACGAGCTTGCCGTTGAGCTCGATTTTCAGGTGCGATCCCCGGAACTCGATCTTGATGTGGTTCCATTCGCCCGCCGGGAGGAAGGCCTGGAGCTTGGGCGCCTGGACGTCATAGACCGCGGCCGTGCCGTGGATGTCCTTGCCCGCATCATAGATCTGGATCTCGAACGAGTGGTAGATGTAGTCGTCGCTTATGGGGACGTCGGGCACCCGAAGAAAAATCCCCGAGTTCGTCTCCGGCGAGGCGCATTTGTAGTCGCATTCGAGGATGAAATCCTTGTACTTTTTGCCGTACCAGAGGAGCCCCATGCCGCCCTGGCCCTTGAGGACTCCGGTTTTTGGGTCAGCCTCGAAATAGCCCGGCCCATAGTGGTTCCAGCCATGCTTCTCGCCCTTGAAGATCTGGTCGTAGCCGTCGAAGTAAGTGACGCTCTTGACGTAGGCCATGGCCGCCTTGACGGCCGGGACCGGATTCGCCACCTCGCTCTCCTTCTCATATTCCATGGAAATGTAGCCGTCATAGCCCTGGAGGGTCAGCTCGGCCAGGAGATCGCGCAGGTTGCCCTTGCCCTTGCCCTGGCCCGGCCAAGCGTCGTCCTGGCCGCGGCCGGTGCCGTAATCCGTACGGTCCTTCAGGTGGAAGTCGAGGATCCGGCCTTGGAGGAGCTTCATCGCCTCGCGCGGGTCGTTCATGCCCCGCATGAAATGGCCGTTGTCGAAGCACGACCCGATCCGCGGGTCCCTGCCGTCGACATGGGCGAACACGGTCTCGGGCAGGTTGTACTTGGCCGGGGCGGGATGGTTGTGGATGGCGATCCGGACGTCGTACTCCTTCACCAGCCTCTCGAGCAGGGTGAAGTCGTCGTCGGCCGGCTCGCAGACCACGGTCCGGAAGCCCATCTTCCGGGCGAAGTCGAAGACCTTGCGCATGCTGGCCTCGTTCTTGCCGATGTCGCAGACGCCATAGGCCACGATGCTCACCCCGGTTTCCTTGAGCTTGCTCTTGACCTTGACCATGGTCGCCTCGGTCATGTTTTCGTCGAAGACGAGCTTCGGCAGATCGGCCGACAAGGGCTGGCCGGGGTAGGCCTCCACATAGGCGATCCCGAGCTCCTTGAGCTTGGCCAGGGTTTCGAAGAACGTGAACCGCCGGAACGTCCAGGCTTCGACGCCAAACGGAATCTTCTTGATCCGAACGGCCTTGTAGTCGGTCGCCTCGACCATCTTCTGGATCTCGGGGGAGATGTGCCGCATTTGCGGGGCGGCCGGCGGCGCGGTCTGGGAGAGCAAGAGCGCCGCTCCGGCCAGGATGATGAGAACGACGGTGGCGGGAATAATGCGTTTCATGATGATATCTCCTTGTTTTTGGCGATGGCGGTCCTTATTTCTTCCGGGGGTTCCAGGTCCCCTTGGCCACGGGCGGGACGTACGTCGCCAGGCCGGGGGGAGGGAAGGGGATCGTCCTGCCCTTGTCGGCGCTCATATAGGCCGTCATCAACAGCTCGGTGACGTTCAGGCCGTCCTCGAAATTCTCCTCGGGCCTCCGGCCCTGGAGGAAGCTCCGGACCATGTGCCGGTTCTCGGCGATGTAGCCGTATTCGGTCGCCTCGTCGGCCACGACGGGCATGAGCCCGATCTCGGCGTTCTGCTTCTCGACCAGGTCCTCTCCCGCGCTTCCCTTGACCTGGCGGCTGAAGAAGACCTTCAAGCCGGAGTCCAGGGTGTTGATCTGGAGCGAGTACTCGGGGCCGAGGAGCTCCATGCTCAGGCGCAGCCCCGCGCCGACGTAGCACCAGCTCGTCGACGTCTCGACCACGACGATCTTGCCCTCGGCGGTCTTGTACTCGATGAGCGAGCGGGCGAAGTCTTCGGCCGGGCGGTTGATGTAGTCGGTCTTGCCCCCGCTGTTTTTTGCGAGGATGTCGGCGTAGCGGGGCTCCTGCCATTTGAGGCAATTGATGTAGGCGGTGACGCTGATCGGGGTCAGGACCTCGCGGGACGCGCCCGGCGGAGTGAGCATGAACCGTGCCTCCTCGACTGAATGGCACATCATGTCGTTCAGGACGCCCCCGCCCTGGAGGCTGCCTTCCCAGAACCAGGGCATATGGGGCCCGCTGTGCTCCTCGGCCGCCCGGGCGAGGTAGGGCGGGCCGGCCAGGGCGGCGCCGCGGGCCCAGATGATCTCCTTCCCCCGGACGACCGCCGGGGAGAAGACCTGGTTCTCGAGGTAGCCGTCGAGAAGGCCGGCTTTCTTGGCCAGCTCGAGCATCCGGCCCGCCTCGGCCGCGTTCCGGCCGAGGGGCTTCTCGCAAGCGACGCCCTTCAGCGCTCCTTTGCCTTTGATGACGGCCTGGGCGATCTCCTCCATGATCTCGACCCGGGTGAAGTTCGGGGCGCAAATCCAGAGCGCATCGATCGCCGGGTCGGCGATCATCTCGGTCACGGACCGGTAGGGCTTGGCTTTGCCCACGCCGGCGGATTTCACGAGGGAGCAGGCCTCGGCCGCGCGCTTGGCGTCGAGGTCGAAAACGCCCAGAATGTCGGCGTCACGGACGCCGACCCAGGACTTGATGTGGAAGCGGGCGATAAACCCGCCGCCGATGAGGCCGATGCCGAGGGTTTTTTTAGCCATGAGATTCTCCTTGTTCACATTTCCGCATCAGGCTTGGGGCGCCGCCACGGCCTTCTTCTCCCGGAACAGCGAGACGAAAAGAACGGCGCAAAGGAGAGTCAGGACCATCGGCACAAGGAAGACGTTCCGATAGTTCGTCGTCTCGCCCGCCGTGAACTGGTCCCGGATCCAGCCGGAGAAGATGCTGCCCAGGAAGCTGCCGATCCCCAAGATGACCACCGAGATCAGGCTCTGGGCCGAGGCCCGGATGTCGGCCGGGGCGATCATATCGACGTAGATGAAGGCGACCGTGAAGAAAAAGACGTAGCAGAAGCCGTGGAGGGAGAGCGAGGCGATGATCAGCCAGGGCGGCCCGCCGATGACGAAAATGATGTAGCGGAGCGGCCAGGCGAGGATCCCGAGGGTCATCGTCTTCTTGATGCCGTTCTTCGGCAGGACTTTGGGCAGGAGGAAGGCCATGACGAAGATCTCGGCGATCTGGGCGATGGTCATGACGCCGGACACCGAGGCGCTGGCGACGCCGATCTTGGGCGACGTCAGGAAAGGCGCGGTCAGGACGTAGTAAAACTGGAGCTCGGTCGCGACCACGAACGAGATGAGGGTGAAAATGAGAAAGTCCTTATCCTTCAGCATCTTGAGGGCCTCAAGGAAGGCCCAGGGATGGGTCCCCTCCTTCCTGGGAGGCGTGTGGGGCAGGGTGAAGGACTGGAGGCCCATGATGATCGAGAAGATGCCCGCCAGGAACAGGAGATCGCCCCGGATGGCGAGGGCCGGCATGGTTTTGGCCAGCAGGCGCCAGCCGACGAGGCTCCAGCCGGCTGCGATCCAGCCGATTGATCCCCAGACCCGGATCTTGCCGAAGTCCTTTTCCGAATTCTGGAGGTTCATGAAGGCGATGGAATTGGTCAGGGCCAGCGTCGGGGCGTAAAGAATGCAATAGACGAGCATGATCCAGACCATCGTCCCATAGCTCTGGACGGCGGCGCCGAGAAGGAGGATCACACCCCCGATGATCTGCAGGAAGGCGATGAGCCGCTCCGAAGCGAACCAGCGATCGGCCAGCTGCCCGCCGATGAGCGGGGCGATGATCGTGGCGATAGGCAGCAGTCCCATGATGAAGCCGTATTGGGCGCCGCTGAAATGGAGCGTGTTCTGCAAGTAATCGGTGAGAACCGGAGCCCAGGCCCCCCAGATGAGGTATTCCAGGAACATCATGATGCCGAGCCGTGTTTTAACGCTCATGCTCCTCCTCCGCGGTATGGATGCGGCGCGCATCCGAAAAATATATAAAGCGCCGCCCTTTGTCAATCGCCCCGTTCCGTCGCGGGCGATTGAACGGGCCGCACACCTGTGATACGTTGTTGAGGAGAGGGATCATCCGAGGAGTTTCCATGCGCCGTCTCAATCTCCGCTTTGCCGCGCTCGCCGTCCTGATCCCGGCCGCAATCGGACTCGCGCGCCCGGCGGCCGCCGCCCCGGTCAAGAATTACTATTTCCCCGATGTCCGGATCGAGATCCGGGTTGCGGCCGACGGATCGTTCGCGGTCGAGGAGCGGCGGACGTTTGCCTTCCAGGGCCGGTTCACCTGGGCCTCGCTCTGGATCCCGGCCCGCTACGTCCGGGGGGCCATGAGCTATCGGGTGGCGATCGAGGATTTCACGGTCGAGGACCAGGACGGCAACCGGCTGCGGACCGAGACCTCGGATGGGGCGGAACGGTTCGAGGTGAAGTGGTTCTATTCCGCGGCCGACGAGCGGCGGACGTTTCTCATCCGCTACCGCGTCCGCGGCGCGGTGTTCAGCTACCCCGACGTCACCGAGATCTACTGGCAGGCGATCGGCGGCGGCTGGGCCAAGCCCACCCGGACGGCGAACATCACGGTCCGCCTTCCAGCCTCCGTCGCGGACCGGAACGATATCCTCGTCTACGGACACGGGCCGCTTTCGGGCCGCTCGGAGATCGTCGACGGGGCGACGGGGCGGTTCACCGCGACGAACGTGAGGGCGGGACAGTTCCTCGAGGTTCGCATGGCCTGGCCGCCCGGCCTAGTGGCCGGCGTCCCCTCCGCGGAATACACGCGCGCGTCGCTCCGCGACGAGGAAGCCCGGCGCGCCCAACAGACTGCGGCCGACTTCGAGCGCGAGAGAATCGCCGCGGAGAAACGCGCCCGGACGGTGAAGACGGCGACCGGCTTCTGGCTCGCCGCGTTGGTCCTCGTCCCGTTGATCTGGCTGCCGTTCTTCATGAAAGCCTGGCGGCGCGTCGGCCAGGATTACCGGTTCTCCGGCCTGCCCGAATATGCGCGGGAGCCCGCGTCCGACCTGCGGCCGGCGCTGGTCGAGCTCCTGATGAGGGAAGGCGTCGGCATCAGCCCGAAGTCTTTCACGGCCACGATCTTCGACCTGGCGCGGCGGGGGTGGCTCGAGATCCATGACCAGCTCGTCGAAAAGAGGCATCTCTTCCGGAAGGGCGAGGACTACGAGACGACGATCATCCTGAAAAAGGCTTATCGGGACGACCGCGAGCTCAGGGGCTACGAGATCGATGTCCTTGAGTTCCTCTTCGAAGGCCTGTTGGGCGGGGCGTCAGATGTCGGGGCCCGCCTTTCGGTCGACGACCTCAAGGCTTACCTCAAGAGGAATCCCCAGAAGTTCCAGCGATGGCACGAGGCCTGGACCAAGTCCGTCAAGGCCGAGGGGACGGCCTTGGGCTTCATCGAGCCTGAGAGCCTCAGGGCGCGGAACGTGTTCGCCATCGTGACGGTCCCGTTGGCTATCGTCACCCTGAACCCCCTTCTGGCCGTCCTCGGCGCATCGCTCGTTCCCACCCTCAAGCGCCGGACCATGCCTTGGGCCCGTGAGAACGAGCAATGGAAGGCCTTCCGGCGCTTTCTCCGCGATTTCTCCCATTTCAAGGACATCCCCCCCGAGTCCTACAAGCTCTGGGAATTCTATCTCGTGTTCGGGATCCTGTTCGGATTCGCGGCCCGGATCCTCAAGATGCTGCCGGACATCCTTCGTAGCGGCCAGGCCGCCGTCCCCATCTGGTATTCCGGCGTCGGCGGCTCGGGCTTTTCCGGCCCCGGCGGGCTGGAACATATGATCGCCTCGATCAACGCCATGTCGACCTCCATCCAGGCCGCGGCCAGCACCTCGACGGGAGGGGGGGGAGGATTCAGCGGCGGCGGGGCCGGCGGGGCAGGGGGCGGAGGCGGCGGAGCGGGATGAGACGGGCCCCGCGAAACCCTTTGCGGGCCCTTTACGTATTATCTCCGGGAGGGCGGTTTCAGGACCGCCCCTTGGCGAGGAGGCCATCATGACCGAAGAAAAGAAGCACACGCGGACCGAGGAATTCAAGCTCAGCGGAGGGGAGATCCTTGACAAGGTCAAGGAGCTGCTCCACGAGGGCAACATCCGCAGGATCATTCTCAAGGACGAGAAAGGGAAGACCTTCCTCGAAATTCCGCTCACCGCGGGGATCGTCGTCGCCGCGTTCGCCCCGATCGCGGCCGCCGTGGGCGCGATCGCGGCGCTCGTGACCAAGATGACGATCGTCGTGGAGAAGACCGACAAGTGAGCCTCGGCCCCGGCGGGTTTTGATTTGCCCGCCGGGAACCTATAGAATGGGCTTGGTCCGTCCGGGCCGGCGCCGGGCGGGAGGAGAGCCCATGATCGCTCGTGCAATATCGCTTTTCCTTCTCGCCGCGTTGAGCGCGGTCCTTCTTTCGGCGGGGGCGGACGCCCCGCCGCCCCAGCGCACCGAAAAGCCGATCCTCCACGGTCGGCACTGGGCGGCCATCACGGGCAAGCCCATGGCCGCCACGGCCGGCGCCCGGATGTTCATCAAGGGCGGGAACGCGGTGGACGCGGCCTGCGCCATGCTCGGCGCGGTCTGCACCATGTGGGACGTCTTGAGCTGGGGAGGGGAGACCCAGGCCCTTATTTACCATCCGGGCCTCAAGAAGGTCATCGCCCTCAACGGGCTCGGCGTCGCCCCGACCGACGCCACGCCGGAATTCTATAAATCGCGGGGCTTCCGCTATCCGCCGCCCGACGGGATCCTGTCGGCGATCACGCCCGGAACCCCGGGCGGCCTCATCACGATGCTAGCCGAATTCGGCACGCTGAGCCTCAAGGATGTGCTCGCGCCCGCGATCGAGATGGCGGAAGGCTATCCCATGGAGAAGGATACGGCCGATCGCATCGAAAAGGACAAGGCCAAGATCAAGGCTTGGCCTTATTCGCCCAAAGTCATGCTGCCCCATCTCGGCGAAGCCTATGAGGCTCCCTATCCCGGCGAGATCTTCCGCCAGCCCGACCTAAAAGCGACTCTCCAGAAGCTCGTCCAGGCGGAGCAGGACGCCCTGGCCCGCGGCCGGAACCGGAAGGAAGCCCTCTACGAGGCATATGACAGGTTCTACAAAGGCGACGTCGCCCGTGAGCTTGTCCGGAGCGTGAAAGAGCAAGGGGGCTTGATCACCCTGGACGACCTTGCGGCCTGGAAGGTCAGGATCGAGGATCCGGTCATGACGACCTACAAAGGGATCGAGGTCTACAAGCTGAATTGCTGGGTCCAAGGCCCGGTCATGCTCCAGGCCCTCAATATGCTCGAAACGCTCGATCTCAAGGGCATGAGCTTTAATTCGGCCCGGTATATCCACACCCTGTACCAGGTGATGAACCTGGCTTTCGCCGATCGGGACTTCTATTACGGGGATCCCTATTTCCCGCCCGAGGAGCCCATCCGGGGATTGCTGTCGAAGGATTATGCCCGGAGCCGGGTCCGCCTGATCGATGCCGCGAAGAACGCGGTCGACGTGAAGCCCGGCGATCCGTATCCCTATGAGGGCAAGTCCAATCCCTTCAAAAAGCTCCTCGAGGCCTGGCCGCCGGGAAAGGGGAAGGAGCCTCAACCGGAGGATTTCTGGACGGGGACGACGTCCATCCAGGCCGCGGATGAAGCGGGCTGGGTCGTCTCGGTCACGCCGAGCGGAGGCTGGGTGCCGGCCGTCATCGCCGGCGCCACGGGCGTGGGCCTGAGCCAGCGGGCTCAGAGCTTCGTCCTCGACGAGGCCGAGAACCCGTTCAACGTCATCGCCCCGGGCAAGAGGCCGCGGGCGACGCTGACCCCGGGACTTGCCCTTAAGGACGGAGCGCCGTATCTGTCCTTCGCCGTTCAGGGCGGCGACACGCAGGACCAGAACCTTCTCCAGTTTTTTCTCGACGTCGTCGAATTCGGGATGAACGTCCAGGAAGCCTGCGAAGCCCCCAACATTACGAGCTATCAGATGCGGAATTCCTTCGATCCGCACGATTCGCTGCCGGGGACGATGGACATCAACGAGAAGGTCCCGGCCGAAGTGAGGGAAGCGCTGAAAGGCATGGGCTACAAGCTCGAAGTCAAAAAATATACTTCCGGCCCGATCAATGCCCTCTTTTTCGACCGGAAGCACGGAACCTTCTGGGGAGGATCGAGCAATTACGGCGACGATTACGGCGTCGTTTGGTGAAGGAAGAAGGGGACGGCCCGGGACGGGTCCGCGGCCGGACTGCAACCAAAGGGACCGTTCCGGGCGTTGTCTATATTAGATACCCGATACGAGAGCGAGGTATGTCCCTATTTTTGGACTCGAAAGCGTCGAATGTCCTTTTTTAATGACAAAAAATCCTTTGCCGGACAATATTTTCAGGGAAGGACGGTTGGCACGTTTTTTGTATGCTTTCATGACGGGAGGATTTAGGCCTAAAGGGGACGAATTTGACAATTTTTATAGGAAAACATAAAGATAGAGGGCAACGCCTTCGTCCGGAGCTCGGAGAAGGCCGGTCCAAGGAGGTTCGATCATGAAGCTCACGCCGGACAAGCTCAGCCCGCGGAACGCCGCGATTTCCGGGATTATGTTCGGGCTCCTCCTGAACCTGTTCTTCGCCCCGGCCTACGGACAATATTTCGGCCGGAACAAGGTCCAATACGAAAAATTCGATTACCAGATCCTCAAGACCGAGCATTTCGACCTCTATTTCTATCCCGAGGAATCGGCGGCCGTCCGGGTCGCGGCCCAGATGGCCGAGCGCTGGTACAAGCGCTATTCCCGTCTCCTCAATCACGAGCTCCGGGGCCGCCAGCCTCTCGTCATGTACGCCAGTCATCCCCAGTTCGAGCAGACGACCGTCCTGCCGGAGGTCATGAGTGAGGGGACGGGCGGCGTCACGGAATCGGCCAAGCGACGGATCATCCTGCCCTTCGGGGGGACGCTGGCCGACACGGACCACGTCATCGGCCACGAGCTCGTCCACGCCTTCCAGTACGACATCGCGGCCGCCGCCGGGCCGCGCTACGGCAACTCCCAGAATGGGGGAGGCATCGAACGGGCGCCCCTGTGGTTCATCGAAGGGCTGGCCGAATACCTGTCCATCGGCCCGGTCGATTCGCTGACGGCCATGTGGATGCGGGACATGATCCGCAAGAAGAAGCTGCCGACGATCAAGGACCTGCGCGATCCGTACAAGTATTTCCCCTACCGCTACGGCCAGGCGCTCTGGGCCTACATCGGCGGCCGCTACGGCGACCTGACCGTGGCCAAGCTGATGCGGGACGTCTGCCGGGGCATCGACTACGAAGTCGCCCTGGAGAAGACGCTGAACGTCAAGCTGGACCAGCTCTCCAAGGATTGGCAGGAGGCCCTGAAAAAGGACTACACCCCCGTCCTCGAGTCCACGCAGGTCCCGGCCAAGCTGGGCCGGATCGTGGAGCGAGGGACGGAAACCGATCCGTATAACGTGGCCCCCGTCGTCAGCCCGGACGGCAAGTCGTTCATCTTCATCTCGTCCCACGACCTGTTCGCCATCGAGATGTTCATGGGCGACACCAAGACGGGCAAGATCACTAAGAAGCTGACCAAGACGGCCGTTGATTCCCATTTCCAGAGCATCCAGTTCATCAATTCGGCCGGGTCCTGGAACGCGGACGGCAGCCGGTTCGTCTTCGGGGCGGTGACCGAAGGGAAGCCCGAGCTGGCTTTCCTCGATGCCGAGGGCCGCAGGATCGTCGATGAGATCAAATTCCCCACGCTCGGCGAGATCCTGAATCCGACTTTTTCCCCGGACGGCAAGAAGATCGCCTTCTCGGCTCTGGCGGGCGGCTATACGGACATCTACATTTATGACGTCGAGGCGAAGAAGCTCGAGAACATGACCGACGACCCCTTCGGCGACATTCACCCGGCCTGGTCGCCGGACGGGCGCTGGATCGTCTTCGTCACGGAAAGGTTCTCGAGCCAGCTGGCCACCAACGGAATGCTCATCGGGAATTATGATCTGGCTCTCCTCGATCCCGCCACGGGCGACATCAAGAAGTTCGACGTCCTGCCCGGCGCCAAGAAGATCAATCCCCAATGGGCCCCGGACTCCAAATCGATCTATTTCGTCTCGGACCGCAACGGGATCTCCAATATCTACCGGGCGAGCCTCGATTCGCGCGCCGTGTCCATGGTGACGAACCTTTATACGGGCGTCAGCGGCATCTCCAACCTGAGCCCTTCGATCTCGGTCGCGGCCAAGACCAACGACCTCTATTATTCGGCCTACGACGAGGGGGGCTTCAGCATCTACGCCCTGGAACCCAAGGAGCTCCTGGTCGGGACCCCGGTCTCGGATGAGCCGGAGGCCGGCTTGCCCGCCGTCCTGCCTCCCAAGGACCGGCAGGGTTCGGAGATCCTCGGCCTGATCAAGAACTCAGGCTACGGCCTGCCTGATTCCTCGAAGTTCTCGACGGCGCCCTACAAGCCCAAGCTGTCGCTCGACTACGTGATGCCGCCGACGGTGGGCGTCGGCTACGACCCGTATTACGGGGCCTATGGCGGCGGGGGCCTGGCCGCCTATTGGAGCGACATGATGGGCTGGCATAACCTGATGGTCATGGCCAACGTCAGCAGCCGCCTCATGGACTCCCAGGCCATGGTGGCCTACCAGAACTCGAAAAGCCGGTTCAACTGGGGAGCCGTCCTTCAGAGGATGCCCCTCGTCTACGGCGATTATGCCGAGTCCTTCGACGGGAGCAACATCGTCGAACAGGAGATCCTCTATCGTCAGATCTATTATCAGGCCGGCGTTTTCGGCAGCTATCCCTTCAGCACGTTTTCCCGCGTCGAGCTTTCGACCGGCTACAACTACATCCAGTTCAACAACGTGATCTATACGAGCGTTTATGATTACTACACGGGCCAGGCGCTGGTCGTCGACAGCCGGACCGACCTGCCTTCCCCGCCGGGGATCCAAATGGGCTACGTCGGCGCGGCGCTTGTCTACGACAGCTCGATCTTCGGGGCCACGGCGCCGATCATCGGCCAGAGCTATCGGCTCGAAGTGAGCCCCTCGTTCGGCACCCTGAACTACTACAGCGTCACCGCGGACTTCCGGAAATACATCGTCCCGGTCAAGCCGTTCACCCTGGCCTTCCGGGTGATGCACTACGGCCGCTACGGCAGCGGCGCGGAGGACAGCCGCCTGTATCCGATGTACCTCGGCTACGATATGCTCGTCCGCGGCTATGACTACGAATCCTTCACGGCCGACGAGGCCACCAACGGCACCTTCAACATCGATCGCTTGTTCGGCACCAAGATCGCCGTAGCCAATGTCGAGCTGCGCTTCCCCTTATTTGGCCTGCTCGGGTTGGGCAAGGGCTATTACGGGATCTTCCCCTTGGATTTCGTCGCCTTTTACGACGCAGGCCTCGCCTGGGGCCGCTCCTTATACAGCGATAACAAGCCCTGGTTCGTCAGCGGGGGCAATCCGGATTGGAAACCCCTCACGAGCGCCGGCGTCGGCGTCCGGGTGAACCTGTTCGGCTACATCGTCCTAGGCGTGAATTACGTCAAACCGTTCCAACGGTTGGACGCCAGCGGGAAGGCCGTACCGGCTTATTTCCAGTTCAGCTTCTATCCGGGATTCTGAGGAACGAAGACGCATGACCCTCGGGGTCCGATCGGGCCCCGAGGGGTTTTTTTACGCCGGAAAAAAGCCTTCATCCTCGGGGCCGATTTCCTGTATCATAGGGCTCGACAAGAGAAGGACTCGCGTTCCGAGGAGGTTTCCCGATGCTCCGTCGTTCCGTTCGCCGGCTTGCCGTCTTGGGCGTTCCCCTGACGTTCGCTTTTGCTGCGGCGTCCAAGGTGCCCGAGCCAAAAATCCCGTTCGACCCTCCCACGTACGTCTGTTACCGGGCGGCGGCCCCCGTCCTCGTCGACGGCAACCTCGACGAGGACGTCTGGACCAAAGCCGCCTGGTCCGAGAACTTCCTGGACATCGAGGGCGGCGGCCGTCCCAAGCCCCGGTTCAAGACCATGGTCAAGATGCTTTGGGACGACGACTATCTCTACGTCGGGGCCTACCTCGAAGAGCCCGATGTCTGGGCAACCTTGACCAAGCGCGATTCGATCATTTATATGGACAATGATTTCGAGCTTTTTATCGATCCCGACGGCGACACGCACGATTACTACGAGCTCGAGATGAACGCCTTGAACACGGTCTGGGATCTGTTCCTGGTCAAGCCCTACCGCGACGGCGGTCCCGCCATCCACGCTTGGGACATCCAAGGTCTGAAGACCGCGGTCAAGGTCAGCGGCACCCTGAACAATCCGGCCGACAAGGACAAGGGCTGGTTCGTCGAGATCGCCCTGCCCTGGGAGGTCCTCAAAGAGGCCGCATGGCCCAAAGCCTCGCCCAAGGCCGGCGACCAGTGGCGGTTGAACTTTTCGCGGGTCGAATACCGGGTGAACGTCGCGGCCGGGGCCGTGGTCAAGGCGGCCGATGCGGCCGGGAAGCCGCTCCCCGAGGACAACTGGGTCTGGGCGCCGACGGGCTTGATCAACATCCACTATCCGGAAATGTGGGGCTACGTCCAATTTTCGGCGAAGACGGCGGGCAAGGGGCGCGATGCGTTCGTCGACAAGCCCGAGGAGGCGGCCAAGTGGGCGCTTCGAAAGATCTATTATGCCGAGTGGGCTTGCCGAGCGGACAAGGGGGCTTTCAGCCCGGACCTCAAGACGCTCGGCCTCAAGGACAAGGACTTGAAGATCAAAGGCTACGCCTTCCCGCCCACGGTCCAGGTTACGGACAGCCTGTTCGAAGGCGTTTATAAAGGCCAGGCCGGAGACATCTGGCGGATCCGCGAAGACGGCCGGGTCTGGAAGGACCAATAGGGGCGGACCGAGGCCATGTCTTTCGATTTCGACACCCTCGTCGATCGGCGCCGGACGGCGTCCCTCAAATGGGATTTCTGTGAACGCGTCCTCGGCGTGTCCGGCGTCATCCCGATGTGGGTGGCTGACATGGATTTCCCCGCGCCTCCGGTCGTGACTGAAGCGCTCCGGGCGCGCGCGGCCCATGCCGTCTACGGGTATCCCCTGGTTCCCGCTTCATTTTGGAGCGCGGCCGCGGGTTGGTTCGAGCGGCGCCAGGGCTGGGCCGTCCGGCCGGACCAGATGAGCCTCATTCCGGGCGTCGTGCCCGGCCTCAACCTCTGCGTCAAGGCCTTCACCCGGCCAGGCGACAAGATCGTCATCCAGACGCCCGTCTACCACCCCTTCTATTCCTCGATCGAGAACAACGGGCGGCGCATCGTCAAGAACCCCTTGAGCTTTCAAGGAGGCCGCTTCGTCATGAATCTCGGGGCGGGGGAGCCTTGGAGCGATCCCCGGACGCGGATGCTGATCCTCTGCAGCCCGCACAATCCGGTCGGCCGTGTCTGGAGCCGCGAAGAGCTCGGGGCGCTGGCCGAGGCTTGCGCGGCCCGCGACCTGGTGGTTATCGCCGACGAGATCCACGGCGATCTCACCCTGCCGGGCCGTCGCTTCGTCCCTTTCGCCTCGCTTTCGCCCGCTGCCGCGGCCCGGACCGTGACCCTGACCGCGCCGAGCAAGACATTCAACCTGGCCGGGCTCGGCACAGCCCTGGCCGTCGCTTCCAATCCCCGGCTGAAGGGTCCGTTCGACGCCCAGATCCAAAGCTCGGGCCTGACCATCGGCAACGTTTTCGGCCTGGCCGCCTGCGAAGCGGCCTATGCCGGGGGAGACGCCTGGCTCGACGAGCTCCTGGCCTATATCGACGGCAACGCCGCGTTCACCCGGGATTTTTTCGCCGCTCGTGTTCCGGCCATCAAGTTCCTGCCGCCGGAAGGGACGTACCTCGGGCTTCTGGATTGCCGGGAGCTGGGGCTGGACCCGCGGGAGCTCAACGATTTCTTCCTAAGAAAGGCCAAGGTCTATTTCGACCCGGGGCCCCGCTTCGGCGAGGAGCTCCGGGGATATCAAAGGATCAATCTCGGATGCCCCCGGGCGCTTCTCGAGGAAGGCCTGGAGAGGATCGCCCGAGCCGCCGAGATCCTGCCCGGGCTTTGAGGACGGGCGCCCGGAACCTGTTTTGGAGGAGGAGATCATGCGAAGATCGAGGTTCGTCGCCGCCGTGGTGGCGTCGGCCCTGCTCTCGGGTTGGGGTTGCTCCCGCCGATCGCTCCCCAACGCGTCCGCCGATGATGTGGGCATGTCGAAGGAGCGGCTGAGCCTCGTCCACGGGCTCATCCGGGAGGCCATCGCCCGCAAGGAGCTTCCGGGCGCGGTGCTTCTCGTGACCCGGCAGGGCAAGATCATCCTCCGCGAGGCCTACGGGGACAGCCAATGGGTCCCCGACCGCAAGCCCATGTCGGCCGACATGATCTTCGATCTCGCCTCGGTGACCAAGCCGGTCGCGACGGCGACGTCGATCCTCATCCTCGCGGAGAGAGGCCGGATCTCGCTCTGGGACAAGGTCAAGGCGCATGTCCCGGAATTCTCCCCGTACAAGGACGAGTGGGGGATCGCCGCCGAGGACGCCCGGATTTGGAACCTGCTGACCCATACCTCCGGGCTCCCGCCGTACACCAATGCGGACGAGGCCGCTAAGAAGCTCGGGACTCCGTGCCGGACCGAGGACCTCGTCAAGCTCATCGCCGGCCTGCCCAAGACCAATCCGCCCGGGGCCGCCTTCCATTACAGCTGCCTGGGCTACATTACGCTGGCCCAGATCGTCCGGAACATCACCGGGAAGACGATCGCCGAGTTCGCTGAAGAGAATATCTTCAAGCCGATCGGAATGGCTCACACGTTCTACAATCCGCCGGCCGACGTCCGCGCGCTCTGCGTGCCTACCCAGGTCATCAACGGGAAGCCCCTGGTCGGCATCGTCCATGACCCTCTGGCCCGGCTGCAGGGCGGCATCTCGGGCAACGCGGGGCTGTTCTCCACGGCGGACGATCTATCGCTGTTCGCCCAGATGCTCCTGAATCAGGGCGACTCCAAAGGGGGGCGCATCCTGGGCCCGCTCGCCGTCGAACGGATGACTTCGATCTTCCCCAAGGCCGCGGATTTCGGGCGCGGCCTTGGCTGGGACCTGAGCTCGGCCTATGCCAGCAACGGGGGGGACCTCTTCGGCCCGAAGTCCTACGGCCATTCGGGCTATACGGGAACGTCGATCTGGATCGATCCCGAAACCGAGACCGTCGTCATTTTCCTGACCAACAGCGTCCACCCGGACGACAAGGGACAGATCGTCCCCCTGCGCAGCCGCGTGGCCAACATCGTGGCCGCGGCGATCGTTAAAAAGTAAGAGCGGTCGCTTCCGCGCGCGGTCCGAGACTCCGCCGGGGCCGATCATAAATTCGAGCTGAAGGAGGGGAGCATGCCGTCATTCCGCAAAGCCGCCGTTTTCGCTCTGGCCGTTCTTATCGCCGCCTCGGGACTCTGGGCCCAGGATATCCGGCCGCGGGACCTGACGGCCTGGCTCGTCGGGCACGCCCATATCGACCTGAGCTGGCTCTGGCGTTGGGAGGAGACCGTCCGCGACGTGGCCGTCCAGACATTCGCCGGCACGCTCGCCCAGATGGCGAAGGAGCCGGACTTGACGTTCGCCCAGAGCCAGCCCGCCCTTTACGAGGCGATCGAGGCGACGAACCCGGATCTTTTCCGTGCGATCCGGGACAAAGTCCGCGAGGGAACATGGATCCCGGTCGGAGGGATGTGGGTCGAGCCCGACCTGAACATGCCCGACGGCGAAGCGCTCGCCCGGCAGTTGCTATACGGCAAGCGCTATTTCCTCGAGAAGTTCGGCGTGGACGTGAAAATCGGCTGGAACCCGGATTCGTTCGGACACAGCGGGCAGCTCCCTCAGATTTTAGCCAAAGCCGGCATCAAGGATTACGTCTTCGGTCGCTGCGCCCCGGACAAGACGGTCGCGTTCACCTGGAAGGGCAAGGACGGCTCGACGGTCATGGGCTATGTCCCGCCGGGCTTTTATAACGTCGGGCTGAAGGACGGGGTGAGGGAGATCGCCGCGAGCGCGGCCAAGATGTCCCCCCTGAAAGACGTCATGATCCTCTACGGCGAGGGCGATCACGGCGGGGGGCCGCGCGATGCCGATCTCCAGGCGATCGACAAATACAAGCGCGATCGGACGCAGCCGCGGCTGAAGTTCGCCAAACCCGGGGATTACTTCCGGATCCTGGAACAGGCGAAAGCCATTCTTCCCGAGTTCGAGGGCGAGCTGAATTTCATCTTCCCCGGCTGCTATACGACCCAGGTCGAGACGAAAGCCGCCAACCGGAAAGGGGAGGGCCTGCTCGTCGCCGCCGAGAAATTTTCGGCGCTGGCCACGGCCGGAGGATACCGGGACTACTATCCGGAGCGCGACCTCGACGAGGCTTGGAAGATCGTGCTTCGGCACCAGTTCCACGACATCCTGTGCGGGTCGGCCATCGGCCCGGTCTACGACGAGGTCCGCGGCTTCTATGAACAGGCCTTTGCCCGGGGCCGCCGGGCGCTCGATTTTTCGCTTGAGTCGATCACGAACGGCGTCGACACGCGCGGGCCCGGCGTCCCCGTTCTCGTCTACAACGGGCTCGCCTGGGCGGTGTCCGGGCCGGTGGTCTGCGATCTCGCCCCGAGGGGGCTGGAAGGGCCACTCAAAGTCCTGGACGACAAGGGCGGCGAGGTGCCGTTTCAAATCGTTCCTTCCGCCGGCTCCGTATCCGGCCCGAATCTTCGGCTCCTGTTCATCGCGGAGGATGTCCCATCGCTCGGATACGCCCTTTACCGGGTCATCCCGGGCGAACATGCCGAGTTCAAGCCCGGGCTTTCGGCGGGCCCGGATTTCCTCGAAAACGAGTTCTTCCGGGTTTCGCTCGATTCCCGGACGGGTTGGATCACGAGCCTGAAGGACAAATCCCGGAACCGGGAAATCCTCGGAGGGCCGGCGAACGTCCTTCAGGCCATCGCCGACGAGCCGAAGGAGATGTCGGCCTGGGAGCTCGGGCTCAAGGATAGGGTCGAGAACATCGGCGAAGGCGCCAGGATCGAAATGGTCGAGTCCGGGCCGGTCCGGGCCGTCGTGAGGGTGACCAGCCTCTTCCGGCGCTCGTCCTTTACCCAGGACATTATTCTTTATCGCCATATGCGCCGGGTCGATTTCAAGGTGAGCGCGGACTGGCAGGAGCGGAACGTCATGATCAAGGCCTCGTTCCCCCTCGACCTCCGCGATCCGCGGGCCGAGTTCGAAATCCCGTTCGGGACGATCTCGAGGCCGGTGGGAGGCGCTGAGGTCCCCGCCCTGCGCTGGGCGGATGCGAGCGATGGAGAAGGGGGGGCCGCCCTCCTCAACGACGGGCGCTACGGCTACGATGTCAAGGGCGGGGTCTTGCGCATCTCGGTCATCCGCGGCGCGACGAATCCCGACCCGGAAGCCGACCGCGGCCGCCACGAATTCGGATATGCGCTCGTCCCCCATGGAGGCGATTGGAAGGAGGGGCAGGTCGTCCGGCGCGGATACGAGTTCAACAACCCGCTCCTGGCCCGCGAAGCGATGGCTCATTCGGGAGACCTTCCCGCGAGCAAGTCGTTCGTCCGGGTCGGGCCCGAGAACGTCGTCCTGACCGCGATGAAGATGGCCTCCGGCTACAATGACCGCAATATCATCGTCCGGCTGGTCGAAATGGAGGGCCGGAAGACGGAGGCCGTCATCGATTGGCCCTGGCCGGTCCAGGCTTGGGAAACGGATTTAATCGAGCGGCCCCTGAAAAAAATCACGGGAGAAGGAACCCCGCTCCGCGTCCCCTTGGAGCCGTACGAGATCAAGACGATCAGGATCACCCGCCGGTGAGCGGGCCGGGTTTGACCTGATACGGCGAGCCTCGGCCTCAGACTTCCTGCGGAGCTTTCTGCGCGTCCTCGACGAGAATCTGCAGGATCTCGAGCTCATCCGCGTCGAACCATGTCTTGAAGCAGGATAAGCATTTCTCCACGGGAACGAAGTACTGGTAATTATACGGGCGGGTGACCATGCCGTAGCCGCAGGCCGGACAACGCGGATGCTCGGCGCCGAGGTCGGCGGTCTTCTGGTCCTTGATCGGGTTCCGGAGGAAGGCCCCCCGGAACGCTTGGGCTTTTTCCCGAAGGGCGGGCGAGAATTCCATTTCCGTCCGATCAAGGATTCGGCCGATCGCCTCCTGGTCGACGAACTTCCCCGTGCAGCACCGGCAGATGCGGATGGGGACGCCTTCGTAGAAATCATCGGCCAGCGGCACTCCGCATCGCGGGCAGATTCCTTTCCCGTCCGAGGCCGAGCCCGGGGCCTTTCGGACGGGTACGGTGCGGGGCGTCTCTTCGGAGGATTTCTCGATCGCCTTCGCCGTGGCGCGGCGCGCCTGTGATTCCCAGACCTGGCGGATCACCTCCTGGGGGGCCACGTTCGCCATGTCCGCAAGCAGCCGGATCCTTTTCATCACGGGCGGATGGCTGTCCGCCCAGCCGCCTCGAACTCCTTCCTCGGAGCAGAGGGCGGGGGAGACGATGAACAGGGGGGCGTAGGTCAGGGCGAAATCTCCGACGAACGAGTTCTTGAGAGTGGCCTTGTAGATGGCCCGGGCCAGGGCGAGCGGGTTCCGCCCGAGCTCGACGGCGGCGGCGTCGGCTTGGATCTCCCGGCCGCGGCTTATAAAGCGGCCGAGGAGCCGCATTAAGACCACGGATACGGACAGGTTTTCGGCACGGTCGTCGTCGGCCCGCGAGCGCAGGCCTTCGGTCAGCCTCTCGAAAAAATCGGCCAGGGAGCAGACAAGCGTTAGGAAGACCGCGTCCCCATCGGCGATATGGGCCAATTCGTGGGCGGCGGCCGCTTGGATCTCATCTCGGGTGAACTCGGCCAGCAGGCCCTCGGTCATCGCCACGGCGGGCGTCCCGTCGGCTTCGACCAAAGCCAGGGAATTGAGGGAATGGTCGGGGATAACCCAGGGCTTGACCTTGGGCAGGCCGGCCGCGATGCCCATTTCTTCGACGACGTCCGCCAGGACGAGGTGGTAACGGTCCTTGAGATCGGGGGGCCGGGCGCCGAGCCTCTTCAGGATGAACGCCGCTCCATTGCGGCGGGCGTCATAGAGCTGGAAAGCGGCGATCCCGAAGGCAAAGACAACGGCCAGCCCGACGAGGCCGGCCAGGTAGGACAGGGACAGCATCCGGGGCCGGGCGAAGACGAGGCCGACGCCGACGTCGAGCGCCAGGAACAGGACGACGAACGTGCCGGCGTAAAAGAGGGCGAGGACAAGGAACAGCCCGCGCGTCCGGACCTTCTCCTCCTCCTGGATTCTGTAGAAGCTTTTAGGAGGTGGCTGGGTCTCCATGATGGCTGTTATCCTAGGTCAAAGCCCCGACTTTGGCAAGGCGCCAACCGTCCCGTTTGATTTCGGCCGGAGGCCGGACTATGATGCTCCTGATTCCGGAATCCAAGGAGGAAAGGCATGTCCCATCGTCCGCTCCGATCTTTGGCCTTCGTCCTGCTGGCGATCCTCGCCCTGACCGCGACGGCCGCGGCCGTCGATATCGCCGATACGAAGCTGCTGACCGATCCGGCGATCAGCCGGACGAATATCGCCTTCGTCTACGCCAACGACGTCTGGGTCGCCGGCCTCGACGGCCAGGGCGCGCGGCGGCTGACGGCCGGCTTCGGCGTCGAGAGCAATCCGGTCTTCTCGCCGGACGGCTCCCTCCTGGCCTTCACCGGCCAGTACGAGGGGAACCTCGACGTCTATGTCGTGCCGGTCGCGGGCGGGCTTCCCCGGCGCCTGACCTGGCATCCCGGCGCCGACGTCGTCCAGGGATTCACGCCGGACGGCAAGGCGGTGCTGTTCACCTCGGGCCGGAATTCCTATTCCGGCCGCTACATGCAGCTCTTCACCGTGCCCCTCGAGGGCGGCATGCCGACGCAGCTCAAGATTCCGTACGCCTTCCGCGGGACGCTGTCGCCCGACGGGACGCGGATCGCCTACAATCCGCTCTATGACGCTTTCATCCAGTGGAAGCACTATCGCGGCGGGACGGCGTCCACGATCTGGATCGTGAAGCTGTCCGACTATTCGCTGGAGAAGGTCCCCCAGCCGCCGGACCGGGCGAATGATCCCGGGCCGATGTGGATCGGGGACAAGCTCTATTTCCGCTCCGACCGCAACGGCGAATTCAACCTCTTCTCCTACGATCCGAAGTCCAAGGAGGTCAAGCAGCTGACCTTCCACGACGACTATCCCGTCCTGTCGGCCTCGGCCGGCGGCGGGAAGATCATCTACGAGCAGGCGGGCCGGCTGCACATCTTCGATCCGGCCGCGGCCAAATCGGCGACGCTGACGGTCGGCGTCCCGGCCGACCTGCCCGAGCTCCGGGAGCGGTTCGTGCGCGGGGCCCGCTGGGTGCGGAGCGCGTCGCCTTCGCCCTCTGGGGCCCGCGTCGCCTTCGAGTTCCGGGGCGAGATCGTGACCGTCCCGGCCGAAAAGGGCGATCCGCGCAACATCACCCAGACGCCCGGGGCGAACGAGCGCTCGCCTCTCTGGTCGCCCGACGGCACGTCGATCGCCTATTTCTCGGACGCCTCGGGCGAATACGAGCTCCACGTCCGGCCCCAGGACGGCAAGGGCCCGGCCCGGGCCTACAAGATCTCCGGGGCGGGCTTCTACGATTCGCCGATGTGGTCGCCCGACGGCCAGAAGATCGTCTTCAGCGACAACTCCCGGACGATCTTCTGGATCGACCTGAAAAGCGGGGCTATCAAAAAGATCGCCTCCGACTACCAGCTCGGCGGCCGGGGCGGTACGGCGGGCGACTGGTCGCCGGACTCGAATTGGATCGCCTACACGCTCAACTCGGCGACCTATATCCAGAAGGTCTATGTCTATTCCCTCGCCCAAGACAAGTCCCATCCGATCACTGATGGCCTGAGCGAGGTGACGGAGCCCACGTTCGACGCGACGGGCAAATACCTCTATTTCTTCGCCTCGACCGACGCCGGCCCGGTGAAGCAGTGGTTCGACCTGTCGGCGGCCGACATAGAGATGACGAATTCGATCTACCTCGTCGCCCTGACCAAGGACGCGCCCAATCCGCTCGCGAAGGAGAGCGACGAGGAGAAGGGGACGCCCGACAAGCCGGCTCCGGCGCCCGCCGACAAGCCCGCGCCGCCGGCCAAGCCGGGTCCGGCGCCGGATAAACCCAGGGCGGACGCCAAGCCGGCCGACGCATTCCGCATCGATTTCGAAGGGCTCGACCACCGCATCCTCGCCCTGCCGATCCCGGCCGGGAAATACCGCTCGCTGGCCGCGGGCGAGGCCGGCCTGCTCTATTACTTCGAGACGGGGAGCGGAAACCCGGGCGGAGGCGGCACGATCCACAAGTTCGACTTCAAGACGCGCAAGGACGAGGCTTTCGCCACGGGTGTCACCGGCTTCGGCCTGACCCGCGACCGGAAGAAGATCATCTACGCCGCGAACCAGGGCTACTTCCTGGCGAGCGCGGCGGCCAAGCCCCAGCCCGGGCAGGGCCGGCTCGCCGTCGACGCGATCGAGGTCAAGATCGATCCGCGGGCGGAATGGAAGCAGATCTTCGACGAGGCCTGGCGCATCAACCGCGATTTCTTCTACGCGACCAACATGCACGGCCACGACTGGACGGCCATGAAGCGCAAGTACGAGGTCTTCCTGCCCGACGTCTCGTGCCGCAACGACCTCAACCGGGTCATCCAGTGGATGTGCTCCGAGCTCGGCGTCGGCCACCACCGGGTCGGCGGCGGCGACAGCCCGGCGACCCCCAGCGTCGTGCCCGGCGGCCTGCTGGGCGCCGATTACGCTGTCGAGAACGGCCGCTACCGGATCAAAAAAGTCTACGGCGGGTTCAACTGGAACCCCGACCTGCGCTCGCCGCTCACGGAGCCGGGCGTGGATGTGCGGGCCGGCGAATACCTTCTGGCCGTCGCCGGCAAGGATCTCCGCCCGCCGGCGAACCTTTACGCTGCGTTCGAGAACACGGCCGGGAAGATCGTCGAGATCACGGTCGGGCCGAATCCCGACGGTTCGGGGGCCCGGACGGCGGCGGTCGTCCCGATCGGGAGCGAAGCGGCGCTCCGCAACCGCGATTGGGTCGAGGGGAACCTCCGGAAGGTCGATCAGGCCACGGGCGGCCGAGTAGCCTACGTCTACGTGCCCAACACCAGCACCCAGGGGCACGAGTATTTCAAGCGTTATTTCTACCCGCAGGCCGATAAGGAGGCGATCATCGTCGACGAGCGGTTCAACGGCGGCGGGCTGGTGGCCGACTACTACATCGACCACCTTCGGAAGCCGGTGGTCAGCTACTGGAACATGCGCTATGGCGCCGATCTCAAGACCCCCAGCGCCTCGATCGACGGGCCCAAGGTCATGCTGATCGACGAGACCGCGGGCTCGGGAGGCGACCTCCTGCCCTGGATGTTCCGCAAGTTCAAGATCGGGACCCTCATCGGCAAGCGAACCTGGGGCGGGCTGGTGGGCACGCTCGGCTTCCCGATCCTGATGGACGGCGGCTTCGTGACCGCGCCCAACCTGGCCATCTGGACCGAGGACGGCTGGGTGGTCGAGAACGTCGGCGTCCCGCCCGACATCGAAGTCGAGCAGAGCCCGGCCGACGTCATCGCCGGCCACGACCCGCAGCTCGAAAAGGCGATCCAGGTGGCCCTGGAGGAGCTGAAGAAGAACCCGCCGAAGAAGCCGGCCCGGCCGGCCTATCCGGTCCGGGGGATCATCAAGCAGGGGGCCGCGCCTACCGGGCGGCCTTGATCTTTTCGTAGAGGAACGCGGCCCGGACGTAAGCCCCGGCCGCGTTTTCGAAGTCGGACTTGGCCAGGAAATCCGCGCCTTGGCTCTCGATCCCGCGGGCGTATTCCGCCAGCCACGGATCGGCCTTGGCCGCGGCCGTAGCCGCGTCTTTTTTCTGTTCGGCCACGTATCCTTTCAAGGCCTCCGCCCCAGCCTGGTCGGTGAGACTCTGAGGCGAGAGGGCATAGAGCTTTTCGAGGACGGTATAGAGAGCCGCCGCGCCCGAATAATCGTTCTTGGCGAAGGCGTCGTCGGCGTTGGCTTCTTCGTAGCGGGCCAGCCGGACGAGGAGGTTTTTATCGGGAGCGACCTTGCCTTGGGCCCGCTGACGCGCATCCGCCATGAGGTCCTTGGCTTTCTGGGCGGATTGGCGCTCCGCTACGAGCGCCAGGAGCTTCTGCATGTCGCCCTGGATGTCCTTGCCGCCTTGAGGGGAGGATTTCGAGCCGCCCTGCTCGGCGATCCTTTTGCGCTCGTTCAGCTTCGCCAGCGTGTTGTTGTAGGCATCGACGTAGGGCCCTTTTTCGGGCAGGAATCCCTTCATGGTCTCCGTGAATTTTTCAAGGCTTTGGATGTCCTTGGGGTCTTGAGGATTCAAGACGCGGCCGAACGCGCCCTCGACGTCGGTCAGGAAGCCGGAGACATTGGAAGCGATCGATGTCCCCCGCCCGTCGGGCTGGGGCGGGACGCCGCCGCGCGACGCATCGGCGGCGGACATTGCCGGCCGCTGCGGCATCCCGGGGTCTCCCCGGCCGGACCGGCCGGGGCGAAAGACGATGAGGGCCAGGATCGCGACGAGAAGCAGCGCGGGAACGAGGACTTTCCAGAGCCGGAACCGGACGGTGATCTCCCGCGAACCCAGGGGCTCGCCCTTCGAAATCTCCCGGATGGCCGTGGGCAGTCCCTTCTGGAGACGGGTGAGCTCCTGGAGAAGCTCGGCGGCGCTCTGGAAGCGCCTGGCCCGATCCTTCTCCAGGCACTTCTGGATCGCCTTGGCGAGAGGCTCGGGGACAAGGGGGTTGAGCTCGCGCGAGTCCATCGGCTTCTCGCTCTTGTGCTTGATGGCGATGCTGAGGGGAGTTTCGCCCTCAAACGGGACGCGTCCCGTCACCATCTCGAACATGATCACGCCCAGGGAATAGAGGTCCGACCGGGCGTCGATGTCTTTGATCTCGACCTGCTCGGGGGACATGTACTCCGGCGTCCCGAGCATGACGCCCGAGCCCGTGACCCCCTCGCCCTCGGAGAAGCGGGCGAGGCCGAAGTCCATGATCCGGACGTTGCCGTCGCTGTCGATCATGATGTTCTGGGGCTTGAGGTCGCGGTGGATGACGCCCAGGCGGTGGGCCTCGGACAGCCCTTCGCAGATCTGCCGGGCGATGGCGATGGCCTTGGCCGTGGTGATATGGCCGGCTCGGCGGATGAAAGCCTTCAGGTCCTCGCCCTCGACATATTCCATGGTGAGGTAATGGGCCAGGCCGGTCTCCCCGAGGTCGTAGAGCCGGCAGACGTGGCGGTGCGAGATCTTACGGGCGAACTTGAGCTCGTTCTTGAAGCGCTCGATGGCCTTTTCGTTGAACCCGATCTCGGGCTTGATGAGCTTGAGGGCCACGATTTCCTTGACCTTCTGGTCGTAGACCTTGTAGACCTTGCCCATGCCGCCCCGCCCGAGCTCCTCGATGATCTCGTACCGGCCGGCGAAGATCGCGCCCCGGCCCAGGTTCTCGAAGGGGGTGATCATGGTCCGGGTGAAAGCGGAAACCGGCGTCCCCGGCGTCCCGGTCGTCGCGGACGGCGGCGTCTCGGGCGAGAGCGTGTCCGGAACGACGTCGGAGGGGAGGGGCGTGGCGCACTTGCGGCAGAAACGGCTGTCGGGCTTATTATCCGCCTGGCATATGGGACATTGCATTGTACGATTCCCGAGTCATAATTAGCATGCGCCTCCGAGGTTGTCAATCGAAGGCCGCCGGATTGGGCTGGAGGCCGTCGTTCGCCCTCCCTCGGGCATCTCCACTCTAATATACGCGGGATCGGGCCTTTTCGTTGTGAATAATCCCGGGAACGGCGGATTTTGAAAACGGGCCGGGGATGTGCTAATTTAGAGGACCTCTGGAGGGAACGCCATGAAGCCTTCACTCGTTGTCCTCGCGGCCGGCATCGGCAACCGCTACGGCGGTTTGAAGCAGATGGACGGCGTCGGACCGGCCGGGGAGACCATCGTCGATTATTCGATCTTCGACGCGGCCGGCGCGGGATTCGGCAAGGTCGTGTTCGTCATCCGCCGCTCGATCGAGCGGGAGTTCCGGGAAGTGTTCCTGGAGAAGCTGGCGAAGAAGATCGACGTCGACTGCGTCTTCCAGGAGCTCGCCGACGTGCCGCCGGGCTTCTCCGTTCCCCCGGGCCGGACCAAGCCCTGGGGAACGACCCATGCGGTCCTTGCCGCCCGCTCCAAAGTCGAGGCGCCGTTCGCGGCCATCAACGCGGATGATTTTTACGGACGGGAGGCTTTCCGGATGATGGCCGGCTTCCTCGGCGGTCTCGCCCCGACGGAGACGTCCTATTCCCTGGTGGGCTACGAGCTTGAAAGCACGCTCAGCGAGCACGGGGAGGTCGCCCGGGGTGTGTGCGAGGTGGATGGGGAAGGGGGTCTCCGGAGCATCGTCGAGCGGTTGGGCATCGAGCGAACAGAGTCCGGGATTTTCTATGCGGGGGAGGCCGACGCCCGGACTCCGCTCGCGGGGGGAAAGACCGTCTCCATGAACTTCTGGGGCTTCACGCCGACGTTTTTCGGATTCGCCGCCGAGGCGTTCGAACGCTTCTTGAGGGAACGGGCCTCCGATCCCAAATCCGAGATTTACATTCCCCTCGTCGTCAACGATCTCCTTCGCACGGGCCGGGCGAAGCTCAAGGTCCTGCCGAGCCGCCAAAAATGGTTCGGCGTGACCTATAGGGAAGACAGGCCCTTGGTTGTCGCCGAACTCAAGAAGCTGACCGCGTCCGGCCAGTATCCGTCCCCGCTCTGGGGATGAAACGCCGGAATCGTCCGGGGCGGCGAGATCGAGATCCGCGCGATCTCAGCCGACGATCCTGATCTTGATATTCCTGAACCAGACTGCGTCTCCATGGTCCTGAAGGACGATATGGCCTTTCCTCTTGTCGGCGAAGCCGGAGATCGCCCGGAACTTGCTCTTGGCCAGGAGTCCGTCGAAGGCGGGTGTTCCGAGGTCGTATTCGAGGACCTTGCGCCCGTTGAGCCAGTGCTCGCCGTGGCTCTTGACGAACACGATCCTGGCACTGTTGTACTCGCCGACCGGTCGAAGCGACTTGCCCAGGGGACCGAGGAGGTCGTAGAGGGCGGCCGCGGTCCGATTCGGGCCGTTCCGGGCGTCCTCATGCAGATCATCGTCGAGGACCTGATATTCGAATCCCAAGGCGGCATGCCCCTGGGGCGGCGTGCCCCGGGACAGCTCCTCCGAGACGTTGTATTTGATCCCCGAGTTGCCGCCCGGGCTGATCTTCCACTCGAAGGCGAGCTCGAAGTCCCGGAACGCCTCGATGGTCATCAGGTCGCCTCCGGGGAGGGGCGTGCCGTCCGCGCCGGGCGGGATATCTTTTGTCGCGACTTTCATGATCGCGTCGCCGTCGATCGCCCAGTGCTTGTCGGGGACGCGGTCATATCCCAGGCCCCGCCAACCGGCGAAGCTTCGGCCGTCGAACAGCAGCCTCCAGCCCTGGGCTTTCTCCTCGGCGGTGAGCGTGTTGGGCGAGGCGGGCGAAGCGGCGCCGGGGCGCTGGGCCGCGGCGAGGACGGTGACGGCGGCCAGCAAGGCGACCGTTCCGATGTTCCGGGCCGACATGATCTTGTTTTTCATGGAGGATCCTCCGTTCGACAAATTCTTTATAGCAAAAAAGGGCCCATCTGTGTATATTTGGATGCGAGAAGCCTATGCTGCGGACCGGCCGAGGACGCGTCCTCGGCGCCGGGCGCGGCGGACGGCGGGCTCGCCCGCCAAGGAGGGATCCATGGCCAAGCTCACGCGTCGCGAATTTCTCGGCCGGTCGGCCGCGGCTTCCGTGTCCGCGTCCGCCCTGGCCGGCGGGCTGGCGCCCATCGCCGGGACGGCCCAAGCCTCGAGGAAAGGAATCGCCCCCAGCGACAGGCTGCGCGTGGCGCTCATCGGGAGCGGCGGGCAGGGACAAGCCGACTTCTCGGCCTTCCTTCGAATCCCGGAGGTGGATCCAGTCGCGGCGGCCGACGTCGACGACGCCCGGATCGCGGAAGGGATCAAGCTCGCCTCCGCGGCCCGGGGTAAGTCCATCGACGGGACGCGCGATTTTCGGAGGATCCTCGAGCGTAAGGACGTCGATGCGGTCATCGTCGGAACGCCCGATCATTGGCATGCCTTAGCGACCATCCTGGCCTGTCAGGCCGGCAAGGATGTTTATGTCGAGAAGCCCCTGGCCACCTCAATCGAGGAGGGGCGGGCCATGGTGGCGGCCGCGCGGCGGTATGGCCGCGTCGTTCAGGTCGGCACCCAGCAGCGGAGCGCCAAGCACTTCGGGGACGCGGTGGCGTTCGTTCAATCCGGCAAGCTGGGCCGGATCCGCATGGCGAGGGCCTGGGCTTATCTCGACTGGAAGACGGCGCTCGGCCGTCCGGCTGATTGTCCGGTTCCGTCCGGCGTGGATTACGACATGTGGCTCGGCCCGGCTCCCCGGCGACCGTTCAATCCGATGCGCTTCCACCACAACTTCCGCTGGTTCTGGGACTATTCGGGCGGGCTCGCCACCGATTGGGGAGCGCATATGATCGACGTCGTCATGTGGGCCATGCGGGAAGAGCCGAAAGGGGCCATGGCCGTCGGCGGCAACTACGGCTTCCCGGACGACATCCGGGAGACGCCCGACACCCAGCAGTCCGTGATCGAGTTCCCGAGCTTCTCCCTGGTCTGGGAGCACATGATCGGCTGCGGGGTGGGGCCCTGGCAGCGGGAGCACGGCTGCGAGTTCCACGGGGAGAACGGGATTCTGATCGTCGACCGGGGAGGCTGGGAGGTCTATTCCGAGACCGACCAGGTGAAGCAGCCCCAGCGCGCGTTCCGGATGATGGCGATGCCCCGTCAGGGCTCGTCGGGCGACTACCACGCCGCCCACATCAGGGACTTCGTCGACGCGGTCAAGACGCGCAAGCCGCCGGTCGCCGAGGTGGAAATCGGCCACAAGTCCGTGACCGCCTGTCACCTGGGCAATATCGCGGTCCGGCTGAAAAGATACGTCGCCTGGGACGCGGCCAACGAGCGGATTCCCGGAGACGCGGAAGCGCAGGCGCTCGTCGGCCGGACGTATCGTCCGCCTTGGGCGCTTCCCAAATGAGGCGGAGCGGGAGATCGAAAATGGAAAGCACATCGCGGCGGAATTTTCTCAGGGCCGCAGGGGCGGGGATGGGGGCGGCCGCTTTTTCGGGACGGCGAGTTTTCGCGGCGCTGAAGGCTGCTCCGGAGCCCGTCGGTCCGATCGGGAGCAACAAATTCCCGTTCGAGCTTGGCTTGGCTTCATATACATTCAGGGCGTTCAGCCTCGATGACACCCTGGCCATGGCCGGGCGGCTGAACTTGCGCAAGATCTCACTCAAGAGCATGCACCTGCCCCTTGATAGCCGCCCCGACGCCATCCGGGCCGTCAGGGCCAAGGTCGCGGCCGCCGGGATCGACCTGTACGGAGGCGGCGTGATCTACATGACCAAGGAAGCCGAAGTCCGCCAGGCGTTTGAGTATGCCAAGGCCGCCGGAATGAGGATCATCGTCGGCGTGCCGGACCACGAGCTTCTCCCCTTGACCGAATCTTTGGCTAAGAGCTATGACATCCGTGTCGCGATCCACAACCATGGCCCCACGGACAAGCTCTATCCTACGGCCCAGAGCATTTACGACCGGATCAAGGCCCTGGACGTCCGGATGGGGATCTGCCTCGACATCGGCCACGAAGAGCGATGCGGCCTCGTCCCGGCCGTAGCGGCCGAGCGCTGCGCCGATCGGCTGTTCGACCTTCACGTCAAGGACATGTCCGCCTCGACGGCCGCCGGGACCACGGTCGAGATCGGGCGGGGGGTCATCGACATTCCGCGGCTGCTACGGACTTTGATCCGCCTGAAATATACGGGCGCCCTCAGCCTGGAATACGAAAAGGACGAAAAGGACCCCTTGCCCGGCGCGGCCGAATCGATCGGCTATGTCCGGGGCATGCTGGCCGCCCTATGATCGAAGGCGTCGCCTATGCCCGGGCCGGGCTCCTCGGGAACCCGTCGGACGGCTATTACGGAAAGATCATCGCCGTCTCCGTTCGCAACTTCGAGGCTCGGGTCACGCTGGAAGAAGGCCCAGATGTCAGGATCGCTCCCCCGCTGGACGACGAGGAGCGGTACCGCTCGGTTCGGGAATTCGCCGCGAAGATCGGTCTTTATGGGTACTACGGCGGCGCCCGCCTGATCAAAGCCGCCCTCAAGAAGTTCTTCGATCATTGCCAGGCCGGGGGAATCGTCCTCCACGATGGAGGCTTCGTGCTGGGCTATTCTTCGACGATCCCGCGCCAGCTCGGCCTCGGCGGCTCGAGCGCCCTGGTGACCGCGGCCATGCGGACGCTCATGGCTTTTTACGGGGTCGACATCCCTCTCGAGATCCTGCCGTCGCTCGTCCTCAGCGCGGAGCGCGACGAGCTCGAGATCAATGCCGGCTTCATGGACCGGGTCATCCAGGCCTACGAGGGGTGTGTCTATATGGACCTCAACGAGGCCCTGATCCGGGGGCGGGGCTACGGCCGCTACGAGCGCCTGGACTGCGCCCGTCTCCCCGATCTCTACTTGGCTTATGACCCGGCGCTGAGCAAAGTCTCCGGCCGGGTCCTGAACGAGATTCGCCGGAGCTACGACCGGGGCGACGCCCACACGATCGCCACTCTTAAGAGGATCGCCGGCCTGGCCGACATGGGCAAGGAGGCGATTGCGAGGGGAGACGGGGAGGGCTTCGGCCGTCTCCAGGACGAAAATTTCGATCTTCGCCGCGAAATCATGGCCATCAGCCCGGCTAATATGGAGATGATCCGGACGGCGCGGGCTTGCGGGGCCTCGGCCAACTTTGCGGGCTCGGGCGGGTCGATCGTCGGGACGTTCCGGGGAGAGGAGATGTTCGAGCGGCTGTCCGTCGATCTCCGAAGGCTCGGAGCGACCGTCCTCCGGCCTATCATCCGTTGAGGCTGCAAAAAAGCGGGCCCTCCCGGGGAAGGACCCGCTTCCTGCGACTTGATCCGGGGCGGCTTGGAGCCGCGTTCCTTCAGTAATTCTCGGACTGGACTTCGTAGTAGGCTTGGGGGTGCTTGCAGGCGGGGCAGTCCTTGGGGGCTTCCTTGGCCACATGGACATAGCCGCAGTTCCGGCATTTCCAAGCGACGGCCGTGTCCTTCTTGAAAACCTTGCCTTCGCGGACATTCGCCAGGAGCTTCAGGTAGCGCCGCTCGTGCTGGGCCTCGACCTCGGCGATCTCTTTGAACTGGGCCGCGATCTCGAGGAATCCTTCCCTCAGGGCGGTCTCCATCGCCTCCTTATAGATCATGGTCCATTCCATGTTTTCGCCGGCCGCGGCCGCGGCCAGGTTGGCGGCCGTATCGGCGATCGGGCCGGCGGGGAAGCCGGCCGTAATCTCGACCTCGCCGCCCTCCAGATAGAGGAAGAAGCGCTTGGCGTGTTCCTTTTCGTTTTCGGCGGTCTCGAGGAATAGAGCGGAGATCTGCTCAAACCCGGCTTTTTTGGCGACGGAGGCGAAATAGGTATAGCGGTTGCGGGCCTGAGACTCGCCGGCGAAGGCGGCCATCAGGTTCTTCTCAGTTTGGGTGCCTTTGACGGACTTCGACATCGAAGCTCCTCCTCAAGCCTTCCAGAGACCGTGGAGGTTGCAGTATTCGCGGGCCTCGACCTTGTCCGACTTCAGGGGGAACGAGGCTTCGGGAGCCAGGCCCGGCTTCAGGAAGCGGCGATAAAGGACTTCGCCCTCGATCACTTCGATCCATTGGATGAAGTGCTTGTCCTCCATGGGGTGGGGGACGCTGCCGACCTTGACCCGGACGCCGTCCGCGGTCTTCTCGATCACGGGGACGTGCTTCTCGCGAGACGCGTCGACGGTGTTTTCGGCCTGAAGGATCATGGGCTGGCCGCAGCAAACGAGCTCGCCGCCCCCGACGTGCAGCACCTCGACGATGTTGCCGCAGAGGGGGCACTTGTAGACTTGAAGTCTTTGGCTGACGTTAGGCATGTTGATATCTCCTTGAAGGATGTTTGACGAGCGCCGCTCTCGCGGCGCCTCGCTTGGGACTGGCGGAAGAAGCGGCGCCGGCCAGGCAGGACCGGCAAACGCCGCGGAAATAGCCGTGGACCTCACGGATTTCATGGCCGTCGATGCAGCCCCGGCGGCCGGTCGGGCAGGCGAGATTGAGGTCGAGAATCGCCCCGCAGCGCTCGCAATGGAAATGGTGGTGCGGGGCCGTCCAGCCGTCATAGCGGGCTTCGACGGGGTCGATGCGCAAGGTTCGGACGAGGCCATGGCGGGCGAACAGCTCGAGGGTAGAGTAGAGCGTGGTCTTGGACAGGGTCGGGACCTTAGTCTTCAAGCCGAAATGCAGATCCTTGATCGCCGGATGGGACCGGCGGTCCAGGACTTCGGCCAGGATGGCCAGGCGCTGATAGGTCGGCTTGATGCCCCGCTCCCCGAGCAACGCCCGGAGAGGCTTTTCATTTGAAATCATTTCAATTTGGATTATAGCCAAACCGGAGGCTGTTGTCAAGCTTGGGACGAGTTCCCCTCGCCGGGAATGCGCCTAGAAGCGGAAATCGCGAAACGCCTGGTACATCGCCCGGATGTTCTCGATCGGGACGTCCGGCCCGACTTCGCCGCAGGCAATGAGGCCTCCCTCCGGCGTCCCGCAGGCCTCGAACGTCCGGTAGACCTCCTCGCGGACCTGGGCGGGCGTCCCGAAAGGGAGGACGTTCTGGCGGTCGATGTCCGTCCGGACCGCGACCTTGCCCCGGACGTGGCGGGCCGCCCAGTCGAAGCCCACGACGGCGACTTGGAAGTTAATCACGTCCGCCCCGATTTCGATGAGGTCGCCCACGATCTCGTTGATGAAGCCGTCGCTGTGGAACCAGACGTGCTTGCCCGCGGCCTTGACCCGTCGAAACATTTCAGCATAGCCCGGCTTGAAAATGCGGCGCCAGGCCGCCGGCCGGATGATAAGGCTGTGCTGCGTTCCCCAGTCGTCTCCGAAATGAAGCCCGTCGTATTCGAGGCGATTCCAGCGGTCGATCCAGCGGAGGTTGAAGGCAAGAAGGTCGTCGAGCAAACGAAGGAAAACCGGGCTTTCCAGCGCGACGTCCATCAAGGCGTTTTCCATGCCCCGCAGCTGCTGGAGCTGTTCGAACGTCGTGATCCATCCCCCTCGGGCGTACCAGCGGTCGTCGAACCCGGCCATATGGCCGCTGTAATGGCGTCCGGTGGGCGGGCCGGCCGCGAAATCCGGCGGCCAGCGGTACTCGGTGTAGCGCTCGAGGTTCGCGATCGGCCATTTCACGGGGATGCCGCAGACGCCCGTCCATTCGACCCGCCAGACCGTCCCGAAGTCGTCCCGATTCAGCCCTTGCCGGTATTGGGCTGAAAATTCCGGCACGGGCTGATCGGGGAGGTAATCCCATCCGAAATCCTCGCGGTACTCGGACAGAATGTCGTCCAAGGCCCGGCCGTACTTAAGCTGGGCGGCGGGCAGGACCGCATGGGAAATCGGAACGCGGTCCGGGCGGCGGAACTCGATCGCCCTCCGTACGCGCTCCCGCGATCCCAGGCCATCGGGCTTCAACCCAGTCCCTCCTCGTGGGCGGCCGCAAGCAGCTCGGCCACCGTCGTCGTCGCCAGGCCAACGGCCGTGTCGGCCGCCCCGTAATAGATCTTGACCTCAGAGTCCGGGAAGGCGCAGCCGTCCTTGTCCCTATTTTCGACGACGATGCCGCTCGGGAAGACCACGTTCGGCACCTGGCCGGTCAGCTCATAGCTCTCCCGCGGCTCGAGGATGTTCGATCGGCAGCGGCCGAGGACCCGCGAGGGATCGGCGAGGTCGAGGAGCATCACCCCGGCCTGGTAGATGTTGACCCCGGCGAAATGGGTGGCGACGCCGTGGTACACGTGGAGCCAACCCTCTTTTGTCTTGACGGGCGGCGGGCCCGAGCCGAGAAGCTCGTCCCAGTAGTGGAACCGGCCGGAGACGAGGGGCGCAACCGGCTTCCAGTGCAGGAGATCGTCCGATTCCGAAAGCCAGATGGCGCGGCCCGACGTCGACCCACCCTCCAGCCGGGTCTTGTTCGGGCGGTCCATGCGGAGATAGCGGCCGCCGACCTTCTCGGGAAAGAGGACCCCGTTCCGGACATCCTCGTCCGAGACGATTCCCAGGAATTCGAAGGCCCGGAAATCGCGCGTCCGGGCCAGGCCGAGCCGGCAGGCGCCGTCCATATCCAGGGCGACCATGATCTGGAACGCGCCGTCGAGCGGAGTGATGCGTGCGTCATAAACGTGATAGATCCGCTCGCGGACCCGTTCGATGCCCCTCAGCTCAACGATTTCCGGCCTCACCCGGAACGCGACGCCGTCCGGGCTGTCGGCGATCATCAGGTGCGTCTCGCGCGACCGGGCTTGGACGCGAAGCAGAAGATGATAGCCCTCGCCGGCCTTGATCGCGCCGGGGTTGAAGACCGACGTCGCGTCGACCAGGCGGGGCGGGACATCCGGGATGTCCGCCCGGGTCAGGATCGGGTTCTTCGGGTGGCGCCGCATGATCGGCCTTGTCCTTAGGGCTTCCGGATTATGACGGAGACCCAGCACTCGGGGTTCTTCGAAAGGGGGATGATGTCGCCCTTGATCGGCTGGCCGTCGACGACCACGGAAGCGATTCCAGCCTCGATGCCGTCGGGGTTGGCGACCTCGAAGTAATAGCGCGTGCCCCTAAAAACGCGCTCGGCCTTGAACCCGGCCCAGCGGGCGGGGATGACGGGGGCGATGGCCAGGCCCTCGTAGGTCGGCCGGATGCCCAGGATGTAGGTCAGACCCACCCGGTACATCCAGGCGGCGGTGCCCGTCTGCCAGGAATGGCTCGCCCGTCCGGGCTCGTCGTGCTCATCGCTCGTGATGTATTGGGAATAGACGTAGGGCTCGGCCACGAACGTATCGGAATCGACCCGGTTGGGAAGGAGAGTCCGGAAATATTCAAAGGCCTCATTCCCGCGGCCCAGCAGGCATTCGGCCATGATGAGCCAGGCGGCCGCATGGCAGAACACCGCCCCGTTCTCCTTCTTGCCCCGGACGCAGCGGGTGACCAGCCCGATCTTCGGGTCGATCTCGCGGAAAGCCGGGGCGCAGATCTTGGGCCCGAAAGCCGATCCCAGCTCGCTGCGGGCGCTGTCTATCGCCGCCTTGAGCCGGGAGCCGTCGCCCAGCCCGGCGATGACCGCCCAGCTCTGGGTATTGAGGAAGATCCGTCCGGCGGCGTTTTGCCGGGATCCGATCTTCCGACCGTTCTCCCCGAAGGCCCGAATATACCAGGCCCCGTCCCAGCTGGATTCCTCGATCGCGGCCCGCATTCGGTCGCGGGCGTCGACGAGGTCCGAGAGGAACTCCCGCAGCTTCAGGCTCTCCAGGAGATCGATCAGCCGATTGTACATGGCGACATAGAACATGCCCCCCCAGACGCTCTCGCCTCCATCTTGTCCCCCGATGTAATCGAGCGTATCGTTCCAGTCCCCGCGGCCGAAGATCGGCAGGTGGTGGGGGCCGAGCCGCCGGCGGGCGAAGTTCACGACGGCCAGCAGGTGATCGAGGATCGTGCCCGGGGGGCCGTCGAGAAAGGGCTCGGTCTTGTGCAGGAGGCCGGCGTCCCCCGTTTCCTGGATGTACATGGTGGCGGCCAGGATGAACCAGAGCGGATCGTCACAATGGTCGGTGAATTCCCCCTGGCCGTCGCCCGTGAAATGGTGGTAGACCCTCCCATCGCTCCTTATCTGGCGGGCGAGAAGGAGGACGCGCTCGCGCGCCCGGTCGGGGTCGGACGGGGCGATGGCGATCGTGTCCTGGGCCATGTCGCGAAACCCGAAGCCCCGGCCGATTCCCCAATAATAATAGCTGGCGACCCGTCCGACATCGAAGGCGACCCGGGCCTGGTAGGGGATCCAATGGTTCAGGAAAATGTTGACGTCGGCGTCGGGCGTTTGAACCTGGGCCGTCCGGAACATGTCCTCCCAGCGCGCCCGGAGCGCGGCAAACGCGGTGTCCGAGGCCGCCGGGCGGTGGTATTTGGTGACCGCGGGGAGCTTGCGCTTGTCGAACTCGGCTTTGGGGATGACGCCCAGGGAGAAGATGACTTCTTCGGAAGCGCCCGGGGCGAGCTCCAGGTCGACCCGGAGGGCGCCGACCGCGTTGCCGAAGTCGGTGTCGCGTGACGACAGGGAGTCCGCCTCGATCGCGAGGGGCGCGCTTTCGGTCCGGTAAGGCCCCAGGAATCGTTCCCGGAGCGTCTCATAGGAAGTCACGGACCGGTTCACGGTGAAGAAGGCCCATTGGTCCCATTCCTTGTTTTCCTGATGCTGGGTCCCCTGCGTCTCCGTGACCCAGTAGGTCTTCGTGGCGAAGAGCGAGTTCAGGGCGCGCTCGAACCGCACCCGGTTGAAATGCTGGTCGTCGCTCTGGTTGATCAGGTCGACGAGGGCATGGCCGAGAGCGAATTCGACGTAGCCGGTGACCGCAAGGCGGCGAGGCTTGCCGGAGGCGTTGGTCAGCCGCGCCCGCCAGATCTCCTGGTCGTCGTCCGGGGGGACGAAGAAGAGGACGGAAGAGGCGATGCCCTCCACCTGGCTTTCGACCCGGGTATAGCCGAAGCCGTGGGCGGCCCGATAGGCCTCGCGATCGCGGCCGACCGGCTGCCAGGTCAGGCTCCAGATCTCGCCCGAGTCGAGGTCCCGGACATAGATGTATTTGCCCGGCCGATCGGGCGGGACATCGTTGATCCGATAGCGCGTGATCCGGCCGTGAAGGGGGCTCTTGAAGTAGCTGACGCCGCCGCCGTTCGCCGAGATGGTCGCGAAATAGCGGCCGTTCTGGAGGTAGTTGATCCAGGGGCTGGGCGTCGCGACGTCGGTGATGGTGTATTCCCGGCCGTCTTCCCGAAAATGTCCATAGTTCATGATGCTTTCTCCTCGCGGGCGTGGACGAATCCATCGTCGCCATGGTCGCGGGTCATGGTTTTCAAGGCGGCGATCATCCGGCGCAGGTCCCGCAACCCCCCGGCCGAGAACCAGAGGATCACCACGACCGAAACGGCCAGGTAGATCGAAGTGTAGGCTTTCCAGAAGGCCATCCAGGCCGCTCCACCGACCGAGCCCGTCAGGTTCATGGCCGTCCCGATGACGAAGACGACTACCCAGGACAGCGTCCAGGCGTACGTCGCGATGTAGATGACTTTGTCGAACGGCGTGAACTCGCGGCCCATGCCCAGGACCTTCCAGCCTTTGAGCGGGACGCCGCCCACGACCTTGTACTCCTCCTGGATCCGGAACGCTCCGCGGCGGAGGAGATGGTCCATTTCGAACGCCCTCCGCCCCCGCCCGGTCAGGAGGGAGACCGCGACATAGACGACGCTGCTCAGGACCATGGCCAGTCCCCAGAACATCTGCCCGTTGATGAAGAAATTCTTGTCGATCTGCTGGACGACGATCCCGCCCACGGCCGTGACCGATCCGGTGATCATGGCCGCCCAGGCGGCGGCGGTCGTTCCGCGCTTCCAGTACAGCCCGCCGATGATCACCGCCCCGCTCCCGCCGGCGAAGATCGCTCCGGTCACGGCGAAAAAGAGGAAGATGTACTCGCTCTGCTGAAAGAGCAGGCTGAAGATGAAGCTGAAGGCGGCCACCCCCAGAATCGCGAGCTTCAGGGCCTTCAAGTGGGTTTTCGGGGCGAACGGCTTCCGGCGAAGGGGCATGACCACGTCCTGGATGAAGATGCTCCCCCAGGAATGGAGATACGTCTCGTGGCAGGCGATCGAAGCGGCGAGCATGACCGCGGCGAAAGCTCCCATCAGCCCGACGGGCAGGAGCTTCGTCAGGGCGAGGGGGACGATGAGCTGGCTGCGGAGGGCATCCGAAGCCAGGCCGTCGAGAACGGGCTTCAGGCCGGCCGCCGCGGCCGCGTAGTCGGGATGGTGGAGAAAGGTGTAGGCCGCGACCGGAACGAACACGAGGAACAGGCCCCACTGGGGGATGTTGCGCCAGTTCATGAGGACGTCGCCCATCTTGGCTTCATGGGCGCTCTTGGCCGAGGCGTTGTAGGCCTGGGTGCCCTGCCAGGAGAGCTTGCCGTAGATGACGCCGACCATCCCGATGAAGAAGTACCAGAAATTGTAGTCCTTGGTGCTCCCCGTCCGGAAGGGGTTGATGAGCGAGGCATTCGCCGGGGCGGCGCTGACCGCGGCGAAGATATGGGACCAGTCGATCTTCAGCATCAGGACGATGATGATCACAACGAAGACGACATTGGTGAAGATGCCCTGGAGAAAATCGGTGATCATGACCGCGATCTGGCCCCCGGAAAAGACGAAGAAAAGCGGGATCCAGAGGATGACGATCATCACCAGGGCGAACGTGGGGATATGGAGTCCGGCGAGGTCGACCGTCGCCGGGAGGCCGCAGAAGTAGATGAAGAACCGGGCGCTGACCGCCGGGAAGATGCCGAAGTTGATGAGGCCGGCCAGGAAAGCCAGCAGGCCGGCGAAGATCCTGAAGCGGCGGCTGTAGCGGATCTCGAAGAACTGGGCCATGGTCAGGCAGCGCGTCTGGCGGAACCGGTACAGCACCCAGCCCGAGACGCTGATCGCGACGAGGACGACGGCCATGACCATTTCCCACCACCGGAGATTGAAGCCGGCGATGTAGTTCATCTCGAACATCCCGACGATCGTGATGGCGCCCAGGGCGGCCGTGCCCTGGGAGAGGCTGATCAGGTAGCGGCCGCCGGTCCGCCCGGCCGCCAGGAAATCCGAGACCGAGCGCATGAGTCTTTTCGACGAGAGGACGGCGGAGACGATAAAGAGGAAGACGGCCGCCACGATGCCCCAGTCGAGGACGGTCAGGTTCATGGCCGAATTCTATCGTTCGGCCTCGGGGACGTCAAGGCGGGCTAGAAGGCTCGGACAAGCGTCACGCCGAACACCACCACGCCCGCGAGCGGGCCATTGACCGTCCCGCCGGCTGCGTCGGCGGCCCGCTTCGCCGCGGAGGACAGCGGGAAATAATACTGGAGCGCGGGCTGGATGTTCCAGCCCCCGCCGAGATCGACGGTCAATCCGGCCTTCACCATCCCGTCGTGGAAGGCGCGGTAGGGCGCGCCCGTATATCGCCCGGTCGCCGGATCGAACGTCCGCCAATAGGCGGAGCCTCCGGCATAGTACCCCGTCGAAGCGCCGAGATCGAGGGAAAGGCCTTTGGCCAAGGCGATGGACGGCGTCCAGGCGAGGTTGAGATAGGTTCCCGGGTAAGCCTTGACGTCGCGGTATACGGTCAATGTGGGCTTCCCGAGGATGTTTACCGTCGCGCCGGCGAAAACCTCGACCGTATTCTGTGCGTACTTGGTCCCGTAATACACGAATCCGGCAAACCCGCCGATCGGCCCCGCCCCGAAGAAATAGTTCATCGACAGGTCGGTTTCGTTGTAGCTCGCCCGGCCGTCCCGGTCGGGCGCGAAATTCGGCGTGGCGGCCTCCTTCAGGTCGATGTTGGCCCAGACCGATGCGGAGAAGCCGGCGAAGGAGGCGGTCAGGTAGGGCTGGAGAACCGGGCCGCCGCCGAATCTATATCCGCGGAAAATGTAATGGTTGAGAACGGCCAACGAAGCCGTTCCCGTTATCGGCGGCGGATCCTCGGAGAAAAGGGAGGACGCGGCCCCGGCCGCCAGGAAGGCCAGGGCGAACGCGACGCGTATCGATCTTTGCATCAGTCCGTATGCGCTCTTATCCCCGAAGTCCGGAGCCCATAGCGGCTCGGATCGGCGAATCCCCGCTCCGGAGCCCGCCGGGTTGCCGGGATTACTCGGGCATATACGCTTCCTCGCCGTGGAGGACGGTATCGAGGCCCATGTTCTCCTCTTCGGCCGTGATCCGGACGGGCGTGATCCTGTTGATGAGGACGAGCGCCAGATAGGTGAAGCCGAAGGCATAGACGCTGAACCCGAACACAGCCGCGGCCTGCTTAAAGAAGAACGACGTACCGCCGAGAAGGAGACCGTTGGCCCCGTTCGGGTTGACCGCAAGCGTCGAGAAGAGGCCGAGCAACAGAATCCCCAGCGTCCCGCCTACGCCGTGGACTCCCCAGACGTCCAGGGCGTCGTCCCAGCCCATCCGGTTCTTCCAGGAGATCGCTCCATAGCAAACGATGCCGGAGATGATCCCGATCAGGGCCGAGGTGGGCACGGTCACGTAGCCGGCGGCGGGCGTGATCGTCGCCAGCCCGGCGATGGACCCGGTGAGCAACCCGAGGAACTTCGGCTTTTTTTCAAAGATCCAGGCCATGATCAGCCAGGTCACGGCGGCGAACGAGGCCGCGGTGTCGGTGTTCAGGAAGGCCAGGGACGTGATATGGTCGACGCGCAGCTCGCTCCCGGCGTTGAAGCCGTACCAGCCGAACCACAGCAGGCCCGTCCCCAGGGCGACGAGGGGAATGCTGTGCGGGCCTTTTTCCCGGACCTTGCGGTGACCGACGAAAAAGACGGCCGCCAGGGCGGCCATGCCGGCGATGGCATGGACCACGATCCCTCCGGCAAAATCGAGGACGCCCCACTTCTGGAGCAGGCCGCCCCCCCAGACCATGTGAACGGCGGGGAAATAGACGAACAGCAGCCAGACGGTCAGGAAGGCCATGTAGGCCCCAAACCGGACTCTGTTGGTGAAAGCCCCGGTGATCAGGGCCGGGGTGATGATGGCGAACATCATCTGATAGGCGATGAACACGAGGAGGGGGATGTTGTTGGTCGGCGATAGGACCGCATCGGGCGTGACGCCGTGAAGGAAGGCCATCTTCAGGTTGCCGATGATGCCCCCGACGTCGCCCGAGAAGCACATCGAATAGCCGACCGTGAACCAGATGACGGAGGTCCAGCCCATGGACAGGAAGCTTTGGATCATGATCGCCAGAACGTTCTTCCGGCCGACGAGGCCGCCGTAGAAGAAGGCCAGGCCGGGCGTCATGAGCATGACGAGGCTGGTGGCCAGGAGCATGAATCCGGTGTTGCCGGTATCGAACATCGCATACCTCCTTGGAACGGCGCCGGGGGTCTACTCAGGACTTGAGAATCCGGCCGTCCGCCGTTTACATATCAGGGTGGGAGGGCCGCAGCCATCGGGAAAAACGGAAATTCCGGATGGGAATTTCCTGAGGCGGGCCGGGGGAGATTTCCGAGGCGCCGGACGTCCGGAGGGCGTTTTCAGAGCGAGGTGATGCCTTCGCGAATGGCGTATTTGGTCAGCTCGGCGATGCTATGGATATCGAGCTTCTCCATGATCTGGGCGCGCCGCGTCTCGACGGTCTTGGCGCTGATCGATAAGCGGGCCGCGATTTCCTTCGTGGCCAGGCCTTCGGCCAGCAATTGGAGCACCTCGCGCTCCCGGGGCGACAGGATCGAGAAGACGCCCGATCCCTGCCGTTCGAGGTGGCAAAGATAATCCTTCACCACGATGTCGGTGATCGCCCGGCTGAGGAAAGTCCGGCCGGCCATGACTTCTCGGATGGCGGCCGACAGCTCCTGGAAGGCGCTTTCCTTGAGGAGGTAGCCCGAGGCTCCGCTTTTCAAGGCTTCGGAGATGTACCGGCCGTCCGCGTGCATGGACAGCATGATGACCCGCGTCCGCGGCGAGGCTTCGAGGATGCGCCGCGTCGCTTCGATCCCGTTCAACCCGGGCATCGAGACGTCGATGATCACCAGGTCGGGCGCCGCGTCCCGGGCGAGGCGGACCGCGGTCAGTCCGTCGGCGGCCGTCCCGACGACGGCGCAAGACGGAGACTTCTCGAGGAGGCTCCGCAGCCCGTCAAGGATGATCTTATGGTCGTCGGCCAGGAGGATTTTGATCGTCATCCGGATTTTCCCTCCGCGCTTTCGGACCGGTCCAAGGGCATGGTCAACGTGACGGATGTTCCCCGCCCGGGGGCGGAAGCGATGGCCAGGGCGCCCTCGCGGGATTTCATCCGCTCCCGGATGCTGAACAGGCCGAAGGCCCCCTTGTCGATGATGAGGGCTTCTTCGCGGGCCACGTCGAAGCCGACCCCGTCGTCGCGGACTTCGATCCGGAGCGCGTCCTCGCCCCAATCGAACCCGACGCGGACGGACGAGGCCCGGGCATGCTTGGCTGCGTTGAGCAACAGCTCCTGCACGGACCGGAACAGGGTGATGCGCGCGTCGTCCGGCAGAGCGGCCGTCCGACCGCTCGACGTCATCTCGGCTTTCAGTCCATGCTTCTTCCGGGCCTGGCGGCAGAGCCAGTCGACGGCCGGCTCGAGTCCGAGCTCATAGAGGACCGGGGGGCTGATCTCGAACGTCAGCGTCCGGACGGACTTGATGGTCTGGTCGACGAGGGTCAGGACGTCCTCGAAGCTCTGCTCGAGCCCGCCGAAGACCGAGTCCCCCTGCATGCCGGCGAGGCGCATCTTGATCATGGCCAGCGCCTGGCCGATGTGGTCATGAAGGTCGGAAGCGATCGTCCGGCGCTCGCGCTCCTCGGCCAGGGCCAGCTCCGAGGCCAGGCGGCCGAGCTGGGCCGTCCGCTCGTGGACCTCCCGTTCCAGGCCGTCGCGGGCGGCGAGGAGCTTCTCCTCCGCGGACCGGCGCTCGAAGAAGGAGGACAGCATTCGGGCCAGCGACTCGATGAGGGCCCGCTCCTCCTTCAAGAACGGACCTTCGAACGAAGATGGCCGTTCCGCGAGATAGACGACTTCGATCGACCCTTCCTTACCGCCCCCTGAAAAGGAAGCCGCCTGGCGCCAGGGGGTGCGGACGAAATCCTCGGTTTCCGCGGCCAGGGCGCCGAACGCGATCCGGGCGGCCGTGACCTCGGGATATTGCCAGGCGGGGGGCAAAAGAATCGCCACCTCGGCCAGGACGCGATCCGGGGGGGTGCGCGGATCCTCGAGCACCCGGGCCGTGCCATGAAGGGCGGTCAGCTCCTTGATCCGCTCGCCGAGCGCCCAGACCACACGGGCCTGATCGCTCATGTGCTCGGCTCGCGGATGATTCATGGATGGGAGCTTCCGTCAGGATCAGAATCGGACCCCGAGGGGGCGCGTCCTCTTTTTTGAGTCTGACCCCTAGGCGATTTCGTAGCCGACGACGGCGTAATAGATCGCCCTGTCAAAGAACAAGGTCACCCGGTTATGAAGGTCCATGGCCTGGTACATATCGGCCGAGGTATCCAAGAGCCCCGCGGTTTCGACCTTGCCCCAGAAATGTTTCCGAATCAGCCCCAGCGACTGGACGATTTCCGATAGGGGGAATCCTTCCCGGCGGCGCTGCTGGCCGACGCCCATCCAGTATTTCCGGATGTCTTCCTTGGATACGTCGCGGTTGATCCATTGTCCGAGCTGGCCGAAGACGCGATGGGCGCGCCGGTAGAGCTCCGCGTCGTCCGCGTAGCTGCCGTAGGTGGGAGTCCCGTCGTCGCTGTGGACTTCGGCCAGCCAGCTCTTCGTGAGCTCATCGGCGTGCTTCTCGATGAGATCCATGATGCGCTGGACCACCGGCGTCGTTGAGAAATAGCTGTTCGGATCATCATAAACCATGATCTTCCTCTCCTCACCGTAAATTTAAACTTCCGCTGGCCGCATGTCAATCCGGGTTTACGGAAGCCCTGCCGCGGCCCATTTGCCCGACGCCTCCATTTCTGATTTAATGGGCGGGAAGAAATGAGATTCGCCGGGCAACCCTGTGCTCGAAGAGGCCGCCATGAGAAGATCCCGCCTTGCGATCGGCCTGCTTACCGTTCTCGGGCTCGGTGGGGCGTTGACGGCCCGGGACGCGTCCTCTATGCCGATGTCTGCCAGGGAGGCGTCCTTAAAGACGATTTCCTCCGCTCGTGGAGCGCCCTGACGCGGAGGCTCGACTTGGACCAGATCGCCGCTCCGGTCGATGACGACAAGGGAGGAGCGCTCCTCACGAAAGCCATCGAGGAGCATAAGGGCAATCGGTCGGTCTTCGACGCCGTGTCGCCCTTGGAGTTCCGCGACAGTCGGGACCCGCTCACAAAAACGCTCCCGAACCTGGAATGGGGACCGGCCGGCCACCTCCAGGACATCAATGATTCCGGGATCCCGGTGTATCTCTGGGGCGGCTGGTTCGATGGCTTCACCCGGGACGGCTTTCTCATGTTCCGCAACTTCACCGCCCCGCGAAGGTTCACGATCGGGGCCTGGTCTCATTCCCCCAAGGATCCGGCCATCCTCAAAGAGGAATTCGCCCTCCTAGCCTGCGAAGAAATGCGCTGGTTCGACTACTGGCTGAAGGGAATCGACAATGGTGTCCAGAAGGAGGCTCCGATCACCTACCAGGTCATGGTGGCGCCCGGCAAGAACGTCTGGAAGACGGCTTCCCAGTGGCCGCTTCCGGCCGCGGCGGACACGTTCCTCTATTTCCAGGATGGAAGGACGGGCAACGTCGCCTCGGTGAATGACGGCCGCCTTACGACAATTTCGGGCTGCCTTTTCACCGAAGCTATAAAGCCGATGTCGCCGCGCCGACCCTGTCCCCGCCGCCCGAGGTCACGGTCTATCGGGACAAGCTCCATCGGTCGTCGATCGTCCTGCCCGTCCCGGGGGGCAGGGTCGAGATCGCCGGAGTCGGGGCGACGGCCCTCCTTCTAATCATGGCCCCTCATCCTTGGCCTCGCCATCCTCATCATCGCCTTCGCGATGTTCATGCGCTCCAAGATGAAGTCCGTCGGGCAGGGGTGACCGGGGGAGCTGCCCGATGACGAGCGCCGGGGCTTCGGGGAGGGAAGAGGGAGAAGGCGGAAGCGTCTAAAGGATGGAAAAGAGCGGGTTGATTTGAAGATCGCTCTTGATTTCGGGGACGGGGCCGCATACAATGCGGCCTTTATCCGGCCCCGGTTCAGGGCATGGGCAGTCGGAAGGAGAGGCCATGATCGACATCTTTGACAAATGCCGGACCGAGGGCGGCTATTTCGGGCCGTTCCGCGCCCGCGGCGACCATTATTTCTCCCGCCCCGTGCTCGATCCGACCCCCGGCCACCAAATGACATTCCAAGGCCAGAAAGTCGTCCAGTGGTCGATCAACAACTACCTCGGCCTGGCCGAGAACGAGGAGATCAAGGCCCTGGCCGTCGAAGCGGCCAAGCGCTACGGCGCGAGCGCCCCCATGGGCGCCCGGATGATGACCGGCAACACCGAAGCACACATCGCCCTGGAAAAGAAATTCGCCGAATTCCTCAAGAAGGAGGACGCGGTCCTCTTCAATTACGGCTACCTGGGCGTCATCGGCACGATCGCCTCGATCGTGGATGCCAGCGACACGATCATCGTCGACAAGCTGTCCCACGCCTCGATGCTCGACGGGGTGTTCGTTTCGCAGGCCAAGTTCCGCGTCTACCGCCACAACGACATGAACAGCCTTGAGGACCATCTCAAGCACATCAATAAAACGCGCAAGGGCGGGGTCCTGATCGTGACCGAGGGCGTCTTCGGGATGCGGGGCGACATCGCCAACCTGCCTGAGATCTGTGTCCTGAAGGAAAAATACGAGGCCCGCCTTTTCATCGACGACGCCCATGGGTTCGGAATCATGGGCGAAACGGGGCGGGGGAGCGGCGAGTATTTCGGCGTGCATGATAAGATCGACATCTATTTCGGCACCTTCGCCAAGGCGTTCGCGGCGATCGGCGGGGTGGCGGCTACGAACAAGGCCGCGGCCGAGTGGATCCGCTATAACGCCCGGACGCAGGTCTTCGCCAAGAGCCTGCCCATGATCTATGTCGAGGTCCTGTCCAAGACTCTGGACATCATCGCCAACGACCACGAGCGGCGGAAGCGGATGTGGGCCAATGCGGCCAAGATCCAGTCCGGCCTGGCTGAGCTCGGCTTCGAGATCGGCCAGGTCCCCTCGCCCCTGTGCGCGGTCTATGTCCCCGCCGGGGACCTCAACCTGGGCATGGCCATCATCAAGGGGATTCGCGACCAGGGCGTTTTCATCACCGGGGTCATGTATCCGGTCGTGCCGAAGGGCATCCTCCTTTTCCGGATGGTCCCGACGGCCTCCCACACCGACGAGGACATCGCCCGGACGATCGCCGCCTTCAAGAACGTCCGCGACGCGCTCAAGCTCAACCTGGGAGCAGCCAAGAGCGCGATGTCCCAGGGCGACGAAGAATAGGGGCCGGGCCCGCCATGTCGCAGCGCGTTCTCGTCACTGGTGCCTCGAGAGGCATCGGGCGGGCCATCGCTCGGCTCCTTAAGGAGAAAGGCTACGCCGTCCTGGGAACGTCCCGGGATCCTGGGCGGATCGCGGACAGGATCGAGGGGGTCGAATACTTCGCCCTTGACCTCCGAAGCCCCGCTTCGATCGCGGCTCTCATCCAAAAGGCCGGGCCGGTCGATATCCTGATCAATAACGCCGGGGAGAGCCAGGTATGGCCGGCGGCCGACACCCCGCTGAGCAAGCTCCGGGGCCTTTACGAAGCGGACTTCTTCGGGCCGATCGATCTCGTCCAGGGCCTCCTGCCCGGCATGATCGCCCGCGGCTCAGGACTGATCATCAACGTCGGGTCGATGACCGGCAAATTCGCCGTGCCCTTCCAATCCGGATACTCCTCCTCGAAATCGGCCCTGGCCGGATACACCTGGTCCCTGCGGAACGAAATCCGGGCTTTCGGCGTAGATGCGGTCATGCTCGAGCCTGGCCATATCCGGACCGGCATCAGGCCCGATGTCTTTGCCGCCGCCGGATCGCGGTTCACCCCGCAGTTCGAGACGGTTGCGCGCCGGAGGGCCGCCCTCGTCGGCGGAGGAAGCGAACCCTCGGTCGTCGCCCGGAAAGCCTTGAAAATCATCAAGTCCGGCCGGCGCCGCCCCTTTTACGCCGCCGGCGGGAAGGCTCCCTTGATGGTCTTCGCCCGGCGCCTTCTCACCAATCGGGCCGTAGAGCGACTCATCCGGAAAATGTACGGCCTCTAAACCGTGAAGATCCTCGCCTTCGCCGCCGTCCTCCTCTTGTCGCTGGCGGGCTATTCGCTCGGGGCCGTGCTCCGCTTCGGGAAGAGGCCGAGCCGGAAGCCCACGGCCTGGGACATCCTCCTCGTCCTCCTGATGTGGATCGGCGTGGCCGCCAGCCGGATCTCCCTGCCTTTTGATAAATGGACGATGATGGCCTTCTGGATTGCGTTTGGCGTCCTGTTTGGGTTCCTGATGTCGCTCATCCTCGGATATTCCAAAGGCGAAGCTCTGGCCTCGGCGCTCGCTCATACGGTCGGTCCCGCCGACGCTCCCCGAAAGAGGTTCAGGGCCTGGCGCGATCTGAGCGCCAAGCTGGGGACGTTCCAGGGGCAGCTCCTCCTCGGGTTGCTGTTTCTCGTCCTCTTCGCCCCCGTGGCGCTTGGGGTGAAGCTCTTTTCCGATCCCCTCCATATCAAAAAAGCCGGGGTGGGCACCCATTGGTTCCCCAAGCCGTCGATCGCCCCGGATATCGAGCTTTTCAAGCGCCAGTCCTGACATGCACATCCTCGGCCTCTCCTGCTTCTATCACGATTCGGCCGCGGCGCTCCTCCGCGACGGGGCGCTCGTCGCCGCCGCGGAGGAGGAGCGTTTCAGCCGGATCAAGCATGATTTCGGCTTCCCCGACCGGTCCATCGCCTTCTGCCTCGAGGAGGCCGGGATCATGGCCAAAGACTTGGACTACGTCGTTTTTTATGAGAAACCCTTCCGCAAATTCGAGCGGATCCTCATGACCTCGTTCCAGGGCTACCCCCGATCCTGGAGGATGTTCGGCGAGGCCATGATCAACTGGTTCGGCGACAAGCTGTGGATGAAGACGCTCATCAAGGAGAAGCTGGGGGTCGAGGATCGGAAGATCCTGTTCGAGGACCATCATCTCTCCCACGCGGCCAGCGCCTTTTATCCCTCGCCGTTCGAAGAGGCGGCGATTTTGACCATCGACGGGGTGGGGGAGTGGACGACGGCCGCCTTGGGCAAAGCCAAGGGCAACGAGATCACGCTCCTCGAGGAGATCCGGTTCCCGCACTCGCTCGGCCTGCTTTACAGCGCCTTCACCGCGTTCCTTGGCTTCCAGGTGAACGAGGGCGAATACAAAGTCATGGGCATGGCCCCCTACGGCAAGCCCAAATACATCGACAAGATATGGGACAAGGTCGTCAAGGTCGCCGCCGACGGCTCGTTCCATGTCAATATGGATTATTTCTCCTACCATTATTCCGACGAGGCCACCTACAACGCCAGGTTCGTGGACCTGTTCGGCCCTCCCCGCGACCCGAAGATGCACTTCTTCACCTCCGAGACGCGTTTTCCCTCCTATTTCGGCGAGAAGCCGGCCGACTTTTCCGAAATGTGCCGCTTGAACGAGCATTATGCCGATATCGCGGCCAGCATCCAGAAGGTTACGGAGGAAATCATCCTCCTCCTGGCCAAGGACGCCCATGCCCGGACCGGCCTGACGAAGCTGTGCTTGGCGGGCGGCTGCGCCCTGAACTCAGTGGCGAACGGCCGCATCCTGAATGAGACGCCCATTGAGGACCTCTTCATCCAGCCGGCCGCGGGGGACAGCGGGGCGGCCCTGGGGGCGGCTTTTCACGCCTACCATGCCCTCCTGGGAAAGCCCCGGGTTTTTACCCTTGAACACGCCTACTGGGGAAAGAGCTACGGCCAGGGCGAGATCCGTTCGTTTCTCGACGGGCAGGCCATCCCCTACGAGCGCTACGAGGACGATGAAAAGCTCCTCGACAGGGTCGTGGAGGATCTCGTGGCGGGCAAGGTCGTGGGTTGGTATCAGGGTCGGTTCGAGTGGGGCCCCCGGGCCCTGGGCAACCGGAGCATCCTGGCCGATCCGCGGAGCGAAATGATGAAGGACACGGTCAACATCAAGATCAAGTTCCGCGAGCCGTTCCGGCCGTTCGCCCCGGTCATCCTCGAGGAGCGCGCGGATGAATTCTTCATCGGGCGTCACACCGCCCGGCAATATCCCTCCCGATACATGCTCCTTGTCCTGCCGCTCCAGGACGACAAGAAGGATACGATCAAGGCCGTCAACCATATGGGCACGGGCCGTCTCCAGACCGTCCGCAAGGAGTGGAATCCGCGCTATTACAAGGTCGTTGAGAAGTTCGGGCAGGCGACGGGAGTGCCCGTCCTTCTGAATACTTCGTTCAACCTCCGGGGAGAGCCGATCGTGACGACGCCGTCCGACGCATATTCCACGTTCAGCAAAAGCGGAATCGATGTCCTGGTCATGGAAAATTTCATGGTCCGGAAATAGGGGGAGAGGAGTCTCGATGGGCTTCGTGAAAAGGTTCTTCGGGAAGGCGGGGGTCGTCGGCGAGCTCCTCTCGTTCCTCTGGCATAACAAGCGCTGGTGGCTGATTCCCGTGGTGATCGTCCTGGTCGTCGTGGGCCTCGTCCTGATCTTCGCCCAGAGCTCGGCCATCGGGCCGTTCATCTACAGCCTGTTCTAAGGGGCGCTTCATGGGCGTCGGCCGCGAGAGCCCGCCCGCGCTTCTTTCAAAGCTCGGATTCGGTTACAATGATCGCGCCGCGCCTGTAGCTCAGCTGGATAGAGCAATTGGCTTCGAACCAATAGGTCGGGGGTCCGAATCCCTCCAGGCGCGCTCTTTTAATTCAACATTAGGCGGATTATTTCGACTGGTTCGCCGTGTCAGAGCCAACTGCCCTGTGACCAGGAACGTGCCCAATATCGAGTAGATCGACGGCTCGCCGTTTCTTGTCTGGCGTCGAATGGAGATAGAGGATCGTCGTCATTGAGGCACTATGGCCGAGTAATTCCGCGACTGTTTTTAGGTCGGCGCCTCTTTCCAAAAGTGAGGTTGCGAAGCGGTGCCGAAGCAGGTGCAGGCGGAACGGCCGGCCGATCTTCTTTGACATAGCCGCATAGGTCCGGGTCAGTGCCCGACATTGTGCCCGGTTCGGGATGTCAAAAACGTAGTCCGGCGTCGGTGCCTGCTTTGAAATCACGGCCAGGGCCTCCGCGTTCAACGGAATGATCCGGGTTTTATTCCCCTTCCCCCGGACCATGATATTAGCCCCGTCAACGTTTCCCCATTTCAGGCCCAGCGCCTCCGCGCGACGCAGGCCGGTATTCGCGCACAAGACAACCAGGTCGTAAAATATCCGCTGGACAGGAGAGGCCGGCTTATCGCTGATCTCCCGGGCCGCAGCCAGGATCTTCTCAAAATCAGCCTCTGAAAGAGGCCGGAGGTCCCGGTCCTCGCGGTACATTTGAACCTTGGCCAGCGGATTCGGACCGGTGAATCGTCCCCAGGCGATAATGCGATAATAGAACGCCCTCAGGACTTGACAGTATTTATTGATCGTCGTTGTCGAATTTCCATTTTCCTTGAGGTGTATTTTTAGCTGATCTATGTGGTAGGGGGTCAGCTGATCTGCGTTCAGGACCCCGAGCTTTCCGAAGAAAATGAGCGCCCGGTTGAGCATGCACTTCTGAGCGAGGACCCAGCGGGGATGTTGGACGGCTGACCATTTCAGATAATCGTCGGCCAGCCCGCGCAACGGAAGCGACGGGCCCGCGTCGCCGGTTTTTTCCAGGTTGGCGATCAGCTCTCTTTCGCGGACAACGGCCTCACGGCGGAAGGCTGTGTCAAGGCTCCGGCGGATCCGGGCGCCGTTGATCCTAACGTCAGCCCACCAACAGCGGCCGCGACGATAGACGGGCATGAGAATTATTATCCTTTCTTACGTCTATATCAATGAGGCGCTACCATCGCCGCAAGGCGTCACTTCTTCCGGGGGCCTCCGGAATCCGGCTGGCCCCCGCCCGCCTCATTACTTGGCCCTATGCTATTTCCCAATTGTTATCAGGGTGTACTCCATGTGCCTCTGTTTGCACCACATTTCGGCTGCTTTTCTCTTCCTTTGGACGTCATCTGAATCGACCCGACTCGGATCCTTTACTTCAATAATGGCTTTCCGCCCATCCTGGTATTCTACGAAGAAGTCCGGGAGGTATTTGCGCTGGTGCTTCTGATTATCGATCCAGGGAATAGTAATTCCGTGACGTTTCATCCACTTGATGACAAAGGGATCTTTTTCGAGCTTATCCATCATTCGGCGCTCGAGGTCGCTCTGATAGTTCTCGAAGTTCCAAGGGCTTTTCTTTGGATTCTGAAAAGTGCCGTGAATACTAATCGCCATATTCGATTATCCCCCCTATTAGCCCTGGAATTGCCGCCACGCGCGCCTTGACTTGAGGAAGCATTTTCCAAGCGAAATCGAGAGATGAACGATCCGCGAGACCGATAGATGTCCCGTCCAGGAAACGAGATCGGATATGGTAAAGAAGAGCGCTATAAACCTTGTCCTTGAAGCCCGCAGCATAGCCGGCCGATATAGTAAGAAGTTCGGAAATTTCAAGAAGGCACTCTTTGACTGCTTCTCTTGCCAAATCGTCTGAGATCTCAACTTTAAAGCCGTTGTACGGCTCGGTTTCAGGCGCTGATTGGACCGTTTTCCATTCCATACCGGCTAATTCCTGACCAGTTACGCCGGAAATGTCAATTTTAGTGATAGTAACCACGTTCGGATCGTAGACGATTGAGTCGAGTGCTTCTTGCCAATTTTCCAGGGGAATAGGAGGCGGAGGAATATCACCAATATCAAATTCGCCATCGTCCATTATTGATGGATCAATAGGGGGGACGTCAATAGCGCGCTCTGGTTTTATTAGTTCCTGCTTAGGGGGCGGGGCGGGGAGATCTTCGGTCTCATCGAAAAGATCATCGATTTGAACATTATCCCGTCTTTTTGCATTAAAAATATCCCAAAGCCATTGGTGGTCCAACTTGGGGTGATCAACGATCGAACAGATCTGAGGCTCGCTAGGATCTACGCCCTTCACACGAACACGGCGAAGCCCACGGCCGATGACCTGCTGGCCGTATACTTTGCTGCCGAATTTTCTTAAAAGTAGTATAATGCCGACCTCAGGGACGTCCCATCCTTCACGCAACATCAGGACGCTGACAACAGCTTTAAATGGACTACTCCCTTTTTTTTGTTTTCCAAGTTCGCGCGCCTTCTGGCGATCGACCTCATCACTGTCTTCGGTGACAAGAAGAGTTTTAGTTTTAAAATATTTATTAAGGGTTTGCTCGGCTTTGATGGCGTCGGCCTTGCTAACAGCCACGACAAAAAGAATCGGCTGAAACCGGCCTTTTGCGCGACGTTCCTGTTCTTCAAGACGACGAAGAGCTATAGCCATCTGCTGACGCATTGGTTCGTCGTCGGTCACCCATTGAGTTGCGCTTAGTCCAAGTCGATCTACCTCGTCCCAATCAATCTCTTCGACTTTGCGCTTTTCGCCTGTTCGAGCGTCGGTATAAGTAAGTTGGACAGTCTTAATATCGGGTTGATAAACGACAGGGGTTTTGATTATTCCGTCGGCTAAAGCATCCGTTACCGAGTATTCATAGATCATGCCGCTATCAGGAGTTTTGCCGTCAGCACGATCGGGGGTCGCCGTGGTATCAATACGGAGAACTAATTTCTCTCGCATCCTGCGCAAAGTGGCGTCATACTCTGGAGCTGGCGAGTTGTGAGCTTCATCATTGAATAAAGCAAAATCAGGGCCGTTCATAAGAGCAGAGATATTGCTCTGACCGGATTTATTGCTCAAGTAAAATTGGTGGATATTCCCGAGGATCACGCTTGCACTGAAGAGACTCGCCCAGCCACCTTCTTTTCCGCTTCCAAGTGTGGTTAAAATAAAGTCCTTGGGCCCCAGATTAGCCCAATTTGGAAGAAGATCTCGGTCAATAAAGACCTTTCCTCCGTCAAAATCGTCCTCGAGGCGATCCCGCACAATTAGGTTCGGGCAAATGAGAACGAACTTCTGGACGCTATGTGAGATTTTTAGCCAAGATATTATGGCCGCGATTATAGCTGTTTTGCCGCCGCCCGTTACGATGTTTAGTAGTAAGCCATCAGCGCCAATTTCAGATTTATTAAGAATCTCGTGCGAGTAGATTACACGAAGGAAGGATTCCCATTGATGTGGCCAAAGCGTTCCCGGGCGGGTGGTCTGATCGTCGTCCGGGGAAGTAAGAAATTCGATGTATTTATAAGAATCCGAGGAGAGGCCTGGCATTCCATCACGCCTCCAATCTCGAAAGGCTGATTCATATTTCGCAAAGCTGTTGAACATCGTATCATTTCACCTCAAGATCTATAGCGCGCAATCCCTCTCCTCCCATATCGTCCTGAACCTTGCATACAACTCGATATGTCCCTGATTTAGGGAATTCGTACTGGACTTGGAGAACCGGCTCTTTCTTACTTCCCCTAATGAAAGAAAATCCCGGAGTGCTGCTGAAACGCTTTTTATAGTCGAAATCCCATTGAACATTGATAACTTTTGCGCCCGAGTTCATTATAATTGTTTCACTTGCATCGAATAAATAGGTCCGCAGAGAGATGCGTTTACAGCCGACCTCCACCCTTGGTGACTGTACGAACGTTAGAAAGTTTTCATAGTCGGCGTGATCCGTGGAAAGCGCCGTTACATGTTCCCGGAATCTGGGGGAGTCGATTCGAAGCATATCGAGCCGTATGAAATTGAGATCGGTTTGCTCTTGTCGACGGATACGTTCTGCCGCTTCTACAGCATCTGGACGAAATGCCCATGCGAGAATAATTCCATCCCGAAGGTTATCCTGTTTATAACGAAGGGTTTTCCTGATGGCGTTCGCAAATGCTTGGACATCCATGGCCGTGATGGCTTTTTTGGGGTTCGATTCTCCAACCCATAGGGGAATTGCACCCTTCATGCCGTGGATTCCTGGTTGATGTTCCTCAATGACCGCGCCGAAGCATTTGAGGATGAAAGCACGGAATTGCTCAGGCGGCATATCAGCAAGCCGCCGCGTCTCATACACGCCCCAGTGCTCGATCGTGAAGTCCGGCACGGGGAATAGCTTGCCCGTCTGCTCCTCGACCTGCCGCGTCAGCCGGTCCGCCGTGATCGCCACGGCCACCCGCGACTGGTCGCAGGTGATCCAACGCCGGCCCAGCCGCTGCGCCACCGCTGGCGTTGTTCCGCCGCCGCCAAATAGATCGGCCACCACATCACCTTTGTTTGAGGAGGCTTGGATAATACGGTCGAGCAATAATTCAGGCTTTTGTGTAGGATAGCCGATAGATTCCCTCGAAGTTGGGATGACCCAAGGCATGTCCCACACATCAGGGGCCCTCTTGCCCTCCTCTGGCATGTAAGCTTTGACCATTTCCCCGCCGTACCTGTTCAACTTATACCGTCTGCCAATTTCATCTGTATGATTGTAACGTCGGAGGGTTGATTCGCTGAACTCCTCGAAGATGTGGTTGAAAGTCGCTCGTGGTGTCTTTGTATAGAAGAGTAGAACGTCGTGTTTTCTTGGAAAATTTTCCTTCGGTTTTTGGTTGCCCGTATAGGACCAGACGATCTCGTTTCTAAATTGTTCATGCCCGAAAATCTTGTCTACCTCCACCTTGATGTAATGGCTAGCATGCCAGTCACAGTGGACGTAGATGCTCCCCGTCTTCTTGAGCAGGCGCTTCATCTCATAGAGACGGGCGTTGAGCCAGATCAGGTAGCCGGGCATCCCGCCTTCCCAGATGTCCGAGAACGAACGCAGTTCGTTCTGGTCACCGAAGATAACGTTATATTGCCGGCCGGAGAAGAATGGCGGATCGATATAAATGAGGTCAATGCTCTCGCTGGGCAGTTGGCGCATAACATGAAGGTTGTCGCCCCAGAAAAGGCGATTCGGTTCAAGCGAGGGGTGACCGAATGTAACCCGATCTACTACTTGGAATGGTAGATAAACAGCTGGAAATAGTTTCCGGAAACCTCGGCGGCGATCCCATCCTAAAGGTTCCTTCTCGACTGGGATGCTCCCAAACCGAGTAGGAGGTTTCCAAAATTCTTCTTGTTCTGGAAGTGCCCCCGGCTGTTCATCAACATCGGGAATTTCAGGGGGGGTAACAAAATCTCCTTTACTTGGTCCCGCGACAGGCTTCTCTTCAGATTTTCCCATATGCCCCCCCTGAAAAAAACGACTGATCAAAGCTCAATCTAATCTATTCCAAGTCCAAACCCACCTTTCCACAAACTGGGTTGTAGGTCAGACCCTTGAGACTCGCGATTTGCGGAAAGCCCCGGAAGTAGAGGGGGTTTTCCATATTTCACTCCGGCCGCGCGACGCTGGGTTCATTTTCTTGCTCCCGGGGTCGTGTTTCAACTTTATGACCCTATTGCTGAATCTTCTTTTGGGACTTTTCGATTTCTTCCTGAATCAGTTTACGGAGCGCTTCCTCGGCTGTCATTTCCTTTTTATCCGCCGCGATTGATTCAAACAGGCTTCCCGGGTCGACGTTCAAAGCCTTGCAGATGTCAACGAATTCCCGAAATGTCAAGGCGCGTTTCAAATTCATTTTACGGCTCACCCATCCTTCCGTTTTATTTAGGCGCCTGGCCAGCTCGCTGTTTTTCCCCTTCCCGAGCTTATCAAACTCGGCCCTAAGCTTTGTCCAGGCGAGATCATGCCGATTCGTCCCCTCCGCCATTGTCGCACCCCTTAGTTGATCAATAGGACCAAATTTTGAAAAACCGGCCTGATCCATAGACCTCATAATCTACCCATCTTGCCGTTTTGTCAAGGATAAATCAAAAATAATATTATATTTCCATAATGGCACTATAAATATTATTTTACTTGACATATTGGCATTTTATATTTATTATATTGTCAGTATGGCAAGCCAAATGAGCAAGAAAGACAAAAAACCCCAAGCGGCTATCATGAGTTTTCAAAGGGAAAAGGGCTTTTTGACCCGTCGACAGCTGGCCGCGGCCCTGGGAATCCGTGAGGACATTCTCTCCCGGTACCTTAATGGCAAGCGCGGGCTGAGCGTCCGGGCGGCCTTCCAAGTAAGCGAAAAGTCGGGAATCCCGGTTGCCGATCTCCTGGCGGAAGGGCGCTGACTATGGCCGATTTCATGACCGTCGCCGACGTGGCCAGGTACCTCCGCATAAGCCGGGGCCAGGTGTACCGGCTTTTCAGCGACGGGCTGAGATGGACACAACTGGGCGGGATTCGACGGGTAAGCCCGGATGACCTTTCCCTGTACCTTGAAGCACATAAACATCAGGAGGTCGCCTAATGGTCCCGGCCGGCGGCCTTCTCTTTTTCAGGCTGCGCCTCAAAGTCCTCGCCGGGATCCGGGCAAATTATGATCGGACGCGCCCGGCCGTCTTGGACCCCGGCCCAAATTTCCCCCGACTCCTCATCAAAGACAATGACATGAACCATCTTTATTTCCCCCTCACGGTGAAGTGATGCCACAGACAAACGATACCAACGCAAACGGATACGCGCAAGGAAAATGGACGGCTGGATTTTCTGAGGTCCTTCAAAGGCTCCCAGGTGAGCGAAAGGCCATAGCTGCCGACCTGGGCGTCCCGTATTCCACTTATTCGAATTGGATATATGGCCTTCAATCCTTTCCCCCTGATTTACTTGCCCGGCTTTTTGCAGTGACAGGGGAATGGGAAATCCTACGGTTTTTCCTCGACCCGTTGGGCCTCAATGCCGTTCACAAGTACCGTCCCGGCGACATAGGCCGGGACGGCGGCCGGGACCTGATTCACCTTTTCATGGGCCTCGTTGACCACATCGGGAAAATTTCCCATGAGATTGAGGGCGCCCAGGCCAGCCCCGGCCAAGCCGTCCGCGGCTCGTTTTTCTTGAATGAGGCCCAGCGCCTTATTGCCGAAATGCTGGAAATGATGAGCGCGGCGGTGAAGCCATGAAAACCTACCCGACGGCCGAGTGCCCGATTGACAAAATCATTTTTGAGAAAAACCGGGACTGGAAAGTTTACTGCTCAGATCGATGCCGCAAAGTAGCAGCGAAAATCCGAAAGGAAGCCAAAACGCCAGCCGACATCCGGGCGATCCTGGCCAGGATTGAGGCCAAGGTGGACCGAATCATCAACGGCGAAAGAGAGGTAAAGCGGGAAAGCTGCAGCGCAACAAGTCAACCGGCCGGGCCGGCCTATGAGGCCACGCCCAGGGAAGCAACGCTCACAAATTCATTGAAGGAGAACCAATGAAAGACGAAAGAACGCCGGACGCCGCGAACAATGCTGGCGCCCAGCTCGCGAACAGGATCCGCCCGGCCGCCGAGCCGCACGTCCTGGGCCGGGCCATCGAAAATCTCTTGACGATCCTCAACGGGATCGCGGCCGCGGCCGTCCGCGGCCGGGACGAGGCGCCCCGTGCCTGATACGCCGAAAAAAAAGAAAATCGGGGCCCTTTGGACGAAGGAAACCAAGTCCGGCACCCAGCTGCTCAGCGGGAACGTTGAGATTGACGGCCGAAAGACGCAGATAGCCGTGTTCCCCAATTCCTACAAGGAAGAAGGCACCCGCCAGCCCGACTACGTGATCTACCTGGATACCTACGCGCAGAACCGGGCCCAAGATCCCGAGCCCCATGGCGCCGGCGACGATGAGGTTCCCTTTTAAGGGGATTCCATCATGCCTATAACCTTCAAAAAAGCAGAACGGCGGCAAGTCAAATTCAAGGCGGCTATCATCGGGCCGTCGGGATCCGGCAAAACCGGGAGCGCCCTGCTCCTGGCGGCCGGCATGGGCCAGCGCATAGCCGTCATTGATACGGAAAATGAAAGCGCCGCACTGTACGCCGACATGGACCAGGGCCCCTTGAAGGGGCTCAGCTTCGATGTCTTGGCCATGCACAAGCCCTACACCGTCCAGAAATACGTTGATTCGATTGACCTGGCCCTGGCCAACGGGTACGACGTGCTGATAATTGATTCCATCAGCCACGCCTGGGCCGGCGAGGGCGGGCTGCTGGCCAAGAAGGACGCGCTGGACGCCCGGCCAAATTCCAACAGCTATATCAACTGGAACAAGATCACGCCCGAGCATGAGCGTTTCCGGGCCAAGCTCCTTGAAGCCCCGATCCACCTGATCTGCACCATGCGGTCCAAGCAAGATTATATCCTTGAGGACCAGGGCGGGAAGAAGGTACCCAAAAAAGTCGGAATGGCGCCCATCCAAAGGGACGGGATGGAGTATGAATTTACAACCGTCCTCGAGCTCGACATGGGCCACTATGCCCAAAGCTCCAAGGACCGGACCGGAATGTTCGACGGCCTCCTGTTCCAGATCACCAGGGAAACTGGAAAGGCCGTGGTGGAGTGGATTGCAACCGGAAAGCCGGCGGCCATCATGCCGGCGCCCGCGGCGGCCCCGAAACAGGATCCGGCGCCCGCGGCGGCCAAGCTGGCCCCGGCCCAGCCTGCAGCTGCAGCCGAACAGCCGGACGCGAAATTCCCCGATGAGCCAGCCCCAGCTGACGCGCCAGCAGGTGAATCCGAGAGCGATGTCCCGGCGATCACCGAGGCCCAGACGGAAAGAACCAAGGCCGCAATCGAAGGCCTCAAGGCCCGCGGCAAGTCCGAGGAGATCATCTGGAAGGGGATCCACAAGGCCGTCGCGGACAAGGGCGGCGCTGACTTCGTGGAGTTGGCCGACTTGGCCGAATCCGAAGGCGACGCCGTGATCGCCTACCTGGAACAGTGGGCGGCCTATCACGACGAGCTGGCGGCCAAGGCCGACGAGAAGCCGGCCAAGCCGGCGACCCGCGCGAGATCCACGCGGGCGGCCCAGGCGAGGGCGTGACCATGGCCACACCCGAAACCGTAGTCAAGAAGCTGGGCCCGCTGAATGGACGGCGGGCCTTCAACGTATCCAAGCCCGACGAGGCGCCGGCGAGGCCGGCGCCCGCCGGCAAGCTGGCCAAGCGCGAGGCTGCAGCCGTGGACGAGGCCCTGACCTTCGCGGGCCTGGCCAACAAGATCCAAGTTCACGACGAGGCCGGGCTGACCGTAGCCAAGGACTACCTTCAAGACCTCCGCACCATGGCCGGCAAGGTCGAGGCGACCTTTGATCCGCAAATCACCCGGGCCCATGAGCTGCATAAGTCCCTCCTGGCGGAGAAAAAGAAATTCTATGAACCCCTCATGGCGGCCGAGAGGATCGTCAAGCGGGCCGTGGGAAATTTCTATGAGGAACAGGACCGGCGGCGTATCGAAGCCGAGAAGGAACGCCAGCGGATTGAGAAGGAAGCCCTCGACAAGGCCCAGGAGCTTGAGGCCGAGGCGGCCAACGCCAAAACCCAGGATGACCGGGACGCGGCCATTGACAAGGCCGTGGCCGTCCTCCAAACCGCGGACGAAAAGGCCCAGCAGGCGACTGCCGGCGCCGCAACCGTGAAGATCGCCGGCATCAGCGTTTCTGACACCTGGCATTTTGAGATCGTGGACGCCGGCCTGGTGCCGGCCGAGTACTGGACACTGGACCTGGTCAGGATCGGAAAGGTTGTCCGAGCGCTCAAGGGCGACACGAAGATCCCTGGCGTCCGAACCTACTCCGAGAAGGCCGTGGCCAACCGGGCCCTATAGCCCATGCACTTCATCGAAGCCGGGGACGTGGACAAGGCGTTCCCGGCTCAGGTCTGAGGCCATCATGGGATTCACAAAACTGGACGAAAGAATCCTTCAGTCCTCCATCATGGCTGAGCCTTCCGACGTGTTCAAAGTCTGGATTGCTTTGCTTGCCTCATGCCGGGAGAACGGCGTTTCGACAACTTCATCGGTGTACCTATCCTCGGTCTGCCATTTGCCCCTCAGAACTGTTGATAAGTCAATTTTGGCACTTGAATCCCCGGACCCAAGGTCACGCTCTTTGAACGATGAAGGCCGCAGGATCAGAAGGGTGGACGGCGGTTTCCTGATTATCAACTACCTCAAATACAGGGAATACTCGCGATCCTCAAACCCTGAATCGGAAAGAAAAAGAAGGTATCGGGAAAGGATTCGGGACAATTCGGGACATGTCCCGAATGTCCACGGACACTCTGCTTCTGCCTCTGCTTCTTCTTCTGATTTATTAGTAGTTAAGGGGGATCCAACGGGGAAGGTTGATTTCAACGGACGCGGCTGGGATGGATTGACGCCGGCCGACCTTGAGGCCTGGGCCAAGGCCTATCCGGCCTGTGATGTTCCGGGCGAATTAAGCCGTGCAGCCGAGTGGATTCTAGCCAACCCCAAAAAGGGCGTCAAATCCAACTATCGCCGTTTCCTCGTGAACTGGCTCAGCCGTGCCCAGGACCGGGGCGGGTCCACCCCGAGCGTCCGGCCGGCCGACCTGACCGTCCAGCGGGAAAGGCGCGTCGGCGCCAACCGGTACCAGGCCAGCCCGGAAGAACAGGCCAGGATGAAGGCCATGGTGGACTACCGCGAGAAGCTCGCATTAGCCCGCATGCCGGAAATTGAGGAGGCCCGGGCCCGGCATGATACGCCGGCCTGGGAAAAGATCAATCGCGAGATCGAACAGGCCACGATTGACCACTTCCGCGGAAAGGAAGCCCAGCCATGAGCCCGTACTTTGGCCGGCGATATTCCACCTGTCCCGAGCGCAGCCTGGACCCTCCCCAGCCCAAAGAGTGCCCAGAGGACTGTGAACACATGGGCGTGGACGGCCAATGTCAAGGCAGCCCTCCCGAGGATTGCCAGGACTACGACGACGGGCACGACATTGACGACGCCTACGAAAGAGCGCGGGACTACGCGCTCGAAGAGGAGCAATCATGAAAGGCAAAACCTTCGCATATTTCAGCGTGGCCCTGTTCCTGGCCTTCATGGCCGGCTTTTTCATCGGGGCCAAGATCGAGCACGGCCAGGCCGGGATCCGGGCCGACTTTTCCCAGCTGCAGTATGCACAGGAAATATCAGACATGCGGGTGCGGCTGGACGACGCCCTGACCGCGGCTCAGCTGTACCGGCAAATGATGACGTTCACCGGAGTCGCCTCCTGGTATGGGGACCGCGAACATGGCCGGATCACGGCCAACAATGAACGCTTCTCCAAATTCGCGATGACAGCGGCCAGCAAGCTATTCCCCTTCAATACCCGCTGGCGGGTGAGGAACCTGGAAAACGGCCAGGAAATCATTGTCAGGATCAACGACGACGGGCCAAACGTGCGCGGCCGGGTCATTGACTTGTCCCAGGCTGCAGCCCGCCTCATCGGCCTTGAAACGCCCGGGACGGCCCGGGTCCTCCTGACGCCGGCGCTGGGGGAATGAACTTGAAACGCCACCTTATGGGGCAACTGTGATCACTCTGACGATCCCTGGCGCCCCGGTAGGGAAGGCCAGGGCCCGGACCGTCCGAATCCACGGCCGGCCCATGACGTTCACGCCCGAGAAAACTGCGTCCATGCAGAACCTCATCCGGCTCATTTTCGCCGGCGAGTACCCCGGGCACATACCCTTCGCCGGCCCGGTCGACTTCCGCGTTATAGCATATTTTCCAATCCCGAAAAGTGGGAAGAAAATCCAACCGGGGACCCCATGCCTTCACGCGCCGGACTGGGACAATCTCGGAAAGCTGGTGTCTGACGCCCTCAATGGCTTGGCCTACCGTGATGATCGGCAGGTATTTCACGCCGATGTCACGAAATATTATGACACAACGCCCAGGGTCGAAATCTATGCCCGGGAGCTGGACGATCTGACCCTGTCCAGGCCGGGCTTCCTGGGGCCGGGAAAAATCGTATGAGGCCGCTCGGACCGCCCCCGCCCCAGGCTCCTCCGGTCTCCACGGCCGCCCCGGCGAAGCTGAAATGTCGGTTTTTCGATGAATCGCCGGACGGAATAGGCTGGCTCGGCGCCTGCCTTACCCTCAAATGCAACGTCCAGCTGAGCGATTGTCGGACGTGCATATTCTACAAGCCCGCAAACGGCCCGGCCGTTAGGGATAGGAGGTGACACTATGTCACGGAAAACGCTTCTCACCGTCGTCGCCGTCCTCGGCGCGATCCTCTCGGCATTCGGCTTCGTCAATGCCGGTCCCGCCGTCGGCGGTATGGCCGCGGTCGCCGTCTATGTCCTCTTCGAGGCCAAGGCGGACATCGCGGCGGTCAAGGCCCAGGTCGGCCGCTTCAAGGATCCGAAGTTCTGGATCACCGCGGTGTCGGCCATCATCGCGGCCCTGCAATCCTCGGGCGTGACGTTGCCGATTGACAGCAACATCATCATCAGCGTCCTGACCGTGATCGTCGGCATCCTGTTTGGGACGACAACGCCGAAGACGGTCCCGGCCCCGGCTCCGAAAGCCTGACAGTATAGCGGGGCGGGTCAGGGTCGAAGCTGGCCCGCCCCAGCAGGGGGGATTCATGAGCGAGCCTGCAGTAAAGCGCCGGCTACGTCGCGCGAAGGCCAGAGTGGCAAGGCGCCTTGAGCGCCAGGGCTGGACCGTGTTCCAGCTGGACGACCCGACCTATCACCTGATCATCAAAAAGGGCCCGGCCGTGAAAGCGGTCCAGGTTGATATTTCGGTGAAGCCTGGGCAGACCGCCATTTTCAAAAGTTTGTGAAGTGGCTTTTACCCCCATCCACTCCCCATATAGACCCCAGCCATGGGGTCATGGATCTGAAATCATGCCTTATCATGGGCCACGTGAGCGATGGCTTATTTCAAAAGGCGGCGGGGCGGTGAAGCTTGACTCCTTCAATCACCGCCCCGCCCCTTTCCCTGACGGACAAGCAGATCCGGTTTGAGGACGCTGTCGCCAAGCTCAAACTCCAGCTCCGGGCCAATGACATCGACACGATTTGCACCCGCCACATCTCGACCCTCGAAGATGACCTGAAATACTTTCTCGAGGGGAAATCCGAAATTGACCCCCGCATCGCCCCAACCTTCCACATGCTCCGGCTCGCTATGGACTTTGCCATCGTCGACAAAGTCACCCGCGGACTTATCTTTGCGAGGACGGCCGAATACGAGCGCTTCGGGGAAATCGCGGAATCATTCGGCCTGCGCTGGGGAGGCCGCTGGGTTAAGCGGGACGCGGCTGGAAATATTATCGGCGGTCTCAACGACATCTACCACGTCGAGTATCAGGACCTGCCCTCGGGAGTGTGAACCATGGCCATTGACCTTGCCGCAATCCTCACCGCCTTAGAGCAGATCGTCAAGCTCGAAGGCCAGGTGGCAACCGCCGTCAATTCCGAGGCCGACATGGCCCGCCGGGCCAAGCTCTTGAAGGCCTGTAAGGACCGCGACCTCTTGACGATCCGGGAGATGCTCTTTGAAGTCAAATAAAGCCGGAGCAGCCCCCTGGACAATCGTCGCCATTCTGGGCACGATCCTGACGGCCGCGCTGGCCTTCATGCCCAGCTGCACTCACTACAACCCGGCGCTCTACCCGAGCTACGACGTTTTGAATCCGGGCCCGGACGTTCGGAAAAATCCCATTTCGATCACCGAGGACCCGGTGACACATGAGGCCCTATTCATCGTCAACGCGACCTTCCTTCAATGGGTCGAAGAATTAAAGCTTGAAATCTTGAAGCTCAGGAAGGGGGGATAGTCATGCTCCCGATTGCACAAGCCGCGGTCCAGGCCGCCGAAGCAGGGCGGTCAGGCATTTCGATCTTCCTGGACGCCGGCGTTGTCGGCTTGATCCTCACGAATAGCGCCCTTCTGGTGAAGGCCATGGTGGATCGGAAGAACGTCAAAAAGGCGCTCAACTTTGAGCCGGAAAGGCCTTGCGCCTCTCACGCGGAGCGCCTTGTCCGGCTTGAGGCCTCCATCGTTCCGGACAAGGCGGAGCGCCTGGCCACCCTGGAAGCGAACTACCTTTCCACGAACAAAATGCTGGACGACATAAGAAAGGAAAACCGCGAGGACCACCACCAGATTTTCGCAGCCCTTGAGCAATTAAAGCGCCACTGAAATGAAGAAATCCACCACGCCCGAAACGCCGGCCGAAGGCCTGGAAATCCGCCGGGTCCCGATCTCCCAGGTAGAGCCCTGGGAAAAGAATCCACGCAACATTCGCACGGCCGACATGGAGCGCCTGAAAAAACAGATCCTCAAGCTGGGCGTCTATAAGCCGCTTGTCTGCTACCCGGACGGCGACAAGTACATCGTCCTTGGCGGCAACATGAGGATCCGGGCCCTGAAAACACTGGGCCTCAAGGACGTTGACATCAGCGTCGTGCACCCGAAAGACGAGGCCGCGAAGATCGAATACGCCCTCAGTGACAATGACCGCGCCGGCTTTTACGAGGAAGATAAGCTGGCCGAGCTGGTATTCCCCCACGCCCAGGAGATTGAGCTGGGCGAGTTTCACGTGGACCTGGCCAGCTCCGTCGACCTGTCCAAGTTCGTTGAACGGTACACGCCCGACATGACCCCTTCGCGGCAATCCTCTGGGGACAATGAGGAAACCTACCATTTCGACATCGTTTTTGAGAGCAAGGACCTCTGCTCTGAATTCTTGGCGCTGGTCAAGGCCGTGAAAGCCAAATTCCCTGACGTGACTATAGGCCGCGCCCTCACCGAGATCATTGACGAGGCGCTGAAATAATGCCCAGCACGAAACGGTACATCGAGGCCGACGTCCTCGCCATGGCGAAGGAACGGATCCGGCACACGTTCGACATTTTTGACCACGTCGCGGTCAGCTGGTCGGGCGGCAAGGATTCGACCGTCTGCCTCTACCTGGTCGAGGAGATCCGCCAGGAGCGCGGCATTACAACGCCCCTTCACGTGATCTTCCGCGATGAGGAGCTGATACCGGACGACGTGCTGGATTTTGTACAAAAAAAGCGGCTATCTGGAATTTACGATTTCAGGTACTACGCCGTCGCTCAAAAGTCGCAGAAATACGTCCTGGGAAACCTGGCCGACTACGTCCAGTGGGATCCGCGCCGGCCCTGGATCCGGCCCAAGCCGGATTTCGCCATCACCGGCGACCCGCAGAAGATCTACCACCAGACCGAAATGGACGCCTTCCTGGCCCAAGGCGTCCGCGGCCGCATGGCCCTGATACTCGGGATCCGGGCCGACGAGAGTATCACCCGCTACAAGTCCGTCATGCAGCGGAAGTTCGAAAACTACGTTTGCGCCAGCTCGGCGCCGAACGTCCGGGTCGTGAAGCCAATCTACGACTGGACCCAGGCGGACATCTTCAAATACTACCTGGACACCGGCAAGGAGTATTGCGTCACATACGACCTGCAGGCCTGGAACGCCCAGCCGCTTCGCGTCGCGACGCCCCTCCTGGCCGAAAGCTCAAAGACGTTCCACAAGCTCCGGACCCTCTACCCCGTCTTTTACAACCAGATAGTTTCCATGTTCCCGGACATGATCCTGCAGGAGCGATATTCCAAGGTCCTCTCGCGCGACATCGCAGCCGGCTACCCGCATACCTGGGACGGGCTCCGGCAATTCATCAATGACCGCTTCTCACCGCTTGAGGCGGCCAAGATTCGAAAGCACATCAATTCGGCCCAGGCAATCCGCCGCAACAAAGAGGCCCAGGGCGACGTCCGCGGAAACCTCGGCGGCTATCCGCTTCGCCATGTCTGGCGCACCGCCTTCGCCGGCTCAAAGTACATGATCCAGCCCAAATCGAAAACGACCAAGCAAGACCTCGAATTTGAGGGCCTGGCATGAAGTCCTATCTCGGGGACGATGGAATCTGGTACACCGCGGCCCAGCGCCATGCCGTTGACGTCCAGCTGCAGGGCTGCATTGAACGCGGCGAGTACGTCCCCAAGAAAGTCTGTTCGAAGTGCGGACAGGACAAGGGGATCATCCATTTCCACCACAAAAACTATTCTCACCCCTTCGCCTTCATGGTCGAGCTTTGCTGGCGCTGTCACCTGATTCTCCATCTGGCGCACCGCTTCCCTGAACAGGCCGCGGCGTACGACGCCCAAATTGCGGCCGGCGTGAAATTCCCGCCGGTATTCTCACACGACATCAAGCAGCTGAGGGAACATGGAATCGAAGTTTAAGCACCCCATTGACCGGGTCCAGTGGATTGACGCCCGGACGCTCAACCCGAACAGCTATAACCCGAATGTCGTCATGAACAAGGAGCTTGAGCTTCTTCGCCTGTCCATGCTGAAGCAGGGCTGGATCCAGCCGATCATCGTGAACGGCTCGACCATCATTGACGGCTTTCACCGGTACTGGCTCGCGACCAACGACAAGGAGCTGGTCAAGGCCTTCAAGTACCAGGTGCCCGTCTGTGACCTTCAGCTGTCCGAGGCCGAGGCCCGCCTGCTCACCGTCCGAATGAACCGAGCCAAGGGCAGCCATATCGCCGTGAAAATGCACAGCCTCGTCACCGAGCTGGTCAAGGACTTTGGCCAGGACCCCAAGTATATCGCGGAGCAGATCGGCGCGAACCTGGACGAGGTTGAATTACTCCTCAAGGAAAACGTGTTCGAAGCCCTGGACATCAGGAGTCACAAATACTCGAAGGCATGGGTCCCGGCATGAGCAAAATTAGCGGCGGCACCGCGACGGCTGCAAAGGCTCGAAAGAAGCCTCGGGGCAAACCATTCACGAAGAATGACTCCCGTAGCTGGCGTCACGGCTGCAAAAGCAAGGCCCAGCTCAATTTCGAGCTCGAAGCCGGCAAGCTGTTCGCCAAGGTCGGCGCCGAGACCATCGAGGTCACGAACCGGGCCGGCCGCAAATTTAAGACGACGAATCTTGAGGCCGTTGTCCGGGTCGTTTTCAGCCAGGCGCTTGGCGGCGATATTGCGGCCGAGAAAGAGGTCCTGGACCGAACGCTGGGCAAGGCGACTCAGCCCATCAGCGGCGGGCTGGATCTCAACGTGAGCCTGAGCATGGAAACCCTGCTCAAGTCCTACAAGGAATATAAACGTGCTGGCGCCTGAAACTCAAGCGGGAATGGCGGGCCTGGTTGACCTGTACCGCCAGGACCCCGTCTTTTTCGTTGAACACGCGCTCGGGCATAAGACGTGGACCAAACAGCGTGAGATCCTTCGGTCAATCGCGGCCAACGAGAAAACGGCCGTCCGGTCCAGCCACGGCGTCAGCAAAACCTATACCGCGGCCGAGGCGACCGTCTGGTTCCTCAACTGCATACCGAACAGCAAGGTGATCACGACGGCGCCGACGTTCTCGCAGATAAAAATGCTGCTCTGGTCTGAAATAAACGCCATTTATGCGACCTCGAGGATCCGGCTGCAGGGCAAGTGCCTCACCACCGAGATTCAGACCGAGGACGGCGATCACTACGCCTACGGCTTCTCCACCGACAAGCCGGCCCGGGCCGAAGGCTGGCACGCTCCGGCGATCCTGTTCATCTTCGATGAGGCCAAGGGTCTGCCTCAGTGGCTTTGGGATTCAGCTCGCGGCGCCATGACCGGCGGCCTCTGTCGTTGGCTGGCCATCAGCACCACCGACGGCGTTCAGGTCGGAGAGGAATTTTACAAGATCTTCAACAGCCCGGCGTCGGACTGGAACCGAATCCATATCAGCGCCTTTGACAGCCCGTACGTCACCGGCGAGAAATTCCGGGCCCTGGCGATCCCTGACCCCCAGCACCCGGACGTCTACGGCGTCGAATACACCGACCCTGAGGACATTGTGATCCAGATCGCGAACCCGGTCTATATCGAGAACGGCCGGCGCGACTGGGGCGAGGATTCAGTCCTCTACCAGACCAAGGTCCTGGGCGAGATCGTGGACGCCGGCGCCGACTCCATCATCAAGGTTTCTCAGGTGAACGCCATGTTCGCCAATGCCCTCAAGCCGGACTTCGACGCCACCGGCGCCACCGAGATCGGCGTTGACGTGGCCCGCGGCGGAGCCGACGACGTTGTCATGTTCAAGCGCAAAGGCCTCAAGGTACTGGCCAGCATGACGATCACGCCCGGCGCCATGCCCGAAAAGGCGAAGCTGGTCCATGTCGCGGATGAGGTTGAACGCTTCGCCGGCTACGTCAAAGAGGAACGGATCAAGGTTGACGATACCGGCCTGGGCGGCGGCGTCACGGATATTCTTGAATCCCGCGGCTATAACGTCGTGCCCGTCAATTTCGGCGGGGACGCCAACGATCCTGACCGCTACCCGTCGACGGCGTCCGAAATGTGGTTCGAGATCGGCCGGATCATCCAGGATATATCGTGCCCCGAGGATAGCCGACTGGCCGCGGAGCTTGTGAACCGGAAATCAAAGGGGCTGGACCACCGGGGCCGGCGCGTCGTTGAGGGGAAAGAAGATTACAAGAAGCGCCACGGATCCAAAAGCCCGGACGCGGCCGACGCTTTCCTGCTCGCCTTCTACGACCCGAAGTCGGCTGGCGGGGCCGCGGCCATTTTCTCGGGCGAGGATTTCTACTGATGTTTATCAAGAGATCAGAGCTTCAGGCGATGCGTCGGCAGATGGCCGAGCAAGCCATGGTCATTGACGACATCACGTCCGTGACCAAGCGCCTTCAGTCCGGGCCATACGGCAACCCGTATTTCACCTACTCGGGCGCCGTGATCGAGCTGGCCCGGAAATACGAAGGCACGTCCCAGTGGGGCGTCCTGCAGACGGGCAACATCATTGACATTCGAGCGGCCTTCATTATCGGCCAGGGGATCAGCGTCTTCCCGAAGGACAAGAAAGAGGATCCGGCCGTGAACGAAATGGCATTCATCGAGGATTTCATGCGCTTCAATGACCTGGACCGCGAGATGGCCCAGGAGTTCGCTAAGGAAGCCGAGATCGAGGGCCGCTGGCTCGGCGTCTTTTCCTGGGACGCCCAGGCCAAGATGGTCACGCTCCGCGTCCGGTCCTGGACGTCGACGCAGTACACGGTCGTCACGGACCCGCAAGACTATGCCTGGTTCACGAAGATCTTATACAAGGACCCGGACGGCGCTGACCAGGTAATCAATGAGGGCGACTTTGTGTACGCTACTTTTTCTGGCCGTGTGCATCAACCTTATCAACCGCTTCCGAAGGTGGCGAAGTGCCTGGCGCAGATCGAGAACCTCGACAAGGCCCTCTGGGACTGGCGCGAGATCAACCGGCTTTTCGCTTCCCCAGTGCCGCACGTTGAGTGCGCGAACAAAGAAGACGCCCGGTACATGGATGACGCCGTAAATGGCAAAGACAAGGACGGCCGGCCGGCGAGAAACTGGAAAACCAAGAAGCTCTTTATCCACACCGGGAAATTCGAGTATTCGCTTCCAGGTGACGCTGGCGTCAAGTCGCTCGAAAACGAGATCGTCACCAACGCCAAGATGATCAGCGGCACGACCGGCGTCCCGGTCCATTTCCTCGGACTGCCCGAGCTCATGAGTGGCCGCGGGACGATCGGGACTGGCCTCATGCAGCTCGTATCGCTCTCCACGTCGAAGGAACGGGCCATCTGGATCGGGACGTACGAGCAGATCATCGCGAAGGCCATGGCCATTTACAACTCGAAAATGGGGCTTGATCAAAAATCGAAAGAGAAGCAGCTGGACCCTGAAAAGCTGAAGGTCACGATCCCCTTCATTTCCGATGATACCTGGGGCCGGATCAAGGACGTCTGGTTGCCGATGTACTTGGCCGATTCGGTCAGCCTTCAGACGTTCCTTTCGCAGATCCCGGGCATTGACGTTGAGGACGAGCTCCAGCATATCGCGGACCAGAAGCAGGCGAACATGGCCCCCTTCAAGTCGAACCTGGCGAAGCCGGCGGCCGGCGGCGGGGGAGAGGGTGAATCCTCAACAACCGGGGTCAACAACGCGCCGGCGCCGCCTCCAGTCACCGGCGGCCAATTCCCAGGAACGCAGCGCGTCCCTGGACAGGCGCCCAAAGGAGCTTGATATGGCATTCAACAAGGACAAGGACGGCGAGCCTCGGGAGCTGGACGTTCCGACCACCAATAAGGTCGAGGTCAAGCCGGAGCCCAGGCGCCCGATTGAGCCTTTCGATTTCAAGGACATGATCACCACCGGCAACGTCGAGGAAGTCCGGAAGCGGAATGCCGCGGATCCCAAGCCCAAGAAGCCGGCGCCGAAAAAGGACTGAGCCATGAGCACCCGAATTTCCGCGAAAATCAGGGCCATGGCCGAGTCTGATGTCCTTCGCCTGGTCCCGGCCCGGATCATCCGGGACATCAAGCGCGACGACCCCCACCCGCTTTTCAAGGCCTTTGTCATCGGCGGCGAGGGCGAATGGCGGCCAACGATAGTCGGTATTGGCCAGACCATTCAACGATGGTTCCGCGGCGCCGTCCAGGCCCTCGGTCAGAAGCTCAACATCGGGACCAAGGTATTCGACGGGCACGAGCAAACCAACGCCCATGACGGCCGGACCGCCGTCGGGGAGGTGATCGGGAAGACAATCGAGAAGGTCAAGGACACGATCTCGGCAATCGCCGTGACCTACATTTATCCCCAATTCAAGGACATTCCTTTCGACGTGGCCTCGATTGAGGCTGACCTATCCGTCCCCGCTAATATGCGGGCCTTCGAGGTTGACGAGCCCGACGTTCTGGCTATTACGGGAATTGCACTCGGCAATTCGGCGATTGATATGCCGGCATTCCCTGGCGCGACGCTTCAGGCGGCGCTTCAGGCGTTTGCCGAACCACAGACACGCACCCAAGGAGGTGGCGGAATGAAGACTCTGGACGAGGTGAAAGCCGCAATCCAGGAGGGCCGGTTCCTGCCGTCGCAGCTTTTCGACGGCGAGGTTTTGGTCAGTGATCCCGTGGTCCGGAATCACGTGAAAGGCGAGGTGGCCGGAGAGTGGAACCACCGCAAGAGGACCGACGAGGCTTTCGACAAGGCCAGGGCTGACTGGGAGAAAGAGAAGGGCGATCTGACGAAGCAGATCGGCGATCTCAAGATCTCAGCTATCAAGCCCAAGGCGGCCGAGACCCTGGTCACGATCCTCAAGGAGCGCAAGATCGACGGCAACGCGAAGCTCTCGAAATTCGTCCAGAAGGCGGTTGACAAGGGCTTCACGCCGGCCGACGAGGCGACGCTGAAAAAGGACCTGGACAAGTTTGTCGACGCGCAGCTCGACGAGTTCAAGGACCTGTTCGGTGACGCCGAAGCTTCCGGCGGCGGACAACGCGCTGGCCAGGGCGGCCCGGGGACCGGGGCCAACGAGGGGACGCCTGGCGTCACTGGTGACGACCTGACGGACCCCAAGAAAAACGACTTTATCCCGCAGTAATCCGAGACGGACCGGAAGACGGCACCGCAGGGCTGACGGGAGCGCGGGCATAGGAGGCCCGAAAACATGAGCTTAACAGGCTTGCTTTTGCACTTGAACCGCTTCAAGCAGTTCAACGTTACCCTCGCCGCTGCCGTGCTCGAAGGAGACATGGGCAAGGTCCAGGAATGCGTGGGCGTCTACGCTTCCAAAGGCGCGATCGGTGACGTGGTTTCCTTCATCTATCAGGCCGAGAAGATTTCCCTGCCGAAGACGGCAGCCACGGGCGTGACCTTCAAGGCCGGGGACAAGGTCTACTTCGACAGCGGGGCCGGGGCCGTGTCTGTCGGCGGCAGCGGCGGCTCCTTCTGCGGCATCGCCCTGAAGGACGCGCTCTTCTCGGACACGACCGTGGAAGTGGAGCTTGACGGGGCGCCGCATCGGTCGGCGTAAAGGAGAAACACCATGAAAGGCCAAATCATCAGCGACTGGTCCAAGGTCCGTTTCTCCGATCCCGCCCACCGGGCGAAAGTCTTCGGCGCGCTGCAGGCGTTCATGCTCGCTCCTCTCCGCGAGGACGACAAAGTCCGCCGGCAGATCCAGGCCATCGCTCAGCAGGGCGACTTCCCGGCCCTGATCAACCAGATCATCGAGAAGTTCCATGCGGTCCCGTACTACGACACGGGCTTCGAGGACATCTTCGACATCAGGGACTTCACCGGAACGAACGAAGCCGGGTTCGACATCCTGACCGTCGAAGACGGCCTGGCCTTCTCGAAGGTCCCCGTCGGCGGCAAGGCCGAGATCTTCAAGATGGCCGGCGCCCGCGTGTCGGTCAATTTCGATCTCTACGGCGCCGGCCTCGGCTGGTTCCGGACCCTGATCGACGACCTCCGGTACTGGACGCTCGAGGACAACGCCATCGCGTTCCGGAACCGAGCCTACCACGACAAGGCGGCCGCCTTCTATGCCCTGATCGAGGCCGTGTCCTCGCTCAAGGACATTCTCTGGCAGGCGGCTCCGGACGGACTCGCGACCGGTACGGCCACGTACCTGGCCCAGCGCGACGCGGCCACCTTCAACGCAGCGGCCCTGGCGATCCTGAAGGACATCAAGGACGCCGGCTACGGGCTCACGCCGCAGAACGCGATGTTCACGATCCTGCACCCGGTCGACATGACGCAGCGCGTCCAGAACGCCCTGAACCTCATGCTCCAGCCGTTCGCGCTCTCGACCCTGGCGACCCAGGCGTACAAGTTCAAGCCGCTGCCGACGATGCTCCTCACCCAGAGCTCGTCCGACTGCTACGTCCTGATCCCCAAGATCCGGATGAAGGGCGGCAACCGCATGAACCTCACCATCTTCAACCGGTTCGACGAGGAGTCGTACTCCGACATCGCGGTCGGCTGGATGCGGTTCGCGGGCGCCATCGGTGACACGCGCCAGGTCCGGCGCTGCAAGATGTCGGCCTGAGCCAAATAGGGGCGACGGTCAAGCGTACAACCGGCCGGGGAGAGGCATGGGCCCTCCCCGGCATTTTCCAAGTGAAACAATGAGCCAACCAGAGCAGATCACGACGCGGGACGGCCGGGTGGCTGCCATCATCCGGGACGGCAACCGCCAGCGTGAGGAAGCGGCGCAGCGGGCGGCCTGGGACGAGCTTCGCCGGCAAAAGGTCGGCCGCGCTCCGTATGAGGCTCCGGCCCGCGACAAGGCCTTCGCCGGCAAGATGTTCACCGACATATTCCCTGACGGCGCCTGGCGTGGACATCGAGCCTGGATCATCGCCGGAGGGCCCAGCCTGAGAGGGTTCGACTTCTCCCAGCTGAAAGGCGAGCTGGTAATTGCCGTCAATCGGGCCTTTGAGAACGTGGACGCTCAAATCATGTTCTCCATGGACAGCCGCTTCTACGACTGGGTCATCACCGGCGCCCTGGGCCAGGAAACCCGGGACCGATTCAGCGAGTTTGCCGGCGCGAAGGTTTGGCTTGATACCTTCGGCCATCCCTACGAAGGCGTCTTCACGATCCACAGCGCTGGGCTCCATGGGCTCACGGCGTCCCTGAAAGACGGCCTCTGTCACGGCAACAATTCGGGATATGCGGCTTTGAACCTGGCGGTTTGCCTGGGAACCTCGCCGGTCTATCTCCTGGGCTTTGACATGGGCTACGCCGGCGCCGGCGCGACGCACTATCACGACGGCTACCCGCAGACCCAGCCGGATTCAATAGTCAAGACCTACGCGCTCGAGTTTGAGGCCCAGGCGGCTCAGATCTCCGCGGCCGGCTGCCGGGTGATAAATTGCAACCTTAATTCCGGGCTCCGCTGCTTTGAGTTCCTGAGCGACCCGGCCGAGGGGACCGGGACTTGGCCCATCGCCAGGATTCAGCGCCCGATCATCGTGTCCTACTACACGCCCGGGCTCTACGAGGACGAGGCCAAGAAGCTTGTCCGTTCATGCCGGCGCTTCAACATGGAGCGCGACGTCCAAATTGTTGAGGACCTGGGCAGCTGGCAGGCGAACACTCACCGGAAGGCGGCCTTCATCCTGGCTATGCTGGACAAGCACCCCGGCCGCGGCGTCCTGTTCGTTGACGCCGACGCCGAGCTGCAGGCCCAGCCCTGGGAGCTGGAAAACATCCGCGAGGATGTCGGCCTCTGCTGGCGTGACTATTCCGTCTTCCCTTCAGGGGCACGGTCGGCCGGCCGTGAGCTGCTGAGCGGAACTGCCTACTTCTCCCAGTCGGGCGAGTCGCACGACCTCCTGAAAATGTGGATCCGCGAAAATGAGGCCAACCCGGCCGAATGGGAACAGCGAAACCTTGAGCGCGTCGTCACCCGGGGCGGCTGGGACGGGACGATCAAGGAATTCCCGCCCCAGTACTGTCAGATCTTCGACAGCATGAAATCAGCCGGCCAACCCGTCATTGAACACTACCAGGCCAGCCGGCGGTCGAAAGGATAACCGCATGGACGGGATTGCAACGCACCTTGAGGCCACCGTGGCTGTTGCGCTGGAAACCGGCCGGCTGTGGCCGAACAGCATGATCCTCGAGCTGGGCTGCGGCGACTATTCGACGCCGCTGCTTCACAGGATCGCCATGTACCAGAACCGGCCCATGCTCAACATCGTCAGCGACTTCAGCTGGGCCAAGCGGTTCCAACACCTGATCGGGCCCCGGCATTATTTCAAATACATCAGCCTTCAAGAAGGCGGCTGGCCCGAGTTCCCGGTGCCGGACGGCGTAGGCATGGCGCTTATGGACAATGAGCAGGAAACCGTATTTCGGTTCGAGAATATCAAGCGCATGGCCAAGGTCGGCGTCGTCGTCGCGCACGATGCGAAGCACACTGAGGATCGCGGCTGCAGGTGGATCGACATGAAGGCCCTGTACCAGCACGTCATCATCATCAGGCGCCGGTACCCTGAAACGCCCGGTACCGATGAAATGGCCGACGTGGCAGTACTTTCAAACGTGATTGATCCGGCCCAATTCTTTCACCCGGGCTCCGTGGAGGTCGTCGCGTGATCCAGAAGGTCCTCGTCCCACCCGAGCGCGGCCAACGGTACTACTCCTTGCACTACCGCTTTTTTATCGAGGCCATGCGGGCGGCCGGGATCAAGGTCGAGACCGGCGCCGTCCTTCACGACTATGATGTTTCGTTTGAGGCCAGGATTGACGGCCGGCCCGTGACAATAGACTTCTCCGACCATTTCCACGCCGAAACGCTGGGCCTGGATATGCCGATCTTCAAGTTCCACTACTCCCGGGCCCGACATGGCGAAATAGAAAACGTGTTTCCCCTTTCCCCGATCAGCTTCCACGAGTGGTACTCCGTCCCGGAGATTGAATACCAGCCGGCCAAGTCTCGCCGGATCCTCAACGCCCAGCGCCCGGGCGGCGCCGCGACGGAACGTCGGGCGGCCGTCCAGGCCAAGCTCCGCAAGGCATTCGGGGACGACCTGGACACGGAGATCACTGACCAGGCCGGCTTCTGGGCCAGGGCGGGGGAGTGCGCCGTGGCCGTTTGCGTTCCTGGGGCCCGGCTGGACATTCTGGACCGCGGGCAGCTTCAGCTCATGGCCCTGGGAGTCTGCACGATCTCGACGCGGCTGGACATCACCCTTCCCTTCGGCAATGAGATTGAGGCCGGCTGGGAATACGTCGAGTGCCGGCCGGACTTCTCTGACCTCATCGAAAAGGTCGAATGGTGCCGGTCCAACCCGGTCGCCTGTGAGAGGACCGGGCAGAACGCGGCCGAAACCTTTGACCGGGCCTGCCGGCCGGCCAGGCTGGCTCATTGGATTGAACAGTGCCTCGAGGTGACCAGATGATCCTCCTGACGTTTGACGATTGCCGGATCGCGGAATGGGCCGCGGCGATTCCCCTTTTCAAACAGATCCGGCTCCGGGCCACCTTCTACGTGTCCAACCAGGAAACTATCACCGCGGCCGGCTGGGCCCAGCTGCACGAGCTTGAGGACGCCGGGCACTCGATCCAATTCCACGGCTTCCGGCACGTCTATGTGACGCGGGTGGCGACGCGCCCGGAGGACTGGGAAGGGTACATCAAAAACGAAATCGTCCTGGGAATGGGGGCGATGTACGCCCACGGATTCAATCCGGTCCATTTCGCTTATCCTTACGGGCATTATTCCGAGGAAAGCCATCGTCGCCTGCTCCCGTTTTTTACGAGCCTTCGGACGCTCAACGCTCAGAACCCCATGCCCTACGAGCGAATATGGGGCGCCTTCGACTACGACACCGGGAGATTCGACCGCCTGGCCAAGGAGAACGCTGGGCCCGGGGCAATCACGCCGATCGTCATGCACAAGGTTGACCCGGTACGGATCGCGGACCTGGCCAAGCGGGGTGACGCTTTTGTGACCGTTGAGGACGTGAAATGGCCACGGTAATCGCATGGAGTAGGGCCACAATGCGTCACGACGCATACCTGAGGCCAGATCTCCGGGAGGGACGCAAAATGATAGGCTGGACGGATTTGACGGCCGCAAACGCCTATTTTTCAGCGGGGCGCCTGGTCTCGACATTTTGGGACGCCCTGATCACCGAGTCCGGCGGCAAGGACGAGAAATCCGCCGTCCTCTCAATGGCCTACGATCGGATCCGGTTTTGCCGGGACTTCGACATTCCGGACACCCTGACGGCCAAGCAGCTCTCGAAGCTGGCCTATGCCCAGCACGAGCTCGCCTACTACCTGGCCGAGCACCTGGCCGATGAGGACCGGCGCAAGGGGATCCAGGCCCAGGCCGTCGGGACGGCCGGGATCGTCCATGAAACCTTCGAAAAGGATCACATGGGCAAGCTGGCCATTCCGGCCGTAGTGCGCGAGGCGCTTGACGAGTTCAACCGCTTCAACCGGCCCTTCTATGCGACGGACCTTGACCGGGACGAGGACGTATCGGTCAGCAGTGACCCGACGGGGGAGTCGTTTTGACATGAGCGAAAACGGCGACGGCCTTATCCCGAAGGAGCGTCTGATCCGGCGGATCGGATCGGCCTACGAGGGCAAGGCCGCGGAGATAGTGAACGTGCTTCGAGGACTTGACCCGTCGCATTTCGACCTCACGGCTCAAGCCGTCGCCATGCACCACGTCCGCGAAATCGTCGCCGGGCTGGACGCCGAGGCCGGCGCCTGGGCCGAGTCCTCGATAAAGTCGGCCTACGATGAAGGCAAGGCCGTGGCCCGAGTCAAGCTCAACGCCATCGGGGCCCGGAGATCCGGCAAGTACGATCCGGCGCGGCATGACCGGGCCATCGCGGGCGTGGTCAAGAGCGCGTCACGGGACTATCAGAAGGCGAACCAGACAATCGTGGGAGTGGCCGGCAAGTACATGGCGGCCCTGACGTATGCCCGGAAGAAGGTGGACAGCTACCACGAGGAAGTTGATCTGCAGGCCTTCACATCGGCCGAGGCCCGGGTCCTCATTGACGAGCTGATCGAGCAGGCCACCGAGGAGCATACCCCGGCCCTGAGCGTCGGGCGCATGATCATGGACCGCCTGATCGGCCTGCTCAATGGCGCCGACATCATCAACATCAACGGGCGCAACTACGACCTTCGGAGCTATTCCGAAATGGTAGCCCGGACCCGTATGCGCGAAGCTCAGACCGAGGCAACGAAGGAGCTGTGCAAAGAGTACGGAAATGATCTGGTCCAGTTCTCGGATCACGACAACGCCTGTGACGAGTGCGCTCAGTACGAAGGCGTAATCTTTTCTCTGTCCGGTGAAAGCACTGAATACGACGTGCTGCCCGATGAGGCCGAGCCACCGGTTCACCCGAATTGCGAACACAACTTGAACCCGGTCAGCGAGAATGAAATCGCGGCGAGGGAATCATGATCAGGGCGTATCTGATAAATCCAATAACCATCAAGGCGCTGGTCAGCCGTGACGAGTGGCAGGAGCCGGCCTGGAAGCTGGTTTCGACCATGGCCCGCGTTGACTGGGGATCTCGACTCGTCAGGAACCTGAAGGGCGAGCAGGTCATTTCATCGGCCCTGATATATCTTTCGCCCGACATAAAGGCGATCGCGCACGACGACCGAATCATCATTGACGGCGTTGAACACCTGATCGTCAGGATCGAGGAGAAGGCCGACTTCAAGTTTGACCACTGGGAAATATATATCCAATGAGCAACGACGGCAGCTTCACCTTGGACTTTACCGATTTCGACAAGAAATTTTTGGAGTACGCCGTCAAGACGGCGCCGGCCGCGGCTGAGAAAGGAATGTTCGAAGCCCTGGCGGCCCTGAAGAATGATTGCGACAACCTGGCGCCGAGGACGCCGCATTTACACGGTGACCTTCGCGGCGACTTTACCTTCATCCTGCAGGGGATCACGCAAAGCAAGGTTGAGGATCACGGCTCGAAGGGCGGCGGCGGTGGAGCGCCGGCTGAGCGTTTCGGCGCCGACAGCATAATTGCCCAGCTCATTTTCCGTATGCCCTACGCGGCCAAGTGGCATGAGGCCGTTGATCGAATCGTTCACTGGTCCGAGCAGGGCGTCGGTCCGAAATACTGCGAGTCGAAAATGGCCTCGTTCTTCATGAAATACATCGGGCTCGTGGCCAAGCGAATTCAAGAAGCCGGAGGCCCGGGTGCTTAAAGAAATAGGGGTTTGGATCTGTACGCAGGTCCCTGGCCTGACCCGCGGAGCCAACCTGCAGGTCGGCTACCGGGATCAGAAGGCGCCGGTCCGGTGTCACACGATCCTTGAATCCGGCGGCCAAGTGCCCGACTTCGAATTGCCGGACCGGATTGACTACCTTCTCCAAGTGGCGAGCCGGGCTGAAACCTACCAGGCCGCGCGTGAGGACGCCTGGGCCATGTTCAACGCGCTGCATGGGACGGCCGGCTGGCGGATCGCGGCGATAGTATCCGGCGGGCCGGCGTACATAGCCCAGGTAATCGAAGCCCTGGCGGCGCCTCAATATCTTGGCCAGGATGAGAAAGGCGCCTTTGAGTTTTCGACCAATTATACTTTCAGGATGATCCGGGCATGAAGCTCGATCCGGGGCCTGGCCCCACATTTTTTTAAGGAGGTGACTTATGTCACTGAACATCAAAGACCTCGGCCCCTGTCAGGTGCTCTGGAACAACATCGACCTCGGGCCGACCCTCGGCGGGGTGACTTTCAAGGATGAGCAGCACTCCGTCGACATCAAAGAGGACGGCCACGGCGACACGCCCGTTGACGCCGTGACGACGGGCAAGATCACGTCCGTCGAGGCCAACTTCACCCGGTCCTCGCTCTCCCAGCTGGAAAAGATGATCGAGAGCGCGACCAAGGATCTCAGCACCGGCAACCTCAAGGTCATGAACAGCGTCGGCAACGCCATGTTCGCCACGTCGGCCGAGCTGATCCTGAAGCCCCTGGTTGACAACGTGCCCAGCGCGGTCACGACTGAATGGCTGCACGTTCACCGGACCTACCCGCTGGGAGCCCCCGAGTTCAAGTTCGATCACGCCGGGCAGCGCGTTATCAAGGTGATCTTCAAGTGCTTTCCTGACGTGGTGACCGGCCAGGTCGGGGAAATTTGGCGCATGGGCCCGGCGACGGTCTGAACAGAGTAGACCGTGCCCAGCTTTAAAATCGCCAGTTCCCTCTTCGAGCCGGTGACGGTAGAGGTCGAGGGCGGCCGGACCTTCACGTCACGCCCGCTCTCGCCCCAGCTCATCCAGGGGATCCGGGCTATCGAGGAAAGGGTCCTCAAGTCCGGCCTGGACGCCATGGAAGCCGTGACGCTGCAAGTGGGCCTGATCTTCGGCGTTGACCCGAAGGAAATCGAGGCCATTGACGTTCGGATTCTGCAGCGGATCCTCGAGTACTCCACCGAGGCCATGAAGGGCGGCCGGGGCGGGTCCGTACCGGCTGACCAGGCGACGCCGGCGCCAGTGGCGCCCGAAGTGACGGCCGAAAAAAACGTGCCGAAGCCCGAGGCCGATCCGTTGCTCTGATCGCTGAGGCCTATCCCGGGCTTTTCACGTTCACCGGCCTCCTGAACCTGGACGTTCGGGACTTTGATTTTTGGCTTCGCCAGGCTCAAAAGAAGGTGCTGCATGATCGTATCCAAGCCCTTCGGCTCTCACGTATGGCCTGGGCCGACCCCGACGACGTACAGGACGAATTTCTCATGTACCAGGAAGCTCTATCTGAGCTGGACGGGACCGAGGGGCAGCGTATCAAAACCTCTTGGGATGAAATGAAACTCAAGGGGAGAGGATAAAGCCCATGTCATTCGACGCCGGCGCAGTAATCGGGCGGCTTGAGCTGGACGTTAAAAAGTGGTCTGAGGCCGTAAAAACCGTCAAGGCCGACCAGGAGAGCATGACGGGCTTCGCCATGCGGCATCAGGATGAGATTAAGAAGCTGGGCCAAGAGTTTGCCATAGCCGGCGCCGCGATCACCGGGGCCCTGAGCGCCATTGTCCTCACGACCGTAAACGCCGAACACGAGCTCGACCTGCTTTCCCAAAAAACGGGCATTTCTACTGAGGACCTTTCAGGAATGTCACTCTCGGCCCAAAAGGCCGGCACTGATATTGAATCGTTCTCGCGCGGGATGAAGTTCCTTTCAACCCAGATGCTGGCCAACGCCGACTCAGGTGACAAGTACAACACGATACTGGGAGCAATCGGGGTCAGCGCAACGGATCAATCCGGCAAGCTCCGCAATTTCAAAGACGTGGTTTTTGACGTGTCCGATAAGTTCAAGGGCCTTGAGGACCCGGTATTGAAGGTGAAGCTCGCCGTAGCCCTGTTCGGCCGGGCCGGCATGGACATGATTCCCATGCTCAACATGGGCAGCAAAGGGCTGAAGGAGAACGCCGAGCTTGCGGCCAAGTTCGGGATCGTCGTTTCCAGTGAGGCGGCTGCAGCGGCGACGGAATTCAAGGACAAGCTGATTGACCTCAAGGCGGCCACGGAAGGCGCCGGCCGGCAGCTCGGTGAGGCGCTGATGCCAGTGATCAAGTCCGTCATCGAGGACGTGACCAACATCGTCGTGAAGTTCAAAGACTGGGCGGCGGCTCACCCGGAGCTAATCAAGGTTATAGGATCACTCGCCTTCGGCCTGGGAACGGTCCTAATCATCGTCGGCGGCCTCATGATGACACTGCCCGGGCTGGTCGTCAGGTTCGGGCAGCTGGTGACGATCCTGGGCACGACGGCCGGAGCCCTGGCGCTCAGCACCGCAGGGCTCACTCTAATTGCCGGCGCGGCGGTGTACGCCTACACGAAGGTCACCGAGCTGACCAAGGCCAAAGAGGACGCCGTTGAGGCCGACTACCGATCCTTCCAGGCGAATGAAGCCCTTGGCAAGCGGCTCCGCGAAGTGGCCGACGCGGCCGGCATGACCCGGGCCGAGTTCCATCAGCTCAGTGAAAAGTACGGCGAAAACTACGCGGCTCTTGAAAACGCGATCCGAAAGCACAAGGAAGGCGAGCCCCTTGTCCGGGCCCTCGGTGCTGCCCAGGTGGCTCACGCCGCCGCAACTGACAAGGCGAAAGAGGCTGAGGATCATCTGCGCGAGGTACTGGACAAGAGCAACGAGGCGGCCAAGAAGGCGGCCGAGGCTGAAAAAGAGTTGATAAAAGAACGATCCGCGATCCTGGACATCACGGCGAAAAATACTCTATCCGAATACGAGTACGAGAAAAAGGCCATCGAGGACCGGATGAAGCTCCGATACGATGAGGCCGTCCAAGCTCAAATGCCGGCGAAGCAGCTGGGCCAGTTTAGGATTCTACTTGAACAGGAAACCGCCGGACGGCTCGAGGAGCTGGCGCAGAAGCACACGAAGGCCATGGAGGACCTTGCCCTTGACCAGAATACCCGGCTGCTCGCGCTGGGCACTGACAAGGAACACGCTGAGGAAATGGCGTCTGAAGCCGCGTTTCTCAAGAAGGTCAGGGATCAGCAGAAGCTCATGGGCCTGACCGATGAGTTCTACGCCTGGGAGAAAAAAGAGCGTGATATTCATGAGCAGGAGCTTTTGAATATCCATGAAAAATATGCTGACGAGGATATACAGCGCCGGCTCAAGGACAACGCCGACATCGAGGATCTGCAGGCCCAGCTGGGCATGACGACGCTCAACTATGCAACCTGGTCGGCTCAGCAGCAATACCAGGCCCGGGTCGACCAGATTGAAAACACGGCCGGGAAAGCTCGGTGGTTGAAGGACTACGAGATTCAGGTTGAAACCGAAAAGTACAATCTGTCGAAGGAGCTGGCGAATCGCTGGCGCCAAATGGAGATCGGGGCCATTGACGACGTTTCCAAATCGTTCTCCGCGACCTTCGTGACCTTCTGCGAAACCTGGTCCTGGGAGAAGATCATCAACGGCAAGGTGGATTTCAAGAAGTTCCTCACCGGGATCTTCACCGACATCAAAAACGAATTTTTCAAGCTCGTTGGCGACCTGGCAACAAGCTGGATTAAGGACTTTCTCGAAAAGGTGATCCTCAAGAAAACGGGTGAGGCCTTGGCCCAGGCCGGCGTTGACATAGCTGCCCAGGTCGGGAAGTCAACGGCGACGGCGGTTGGAACGGCCGGCCAGGCAATCGGTGACATAGCCGGCGCCGGCGGGAAGGCCGTGGCCGGGGTCGCCTCAAGCTGGATCGACACGGCGGCCAACGTCGTGACCGCGGCGGCCTCAGTCCTGAACCTCTTGAAAGGACCACAAAAAGAAACTGACGTGACCTACTGGCTCAAGATGATCAAAGACTTGACCCAGGAGATGCACGATATGTTCCGCGACCTCATCGCCATCATGGTCTACGAGCAGGCCCAGGGTGACGAGAAGTGGAATTTCATGGTGACGCTGAACAGCCTGGTCGGGACCACGAATAGCATCCTTTTGACGATCCAGGGCGGCATTGACGCGCTGGCGAAGGCCTTGTCCAGTGTGCCCAAGGCCGCGAAAGGCGCCCTGTTCGATCAGCCGAGCCTGGCCTGGGTCGCTGAACGGGGCCCGGAGATCGTGGCGCCGGTTGGCCAGGTCCTCGCCATGCCCAAGTCGGTTTCGGTTGTGCCGGCTGCATCTGACGCCGGCGCCGGGGCCGGCGGGGCCGAAATCAACCTCACGGCGACTTTCAACATCAATGCCGTGGACGGCTCAAGCGTCAGGGACGTGGTTAGGGACAAGATCGGACCCGAGTTCGTTAGCTGGCTCAGGACGAATTTTGGAAAGGATCAGCTTCGGGCGGCGCTTGGAGTGGCCTAATGATTTACAGTACTGAAAACCTCTTGAGCGTTTTCACCATGGCCTCGGTGACGACTGAGGACCCGCTTTACGTGAAGGAATACCTCTACGACAACCGGCCCAGCCGTCCCTTCCGCTTCACGTCCAAGAGTGCTCAGCGGATCGTCATTGACCTGAGCAGCGCGAAACCGGCCACGCTGGCGGCGCTTTTCAATCACAACCTCACGCCCGGGGCGACGGTCCTGATCCAAGCCAACACGTCAAACGCCTGGACGACGCCGGCGTTCTCGCAGCCCTTCAGCTGGCGAAACCTGGACCAGTACGCGCTCCTGGCTCAGACGTTTCGGTGGTGGAGCTTCTACGTTGACGATCCGAGCAATACGCTCATGCCCGAGATCGGTGTGGCCTGGCTCGGAAATTGGAGCAAGTTCCCCAACGCCCGGGTCAATCCGGGGCGGGTCGACTCTCCGGAGTTCTTCCAGGTCGAGCAGGTCACGAGCTACGGTCAGGACTGGACCGTATATCTCAGCGACTCGCAGGTTTTTGAGCTGGGCCTGACGAACCTCATCAGTCCGTCCGCGGTGGACGACATTCACATCTTCTTGCGGGCCATATACGGCGCGGCCGGCCGATTCGTTTTCATACCGGACGAGGCCCAGCCGCACGTCTATTTCGTCAGGGTCATGGGCAATCCGTCCTCGAACCGGATCACCTACAGCTCCTCAGGCGAGCTTCGCGGCTGGACGATCAAGCTCAAGGTCCTCACCCATGGTATCGCGCTGATATGACCATCCCGTACCGGTCCTTCACGGCGTTCGATCACGCGACGGCGGTCTGCATGAACCCGCCCGGCAACGCGAAGGGTGATTGGAGCGCCATTTACCAGGGCGGCTTCTTACTCGGATTTCAAAAGGACATCGGGGGAGCCTGGACGGCGTGGTGGTTCGGCATAGCCCGGCCATCAGCTGCAGACTGGGCACTCTTGGCCGGCGCTGACCAGGCGATTGATTTCTGGTGGACGGCGCTTTTCAGCGTCGTGGCCAACAGCGAAGCGAAGCACAACGCCCTTTCAACCGTCAGGACCTCAAGCCGGTCCGGAGGATCGAACGTCAACATGGGCGTCGTGACCGGGCAGCAGTACGACGCCGGGCATGACTGGTCGGCCTATAGCCCGTTCAACAACTCCGGCGACTATGGCGACGGGAAGCTCCTGGTTTTTGGCGATATGCCGAAGGTCTATACCCTCTACGGCTGCCCATACAGGGACGGCGTCGGCGCCGTCGACAACGGGGCCCAGGCCTACTATATCCGAGCCGGCTGGGCGGATCGTATGAGTACCCCGGATGGCGGTGACATCAGCGCCCACCAGACCCTTCAGATCAGCGCCGTCTTTCAAGAGTGCCGGATTCGGGTATTCAATCCGGTGGTGAATTCCCTTTCAAGGGTCAGGATCGGTCCAGCCGGCGGTGACGCCGTGATCCTGTACGGCCTTGGCTTTCACAATGACGACGCCGAGATCACGAACACGGCCAACAATCCGAACAGCTCAACGCCGGCCGGCGGCTGGAAGGACCAGGTGAATCAAATTGACTTCATCGGGAAAAATGGCGAGGGCACATATTCGCTGACAGAGCTGGGCGGGAGCTATATCGTGCCCGGGGCCATTGGAACCTACGTTATTGACTCAACCTCACAAATTACAATCGCGGCCATGCCGGCCATGCCGACAGGTTTCTACGAGATTCGGCTGAGCAAGAAAGCCCTGGGCGGCGTCACGGCCGGCGTCAATCCTTCAGCCTTTGCCGGCGACTGGAAAGCCGATCCGCTGACCGGGCTCATGTCCAGCTCGAACAGGATCAACCTTCAGGTCGGCGGCGGCGGGCTCAGGCGCCTGCTTCCGGCCGTTGAATGGGAATGGCCCATCAAGAAATACTACAGCCCGATTGATATGCGGGCCCCGTCGCGCTTCTACGACGGCCGGATCATCAGCTTGAGCAACGTCACCCGGAGCGTTTCATCCGGGCTCGGAACCATGCTGGGCTCGGACGTTGACATTCAGCTCAGCAACGTGGATCAAGAATTTTCAAAGCTGCTTTTCCAGTACTACGCCAAGAATCTCGGCGTCGGCCTGTATTATGTTTGGAGTGACCTGCCGGAGTCGGCCAGGGCGGCGGTCCTGAAATTCATCGTTGACGATTGCAGCCTTCAGGGTCCTGTTTTCTTAGCGAAGCTCAAGGACCTTGGGGCCATGTACTTTCAAAAGAACCTGCCCGATAAAATTTGCACCGCTGAGGAATTTCCGAACATTCACGCCAAGGCCGTGAACATCCCGAAGCCTGATGTCCTGGGCCTGTTCAGCTGGACGGTCAGCGATAAGAAAGGCGCGATCCTGGCGCCTTGCGTTGATACCGTGAATCACGTTTACCTGGCGGCCAGGTCCAGCCTCTACGCGATCACCGAGGTCTATGCAGCCGGGGTCCTGGTAAACCCGGGCGACTATTTCATCGGATACGATCTCGCAGGGCAGACGTTGATTACTTTCAGCGCCGGCAAGGGCGACGACGACGTGACGTACAACGGGAAAGGGTATTCGTGGCCGGCCTGGAATTCAGCCGGCGGCTACGTCCAGAACCCGGCCAGGATCATCGAGTTTTTCTTGGCTTTCCTCGTTGGCGTACCCTTCACGCATATTGACACGGCGGCCTTTGACACGCTGGCGGCCTGGTTCGAGGCCCAGGGCTTCGGGACCATCGGGAAGCTGGCCCTCACCGGATCACTCGCTTGCGGCGACTATTTCAAACAGCTGCTTTATACCTTCGGGGTCCTGGCGGCCTTCTCGTCCCAGGGGAAATGGACTGTCGCGCGAAAGGATTACGCAAGCCTCTCATCCTTCAAAACGGTATGGGCCCAGCTCGACACGCTGGATCATCCTTTGCGCGAGTACGTCACCGGCTGGGCCTTCAACCGGATGAAGGCGGCCTGGGACCTGGCGCCGGCGCCGAACATTTATCAAGGCGGCCAGGTTTTCGATGAGCTGGCCTCACAGGCGATCGTCGGATCCATCATGGAGCCCACGACGGCGCCGAATTTCCCATGGACCGACTCAGCGGCCTGGATCGCGGTCAGGACCGAAGAAGAATTGCGGCGGTACGCCTACGGCTACAACAAATTCACCTTCACGCTCCCGATCGAGTGGCTGGATGAATTGGACCTCTTGGACAACATCAAGCTGCAAGATATGTTCGGCGTCGACCTGGACGGCTCGGGCGAGGCCGGCCGGATCATCTATGTCGAATCCATAGCGCCGGACCTCGAGCGTATGCAGGTTGTCGTGACCTGCAGTGACCTCACGTGGCTACTTTCAGCCTTCATGATCCTGGGGGATACGGCGCTGCCCGTCAGCTGGGCCGACGCCGGGCCTGAGGAACGAGCCTTCGCCTATCTGTGCGATACCACCGGGCTCTTCTCGGACGGCGGGATCGGCAAAAAGTTATAGGAGATCATCATGCCCCTCAGCACTGGCGCCGACGCGGTAAGCGGTGAACGGCTCGATTATGCGAGCCTGAATAAAATCAAAGACAACTGGCGCGGGGCCGCGGCTCCGCCCGGCGTCGTGGCCGGTATGCTCATGTCCAGGACGACGACGGACAAGCTCATGCACCAGGGCGCGTCAACCGAGGAAGAAATTCTGCAGGCGACCCGATCCAGCGACGTCACGCCGGTGTTTTCCGGCCTGAAGCTCAATGTCGTGACCAAGGCCGTCGCCGACTCACCCTACGCGGTGGCGGCTACCGATTATACGATTCTCTGCAACGCCGTCGGCGGAAACATGACGATCAACCTGCCCGCGGCCACCGGCACCGGGCGGATCCTGAACATTAAGAAGATAGACGCTTCGGCCTACACCGTCACCGTCGACGCCAACGGCTCAGAAACCATCGACGGAGCCCTGACTTATGTCATCTCGGGCCAGTGGGTCAACATCACGATCCAGGACGGCGGCACGGGCGTCTGGTACATTCTCTAAGCGGAGGGAATCATGACTTTCATCCCGGGCACAAGCGGATTTCCGATCTTCACCGACAATTTCAACGCCGCTGACCTGGCAGACCCATGGCTCAAATTAGGGCTCTCGGGCTCAGATAAGACGCTCATCCTTTCCGGCGGGCGCGCCGTCTTGACGGGCAACGCTGGCCAGGATTGCAGCGCCTATGCTCCGCGAATGACCATGCCTCTGCCCTATATGCCTTGCGACATTGAAACGAAACTCAGCGCGGCCAACCTCGGGCCCCGGACCCTTGAAGGCCTCTACATCGGGCCGGACGGGCAGGCGGCCGGCGCTTCGGTTTACGACATTTTCATTGACCAGTGCAATGACAATTCGGATAACACAATTCGCGTCGAAGGAAACAGCGGGCTCTACGCCGGCCCGACCATTCAGGCGACAATCCCGAAGTGGTTCAAGATTCGCTGCATGGGGAGCCACCTGGGAGCCCAGTGGATTTTCTACTATTCCTTGAACGGGAGCAGCTGGACGACATACTTTGCCCGGACGCTCCCGGCCGCGCTCGGCCCGCTATGCGTTGGGCTGTTCATTGGAAACTGGTATAACCAGCCGGCCGTCAATGCCTCATTCGAATATTTCACGATAAACCCGGTCAACCAGCTCGGGCCCGGGTGATAACATGAACAGAAACCGCGTCCTGATAGTCCTTCTGCTGGCCTTCATCGTCCTGGGCCATTCATGCCCGGGCCCGAAACCGCCGGCGCCGGTGAAGGTGACGGTCTGCACGGAAAGCGGCCTTCTCCCGAACCAGTACTGTCCGGCTACCGAGGTCCGAGAGTTCAAGGCCGGGACCCAGCCCACAACGGTCTGCACGATCCATCACGGCCCGGAGCCGCCGGCAAAGACAAAGGTCGCGTCACCGTGGCCTGAATCCGGGGAGCTTCGCGCGTGGTCCGGCACCCTGTACTCATCCCTCTCAGGGAGCGCGGCCATCATTGACGAGGCCAAGCTGGAAAATTTGTATGAGGCCTTGGCCCAGGACGGGATCAATGCCGAGAGGAATTTCGGCTGGTTCACCGATACCTCGGACGCTTGGGCCGGAAACTATCTGCTCCCCTGGGCCGACGATTGGAGCTTGAATGAGGCATATTGGGCTCAGCTGGACCGCCGGCTGCAGCTATGGGCCGGCGATAGGAACGGTGCGGAGATCATTTCGGTCCTCGACGCCTGCAGCCTGTACGAAGGCGAATCCTGGGACGTAAACCCGTTGAACAAGCTGGTCACGAAGCCCTCCCAGGTGTTCGCGGCGGGCCCGGCCCGGGACAAGGTTGCAGCCTATGCCCAGGAGCTTGCGCGGCGAACCGCGAAATTCGGGACTCGGATCATCTTTGAAACCCGTAATGAGGGGGATCAGATAGTCGGGAAGGACGCGCTTCACGACTACGACACGGCCATAATCGCCGCGCTCAAGGCCGCGGGCGTCCCGGCCGGCCGGATTCAGGTTGAATGGTACGATTCAAGCCTTTTCTACCAGGCGCTTTCAGAGGACCTTGAAGGCGCCGGCCTTGCTGGGACTCATTGGATTTGCTCTGAGGTTGACGCCGACTGGTACGGGGGCAGCCCGGGAAAGCAGGGCCTCGCAGCCCTGGGCGACTATCCCGTGAGCGACGGACCCAGCCTCGGCTGCAGCGAGACTCCGCCGGCCTATCGCGCGAAGGGATATACGTTTCACTGGCTTATGGGGACGGCGTCTGAGGAAGCGGGGCGGCGGCCGTCAGCTGGACAGATCGCCTACATCTTCGGCGTCATGCGCGGGATCAAACACCCACGCTTTGAGCAGCTGTCGGCGGCGGCCTTCCAGCTGACAAACGCGCCGGACCTGGCCGCGGCCGTGACACTTGGCCGGGCTGAAAGACAGGCCCTCAGATAGCCCGGGCGGAGCCGGGCGGCTAGCCGCGTCCAGCGTCAGCACTTCCAGCTTGACATTATTGAACCGCAGGTGTTATTTTTACTGTCGAGAGGGAGGATAACAAATGAAAAGGTTATTTTTGTTTCTTGGTCTTTCTATTTTTTTCTGTTTGGTGATTTCTTGCGGTAAAAACAGCACTCCGACAACGCCAACGCCGCCAGCTCCTAAGCCGGCGACCGTCGTGAGCATTTCGGTAACCTCAGCCCACAAGCTACTCGTGGTCGGAAATACGGAGCAGATGACGGCCGTCGCTACTATGTCCGACAATACGACTAAGACCCCGACCGGGACGTGGAGCAGCAACGTCCCGAGTGTGATGTCGGTAAATCAATCCGGCCTCGTTACGGCACTCTCGGTCGGAGGGGCGAATATCTTCTTCGTCGAAACGTCGGGCGTCCAGGGAGACAAAAGGATGGATACCCGAATCGCTTGGAGCAAGAGTGGGTCGGGGGACAATGTTTTTGACATGCCGACTTACGTGTCGCGGGTCCACGTCATCGGGACGTATACGGGATACACCTCAAACTTCATTGTATGGGTGGGCACGCAACTGCTCGTCAATGAACTCCTAGGGACCGGCTGGGGCACAACCAAATATGACGGAACGCTACTTACAGCCGGAGGCACAGTTCAAATCACAAATTCGAGCGGCGTGACATGGTCTTTTACAGAGGTGTCGCCACAGAATACTATTACAAATTTCACAAGTAATAGGTCGAAAATTAGGGTCCAATCTATCCCCGGCGGCGAACGCGAATTCGAAATATATAAGCGAGTTTCCGAAGAGCGGCGGCGGTAAAGGAACGGACAAGGAACAGTAAAGGCGTAGTATTCGGCCCTGTCAAGCTACGACAGGCCGCCTCCTTTTGCCCCAGGATGCCCCGATTTCGCGTCCTACAGGCCCTAGGATGTTATTGTCGGCGTCCGCCTCCCCCCCTCTATGGTCAGGCCCGCCTCCCGCGCGGGCTCCGGACCTTTCCCGGGCTTTTCTATTGACTAGTTATCTTAGTTGGGTTATTCTTGAATCTCAAGGGGGGAAATGAAAAAACGTTTCGGTTTTGTTTGTATCGTCTTCCTGATGTCGGCGATGCTGGCCATGAATGTAGGATGCAAAGGCTCTCCGTCCAACCCCTCAACACCTTCGAGTCCTAAGACGGTTACCTATTCCATCCAACTTGATATTGGAGCTATCTCCGTGGCCACCAAGACCTATAATTGGGACGTATATGTCGAGAATACCAAGGTCGCGACTCTAACCTACAGCCCCGCAGGGAATTTTACGAATGTCAAGACGCTGACCGCTAATGTCCAAATGCTCGAAACTCAGTCAGAATCTACTATCACGGTCAAATGGACTCTTGTTAGTTCCGATGCGAGTAGCGATTGGCTAGCCGGGGCCAATTTTCAATATTGGATGACAGCCACCTCTCTTTCCTCTGCCGTAACGACAGACCCGACAACCCAACAACGGGTCGGCCCGTTCAAGGGATGGGCGGTAGGAGAGTCCAAGAACTTGACCTTTACGATTCGGAAAGTTTAACAACTATTCAGAAAAGGAGGGCTTATGAAAAATAAATTCTCTGTCTTTCTAGCGATTTTTTGTTGTCTCTATCTAACTAGCTGTGCGACCCTGTTTAAGGGCAGCTCCGAAGAGGTCAATTTCAATTCAAATCCGGCTGGAGCTGAAGTTTGGGTTGATGGAAAGATGATGGGACACACACCATACAATTTGAATCTCATGACGAAAAAAACTTACGTTATTGAGTTCAAATTTAATGGCCAGACAAAAGTTGTTAATCTTAATAATCACGTTGGCGCAGGATGGATTGTCTTAGACGTCTTGTGCGGGTTAGTTCCCGTCATTATTGATGCGGCTACAGGGTCTTGGTATGGGCTCGACCAAAAGAACGTGAGCGTAGACTTCAAAGCCCCTGGTGTGTTTGAACCTTCTCGGCCGTAGGAGAGCATAGCGGACAGAGATAGCCCGGCCCCCCCTCCTCCCGAATCTATGCTAGTTTTTTGACGCATATAGGGATTTGCGATATAGTTAAAGCTGTGAAATAGGGGGGGTTATGAACAAACATCCGTTTCTTAAAGTGGTAGTGTTTTTTTGCCTAATCGGCTTTTCATTCTCCGTTGCTTTATGTTCTGAGCAAAAGGTAAGGGTCATAAAAAAAGACGCAGAATTGAAAATCCTGCCTCAGGTCGAAAGCACAACGATAGCAGGGCTGCCGCTTGGGGGTGAATTTTTAATTGAAGAAAGAATATCTGAAGAATGGATAAAAATAAGCCTTCCGCCTAATAAGGATGGGATTGTTCAAAGTGGATATGTTCAGGTTTCTTTTGTTCAGTTTCTCAATCTTCAAGAAGAGAGCAGAGAGAGTAAAGACACGAAACTCGTTCAAGAAAATGTCCCCAAAAAGACAAATATTAATTTCAAGCTGGGTGGAGGGCCTTTTTCTGGTAAGGGATATAACTTCTCTCACTCATGGACTCAGTCTCTAGAAACGGCTAGTTTGACGGATTCGATTCCAGATGCAAGCGGGTTTAGTTATTTTGGCGGGATAGGGCTGTTTGTGATTCCCAATTTGGAAATCACAGCTGATTATTCCTCCGCTTCGTCAACGGTTAATGGGGAGTATTCCATTTCCATCCCAAATCCTCTTTATTACACGACGATTGCCACCGCGACAGGGCAAAAGTCCGTAAATTATAAGTTGTCGAATTGGAGCATAGGACTTAATTATTATTTCCAAATTTCTAATTCCGGAGCAAGCTTTTATATTGGAACAGGAGTGGCAGGGGCTGGTCTGTCTTTGGATATGTTGCAGGATATCAACTATTCTCAAACCTATTCGATATACGTAAATCAGGTGACCATAACGAGTATTACGCTGAAGACGACAAATCTCAGTAAGGTCGGAATTATGGTTCGGGGCGGATTCTCTTATAGAATTGGTAGCAACTTTGGCTTGTTTGTGGAAGGAAAGTACGCGCCTGCGAACGCATCAGTCAGCCACGGACTTTTCACAAGTGAAACCGTTTCGCTTGACTTCGGAGGATTCAGGTTTATCGGCGGCGTTAGGATTTTCATTTGACCGTGTATTAAAGAAAGTGAGATGGAGAGGTTTTTTCACCAATTCTTATAGAAAAATATCATAGAGAAAGCGGCTTATTCATTCACGTGCGAGCATGTGGGATTTTGCCTTTCGGGCGGATTAAATTCTTCCGCCTCTACCTCATCAAAGCCGCGCCCGCAAGCTAGGCAGCGGTAGAGTGGATATGTCCTTTCAACGCCCGGCCCCCCGCCGACTACCGGCATAATCCGGACCCTTAGCATCCCTTCCTCGAGCCGGACCTTGGAGCTCCCACAAAAAGGACAGGTCTTTTTAGCTTCCATGATCTAGCCCTAATGTTACTCGATTTCCATCTAGGTCTTCCAGCTTAGGTCTCTACCGGACCTTGGCGGCGCCATTTCCCTCGCCTGGGCGGCACCCAATGCCCGCCGGACACCCGATCCGGGCTCACGTATGCGTCAGGACGCGTTGTCCATAGACTCCACGGCGTGCCAGCGGCCCGATCACTCCCCCAGGTAGGCCTCAAGGATCTCGCGGATGAACGCTTCCAAGCTGCAGCCCTTCGGCGCCTTGGCCTTCAAGGCCTGAATCAGCTTGACGGGAAGGTAAAGTGAAACGCCTTTCCCGGTCCCGGTTGACACCGGCCTGCCGCGGCGAGGTTTCACTGGCTTTTTGGCGCTCATCGTTTATCCCCTTCTCCCGGAGTAGGGGAGATCACACTTTTTGATTTTCCAGGCCCGCAGGCCCAGCCGCTTGATCTCGGCCTCAGAGAACTCACCCCACTCGTTTTCATGGCCCTGGACTAAGCCGAACCATATCACATCAGGGACGCCCTTTCCATCTCCGAAATCGCTCAGCTGTTCGCAGACCTTCTCGATGGCAAACCAGTACCATCCGGAGAACGATTCCCAGCCGGCGAGGACCTTATGCCCGTCAATGAAAAGGTCAGTGCCCTTCGCGGCAAATTCAGGCATTTTCAACCCCCTGTCAGTCCATCATGCAGTAGTAGTGCATTCGCACATTCGCGGCGCCCATGGCCTCAAGGATGTCGTGCATCGTAGTCATCGGTGACCAGCCCCAAATCAGCTTGTCAACGGCCGGCCGGAGCCCACGCTTCGTTTTGTTATAGGCCGCTGGAAGGTTATACTTGTCGGTCCGGTCCATCACAAAAATCTTTTTTTCGGCCGGCGTCCATTCAAGATCGGCCTTGTCATTGGCGATCCCAACGGAGAGGCCTTCCATCATCGGGGGATTCGCCACGGCGGCCACAAATACGTTCATGGGCTCGGGGTACATCGTTTTGATCCGGGTCAGATAGGCCTGGGCCTCGGGGGCCCAGGCTTTAATGTAAATCGTTTCGCCGTCCTTCAACGTCCAGCTGGCGGTTTCGGTGGGCACGTTCAATCCCCTCAGATCAATCCCAGCTCAAGGGCCCAGCTGGGGCAGCCGTGTTCGCAGTGCCCGTCGTCCTCAACTTTGCATCCGTCCGTCGCCTTCATGGAGCCCTTTTCCATCCACCGGGCTACCGTTACCTCGCTCGGGGCCTTCGCCTTCTTCGGGGCCTTCCGGCCGGCCCGCTTGGCGGCTCTCTTTGCCTTGTTTTTCCCGGCCATTTTTATGGCGGCGTCAAATTCCTCGGCCGGCTCCGGGTCGCTGTAGCTGGCGCCGCAATACGCGCAGGCCTCATTTCGGATCATGGCCATTCCGCACTCCGGGCACCTTACCAGCTGGGCCATCGGCCGGGCGTTAACCGCGCCGGGGAAGGGCGCCTCATCGGCTTCCGGCTCCGCAATCGGCTCGGCCGGGTCAGTGTTGGCCTCAATGTACTGGGCCAGCGCCGGATCAGCTTCCACGCGGTCGCCGCAGGTTTCGCCAGGCTTCAGGATCACGTTGCAGGCCTCTACGCTGCAGCCCTCGCAGTATTCAGCTTGTCCCTTGCTCGTCCAGGCCAGGGATTCCGCGCTCGGCGCTTGGGCCGCGGCTACCATGTCAGCGCCAGCGGATTCCGCAAACACCTTGTCCAGCGTGGCGTCCCGATCCGGGATCGCCTCGGCCCGCCGCACGGAATCCACCAGGGCCCACGCCTCAGCCTTCGCCTGGGCAATCGTTTTGCCCTGGGCCCGCATGCCGGCGTACACGGTTTCCCACTTTTCCGTTTCGTAGCCCTTCCGCAGGTTGGCCCGCCGCACCTTCACCGTTCCTCCGTCTTTCGCTTCGTTCATCCTTTTTTCTCCTTTCAATCCTAATTTCCAAATGAATTATATAATATATTATATTAAATGTCAAATCAGGGGACGCGGCGAGGCAAAAAAAGGCTCCGGAAGTCGCTATAGATAAACGATAAAAAAAATGTTAAAATATTTTTGTTTTTACTTTTAAATTTTTGTAGCACTGTGACCAAATTGTGGCCATAAATTCGGACGCACGGGAACACCATGAAACAGTTATATTCAAGTAAATAAAGGAATTTAGAGCGCCAGCCTGGAAAGCTTTATGGCTTCGAACCAATAGGTCGGGGGTCCGAATCCCTCCAGGCGCGCTCCTTGTTTCAAGCGAATTCCCCATCCGGGCGAGAGAAGATCGAAATGGAAACGGACACCGCCGGACCTCGAAAGGCTCCGCTCCGCGGGCCGTCGCTCTGGCGGCGGGCCCGGCTGATCGTCCTGCCGCTGTTGGCCGTCTATTTCCTGGGCTTCGGCGGAGGATATCTCGCGGGGAAAAGAAAGTGGATCGACCTGGCCGAGCTGCGCGCCTCTCCGATCCACGCGCTCAACCGCGACCTCGAGCTGCGCGTCCCTGGCTACGGCTCGCTCCTTCTCAGCTACAAGAGTTGGGAGAGGAAGCACCTCTACGGCTACATCTTCAAGGGTAAGGGCGGCAAGGCCCTGGTCCTGGTCTTTTTCAACAACTGGGTCGTGGCTAACCTGACCATGATCGTCCGTGCGGTGACTCTTGTCCCGATGCTCCTCTATCCCTACGGCCGCTTCGTCCAGGGGCTGACCCTGGCCCAGGCGCCGCCGACCTTCCAGGTCTGGGGCACGCTCATCTGCGAGTTCGGAGGATATCTTCTGACGATCTGCGGGACGCTGTGCGCTCTCTTTTGGATTCTATTTTATCGGTGGTTCGGATACGCGTCGCGGCGCGACGCTCTCCGGAGCGGCTTCATGTTTTTCGCCTTCTTGTATGGTTTGTCCGGGTTCTTCATGCTGATCGGGAGCTACATCGAGACGATGTATGTCATCGGCATGTCCCTCCCATAGGGAAATCCGGGAGCGTCAACGAAAATCGGCGCTTCGATCCCGAATCAAGAGAATCGGGCCGCGTCGCCGAATGTCCTGCACCGATTTCCCGACCCGATTGATTTTTCGGCCCTGTTGGTATAAGAAGATTTCGCATGATCATCCGGGAATCCCGCGCCTTTTGCGACGCCCCCGGCGCTCACCCATTTTCGATCCAAACCAAGGAGGAGTCCGCATGAAGCGCATCGCCGTATCCCTGTTGCTGATCTTCATCCTGGCCGGCGCCGCCGGGCAGGCTCCCGCGGGCGACATGTCCGCTCCGAAAAAGGCCAACTACGAGCTGGCCGCCCAATGGATGTCGGCCAAGGTGGCGAAGCTCGTCTTCGACACCGCGGTCCAGCCGCGCTGGCTGGAGGGGGACCGGTTCTGGTATAGCTACGAGACGAGCCAGGGCCGGAAATATTACCTGGTCGATCCGGTGCTCAAGACCCGGAAGCTCTTGTTCGACAATGTCCGGATGGCGGCCTTACTGACCAAGATAACCCTCTTCCCCTACGACGCGCAGCATCTGTCGATCAAGACGATCAAGCTCATCAAGAAAGACACGGTCATCCAGTTCGAGATCGAGCTTCCCAAGGACGCCGACGTCATGGCCGGCGACAAGATAATGAAGGTCAACGACGTCGACAAGGAGCTCCAAGACAAGGAGAAGGAAAAAGAGAAGGAACAGGACCAGCAGAAGAAGGACGAGAAAAAGGACGAGAAGAAGGACGCAGGCGCCGCCAAAGAGGCTGAATCTAAAACCAAGACGCTCTATTTCGAATACGATCTCGGCTCGGGCCAGCTGAAGCTCCTCGAGAACTACAAGCCCCCCGAGAAGCGGCCCAAATGGGCCACGATCTCGCCCGACGAGAAGACCGTCCTCTTCGTCCGCGGCTTCAATATTTTCATGATGGATGCCGAGAGCTACAAGCTCGCCCAGAAGAAAGCCGACGACAAGGCCGTCAAAGAAATCCAGCTCACGACGGACGGAGAGGAACATTTCAGCTATGGCCGAGAGCTGAACGACGAGGAGAAGAAAGAGTACCAGAAGGACGAGAAGGACCGGAAGGACTACCGCCTCCCCGCCTCGGGGATCGTCTGGTCCAAGGACTCGAAGAAGATCTCGGTCGAGCGCGAAGACCAGCGGAAGGTCGGCGACCTGTGGGTGATCAACTCGCTGGCCAATCCGCGGCCGACCCTGGAGACCTACAAATACGCGATGCCGGGCGAGGACAACCAGCCTCAAGCGGAGCTTGCGATCATCGACCTCGGGACGAAAGCCAAGGTCAAGGTCAAGATCGACGCCTTCAAGGACGAGACCGTATCGGCCTTCACCCAAGCGCGGAAAAACGTCGTCCGCGACCCGGACAATCCCCCGCCCGCGCAGTGGCTGGCCGACATGTCCGACAAGCTCTATTTCTGGCGCCAGAGCCGCGACCTGCACCGGGTGGACGTTTGCCTGGCCGACACGGCGACGGGGGAGGTGAAAGTTCTCATCCAGGAGGTCCTCAACACCTACATTGACACGATGCCCCTCCGGCTCGTCGACGGCGGCAAGGAGATGCTGTGGTGGTCCGAGCGCGACGGCTGGGGGCATTGGTATCTCTATGACGGGGCCGGCAAGCTGAAGGCGCAGGTCACGTCCGGCGAGTTCGTGGCCCAGCAAATCGCGGGCGTCGACGAAAAGGCCCGCGTCCTGTTCTTCCAGGCCTGCGGGCGGGAGCCCAACGAGGATCCTTATTATATGCACCTTTACCGGGTCAATCTCGACGGGACCGGCCTCAAGCTCCTCAATCCCGGCGACGCCAACCACGCTTCCGACATGAACGACGGGGCGAAATTCTTCGTCGACAATTTCTCGCGCGTGGACGCGGCGCCCAGGTCCCAGCTCCGCGACGCGCTCGGCAGCCCCCTCATGGACCTCGAAACGACCGATGTCAGCGCCTTGCTCGAGGCCGGGTTCAAATATCCCGAGCCGTTCAAGGTCAAGGCCGACGACGGCATCACCGACCTGTATGGGGTCATGTACAAGCCGTTTGACTTCGATGCCAAGAAGAAATACCCGGTCGTCCTCTATGTCTATCCGGGTCCCCAGACCGAGAGCGTGTCCAAGACGTTCTCCCCCCGCAACTCCAACGTGGCCCTCGCCCAGTTCGGCTTCGTCGTGGTCGAGGTGGGGAACAGGGGCGGCCATCCCACGCGGTCCAAGTGGTATCACAACTACGGCTACGGCAACCTGCGCGACTACGGCTTGGCCGACAAGAAGCGGACCGTCGAGCAACTGGCCATGAAGTACGCTTGGGTGGACCTGGACAAGGTCGGCATCTACGGCCATTCGGGGGGCGGGTTCATGTCCACGGCGGCCATGCTGGTATATCCCGACTTCTTCAAGGTCGCGGTCTCCTCGTCGGGCAACCACGAGAACAACATCTACAACCGCTGGTGGAGCGAAAAGCACCACGGCGTCAAGGAAGTCGTGGACAAGGACGGCAAGGTCAAGTTCGAGTACTCCATCGAAAAGAACTCCGAGCTGGCCAAGAACCTCAAGGGCCACCTCATGCTGGTGACCGGCGACATCGACAACAACGTCCACCCGGCAAACACGATCCGGATGGCCAACGCCCTCATCCAGGCGAACAAGCGGTTCGACTTCGTCCTCATGCCCGGCCAACGGCACGGCTACGGGCCGTTGACCGATTATTTCTTCTGGATCCGGGCGGATTACTTCTGCCGTTGGCTCCTCGGCGACTGGGAAACCGGGATCGACATCCCCCAGCTCAACCTCGAGAAGGAGCAGGTCGGGACCAAGGCCCCGCGGAAATAGGCGAGCCGGCGATTCGTTGACACGGCTTTTCGGGGAGGTGTAAGATTTCTTCCGAGTTGCACGGCAGGTGAGAATTTTGAAACGAAGGCTGCATCATGACGAGGGATGGACATCCCGGATGGCTTCGGCCAAAGTCCCTCTCATGCCCGAGGATATCGCCAGGGCGGCTATCGCCCGCATCAAAGCCCAAGCCGACCCGGAGCGGGCCGTCCAGGCCCAAAGGTACTTCAAAGAACAGATTTCCTCTTACGGGTGGCCCGCGGTCGAACTCCGGGACCTCGCGGCGGAGACGTACGGCCTTGTCAAGGCCGGATGGACACTCAAGGAAGCCGTGGACCTCTGCGAAATCCTCCTGCCCAACGCCTACATTGAGGCCAAGAGCCTGGCTATGCTCATCCTCCTTCGATACCGCCGGGAATTCGGCCGGCCGGTTTTCGGCCTGATCAAGACCTGGCTGGCCCGCGATTACTGCGACAATTGGGCGTCGGTGGATCTGCTGTGCCCCGACGGCGTGGGCGCCCTGCTCGAGAAGTACGCCGATCTCATTCCCAAAATCAAGACCTGGACCGATCATCCCAACCGCTGGGTCAAGCGGGCCTCGGCGGTCTCGTTCATCAAGCTGGCCCGCCGGGGCAAATGCCTCGATGCCGCATACCGCATCGCGAGCCGCCTCTTGCCGGTGAAGGACGATCTAATCGAGAAGGCCAACGGCTGGCTCCTCCGTGAGGCCGGCAAAACCAACCTGGCCCGTCTCGAGAAATTTCTGCTCCAGAAGCGGTCCAAGATCCCCCGGACGACCCTCCGCTACGCCATCGAGCGGTTTCCCGAAGGGCGGCGGAAGATCTTGCTGGAGAAGACAAGGAGATGACATGGCGCCCGACAAGCTGAAAGCGAGCTGCCTTGCCTGCGGGGCGACGAACTATTATCCGCTGCAGGCCGGCGGGAAGGCGGTTGTCTGCGGCCGATGCCGGACGCCGCTTCCCGAGCCGGGAAAAGTCCTTGAGCCGACGGCGGAGCAGGCCGCCGTCCTGATCCAGGAGGGGGGGCTTCCGATCTTGATCGATTTCTCCTCGACGACCTGCATGCCCTGCTACATGATGGCCCCGATCCTCGAGAGCCTGGCCCGCCGCCGGGCGGGCGACATCGTCGTCCTCAAGGTCGACACCGATCGTCAGGCCGAGCTGGCCGGGGCATTCAAGATCAAGGCCGTCCCGACCTTCGTGGTGATGAAGAAAGGCTATGAGCTCGGCCGGATTTCGGGCGCGATGCCCGAGACCGACTTTTCGCTTTGGGTTGCGTCCAAGGCCTGAGGCGCCGGCGGAGATAGGCCCATGGCTCCCGGCCGCGAGATCACGCTCCTCGGCGCCGGCCTGATCGGGACGTTCTATACGATGACCCTCCACGGTCCGCGCAGCCGCGACCGTGTGCATACGGTCTGCGCCGCCACGGACGAGGAAGCCAGGGCTTTCGCTTCAAAATGGGGAATTCCCCGGGCCGTGAGCGATATCGTGAAGGCGGTCGAGGACCCCGAGACCGACCTCGTCGTCGTCGGTCTTCCCAACAACCTTCACAAAACCGCCGTCCTCGCCGCCGTCCGGGCGGGTAAGCCCGTCCTCTGCACCAAGCCTCTGGGACGAACCGCGGCCGAGGCCCTCGAGATTCTCGAAGCCGTTGAAAAAGCCGCGGTCTTCGCCGGGTATCTTGAAGACCTGGTCTATACGCCCAAGACCCTGAAAGCCCTGGCTTCCGTCGCCCAGGGCGCCCTGGGCCGCATCCTCTGGGTCCGGTCGCGCGAAACGCATCCCGGGCCGCACAGCGCCTGGTTTTGGGACAAGGACATCGCCGGCGGCGGGGCGATCGTCGACATGGGCTGCCACTGCATCGAGATCATCCGGAGCTTCGTGGGCAAGGACGTCAGGCCGCTCGAAGTCCTCTGCACGGCCGATACGCTCGTCCACCCGATCGCGGCCGAGGACTCGGGGATCGGCCTCATCCGGTTCGAGAACCGGGCGATCGGCCAGTTCGAGGTCAGCTGGACGTTCCGGGGCGGGATGGATCTTCGGGACGAGGTGGCCGGGACCGAAGGCACGATCTGGCTCGACCACTTTCTTCGGACCGGGTTCGAGATGTTCACCGCGGTCGGGGAGGGCGGCTATGTCGCCGAGAAGGCCGAGGGGGACAAGGGCTGGCTTTTTCCGGTAGGCGACGAGGTCCATGCCCTGGGATACGTCCACATGTTCGCCGACATGCTCGATGCTCTGGACGAGGGCCGGGCGCCCCGCGAGACATTTTTCGACGGCTACGTCGTGAATGCCGTTATCGACGCCTGTTACCGCTCCGCGGCTTCGAAAAGATGGGAACCCGTCGATCTCGCCGTCTGGAGGACATCCGGAGCCGAGGCTTCAAAAAGGGAGAAGGGCGTGGCGGCCGACGATTCCCGCTTCAAGCTGATCAAGGAAGAGAAAATGCCGGACGGGAAGACGAAGCGGATCATGAAAGATATCGAGACCGGCGAGATCCTTCAGGTTGTCCGGGAAGGATGAGCCCCCCGGCGTTCAGGAAGAGCGTCGGCCGGGAGGAAGAATGGCGAAGAGGGGACTCGAACCCCTACGAGCGTATAAGGCTCACTAGCCCCTCAAGCTAGCGTGTCTGCCAATTCCACCACTTCGCCATCTAATAGCACTGCGAGGGTTTATTTTTTGGTCTCTTGACCGGTTGCCGTTTTAGTTGTTTCCGGAGCCTTGGCGGCGGGCTGTTTCGTATCGGTTGGCTTTACTTCAGGTTGCTTCTTGTCTTTCTCGCCCGCGGCCGCGGGGGCCTTGGCGGCGGGGGCCGGGTTGGCATCCTTCTTGGTTTCGGCGGCCGCCGGCTTGACCGGGGTGGCTTTCTCGCCGCTGACGGCCGAGGACGTGTCTTTGCCCGACATCACCCAGAGGCCCAGCGATGTGAGCATGAACAAAACGGCGGTGATCTCGGTCACTTTGGATAGGAGGCTCGCCCCGCCGCGGGGCCCGAAGGCGGTCTGGCTTCCCGCGCCGCCGAAAGCGCCCGCCAGATCCGCCGCCTTGCCCGATTGGAGCAGGACGGCGATGATCAGGATGACGCAGACGATAACATGAATGACCGTTATTAACGCGCTCACGTTTTTTCCTTATACGCTCTCAGTGCCTCTTTGGCGATCTGGACGAAGGATTCCGCCTCGAGGGATGCACCCCCGACGAGGAAGCCGTCGATATCCTTTTCCCGGAAAAGGGCAAAAGAATTGGCGGGCTTCACAGACCCGCCATAAAGTATTATAGCACGGGCGGCCGTTTCTTTGCCATATTTTTCTTCGATCTTCCGCCGGATGGCCGAGTGGACTTCCTGCGCCTGTCCCGGCGATGCGGTCCGGCCCGTCCCTATGGCCCAGACCGGCTCGTAGGCGAAAACGACGTTCGACAACGCTTGTGGGGGGACGTTCTCGAGGCCTTTTTCGATCTGGGAGCCGACCGTGGCCAATACGCGGTCCGAATCCCGTTCGGCCAGAGTCTCTCCGACGCAGAAAATCGGGCGGAGACCCACCCGCAGCGCGGCGAAAATCCTCTTGTTGACCGTGGCGTCTGTTTCGCCGAAATGCTGACGCCTCTCCGAGTGGCCTATCACGACATATCGGCATCCTAAGTCGGTCAGCATCGAACCCGATATTTCCCCCGTAAAAGCCCCCTTGTCCTCCCAAAACAGATTTTGGGCACCGAGCGAAATCGACGAGCCTTGGAGCATCTTGCCCGCCTCCCCGAGAGCGGTATAGGGCGGGATGACTACGATCTCAGCCCCGGCCATAGCCGGGGCTGCACTTAGAATCAGACGGAGAATCGCCCGCGTCTCCGGCGCGGTCATGTGCATCTTCCAATTGCCTGCGACGAAAGGGGGCTTTTTATCAGGCATGAGACTTGTTTTCCAAGGCGTCGATTCCGGGCAGGGTATTATAGGCAAGGAATTCGAGGCTCGCTCCGCCGCCCGTTGAAATATGGGTGATCTTGTCTCCGACGCCCGCCTTGGCCACGGCCGCGATCGAATCTCCGCCGCCGATGATGGACATCGCTCCGGACGCAGCCACGGCTTCGGCGATCTTGATCGTACCCGCCGAGAAGGCGGGGACTTCAAAGACGCCGAGCGGCCCGTTCCAGAAAATCGTCTTGGCTTGGGCGATGATCGCCGCATACTGGGCTATGGTCCGGGGACCGATGTCGACGCCCATGAGGTCCGCGGGGAACGGATATGAATCCGCGATCTCCGACACCGTCCCGGACTCGATCGACGCGGTCAGGAGATGATCGCTCGGCAGCCGGAAGTCGACGCCTTTGGCCGCGGCGTCGTCGAGGATCTTGGCCGCTGTTTCCAACTTATCGGCCTCGACCAAAGATTTGCCGACGCCGTATCCCTTGGCCTTCAGGAACGTGTAGGCCATCGCCCCGCCGATCAGGATGTGATCGGCCAGGTTGAGGAGGTTTTCGATGACCGGGATCTTGTCCTCGGACTTGGCTCCGCCTAGGATGGCGACATAAGGCTTGGCCGGCGAGATCACGGCCCGCCGGAGGTAATCGACTTCGGTCTTCATGAGCATGCCCGCGGCGCAACAGGGGACAAAGTCCGTGATGCCCACGACCGAGGCGTGGGCCCGGTGGCTCGATCCAAAAGCGTCGTTGACGAAGATGTCGATGCCGGAGGCCAGCTGCCGGGCGAAGGCCGGGTCGTTCTTCGTCTCTTCGACGTGAAACCGGACGTTTTCGAGCAGGAGGACCTGCCCTTCGCGAAGCCCGGCCTTGAGCGCTTCCACCTCGGGCCCGATGCAGTCCGGAGCGAACAGCACCTCCCGCCCCAGGAGCTCGGCCAGCCGGACCGCGGCCGGCCGCAGGCTCAGCTTCGGATCGGGCTTGCCCTTGGGCCGGCCCAGGTGCGAACAGAGGACGAGCCTGGCCCCGCCGTCGACCAGCATCCGGATCGTGGGCAGCGAGGCCCGGATCCGCGTGTCGTTCCGAATGGCGCCTTTGTCGTCGAGCGGCACGTTGAAGTCCACCCGGCAGAAAACCATCTTCCCCCGGACGTTCAGATCTTTGATGAACAGCATCGGTCCGGCCCCGCTCAGCGCGAAATGAACTTGATCAGGTCGCGAAGGCGGCAGGAATAGCCCCACTCGTTGTCGTACCAGGCCAGGACCTTGATGAAGTTTCCACCGATGACCTTGGTCGAGAGGCCGTCGACGATCGCCGAATGGGAATTGTGGAGGAAATCGACAGAAACCAGGGGCTCGGCGGTGTATTGGAGGATGCCCTTGAGGCTCCCCTCCGCGGCGGCTTTCAGGGCGGAGTTGACCGATTTCTCGTCGACGGGCTTGGTCACGATGGCCACAAAGTCCACGAGCGACACGTCGGGCGTCGGGACGCGGATGGCGATCCCGTCGATCTTGCCCTTGAGCTCGGGCAGGACCAGGCCCACCGCCTTGGCCGCCCCGGTCGTGGTCGGGATCTGGGACAGCCCGGCGGCCCGGGCGCGGCGCAGGTCCTTGTGGGGCGCGTCGAGGATCTTCTGATCGTTGGTGTAGGCGTGGATCGTGGTCATGAAGCCTTTTTCGATCCCGAACGCCTCGTGGAGGACCTTGGCCACGGGGGCGAGGCAGTTCGTGGTGCACGAGGCGTTCGACAGGACGTGGTGCTTCGTCCCGTCGTAGGCCTTGTCGTTGACCCCCATAACCAAGGTGAGATCGGGGTCGGCGGCCGGGGCGCTGACGATGACCTTTTTCGCCCCGCCCTGCTCGATATGCTTGATGATATCGGGCCGCTTGGTCCATTTGCCCGTGGATTCCACCACGATGTCGACGCCCAGGGCCTTCCAGGGAAGGAGGGCGACGTCCTTCTCGGCTAGGACCTTGATCCTCCGGCCGTTGACGATGATGGCATCGCCCTCGGAAGAGATGTCGTGATCGAAGAGGCCGAGAACGGAATCATATTTCAGGAGATGGGCGAGCGTCGGGGCGTCGGTGATATCGTTCACCGCCACGAATTCGATCTCGGGGTCGTTTTCGGAAGCGCGCAGGAGATTCCGGCCGATACGCCCGAAGCCGTTGATTCCAACCTTGATAGACATTGTAAAAACCTCCAATCTTGGAATGAGTTGGCGGGCCAAAAAGGAAACTCAAATTAGCATAAATGGAGCTCGAAATCAATTTTATGATAAAATCCGGCCCGGGAGCGTCCATGAATATCCTCACTTCAAGCGAGATGAGGGCGGTCGACCGGACCGCGATCGACGATCTGGGCATTCCGGGTTCGGTCCTCATGGAAAACGCCGGCCGGCGCGTCGCGGACGAGATCCTGTGGCGGTTTCCCCGAATCTCGGATGAAAGCGTCGTGGTGATCGCCGGCAAAGGCAACAACGGAGGCGATGGCCTCGTCGTCGCCCGCCGCCTCGCCGACGATGGCGCCCGGCCTCTTGTCCTGCTCCTCGCCCGGAAAGCCGAGATCAAGGGCGATGCGGCCCTTCCTCTGGCCGTGGCGGACAAGCTCGGGCTGGAGATCGTCGAGATCGAAGGGGAGGCCGCGTGGCGGAAACAGCGAACGCGCCTCTGGCACGCCTCGGTGATCGTCGACGCGATCTTCGGCACGGGACTTTCCCAGCCCGCTCAGGGGCTGTTCGCGGAGGCCATCGACGACATCAACAAGGCACGAGGATTCAAGGTCGCGGTCGACGTCCCCTCGGGACTTTCCTCGGATACGTTCCTGGTCGTGGGGCCGGCGGTCCGAGCCAACCTGACGGTCGCCCTGGCCGCGCCCAAGATCTGCCATGTGTTCCCTCCGGCCGAAGAGCTATCGGGGGAGCTTGTCATCGCCGAGATAGGAATTCCCGCGGTCCTGTTCGATGACGCCCGCCTCAAGCTCCGTCTCGTGGAGAAGGCTGACATCTCCCGGCACTTCAAGAAGCGGGCTCGAACCGCGCACAAAGGGACCTACGGCCACGTATTCATCCTGGCCGGATCCTGGGGGAAAACCGGCTCGGCGGTCATGGCCGGAAAAGCGGCCCTCCGGTCGGGCGCGGGGCTCGTGACCGTCGGCACGCCCATGAGTTGTCTGCCCATCGTCGCGAAGGCGATGATGGAGCTGATGACGGAAGGCCTGGCCGAAACGGCCGAACGGACGCTCGCCGCGGAGGCGCTTCCCCGCCTTGGAGAGCTCCTTCCGGGCAAGGAAGCCTGGCTCATTGGGCCGGGGATATCGACGCATCCCTCGACCGCAAAGCTCGTGAGGTCCGTCCTGGCCGGGTTTCCCGGTCCCGTCGTCATCGATGCCGACGGGCTCAATATCGTCGCCGAGGATTTGTCGATTCTGGCGTCTGCCGGAAAGCCGGCGGTCCTGACGCCCCATCCGGGCGAGTTCGCCCGATTGACCGGCTTGACGATCGCCGAAGTCCAGGCCGACAGGATCGAACTGGCCCGGCGTTTCGCCCAGGATCACGGCGTTTACCTTGTGCTCAAGGGCTATCGAACGCTCGTGGCCTCGCCCGCGGGCGACGTCTTCGCAAATCTCACGGGGAACCCGGGCATGGCCACCGGCGGCTCGGGGGATGTCCTCAGCGGCATGATCGCCTCGTTCATCGCCCAGGAGAAGGACGTCCTCGGGGCGACGCTGGCCGCGGTCTATCTCCACGGCCTGAGCGGCGATCTCGCCGCCCGCAAGCTCGGCGAGCGGGCGCTTATCGCCGGAGATCTGATCCGCTTTCTTCCGGCGGCCGCCAGGGAGATGGAATAAGCCATGAGACATAGCCCCTCGTCCCAGGACCGCCCGGCGAAGAAAATGCCGGCCGGGGAGGCGGAGGGCCCGGTTTTCCCGCGGCTCCTGTATTCCCGATCTCCCGAAGAGACGCAGGCCATCGCCCGGGAGCTGGCCGGCCACCTGAGGGGCGATGAGACCGTTTTCCTGATCGGCGAGCTTGGAGCCGGTAAAACGGTATTCACGAAAGGCCTGGCCGCCGGCCTTGGCTTCGAAGACGTCCACCAGGTCTGCAGTCCGACGTTCACCCTCATGAACGTCTATCCGGCCAGGGTCCCCATTTACCACTTCGACCTCTACCGGTTGTCGGGATGGGACGATGTGATCGACCTGGGATTCGAAGATTATCTCGCCGAAGGCGTCGTCGTCGTCGAATGGGCCGAGAAGATCGCTTTTCCCATCGAGGCGATCGTCGTCGTCATCACCGTCGAGGCCGACGACCGGCGGCGGATTGAAATGACGCGGCCGGGAGCCCGGGGCGACCGTCCATTCCAGGGAGGAAGACCGACATGAAGATCGAACAGCTGAAAGACTACATCTACGAGGTCCCGGATTTTCCCAAGCCCGGGGTCGGGTTCAAGGACATTTCGCCCCTTGTCCGCGATGCCGCGGCCTACAATTTTACGGTCGATAGGCTGTCGGATTGGGCCCGGGCCAAGCGGCCCGAAGTCATCGTCGGCATCGAGTCGCGCGGCTACTTGTTCGCCGCGGCCGTGGCCCGGGACCTCAAGCTCGGCTTGGATGTGATCCGCAAAAAAGGCAAGCTGCCGCGCAAGACGGTCTGCGTCAAAGCGCCCAACGAATACGCGATCGAGTACTTCGAGATGCACGAGGACACGATCCGACCCGGACAGCGGGTCATCGTCATCGATGATCTCATCGCCACAGGGTCCTCCTCGACGAGCGCCCTCGACCTGGTGAAGCTCCTGAAAGGGAATCCGGTCGGGTTCGGTGCGGTCATCGAGCTCGCCTTCCTGGGCGGCGTCGCCGCCATCCGGAAAGCCCACCCCGAGGTCGATGTTTTCTGCCTGCTCCGCTATTCCTGATCCGATGCGGCCCTCGGACAAGAGAATCGCGTCCGCCCGATCCTCCGGCCTAAGGAGAATCCCGATGTCGGCCCGCCTCCAAGCCATGTTCGCCCTCGGCTGCCTGATCCTGGGAATCGAGGCCTGCCTCGTGCGTCCGGCCGCGAAAGCGGGGCTGAGCTTCGGACCGGCTGAGGTCCGCTGGGTTGCGTCGACCCTGGCCGGAATGACGCTCGAGGAAAAGATCGGGCAGCTCATTTCCTGCCGCTATACGGGCGCCTTTTTTCCTTCGGACAGCGAGACGCTCGCGTCTTTGAAGGACCTGATCGTCACCTCGAAGATCGGGGGGCTGGTCATTTTCCTGGGGGATGCCTATGAGACGGCTCAGCTGAACAACGAGCTCCAGGCGCTGGCGAAAATCCCGCTGCTCATCGCCTCTGATTTCGAACGAGGGGCCGGGACCCAGATCACGGGAGCCACTCTCTATCCCACGCTCATGGCTGTCGGCGCGACGGGCTCCGAAGAAATCGCATTCCAGATGGGACGGGCGACCGCCGAGGAGGGGCGGGCGCTGGGGATCCACATGGCCTACGCTCCCGTCGTAGACGTGAACATCAATCCCGACAACCCGATCATCAACACCCGGGCCATCGGGGAGGATCCCGCGACGGTGACCCGGCTGGCGGCGGCCTTCGTCCGAGGCTGCCAGGGGGCGGGCATGTTGGCCACGGCCAAGCATTTCCCCGGCCATGGCGATACGGACCAGGACTCGCACTCCGTGCTTCCGACAATCGCCGCCGGCCGCGACCGGCTCGAGGACGTCGAGCTGTATCCGTACAAGCCGCTGATCGAAGCCGGAGTGCAGGGGATCATGGTTGCCCATCTCCGCGTCCCGGCGCTCGACCCGACGCCCGATCTGCCGAGCTCGCTTTCGCCCGCGATCCTGACCGGCCTGCTGCGGGGAAAGATGGGCTTCAAAGGGCTTATCGTCACGGACGCGATGGAGATGGGCGGCGTGACGAACCTGTTTTCGCCCTCCGAGGCGGCTCTCAGGGCGATCCTGGCGGGCGTGGATCAGGTTCTTCTTCCACCCGAGCCGGCCAAGGTCGCGGTGTCCCTGGTCGAAGCCGTGAAGGCGGGAAGGCTGCCCATGGCGCGGGTGAACGAGGCCGTCCGCAAGGTTCTAGAAGCCAAGGCCCGGGCCGGCCTCCACATGGGAAAGCTGGTCGACATCGAGGCCCTCCCGGCAAAGCTGGGCGGCAAGGAGCGGCTGGGCGAAGCCCGATCGGCGTTCGAGAAGGCCGCGACGCTGGTCAAGAACGCGGGGGATATCCTGCCGCTCGCTATTCCGGGAAAGAAGCTTGCCGTCCTTTCCTTAAGCAGCGATGCGGCGGATTATTTTGCGGGACGGACGTTCGGGGATGCCGTCCGGAAAAGAGTGCCGGGCACGCCCGTGTTCTATGCCGACGCGAACACGGGTCAGGCCGCTCTCGACGAGGCGTTCGCCCACGCGGCCGGGGCCGATGTCGTCCTCTGCGCCATTTTCTCGAGCCTCCGAGCCGGGAAGGGGAGCGTCGGCCTCGATCCGGGCCACGTGGATCTCGTCAGGACCCTGGCCGCCTGCGGGAAGCCCGTCGTGGCGGTCAATTTCGGAAGCCCGTATCTCCTGAAGGAATTTCCCGAGGTCGAAGCCTACCTGTGCCTGTATAGGAATACGGCCCAAGCCCAGGACGTCGCCGCGCGGGCCATCTTCGGAGAAATCGATGTGACCGGCAGGCTCCCGGTCACCCTGCCGGGACTCTATCCCCTGGGGCAAGGGATCGCATTGAAGAAAACCCGATGACGGCCCGCCCCCCGGAATTGCGTTCGGGGCGCCGGCTCAGGCGGCGACATCGACCAGCTCGGGCTTGAGGATGCCCGCCATGTCAGCGGGCGCCATCTCGGCCAGAAGGCCCCGCTTCCCGGCATTGATGTAAATGACCGGGAGGTCCATGATCGTCCGATCCACGTAGATTTTCAGGGGCCTTCGCGTCCCGAAGGGAGAGGTCCCGCCGACGAGGTATCCGGTATGCTTGGATGCCGTTTCGGGGCGGCATGGCGCTACGACCTTGACGCCCAAATAACGGGCCATGTTTTTTGTGGACACCTCTTTATCGCCGCACATGACGACGATGAAGGGCGCCTTCGTCTCGGTTTCCATGACGAGCGTCTTGACGACGCGGTGCTCGTCGACCCCGAGCTCGCGCGCGACGACCGCCGTGCCGCCGTGCTCTTCGTAGGCATAGACATGGATGACGAAGGGCACGCCTTTTTCCTTGAGAATCCGGATCGCCTGGGTCATGGGGTATTTCGTTTCGATCAAAGGTCCTCCTCGGCGTGAGCCGGCGAGAGGCGGCCTTTCCGCCTCCCTCCACCGGATCTATTTTAATCGAGACGGGGATTCGGTCTCAAGGCCGACGGCGATTGACCTTTGGCCTCGGCTGTGATATTCACAAGAACGATTTTTCCGTTTCGGCATGAACGAACCAATTTTCTTCAAATCCCGCCTTTCTTTCTCATTTCCCATTATGATCAAGGAGGAGAATCCATGCGGACTTCATTACAAGCTCGTCTGAAATTGAGCGTTGTTCTCGGGCTCTCGGCGGCGGCGTTTCTCGGATTGGCCAGCGCTTTCGGCCAGACGGTGAACGAGGACATGCTCAAATCGATCGCGTATCGCGATATCGGGCCGACCCGCCAGAGCGGCCGGTTCGTCGATTTCGCCGTCCCGCTCCAGCAGCCGTCGACGTTTTATGCGGCCACGGGCTCCGGCGGGTTGTGGAAGACGGTGAACCATGGCCAGACATTCGACCCGATCTTCGACAACGAGAAGGTCGTCTCGATCGGGGCCGTGGCCGCGGCCCCGACCAATCCCAACATCGTCTGGGTCGGGTCGGGCGAGGCCAATTCCTCCCGGAGCACGTACTCCGGCGACGGCGTCTACAAATCCGTGGATGCGGGCAAGAGCTGGAAGAACATGGGCCTCAAGGAATCGCACCACATCGGCAAGATCGTGGTCCACCCCCGGAACGCCGACGTCGTCTATGTCGCGGCGCTCGGCCACCTCTACTCGGACAATCCCGACCGCGGCCTCTATCTGACTCGCGACGGCGGGCAGACCTGGAAAAAGGCCCTGGACATCAAGGTCGGGACCCGCCAGATCGGCGCGGTGGATGTCGTCATCGACCCCGTAAATCCCGACATTGTCTACGCCTCCCTTTACGATAAGCTGCGGCTGCCCTGGACCTTCCAGATCGGTGGACCGGGAACGGGAATCTACAAGTCCACGGACGGCGGCTCGAGCTGGAATAAGCTCTCCCAGGGCCTTCCGGGCGGCGTCCTCGGGAGGATCGGATTGACGATCTATCCCAAGAACCCCAGGATCCTCTACGCCGTCATCGAGAACGCCAACAAGCCCGGCCTGACCCCCGAGGACCGGATGAAGGAGGTCATCGCGGGCAAGTCGAGCACGGGCATGATCGACGGCGAGGTTTACCGCACGGACGACGCCGGCGCCACCTGGAGGAAGGTCAGCCCTGAAAAGCAAAGCATCGGGGCGGGGCCGGGCTATTATTACTGCCGCATCTTCGTCGATCCGAACGACGACAAGCACGTCTACGCCCTAACGGTCGGCGTCCAGGAATCCAAGGACGGCGGCAAGACCTGGGGCAGCCCGTTCCGCTTCGGCGGCGACAACCACGGCCTCTGGATCGATCCGGCCAACTCCAGCCACATGCTGCTCGGCTATGACCACGGCATGGGCGTGACCTGGGACGGCGGCAAAGCCTGGTACCATCCCGACTTTCTGGCCCTGGCCCAGCTCTACCAGGTGGACTATGACATGTCCTATCCCTACCGCGTGGCGGGCGGCCTGCAGGACAACGGCTCGCTCATGGGTCCGAGCGCCAAGAAGGACAACCAGCCGATCCGCCTCGAGGATTGGCAGACCGTCGGCGGCGGCGACGGCATGTACAACGTCTTCGACCGGAAGACCGACCGCTTCCTGTACAACGAATCTCAATTCGGTCCGCTCTCGCGGCTCGACCTGGTCACGGGCGAGACCAAGAGCATCGCCTACAGCCGGATCAAGCCCGCGACGCGCTGGAACTGGTGCGCGCCGGTCGTCGTCTCGTCGTTCGACGGCAGCGTCCTCTACCACGGGGGCAACCTCGTCGTGAAGTCCGCGAACCGGGGCGAAACCTGGACCGAGATCAGCCCCGACCTGACCACCAACGATCCGGCCAAGCTCCCCCAAGGCAAAGGCGGCGACGGCAATATCCAGTATTGCACGATCTCGACGATGGACGAATCGCCGCTCATCCAGGGCCTGCTCTGGGTGGGCACCGACGACGGCCTTGTCTGGGTGACGCGGGACGACGGCAAAAATTGGACCAAGGTCAGCGACAAGATCACGGGGAATCCCGGCTATTGGGTGAGCCGCGTGACGCCGTCCAATTTCGACCCCGGCACGGCGTACGTCTCCTCCACCGGCTTCCGCAACGACGATTTCCGGCCGTTCCTCTACAAGACGACCGACTACGGCCAGACCTGGAGCTCGATCGCCGGGAATCTGCCCGCCGAACCGATCAACGTCATCCGCGAGGGCAACCGGAACCCCGGCCTTCTGTTCGTCGGGACGGATTTCGGGGTGTATGTCTCGCTTGACGGCGGCAAAACCTGGCTGAAGATGAAGGGCAACATGCCCACCCAGCCCGTCCACGACCTGAAGGTCCAGCCGCGGGAGAACGACCTCATCGTCGCGACGCACGGCCGCGGAATCTATATCGCCGACATCTCGGCTCTCGAGCAGATGGTCCCGGCCGTCCTGGCCGAGCCGGGACATCTCTTCGACGCCGGCGTGAAGATCCGCTACGCCGAGCGGTCGCGGTTCAATTCGAGCTCGAGCAATTTCAACGGGAAGAACGAGCCATCGGCGCTCTCCATCCAGTACTGGCTCAAGGCCAGGCCTCAGGGTGAGGTGAAGATCCAGATCTATCGGGGCAATATGCTCATCAACGAGATCAAGGGCACGGCCAATGCGGGCCTCAACAGCGTCCCGTGGAACCTGATGATCCGCCGAGAGCGCACCGAAGCCGAGAAGAAGGCCCAGCAGGCCGGCGGCCGCGGTGGCCGGGGCGGATTCGGCGGCGGCGACATGGGCGACCTCAGCGACCTTTCGCCTGAAATCATAGCCCAAATCCGGGGACAGCAGGATCCGAATTTCATCTCCAGCGCCGCGCCGGATGGCGATTACAGGATTGTCCTCCTCGTGGACAATCTCCAATCGACGGCGATGGCCAAGATCATGGCCGATCCGACGAAGTAAAGAAAAGGGGGATACGCTTCCCCTTTCTTTCGCTGAGCGTCAACTCCGGTTGATGTTTATCTTCGCGATTCTCCGATCCGGGCTAGACTTTCTTCCGTCTTCCCAGGGAGACGTGGTCATGTTCTCGATGATGGCCGGTTTCTTGAAGCTTTTCTCCGGCCATGGCGGGAGTCTATCGTCCTCGACGTCCCGAGCGGACTGTTCTCTATTGGGTGCTTTCCCATCATTTTGAGCGTTTTATCGCGAAATACGAGCGTTTCGAGAAGGCCTACGGCTACTTTCGGCCGATCATCAAGTAAAAACACTTGAGCCCGGCGTTGTCGCCGTCATCCAGACCTTCGGGGACCGGATCAATTCTCACCCGCTTCTGCATTTTCTGGTGACCGAAGGCGGGGTGGACGAAGCGGGCGTCTTTCAGGGGATGAGTTCGTTTGACGACGCGAGGCTGGCCGAGGTCTTCGCTCGGGAGGTCCTGGGATTTCTTGTCGGCCCGAGGGCAAGGTCGGCTACCGATATGTCCACGACGCGGCCGGAAGCCCGTCCCCTCCAAGGGCTGGGCGGCCCTGAATCGGCCGCCTCGTGAAGGACTGCGAAACGCTGCTCTGATGGCGGCCGAAGAGCGGGTCGAGGTTCTATTCCTCGTTCTTGACATCGATCCGCGGCAAGGAAGCCTTCTATATGCGAGGGGAAGCGTTGATGCCAAGCTTTTTAGGAAGGAATGTTGCGGGGAGCGAAAAAACAAATTTTTATCCCCCAAGGTTTTGAACAATACCGCGTATTCGTTCGGCTCGCGCTTTGAAAACGGCGCCGGCACCAAACCGGAAGAGCTGGTCGCTGCGGCCCACGCCGGCTGCTTCTCCATGGCGCTAGCGGGGATACTCAACGAATCGGGCCTGACTCCGGAGAAGATCGAGACCATGGCGGAGCCAACCATGGAAAAGCTCGACGCCGGCTGGACCGTCATCGCGATCCACCTCGATATGAGCGCCCGGGTGCCGAAGGCGACTCCCGCCGCGTTCGCCGAAGCGGCCAGGAAGGCGGAGACGGGATGCCCGATCTCCCGCTTGTTCAAATGCCGGATCACGATGGCCGCCCGTCTGGAATAATGGCGCGTCGCAACGCGCCCCTACGACTTACGTCGGGCCTGATTTTCGCCTATAATGTGTAGCATGTGACTGCTTGAAGGAGATCCATGAAATTATTGACTGTTGCATTCATCCTGTTGACTCTTGCGGCCGGGTTGCCGGCTGCGGAAGGAAAATTCGTCGATCTGGGGATACCGGTACTGCGCGCCGGTGTGTATAAACAGACGCTTGGACCCGACGAGCGTGGCGAGATGACCAAGATATACGCAATCTTCACCCAGGACGCCGCCCCCATTTTTCTGGTGCAGATCGATCCCTACACGGGAGCTTCCCGGCAATACAACGCCCCCATCGGCACCCATCCTTGGGGGCTGGTTGTGGGTCCCGACAACTGCGTCTACATCGGCACCGCCGACGAGGAAGCCGGGGGCGGCCTGCTGCTGCGCTTCGATCCGGCCCGGCCGGAGAAAGGGGTGGTCAACCTGGGCAAGATGGCGGAGAGCGAAACCTACGTCTGGGCCCTGGCCCGCGGCGAGAAGGACGGCTGCATCTACGGCTGCTCGTACGGCAACGGCAAGATAACCGCCTATAACACCGACACCGGCCGGATGCCCGACTACGGGCAGATGAAGCCGGGCCAGCAGTACACCCGCCCCATCGTGGTCGGCAAGGACGGCTGGGTTTACACCGGGGCCGGCACCACCGATCCCGATTACATCGCCCTGAACCCGCGCACCGGCGAGCACCATTCCTCGCGGCCGGCGGAGCTGGCCGGAACCCCGGTCGCGGAACTGGCCCGGGGCGGATGGGGGGGCTGCGCAAAGCGGTCGACGGCAACGCCTACCAGCTCGACAACGGGAAATGGTATCGCTTGATCGGCGGCAAGGCTCAGCCGATCGACGAATCGGAGCCGCCGGCGGCCGTGGTGCTGCGACTCAAAGACGGCCGCGAACTGGTCGGTATTGAGCCCACCGGAGAATGGACCCTGCGCGACCCGGCGAGCGGCAGGGAGACTTCGGGTCATTTTGAATACCGGAGCGAGGGGATGAGACCCTTCGTTCTGGGCGAAGGGCCCGACGGCGACATCTACGGCTCCACCATACTCCCTCTCTGGCTGTTCCGGACCGACCCGCGCACCGGCAAGCACGAAGTTCTCGGAAAATCGAGCCATTCCGGGGGCGAGCTCTACTCCATGCTCCCCTTGAACGGCATACTGTGGATGTTCGCCTATCCGGAAGCCTATGTCTCCAGCTATGATCCGAAGCGGCCCTGGAATTTCGGCGACAATCCCGAGAACAACCCGCGCAACTTCGGCCCCGTGGGCGACGGCCACCTGCGGCCCCGCGCCCTGATCCTGGGACCCGAGCAAAAGTTCTACGTGGGCAGCTTCGCTCCCTACGGCGAGCTGGGCGGCTCCATGGGGGTGTTCGACCCGGCGTTGGGAAAAACGGTCGAAAACTACCGTCACCTGATCCGCAACCAATCGATCAGCGCCTTGGCCTTTGACCCGAAAAGCAACCTCGTCTTCGGGGGGAGCAACGTCGCCGGCGGCGGCGGCACGGCGCCTTCTGAGCACCAGGCGATTTTCTTCGTCTGGGACCCGGTCGCCAAGAAACTGGTGCAGACGGCAGCGCTGGTCCCGGGCGACATCGGCACTCCGGCCATGGCGGTCGCCGACGGCAAGGTCTTCGTCGTCACCCTTCCTTCCAACACCCTCTCGGTCTGGGACATCGCCTCGAAGCAAGTGGTCGATCACCGGCCGATTGATTTCGGCACCATGGTCGAAATCAGCATGGGAACCCACACCGACGGGATGATCTATGGCCTGACCCGCAAAGGGGTGATCCGGATTGATCCGAAAACCAACGAAATCAAACTGATGGCCGAGTATGAACCGGGGGTCAACGTCGGCTGGGTGATGAATTCCGACGGCATTTACTTCGGCTCGGGCGTGCACCTGATCCGCTGGGAGTGGCCCCGGTAGGAGTACAGCCCGCTCGGCCACTCTAATAATCCGGGCGGATGCGCGTCTTTCCTATTGCTGGTACATTCAATCGCCTGATCAGCGCCCGGCTAAGCGGCCTCTGATCGCGGCTGAAATCGAACCTTCCCCCAATGTGACGGATTTACCGGTACCGTAAAAAAGCCATCGGATCTCGGCCAGCCGGCTTTTTGCTTGAGATCTTCGCGCTTATTTCTTCGGCAGCAATTCTCCCAGGGCACGGATGGGGAGGACGTCGATTCGGTCGTGCAGGGGATAGGCCCGGTCGCCGGGATAGACGACATAAAGCCTTTCCAGATCGAGCGTTTCGAGCGCGGTCCGCATCGAGGGAGTCAATCGCGGGGCATCCGATCTCTTGCATTCAAAGCCCAGCCGGCGGCCTTTCTTAATCACCTGGAGATCGAGCTCGGCGCCGTTGTGCGTCCTCCAAAAATACGCTTCATCCGCCTCAACGATTTTGAGGATCTCTTCGACGGCATAACCCTCCCAAGACGCGCCGCTTTTAGGGTGGCTGACGGGCGGACATTCTCCATGGCCCTATTTCCTGATATGATGGAGAGGAAGGCTTCGATATCATGCGGAAGAGGATGGGTCGGAGAGGATGGAAGGCGGCTCCCTCAATCCTTATCGCCGGAGCGCTTCTTGTCCTCGCGTCCGCGCCCGTTCCCCTGGGCGGGGGGGAGCGTCGGGGGACCGACATCGAAATCACTCGGGGAGACGGCACGATCATCAAGGGCGAACTCCTCGCCGTTCGGTCCGAAACCCTCGTCCTTCGGGAGACCGGGTCGGGACAATATCTGTTCCTGGACCTGTCTGACATCCCCCTCGTCAGAATTCCAAGGACTTCGCGGGCGCGAGGGATGTTGTCGGGTTTGATCCAGGGGGTTTTCACCGGAGCGATCGCCGGGGACGTCGTTTCCCCGAAAGGGGCGAGCACGGCGCAGCATTGGCTCTGGTGGATCGGGGGAGGGCTGGTCGGCGGGGGGCTGGGTGCCCTGCTTTTCGGATCGGTCGAGGTACCGACGGGGGAGTTCGACACGCTTCCCCTCCGGGGGCGCCCGAAAGCCGAGATGGATGAGGTCCTGGCCAAGCTCCGGACCATCGCCCGGATTCCCAACGATCGATGAAAGACGCCCCCGGCCGGGCTCCGCTTGACAATCCCAGCGCCGGCATGATTAATAATGGCCCCATGAAGACATGGACTTTTTCGGATATCGAGCGCCTGATCGCCCGGTTCCCGCGAGTCGAGCTCATCCATCTTCCGACTCCGCTGAGGAAGCTCGCCAACGTCTCGGCGGACCTGGGCGGGCCGGAGATCTACATCAAGCGCGACGACCTCACGGGGATGGCCTTCGGAGGAAACAAATCGCGCAAGCTCGAGTTCATCGTCCCCGATATGCTGGCTAAGAAGGCCGACGTCGTCGTGACCTGGGCCGGGCTGCAGTCGAACTGGGCCATGCAGACCGCGGCGGCGGCGGTGCGCTTCGGGATCCGGCCCATCCTGGTCCTCTTCAAGACGTACCCGTTGCCCCCCGAGCGCGATGGAAACATCCTCCTCGACGATATCCTCGGGGCGGACGTCAGGATCCGGGATGCCGCGGTCGGGAAGCTGGTCGGGGTCGAAGCCGCATTGGCGGCGGTCGAGGAAGTCGCCGCCGAGGAGCGGGCGAAGGGGCACCGCCCCTATATCGTCCCCGTGGGGGGATCGATGCCCCTGGGATCAATGGATCGGCCCCTGGGTGCGATCAGCTACGTGCTGGCTTACCGGGAGATGCTTGAACAGACGAGGGCTCTCGGCTTCGATCCGGATTTCATCGTCCATTCCACCGGCTCGGGGGCGACGCAGGCGGGATTGGTCCTCGGGGCCAAGGCGCTTTCCCCGCGCGTGAAGGTCGTCGGCATCAGCGTCTCGGACCCTAAGGATTCATTCGCCAAGGAGGTCCTGACGATCGCCAAGGCTACGGAGAAAACCTTGGCCCTGGACACGGGAGTATCCGCCGCCGAGGTGAGCGTCCTCGACGAATACATCCGGGAGGGCTATGGAATCGTCACGAAAGAAGTCGCGGACGTCATCCGGATGCTGTTCACCCGGGAGGGAATCGTGCTTGATCCGGTCTACACGTCCAAAGCGTTCATCGGGCTGCTCGACATCATCCGGAAAGGCGTTATCCCGCGTTCGTCGAAGGTGGTCTTCTTTCATACGGGCGGCACACCCGCGCTCTTCCCGAACAAGCACAAGCTTGTCGAGTATCTGGCCTGATAGGGGAGACGCCCCCGAAAAGGACGATCCGCTCCTCCGTCGAATCGAGGCGAGAGCCTATTTCCCGTTGGACTTCAGGAATTTGAGGAACTCGCTGTCCGTGGACAACAGGAGCCACGTATCCTTCGCCAGGGCGGTCCGGTAGGACTCGAGCGTCTTCAGGAACTGGTAGAGCTCCGGGTCGAGATTGTACGCCGTCGCATAGATGCGCGTGGCTTCGGCGTCCGCTTTGCCCATGATCTCCTGCGCCTTGCGATACGCCTCGGACTGGATCCTCTTCAGCTCCTTTTCCTTCTGGCCGCGGATCTCGGCGCTCTTGCCGTCGCCTTCCGACCGGTATTTGGACGCGATCCGCTGCCGTTCGGCGATCATCCGCTCGAAGACCTTCTTCTGGACCTCGTCGACATAATTCACCCGCTTGATCTGGACGTCCTTGATCTCGACACCGAACTCGGGCGTGATCTTGTCCGCCTTCTCGAGAATGATCTTCGCGATCTTGTCCCGGCCGAGCTCGATCTTGGCAATGACCTCGGACTCGTCCTTGGCCACCGACTCCTCCGAGCGCTCGAAGACGCGGTTCGAGGACCGCACGATCTCGATCAGGTCGTAGTTGGCCACCGCGTTCCGGGTTTCCCCGTCGACGATGTCGTCGAGGCGCGAATGGGCGCCCCGCTCGTCCTGGACGCGTTGGAAGAAGACCAGGGGATCGCTGATCCGCCAGCGGCAATAGGTCTCGACCCAGATGTATTTCTTGTCCTTGGTCGGGATCTGGTTGGAATCGCCTTCCCACTCGAGCCAGCGCTTCTCGAAATAGTTCGCCTTTTGGATGAAGGGCATCTTCAGATGCACGCCGGCCTTGTTGATGGCCCCGCCGATGGGCTCGCCGAACTGGGTGACGATGACCTGGTTCGTCTCGGAGACGATATAAAGGGCGTCGGCCAAGACGATCAGGAGGACAAGTACGGCCAGGCCGATGAGGATGTTCCGCGTCTTTTTGCTCACTTTTTCACCTCCTCGGCCAGGTTGAGTAGCGGCAGGAGGTTTTTCAACGAGCCGTCTATGATGATCTTCTTGCCGATCTTCTGCATGACTTCGGTCAGGGTTTCGAGATAGAGGCGCTTCCTGGTGACGAGAGGCGCCCGGGCGTATTCCTGATAGACGGCCGTGAATCGGCTGGCGTCGCCCTTGGAGTTGTTGACCCGCTCGGTGGCGTAGCCCTCGGCCGACCGGATGGCCTGCTCGGCGACGCCCGTGGCTTTGGGGATCTCGTTGTTGTATTCGGCCCAGGCCTCGTTGATCTTCCGCTCCCGCTCCTGGAGAGACTCGTTGACCTCGTTGAAGGAGGGTTTGACCTGTTCGGGCGGGTTGATGTCCTGGAAGATGAGCTGGAGGACCTCGATCCCGATCTCGTACGTGTTGCAGAGCTTCTGGAGCTCTTCCCGCGCCTCATGGGCCAGCCGGTCGCGGCCCGTGGTCAGGACCTCGTCCACTGAATTGTCGCCGATCACCCGCCGGACCACGGCTTCGTTCATATCCCGGAACGTGGCCTGGGCTTCCCGCATCTTAAACAGGAATTTATAGGGGTCCTTGATCTTGTACTGGACGATCCACTCGACGTTCAGGACGTTGAGGTCTCCGGTCAGCATGACCGCTTCCTTGGTGGCGTCGACCGGAAAGGCGTATTCCGAGTGGATGCCCGGCTTTGTCGTCCGAAACCCGAACTCCTGTTTGAGCTGCTGCTGGACCGGGACCTTGCTCAGGGACTCGATACCCAGGGGAAGCTTGAAATGGAGGCCGGGGTCGGTCAGGCGGACGAACTTGCCGAACCGCTGGATGACGCCCATTTCATCGGGGCTGATCGTGTACATGCCGCTGGCCAGGATGACCACGACGACGATCGCGATCAGGCCGATCTGGACGGCCTTGACCGGGATCTTCGGCATCTTGGGCATCCGGAATTCGATATTGGGGAAATCCTGACTCATGCCTTCTCCTTCGAACCCGCGGGCCTCTCCAGGATGTCGTTCCCGAAACGGACCGCCGCCCCGAGAATAATCGATCGGTGAAATAAGCCCGGATGGATTCTCATTTTCCCTATCTTAATCAAGATACCACGTCTGCGAACGGTTCTCAAGGCCGAGGAAGCTCAAAGAGCGATGATGATTGACAATCCAGCTTGATTTGCCGTTAATAGGAACGGAAATATGCCCGGGAGGCGCGATGACGGCCGACGAAAAATACATGCGTTTGGCCCTTCGTGAAGCGGGGCGAGGCGCCGAACGGGGAGAAGTCCCGGTCGGGGCCGTCGTCGTCGCGGACGGTCGCATCCTCGGCAGGGGGCACAACCGCCCGATTCTCGACGGTGATCCTACGGCCCATGCCGAGATCGTCGTCCTTCGCAAGGCCTGCGCCAAAGCCGGGAATTACCGCCTCCCTGGAGCGACGCTCTATGTCACGATCGAGCCGTGCGCCATGTGCCTGGGAGCTATCGTCCTGGCTAGAATCGATCGCCTGGTCTTTGGCGCGCTCGACCCCAAGGCCGGGGCGGTCGGCTCGATCATGACCTTTCCTTTCGAGCGGACGAACCACAGGCTCGAAATCGAGGGCGGCGTCCTGGCGGAGGAGTGCGGCCAGCTCCTGAGAGATTTCTTCCGATGCCGGCGCGCTGCGAAATAAGGGTTTATTTTCCGGCCGGAATCATTATAATAGATCTCCCACAACGCGAATTCCGAGTCGATCCTTGCGGAGAGATGGCCGAGTGGTTGAAGGCGACGGTCTCGAAAACCGTTATTCTGAGCAATCGGAATCGCGGGTTCGAATCCCGCTCTCTCCGTTCCTCTCCCAAAACGCTGACGAATCCCCCCTTGTTCATAAGGGGGGTAGGGGGGATAAAGGCATTTGAAAAAAGCCGGAAGCGTTTTGGGCAGGTGGCGCCATCGAAAATAAAGTCATGAATATGAATCAGTAGTGTCTAATCGAGAAA
>PLMN01000005.1 GCA_003141555.1 Candidatus Aminicenantota bacterium
AATTATTTATGACGTCATGTATAAGAATATCGCTTATTAAGGGTTCTTTCACAAGCGAGCGTATCCATTTGGAACTTGCCCGGAAGCTAGCCAGAAAGGGTTTTCTCAGATAGAGCTAAGGAATCGGTCTACTTGTCTTTCATGTAAGACAATTATATCTCTATTATTGACTTATATGAAAGACAATATATAATAATCAGCATGGAAGGCAAAAAGGCGGTATTCAAACTCCTCATTAAGGAATTTCATGAGTCCGATTTTCCTGAAGTCTTGAAGAGAGATCTTCAACTTCCCGACGCGGACGCGATTCCCCCTCGTAAGGTCATCACCATCACGGGACCTCGAAGGACCGGAAAAACATTCCTTTTTTATCAGCTCATTCAAAGTTTGGAAAAAACGATCGGCCGCCAGAGGATTCTTCTGATCAATTTTGAGGACGACCGGATCACGCCCCTCTCGTTGAAAGATATGGATGATCTTTTGGAAGCATACTTCGAATTGTATCCCGGCAACAAAGAGCATCAAATATTTCTCTTTTTCGATGAAATACAAAACGTCGTCGGATGGGAAACCTACGTCCGCAGAATTCTGGATAAGGAGAATGTCCGGATATACCTCACGGGATCATCGGCGAAGCTCTTGGCCCGGGAGCTGTCCACGGCGATGCGCGGCCGAACGATTTCTTACGCCCTCCATCCGCTGAGTTTCCGGGAATATCTGAGATTTCGCGGCCTCGAACCGGAATCCGATATCGAATATGCCAAGGAGCGCTTTCTCGCTAAGAAACTCCTGATGGAATATCTCGTCATGGGAGGATTTCCCGAAATCGCCCTCGCCGGAGAAAACGTCAGGGAAAAAATCCTCCAGGAATATTTGGATCTGTTGATCTATCGAGATCTCGTCGAGCATTTTGGCATTCGAAATATCGCTTTTTTAAGAATGCTCACGAAATATCTAATCACGAACGTCTCGAATCTATTTTCCGTCCACAACTATTATCAGACGATCCGGAAAGAGACGCCCATTTCGAGGGATACCCTTATGGAATACGTGGGACATCTTGAAGAAATCGGGCTTCTTTCTCTCCTCCCGGTCTTTTCTCATTCCCTGAAAATCCAACAAGTCAATCCGCGGAAAATCCAAGTCATGGACAACGGATTGAGGAACGCGGTTGCTTTCCGCTTTTCGCCGGACGAGGGCCGCCTCGCGGAAAACCTCGTTTTCTGCGACCTCCAACGGGATGGAGCGGAGTGTTTCTATTGGAAAGGGAAAAGAGAGGTCGACTTCGTCGTTCGCCGTCCTAAAGGCCTCGAAGGAATCAACGTAACCTTCGGCGAAGAAATCACGAAGAGAGAAAAAGAAGCGCTCGAAGAATTCAAAACGACCTGCGGCGGGCGGATTTCAGGATTAACGATCATCACCAAGGATATTGATAAGACGGAGAGCGGAATTCGATTCGTGCCTTTATGGAAATGGCTACTGGATAAGCGAGGAAGTAATGGAAGTCTCTGAGCGCAGCTTCGAAAAGACGATCGAGTGCGGGCTGCTCCGAAGCGGACCGGACGCCTGCGCCGGGGAGATCGGCGGTATTCGCGAAGAAGCGGCACCTTATGGCGAGTTAGCGCCGGGAGGGTATCGCAAGCGGCCGCCCGAAGATTATGACGGGGCGCTTTGTCTTCTTCCGCGCGACGCCCTTGACTTCATCCTCGCGACACAGCCCAAGGAATGGGAAAGGCTCAAACAACACTATGGCGCCGCCGTAAAGGAGCAATTCCTCAAACGCCTGTCACGGGAAATCGAACGGCGAGGGACCCTCGACGTCCTCCGGAATGGTCTCAAAGACTCCGGCTGCAAATTCCAGTTGGCCTACTTTCGACCATCGAGCGGGCTCAACGAAGCGCTCCGGCGCCTGCACGCGGCAAATCTCTTCTCCGTGGTCCGTCAGCTTCGCTACAGCGAGAAAAGCGCCCAGAGCCTCGACATGGTTCTCTTCCTGAACGGCATTCCGGTTTTCACCGCCGAGCTCAAGAATCCGTTCACGGGCCAGACCGTTGAGGATGCCATCCGGCAATACAAGACATCCCGCGATCCGCGCGAGGCGCTCTTCGCCTACGGCCGCTGTCTCGCCCATTTCGCGGTGGATCCTGATCTTGTCTATGTAACGACCCAGCTCGCTGGAGCGAAGACTCGCTTTCTGCCCTTCAACCGGGGAAAGTTCGGGGGTGCCGGAAATCCGCCCGTCCCTCCGACTCAAAAAGGCTACGCCACGGCTTATCTCTGGGAGAAGATATGGGGCCGCGACAGTGTCCTTGATCTCATCCGCCAATTCATCCATGAAGTCGAGGAAGAGGATGAAAAGGGCCGGAAAACCGGTAAAAAAACTCTCGTTTTCCCGCGCTATCAGCAGCTCGACGCCGTCCGGCGCCTCGTCGCCCACGCCCGACAGCACGGCGCGGGCCAGTGCTATCTCATCCAGCATTCGGCGGGCAGCGGCAAGAGCTTCACCATAGCCTGGCTTGCCCATCGGCTGGCCACGCTTCACGATGACGCCGATAAGCGGGTTTTCGATTCCATCGTCGTCGTCACCGATCGGCGCATCCTCGACCGCCAGCTCCAGACGACCATGCGCCAGTTCGAGCAGACGCTGGGGGTCGTGGAGAATATCGACACGACGTCCCGCCAGCTCAAAGAGGCGCTCAAGTCAGGAAAGACGATTATCGTCACCACCTTACAGAAATTCCCGGTGATCGTGAAAGATATCGGCGAGCTGCCGGGGCACCGCTTTGCCGTTATCGTGGACGAAGCCCATTCGTCGCAGTCGGGAGAAAGTTCGAAAGACCTCAAGACGGTTCTCGCGGCAGGAAGCCTCGAAGAAGCCGAGCGGGAGGAAGCGGAAGCGGCGACGCCCGAGGAGGAGCTCGAGAACACGATCCTGTCCGAGATGGAGAAGCGCGGCCGGCTCCCAAACCTTTCGATGTTCGCCTTCACGGCGACGCCCAAGTCCAAGACATTGGAGCTCTTCGGGACGAAGCGCGCGGACGGGAAATTCGAGCCGTTCCATCTTTACACGATGCGCCAAGCGATCGAAGAGCGATTCATCCTCGACGTCCTCAGAAATTACACGACCTACAAAGCTTATTGGCGGCTCCTCAAGAAGATCGAGGACGATCCCCGCTACGACAAAGCGAAAGCGGAATACCTCCTCAAGTCGTTCGTGGAACTGCATTCGCACGCCATCAACGAAAAAGTGCGGATTATAGTCGAACACTTCGCCGCCCAGGTCAAGAACGAGATCAACGGAAAAGCCAAGGCGATGATCGTAACCCGATCGCGCCTCCATGCGGTCCGCTACAAGTTGGCCTTAGACCGATATCTCAAAGAAAAGAAATGGCCGTTCAAGGCCTTGGTCGCTTTCTCGGGTACGGTGCCGGATGGAGGCCAGACTTACACGGAAGCCGGAATGAACGGTATTCCGGAGAGGCAGACGGCCAAGGTTTTCGATCGGCCGGAGTATCGATTCCTCATCTGTGCCAACAAATTTCAGACCGGATTCGACCAGCCCCTTTTGCAGACGATGTACGTGGACAAGAAACTCGGAGGAGTAAACGCCGTTCAGACCTTATCGCGGCTGAACCGAATCCATCCGGAGAAGAACGAAACCATCGTCCTCGATTTCGCCAACGAAGCCGACCAAATCCAGGCGGCGTTCGAGCCCTATTATGAAACGACTCTTTTATCGGAGGCGACCGATCCGAATTTGCTTTACGAGATTCAAGGCAGGCTGTTCGGCTTCCCGGTTTTCACGGCGGCAGACGTCGAGCGGTTCGCCAAGGTCTATTTCGACAAAAAGGCGACGCAGGATCAGCTTTATGCCGTTCTCGATCCGGTCATGACCCGGTTCGCCGAGATCTCACGGGAGGAACAGCACGATTTTCGCGGCCAGATCACCGACTATGTGCGGCTTTATGCGTTTCTGGCCCAGGTTCTGCCCTTCAAGGATACGGACCTGGAAAAGCTGTATGTCTTCGCCCGCCACATGAGGCGATTGATCAAGGCCGACCCGGACGAGCTGCCCCGCGAGGTTCAGCAGAATATCGATATGGAATCTTATCGCATCCAGCAGACCGGAAGCGGAAGGATCGTACTCGAGAGGAAAGGCGGGCAGCTCGAACCGATTACCACAAAAGATCATTACGGGAAGGACGCGGAACAGCTCGAGCCGCTCTCCTGGATCATCGCCGAGCTGAACGAGCGTTTTGGGCTGAATCTCGGTCCGGAGCACCGGGTCACCCTCGGCCAAATCCTGGAAAAATTGAACGACGACTCGGCCCTCGACGCCAGCGCCCGGGTCAATACGCGCGAGAATGTCCGCCTGACATTCGACCACAAAGTCGAGGATGTCATCCAAGAGATCGTAGACTCGAACTTCGAGCTCTACAAACGGATCACGGACGACAGGACTTTCGGCGACGCGCTCAGGGACTTCCTGTTCGACCATTACTTGCGGGCTCATCGTCAAGCCGAGGAGCTAATCAAGCGCGGCGAATCGAAGACCTTGGAGTTCAAAGCGACGTTGCGCTGGAATCTCAGGGAGAATCGAAAGGACGACAAAGCGATCACTCACGCGGCGCTCAAGACTATCGCCGCTTTTCTCAATACCGCCGGCGGAGATCTCCTGATCGGTGTTGCCGACGACGGGTCGGTGACTGGAATCGAACAAGACAAGTTCGAAAATGACGATGAGTTTATGCGCCACCTCGCCCAAGTCGTGCGGAACGGCCTCGGAGATCGCGCGAGCACCTGTATCGATCCCAAAACTCAGATCGTCCAAGGCAAGACCATCTGCCTGGTGAGCTGCCAGCGCAGCCCGGAACCGGTTTTCTTGAAGTGGAAGGAAACCGAGGTGAATTCGGAAGGCGATTTTTATGTCCGCAGCGGGCCGGGGAGCGCGAGGCTGAGCCCAGAAAGCGCCGCTGAATATATCCGGACCCGCTTTCCCGGGACGTCGAAGATCCCCGAAGCCGCGAAATAAATCATCGTATTTGACACCGCCCGCCATTCTCAATATTGTGAAAACGAAACCGGGCTGAAATCCGGAGGGAATAAGTGCTAGCCGTGGCGAAATCGATGCTCTTGCCGATCGGGGCCGCCTTGGCCTTCGCGGCATTCGTCGGAGGAAGCGTGAAAGACTTGGGGCCCCGCCTTCCGAAAGAAATCGCGGGCTGGACGTCGGCCGGCCCCGACCGCGTCTATGACCGCAAAACGATCTTCGACTACCTGGACGGCGGGGCGGAAGTCTATCTCGCCTTCGATCTCCGCGAGGTCTTTGTCCGGAAGTTCAAGAACACGGCCGGGACCGAGATCGCCCTCGACATCTACGACTGCGGATCGCCCGCCGAAGCATTCGGCGCGTTCACTTGCGATCGTCAGGACCCGGATGCCGGGATCGGCCAGGAATCGGAGTATGGATCCGGTCTGCTGCGGTTTTGGCAGGGCCGATATTTTGTCTCGATCACGGCCGCGGGCGATGAGGAAAAAGCCGAATCCGCCCTCCGCGAATTGGCCAAAGCCGTCGTCCCCGTTCTCGGCCCGTCCGGCGAGCCGCCCGCCCTGGTCCGCGCTATCCCGGAATCCGGCTTGAAGAAGGACCGGACCTGCTTCTTCCACAGCGTTATCAACCTGAACAACCGATTTTTCGTCGCCGCCGACAATATCCTGAGCCTCGGACCCGAAACGGATTGCATTCTGGCCGAATACGACGCCGGCGGAAAGGCCGATCCCGCCCGCCTGCTCCTCATCCACTATCCCAATGAGATCGGGGCCCAAGCGGCCGAGGCTTCTTTCGCCAAGGGCTATAAGCCGGTGGCCGTGGCAGCGGGTGCGGGAGCGAATACCGGACCCCGGACGCTCGCCCGCCGCCGCTCGAATTTCCTGGCCATCGTCTTCGCCGCCCCTTCCCCGGAATTCGCCGAACGGCTCCTGGCCGCCGTCAATTACCCCCAACCATGAGGTCCGCATGAAACAACCTCTGACCCGCCGCGATTTCCTTCGGGAAACAACCCTGGCCGTCCTGGGGACGACCGTCGGCCTTCCCCGGCTCGCCCCGGCCCAGACCGTCCCTCCCGCCCAAACCTCCAAGAGCCGGGTCGTGCTCATCCGCCACCCCGAAGCGCTCGACGAAAATTCGCAGTTCAACGGGAAAATCATTCAGCAGATGCTGGATGAGGCGGTCGCGAAGCTCCTCGACGCGCCCGACGCCGTGGCCGCGTTCCGGCAACTGGTCAAGCCGGAGGACATCGTCGGCATCAAAAGCAACGTCTGGTCCTACCTCCCCACGCCGCCCGAAGTCGAAAAGGCGATCAAGAGCCGCCTCCTGGACGCCGGCGTGAAAGAGGAAGCCATCGGCCTCGACGACCACACCGTGCGGACCAACCCGATCTTCGTGAAGTCCACGGCGCTGATCAACGTCCGCCCCCTGCGGACCCACTACCTGGCGGGGATGTCGGGCTGCATCAAGAACTACATCATGTTCGACGTCTCCCAGCCCGCGCATCACCCCGACAGCTGTGCCGATCTGGGAAGCCTGTTCCTTCTTCCTCAGGTCAAGGGCAAGACGCGGCTGAACGTCCTCTGCGTCCTGACGCCCCAGTACTACGGCCGCGGGCCCCACAACTTCAACCGGCGCTACGTCTGGAACTACAATGGCCTGATCGTCGGCCGCGACCCGGTGGCGGTCGACGCCATCGGCCTCCGCCTGCTCATGGCCAAACGCCGCAAGGAGCTGGGCCCGGCCCAGGAAATTCCGCCGGTTCCCAAACACATCCAGATCGCGGATGCCAAATACGGCCTCGGGACCAGCGACATGGCCAAAATCGAGCTGATCAAGCTCGGCTGGGCCGAGGACATCCTCATCTGAGGCGGGCGAGGAGCACGAAGATGACCAGGATTCGAGGAGTCGCAGCCGGGCTTATCACCCTCGCCGTCATGGCTCTATCGCCGGGATTCCCGGCCGCTTCGTCAGGCCAACGGTCCCCGGAAAAAATGTCCTTCGTCGGCTCCGCCCTCTGGACCAAGGCCCAGAACATCAAGATCGCGGGCGGCCTGGCCTATTGCGCTTTCCAGAACGGGCTCGGCATCGTGGACATTTCCGACATCAAGAAACCCGCCCTCCTATCGAAGCTCTATGTCGGCGGGGGCTATGCCGTCGCGGTGAGGGATGGGCTGGCTTATCTTGCCGCCGGCGGACAGGGCCTGGCCGTCATCGATGTCGCCGACCCGAAATCCCCGAGCCTCAAGAGGATCCTTCCCACGGGCGGCGAAGCCAAGGACATCGTTCTGAGCGGGCCGACCGCCTTCATCGCCAACGGGCCGGCAGGTCTGCTCGCAGCCGATATCCGCAATCCGGAGAAGTTGAAGATCGCCGCAACCTTGACCTTGTCCGGAGAGGCCACGGGCCTCGCCCTCCAAGGCGATCTGCTTTATCTGGCCGACGGAAGTGCCGGTCTCCAAATCGTCGACGTCAAAGACCCCGCCGAACCTAAAGTGCTCGGCGCCTTGGATACCGACGGGACCGCGGAGAGCGTTGCGGTCTCGGGACGCTATGCCTTCATCGCCGACGGCGCGTCGGGACTTAAGATCATCGACGTCTCCAAGCCCTCGGCTCCGCGCCTCGCGGCATCGGCCACGACCTCCGGCTATGCGCGGAGCATCGCCGCCGAAGGGACCGTACTCTGCGTGGGCAACCTCTACGACGGCGGATACAAAATTTTTGATATTTCGAATCCCGCCGTCCCGGCCGTTTTTTCCACGAACAAATATACGATGTACAACGAGAGCTGGGGCGTAGCCCTGTCCGGCAACCTCGCCTGCATCGTGGATTATTTCTCGGGCCTTTTCTTCGTGGACATTTCCGATCCCCGCCGCCCGCGGCCGGCCGGATCGCTCTTCACCCCGAGCTCGATCATCGCCGCGGCGGTCCAAGGCCCGTACGCCTATGCCGTCGGCGAGCTGTCCGGCCTCCAGGTCCTCGATATCCGCGACCCGGCCCGGCCTATTCCGTTCGGGACGACGGACATCTTCCGGGGCGTCCAAGGCCTGGCCGTCCAAGGGGATTACGCCTATGTGACCGACCGCTGGTCCGTCCGGATCTTCGACATCAAGGACCCGGCCAAGCCTCGCCCTCTCCAGCCGTTCAATATTCCCGCCGGCGTTCCCCGGACGATCGTGGTCCGGGGGAATCTCGCCTACCTGACGGCCGACCTCGCCGGACTCCACATCATCGATGTCGCGAACCCGGAGGCGCCGAGAATTCTCGGGTCTTACAAGATGGCCGGCTTCGCCTACGGCCTGGCCGTGGACGGCGACTACGCCTATCTCGCCCACAGCGACACGGGGTTCCATGTCCTGGACGTCCGCGACCCGGCCAAGCCGGTCCTCGTCGGCTCGCTGAAGCTCCCGGGCGAACCCTACGGGGTCGCGGTGCGCGGGACGACCGCCTACGTGGCTTCGGGGCCCGCCGGGTTGCACATCGTCGACATCGGAAAGCGCGCGGCGCCCAAGCTCCTGGCCACGGTCCCGGCCGGGGATTTCGCCAACGCCGTCGCTCTCGCGGGCGATTTCGCCTTCGTTTCCGACGGCAACGGCGTCAAGAAAATCGATATCCGCAATCCCGCCGCGCCCAGGCTCGTCGCGGCCTACGATACGCCGGGCGAGGCGCAATGCCCCGTCGCCGCAGGCGGGGTGATTGTCGTCCCGGATTCGAATTCGATCATCATCTTGAAATAACAACAGGGAGGATCATCATGGACAACCCGCGTTTCCATCAAAATCCGGGGAGCTTTTTTATCATCGCCTGCCTCGGGCTCGTCCTTCTGGCGGGGATCCGCTGTTCCGCGCCGGCATCGCCCGCGGCCAAGCTCAAATTCGCCGTCACCCTTCCGGCGGAGGGGACGCCCGGGCCGCTCGACGGCCGGGTCATGCTTCTCATCTCGAAGAACGGCGAGGGCGAGCCCCGCTTCCAGATCTCGGACAACGAGAAGACGCAGCTCATCTTCGGCGTAGACGTCGACGGGCTCGCGCCCGGCCGGGCCGCCGTGATCGATGCCGCGGCCTTCGGCTATCCGCTGCCGAGCATCGCCGAAATCCCGGCCGGGGAATACTACGTCCAGGCGCTCCTCAACGTCTACGAGACGTTCCACAGGGCCGACGGGCGCATGGTCAAGCTGCCGATCGACCAGGGCGAGGGCCAGCACTGGAACACCAAGCCGGGCAACCGCTACTCCGCCCCCCGGAAAATCGCCCTCGACCCGAAGAAAAGCGAGACGATTGCTCTCGCCCTCGACAAGGTGATCCCGCCCCTCCCCCGCCCCAAGGACACGAAATACATCCGGCACGAGCGGATCCAGAGCAAGCTCCTGTCCGACTTCTGGGGCCGGCCGATGGAGATCGGCGCCTGCGTCCTCCTCCCCGAAGGGTTTGATACCCATCCCCAAGCTCATTATCCGCTGATCATCTATCACGGCCATTTCCCGGCCACGTTCGAGGGATTCAGGGAAGAGCCGCCCGATCCAAACCTGAAGCCCGACTATAGCGAGCGGTTCCATGTCGCCGGCTACAACAGGACCCAAGAGGAGTACGCCTACCAATTCTTCAAGGACTGGACCGGACCGAATTTTCCGCGGGCCATCGTCATCGAGATCCAGCACGCCAATCCCTACTATGACGATTCCTACGCCGTGAACTCGGCCAACCTCGGTCCCTACGGCGACGCCATCGTCCGGGAGCTCATCCCCGCCATCGAGAAGAAATACCGCGGGATCGGGCAGGGTTGGGCGCGCTTCCTCTACGGCGGCTCGACCGGCGGCTGGGAAGCGCTCGCCTCGCAGGTCTTCTACCCGGATGAGTTCAACGGCTGCTACGCGGCCTGCCCCGATCCGATCGATTTCCGGGCCTATACCATCGTCAACATCTATGATCACAAGAACGCCTACTACCAGGACGCCGACTGGAAGAAGACGCCCCGCCCGGGCCTGCGCAATTACCTCGGCGAGGTGGCCACGACCCTCGAGCAGGCGAACCACCGCGAGCTGGCGATCGCCACCCACGGCCGCTCGGGCGAGCAGTGGGACATCTGGCAGGCGGTCTTCGGGCCGGTCGGCGAGGACGGCTATCCGAAGCCGATCTGGGACAAGGTGACGGGTGTCATCGATCCGGCGGTGGCCCAGTATTGGAAGGAGCATTACGATCTCGGCTATATCCTCCAGCGCGACTGGAAGACGCTCGGGCCGAAGCTCCAGGGCAAGATCCACATCTACGTCGGCGACATGGACAACTACTATCTCAACAACGCCGTTTATCTCATGGAGTCGTTCCTGGAGAGCACGAAGGACCCGTATTACGCCGGGGAAGTGAAATATGGGGACCGGGCCGAGCACTGCTGGAACGGAGATCCGACCCGGCCGAACGCCTTATCGCGCCTCCGCTATCATCAGATGTACATTCCCAGGTCCGTGGAGCGCATGCTCAAGACCGCGCCGCTCGGCGCCGATTTAAAGAGCTGGCGATATTAGGATCGCGGCGGAACGAATATTAGGCTGAGGATTCCGGGGCCAAAGACCGCCCGAATCCTCGTTCGAGATCCATCAAGAGGACGACTTGGCGAAGCCGTGGAACCGGCGGGACCGGATCGAGACGGTCCAGGAAAACCAGGCGATCAGCGCCGACCCGGCCGCGAAATAGATCCAGAGAGATCTCATGGCTCCGGCGCCGCGTTTCTCCTAAAGGGTGTACTTGTAGACCGTCATGCCCGCGACCGGTTTGGCCGCGCCGCGGTAAACGTTCCAATAGTATTCTTTCGCTTCGGCCAGCTTCGCATAAAGCGGATGCTCCGTATCGGGCGTGTGCGCGCCTTGGATGTGGCCCCTGCCGTCGACGAAGACGAGCTTCGCACACCGGTTGAGAATGCCCGCCGTCCCGACGCTGCACACGGCCACGAGCTCGTTCACCCGCGTCCGGGCCTTGAGCTCGCCGTACGTCAGGGGCCGCTCCTCGACCTTCACCCCCATGTCCCTGAGGATGGCGGTGATGCCCTGGATGGTGACCGACGGCAGGATGAGATTGCTCTCCGGGATCTTGACGACCGTCCCGTCGCGGAGGGCGAAGAGGCAGCAGGATGAATCCCACTCGGTCACGCACCGCTCGTCGAGAGGCAGATGGAGCTCGTCGTCGAGGAACAAGGCCGCGGCGGCCTCGGGCACGATTCGCTTGGCCTCCTCGATGGCCTTGACGCTCATCAGATAGTTGATTCCCAGCTTGAGGCAGCCGGTCTTGTTCGCGCCCACGGCCCGGACGAGGTTCGGGATGACGACGCCGCCGAACGGCTCGCCGAGGTAGCGGTCATAGCGGTTGACGCCCGCCCGGATCGAAGGCCTGGCCGGAAACGTGACCCCGATCGATTGCTCCTCGTCCACGGTGAACGGGCGGAGATAGCCCTGGGTGCCGAGGGTCGCCATCGCCTCGAAGAACGGCCGCATTTCCGGCTCGCGGAAATAGCGGTGGATGAACAGGGTTTCCAGGTCCTCGACGGAGGGGATGAGATGCTCCATGTCCCTTCCCAGGTTGAAAGCCATGCCCTTCCGAAACCGCTCGAGGTTCATGTGCCAGTTCAGGAACACGACTTCGAGACCGCCGTCGGCCTGCTTCCGGCAGAAAAAGCGGATGCCCTCGAAGGTCAGGAACAAGGCATAGTGGATCGACCGGGACACGGCGAAGACCTTGGCGTCGGCCGGGAGCAGTTCGTAATCCCGCTCCACGAGCCCGAAGCGCATCTGCCTTTCGGCCCATTGAATGCCCTCGAATTTCGCCATGACGGTCCTCCTTTGCTGTTTCCGGATCGAGCCGCGAGCCGTCGAGGCAGAGGCGAATCCCCGGGAAAGCCCGGCGCCCCGGCCGGCCCGTTCATCGCGGACGCCGTCGAACGGAGAGATTACTGTATCACATTCCCGGCGGGCCGCGTCAACCCGGCCGGCCGCCGGAGCGGGGATGGTTTTGACAAGCCCTCAGCTCTTTGCATAAAATAAAGGTATAATTGTTTATTGTCGGCAAGGAGGCTCGATGAAAAAACTCACGATCCTGGCTCTGGTCGGCGCGGCGCTTCTACTGGCCGCCGTTCCCCGTCTCTCCGCCCAGACCGAAGTCTCCCTCAACTTCGGCGTCGTCACGGACAAATCGTTCTCCTTCAACCCATTCCTGTGGACGGGCGGTATGACCGTCGATATCTTCCTTGGCCCCAACCTGTCATTGAGCCCCGAAGGCTTTATCATCGTCCACAATTTTAATTTCGGCGGGTTCTTCGTGGCGCCCGCCGTCCTTTTGAATTTCCAGGGCCCTGGGTTCTTCATCGGCGCCGGACTGACCAAATGGTGGCTGGTTGGCTCCGACGTGGGGGGATCGTATTCTTCGGACGTCGCCTTGAAGATGAACCTCGGATTCAAGGGCTCCAACTATAGGTTTACCGTGTTCGCCGTCACTCCCTTCACGGATTTCCTCAAGGAGCCGGTTCTCGGCGCGACCTTCGGTTTCTTCTGGTAGGCCGCCGCGGCGCCCCCTATTTTTCTTGACAACAGAAAACGAGGAATGTATACTCTCCATATCGGATTTATAGGTATTGGCGATTTTTATCGCCGGAAAGAGGAATAATGTTCAAGAAAATCGCTTTCGTCGCGGCCTTCGGGCTCCTCCTGTTGACGGCCGGTTTCGCCCAGAACAAGGCCCTGGACTTTGTTCTTCACAACGCCACCGGCGCGACCATCCACGCCATCCACATTTCCCCGGCCGATAAGGACAGCTGGGAGGAGAACATCCTCCACACCGACACGCTCGCCGACGGCGCATCCGTTCACATTCAGTTCGGCCCCCATGAAACGGCCGCGGCCTGGGACCTCAAGGTCGGCGATGCCGTGGGCACGGGCCTGGTTTGGCATGGCCTGCACCTCCCCACGATCAACGAGCTGACGCTCAAGATCGTCGATGGCAAACCCATCGCCGAGATCAAGTAATCGCTTAGATCGATCGTTTCGACACAGAGTACCGGTCCATGAGGGATTTACGCATCCCGAGAAGTCTCCGTCTGGCCAGCCTCCTCCTTTGTCTGGTGATTGCGGCAGGAACGGCCGCAACTCCGGCGAGTCCGGAAAACCGCGGCCCCGCGCCCCAAGCCCCAGCGCGCGCGGGATGGACATTTCTGTTGTTCAGTATGGCGGATTGCAATCTCGAAGCGCCGATGCTGGAAAATCTAAGGGAAATGGCGGACGTCGGATCGAACGAGGACGTCAATTTTGTCGTTCTCATCGACCGGGCGGCCGGCTACACGGATGAGCCGCTCCTCAACATCAAGGATTTCACCACCGCGAAATATCTCGTGGCCCAAAAGGGGAGCTTCCGGGAGATTAAGGACCTGGGCGAGCTCGACATGGGCGATCCGCGCAATCTCGCGGATTTCATCACCTGGGGCGTGACCAATTTCCCCGCCCGGAAGTTCGCCCTGGTTTTCTCCGATCATGGGGGGGCCTGGCCGGGCTTCGGCGGCGACGAATCGACGGAGAACGGCAATTCCCTGGACATGGGGAAGTTCAAGCAAGCCCTGTCCCAGGGATTGAAGCGGTCCGGCCTGCCGAAATTCGACCTCATCGGCTTCGACGCCTGCCTCATGCAAACCCTGGAAACGGCCGCGACATTCCGGCCTTATGCCGATTATTTCCTCGCCTCTGAGGAGACGGAGCCCGGCCACGGTTGGGACTATCGCAGCCTCCGGATCCTCCGGGACAACCCCGACGCCTCGCCCGTCCAGCTGGGGAAGGCGATCATCGACGGCTTCGAGGGCGCGGCCAAGAAAAACGAGACCGCCAACGAGATCACGCTCTCGCTGTTGGACTTGAGCAAGCTCGCCCGGATCGAAGGCCTGATCAAGGACCTCCGCGTCCAGGCCGACGGGGCTATCAAGGCCAACAGCGCCGATCTCGGACGGGCGCGGGCCAAAACGAACGCCTATGGGAAAAACCCGGATCCGGCCGGCTGTGTCAACACCATCGACGTGGGCCATTTCGCATCGCTTCTCGAAAAGAACGACCCCCAATTCGCGCCCGTGTGCGACAAGATCCGGAGCGCCATCTCCGAGGCCGTCCTCTACATGAAGAACGGCGCCGGGCAGAGGAACTCGACCGGCCTGGCCGCCTATTTCCCCGACAAGAAAAAATATTATGAGGCGGATTACGAGCAGTTGCCGGAAGCCGGAGTCTGGCGGGATTTGCTGCATTCTTATTATGGGGCCGGCGCGGCGTTGCCTCCGGAAGAACACGCCGATTTGACCAATACGGACGACCTGGCCGAAGTCGGGATCGACGAGTCCGGAAACGTCGAGATCTCCGGGAAAATCTCGGAAGCCTCGTTGAAGAACATCGTCGACGTCACCCTCCAGTTCGGCCTGGTCGCCGGGGACGACATTTTCATCCTCGGCGACATGACGGGCGATTTTTCGGAGGACCGGATCGCCTCCGGATCCTACCCCCTGGAAATCATGTTCATCAAGGACGGGAACAAGAAGGCCTACGGGTACATCAGCTATGTCCTGGACGGCGACGAGCTCGAAATCAGCATGCCCTTCCACTATTACCCGCCGGGAAGCAGGAAATTCCTGGAGGCCTTCGCCCTCATCTCCGGCAACGTGAAGGATCCTGATGAAAATTGGGAACAGGTCTACTATGTCGAGGAAGGCGATGGGAACTACGGCGAATTGGAGCTCGAGGAGGGAGGCCGGGTGGTCCCGATCCTCCTCAAGCTGGCCAAGGCCGACGCGAAGGTCCAGGACGACGTCTGGGTGGAAACCGAGCCGGTCAAATTCAACGCCAAGAAGGACCTGTCCATCGATTTTGAAAAGCTGGGAGGCGGGGAGACGATCTATCTCCAGTTGATCGCCGAGGACTTCGGGGGAAATTCGGACTTCGTGTATTATCAGGGCCCGATCCCGAAGAAGAAAAACCCGTCTATGGCTTTGCCGGCGGGACGGCACCAACAGCCCTGAAGGCCGCTTCGGCGCTCCGCCGGAGCATGTTGCGCGGCGAGGGCGTTTCCGCGGCTTTCTTGAGAAACGCCCCGGCCGAAGCGTCGCCGGATTTCCCGATGCCCGCCAGGGCCTCGGACTGGGCCACATAGCTGTCGTCCTTGGCGAAACGCTCCTCGAAGAACGGAACGAGACGCCGGTCCTTGAGGCCGCCCAAGGCGCGCAGGGCCGCCGCCCGCACCTTGGAGCTTGCGTCCAGGCACCTGTCCTTGAACAGCGGCGCGAACGCCGCCGGGCTCTTGTCCTTCGCCAGGCTTTCGAGGGCCGCCTTCCGGACCGCCCAGAAAGGGTCGGCCTTTGCCCGCTCGGAGAGCGCCGTCGCGACGCCGGGAGCGTCGAGCCGGACCGCGAGCTCGCCTGCGGCCCCCAGCCGTCCGAGGGCGTCGTCGCCCTTGACCTGAAAGAGGAGCTCCTCCGTGGAGCGCGCCACGACCGCTTCTTTCAACAGCCAGTTCTCCTCGTCGAAACGGACGAGGAAAGGCCGGCTATCCGCAGGCAGGGAAAACGTCTCTTCCTTCTTCGAGATCCAGACCCGCTCCGAAACAACCCTGTCCCCGAGGACCAGGCCGATGACGACCGGCGTCCGGTAGATGGGTACGCCCTTGGACGTATCCTGGGTCTGGACAACCTTCACCTTCACCCGGCCGGCCGGCTCGTCCCAGGACCAACTCACGTCGAAGACAGGATGCCCGGCCTTGTAGACCCACTGCTCGAAGAACCAGTCCATGTTCTGCCCGGTAGCTTCCTTGATCGTCCGCATGAGGTCATGCGTGTCCACGCTTTGATAGGCGTAGGCGGTCAGGAACTGCTTCAGCGCCCGGAAGAACGGCCCGTCCCCCATCACGAAGCGGAGCATGTGGAGGATCGCCGCCCCCTTGGGGTAGGAATGGCCGTCCATGATGTCCCAGGGATTGTTGTAGCGATTGAAGACGAGCGGCCGCATGTAGCGCGTCCGGGCCTCCCCCAGGTAGGCGTTCTTCTTGTCGAGGAGGTTGAGCGCCCCTTCGTCCTCGCCCTGATCGAAGCGCGTCCACAGGTATTCGGCGTACGTGGCGAAGCTCTCGCTCAGCCAGACGTCGGCCCAATCCCGCTCGGTGATCAGGTCGCCCCACCACTGATGGGCGAGCTCGTGGGCGATGAGCCCGTCGCTCGGGAAGTCCTGGTCGGCCCGGGCGTCATGGATCATACTCCGGCCGAGCATGGTCGCCGATGTGGCTTCCATCCCCCCGCCGTAGCCGGCATAACAGATCTGATCGTATTTCGCCCAGGGGTAATCGACCCCGAAGGTCCGGGCGTAGAAGTCGATCATCCGAGGCGTCTTCCGGAACGAGCGGGACGCATCGGGCACGTCGTTCTTATCGACCCAATAGTCCACGGGCAGATCGCCCCGCCGGTCCCGGATGACCTCGAACGGGCCCACGGCCATCATGATGTTATAGGTCGGGAGGGGTTGGTCCATGGACCAGTGAAAGGTTTGCGTCCCCGCCGCCTTGTCCTCGGTCACCTCGGCCAGCCGGCCGTTCGACAGGACCTTGTCCCCCACCGGGACGGTGGCGATGAGCTCGTCGGTGACCTTGTCGTCCGGAGCGTCGAAACAGGGGAACCAGCGGCGGGCGTCTTCGGGCCAGCTGTAAGTGTTGATCTGGGCCGGACTGTCGGCGGATTCGGGGACGAATTTGATCCCGGCTTTGGGCTCGGTGATGACATACTTGACGGTAAACGTGCAGATCTCGCCGTAAGAGAGGGGCCGGCCCGGCAGGACGACGAGCTCCGTCGCCGTCCGCTCGAATTTCAGGGGCGCGCCGGCGGCGTCCGCGACGGCGGTCACCTCGAAATCGACGGCATCCAGCGCGATCCGGGACAGGTCGTCTTTCAAGGCCGAAAGGGTCACCGTGTTTTCCCCCCAGACGGTCTTGCGGGGGACGTCGAACCGGAACGCGAGGCGGTAGTGGAGGGCGTCGTAGTCCCGGCTCCGTTCGAAATGCTCCGGCCGCTGGAAGATGTCGGCCGACGGGGTCTGCCCGGCGGCGAAGAAAGCCGGCAGGAGGACGAGGAGAACAAGGAGACGCGCCAGCCGCTTCATCGAATTACGCTGTCATTGAGAGGAAAAAGGGGACACAGAACCCCGAGGATTGGCCTTCTAAGAGGAGGCTAGCGTTCTGTGTCCCCTTTTTCCGGAGGCCGGTGGGGCTGGTCGGCGACAGGACCCGCCGAGCAGGCACGTCCCGACCTTTAGATCCCGCCCCGGAGCATGTACCAGAACTTCCCGGTAAGCTCCTGGTACTTATTCAGGATGGCCCGGGCGAAATCGCCGGTATACTGGGTCAGGTATTCGGCCGGCTTGATCGGCTCCTTGTCGGGCGTCTTGCTGGCCAGCAATTCCTGGTAGCGCTTTTCGACGATCGGCAGGTCGGCCAGGCCTTTTTCTTCAAACTGGCGGACCGTGTCTTCCATCATCTTCTGGGCCTGCCCCCACCGAACCAGGGCCAGCCGGTTGGCCTGGCGCATCGTCCATGTGGCCGAATCCGTCCGGAAGCGATGCTGTCCGTCGATCTCGTAGCCGGCGGGAAGCTCGGTCACGCCGGCGAAGATCGGGAACCGGGCGCTCAGGCCGGGGTTGTCGACCGTGAACCAGCAAACCGTCCCGACCGCGGGCGGCAGCCAGCCGCGGCACTGAAGGACGGTCGCGTAGGCGCAGCCGTTGATGGCGATCGTCCGCGTGCCCTGGACCGTGCCGGGCTTGAGGACGTTGGCCAGCTGGGCCAGGTCGCCCGACATCCAGGGGTTGGCCAGGGGGCTGCGGATCATCTCCGGCGCGGGCAACCCGGTCGTCGGGGAAGCGGGAGTTACGGGCTGGGCCGGAGCGGGTTGCGCGGGCGGAGCGCCCTGGGCCGGCGGCTTGGCGCCGGGCGGCATTCCCCCGCCGGGCGCGCCGCCCCGGGGCCCCATAGCCGGCCGCTTCGGAATGAGGAGGTTCTTACCCTGGTCGAATTCCGTCCCGACATAGGCCTCCCGATACATCTTGAACATGTCGCGGATCGAAACCTTCTTGTCGGGCTTGACCGAGAACGGCAGCTCGGGCAGGTCCTGGGTCAGCTTGAGCGACGGAGCGAGCGTGCTGAAGACGTAAAACTCGCGGATCATATAGGGTTTGCGGACGCCGCCGTAGACCTTCCACCACTTGAACGGCTCGCCGCTGTCGGGCTTCCACCAGCCCATGTCCTGGGCGACCTTGAAAACATTCTCCGAAGCCATGTAGTGGTCGGGATCCTTGAGGTTGATCTCACTGATGCGCGGGATGTTGGCCGAGATGCCGACGTGGTCGTCGGGGATGCGGACCGCGGCCCAGACGCCGCCCTTCTGGAGCGGGCCCTCGCCCATGTACTCGCAGTGCCAGACTTCTTTGGCGTCGGCGATGGTAATGCATTCGCCGCTGTCGCCGTAGCCGTACTGCTTGATGAGCTCGCCGGCGAGCTTGATCGCCTCGCGGGCGGTTTTGCAGCGCTCGAGGATGATCCGCTCGATCTCCTCAATCATGAACATGCCTTCCTGATTGTAGAGCTCGCGGCGGCCGCCGAACGTCGTCTCGCCGATGGCCAGCCCGGCTTCGTTCATGAACGGATAGGCCGAATTCACGTACTGGTAGGTCTCGGCGACCTGCGGGATTTCGCCCGTTTGGAGCATGCCCCGGACATCGGCCGGGCTTTCCGTATGCATCTTGCCGGACCAGATCTTGTTCTTCGTCCCTTCGGGGAATTTGGCGTGGGGGACGATGGTCAGCCAGTTCCGGTAATTTCCATCGCAGGTATGGGCGGTCATGACCGAACCGTCCTCTGAGGCGAGGCGGCCGACCATGATGCTCGTGCAGCCGTCGGGCTGATCCGTCCAGACGTAAGGACGGGCGGACGCCGAGGGCTTGGCCGTCGTGGCCGAGATCGAGACCAGCCCGGCCAGCAGGACCAGGACGGACAAAAGGGCGAAGCGCCGGAGCGCGTTCGAGCGGGATGGGTGGGGCATGGGTCGTTTCCTCCTTCGGAAGGGCCATTATTGTAGAGGCGCGCCGCCCCTGTCAACCTATATTCGGCCATGAAATCCGCCGTCCAAGGACGAGCCTTCGGTCCGCCGCGCGCCCGAAACCCCTTCCGCCGTTGAAAACGGAGCCCGTCCCGGCATATCATGATTCCGCCGTCCGCACGGACATCCGGAAAACGAGGTGCGGGAATGAAAAAAATCGTCATCATCGGTTCGGGCATCGGCGGATTGACGGCCGCCTGCCTGCTGGCTAAGAAAGGGCATCGGGTGACGCTTTTCGAGTCCCACAGCGCGCCGGGCGGCTACACGGCTGGGTTCTGGAAAAAGGGGTTCTATTTCGAGAGCGGGACGCTGGCCTACGAGAGCTCCGGGGTCATGGACAAGACCCTGGCCGACATCGGGATCGCGGACCAGGTCCGGAGGATCCGCAAAAAGGACCGCTGGGTATCCCCCTATTTCGATTTTGAATTCCGCACCCTGGACGACTTCAAAACCGCGGCCCGGACCGCCTTTCCGGAATCGAAGGCGGGGCTCGACGGCTATTTCGCCGAGATCGACAAGCTGTCCGCCGTCATGGAGCCGTTCATCCTCAAGCCCATGCCGATGCAGTTCGCCGGCCTGAAGGCGCTCCGGGCGACGCTCCCCTACATCCTCGCGGGCCCGAAATACCTCAGGATCCAAAAAGCATACAAGGGCAAGACCGTTCTCGACATGGCCGACACCTTCTTTCCCAAAGGCACGCCCGTCCACCGCCTGTTCGCGGACATCGGCTACCCCGAGATGGGGATGGAAGGCCTCGGCGGCTTCTTCCTCACCATGACCAAGGACTACTGGCACGTGGCCGACGGGATGCAGCGCCTGGCCGACGCCCTGGCCGCGAAATTCCAGGACGCGGGCGGGACGCTGAAGCTCCGGAGCCGGGTGGACAAGATCCTGACCGCGGGCGGCGCGGCCGTGGGCATCGAGAGCGGCGGAGTGCGGTTCGAGGCCGACTTCGTCATCTCGGCCTGCGACTACAAGTCCACGTTCCTGAATCTCCTCGACAATCCGGCGCTCGTCCCCGCGGCGCAGATGGAGAAGATCCGCCGGGCGGAGGTCTCCGAAGGCGTTTTCACCGTCTATCTCGGCCTGTCAACGCCCAACGCCGAGCTCGAGCGCTCCATGAAGGCCTACAGCGTCAATTACAGCCCCCTGGGCGGCAATATCGACTTCGCCGATCCCGGCGACGCCGATTACTTCGCCAAGTGCGGCTTCGGCCTCCACTCGCTGAGCCTGATCAACCCGGCGCTCGCTCCCGAAGGAAAATCCTCGCTCATGATTCAGGCGATGAGCCCTTATCGCTGGCAGGACAACTGGCACAAGGGCGACCGGGAGGCCTACCGGGCGCTCAAAGACAAGGTCAGGGAGGTTCTCGTCGAGCGGGCGGAAGCGATCGTCCCGGGCTTGCGCTCCGCGATCGAATTCCAGGATGCGGCCACCCCGCTGACCTATGAGCGCTACACGGGCAATACCGACGGCGCGACATCCGCCTGGTCGTGGAACCCCCGCAAGAAATTCTACGAGGGCGGGATGTCGAAGATGACGGTCGCGACCCCGGTGCGCAACCTCCTGATCGGATCGTGCTGGGTGGGGCAGATCGGCGGCATCCCGAGCGCGATCGCCGCCGCCTACCTGTGCGCCAAGAAGATCGGGTAAGCGGACCGCCTATTTCCGGGTGGGCTCCTTCATGGCTTTCAAGGCCTCGAGCTTCTGCTGGTAAGCGGCCGGATCGGAGACGGCGAAGAAGCCGTTCTTGTTGTACAGCTCGAGCGCGCCGCGGTACCGGCCCTCGTCCGTCGATGACTGCCGCAGGAGCCAGCCGTTGGGGGAGCGATACTGGAACACATAGTTCACGAGACGGTTGCCGGCGGGGTAGGTCCAGGTCTCGGCGGTGTTGGCCGACACGTCCTCATTCGTCCGGTCGTTCGTCCCCGTCGAGAACTGCCCCGCGCTGGCCGCGGACGGGTTGGCCGTCTGCACGCCCCAGGCATCGTTCTGCTGGAAGATCACCTGCGACGGAGGTCCGTTCAGGAGATAGACATGGGCCCGGTCGACGTTGAACGGCTGCCGCGCGTTCTCCCGCTTGAACGTCTTCCGGCAGTATTCCAACCGCTTGTTGAACTCGTCCTCGGCATAAGGCGAGCGGACCGTCCAGAAAAGCTTTTGGAACTCGAGCCGGGCCGTGGGCCCGAGCTGCTTATAGGTCTGCCACTCGTAGTCCTGCATCACGTAGTAATGCATGGCATACCAGTCGTCTTTGGACGGGATAAAATTGATCCCGCAGGCCGCAAGCATCAGGCCGGCTAGGACCAAGGCCGCGATTTTGGATGCTCTCATTTTCCCCTCCCCGTAGGCCGCTCATCCCCTCGAACGCCCAGCCATCCGCCTAGGATTGTATCACACTGATAAATTAGGCGACAGGCAACGCGATATCCAAATATTAGGATCGAGTATCCGAGAACGGGTTGCCTGGCGCCGGATTAACACATACAATACCCCCGATGAGCGAGCCGGCGGCCCCAATCGTCCCCCGCGCCGAATTCCATAAAGAGCATGCCTTGGCTCTCGCCTCGGGCGCCCTCTTCTTCCTGGCCTTTTTCGGGCTGACCGAGACCGCCTCCGGCCTGGTCATCACCTTCCAATCGCCCATGACCTACGTCTCGCCCGGCGAGGCCCTGTTCTGGCTCGGCCACGCCCTGCTCCTTTTCCCGGGGGCTTGCCTGATCGGCTTCGGCCTCGGCCCCTGGCTAGCCCCGCGCCTGCTCAAGACCTGGCAGCTCGCCGACGGGATGGACCGGCGGACGCGGATCGCCGTCGCCCTGATCCTGTTTTGCTTCGCGGCAGGCGCGGCCCGGCTTTCCCACGCCGTGGTGGTGTCCGACTATCCGGTCACCGACGACGAATACGCTACCCGCTTCGGCGGCCAGACCCTCGCTCTGGGTAAGGCCGCGGTGCCCGCCCCCGAGCCCTGGGAGGCTTTCTCGACCCTGTTCCTGACGGTGCGCGACGGACGCGTGTCGAGCTTCGATTTCCCCGGCGTGCAGGTCGCCTGGGCCGTCGCGGAGGTCACGCACACCGGCCCATGGATCTACGCCCTCGCGGCGGCCCTGGCCGCGCTTTGCCTGATGCTCCTCCTCGGCCTCCGCCTTTCGATGGCCTACGGGATCCTGGCGTTCGTCTTCTTTCTTTTTTCGCCGATGGCCTTCGCCCTTTCGGCCACGACCCATGCCCATCTTCTCTCTCGCGCGCTGATCGCCCTGACCCTGCTGCTTTACGTCAAAGCCGAGAAGACGGACTCGTGGGGCGCCTGGGCCCGGGTCGGGCTCGCGGCCGGATTCGCATTCTTCTGCCGTCCGATCGAAACGCTGTTCCTCCTGGCCCCGCTTGTCCTCGACCTCGTCGTCCGCAGCCTCCGGAAGCGGAGCGCGGGCCGTCGGGCCGTCTACGGCCTGATGCTCGGCGCGGCGCTCCCCCTGGCGCTTTTCTCCCTCCACAACGGGCTCGTCACGGGCGACGCGCTCATGCCCGCCCGCCTGACTGCCGAAGGCTCGATCGGAGCCGTCGGCTCCGGCTCGCTCTGGGCCCGCTTCGGGCAGAACGCGGGCTTCAACCTGTTCCTGCTCATCGTCTGGTTCCTGGGCCCGCTCGGGCTCCTCCTGGCCCTCCTCGGCGTCCTGACCGACCGCTTCACGCGCCTGCTCGGTCTGGGCGTGGCGGCGATCCTGGCCGCGGCCCTGATCCACAACAACCAGGGGCTCCACATCGTCGGCCCCATCCACTATTCGGAATGCGCCGTGCCCCTGACCATCCTGGCGGTCCATGGCTTGGCGAATCTCCGAGCGTGGTTCGCCCGGCGCGCCATTTCCTTCCGCGAGGCCGCCTGCATGCTGGCCGGCGCGCTGGTCCTCGGGCTCGGGACATTCAACGCGTGGCAGGGCGCGGCCCTGAACCGGTTGACCCAGCCCCAGAAGGACATCTACGGCCGGATCGAGCGCGAAGCAGTGCCCCCGGCCGGCGGGCAGTCCGTAGTCCTGGCCCCACGCTTCCGCAAGGTTTGGGAGAACATCCCCGAATTCAAGGCTCTGGGCGGCTGGGTGTTCCAATGGCGCCGCGCCCGGCCCGACCTGTCCGACCGGATTCTGATCGTCCACGACGTCCCCGGCGCTGAAGAGGCCCTGAGAAAGCAGTTCCCCGAGCGGAGTTTTTTCCGTCTCCGAAACCTGCCCGATTCGCCGTATTTCGAGATCGCGGCCCTCGGGAACGAGCCGCCGTTGCGATAGGCTGAAAGCGGTGAAGCCCGTCCGCTATCGAGAGTTCGCGTATTACGCCTACGGATTTGGCGCGGGCGCCCTCAATGTTCTCCGGAACGGCTTCCGGTCCGGCTTTCGGGCGACGACATCCTCGATCCTCCAGCCCATCAACAGCTATACGCGGTTCCCGGAGTACTATTTTTTGGAAGAGGTCGTGGCCGCGGCGACGCGGGCCCGCGGCAAGGAGCGGCCTCTCGCGGTCCTCGACGTCGGCAGTCCCAAGCTCGCTGGAATGATCCTGGCCGACCGCTACCCCGTCCGCCTCCGGGCGATCGACATCAGCCCGTCGGCTATTCGCCCCTACGAGAAGATGTGGCCCGCCGCCGGAAAGCGGGCCCGCGGCCGAATGGCCTTCGAGCTGGGGGACGCCCGCCGGCTTCCCTACCCAGACGCCTCGTTTGACGTCGCTTACGCCCTCAGCGTGCTCGAGCACGTGGAAGGAGAGGGCGGGGACGCGGCGGCCGCCTCCGAAATGGCCCGCGTCCTCAAGCCGGGCGGAACGCTGTTCATCAGCGTCCCGTTCGGGCCGCGCTTTGCCGTGCAGACAATCGCCGGCATGGCCCATGCCGTGGAGCGCGTTTCCGCCGGACGATTTTTTTTCTTCCAGCGGATCTACGACAAGCGGCGGGTCGAGGTAAATCTCGTCGCCCCCCTGGCCGCCGCCGGGATGGCCGTGCGCCGGATCGTCACCGTCCGGCGCCGGACGACGAGAACAGCCACGGCGGCGAGCGCCCTACGGCGGACACTCCCGGAGGGCGTCCTGGCCGCCCTGGGATTCCTGAATCCGCTCCTGAGCCGAGCCGTCAATCGCCACGAGGAGGGAATCGCGGAGAACATCGCCGGCGACTACGGGCCGATCCACAGCTTCGGCGATATTTACGGGGACGTCATCCTGATCGCGGAGAAGCTCGCCGTCGCGGGAGGCCCCCGGTGAAAATCCTCCTCCTCAATCCGCACGATCCCGCCGCGCCCGCGGTCTCGCCCTGGCCGCATCTCGGGCTCACCCTGATGGCCACACGCGCGCGGGACCTGGGCCATTCGCCCGCCGTCGTGGACTACGCCTTCGCCCCGCGGGCGCCCGCGGTCGCGGAGCTCATCGCGGAGCGATCACCCGACGTCATCGGCGTGACACTCTACACCGCCCACATGAGCCGGGCCCGCGCGCTCATCCGCGAGATCCGGCGCCTGACGGACGCACCCCTGGCGGTGGGCGGCCCGCACGCCACGCTCTATGCCGACGAGCTGGCGGCCGAGGGCCTGGCCGACGCGGTCTTCCGCGGCGAATGCGATCTCGCCTTCGCCCGGGAGCTGCCCGGGCTCAGGCGGGAGAGCGGGACGCGGATCATCAGCGCCGAACCGCCGAGCCTCGACGAAGTCCCCCCGCCCGATTTCAGCCTGGCCTGCGGATCGGCCGACCTGACATCCTACCCGCTCCAGCTGTCGCGGGGATGCCCCTTCGGCTGTTCGTTCTGCTCGGTCCGTTCTATCTCCACGCGCCGCGTCCGCTACCGCGATCCCGCCCGCTGTTTGGACGAAGTCGAGGCGGCCCTGCCGCGCCTGCCGAAAGCGCGATTCGTCCGGATCGTGGACGACTGCCCGACCTTCGATCTCGAACGGTTCAAGACGTTCCTCCGGAACTACGCCCGGCGCGGAATCGACCGGCCTCTCCATATCGACAATCTGCGGGCGGACCGGTTCGACGACGAGATGCTGGACCTCATCCGCCGGATCGGCGTCGACCATCTCTGTATCGGCGTGGAATCCGGCCATCCCGGGGTCTTCGCCGCGATCAACAAAGGCGAAACGCTCGAGGACATTGTCCGCGCGGCGCGAATGATCAAGCGCCACGGGATCCGCCTCTATGTCTGCTTCATCGTCGGCCTTCCGGAATCGACCCCCGCGGCCGAGCGCGAGTCGATCCGCCTGGCCCGGGCGCTGAAACCGGCCTGGATCTATTGGAACCTCTTCCAACCGCACAAGGGCACCGAAGCCCGGGCCTGGTTCGAGAGCCACGGCCGGATCTTCGACGAAGAGGACAAGAGCAGCCTGATCGGCCTCGGACTGGGTACGACGGACGCGCCCTGCGACACGCCCGATTTCCCAGCGGACGCGCGCCGGCGGGCGCACATCGCCGCCTCTCTGGCCACGGGCGCCTACTGGCTCAATCCCCTGTATTTCCCGCGCTATGCCGCCCTGATCCGGCGGGAAGGGCTGGCGGGAGCGTTCATCCGGGGCTTGCCGGCAGCGCTGCGGATCAACGCCGGGATGCTCGGCCACCGCATCGCCCGGGCGGCGCGGGGCCGGAGGAGATGACGGCGTGCGCATCGGACTGACCGTCAGCACCTTCCCACCCTACCAGGGCGGCATGGGCAACATGGCCTGGTCTTACGCCCTGGGGCTGACGCGCCGCGGACACGAAGTGGAGGTCTTTTGTCCGGCAATTCGCGGCGGGCTCGACCGGGAGCTCGCCGCGCCATTCGCCATCCACCGCCTCGAGCCCTGGCTCCGGGTGCGCAACAGCGCGTTCCTCCCCCAGCTCGCCGGGCGCCTCGCGGGCTTCGACGTCGTGAACCTCCACTATCCGTTTTACGGCGGCGCCGAGGCGGTCTTCCTCCGGAAAAAGCTGCGCGCCGGGAAACTGCGGCTCGTCGTGAACTACCAGATGGACAATTTCAGCCCGGGCGCGGCCGGGCTGGCCTTCAAGGCGAACGCCGCCCTCCTGACCCCGCGCCTGCTCGCCGCAGCGGACAGGGTCATCGTCACGTCCGCCGACTACGCCGCCCATAGCGCCGCCGCAGTCTCCTTCGCCCGCTTTCCCGGGAAGTTCGCGGCGATCCCTCCCGGAATCGATCTCGCCCGCTTCCGCCCCGGCCCGAAGGATCCCGATCTCCTCGCCCGGTATGGATTCGCGCCCGACGACCGGATCGTCCTGTTCGTCGGAGGCTTGGACCGGGCCCACGCTTTCAAGGGCGTCGGATTCCTCCTCGAAGCCTGGCCCAATCTGGCCGTGGACCGGGCGCGGCTGCTCATCGTCGGCCAGGGAGACCTCCGCGAGGACTATCGGAAAGCCGCGGAGAGTCTGGGCCTCGGACGGAGCATCGTCTTCGCCGATCCGGTCGGCCCGGCGGAGCTCGCGGCCTATTACCGGATGGCCGACCTCTTCGTTCTCCCCTCCACCGATTCCTCCGAGGCGTTCGGGATCGTCCTCGTCGAGGCCATGGCCTGCGGCGTGCCCGTGCTCGCTTCGGACCTGCCCGGTGTCCGGAGCGTGATCGAGCCGGGGCGGAATGGGGAGCTTTTTCGCGCCCGCGAGGCGGCCGATCTGCTGGACAAGATCCGCCCAATTCTGATAAACGAGGAGTTGCGCCGAGGCATGGCCCACGCCGCGATCGAAGCGGCTTCGGGCTATGACCAGGAGAAAATCTGGGACCGCGTGGACGCGGTCTTTCGCAAGGCGGCTTTAAAATGAGGCAGAACGACGGGCGCGGCCGGGAGCGGGCATGACGCCTCCCTCCGCCCGTATGAGCTGGGTGCTGCGGATCGGCTCCGCCGCGGCGGTCAGCGCGGCGATCCTCGTCCTGCTCAAGCTCATCGGCGTCCTCGATCTCCGCCTCTTCCGCGACGCATTCATTCGGAAGAATCCCGCCCTCGGGTTGATCGTCGCGGCTCTCCTGGCCATGACCGCGGTCGCGCTTGTCCGATACGCCCTCCTGCTCCGGCTCGTCGGCCTCGCGGTCCCCCTCGGCCGGGTCGTGACGGCCAGCCTCATCAGCCAGGCGGTCGGGCAGTGGGCGCCCGGGTCGCTGGCGGTGACCGAAGTCCTGCGCTTCGGATTGATGGCCGGATTGGGCGTCGCCAAGGACGCCGACGAGGCGGCGGGCCCGGCGGGGCTCAAGGCCCGCATCGCCCTGTCCATCCTGATCGACCGCCTGATGGGCCTGGGGGCGATGTTCCTCGTCGGCGGACTGGCGGCCCTCGCCCTCCACCTCCGAGCCGGCCTCCTGGTCAAATATCCGGCGCTGGTGTTCGCCCTGGGCGTCGCCTCCTTCATCGCGGGGCTCGGCCTGATGGCCGCTCCTCTCCTGACGAAGACCTCCTTGTGGCGGAAGCTCGCGAAATTCGCCGCGATCAAGGCCGCGGTCCGCCCGCCCGTCGTCGATGCCCCCGCGCCCCGCGAGCGCCGCTCGACCCGGATGTGGTTTGGGCTGAGCTCGGGCATGGACCTGCTCGCCGGAGCGGCCGCCCGACCGCGCCGCCTGTTTGTTCCCCTGGCCCTCAGCCTGGTCATCCCCTTCCTGAACGCGGCGACGCTTTCGGCCGCCGCTCAGGCCATCGGGCGGCCGATCCCTCTGGCGGCCATCCTCGTCGCCGTGCCGTTCACGATCGTCGCCGTCTTCCTTCCCTTGGGGTTGGCCGGCTACGGCGGGCCGCAGCTCGCGGCCGTGGCCGTGTTCGGCCTGTTCGAAGTCGCGCCCGAGTCGATCGTCGCGGCCTGCCTCGTCCAGAACACCGTGGTCCTCGCGGTCACCACGCTCCTCGGGGGCCTGGGCGCGGGGTTCGCCTTCGACCGCCTGCGGGCGGCCGTCCGGAGCCGGAGGAATCCCGGCGGGAGGTCGTCATGAGCTCGAAGCCCCTCATTTCGCTCGTCGTCCCGGTCTTCTCCGAGGAGACGGTCGTCACCGAGTTCCACCGCCGGGCCGCAGCCGTCCTCGACGAGCTCGCCGCGCGTTACGACGGCGAGATCCTCTTCGTCGACGACGGCAGCCGCGACAGGACCCTGGAGCTCCTGCGCGAGATTGCGGCCCGGGATGCGCGCGTTCGGGTCATCAGCTTCTCGCGCAATTTCGGCCACCAGTTCGCCATCACCGCCGGCTTGGACCACGCCTGGGGCGACGCCGCAGTCGTCATCGACGGCGACCTGCAGGACCCGCCCGAGGTCGTCCCGGAGATGGTCGCGGCCTGGGAGGCGGGAGCCAAGGTCGTCTACGGCGTGCGCGAGAAGCGCAAGGGCGAGAACCCGTTCAAGCTCGTGACGGCCAAGCTCTTCTACCGCCTCATCCGCCTGATCGGCGATACCGACATGCCGCTTGACGCGGGCGACTTCCGGCTGCTCGACCGAAAGGTCGTTACGGCGCTCCGGAGCCTCCGCGAGGAGAACCGCTACATCCGGGGCCTGGTGAGCTGGGCCGGATTCCCGCAGACGGGCGTGGGCTACACGCGCGACCGCCGCTACGCGGGGAAGACGAAGTTCACCCTCAAAAAGATGGTCCGGTTCGCCGTCGACGGCCTTCTCAGCTTCTCGGACAAGCCGCTCAAGATCACCTCAGCCGTGGGCTTCCTCATCACCACGGTCTCGTTCCTGATGGGATTGCGGATCGTGATCAACAAGATCCGCTTCCCCGGGACTCTCGTCTCCGGGTGGACGTCGCTCATCCTGACCGTGCTGTTCATGGGGGGGATCCAGCTTATCTCGCTCGGCATCCTGGGGCTGTATCTCGGGCGCCAGTATCGCGAGGTCAAGCGCCGGCCGCTCTACGTCGTCGCGGACGCGTTCGGCTTCGCGGCCGGGAAGGGGCCGTTGGCCGAAGCGCGGCCGGAGGGTGCGGGGCGCGCCGCGGGAGCGGAGCGCGGGGAGGGAAACGCGAAGCCATGACCGCCGCGGCGCCGCGCGTTTCTGTTTGCATTCCGGCCTACAACGGGGCGGAGTTCATCGGCGGCGCGATCCGGTCGGTGCTCGCCCAGAGCTTCGCCGATTTCGAGCTCGTGGTCGTGGACGACGGCTCCGAGGATGCGACGGTCGCCATCGCGCGCGGCTTCGACGACCCGAGGATCCGGGTCGAGGTCAATTCCCGGAACGTCGGGCAGCGGGCGAACTGGGACCGGTCGCTCGACGAGGCGGGCGGAGAGCTCTTCAAGCTCCTTCCCCAGGATGATCTCCTCGAACCGGACTGTTTGCGGCGCCAAGCGGACGTCCTCGACGACCCGGCGAACGCGGGCGTCGTTCTCGTCTGCGGCGCGCGAAAGATCATCGACCGCGCGGGGCGGGCGATCATGACGCGGTCCTTCGGCAGGACGCGGGGCCGGGTGGACGGGCGGAGGGCGGTGCGCGCCTGCGTCCGGGCCGGCACCAATCTCATCGGCGAGCCGGGCGCGGTGCTGATGCGGACCGCGCTCGCCCGGGACCTCGGCCGGTTCCATGATTCGGAATTCTACGTCCTCGACCTGGACTTCTGGTGCCGGGCGCTCCTGCGGGGAGATCTGTTCGTCCTCCCCGATGCCCTGGCTTCGTTCCGCGTGGCCGCGGAATCGGCCAGCGTCCGGACGGCACGGTCGCAAAGCCGGGACTTTCGGCGGTTCATCGATAGGCTGGCCGGGGACGGGCGGTTCGGCCTGCGAGCGGGCGACTGCGCTGCGGGAAAGGCGCGGGCAACGCTCAACAATCTGCTGCGGCGGGCGATCTATGCCGGCGTCGGCCTCCGCCGAAATCGGTGACAGTAACCTGATTTCCGAATTTCCGGAATATTGAGCTGAAATCGGGGATTCAGCTTTCTGTCACCTATTCAGGGATTGCGTCGCCTGTCCCCTTAATGAGGCGGAGCAACTTGTCGAAATCGTAACCCGACCGCGCTTCGGCATCTTTCAGCAGCTCGACGGCCCGGTAAGCGGAGAGCAGGCCCCCCGGGACTGCGGCCGCTGGCCGGGCCGAATCCACCGCGGTGATGTCCACGGCGGCGATCGCCATCAAAAGCCAAAGCAGCCTTTCGAACGCTTCTTTGTTGAAATACCGGACGCCCTGATACTCGTTGACCCCCAAGGCCCGCTGGACATCGGCCTCGGTGAATATCGTCTCCGCGACGCGCGCGACGACATCCGCGGGAGTCTCTCCCGCCTCAGCCCAGCGCCGGAACGGAGCCAGGGCGAGGAGCGAGCCGGCCATCCCTTCGGCCGCAGCCGCATCGAGATCCATGTCGCGCGCGGCGCCCGCGATTATCGGGCCCAGCCGCCATTCGGCGATCCGGTCCCTCGAGCCCAGCGCCCGGATGCCCGCCCAGCAGAACAGCCATGTCCAGCCGGCGGCACCCTCGCTCAAGCCGGAAAGCAGATAGCGAACCGCCGCCTCATTCCCGGGCGAGCCGGCGGCGGGAAAACGGCGGCCGATGACGAGCAATTGGAGGATGGCCTCGAAATCGCGCCGCACGGCCGCCGAGACGGCCGCCCGGGCGTCGCCGGAGCCCTCCGATCCCTCCAGGCCCGCCATTATCATGACCCCGCGGGCAACATCCCCGGCTTTTTTCGCGGTCTGCTCGCCGGGCGCGGCATCCAGACGTGCGCCGGGTTCCAGGACCCGTTTCCCGAGGAGCCAGCCGAAAAAGCCGGCGTTGACGAGCGCGCCGAACGGTTCCCGGACCGGCCGGGCGACGAAATCCCGCGCCTCCTCCTCCAGATTCGGGACGCCGCCTCCCTGCAGATAGGCCGCAAGCTTCGCCCAGAGGCCTTTGCCCGATTCCTCCCCCTCTCCGCCGTCATCCTTGACGACGCGAAAATCCAGGAAGACCCGGCACTCGTAGGCCCTAAGGTCGACGCGCAGACCTTTTTCACGGAGCTCTCGCGCGTTGCGGATGAACTCGAGGCCGGAGACAAAGTCTTTGAACACGATCCATGCCGCCGGCTCATCGGGAAGGCCGAGACCTTCCCCCAATTCCCTTCGGACCAGCGTTTTCCCGCCGCCTTCGCCCCCGCCGCCCGTCTTCTCCGCGTAAGCGGCCGAAGTCCGGATCCAAACCGCCGTCTCGGCGAACTTGTTGTGGTAGACGACGAGCGCCCGCGCGGCGCCCTCGCCGCCTCCCTCCCGGTTCGAATAGGCGAAGACGTTCTCGTCCACGCGCCCGTCCTCGCGGAAAGCGTCATAGAGCAGGAAATGCTCGACGCCGGCGAACAGGCGCCGCCGGTGGAAAAGCGGAAAGATCCGGCGCTCGTGGCGCTCCACGAACCAGGGCTTCGGTTGCTCCTCGTAATAGGCGCGCCGGTATTCCATGCCGTATTTCTCGGCATAGCCCTCGATCTGACCGTGGCCGACCATCGGCAGCCCGGGCAGCGTGGCCAGGAGGGTGCACACACCGAAGTACTTGTCGCCGTCGCCGAACTGTTCGATGGCGGTCTTCTCGTCCGGGTTGCTCATGAAATTCACGTAGCGCCTCAGGACCTCCGGATCGAACTCGAGCGTGTTCTTGATCACCTGGCGGTACTCGGCGTTGTCTTCGTCGCGGAGCATGTGCATGAAGGCGCTGTTGTAGACGCGGTGCATGCCCAGCGTCCGGACGAAGTAGCCTTCCATCAGCCAGAACGCCTCGGCCAGCAGGAGCGTGTCGGGCGCCTCGGCCGCCACGCGGTCGACGACCTCCCGCCAGAACTCGTGGGGCATGGCCGCGTCAAACTGCTCGCGGGTCAGGCCGTGCTCGGAGCGGGACGGGATCGCCCCGCCCGTCCCCGGCTCCGGAAACCACAGCCGCTGGATGTGCCGCTTGGCCAGGGTCATGGCCGCGTCGAACCGGATCACCGGGACGAGGCGGGCGACATGGAGGATCGTCCGGATCACGGCCTCCCTCACCTCGGCCTTGAGGTAGTCGAGCTGGGCCGTGTCGTTCCAGGGGAAGCTCGTCCCGTCGTTGCCGTGGTAGATATAGCGCGCGCTCCCCGTCCACCGGTCGGTCCGTTTGAAGACCACGGCCGCGTCCGCCCGGTCGAAATATCGGTCCTCGATCTGGATGCCGACGCGCGCGTCCCACGACAGGTCGGGCCCGTTAAAGGCGTAGGCCGGAAAAGGCGGCGCATCGAGCGACAGGAACCATTCGGGATGCTCGATCACCCAGCGGGAATCGATGCCCATGTGGTTCGGCACCATGTCGCTCGCCAGGCGGATGCCGCGGCGCATCGCGCGCGCCTTGAGGTCCTGGAGGGCCGGCTCGCCGCCCAGATCGCCGGCGATCGCGTAATCGAAAAGCGAATACGCCGAGGCGACCGCCTCGGGGTTGCCCATCATCTGTTTGATCCGCCGTGAGGCGTTGCTCCTCTCCCAAAGGCCGATCAGCCAAAGGCCCGTAATCCCCGCGGCGCGGAGCGTATCGAGCTCCCCGTCGGGAATCTGGTCGAGGCGATGGATCGCCCGGCCGTATTTTCCCGACAGCTGATCGAGCCAGACGTACGTGTTCTTGGCGATCAGGACAAGGTTCGGCATCCAGTCGAGGTCGGGGCTGAAGCGCTCGTATTCGACGTCCCGCGCCTTTTCATCCCAAGCGCCCGCCGCCGCGGGTCCGAACAGGGAGAGAGACGCGGCCAGCGCCCCGGGGCCGAGGACGGGTCCCCGGGCGGGGCCCGCGCCCGTGAACGCCGCCCGCTCCTCCTCGCGGATGAAGTCGAGGCCCCGCAAGGCCCGCAGGACGACATCGCCCAGCAGCCCGCTCCACTTTGTCCGGATGAACTCGAGCTGGCCGGCCAGGGAATCGGGCGCCATGAGGGCGGGAGCCCTCAGGAAATCGATGAGGTTCAGATTGTCGGGACCGAGGAGGGGCTGCGCGGCGAAAAACTCGCGGAGGCCGTCCATGATGCGCGCGTAGGCCGTCTCCGCGGCGAGGGCCCGGTCGTCGAACAAGTCCTTGAACGGGGCGAACGCGGGATTGAGGTTCGCCAGGCGGAGCATGAGCATCTCCTCGAGGGCGATGCCGCGGTTCGGAAGCCCTTCGGTCTCCTCGGCGAGATACGTTTCCGGCGTCTGGATGCCGGCGTAGACGGCCGCCGGCGGGAACTCCTCGACGAACCGGAGGAGGGCCGCGTCCACGGAGCCCGCCCCGAGGCCGGCGGACAGCCAGGCGAGCGCCTCACCCAATACGTCGGGCTTCACCCGCCGCCGATAGGCCCGCATCGCGAGGTGCTGGAGCTCATCGATCAGCCCCAGGGCGTTGATCTGGCCGGCCATGACGGCTTGCCCGGGAGGACGTCCCGCGCTGATCCGGGCGGCGAACGCGCGCGCTTCGGCGAAATCGGCCAGCACGACGTTGCCGGTCAGGCCGAAGAGAGACGTCTCGAGTCCGGCGGCCTCCCGGATGCGGCGCGAGACATGGAACTCAAACGAGGGCATGGGAGATGAGGGTATTCTAGTCCTTGACGACGACGTCTTCAAGCTTCTCCCCATAGGCGCGGGTGACGTATTCCTTCACCATCCGGTGGGTGTTGAAATAACTCGCGTTCTTGATGGCCCCCTTCATCACCCGGGCCCAAGCCTTCGGATCGGCGAAGGCCGGCCGGACATCGTCCCGGAGCCGGAGGCAGAAGCTTTCAAAATCGTCCCAGTCGGAGTCCCGGCGGCCGAGCTCGTCCTCGCCGGGCTCGCGCCCGATCGACCAGCCGCCCCGCCGCTCGCCGGACGCCTCCCGGGGCACTTCGTCCCACCAGCCGTCGACGGTCGAGAAGCTCGGAACACCGTTGTGGGCGGCCTTCATCCCGCTCGTGCCGCTCGCCTCCCAGGGCCGCCGCGGCAGGTTGAGCCAGACGTCGACCCCGGCCGTCATGAGGAGGCCCAGGTCCATCTCGTAGTTGGAGAGGAAGACGACCTTGACCCGACCCTTGAGCTTCTCGGCGCTCTTCAGGACGGCGGTCATGATGTTCTTGCCGGTCTCGTCGTTCGGATGGGCCTTGCCCGAGAACACGAACTGGACCTGCCCGCCGCCGGTGGCTTCGACCAGGCGTTCCAGATCGGTAAAGATCAGATCGCCGCGCTTGTAGGAGGCGAACCGCCGGGCGAAACCGATCGTGAGCGTGCTCTCGCCGAGCGTCTCACCCGTGGACTTGCGGATGTACTCCAGGAGGTTTCTCTTGGCGACCTGATGGGCGGCCCAGACCTCGTCGTCGGGGATGCGATCCACATCCGCGAGGAGCGAAGGGTCCGCCCGCCAGTTCGTATTGTAATAAAGACCGTTGAAATACTCGTCGTAGAGCTTCTTCCAAACCTTGCTCGTCCAGGTGCGGGAATGCACCCCGTTGGTGATGCTATCGATTTTGTAGTCGGGGAACATCCCGCTGGAGACGATCCCGTGGCGCTTGGAAACGGCGTTGGCGTAATGGCTGAGATTGAGCGCCAGCCGGGTCATGTTGAGGCGGTCACGGCCGCCGAGGGACGGCAGGTCGATGCCGTCCAGATAGCGACCCAGCATGCCCTTAACCTTGGTGTAATCGAACATGTCGTGGCCCGCTTCGACGGGCGTGTGCGTGGTGAACACCGTGCTCGCCTTCGCGGCGGCGAGGCCGTAGCGCTTCATGAGCTCGAGCGGGACGAAGGCCGCGTGGCCCTCGTTCAGATGATAATTCCGGGGCAGCTCGATCTCGCCCGATTCGGCCAGGAGGTGGAGCATCTTCGTCCCGGCGATCCCCAGGACCTGCTCCTGGGCGATCCGCCAGTAGTCCTGGTCGTTGTCGCCCTTCTTGTAGAGCCTGTCCGTGATCTCGTCGTCCCAGGGGCGACCCTCGTTGCCCTTCGTGAAAAGGAAGTACTGCGGCTGGGGGAAATTGGTGTTGCCGATGTAGTACATCCGCGCGCAGCCGACTTTAACTTCACGTCCCTCGATCTCGATATTCACGGTGTGGGGCAGCGTGGTCATGTATTCGATGGGGTCGAGCCGGTTGTAGCGCTCCTGCTGACGCATGGCCACGATCTGCTGGTCGAAGAAGCCGTAGTTGTAGAGGAGCGTGACGGCCGAGATCGGAATGCGCAGGTCGGAGGCCGATTTTAAGTAGTCGCCAGCCAGGATGCCGAGGCCGCCCGAATAGGTCTTCAGCTCGGGATATATGGCGACTTCCATGGTGAAGTAGGCCGCCAACAGGTCTTTGTGTTTCAAGCGGTCGATTATACCTCAAGAGGAGCCTTGAAAGGCAATCTTCTCGAGATTATCTTTTGACGGCGGTCTGCGTTAAAATAGAATTGTCCGCGGGAAGACCCATAAGACACGGAATCCGGAGAAGCCGGCTCCCCCGGACGGGTCGGCGAAGAGAACAACACATGAGAACGAAAGTCGCGAATATGATCCCGGGCAGGAAAGCGAAGGACGCGGTATCGGAAAAGAAAATTCCAACGACGCCGGTGGAAATCGAAAAAGCGGAAGAGAACCTCACGGAGAGCCCGACACCGGAGAACCGGGAGAAGCCGGATGACAAGAAACGAAAGGCCGAAGCCCGGAAGGAATTCGACGCAGAGGTCCGGGGAAAGCTCAAGTATTCGAGAAAACGCTAGATACGACCCGGCCAAAGGCCGGGGCCCCAGCCGCCGCCAATTTGACACCCGGCGGGCGGAGGTCTAGAATCCAAATTTCTTTCATTCTCCGATGAGAGCGAGGCCATGAACACCGGCAATCTCTGAGCGGCACGCAAAGGATCGGGTCGATCCTTCAACCGGGTCCGCCGGCCGCTCGTCTAGAGATCCCCTCTCCTGACCGGGCGCCGGCCCGCCCGGAACATATCGACGAGGAGAGGATAAATGATCCCGATGATAAGGAAGCCCAACGGACTTCCGGGCGTCTGATCGCCAGGCCATCCATGACTGAGCTCACGCTGGGACTCGACCTGGGAAGCCGCGCCGTGAAGGCCGCGCTGTTCGATCCGGGGCGCAGGCGCGTCGCCGCCGCCGTCGTCCGCGACGGGACCCCCGACAAGGCCGCCGACGCGGACGCCCTCCTCCGCGATATCCTGGCCACGGCGGAGTGCGCGCAGAGCGACATCCGGCGGATCGTCGCCACGGGCTACGGCCGCGGGCAGGCCGCCTTCGCCGACGAAGTGACGACCGAGATCTCCTGCCACGCCGCCGGGATCGCGGCCCTCCATCCCGAGGTCCGGACGGTGATCGATATCGGCGGGCAGGACAGCAAGGCCATCGTCCTGGCCGACGGGGGGCGCGTCCGCGACTTCGCCATGAACGATCGTTGCGCGGCCGGGAGCGGCCGCTTCCTCGAGGTGGCGGCCCGCATTCTGGGGACGGACGTCGAGGGGCTGTCGGGGCTGGCCGAAGGCGCGGCCGCCGAGTCCGAAGTCAGTTCGATGTGCGTCGTCTTCGCCGAATCCGAGGTCATCGGCATGCTGGCTCGCGGGTTCCGGCGGGGAGACATCGCCGCGGGGATCATCCGCTCGATCGCCCGCCGCGTGGCCGGGCTCGCGGAGCGCATCGGAGTCCGGCCGCCCGTCGCCTTTACGGGCGGGGTGGCGCTCAACCGGGCCATGGTTGCGGCCCTGGGGCGCGAGCTCCGCGAGCGGCTCGTCATCCCGGCCGATCCCCGCCTTACGGGGGCGCTCGGCGCGGCGCTCCTGGCCGCCCGCAAGATCGGCCTGCCCGCGGGGCTGTCGGATCCGGAAATCGCCGCCGTCATCGGCGCCCCCCCATGCTCGGGCGCGGGACCGACGGCCGTCTCCCAGGACGCCGCATCCTCATGCTGCGGCGAGTCCGCGCCGGCGGCCTGCCGTACGGAAGATGGTTCGTGCGGCGGCGAGAGCGAATCCGAGCCCCGGAGCGCGTATCTCCATCGCGTCCGGGCGCTCGACCGGTTCGACCGGATGTTCGGCAACGCCCTCGAATACGCCCGCGCGGCGAAAGCCGCGGGCCGGAAGATCGTCTCGATGTTCTGCGAGTTCACGCCGCGGGAGCTCGTCCTGGCCGCAGGCGCGGTGCCCGTCAGCGCCTGCGGCGGAAGCTACGAGACCGCGCTGGCCGCGGAGCGGGACCTGCCCGCGGGCCTCTGCCCCCTCATCAAGTCGAGCTACGGCTTCGCCCTGGAGAAGGCCAGCCCCTTCTTCGAGCTGAGCGACCTCGTGGTCGCGGAGACGACGTGCGACGGCAAGAAGAAGATGTTCGAGCTCCTGGGAGGCTTCAAGCCGATGGCCGTCCTTGAGCTCCCCCAGAAGCCCGACGACGAATCGGGATTCCGCCACTGGCTGTCCGAGCTCGCCGGCCTGCGGCGGCGGCTCGAGGACCTGACGGGCGCCGAGATCACGGACGAGCGCCTGCGGGAGGCCATCCGGCTGATGAATCGCGAACGGGCGCTGCGCCGGAAGATCGCGCGGTTAGCCGGCCGGGGCCTGACCGGCCGCGAAGTCCTGGCGGCGAAGAACGTGATCTCGGGCATCCCCGAGGACCTGAAGGCCTACGAGGACATCCTCGCGGAGGCCGCCGCCGCGGAGCCCGACCTGCCGACGCGGCCGCGCATCCTGATGACCGGTGTGCCCATGCCCTACGGCGCGGAGAAGGTCATCGACATCATCGAGGAAGCCGGGGCTACGGTCGTGGCCCAGGAGAACTGCACGGGGCTCAAGCCTCTGACCGAGGATGTCTCCGAGGAGGGGGACCCGCTCGAAGCGATCGCCCGCAAGTATTTCCACCTCCCCTGTTCCTGCATGACCCCCAACACGGGCCGCCTGAACCTCGTCGACGACCTGATCCGGGAGTTCAAGCCGGACGGAATCGTGGACCTCGTCTGGCAGTCCTGCCTGACCTACGACGTCGAGTCCGAGGTCCTCAAGCGCCACCTCGAACGCCGGCACGGACTGCCGGCCCTGAAGATCGTAACGGATTATTCGCCGTCCGACGTCCCGCAGCTGCGGCTGCGGGTGGAGGCGTTCCTCTCGATGCTCGACCGCTGAGGCGGATCCGGGACGGGAGGGCTACTTCGCCACGGGCGCCGGAACGCCGGTCACCGCTGCTCCGGGCGTGATGGTGATCTCGCCGGTCGCGCGGAGGTGGATCTCATAGACCTTGCCGGGCTCCATCCGCATGTACGGGGCGTCGCCGTGGATCGCCCGGATCCCCTTCTGGCGGGCAAGATCCTCGTTGTTGGCCAGCTCCCAGAACTGTTTCCAGAGCCCGCGCTCGAAATCGTTCGGGGCTTTTTGCCCGGCATAGACTTCGGGTTCGCGGCCCTCGGCGTCCATGACGACCCCCTCCTGGGGCTTCATCGTATTGGAATAGACCCGGCGGAAGATCATGAGGGCCCGCCCCTTGAGAGGGTCGTTTTCCTCGACGAAATGATCCTCGAACTTGATGACCAGGGCGTCGAAATAGAATTCCTGACCGGGCAGGGAGACGTCCCGGGCCGCGCTCACGGGCTTGCCGGCGTCGTCGATCTCGGTGATGCGGAGCGTCGTGAGCAGGCCGCCCTTCGCATCCGGGGTCTGGCTCAGAACCTCGATCCGGGCGCGCCGCTCGAAATGCTTGAGCAGCTTGAGGTACGTTTCCAACTTCTGGTTATCCTGCTCCAGCTGGGAAATGGCTGTTTTCTGCTCGGCGATCTGGTCGAGCATGGCTTGGCGCGGCTTGATGACGAACTCGTACGTGAGATAGAGGCTGGCGGACCCGACCGCGACCAGCACCAGCGACCACAACAGTGAAAAGAATGGAAATGGGCGACGTGAACTCATGGGTTCCTCCCGATGGGGAGGATTCTATCACGCGGTGCGCCCGATTTCCAGGCGGACGGCTCAGGCCGATTTCAAGGCCGACGGCCCAGCCGACGCCTTCCGGGCGCGGAGGGTCTCATAGCGGGCGATGCGGATCAGGTTGCGGACCGAGACCGCCACGCAGATTGCGGCCACGATGCCGAGCGTCAAGGCCGTGCTCAGGCCTAGCCAAGCCGGGATCCCAGTCGAGGACGCGGCGCCGGCAGGGGCGCCCTGAACCGAGGCCCAGAGAGTGGAGATCTCGGACGCGCGGGGACCGAGAAAGGACAGGATCAGCCCCGCCACGAAAAGATCGATCGCCACGCGAACGGCCAGGCGGACGCGCGTCCAGTAGGGCCGGACGAGAGCGAACGCGCTGAGGGCCGCGGCGGCGACGATCATCAGAGCGACCGGGACGTAGGCCTGGGCCCGGAAATCGATCCAGAGCGGGACGGGGCCGAATACGGCGGGCGCGCCGCTCGTCCTGAAGGCGAGCGGGAACGGCAGGCTGCCGAGCCACCAGGCGAGGAACAGCAGATCGATGAGGATCTCGGCGGCGGAGCCGAAGCGCGGGATCTTCAAGACGTCGCGGACGGCCGGTAGGCGCTTCGGATCCCATTCGCGTCTTGCCGCCGAGCGGCGCTGCGACCACTCGCCGACCGCAAAGCCGACGGTGATAGCGGCGAAGGTCGTCAACATCGAGGTCCATAGCGACCCGAGCGTGCCGAACAATCCGAGGCCGGGATGCGCGGCCCGGTAGGAAGGCACGAAGAGGACCAGGGCGCACCAGACCAGGAGCCAGGGAATGGCATAAAAGAGGGCGACGATCTTCAGCACGAAGACATACATCGGAAACAGGGTGGGGCCGATCAACTGGCGCTGGGGCAGGAAGCGGCCGGCGACGGAATACGGGCTTCCCTTCTCCTTGAGCAGTCCTTCCATCTCGCCGGCGGCGAGCGGTCGGCCGAGCGCGGCCTCGCGCTCCTCGACTTGCGAGCGGATGTCCTCCGACAGCTCGGCGAGGATGTCCCGGCGCTGGGCCTTGGGCAGCCAGAACCCGACGGCGTTCAGGTAGCGATCAACGAGATCCATGGCACGTCTCCTTGAAGATCGTTTCGAGCGATGCAGTGATCGATTGCCATTCGGAGGTCAGGCGGTCGAAGATGCGCCGGCCTTCCGAGGTCAGTCGATAGTAGCGCTTGGGGCGCTTGTCCTCCTCGCGCCAGGCGCTGGCCAGCAGGCCCTGGCTTTCGAGGCGACGGAGAAGCGGGTAAAGCGTCCCTTCGTCCACGGCCATCCCCAGGTCGGCTAACGCCTTCCTGAGAGTGTAGCCGTACTGCTCGGCGCGGAGCTCGGCCAGCACCGCCAGGGGGATGCAGCCGCGCCGGAGTTCCATCCGGAGGTTTTCAAACTGGTCGTTGGTCATTTCATCCCGCCTCTCGAATGATACGGTGTCACATATAGTATGTTACGCACAGTATATAAAAGTCAAGTCCTTTTTTCGACGAGGCGCTGCCCTGCGCTTTTGTCTTCGGGATCGCAAGGAGAAATCATTTCTGATGGGGACAAAACAGGGCGACGCCTACCGGTTCTTTTCGACTTCCGCACGAAGGGCTTTTTCCAGCCTCTCGGGATAGCGGCGGCAGTCGTACTCGATCCGGCTGGAGTCGGCGTGGGCCTCGGCATATTTCCACCCGAGCGACATGAGATGCCGCTCGTGCATTTCGTGGAGCAGAATGAATTCGCGCTCCCCGGGCAGGACGTCGTTGTCGAGCCAGAATTCGTCTTTCGGAATGAAGCGGAAGCCGTAGTGCTGTCCGAAATTCGTGAATTCCTCGTCCAGGTTCTGCCGAATGTATGGGCCGTTGACGATCCAGACGGCCGTATCGCCGGCCCGGCCGTAGAGACGCACATACGGCTTCCCGGCGACGGCCGGCGGGAACACGGCCACCGCGCAGCCTTGGACGAACAGCATCGAAATCAGCGCGGCGCCGATGGCCGCAAAAACGGATTTCTTGTTCCGAGGCCGGCTCACAGCGGCGTTCATGGCTCGTCTTTTCTTCATCCGATCTCCGGCACCGCGGGGTCGGATTCCGCGAGCGGGAGCGCTTCCCGCCGGACGCGAGCCTGGATCTCCCTGAGGGAGGTCGCGCTTTCGAGGAGGTCGGGGATGTATTCCGTGCTCGTGATGAACGTCCAGAGATAAGCTACCACGGAGTAGATTTTCCCGGTCGAAAGGACGTCGAGGTCGATGGCGATATAGAGGACGACGAGAAAAATGAAGAGGAGGAATATTCTCAGGGCGAAGAAATTGAACGCGCCCCAGCGGGCGATACGGATCTGGGGCCGGGCTAAGCCCTCGTAGTATTCACGGATGCCGCGCAGATCTCGCTTCTGGAACACGTCGAAGAGCCGTTCCTTCCGGTCGTGCACGTCCTTGTGATAGCGAGTGACCCGGTTCGTGTACAGGCGGTTGATGTACATCAGCGGAACGGCGACGGCGAGGCAGGTCAGGGAGATTCGCCAGTCAAAGAAGGAGAGGGCGATCACCGTGCCGCCGAGATCGAAAAACTGCTCGATGATGTCCGGGACGCGCCGCTGGAGGAAGGTGATGTATTCGCGGGACAGCTCCGTCCGGGCCGCGGCCGTGGCGACGTCCAGGCCCTGCTCCTGGCTAGTTTCCGCGACGGAGACGGCGACGTTGATGAACATTCTCTGGTAGATGCGCTCGCCGGCGGAGCGGCGCAGCGCGCCGACGCCGGAGTTGACCGCGAAGACGGCGACCCAGACAAAGAGCGCCAGACCGTACGAGACGTGCGTCTTGGACTGGACGGCCTCAATCAGCCGGTCGAGGAGGTGGCCGAACACCGTCGGCTCGATGATCCAAGCGAGCTTTTCGATGAGGACCAGGACGATCGCGAAGGCCACGCCGCGGCCGAATCTACGGATGATGTCGCTCAGGCTCATGGTCAGTACCCCGATCCCTCAACATTAGACAACAAGAACCTTCTTGTCCGCAATGGAACCGAAAGAATATTCCCGGTCACGGACGGGGGTCAAGGAAACACGGGGAGATGTCAGCGCTTTGGGCGCGGGGAATTCCTCTACAGGAACAGGTACGCCAGAACCACCGGAGCAGCCCAGGGAATCCGGGTCGCTGCTTTCAGGTTGCTCTGAACGAGAAGGCCGCATGGCAAAGTCGCCGCCAAGGTAACGATGAGGCCGGTGATGATAGCGCGAACAGCAACGGGGACTCGGCGCATGCTCTTCCCTCCCTTTCGAGGACGGGCAGCGGCGGCTGCCGATCAGGATATGGAGATCAGCCCAACCAGATGGTCGCTTCGGCCACCGTCGGGCGTGGCTTCGCCGGAGGAGTTAAGGCAGGGACGCCGATCGCGCACCCGTTGAGGTCGTAGACGCCGGCTGGAAGGCCGCAGAGTGCCCAGAAGCGGGGTTCGTCGGCCAGCATGGCCAGTGCCGATACGACATGGAACCCTAAGCCTAGGGCCGTCGCTTTCAGCCACATATTTTGGAGACAATGCGCGATGGACTGCTGCTCGACGGACGGCGTCCCCTTCCGCTCAGCCACGGCGATCAGATAGGGTGCGGTTCCAAGACCCGGGATATGACCGTTGGCGAGCGCCTCGAGCTTCTTGAAGAATGGGGCATCCTTGGGTTCGCGGCCTTGAATGGCATCGAGCTGGGCCTTGCCCTTCTCCCTGAGGAAGGAAATGACGGAATCCAAGGCCTGGCCGCCCTGGGGGAAGACGGCGAACCGACGGAAGTCACGAGCATTGCCGACGGCGGCTTCCGCGAATGGCGCCGCCAGTCCCGCGGCGAGGATTAATTCGATCGTCGCCCGGGGCGGAACCTCCATAGTAAAGCTTCGGATCGAGCGCCGGCCGGTGACGATTTCGTCGAATGCTTTGTTTTGGACATCGAGCGGAGATCGTATCGAGCTCTTCATTCTCTTTGTCGTGCTGCCCTCATCTGTATTCTCCTGCATCCTCATCGCCGGGAGCCCCGTCCTCCCCACATCCATGAAGGCGCGGCCTTAAGCGTCGCGTAGGATAATCCCGGCCTCGGATCGAAGTCAACTACGACTCCGGTGATGAAGGAAGGCTCGGACGCATTGACTATTGTTTCTTAATGAATGTATTAAGATAGCAAGCAAATCTTCCGGGAGGGAACCATGAAGCGTATTGCTTTTATCTTTCTTGTCATCTTTGCCTTATCGGGCTCAAGCAAAGGCACTCAAACAACGCGGACCATTCCTATACCGCCCGCCTTGGTGTTAGAGCATGCGAACCTGATTGACGGAATATCCAGCGCACCGCAGCGAGACGTAACCGTCGTCGTGGCGGAGGGCAAAATCAAGGTCGTTTCGGCCGCGAGAATCTCTCCGCAGGCCAATGCCAAGCGATTCGATCTCAGCGACCTATGGCTGTTGCCGGGCTTTATCGATGCCCATATCCATCCTTGGGACATCAAATTCGCGCGAAGCCTCCTTGCCGACACCGGAATGACGACCGGCCGAAGCATGTTTACGGTTCGTTACGTCGATGTCGATCTTCGCGAGCGGCATCGCCGCGGGGAATTCGACCTTCCCGACATTCTCGCGGCGGGCTATCCGGTCTTGCCAAACATCGGAACATTTCCGATTCCCGGTGATATGGCGACAATTTTTGGGGACTGCCCTCAACTCAAGGATTTGCGCGGGGTCGCCGACATCGGAGTGGCCGGCGCGCTCCGGATCGCCAGGGCCAACCTCGATCATCATGTGGACCTGATCAAGGTTTTCGCGACCAACGGCGCCCATTTTCCGGATCCGCGCGGGCGGGCGCTCTCGAACGAACAGCTGGCCGCGGTAGTCGCGGAAGCGCGCAAGGCCGGGGTTCCCGTGGCGGTGCACGCCTATGGGGATGATGGGGTGGCGGCCGCCGTTCGCGCGGGCGTATATTCGGTTGAGCACGGAGTTTATCTGACGGATGCAACGCTGGAGCTCATGAAAAAAAGGAATGTTTTTTTCGTGCCGACGATCTCCGCTTTCCCACCGCCCGATCAGACTGAAAATTCGTTGTCTTTCCTTGCCGCTACGCTTGCGCCGCCAGCGAGCCTGTTCTGCCAAGTGTTGCGCATGCGAGAATTTACCGCGCAGGGAGGGGAGGCCAGGGCCGCCCGAGATAAGGACTTGGCCGTCAGCGTGCGCGATAGTGCTCGGCGCGCACACAAGATGGGCTTGAGAGTCCTTGCGGGAACGGATAACGGCGACACGATTGGCGGGGAGATTACAGAATTGGTGGGGATCGGAATGACTCCGATGGAAGCCATTCAAGCGGCGACCTCGAGGTGCGCCGAAGCCTTGGGGATCTCAAAGCGGACAGGTTCGATCAGGCCGGGTATGGAAGCGGATCTCGTCGTTTTAAACGGCAATCCCCTGGAAGACATCAAGGCGGTGACAAACGTCGTGCTGGTGGTGAATGACGGACGAATCGCCGCGAACCGCCTCCCGGCAAAAAAAGCACCGTAGGCGAACGAGGAAGCGGGTGCGGGTCTCGATTTGCGAAACGGCTTGTTACCGGGCTTTCCTATATCGAGAGGACAGGACAAGTCCGAAGAATCTAGCCTCGTAGAAATTAAAATAAAAATTGCCTTTTTCATGGCCCCCCCCTATTTCGCAACTCATATCTTACCCTCAGAGTTTTCCAGCACCTCAGGCTTAATCTCCTGGACGGAATAGCACGACCAACAGAAAACGAGAAAACTCTCTAAGATCAAGCTGGCGATGATTCGATTTCTCATGGCTTGCTCCCTTTCACTTCCATTCCTGCCGCACGCGCCCCCAATTTTCACCGGTCTTTAAATAAATATGCCGAATGAACGTCGCTCATTTCCCAAAGGCTCTCGAAAAGGGGTTAAAGAACAAACTTCCTATGCCGACTAGGCCGGCCAAAGAGGTCGCAAGTAAAATTCCTAAAAGAAGGACCCTTTCGGAATCGAATTGTTCGGCCCAAACTTTTCTCGCCTCATCCAGCGCTATTTTAAAGGACGCTTCGACGTTGTTCGATAGTGATTTCAGCATATAGAGGAGCGTCAAATCGTTCTGTTCGACGATTTTGTTGACGACGGGATAATTTTTGCCGTCCCGCATCACCACGGAATAGGATTCGTCCCCGTGATAGTTTGAGGAAAACTTTTGCCGGATATCCGCGCGGGCGACTTCGACTACCTCTAGGCCGCGCGTCATAACTCCGGTTCCCTGAATCGTGTCGCTTATGAACTTAGCCGGATGCTGTCCGGAGAATTCGATGACCTCGCCCGAGGTTTTTTCTACCTTCCGGATTTCATGATTGGCCGGTATAGCGGCGGCCAGCACCTCGGGCTTAATCTCCTGGACGGAATAGCACGACCAACAGAAAACGAGAAAACTCTCTAAGATCAAGCTAGCGATGATTCGATTTCTCATGGCTTGCTTGCCTTCACTTTCATTATCCAAAATTCCCTGGTCGAAGTTGTCAAGAATATGTCAAGGATTTGCAAAGAAATGATGGCGTAGCGGACATTGCTTGACCTGCCGAAATCTCCCCGCCTCGATATTTGCTCCGCGGGCTTATAGCTTCTGAGGCGACGCCCCTTGGCCTGAGCGTTGAGACCGGCCAAGGCCTTGCCTAGGGAGAGGGCGGCACTGCAATCAAAGCCCAGGCGCTCCGCGACGACACTGGCCCACAGGGTCAGGGCAGGTGTACGGTTAATGAAGAAGGCGTCGGTGGTCATGTCAGCGTCTGTAGGAATCCCGTTTTTTCGAGTCTGGCCCTCCTTGGTTTATGTCTCAGGATAACGTTTCTCTAAATCACATACAGGAAGTCTACGGGACATGCCAAAAGATTTATTAAGAAATATAAATTGACTTTTCTGATAGATATAGTAAAATATTTAAATCCGCCGTGATATTCAAGACGACGGAAAACAAGGGGAAATCCGATGAAACGAATTGCCATTGCACTCGGTGTGGTTGTCTTGGTCTTGTCTGTCGCTGCTTGGGCACAGAACGCGCCCCAGCCGAAAAGCGGGAGCGTGGAACAAGAGATATTGAAACTGGAGAAGGACTGGGAAACCGCAGCATTGAAGGGCGACACTGCGTTCCTCGAGCGGATTTATGCCTCTGATATATTCATTACGAATAGCGATGGGACTCTTTGGACCGGAGCCCAAGACATTGCCGATATGAAGTCTGGCGAATATGTTCTTACGACATACGTTTCCGACAATCTAAAGGTCCATGTTTACGGAGATACGGCGGTCGTCAGCGGTCGGGGTAAGGCAACAGGGAAAGAAAAAGGCAAAGATTTCAGCCGCCAAACTGTGTGGACGGATACATGGGTAAAAATCGGTGGTCAGTGGAAGTGCGTGGCGGCCCAAGGTACGTTGATAGCGCAGAAGTAACCTAGTCCCCCTCTTGATTTATGAAGGCCCGCTGTCCATGTCGGGCTCCGGGTCTTCCTTACCAAAGATTCCTTATTCCTCAAACTTTTCCCCTTAACCCCTCAGTAGAACGCGGCCTTACGTCAATTCTGGGTGATATAGGACGGGAAGAACGGCCTGCCAGGTAACTCGACCCAGAACTCCTCCTCTAGTTTAACTTTCTTCGGCACCTTGCTCTCTATCCCCTCCGTAGGCCTAAAAATCCCCAACCGCCGCCGCGCTTGGCCTGAGCGTTAAGACCGGCCAAAGCTTTGCCTGGGATGAGGGCGGCACTGCAATCAAAGCCCCGGCTGGACATGCGGCCCCCCGCCCCCCTACTTTGCGAGTATAATCTCAACATGACTCACCGCGAAGAAGAAGTGAGTGGCCGGTGTAAAAGGAACAACGGAGGGCAAAGGATATGCCGAAAACCATGAGAGGGCAACGGGGTGGCCGGGCGGACAACAGGCAAAATTTTACGTTTTCCCGAGGCAAGGCCGCGTTCGTAGGCGCGACATCTGGCCGAAACACCGCGAGGGACGCCAAGCGGGCACTTCAAAGGTCGCGCCGGAGCGGTAAACGCGGGCTGCCATGACGAAGAAAGCGCCGGCTCCGTCTCTTGGCCGGTCTTGATGTCGCGGGGTCAATCTTTGGTCAGATAGGAAGGATGGGATGAGTATCTTCTCACGACTGGCTCACAATCTGCGCAAGGGCGGGCAGACGCAGGTAGATGAGCACCCCAAACATGAGGCAGAGGGTGCCAGCCTTGTACGCACATCACAGGCAAAGGACCGGTCTTTAAATAAATATGCCGAATGAACGTCGCTCAGTTCCCAAAGGCTAACGAACTTCCTATGCCGACCAGGCCGGCCAAAGAGGTCGCGAGTAAAATTCCCAACAAAAGGACACTTTCGATATCGAATTGTTTGGCCCAGACTTTTTTCGCCTCATCCAGCGCGACCTTATAGGACGCCGCGACGTTGTTCGATAGTGACTTCAGCATACAGAGAAGCGTCGAATCATTCTGGTCGACGATGTAGTTGACGACGGGATAGGTTTTGCCGTCCCGCATCACCACGGAATAGGATTTGTCTCCGTGATAGGTCGAGGAGGTCTTTTGTCGGATGTCCACCCGGGCGACTTCGATAACCTCCAGGCTGCGCGTCATGACTCCGGTTCCTTGAATCGTGTCGTTCATGAACTTAGCCGGATGCTGTCCGGAGAATTCGATGACCTCGCCCGAAGTTGTTTCGACCTTCCGGATTTCATAGTCGCCCGGCTTACCGGCAGCCAGCACCTCGGGCTTAATCTCCTGGACGGAATAGCAGGACCAACTGAAGATTAGAAAACTCTCTAAGGTCACAATGTCAATGATTTTGTTTCTCATGGTTTGCTCCCCTTCACCTCCATTATCCAAAATTCCCCCCTCGAAGTTGTCAAGAATATGTCAAGAATAAGTGAAGATTAGACGAATGCCATCTCCGCATACCTGGGAAGTCCCGGAGCCCGGACGGGATGGCGGGCCTTCCCTGCTCAAAAGGATATTAGTGGGGAGAAATTCCCTTCGGCAGCCGGGCGATGTTCGTCCCACGGGCTCAGAATCGATATCGCAACGCGCAGGAGATCACCGGGGCATCAGGTTGTCGACTTTATGGGACTACGATGTTGAAGTAGGACGTCCAAAAAGATCCTTGTCTATCCCATCCGGATTCCCGCCAGCAGAAGAAACCCCCGAATTTCGTTGTCGACTTTTTGTCGTGTTTAGGACGGAATCGGGTGTATTTGGACGAAAACGGGCGGAAAACCAAATCGACCGGTCGATGAGGGTCGGATCGCTATAAATCCCTTATTTTCTTGAGGAATATGGGATGGCGGGAGGATGTGGGAATCGAACCCACCCGGCCCCTTCGTCAGAAGCCATACCGGATTTGAAGTCCGGAGGGGCCACCAGACCCCATGCCCTCCCGAAACGGATATTATATCAAAATTCCAAGACCGATAATATCATTCCCTATCTCCGCCGCGCCCGGTTGGAACCTGCTTGGCTCCTTAATTTTTCAATCTTGGAATCAATCCCCTGACTAAACACTTAGGGTTCTCATGTCTGCAAAAAGGGGGGACATTTCCTCGGCTGAGCAATAGATTTCCGCGCGTGCGGGCAAAAGGAGGTTCTCGATGACTCATCGAATCCAGGGTTATGGATGGGTGCCCGATCTTCCCGACAAACGCGACTTCAAATACGCCGCGCCCTCGGTAATTTTGAGGGCGCTCCCCGACAAGGTCGATCTTCGGAAGGAATGCCCGCCCGTGTACGATCAGCGGAAACTGGGAAGCTGCACGGCCAACGCCATCGGCGCCGCGTTCGAGTTCGAATTGCGGAAACAGGATCCGGCCATGGATTTCATGCCATCCCGGCTGTTCATCTACTACAACGAGCGCGTCATTGAAAATACGGTTCCGATTGATAGCGGGGCGAGCATCCGCGACGGCATTAAGACCGTCCATAACCAGGGAGTCTGCCCGGAGGATGAATGGCCGTATAACATTGCCAAATTCGCCGACAAGCCCCCCGATCCGTGCTACGCGGATGCCCTCCATCATCAGGTGTCGTGCTACGATCGAATCCCTCGCACCCTGGCCCAAATGAAAGGCTGCCTGGCCGACGGTTTTCCGTTCGTCCTGGGTTTCACCGTATACGAATCGTTCGAAAGCGAGCCCGTCGCCAAAACGGGAAACCTCAACATGCCCGAGGAAGGCGAAGCCGCGGTCGGCGGCCATGCCGTCTTGGCCGTCGGCTATACGGACGATTCGAAGCGATTCCTCATGCGCAACAGCTGGGGAAGCGCGTGGGGGAAAGCCGGCTACTTCACCATGCCCTACGATTATCTGCTGAACGCCGACCTGTCCGATGACTTCTGGACGATCCGGCTGGTGGAAGCCGCCCCGAGGAAAAGGTAATCGAGCGGTATCCAATTTCACGATCCTGTGCGAAAATGAGGGCATGAAAGAAGGCCGGACACTCTTAGCGCCCCGCTCTTTCCGCCAAGAACTCATCCTCATTTTCGTCCTGGCCGGCCCGGCCCGGTGGATCGAGATCTGGGAGGCCATGACCGGCCGGATCCGGGTCGCCGCGGCTTCAAGCTCGACGCTCAGGCTTTCGCTTCCCGCCCGCGGCTCGGTGTTCGTGGTCGCCGGGGGCGGCCCCTCTCCGTCCGGCTTGATCGGCAGGGTCTGGCTCGAATTCGGGAGGCGCTGATGGCCATAGACGCGCGCAAGCGGGCGATCTGGATCCTCGCGGCCATCCTCCTCGTCGGAGGCATTCTCCGCGTCTTCCATCTGGGTACGATGTTTTTCAGCGGAGACGAGCCCCTCCATCAGGTACGGCTATCCTATCAACCTCTCGGTTTCGTCCTGACCTACAACAACGGGCCGCTGTTTTCCCTCCTGAGCCATGTCCTGCTGCCCCTCGGCCGGCTGGAAATCATGGCCCGGCTCGTCTCATTCCTTTCCGGGATCCTGATCATCCTTTTGACGTTTCTCGTGGGGAAAGCGCTCTTTTCCCGCGCGGTCGGACTGATAGCCGCCCTGTTCGCCGCCTGCAGCCATCTCCTCGTCTTTTTCGCCCAGAACGGCCGGACCTACGCTCTGTTCACCCTGCTTTTTCTGCTCGCGTTTTATCTTCTCCAACGCGCCCTCCGCGACGGGAGCGCCCGGCGATGGGCCCTCTACGCCCTGACGCTCACCCTCTTCCTTTACAGTCACACGATCGCGTTCCTCGTCCTTCCGGTCTATGCCCTGTTCGCCGTTATCGAATGGGCAGGAAGCCGGCGGGGTAAAGCTTCCGCCCTTCCTCCCGCGTCCCGCCCGGCTAGGCACCTCAGGCATTTTATCCTGTGGACGGCGGCGGGGTCCGGCCTGGCCGTCCTTCTCTATCTGCCCTGCTCCTGGATGCGGAACATGTTTTTTGGATCGTCCCAACGCGGCCTCTCTCATCCGACGGATGCCCTGCCCTTGACGCTGAAAGCCGTCATCGACATCCTCAAGGTCCAGATTTCGCCGATCAGCCCGGCCGTTCTCGGGCTGACGCTCGCCCTCGTCGCCGTGGGGCTTGCGGCGAGGCCTAAGGCGGGCGGGCGCTACGCGGCATTCCTCGCCGCGGCCGTCGTCTTCCCCTGGCTCGTGTTCATCCTTGGCAAGCCCCGAGCCAACGACGTCTATTCCCTCTATCGCTATCTCCAGTTTCTCCTCCCCCTCCTTTTCCTCCTGGCCGCCCGCGGAATCGAATCCCTGGCCCGCGGGGCGACCTCGCTTGCGGCGCGGCTCAAGGCGCGCTGGTCCTCGCCGGCCGGCGCGATTGTGATGACGGTCCTGGCCGTCGTTCTCGCCGGCGGCTATTTCGCGAACCTCCGCGACTATTATTTTTCGGATTACTGGCGGCAGGGCTCCCGGCGATTCGACCGCGATGTCGTCGCTTATCTTGAAGAGCACGCCGACCGGGACGCCTTGGTCGTCGTCGACGCCTATCCGACGGCCTCCGTGACGCTGATCCTGAACCCGCTGGCGAGGGACCTGCGCCCCGAGGAGATCGAGATCGCGGCCCGGGAAGCATACGTCCGCCCGCGCGGGGCGCGCCGGGTCATGATGTATGTCCTGGAATGGCCGTTCTTCCTCGACGGCGTCGCGAGCCGGGCGATCGAGCTCTGGGCTCTGACGCCGAAACGGCCCGCGGAAAACGACGGCCTGCGCGCGGCGGCGGCGAAGGTCCCCGACCTCGACGTGACCGATCTGTCGCGTACGACGGTCCTCCGCTTCAAGGCGGATGGCCGCCCGGTCGCGGAAAAAATGGCATCCCTCGCCGATATCCTCCTCACCGTCCCGGGAGACGCCGTCCTCCGGCGGCAGCGATGGCTCCTGGCGGCCAAAGCGAATTTCATGACGCGCGACGTCCGCGACGGGATCCGATGCCTGCGCGCTTTCGAGGCGGTCGACGTGGACGCCGCGACCGAATCGGACAACGCCGGCTCGGGACCCGAGCGCCTCCTCGGCCGGCTGCTGGCTTTTTCTCCCCGGGACTTGAGGCGCATTTTCGAGCGGCGCGCCCTGGCCGAAGTCCAGATGCTGGTCCTGAGGCTCGGCAACAACCTGGTCGAGGCCGGCCGGCTGCCCGACGCGGCGACGGCCTATGACGAGGTCCTGAGGATCGGCCCGGATTTCGATTCCCGGGTTCTCGAGCCGCTCGTCGCCCTCGGCGACGGCTTCGAAAAGACGGGAAACGAAGCCGGAGCGCTCAAGGCCTGGGAAGCGGCCGCCCGTCTCGATCCGCGGCGGCCAGACATTCAAGCGCGCCTCGCGCGGCTCCGATCCAAAGAGCCCCCCCGCCGCTGAACGATATCCCGCCGCCCCGCATTCGCCCGGAGAATGGCGGAACGCGCCCGACTCCCGGCTACTTGGCCACGTGCTTGTCGCCGAGTCTCCTCGTCACGCCCGTTCGGTCGAAGTACTCAAGCAGGGCGCAAGCGTATTTGCGCGAAACCTGGAGCCTCTCTTTGAGCTCGGCGATCGTGACCTCGCGCCTCTTCCGCAGCTGGTCGAGCGTCGCCTCGCGCGCCTTTTCCAGGAAGTCCCGATGATAGACGATCTTGGGATCGAGCCGGACGAGGCGGCCCAGCTCCAGCAGTCCGTGCATCACGCTCTTGAACACGCGCTCGTGCAGGCCCAGCTTCCGGCAGACGTCGTCCTCGGACGGCGTCTCGAAGCGGGCCCGCTTGAACTCGGCCTCGACCCGGAGGGCAAGCTCGAGGTCCTTGGTCGAGACCGTGGCTTCGCGGCCCGGCAGGCCGATCGCGTTCTCCCGCCGCTCGAGCGACGCCTTCTCGATCAGCCCGTCCAGCGTCCACTTGAACAAGGCTTCGTCCGCCCCCTGGACGAACTGCGTCCGGAGGTCGGCCAAGGGCATCGCGGCGCTGGCCGGGTTGGCTTTGAAGAAGCGCCGGACGAGGTCGAGCATCCGCTCGCTCTGCCGCTCCGCGTCCTCGCGGAGGACGACGTCGCCTTTCTCCGTCGGCAGGGCGACGATCGTCCCCGCGGCGAGGAGCTCGGCGAAGGCGGCCTTTACGTCCTCGGCCCGCTTCCCGAATTCGCGGGCGGCGTCACGCGGCGCCAGCGGCCGCGGCGCCCGCTTCCGGAGGGCCTGCTCGACAATCGACGCGAGCGGGCCTTCCCATCGCTTCACTCCCTCGATCGCCTTCGGGTCGAAGCGCTTGTGCCGCGGCGGAGAAACGTCGAGGATCTCGCCGCCGCCGATCGTCATGACCGGCGAAAAGGTGCGGATGATGAACCGGTCGCCGTGCAGGGCGGCCGTCGGCGACTCCAGCACGAACTGGGCGAGGACGGACTCCCCCGGTTGGGCCTTCTCCTTTTCGAGGAGGATGACCCGGGCGATGACCTCGTCCGTGCCGGTGTGGAGCCGGACCCGGTCGCGCGTCTTGAGCTCCTTCGGATCGTCCGCCAGCAGCCGCAGCCGGGCGTCGATCCGCGTCGCGGGCGTGAGGAAGCCCGGCGCGGCCGCGACCTGGCCGCGGCGGAGGGCGTCCTTGTCGACGTCCTGGAGATTCAGGGCCGTCCGCCGCCCGATCTCCGAACGGTCGCGCTTCTCCTTGTGGACCTGGACGCCCCGGACCTTGACCTCGAGCCTCTCCGGAAGAATCTCGATCCGGTCGCCGGCCCTGACCCCGCCCGAGAGGATCGTCCCGGCGATGACCGTCCCGAAGCCGTGCATGACGAAGACGCGGTCGACGGGCATCCGGAAGATCCCGCAGTCCGGGCGCCGTTCGACGCGCCGCCCGACGTCCCTCAACGCCGCGGTCAGGGCGTCGAGGCCGGCCCGCGTCACGGACGAGACCGGGATGACCGGGGCCGATTCCAGGAATGAGCCGGCGACGAAACTCCGGACCTCCGCCTCGAGCTCGAGGAGGCGCATCTCGTCCACGAGGTCGGACTTCGTCAGGGCGACGATCCCGCGATTCACGCCGAGGAGACGCAGGATGTCGAAATGCTCCCGCGTCTGGACCGAGATGCCCTCGTCGGCGGCGATGATGAAGACCGCCGCGTCGACATGGCTCGCCCCCGCGACCATCGTCTTGACGAACTTCTCGTGGCCCGGGACGTCGATGAAGACGATCTGCTTCTCATAGTCGGGAATGTCGAGGAAGACGAAGCCCAGCTCGATCGTCATCCCCCGCTCTTTTTCCTCGGGCAGGGCGTCGGGATCGATGCCGGTCAGGGCCTTGACGAGCGAGCTCTTGCCGTGGTCGATATGGCCCGCCGTGCCGACGATGACATGCTCTTTTTCGGCCATTACCTGACCTTCTTCTTGGGCGGAGGAGATTCCTTGCTTCGCTCGGAATGACGCTTACGGTTGTTGCGAGGAGTGGCGCTCTTGCGCCGCGACGAAGCAGTCCCTTCTTTATCCTGATGCGGGCTTTTCGCTAAGACGATCTTTCCCTCGGATTTTCGCGTGATCCGGCCGATGATCGCCGCCTTAACCGCGCCCTTGGCCCGGAGCCTGGCCAAAACGCGCGCCGCCTTGGCCTCCGGGACGCACATCAGCAGGCCGCCCGACGTCTGCGGGTCGTAGAGCAGGTCCTCGAATTCCTGGCCGACGTCGTCCGCCCGCTCGACCCGCCGCGCAGCCGCCTCGCGGTTGCGCTCCGCCGCGCCCGAGATGACGCCGTCCCGGAGCAGCCCCAGGACGCCCGGGAAAACGGGCAGCGCATTCGCCCAGATCTCGGCCATGACGCCGCTCTGGACGGAGATCTCGCCCAAGTGGCCGGCAAGGCCGAAGCCCGTCACGTCCGTGGCGCACCGGACGCCGGCCGCGGTCATGACCTCGGCGGCGCCGCGGTTGAGCGCGGCCATCGACCGGCCGGCGGCGCGGATCCAGGCCGGCCTGGCCTTCCCGATCTGAGCGGCGAAGCAGATCGCCCCCGTGCCCAGAGGCTTGGTCAGGATGAGGGAATCGCCCGGCCGGGCCGCGGCGTTGGTGACGATCTTCTTCGGGTGGACGACGCCCGTCACGGCGAAGCCGAATTTGATCTCCTTGTCCTTGAGGCTGTGGCCGCCGACGACGACCGTCCCAGCCTCCCGGAGCGCGTCGATCCCGCCCTGGAGCATGCGGTTCATGACCCGGGGGCTGAGCTTCTCGATGGGGAAGGCGACGATCGAAAGCGCGGTGAGCGGCCGGCCGCCCATGGCATAGACGTCGCTCACGGAGTTGGCCGCGGCGATCCGGCCGAAGAGATAGGCATCGTCGACGCACGGGGTGAAGACATCCACGGTCTGGACGAGGGCCAGCGCGGGGCCGAGCTTGTAGACACCGGCGTCATCGCACGTCTCGGCGCTGACCAGGACCCGCCGGTCGAAGACCCGCGGTAATCCGGCGAGGGCCTTCCGGAGGTCCTCCCGGCCGATCTTGGAGGCGCATCCCGCGTTTTCAACGAACTGCGTCAGGGGAGCGTCCTCGGCCGCGTCGTCCTCGCGCTCGCCCGAGCATAGGCAGACGTTCTTCCGCTTGAAGAGGTCGCAGGGGCAGGGCTCCTTGGGATTGCAGATGCAGCGGCCGAGCTTGATCGATCGGCCCATCACCCGGGCCCGCTTTTCGAAATCGATCATGGCCGCAGCGCCTTTCGGATCGCACCGGCGACGGCCGCGTCCTCGACGGGCCGGATGGTCCGGAAATCGAACAGCACGGCGTCCTTGTGGATGCGGGCATAGACCGGCGGTCGGCCGAGGCGCAGGGCGCGGGCCAGGTCATCGGGTCCCACGCCAGCCGGCGCGACCGAGAGACAGATCGTGGGGATCGTCTCGACCGGGACCGATCCGCTCCCGACCTGGGATCCGCTCTCGACGACATCGAACTGCGCCTTGTCCGAGAGGTCTTTGGCCAGCCCCTTCCCGACGCGGCCCGCCCGTCGGCGGAGTCCTCCCAGATCGAGCGAAAGCATGCGGTAAAGGGGATGGACCTCGACGAGCTTGTCCGGGGTCAGGAAGAGTTTGAGCGTGGCTTCCAGGGCGGCGATCGTCAGCTTGCCGCAGCGGAAGGCGCGGGCCAGGGGGTCCTTCTTGATGCGGGCGACGTGCTCCGCTTTGCCCGCGATGAGGCCGGACTGCGGGCCGCCGATGAGCTTGTCTCCGCTGAAGCAGACGACGTCGGCCCCGGCCGCGACGCTCCGGGCGACCATCGGCTCCGGTTCGAGCCCGAAGGCCCGGAGGTCGACGAGCGCCCCGCTTCCCAGGTCGTCGATGACGGGCAGGCCGCGCTTCCGGCCGAGCTCGACGAGCTCCTCGATCCCCGGCTCGGCGGTGAAGCCCACGATCCGGTAGTTGCTGTGGTGGACGCGGAGGATCGCTCCCGTGGCCTCGCCGATCGCGGCCTCGTAATCGCGGAGATGGGTCTTGTTGGTCGTCCCGACCTCGCGCAGGACGGCGCCGCTCATGCTCATGACGTCGGGCATCCGGAACGAGCCGCCGATCTCGACGAGCTGCCCGCGCGAGACGATGACCTCCTTGCCCTTGGCCAGGGCGTGGAGGATGAGCACGGTCGCGGCCGCGTTGTTGTTGACCAGGGTCGCGGCCTCGGCGCCCGTCAGCTCGGCCAGCAGCCGGCCGACGCGCGCGTCGCGCTGCCCGCGCCGGCCGGTCTCGGGATCGAGGGCCAGGGTGCAATAGCCCTGGGCCGCGTCGTCGAGCGCCCGGCGGGCGGCTTCGGAAAGCACGGCCCGGCCCAGCCCGGAGTGCATGAGGATCCCCGTAGCGTTGATCGCCCGCTCGAGCGAGGCGCCATACGTCGCTTCGAGGCGGGCCTCGATCCGGCCAAGGATGCGGTCCGGGGCCGGCGCCTCTTCGCCGGGGGTCGCGGTAGCGTCGTCCTCGCGGGCGGCCGCCCGCAGGGCGTCGAGCGCGGCCCGGCATTCCTTGAGAAAAGCCTCGCGGCCGAAGCGCCCGACGAGCGAGCGGCCGGAGGCGTCCTCGAGAAGCGATTCGACCGAGGGAAGCTTGCGGAGCAGGGTATCGTTCATGGGGTCCTCGCGGGGCGGATCAACGGATCATGAAGCCGGCTTTGAACGGGTCGTCCGGGGGAAAGAGAAATTCATGGCGGCCGGTGATATGGGCCGAGCCGGCGACCTCGGGGATGACGGCCCTGTGCCGGCCGATCACGACCTCCTCCACGACTCGCCCCGTGAAGCGGCTGCCGACGATGCTCTCGATGACGATGCGCCGACCGAGCTTGAGCTCTCCCTTGGCGTGATGGATGGCCAGCCGGGCGCTGACGCCGGTCCCCGTGGGGCTGCGATCCACCTCGCCCTCGGCGAAGACGCACACGTTCCGGCTGTGGGCGCCTCGCCCGAGCGGGGGCCCGGTGAAGATCGTGCCGTAGAGGAAATTCAGGTCCTTCTCGAACGGATGAACGATCCTGCGCTTCGCGGCGACCGCCCGCTTGACCGCCATGCCGGCTTCGATCAGACGGCGGGCGTTGTCGGGCGTGAGCGCCAGGCCGAGGGCGGCGGCTTCGACGAACGCGTAGAATGCGCCCCCGAAGGCGAGGTCGTATTTCACCTTGCCCAGGCCCGGGACGGCGACGGTCTCGCCCAAGCCGAGGACGAACGACGGGACGTTAAGGAAGCGGACCGAGGTGACCTTCCTGTATCGGCGGCCGCGGACGGCCGCGAACGCGGTCACGAGGCCGGCCGGCGTGTCGATGAGAATTTTCGTCTCTGGGGCCTTCGCCGGGACCATCCCCGTCTCGGCGGCCACGGTGGCCAGGGCGATAATGCCGTGGCCGCACATCGTGCTCAGGCCCTCGTTGTGGAGGAAGAGGACGCCGAGGTCGGCCCCGCGCGTGACGGGCCGCGTGATCAGGGCCCCGTACATGTCCGCGTGGCCGCGCGGCTCCCACATCAGGCCCCGCCGGAGCGCGTCCCAGCTGTCCCGGACGTAGCGCCGCTTGGCGAGCATAGTCTTGCCGGGGATGCGCGGCAAGCCGCCGACCACGATCCGGAGCGGCTCGCCGCCCGCGTGGGCGTCGATTGTCCGGACGGGTTTCCAGATCCGGGGAGGGGTCCAGGCAGCTTTCATCGTCTTATCCTTTTCCACGCCGGCGCGGAGGCCCGCAATGCGGTCGGCTTCGGTCGTCAGGATATCACTTGCCGGCGCAAGTCTGGTCGGTCTTTTGGAGCTTCGACATGTCGAAGCCCTTGCCCGCCGTCCGGTCCACGATCTGCTGGTAGAGGCCAAGGTCCATCTGCGGCGTCCGGCTCAGGATCCAGAGGTATTTCCGGTTGGGAGCGCCGACTACGACATAGCTGTAATCTTCGGCCAGGTCGATGATCCAATAGTCCCCCCGGAACGGCCAGAAGAACTGGACCCGGAGCTTGGCGTTGTTGCTCCCCTCGACGACGAAGGCCTTGCCCTCGGCCGTTTTGACCTTCCCCTCGGCGCTGTCCTTGCGACAGGTGTTGAGCACCCGGACATACCCCTTGTCGGTCATGGAGTATTCGGCCGCCGAACAATGGCAGCCCTTCTCGAACGTCTGGGGAAAAGCCGCGATCTCATACCATTTCCCCATGTATCTCTGGAGGTCGACCGAAGGCACGGTGATGAGCGGCTTGTCGGCGGCAGGGGAGGATTTCGCCGTGGCCAGGAGGCCGAACGCGAGAATTGCCATCAATATCATTCTCATGGGGGCATTATCTCCGAGAACCAGGCGGGGGTCAACGGGGCATGCGCCCATTATCTCTTGCCTTATGCGTCATTTTAAGCAAATATATTGTCCTTAACGACGATGAACAAGACGCCATCTCAGGACAAGCCCACCCGGATCCTTTTCGTCTGCCGGGCCAACATGTGCCGCAGCCCCATGGCCGAGATCATCGCCCGGGACTTCTACGGAAATGACCTCGAGGCCGACAGCGCCGGCGTCGCCCCCGTCCTTGGCCCGATCTATCCGGATACGCTCGATTACATCCGCGACCTCCTCCACGCCGATCTCACCGGCCATGAGCCGAGGCACGTTCTGGAATTTCCGATCGCCCGCTACGATTATATCATCGCCATGGACTCGTCGGTCTTCATGGCCCTGACCGAGATGCGGGAAATCCCGAAGGACAAGCTTTACGGCTGGGACATCCCCGACCCCTGCGGCCTCGGCGCGGACGCCTACCGGCGCACTGCGCGGGCCATCGAGTCCAGCCTGGAGAGGTTCCTCCAGAACCGGGACATGGAAAAAGCTTTCCCGGGGCGCTGACCGCAGGATGACAGATCAGCCCATGCCCTCCGCCCGAACACTGGTGATCTTCCCCCGGGTGTTCAAGAAATAAGGAGAGAGATATGTTCGACAACGCCAAGATCCGCCATCAGTTCCCCGCCCTGCACGGCGGGGCGGTTTTCCTCGACAACCCGGGCGGGACCCAGGCCGTCAAGAACTGCATGGACCGGATGATCGAATACCTCATCGAGTCCAACGCCAACCACGAGGGCGCGTTCAAGACCAGCCGGGACTCCGATGAGATGATCGACAAGGCGCGCGCGTCCGCGGCCGATTTCCTGAACGCCGCCCGACCCGAGGAAATCTCCTTCGGCCAGAACATGACCAGCCTGACCTTCCATATCAGCCGGTCCCTGGGACGCCGCTTCGCCCCCGGCGACGAGATCATCGTCACCCGCCTCGACCACGACGCCAACATCGCCCCCTGGCTCCTCATGGCCGAGGATCGGGGCTGCATCATCCGCTGGGTGGACTTCCATCCCGAGGACGGCACCCTGGATCTCGACGGCTTCCGGGCCGCCCTCGCCGGAAAGCCGAAGCTCGTGGCCGTCGGCTACGCCTCGAACGCCCTGGGCACGATCAACCCCGTGGCCGAGATCGTCAAGCTCGCCCACGCGGCCGGGGCGCTGGTCTTCGTCGACGCCGTCCACTACGCGCCCCACGGCCCGATCGACGTCCAGGCGCTGGGTTGCGACTTCCTGGCCTGCTCGGCCTACAAGTTCTTCGGCCCCCACCTTGGGCTCCTCTACGGCCGGGCCGACCTCCTTGACGGTCTGTTCGCCTACAAGGTCCGGCCCTCGTCCGACCGACTGCCGGGCAAATTCGAGACCGGCACCCAGAACCACGAGGCAATCGCGGGGCTCGCCGGGACGTTCGACTACCTCGACTGGGTCGGCCAGCACTTCGCCGCTTCCCATGCGGCCGCCTATGACAAGGCGTTCCAGGGCCGCGCCCTCCACCTGAAGCAGGCCATGGCCGTCATCCGGAGCTACGAGTCCGACCTCGCTTTGGCGCTTTTCAACGCGATCCGCGATGTCCCGGGGACGACAATCTACGGCCTCACCGACGAGAAGCGGTTCGCCGAGCGCGTCCCGACCTTCGCCTTCCGGGTGAAGGGCTTCACACCCCGCCAGGTCGCCGAAAAGCTCGACGCCGAGGGCATCTACGTCTGGGACGGCAATTACTACGCTCTCGAAGTGACCCTGCGGTTGGGCGTGGAAAACTCGGGCGGGATGGTTAGGACCGGGGCGGTGCATTATAATACCAGAGAAGAGATCGAGAAGTTCGGGAAAGCGCTTCACAAGTTGACCGCAGAGGAGTCATCATGAAGATCCTTGTCACCGGCGGCTCCGGCTTCATCGGCTCGCACATCGTCGACGTGCTCCTCGAGCAGGGTCACCAGGTCAAGATCTACGACGTCGAGAGTCCGAAGTACGGGCAAGCCTGCGAATTCGTCAAGGCCGACGTCATGGACATCGTCCGACTGGTCCGGGAATCCGCCGGGCAGGACGCGATCTACCATATCGCCGCCGAGGCCAACGTTAACCGCTTCCATGACAGCCCGTTCTATTCCAATTTCATCACCTCGGGCGGCACGATCAACGCCCTCGAGGCCGCCCGGACGAGCGGCGTCGGCCGGGTCCTGCTTGCTTCGACCGAGTGGGTCTACGGCAGCGACCCGGGCAACCCGGACGTCGTCATCACCGAAGAAACGCCGATGACGGACCACCCCGACCACATCTACACCTCGGCCAAGATCGCGGCGGAGCTCTTCTGCAAGAACTACCACCAGATGTACGGCGTGAACCAGACCATCATGCGCTTCGGGATCCCCTTCGGCGAACGGGCGCGCCCCGAGACGGTGACGCCGATCTTCATCCGCAAGATCCTGAAGGGCGAGGAGATCACGGTCCACGGCGACGGGAGCCAGACCCGGCAGTTCATCTACGTCAAGGACTTGGCCCGGGGCTGCGCGGCCTGCCTGAAGCCCCAGGCGGCCAACGAGATCCTCAACCTTAACGGCCGGGACCGGATCAGCGTCGTGGACATCATCCGGAACCTGGAGGAGATCCTGGGCCGAAAGGCCCGGCTGACGTTCATCGAGCAGCGGTCGGGCCAGTTCAAGGGGCGCCTGATCTCGTCCGAGAAGGCCAAGCGCCTCCTCGGCTGGGAGACGCAATTCAGCTACCGGGAGGCGCTCGAAAATTACGCCCGGGGATTCGCGGCCGGGAAAGGCGCGGGGCAGAGATGAAAAACGGACTCCCCGTCCTCCCTTCGACGGCCTCGATTCATGAAGCCATCCGCCGGCTCGAGGAGATATCCTCCACAGCGGCGTTCGTCGTCGACGAGACCCAGATCTTCGTCGGCCAAGTGACCATCCAGCAGCTCCGGCGGCTGATCCTGTCGGGCGCGGACAGCGCCTCGCGGATCGAGTCCTACGCCGCCTGGCACACGGCCAAGCTGGCCAAATCCGAGCTCGAGAACGAAGGCGCATTGGCGGCCCTGGCCGAGGACATGGAGCTGCAGGGGATCGACGCGGCTCCCATCGTCAACAAGACCGGCAAGGTCGTCGGCCGGCTCGGGCTCGCGGATATCCGGGATCTCCTGGGCCGCGGGCGGCATCCCAAAGCCCGGCCGGCCGAGCCCCGGACGAAGAACGTGCTCGTCGTGGGCGGAGCGGGCTACCTGGGCAGCGTCCTCGTCCGCAAGCTCCTCCAGACCGGCCGCCGCGTCCGCGTCCTCGACAGCTTCATTTACGGCAAGCGCTCGCTCAAGCCCCTCGAAGGCCACCGGAGCCTGGAAATCATCGAGGGCGACTTCCGCAACATCGAGACCGTGGTCAACTCCCTCAAGGACATCGACGCCGTGGTGCTCCTGGCGGCCGTGGTCGGCGACCCGGCGGCCCAGCACCGGCCCGAGCAGACGATCGAGACCAACATCCTGGCCGCCCAGTCCCTGGCCTTCGCCTGCAAGCTCCACTGCATCAGCCGCTTCCTCTTCGCCTCGACCTGCAGCGTCTACGGCCGGACGGACGGCGTCCTCGACGAGGCCTCGCCTCTCAATCCCGTCTCGCTCTATGCCCGGTCGAAGATCTTCTCCGAGCAGTGCATCCTCGACCTGGCGGGCGACAATTTCTCGCCGACGATCCTGCGGATGGGCACGCTCTACGGCTACTCGCCCCGGATGCGCTTCGACCTGGTCGTGAACACGATGAGCATGAAGGCCCACGTTGAGAAGCGGATCCAGGTCTTCGGCGGGAGCCAATGGCGGCCCTTGCTCCACGTCGAGGACGCGGCCGACGCGTTCGCCCGCTGCCTGGACGCCCCGCTCGAGAAGATCGGCAACCTGGTCTTCAACGTCGGCTCGAACGAGCAGAACTACCGGATCATCGAGATTGCGGACCTGATCGGCGCTTCGCTCCCGAAGGTGAAGATCGAGGTCGAGGCGGCTCAGCTCGATGCCCGCGACTACCGGGTGTCGTTCGACAAGATCCGGCGCGCCCTCGGGTTCAAGGCCGGCGAGACCATCCCCCGGGCCGCCAAGCGGATCGACCGCGAGCTCAGCCTGGGCAACCTCCGCAATCCCTACGCCAAGGTCTACTACAACCACTATTTCGACGCCGCCGAGGAATCGTAAGCCAGAACCCCTATGAAATCAATTTCCTTCACGCTGATTCTGCTTTGCGCCCTCGTCCTCTTCCCTTCTGCGTCCTATGCCGGAACACCCCCGAAATTCGGAACCATCCTCTACGGCGCCTCCTATTATTGGGAATACATGCCCTACGAGCGGCTCGATCAGGACGTCCAATTGATGGAGAAGCTCGGCATCACGTTCGTCCGGCTCGGCGAATCCACGTGGGGCGTCATGGAGCCGCGCGACGGCGAGTTCGACTTCGCCTGGCTCGACCGGGTCATCGACCGGCTACACAAGGCCGGCATCAAGGTCATCCTCGGCACACCGACCTATTCCATCCCCGCCTGGCTCTACAAGAAGCACCCCGAGATCCAGGTGAAGCAGATCAACCAAGACCGCTACTCCTACGGCCTGCGGCAGATGACCGACCTCACCCACCCGGTTTACCGGCGCTATGCGGAGAGGATCATCCGCACGCTCGTCTCGCGCTACAAGGACCACCCGGCCGTCATCGGCTACCAGCTCGACAACGAGACGCATGCCTCCGGCACGGCCGACGCGCCCGTCCAGCTCCGGTTCCGCGAAGAGATTCAGGCGAAATTCAAGACGCCCGAGGCCCTCAATAAAGCTTGGGGATTGAACTACTGGGGTCAGAATATCGCTTCGTTCGAGGATCTCCCACCGCGGGACGGCATCCTCAACCCCGGCTACAAGCTCGAGTGGGAGCGGTTCCAGCAGAGGGTCATCGCCGAATTCCTGGGCTGGCAGGCGGGGATCGTGAACGGACTCAAGCGGCCCGACCAGTTCGTGAGCAATGATTTCGCCGGCGTCCAGACCGACCTCGACCCGTTCGAGGTTTCGCGGTCGCTCGACGTCCCGTCCATCAACATTTACCACGGCATGCAGGACCGCCTGACCGGCGTCGAGATCGCTCATATGGGCGACTACGCCCGATCGCTCAAGCGAAGCGGCTACCTGGTCACCGAGACCAACGCCCAGACGACAGGCTGGGATTCGGCCGGGCAGTTCCCGCCTTACGACGGGCAGCTGCGCCTCGCCGCGTTCGCCCACGCCGGGAGCGGGGCGGAGCTCGTCGGCTACTGGCACTGGCATTCGCTCCACTACGGCCAGGAGACCTATTGGAAAGGCGTCCTGGCCCACGACCTCGAGCCCAACCGGGTCAGCGAGGAGGTCGGCCGGGTTGCACGCGATTTGAAGACTGCGGGCCCGGCCCTTGCCGGCCTGACCAAGAAGAACGACGTCGCCGTCCTCTACAGCCTCGATTCGATCTACGGCCTGAATTTCATGCCGTTCGACGATAAAAAAGATTACGGCTTCATCCTCGACCAATTCTATCGGACGCTCTACAATCTGAACGTCGAAACGGACTTCGTCTTCCCGCAGGAGCCGCGCTTCGAGGACTATCGCCTGGTCATCGTCCCGCCGCTCTATATCGCGAGCGACGCCCTGCTCGACCGGCTGGCGGCCTACGTGAAGGGCGGCGGGCACGTCCTGGCCGCGTTCAAGAGCGGCTTCTGCAACGAAAACTCAACCGTCCGCCCGGTGATGGCTCCCGGCCCGCTCCGGGCCGCGGCCGGTTTCCGCTACCAGGAATTCTCGACGCTAACCAAACCGATGCCGTTACGGGGCGATCCGTTCAAGGCCGGAGCCAAAAACGAAGTCTCGGTCTGGGCCGAATTCCTCATTCCCGAGACCGCCAAACCGCTGGCGTTCTATGACCATGAGTTCTTCGGCCGCTGGCCGGCGATCACCCGCAATTCCTTCGGCAAGGGAACGCTGACCTACGAAGGGACGATCCTCTCGGATGAGCTTCAGGAGAAGGTGGTCCGGGATGTCCTAGCGGACGCGGGGATTCCGATGCGCGACGCGGGATTGCCGCCCGGCATCCGGACCAAGCATGCGGTCGCGGCGGACGGACGTCCGCTCCATTTCTTCTACAATTTTTCGGGCCAGGCCGCGACGTTCGTTTACGGCTATAAAGCTGGGGCCGACGTCCTGGCCGGGGAGCCGGTAGCCGCGGGCGCGAAGATCACGCTGGCCCCCTGGGATCTATTGATCGTCAAAGCGACGAAATAAGGAAATTGGTATTGCGTCTCCCTAATTAATGGGTCCGACGAATTCCGATAATTTCCTGAGCTCCAAGGCCGGATCGCTGGCGACGCATTGCCGCAGCCAGCCCAGATGGCCGGCCCCGTAGATCACAAGCACGCGCTCGGTCGGAGACTCGACGATCTTGGTGATATTGTTATAAATGCGGATGTTCCGCTGATACCAGCTGGTCAGAAGGTCCGGCCCGGCATAATCGCCGGGGTCTCCCAAGCGGGCTTCGCGGAAGTAGAATCCGACGTCCCGCGCGACCTGCTTGTCGTCGTTCATATAGAGAAGCGTCTCGAGCACGCTGTGCGAATGGAGGTAGGCATCCTGCTGCTTGACCATCTCGCCGATCTCGGCCATGATCTGGTCCAAGATTTGCGACTGCCCGTTGGCTTTGGCGTAATTGATCACCCGCTGCAAGGGGAACTCGCCGTCGATGTCGACGGGGTAGATGGCCTTCATCCCGAGCTCCTTCGCCAGCCGGAAACCGATCTGCTCGATCTCGTTCTGCGTCAGCGTGTACTTGCCGGCCAGGTAATCGGCGTACTGCTTCGGCCGCCGGTCCAAATATACCGTCGACTCGATGGCGATCTTGGTCGGCTTGAATCGCTTCAAGACTTCGAGCAGCTCGCCGATCTCGGCTTGCCGCTTGGGCGCGAGCACGTCATCCGCCGACATGTTGAAGACATCGTGCCCCGGATTGGCCATATGGTATGTCCCGAGGATCAGGATTTCAGCCCGTTGCAGCGGGGCAGTTTGTGCAACGACGCTCATGGACAAGCCGGCGGCAAGGAACATGACTGCCGCCAGGCCTGTCGAGGCCGGGGCAAGAAGAGATTTTCTCATCGATATAGTCCTCCACTTTGGGTTTCAATCGAATAGACGATCCGGACCAGCGGAAAGTTGCCGCTATTTCTTTTTGAACGCCGACTTGATCTCGTCGATTCCCACACCGAGCGCGGCCCGGGCGATGGGATCGAGGGCCTTCTCCGCCCCCTGGAAATGCATCGTCGTGTGGACGTGGGTCAGGCTCTCGCCCGCCTTGAGGGCGGCGGCCGGCGACGAGGATTCGACCTCGTAGAACGGGCCGAGCGGCTTGGCGCCGGGCGAGGCCGGCCCGTCGTTGTAGCTGTTGGCCGCGTCCCCGGCGAACGGCTCTTTCTGGATCTCCCACATCGAATTGACGTAGTCGGCGGCCCCGTCAGGCACGGTCAGGTGGATGAGGGTCAGGACCCCGGCCGCCGCGTCGTAGCTGCCGGCAAACGGCTTGACCCGGCGCGGCGAGATCCCGATCTTGCTCCGGTATTTGCCGTCGCCGCTGAAGAACAGGACGTCGTCCTTGACGATCAGGCGGTCGGCCGGGACTTTTCCGAAATAGGCGTCATTGACCTTGGGGCCGAGCTCGGCCTCGGCCCCCGGCTTGAAGGGGACGACGATCGTCGTCGCGGCCGAAGGGTTGAACATGCCCAGGATCCAGATCGAGAGCAGGCCGCCCTCCTTGGTCCAGGCTTTGGTCCCCGTGTTCGTGATCCGGTTGTCGGACCAGTAGGCGACGGCCTTCACGCCCTCGGCGATGGGCAAGCCCAGGTCCTTCAATTCCTCCATCGACATCAGCCGGACTTCCCTGTTCACCTCGAGGTCGAACACCGTCCCGGAATAGTTCACGAGATGGATCGCCTTCTTGAGGCCGACCCGGTCCCGCGCCTGGGACGTGACGTCGAACGAGCCCTCGTTGATCGGGGGCGGAGTGAACCAGTTGTCCAGATTGAACGGCGCGCCCTTTTTGAAGAAGATAGAGAACTGCCCGCCCTCCGGCCCGAGCCAGAAGCGGTCTTCGCCGCCGAAAGCGTTCATGTGAACGTTGTTCTGCTTCGCGGGCAGGAGCTCGCGGTTGATCCAGCCGAAGCTCAGCCCGTCCGGCCCGCCGGCGGTGCTCGTCATGACCCGGCCCTGCAGGTCGGGATTGACCGCGACCTGAGCCTGGCCGCTTTCGTCCGTGAGGACGATCGGCTGGGTCTGCTGCTTCAAGAACGCGACGTCGTCTTTGAACATGATGCCTTTCGCCTCCTCATGGGGCGCTTTCGCGCAGCCGGCCGCCAGGGCCAGCGCCGCGACGAGAATGGGAATTGCGAGTTTCATAGGACCTCCCGATTAAGCCTCACGGCCGCAATCGTACGCCATTCAGAAAATGGTGCCGGGCGGGTGGCGCCGTCATTTTGTCCAAAGCTTGACCGACGCGGGGTCGGCCAGCATTTTGATCAACAAGCCCCCCACCACCGGCCGGGCCTGAAAGCCCGTCTGCTTCCCCGTATTCGTCCAGTACCAGTCGGTGAGCGGGACGCGGTCGGGCGTCTTGTTCAGCCACTCGAAGACGGGATCCAGGAGCGCGGTGAAATCGGCGGGCGTCTCAGCCAGGGTCGCCGTCCAGAGGAGCCAGTCGATCTTGGTGTACTCCTTGCGGTTGTCGAGCGGCAGCCCGTAGGTGAGCTGGCTCTTCTTGTAGAAGGCCATCTCCTTGCGGGCGACGTCCTTTGGGAACAGATCGAACCCGAGGATCTTGTCCCAGACGAGGTTGTATTTCTGGCTCCAGGTGCCCGGCTTGTCGAACGCCAGGCGATAATGATCTCCGTCGTCGGCCATCTTGACCCACTGGCCGGCGAAGTCCGCCGAAAGCTTCTTATAGGCCTCCGCTTCGGGCTTCTTCCCGGCGAGATCGCACAGATAGGCATATGCCCGGAGGGCCAGGATGGCCTTGATCGAGAGGTTGGCGTTGTGGGCCAGATGCCCGGCGAAGTCGTCCGTGCAGAGCTGGTTCTCGGGATCGAGACCCTTGGCCTTGAGATACTCCGCCCAGCGCTGGAGGAGCGGCCAGTATTTCAGGGCGTAATCGGCCTTGCCCTCGGCCTTGGCCAGAGCCGCCGTCAGGAGCAGCATGTTGCCGCTCTCCTCGACCGGCATCTGGTCCTCCTCGGTCATCGCCCCGCCGCCGTAGACCTGGCCGTCGGCCTTGGGATACGTGCCCAGGTCGTGGGGGGCGAACGGGAATTTCCACTCCGGCCCCTTCGCATATTCGAACACGGGGGTCATCATGGCCCGGGCGAGGGCCGGGCTCATGAGGAGATACAGCGGCGCCGCGGGATAGATGACGTCCACCGTGGAGATGCAGCCGTTGCTGAAGTTCTCCTTGGGGAAAAACAGCGGCGTCCCATCGTAATCGGCCGCGAGCTTGTGGGCGGCGATCGACTGCCGATAGGCCAGCGTGGCCAGGGCGGCGTACTTTTCGCCGCCGGCGCGGACCATGTCCGCGGTCAGGGCGTCGTCGAACGCCCGGCAGCGCTTCACCAGCGCGTCGTAGTCCCGGGCCGCGGCCTCGAGCAAGTCGGCCGCGCCCCAGCCGCCCCGACGCCAATACGGCCGGAGCTTGCGGAAGAGATATTCGATCGAGAACTGGTCGTCGTAGGCCAGCATGAGCCAGCGCGACGCCGGCTGGTCCCCCACCGTTCCGAGATCGAACGTCACCGCAGCCAGGGGATAATCGTCCGAAACCGGGCGGGGCATGCGCAGGTCGTCGCGCGCCGGGAGGGTGCCCGTCTGGAGAAACGATCCCCGGTTCTCGCCGTCTGAAGCCAGGGCCATGTCGGGCTTCTCCGCCCCGGGGACGGCGAGGTAAAAATATCCCCAGTCGATCCGGAGGTTGTCGCCCGTCCGCTCGAGGACGGGCTGGTCCTTGGAGCCGAACGACAGGACCTGGAGATTTCCGACCCGCAGCCGCGACCAGTTGACCTTCTGGTCCACCGTGTTGACCGCGATCTCGCTCGAGGCGTCATAGTACAGCTTGACGTCGTGAGGCTTGCCGTCGGCCGTGCGGACATCGAGAGTGACGTAAGAGACGGGCCGGGAGAGGATGTCCAGGTCGCCGATGAGGAGAGGCGAGAGGAACGTCACGGTGAGCTCGATGCCCGCGTCCTTGAACGTATAGACTGTCCGCGTCGGGTAAACCCGGCAGTCCGTCTGGGTCAGGGCGGGGATCCGGCGCCACTCCGGCCCCATGAACCGATAGGGACGGCCATCCACCCGGACCATGCCCATCATGGCCTGCACTCGTCCCGTCCAATGCTTCGGCCAGTCCTGGGTCAGGCGGTCGGCCATGGACCAGATGCTGAAATAAGGATCGTGGGTGACGAGGGGCACGGCCGGCGGCCGGACCGGGGCCGCGGCCTGGGCCAGGCACAGGCCGGCGGCGGCGAGGAGAAGAAGCGGGACGGCGAATCCCCGCATGGATGATTTCATGACGTCCTCCTGGGAGATCGGTCGGGCATCCTTTTATATATCGCTTTTTCCCCCGGAGTTCAAACGCGGGAGCGGAATCCGGATATGGCTCAACGACGGGCCCCGGAATCCGATGACACCCGGAATTCAGCTGACACGGTCCCAATTCAAAAGAATTGGGTCATTTCACCACCGCGCGATCAGGCCGACGACTTCGTAGACCGCGCCCGCGCAGAGAGCGGCCGCGGGAATGGTCAGGACCCAGGCCCAGACGATTTTGATCGTAACCTGCCACTTGACCGCGGCCGCGTTCTTGGCCGTGCCCACGCCGGCCACGGCCCCGGTGATGACGTGCGTCGTCGAGACGGGTACGCCGACATGCGTCGCAAAGAAGATCGAGATGGCGCTGGCCGTCTCGGCGCAGAAGCCGTCGATCGGCCGGAGCTTGACGATCTTCTGGCCCATGGTCTTGACGATCCGCCAGCCGCCCGAGAGCGTCCCCAGGGCGATGGCCGAATGGGCGGAGAGGACGATCCAGAGCGGGATGTGGAAGGTCTTCATCCGCCCCGAAGTGAACATCAGGCTGGCGATGATGCCCATGGTCTTCTGGGCATCATTTCCGCCGTGGCCCAGGCTGTAGAGCGCGGCCGAGACGAGCTGCATGCGCCGCGACCAGAGGTTGATGCTTTTGAGAGGCCGCTTGTGCACGAGCCAATTCATCGCGACCATCAGCACGAAGCCCAGGATCAGACCGAGCACGGGCGCCAGGATGATGAAGATGAAGATCTTGATCCACCCGGAGAGGATGACCACGTGGAAGCCGCGGGCCTTGACGACCGCCGCCCCGAGGTAGCCGCCCATCAGCGAATGGGAGGAGCTCGAAGGCAGGCCCAGCAGCCAGGTCAGGACGTTCCAAGCAATCGCCCCGATCAGGGCGGCGAAGATGACGTGGGGGTCGACGACCGTGATGTCGATCAGGCCCTTGCCGATCGTCTCGGCCACGGCCGTGCCGAAGATAAGGAAGGCGACGAAATTGAAGAACGCCGCCCAGATCACGGCCTGCCTCGGGCTCAGGACCTGGGTGGAGACGATCGTGGCCACGGAGTTGGCCGCGTCGTGCATGCCGTTCGTGAAATCAAAGAGGAGGGCGAGACCCATCACCAGGGCGATGAAGGCGAAGCTCCAGCCGCCCATGCTCAGCTCGTCTTGACGATGATGCCTTCGACCGTGTTGCTGAGGTTCTGGTAGACGTCCATGATCCGCTCGAGCGTGGTCAGGATGTCCTTCCACTTGATGATCAGGATCGGGTCCTTCTCCCCGTTGAGCAGGCTGCGGAGCTCGCGGTGATAGACGAGGTCGCCCTCGTCCTCGAGGTTGTGGATCTCGCAGATGAGCTTCCAGATCGAGTCCGTGTATTTCTGGTGCAGAAACAATTCCTTGATCAAGGTGTTCAGGGCGACGGACGCCTTGCCGATGAGCGCCGAAAAATCGTCGACGAACGATTTCTTCACCGGCACTTCATAGAGGTAGATGTTGTGGACCGTGTTCTCGAGAAGGTCGATGACGTCGTCGAACTCGTGGATGAGCTGGTAGATGTCCTCCCGGTCGAAGGGGGTGATGAAGCTCTTGTTGAGGAGGTTGATGATCTCATGGGTGATCGTGTCGGCCTTGTGCTCGATCTCCTTGGACCGGTGCCAGTAATGGTCGAAGTCCCGGTAGTTCGCCACGAACTCCTGGAAGACCGCCGTGATCTCGGTCAGGCAGTCCGACATCGCCTTGAATTTTTCGGCGAAGGCCGGTTCTTTGGGGAGAAAGAACTTCATGGGTCGTCCTCGAAACGGAATCTCGGGAAACCCCATTATAGCGATTGCGGGAGGGAATGCAAGGCGACGGCAGGGGCCGGACGGGGCCTTCTTGACGAGCAGGTCCGCCTTCTCGTTCTCGAGCTTGAAAACCATGATCCGACCGGCGACGCTCGCCCCCGTGGTCAGCCCGATGGAGCAATCGACCTTCCCCCCACCGCTGACATAGACCGTCATCGGAGTCTTCTCGACCGTGACCTTGTCGCGCGGCATGTTCCGCTCGTCCAGGGTCAGGACGTACGCGCCGGGTTCCACGCCGCGGAAAAGGAAATCGCCCCGGGGATCGGTCACCGTCGCCAGGTCGTTGATCCGGACGAAGACGCCCGCCACGCCCGCCTTGTCGCGGTCCGCGTCGTACACCCGCCCGCGCAGGATCCCGGCCGAGGTTTTGCGGCCGACGGGCACACCGAGCGGGATCGAATACTCGAGAAGCCCGATCAGATGGCTGCCCGGCAGCCCTTGGCCGACGGGATTGGCCGCCCGCTGGATGCGCACGCCCAGTTGGTGGCCGTTGCCGAAGCGCTGGCTGAGGTTGAGCCCGAAGATGTCGTAGTTGTTGAGGAGGAAGGCTGGGTCCTTGAAGTCCTGGGCGGACAGCGCGTTGGCGTACAGCTCTTCATGAAGCGCCGTCCGGTAGAAGGCGTCGATCGACGTCCGGCCCGACTGGTAGCCCAGATTGACATTCAGCTCCAGCCGCCGCGCCTTGTCGCCGGTGAAGGAGACGTCCTGGTCGCGGTAGTGGATGAAGCCGCCGAGGCTCAGCGACTTGAAAACCATGACGTTCGCGGAAAGCGTGTATTCGAAGAGCCGGTCGTAGGCCCGGGTGAGCTCGTTGTAGGTCCGGCCCACATCCAGGTAATTCTGGACGCTGAGCGAGCCGCGGGCGAACAGGGCGCCGGCCCGCAGGGTCGTATCGCGGTAGCTGAACTGCGCGTCGGGCGACAAGTCCGAGCGGTCATGGATCCGCTCCTCGAGGGACAGATCCAGACTCTTGACGGCCCGCCACAGGAGCCCGGCCTGGAGCGTCCGGTCCTCGAAAGGCGGGAAAAAGGGCAGGAGGGCCGCATTCCGCCGCTGGTCGACGTAGGAGGCCCGCAGCTGGAGGCTGGACAAAGGGCTGACCGTGAATTCTCCGCTCCGGAAATTCAAGTTCTGATAGTACCCGCCGTAGTCCGCCCCGGACTGGATGATGTTGGCCCGATAGCTGAAGAGCCGGGAATTCGCCCGGGGTGGGGGTGATCCTCTTCGGGCGGAGGCGCTCAGCCCTCGGGCCGGGTTGCGGGATCGTCGATGAACTTGCCTTCCCACTTGGCGATCACGGCCGAGGCCAGGCAGTTGCCGACCACGTTGATCGTCGTCCGGACCATGTCCATCAGACTGTCGATGCCGAGCAGGACCGCGACGCCCTCGAGCGGCAGGTTAAACGAGGCCAGCGTCCCGGCCAGGATCACGAGGGCGGAGCGGGGCACGCCCGCGACGCCCTTGCTCGTCAGCATGAGGGTGAAGACCATGACGAACTGCTGGCCGAGCGTCAGAGGAACGCCGGCCGCCTGGGCGACGAAGACCGAGGCCAGGGAGAGATAGAGCGACGTGCCGTCCAGGTTGAAGCTGTAGCCCGTGGGGATGATGAACGACACGATCTCGCGCGGCACGCCGAAGGCCTCCATGGCCAGCATGGCCTTGGGCAGGGCCGCCTCCGAGCTCGTCGTGGAGAAAGCGATGATCGCCGGCTCCTTGACGGCCGCGAAGAACCGGACCATCGGAACCTTGAAAGCCAGTCCGACCGGGACGAGGATCAGGCCGAAGAAGGCCAGCGCGCAGGCGTAGAAGGTGAGGATCAGCAGGCCGAGGTTGAGCAGGACGCCGACGCCGCGGCTGCCGACCGTGACGGCGATCGCCGCTCCGACGCCGATCGGGGCGAACCTCATGATGATGCCCGTGAACTTGAACATGGTCTCGGCCAGGGTATCGCAGAAATCCAGGATGGGCTTCTTCTTGGCGTGGACCATGCTGAGAGCCAGGGCGAAGATGATGCTGAAGACGACGACCTGGAGGATCTCGCCGTCCGCGGCGGCTTGGACGAAGCTCTGGGGAAAGACGTGGATGAGGACGTCGGCGAGCTTCTGGGGCCGGGCGGCGATGGCGCTGATGTCGCCGCCGCCGAGCTTCACCCCTACGCCCGGCCGGACGAGGTTGACGAAGGCCAGCCCCAGGAAGAGAGCCAGGGTCGTCACGACCTCGAAGTAGACCAGGGCCTTCACGCCCATCCGGCCGACCGCCTTCAAATCGCTGTGGCCGGCGATGCCGACGACGAGGGTGGCGAAGATCAGGGGGGCGATGATCGATTTGATGAGCCGGATAAAAATGACGCTCAGCGGCCGGAGCGCTTCGCCGGCCTGGGGGAAGAAGGCCCCGATGAGCAGGCCCACCCCCATGCCGATGAAGATATACAGCGTCAGCCGGCTCTTCTTGGCGCTCATGCCGGCCTAAAATAGCAGAACGCCGCCCGGGAAGTCAATGTCCTCCCGGGCGGAAAGGCCCGGCTAAGATTTCGCGACCGAGGTGTCTTTGGCCGCTTCCGTCCCTTCCATTCTATTCATGATGCTGTGTTTCCGCCCGTAAGAGAAATAGATCACAAAGCCGATCAGCAGCCAGCCGAAGAGGCGGAGCCAGTTGGCCGCAGGCAGGGAGAACATCAACAACAGGCAGAAAAAGACGCCCAGAATGGGGACCGCCGGGAACAAAGGCGCGCGGAACGGCCGTTCGGCCTCCGGGTGCGTTTTGCGCATGATCAACACCGCGCTGCAGACGATGACGAAGGCGAGCAGGGTCCCGATGTTGACCAGCTCGGCCAGGAGCTCGAGGGGCAGGGCGGCGGACAATATCGCGACGCCGAAACCCACGAGGATCGTCGATTTCCAGGGAGTACGAAACTTCTCATGCACGGCGCCGAAGAACTTCGGAGGGAGGAGGCCGTCGCGGGCGATCGCCAGCAGAACGCGGGGCAGGCTCAGCATCATGACCACGAGGACCGAGGTGATCCCGGCCAAGGCGCCGAGCGAGACCAGGAACTGGGCCCAGCCGAGGCCGACCTGCTTGAAGGCCTGGGAAACCGGCGCGTCGATGTCGATCTTGTCGTAAGGGACCATGCCCGTCAGGACCATGGAGACCAGAATGTAAAGGACCGTGCAGATGAGGAGCGAGCTGATGATGGCGATCGGAACGTCCTTGTGCGGCTTCTTGGCCTCTTCGGCGTGGGTCGAGATCGAGTCGAATCCGATGTAGGCGAAGAAGCTGATCGCCGCGCCGGCGAACATGCCGACCGGAGCCCCGCCCATCGATTTTCCGAAGATCGTCTTTCCGAAGAAGCTGACGCCGGCCCAGCCGAACGGGGCGAAGGGCTTCCAATTCGCGGGGTTGACGTAGAAAGCCCCGACGACGATGACGAAAACCACGATGATCAGCTTGAGAATGACCATGGAGGCGTTGAACGTCGCGGTCTGGCGGATCCCCCGGACGAGGACGATCGTCACCAAAGCCGTGATGACGATGGCCGGCAAGTCGATCCAGCTCCCGCTCAGGCTGACCTTGCCGGTGGTCACATCAAGCTTGAACGGCGCCATGCCGATGATCTTCGGGATATAGAGCTTGAATGTGCTTATGAAATCCTGAAAATAATGTGACCATCCATGGGCGACGGTGGCCGAGGCGACGGAGTATTCCAGGACCAGGTCCCAGCCGATGATCCAGGCGAACAGCTCGCCCAGCGTGGCGTAAGCGTAGGTGTAAGCCGACCCGGCCACGGGGACCATGGACGCGAACTCGGCATAGCAGAACGCCGCGAAAAGGCAGGTGATCCCGGCCACGACGAAGGACACCATCAGGGCCGGGCCGGCTTTGTCGTGGGCCGCGACGCCGGTCAGGACGAAAATGCCGGTGCCGATGATGGCCCCGACGCCGAGGCTCGTCAGCGTCACGGGCCCCAGGATCCGGCGGAGTCTGTTCTCGCCGTGGAGCTCTTCGAGGAGGACGTGGAGGGGTTTTCTTCGGAAAAGCTTATTGGCCATGGATACCTCTTTCTTTAAGGTCTTCGCCTAGGAGCATTCACCGAACGAATATAAGGAAGGCATAATACAGAAGAAGAAGAAACAAAGTCAAACAAAATATCGGCTCCCGCCCGCCGGGCGCGATTTGACCGGCCGCCCCGTCCTCTGATACATTGACGACTCGCAACCGGTTCCAAGGAGGCTTCATCATGCTCAAGAAATCCGCGGCGGCCATCACCGTCCTGGCCCTCTGGGCCGCCCCGCTCCCGGCCGCCTTCCGCCGGGAGGACGTCAAAGTCCACAAGCTCGACAACGGCCTCAAGATCCTGCTCCTGGAGGACCACGGCATCCCCAACATCGCCCTCTACACGTTCTTCCGCGTCGGATCGCGCAACGAGCGAACCGGCATCACCGGCGTCAGCCACTTCATCGAGCACATGATGTTCAACGGGACCCAAAAATACGCCCCCGGGGAGTTCGACCGGACGATGGAGTTCGCCGGCGGATCGAACAACGCCTTCACCGGCGACGACATGACCGGCTACACCGACTGGTTCCCGGCCGCGGCCCTCGAGCCCATGATCGCCATGGAAGCCGACCGGATGCAGGGCTCGATCTTCGAGCCCAAGGTCCTCGAGTCCGAGCGAGGCGTCGTCGCCTCCGAGCGGCGGATGAGCGTCGAGAACAACAACGACGCGATCCTCGGCGAGAACGTCCGGGCCACGGCCATCATGGCCCACCCCTATCACTGGGACGTCATCGGCTGGATGAGCGACATCCTGAGCTGGACGCGGGACGAGATCATGGCCTACTACAAGACCTACTACGCGCCGAACAACGCCGTCCTGATCCTGGTCGGCGACTTCGAGAGCGCCAAGGCCCTGGACCTCCTCCGCAAATATTACGCCGGCATTCCGGCCGGCCCGCCGCCGCCCCCCGTGACCACGGTCGAGCCGCCCCAAGCGGGCCCCAAGCGGGTCCTCATCCGCAAGGAAGCCCAGGCACCGTCGTTCACCGTGGTGTTCCACGCGCCGGCTTGCACCTCGCCCGACTTCCATCCCCTGAGCATCCTCGAAAGCGCCTTGCTCAGCGGCGAGAGCAGCCGTCTTTACAAGCGGCTCGTCCGCGACGAGCAGCTGGCCATCGGCGTGGGGGGCGGGATGAGCGAGACGCTCGACCCGCAGCTCTTCACGATCGACGTCAAGCCCCGGCCCGGCGCAGACCTGGACCGGATCGAAGCCGTCCTCCAGGAGGAGCTGGCCAAGGTCAAGGCGGACGGCATCACCGAGAGGGAGTTCCAGAAGGCGATGAACGAGGTCCGCCACGGCTTCTACGCGGGCCTCCAGACGATCGCCGGCAAGGCCGGCCAGATGGGCCACTACGAGATCTACTACGGCGGCTACGAGAAGCTGTTCACGATCATGGACGCCTACGCGGCCGTCAAGCCTCTCCAGGTCCGGGACGCGGCCCGGGCGGTCTTCACCGAGAATAACATGACCGTCGGCCGCCTGATCCCCGAAGGAGGTGTGAAGTGAAGACCCGGGCCCGAGTCCTCCTCGCGGCTTCCGCGACAACCGGGTTAGCCGTCCTCCTCGCGGCGGCCCTCCCGGCGTACGCCGCCTTCAAGCTGCCGGCTCCCGAAAAGCTGACCCTCAAGAACGGCCTCGTCGTTTACTTCCAGAGGAATTCCGACCTGCCTCTGATCAGCTTCCAGATGTGGCTCCGGGGTGCGGGCTCGGCGGCCGAGCCGGCCGAGCTCGAGGGCGCGGCCGGTCTGACCGCCGCGCTGATGACCAAAGGCACGGCCGGGATGGATGCCGATGCGCTGGCCGAGGCCGTGGACTTCATGGGGGCCGATCTCACCATCGCCGCCGCGGAGGAATATGCGAGCGTCGGCACTCAAAGCCTGGCCGAGCATTTCCCGAAGATCATGGAGATCGCGGCCGATTGCCTGAAATCTCCGGCCTTCAAGGACGACGAGTTCGCCAAAGAGCGCAAGACGCGTCTCGACACCCTGAAGTCCATGAAGGACAATCCGGCGGCGGCCGTCCGGGCGTATTTCAAGAAAGCCTATTTCGGGGCGCATCCCCTGGGACGCCTCGCCTCGGGGACCGAGACGTCCCTCGGCCGGATGACGGCGGCCGACGTCCGAACGTTCTACAAGAAGTTCTACCATCCGGCGAACGGAATCGCCGCGGTCGTGGGCGACATCGACAAGGCTAAGCTCCTGGACGTCCTCAATGCCACGATCGGCCGATGGACCGTGCCCGGGGCCGCGCCGGCCGCGCCGGCCGTCCCGCCGTTGCCCAGGCCCGCCGGCCGAACGCTCATCCTGATCGACAAACCGGACGCGACCCAGGCTTATTGGGTGCTCGGCGCGCCGGGATATCGCCAGGGCGACCCGGTCTCCGGCCCGGCCGCGGTCATGAACACCCTCTTCGGGGGACGGTTCACGTCCTGGCTGAGCACCGAGCTCCGGATCAAGCGGGGCCTGACCTACGGGGCGGGATCCAATTTCCAGAGCTGGGCGGCCGGCGGGATCTTCAGCGCCTCGTCCTACACCAAGAACGACAAGATCGGCGAAATGCTCCAGATCGCCTTCGACCTCCTGAAGAAGGCCCGGAGCTCGGGCTTCGCAGCCGAGGAGGTCGAAAGCGCTCGGAATTATATCCTCGGCCAGTTCCCTCCCACCCTTGAATCGAACGCCAGCAAGGCCGGGACGTACGTCCGCCTGGCGTTTTACCGCCTGGGATTCGACTACCTCGACACGTACCTGGCCCGGATCCGGGCGGTCGCGCCGCCCGAGGCCAAGGACGCCGCCGCAAAGTTCATCCCCGACGCCGATTTCATCCTGGTCGTCGTGGGCAAGGCGGCGGAAATCAAGTCCCAACTCGATAAATTCGGCACCTGGACCGTCAAGAAGATCACGGATCCGGATTTTTAGGATGAAGCATCCAGCGGGGCTGGTCGGCGACAGGACCCGCTCGACATATTCGTCTTCAAAGGAGGGTAGAATGAAAAAGCGGATCCTATTCCTTGCCATCCTGGTTACCGCAATCCTGGCCGCCGGGTCGTCCATCGGGAGCGGCGGCCTGCAAAACGCGACGACGCCCTGCCCGACGTGCCTCTCGGACGACCTGCGGGGCGACGCCTGCACGGTCATCATGGTCGGCCGTGCGGCCTCGACCGACGGCTCGGTCATGACCACCCACACCTGCGATTGCGGCGTCTGCGACTGGACGTTCCGCCGCGTGCCGGCGGCCGACCATAAGCCGGGCGACATGCGCCGGATCAACCACATCGACCAGTTCGGGACGTTCCCGCCGGAGATCGGCCTCAAGTGGGAGAAATACAAGGATCAGTTCTCGGGCCTTGAAATCCCCGAGGTCGCCCACACCCACGCCTATATCCACGGCGACTTCGGCTACATGAACGATGCCCAGGTCTCGATCGGCGAATCCACGATCGGCAACGTCCGCAAAATGGAAAATCAGACGCCCACGCCCAAGTTCGACATCACCACCCTGACCATGTTCGCCATGGAGCGGGGCGGGACGGCGCGCGAGGCGATCCGGGTCATGGGCGAGCTGGCCGAAAAGTACGGCTACGGCTTCACGGATTCCGGGGAGATGCTGGCCGTGGCCGACCCCAAGGAAGTCTGGGTGTTCGAGATCATGTCCGTCGGCCCGCTGTGGACCCCGACCTCCGGCAAGCCCGGCGCCGTGTGGTGCGCGGAGCGCGTCCCGGACGACCAGGTCAGCGTCTGCCCCAACGAGTCGCGCATCGGCGAGATCGACCTGGCCAACAAGGATTTCTTCATGGCCTCGCCGAACGCCGTCTCTTTCGCCGTCGAACAGAAGCTTTATGACCCCAAGAGCGGAAAGCCCTTCAATTGGAAGCGGGCCTATTCGCCGAACGAGGTTAGCGCCGCCGACACGAACGGGACCCGGGTCCGGCTGTGGCGCTTCTTCGACCTCGTCGCGCCGTCCCAAAAGTATTCGCCCGAGACGCCGAACATGGACCTGCCCTTTTCGGTCAAGCCCGAAAAGAAGCTGTCCGTCTACGACGTCATGCAGATGACCCGCGACCATTGCGAGGGGACGGCGTTCGATACGGCCCGCGGCCTGCAGGGCGGCGCGTTCACCAACCCGAACTACCTGCCCCGTGGCTTCAAGCTGGACGGCAAGCAATACAACCTCCCCCGGGTCATCGGCGTCAACCGGGCGGAATACGTCACCGTCACCCAGGCCCGGAGCGGACTGCCCGATCCCATCGGAGGCATCATCTGGCTGGCCTTCGGCGCCCAGGACACGTCCTGCTTCATGCCCCTTTACGCCGGCATCACCGAGATTCCGCGCTCGTTCCAGGTCGGCGATCACTGGGAGTTCAGCCGGGATTCGGCCCGCTGGGCATTCGACTATGTCGATTTCCATACCCAGGTCATCTATTTCCTGGCCGTCCAGGACGTCCGCGAGGCCCAGAAAAAATGGGAGAAGGCGGCCGTCGACCGGACGCCGCTCATCGACCGGCAGGCGCAGGAATTCTACGAGAAGGATCCGGCCGCGGCCCGGCAGTTCCTGAACGAGTACTGCAACAATAACGCCAACCTCGTCATCAATGCCTGGTGGAAGCTGGGCGACGATCTGCTCGTCAAATACAACCACCTCTGGCTCTATGATGCCAAGACCCGGAAGCAAAGCCGGATCGACTATCCGGAAGGATTCCTCCGGGCGCTCGTCGAATACAACAAGCTGAAACCGGCGGAGGACAAGAAATAAGACACCGTTCTCTTTTCGGCTGGCTTCGCCAGGCCCCGCCCGCGTCCCGGCGGGCTCTCATGGCGGCCTCGCTCGGCTGGATGCTGGACGCGTTCGACGTCATGCTCTATGCCATGGTCCTGGCCAGGATGATGGCCGAGATGGGCATGAGCAAGGCGACGGGCGGTCTGATGAGCTCGCTGACCCTCTTGGCCGCGGCCGCGGGCGGGATCGTCTTCGGCGTCCTGGCCGACCGCCACGGCCGCACCTGGGCTCTGCGGGCGAGCGTCCTGATCTATTCCATGTTCACCGCGGCTTGCGGCCTGGCCGGGACGGTGCCCATGCTGGCCGTCTTCCGGATCTGCCTTGGGCTGGGCATGGGCGGCGAATGGGCGAGCGGCGCGGCCCTCGTCTCCGAGACCTGGCCGGCCGAGCATCGCGGCAAGGCGTTGGGTTTCGTCCAGAGCTTCTGGGCCGTCGGCTATGCGGCCGCAGCCCTTGTCTCGGGCCTGGTTCTGCCCTGGGGCGGCTGGCGGGCGGTCTTCTTCATCGGCGTCCTCCCGGCCCTCCTTGTCTTCTGGGTGCAGAAGCGCGTGGACGAGCCCGTCCTGTGGCGGGCCCAGATGGCGACCGCCAAAGACGCGCCCCGGTTCAAGATCCGATCCGTCATCCGCGGGCGCCTGCTCGGGACGACGGCCGCCGTGACGCTGATGAACGGCTTCACCCTGTTCGCCTGGTGGGGATTCAACACCTGGATCCCGGGCTACTTATCTCTCGCCGGCAGCCAGGGCGGGATGGGCTTATCGACCGGGCTGACGTCCGCGGTCGTCTTCGTCATGCAGTTCGGCATGTGGCTCGGATATCTGACGTTCGGCTATTTCAGCGACACCCTCGGCCGGCGCCGGACATATCTCGTCTACCTCCTGACGGCGGCCGTGCTGATCGTCGTCTACGCCAACGTGCGCCGTCCGCTGCTCCTGTTCGCCCTCGGGCCGCTCGTGGCGTTCTTCGGCACCGGGTACTTCACCGGCTTCGGCGCCCTGACGGCCGAGCTCTATCCGACCCGCATCCGAGCGACCCTCCAGGGCTTCACCTACAACATCGGGCGAGTGGGTTCGGCCGTCGCCCCCCTGGCCATCGGAACCCTGGCTCAAGACAAAGGATTCGGCACGGCATTCCTCCTGGCGGCCGCTTCTTTCATCGCCGCCGCCGTCTGTTGGATCTGGATCCCCGAGACGCGCGGCCGCACTCTGACCTGACTCGGTTTCCTGTTGAATAAATCCCTCCATTGGTATAAGGAATACCTAACGTCCACGGAAGGAGGATCGCGCAGTGAACCGCAGAGCATTCATCCATAACGGCATCGGTGCGGCATCGGTTCTTGCCCTCGCCGGAACCGGAAAAGGCTCGTCCTCGCCCCGGAGCGCGGCTCCGGCCGGAAAAGCCTTCAAGCTCAAATACGCCCCCGCCATCGGCGCTTTCAAGGCACATGCCGGGGACGATCCCCTGGCCCAGATCGCCTTCGCCGCCGACGAGGGCTTCGGGGCCATGTTCGACAACGGCATCATGGGCCGCCCCGCCGCCCAGCAGGAGGCCATCGCCCGCGAGATCGCGAAGCGGAACATGGTCCTCGGCCCGTTCGTCCTGTACGCGGACTTCGGGAAAAAGAGCTTCGTCACCCGGGACAAGGACGTCGGGGACATGCTCCTCCAGAAGATGAAGGACGGCATCGCCTGCATGAAGCGGACGGGGATCAAGCAGGCCCTCGTCGTGCCGGGGCACTTCGACGAGAGCCTGGGCTGGGACTACCAGACGGCCAACGTCGTGGACAACCTCCGCCTCTGCGCGGACGCCTGTGCCCCCGCCGGACTCGTCCTGGTCCTCGAGCCGTTGAATCCCCGCAACCACCCCGGCCTATTCCTGACGAAGATCGGCCAGGCCTACCAGATCTGCAAGGCCGTCCGGAGCCCGAGCTGCAAGATCGTGGACGACATTTACCACCAGCAGATCACCGAGGGCGACCTGATCCCCAACATCGAGGCGGCCTGGGACGAAATCGCGGCCTTCCATCTCGGCGACAACCCCGGCCGCAACGAGCCGGGCACGGGCGAGATCAACTTCAAGAACATCTTCCGGCGCCTGGCCGAAAAGGGCTACCAGGGCGTCCTGTGCATGGAGCACGGCCAGAGCAAGCCGGGCAAGGACGGCGAGCGGGCCGTGATCGACGCCTACCGGGCCTGCGACGATTTCTAAGGAGCGCATCATGAGCACCCCCGAATCCAAATCCGGACTCTCCCGGCGCGACTTCCTCAAGACGGCGGGCGCGGCCTCGCTGGCCGCGGCCATTCCCGGCGGGCTCGGCCTGCACGCCGCCGGCGCGGACACGATCAAGATCGGCGTCATCGGCTGCGGCGGCCGCGGCACGGGCGCGGCCATCGACTGCCTCGACGCCGACCCCGGCGTGGAGGTCGTGGCCCTGGGCGACCTGCTGATGGAGCGCGTCGAGAGCTCGCTCAAAAAGCTCCAGGAAGCGCACCCCGGCCGGATCAAGGTGCCGCGGGAGCGGATGTTCGCCGGCTTCGACAGCTATCTCAAAGTGACATCCTGCCCCAACGTCAACCTGATCGTGACCGCCGCCCCGCCGGGCTTCCGGCCGATCCACCTCAAGGCCGCGGTCGAGGCGGGCAAGCACGTGTTCATGGAGAAGCCCGTGGCCGTCGACCCCGCCGGCGTGAGGTCGGTCATCGCCTCCTCCGAGCTCGCGGACCGGAAGGGGCTATCGATCGTGGCCGGCACCCAGCGCCGCCACCAGCAGCGCTACCTCGAGCTCATGAAGCGCGTCCACGGCGGGGCCATCGGCGAGATCGTGGGCGGCCAGTGCTATTGGAACCAGGGCGAGCTGTGGGTCGTCAAGAAGACGCCGGCCATGTCCGAAATGGAATGGCAGTGCCGCAACTGGCTGTACTTCTCCTGGCTGTCGGGTGATCATATCGTCGAGCAGCACGTCCACAACATCGACGTCATGAACTGGGCGTTCGGGACGCTGCCGGTCAAGGTGACGGCCATGGGCGGCCGCCAGCAGCGCGTCGCGCCGGAATACGGGAACATCTTCGACCACTTCGCCGTGGAGTTCGAGTACCCCAACGGCGTGCACGTGGCGAGCTACTGCCGCCAGATCCCCGGCTGCGCCGACCGGGTCGAGGAGAAGATCGTGGGCACCAAGGGCACGGCCATGGGCTACGGCGAGATTCACGGCGACACGTTCTGGAAGTTCGAGGGGGACGAAATCAACCCCTACGTCCAGGAGCATATCGACCTCATCGCCGGCCTGCGGAGCGGCAAACGCCTCAACGAAGGGCGGCGCGTCGCCGAAAGCACGATGTGCGCCATCTTGGGCCGGATGAGCGCCTACACCGGCCGGGCGATCAGCTGGGAATGGGCGATGGCGAGTTCAAAACTGGACCTCAGCCCGGCCAAGTTCGAATTCGGCCCGAACCCGGTCGACCCGGTGGCGATTCCGGGCAAGACGCCGCTGGTATGACTAGCTGGGGACACGAACCGCTGGATCTCGTTACGGTGAACGAGGACAACTGGTTCGTGTCCCCGGACTTCAGTTGGCTCTGTGTCCCCAACCCTGAGGACGGGCCGCGCGCTTAACCAAGAAAGGAAAACAGAAATGCCGATGAAATCCACTGGTATCCGCCGCCGGGACTTCCTGAAGGGCGTCCCGGCCGCCGTCGTCGGACTGGCCGGCTTCCCGACCATCGTCCGGGCCGCGTCCCTCGGCCTCAACGGGGCCGTGCCGCCGAGCGACAAGATCGTCATGGCCGGCATCGGCTTCGGGATGCAAGGCCCCTCGAACATGAAGGACTTCGTCGCTCAGGACGACGTCCAGTGGGTCGCGGTCTGCGATCTCGACACCGAGCACCTGGCCCAGGCCAAGAAGATCGCCGACGACAAGTACGGCAACGCCGCCTGCGCGACCTACCACGATTTCCGCGAGCTCTACGCCCGGGGCGACCTCGACGCGGTTTCGATCGCCGTGCCCGACCACTGGCACGCCATCCTGTCGATCTCCGCCCTCCGGGCCGGGCTCGACGTCTTCGGCGAGAAGCCCCTCACCCACAGCCTGCTCGAGGGCCGGGCCCTGTGCGACGCGGTCCGCCGCTACGGCCGGGTCTGGCAGACCGGCAGCTGGCAGCGGTCCGTGGACAACTTCCACCGCGCCTGCGAGCTCGTCCGCAACGGCCGGATCGGGAAGATCCTCCGGGTCGAGGTGGGCCTACCCTCCGGCCACTACGACTTCGCCAAGACGTTCGGCCAGTGGAAGATCGAGCCTCCCCCGCCCGAGCTCGACTATGACTTCTGGATCGGCCCGGCGCCTTTCGTCCCCTACTGCAAAGCGCGCGTCCATATGAACTGGCGCTGGAACACGGACTTCGGCGGCGGCCAGCTCATGGACTGGATCGGACATCATCTCGACATCGCCCACTGGGGCCTCGGATTCGACCTCACCGGCCCGGTCGAGGTTGCGGGCACGGGCGAATACCCGACGACCGGCATCTACAACAGCCCCGTCCGCTACTGGGTCGACGCGAAATACGCCGACGGCACGCCGATCGTCGTCGCCGGCGGCTACGACGAGATCCAGAGCGGCACCAAGTGGATCGGCGAATACGGCTGGATCTGGGTGGACCGGGAGGAGTTCGAGACGCAACCGGCCCACCTGGTCAACGAGATCATCGGGCCGAACGAGATCCGCCTGACCAAGAGCCGCAACCACGCCCGCAACTTCCTGGACGCCGTCCGGAGCCGCGGCCGGGCAATCGCCGACTGCGAGATCGCCCACCGCTCGGCGAGCGTCGGCCATCTCGGCGTGATCGCCATCGCCACCGGCCATAAGATCAAATGGGATCCCGCCACGGAGACCATCCAGGGCGACGAGGAGGCGACCCGCCTGCTCGGCCGGGCCTACCGCGAGCCCTGGCAGCTGCCGGTCTGAGGGAATGACCATGAAAGCTCAAACGAACCATCGAAACGCCTTCCCGTTGCTCGGACTCGTCCTGGCGATCGTCACGGCCCTGGCCGCCCCCACCCTCGCGGGGCAGGCGGCCGCTCCGGCGGCATCCGCCGCGGCAGCCTCGCTCGACGCCGTCCTCAAGGACCTGGCGACCTTTGACGGCGGAATCAATTCGGACGCCTTCTGGAAGATGCGAATGATCGTTCTGGCCGCCAAGGACGATCCGGCCGCCCGCAAGGGCGTCGAGGCCAAGCTCCTGGCCTTCCTCGACACCCCGGCCACGCCCGTCGCCAAGGATTCCGTCTGCCGGATGCTGCGCCTCATCGGCGGCGACGCGTCCGTCCCCGTCCTCCGGCGGCTGCTGGCCGCGCCCGAGACCACGAACATGGCCCGCTACGCGCTCGAACGGATCCCCGGCGACGCGGCCGAGGCGACCCTGCTCGATGCCCTGGGGGCGGCCGGCGAGGCCGTCAAGCTGGGCGTCATCTCTTCGCTCGCGGACCGGAAATCGGCGAAGGCCGTGGCCGCGCTCGGCACCCTCCTCTCGGATTCGAATCCCGATGTCGCCGTCGCCTCCGCGTTCGCCCTCGGCCGCATCGGGGGCAAGGGCGCCGCGGACGCCCTCGGAAAAGCCCTCGGGCCGAGCCTTCCGCCCCTCAAGGGAGCCGTCGCCTCCGCCCTGGTCCTCTGCGCCGACCAGTTCCTGGCCCAGAAAGACGTTCGCGCCGCGGCCGCTATCTATGACCGCGTCCAGGCCGAAAAGCTCACGCCGGCCCTCCGCCGGGCCGCCCTGCGGGGCAAGATTCTGGCCTCCGGCGACCGGGCGGCCAAGCTGATCCTGGCCGCGCTGGCCGGCTCGGATCCCGATCTCCAGCTCTCCGCGATCGGGCTGATCAAGCCCAGTTTCGCCGAAGCGGACATCGCCCCGGTCTGCGCGGCGCTGGACAAGCTGCCGGACGCGAGCCGGGTCGCGTTGATCGCGGTCCTGTCGGAATACAAGGGCGCCGCCGTGACGGCGGCCCTGACGAATGCCGTCCGCGGCGGCACGAAGGACGTCCGGCTGGCCGCCCTCAAGGCCTTCGAAAAGGCGGGCGACGCCTCGAGCGTCGCTTTGTTGGCCGAGATCGCGGCCGCGGCCCCGCCCGACGAACAGGCGGCCGCCCGGACCTCGCTGGGAGGGATGAAGGGCAAGCCGGTCGACGCCGCCATCCTCGCCCTCCTGGGCGGCTCGCCGGCCGATTCCGTCAAGGCCGAGCTCGTCCGGAGCATCGGCGAACGGGCGATCTTTACCGGCAAGGTCGCCGCCGCGAAACTGGTTGACTCCCCCTCGGAAAAAGTCCGCCGGGAGGCCGTCAGAACGATCAGGGCCATCGGTACCCCCTCGGACATCGCGGGGCTGCTGAGCGTCCTGCTCAAGACCGCGGACGAGAATGAGCAGATCGGGATCGAGTCCGCCATCGCCGGGCTGGCCCTGAAAATCTCCCAGCCCGAGGGCCGGGCCAGGGCCGTCAAGGACAGGTGGGGCGCGGTGAAGGATGGACCGGGCCGGGCCGTGCTCTGCCGGCTTCTCGGCAGGATCGGCGACAACAGCACCCTGCCCCTCCTCCGTCAGGCGCTCGACGGCGACGACCCGGCGGCGGCCGACGCCGCGGGTCGGGCGCTGGCCGGCTGGCCGACGTCCGCGGCAAAGGACGATATTATCCGCCTCGCCCGCGCCTCCAAGAACACCACGATCCGGGTGCTGGCCGTCCGGGGCTATATCCGGTTGACGGGAAACGAAAAATACCGCCGGCCCGAAGAGGCGGTTAAGGACTTGAAGCTGGCCCTGGACCTTTCGCCCCGGCCCGAGGAAATGAAGCTCGTCCTCGGCGCGCTGCCCGATTTCGCCGGGCCCGAGGCGCTCGCCCTCGCCGAATCCCTGGCCGAAACGCCCGCGGTCCAGGAGGAAGCCAAGACCGCGGTGAAGAAGATCCAGGACAAGTTGAAATCGGCCGGTTGAGCGGCGCGGGCGGCCTCGTCCGCGGTCCGCCTCCCCGAAGGAGGCTTCGGATGAAACGAGTCATGCCCGCTGCGCTTTGTTGCGCCCTGGTCCTCATATCTTTTGGCTGCGCATCCGGCGAGCGGCCGAGCCCGCCGGCGGCGGCCGCCCAACCCTTCTATTCTCCCTCGATCCCGCCCTCGAGCCGATACGTCATCGACGCCCGGATCGGCGCCGGGGGAAGCCCGATCGAAGGGCGCGAAACCATCTCGCTGAAGAATTCCGGCCGCGAGGCTCTGGGCGTCATCGCCTTCGATTGGAACGTCGGCGCCTTCTCGACGCTCGAAGTGTCGGCCGGCGGCCGCCGGCTTTTCCCGCCCGACGGCCCTTCCTCCGCCCCGCCGCAGCGGCCGATTCTTGTCCCCCTTCCGCAACCGCTCGCGCCCGGCGCCGGCCTAGAATTGAGCATTTCGTTCAGCCTGAAGAGCGGGACCGCGCAGACGGGGACGGAATTCTCGAGCAGCCAATGGTATCCCCGGCTTTGGTGGGACGGCCTGGAACATCACGACTCGTTCTCGGTGAAGCTCGAGACGCCCCAGGGCTTCGCGGCCGCCGCGAGCGGGCGCCTCGACCCGAAGACCGGACGCTACGAAGCCGCCGCGGCAAGGACGTTCGGAATCTACATCGCGGAAGGACTAAAGACCGCGGTCCGCGAAACGGACGGTGTCCTGATCACATCCTATTTCACGGACAAGGGGGCGAAGGCCGCTGCCATCTGCCTGGAGACCGCGGCGGATGCGGTCCATTTCTACAAGCAATGGCTGGGCTTCTACCCCTTTTCGTTCCTGGCCATCGTCCCCGGCGGAGCCGGGCGCTGGGGCGGCTATCCGATGGCGACCGGCATCGTCGCGATCCACGGCCTGGAGACCTACATCGACGGCGAATCGCCGCGCCACTGGCAGCACATCACGTCGCATGAGATCGGCCACGAATACTGGAGCGAGTGGGTCCTCGATCCCGACCAGCCCGCCTGGCTGTGGATTGCCCTGGGAATCTTCGCCGACACGGAATTCATGACCGCCCGCGGCTTCGATCCGGATCGCCGGGCGGAGTGGATGGGGAATTACATCAACGCGATCCCGATGTATTACGACACGACCTTGGACGCCCCGCCGGACAGGGAAGACGCGGTCAAGTTCGATTTCAACAACACCATCGTCCACAGCAAAGGTCCGGCGGCGATCTTCGCCCTCGATTCCGTGCTCGGACGCGACGTCTTTCTCCGCATCTACAAGCGGTGCCTGCGCGACTTCGGCGGCAATCCCCTCGGGTGGCGGGACTTCCGCGCGGTCGCGGAGGCGGAGAGCAGCCGGAGCCTGGCCTGGTTCTTCGACGCCTGGGTCCGCTCGAACCAATACCTCTGTTACGGCCTGGATTCCAAAGAGACCCGGCCGGACGGAAAGGACGGGTTCAGGACCGAGGTCCGCGTGAAGCGCCTCGGGACCATGGCCATGCCGGTACCGGTTCGGGCCGTGTTCGAGGACGGCTCGGCGCAGACTGCCCTGACCGACCGGACGCGGATCGTCACGACCCTGGTCTTCGAGAGCCGGTCGCCCCTCCGGGACGTTGTCCTCGATCCGGAGAAGAGGCTGGCCCGGATCGAAGTCCCTCTCCCGAAGATTTCGGCATCCGCGGCGGCGAAGCTGGCGTTCGGCTGGGAAGCCAAAGCCGCGCCGGACGTGTATGCGGCCGTCAAGATCGAGCCGATCGCTTCCGCGGACATCTGGTATCGCCTCGGCCTGCAGCTCTATGAAACGAACCACGTCGATGAGGCCGCCGATTGCTTCGCCCGGATCGACGGCTTGAAGACGGACCCGATGTGGAAATTCGGGGCGCAGGGGTGGCTCGGCATCCTCGAGGACCTGAAAGGACGCCGGGCCGCGGCGCTGGCCCACTATCGGGCCGCGTTGGCCATGGTTCCCGACCGGCCGCTACGCCACGATCAATTCAGGATCACCATGGATCGGGGGTGGCTGGAAGAGCGCCTGAAGACGCCGTTCGCCGGGGAAAAGTGAGGATTCGATGACGGACAACCCAATTCCTGAATCCAAGAGGCCCGGACGGATTGAGAACCACGTCGGACGTGGACGCCGTTCTCCAGAAAGGGCCGCGCGAGCGGGTCGAACTTTATGAAAGCGCTCTCCGGAAATGGGCGAAAAAGATGGCGAAGTTCGACGAAAAGCGGACGGATCCCGCCAAAGTGGCGGAGGCCGTCTTCAAGGCGCTGTCCGCCCAGCGGCCAAAACGGCGCTATTCGGTCGGGCACATGGCGAAAGCCGCCCGTTTCCTCGAGGCTCTGCCCCAATCGGCCGCGGACTGGATTCTGAAGAAGCGTATTTGACCTTCGCCCTCACGCCCTTTCGGAAATCAGAGCGGCCGCGCCCCCGGGTCAAGGACGGGAGGGGGAGGACAAACGACCTCCACGTCCTCGCCCCCGGCCGGATGAGGGAACCGAATCTTCCATGAATGCAGGAAATAGCCGACGTCGCCGGGCCGCGCGGAGATCTCGTCGCCGGCGCCGAGGGCGCGGGGAATTCCCCCCGCCTGATAGAGCGGATCCCCGACCAGGGGAAAGCCCGCATGGCTGAGGTGGATCCTGATCTGCTGGGATCGACCCGTGGGGATCGTCACCTCGAGGAGCGTCGCAGCCAGGCCGGGGCATCGCCGGATCACCCGGACATGGCTGATCGAAGGCCGGCCATGGGGACTGTACGCGTGGACGGTCGCCGGGCACCGATAGGGAACCGGACCGATGGGCGCGTCGATCGTGAACGCATCGGCCATGGAAGTTCCCGACGCCAGGGCCAGATACACTTTGCGGATCCGCCGTTCCCGCATGGCCGCCCCCAAGAGCCGGCCGGCTTGGGCGCTGCGGGTGAACAGGATGGCTCCCGACGTGCCGCGCCCCAGTCGATGGACCGGCGAACACCGGGCGCCGAACCTTTCGCGCACGAGCTGGAGGAGGGTGTTCTCCAGGAAGCCCCCGCCGGGAAGGACCGCCAGTCCGGACGGCTTGCCCAAGACCAGGACGTCGTCGTCTTCAAACAGGGTCATGAAATCCCTCGGGGCCTCGGGCTCCTCCCAAGGGAGGCGCTGATAGATCAGGCCATCGCCCCGGGTCAGGAAGTCGTCCGGCGCCGCCGGCCGGCCGTTGAGGAGAACCTGGCCCGCCAGGATCCGCCGCCGCCAGGCTTCCCCGGAGGAATGCAGGTAATGACGAGCATAGAAGTCCGCGACCGAAACGCCTTCATCGAAGGCGGAGGCGCGGTCCGAATACCTGTATCCGCTGTTCTTCATCCGAATTCCCGGTCCCACTGTAGCACAGCGAGGCCGCGACCAGAAGGGCGGGCGCATTTCAGCCCCGCGACGAAAGGCCGGAAGGAATCGGGTATTGTGTCTCCGTTTTCGATTCATTATGATATGGGCGCCCAAAAACAAGGAGATTGCTCATGATCGAAGGACAGGAGACCCTGACCCGAGTCGCGCGCCTGAAATACGGCATGGTCGGCGGCGGCAAGGGCGCCTTCATCGGCGACGTCCACCGCAAGGCCATCGCCATGGACGGCCAGGCCGAGCTCGCGGCCGGCTGCTTCTCCCAGTCCATGAAGACCACACTCGCCACCGGCGAATCGTGGGGCATCGCCAGGGACCGGATGTATCCGGATTTCGAGGAGATGATCGCGGCCGAGGCGCGGCGCAAGAGCGACAGGCTCGACTTCATTCTCATCGTCACTCCGAACGACACGCACTACCGCATCGCCCGCCTCGCCCTGGAGAAAGGCTTCCACGTCGTCTGCGACAAGCCCCTGACGACGAGCTCCCGCGACGCGGAGAAGCTCGCGGCCCTGGCGGCCCGGAAAGACCGCCTGTTCTGCGTCACATACGCCTACCGCGGATATCCCATCGTCTTCCAGATGCGGGAGATGATCGCCGCCGGGGAGCTGGGCGACATCCGCTTCGTCGCGGCCGAGTATCCCCAGGACTGGCTGGCAACCCTGGTCGAGAAGACGGGCTCGAAGCAGGCCGCCTGGCGGACAGATCCCAAGCGCGCCGGCCTCTCCAACTGCGTCGGCGACATCGGCAGCCATGTCGAGAACATGGTCGCCTACCTCACCGGCCTGGAGATCGAGACGCTCTGCGCCAGGCTCGACATCTTCGGCAAGGGCCGGACGCTCGACGACAACGCCTCGATCCTGTTGAACTACAAGGGCGGAGCGAAAGGGATGTACTGGAGCTCGCAGATCGCCGTCGGGTACGACAACGGGTTCCGCGTCCGGATCTTCGGCACCAAGGCCTCGCTCGAGTGGGCTCAGGAGGAATGCAACTACTGCAAGGTCGGCTACCTCGACAAGCCCACGGTCCGCCTGTCCCGGGGACGGGACAAGATGTATCCGTCCGCCCAGGCGCGGTCGCGGATCCCGTCCGGGCATCCCGAGGGCTATTTCGAGGCGTTCGCCAACATCTATACGACCTATCTCACGGCCCTGGCCAAGAAGAAGGCGGGCGGGAAGCTGTCCGCGGGCGACCTCGATTTTCCGAACGCCTTGGACGGCCTCCGCGGCGTGCGGTTCATCGAAACCTGCGTCAAGAGCTCGAAAAAAGGCGCGGCCTGGGTCCAGGCCTGACCGAAAGAGGAAATCATGAACAGACCGATCACCCTTTTCACCGGCCAATGGGCCGACCTGCCCTTCGAGGACATCTGCAAAAAAGCGAGCGGATGGGGCTACGACGGCCTGGAAATCGCCTGCTGGGGCGACCACATGGACGTCCGCAAAGCGGCGTCCGATCCGGCGTATGTCCGGAAGAAGAAGCAAATCCTCCGGAAATACAAGCTCCAATGCTGGGCCCTCGGGACTCACCTCGCCGGGCAATGCGTCGGCGACGACTGGGACAAGCGCCTGGACGGCTTCGCCCCCGCTCCGGTCAAGGGCAAGCCCGGGAAGCTGCGCGCTTGGGCGATCGAGGAGATGAAGGCCGCGGCCCAGGCCGCCCGGGCCATGGATTGCGCCGTGGTCACGGGATTCATGGGTTCGCCGATCTGGAAATACCTCTATTCGTTCCCGGCGACGACCGAGGAGATGGTCGAGGCGGGCTTCGACAAGATCCTCAAGCTCTGGACGCCCATCCTGGACGCCTTCGACGCGGCCGGCGTCAAGTTCGCCCTCGAAGTCCATCCGACCGAAATCGCCTTCGATTTTCACACCGCGGCCCGCCTCCTCGCCAAGTTCGGCCGGCGGCCGGCGCTCGGGTTCAACTTCGACCCGAGCCACCTGGTCTGGCAGGGTATGGAGCCCCACCTTTTCCTCCGCGAGTTCGCCGATCGGATCTATCACGTCCACATGAAGGACGCGGCCGTCACCCTCGACGGCAAGTCCGGGATTCTCGGCTCGCACCTCCCCTTCGGCGACCTGCGCCGGGGCTGGAATTTCCGATCGCTCGGGCACGGCGACGTGGACTTCGAAAAGATCATCCGCGAGCTCAACCGCATCGGCTATCCCGGCCCGCTCTCCGTGGAATGGGAGGACAACGGCATGGACCGCGAGTTCGGGGCCGAGGAATCGCTCGACTTCGTCCAAGGAATCAATTTCTCGCCGTCCTCGGTGGAATTCGACAAGAACATGAAGAAGTAAATGATGCGGAAGCGGGTCCTGTCGCCGACCAGCCCCACCGGCCTCCGGAAAAAGGGGACAATCATAATCATGTCACCAGGAAATGCCGATGAACGATAACGACCGCCGCGAATATCCCCTCTCCCGCCGCGGGTTCATCAAGACGACCGCCGCGGCCGCAGCCGGCCTGGCCGCCCTAGCCGGCCCGACCGGCGCAAACGCCGGGCAGGCCGCGGCGCCGGCGGCCTCGCAGGCCCCCCCAGCCGGCGCGCCGATCCCGGCGGCCAAGCCCTCGCCCGACGATCTGCGCGTGGCCCTCGTCGGCGCGGGCGAGCAGGGCCGCGTCCTCCTCGAGTCCTGCCTGCGCATCCCGGGGATCCGGATCGCGGCCGTGTGCGACATCTGGGAATACAGCCGCCAATACGCCTCCGGCTATCTCCGGAAATACGGCCACAATCCGGCCGTCTACGAGGACTTCCGGGATATGCTGGCCAAGGAGAAAAGCCTCGCCGCGCTGATCGTCGCCACGCCCGACTGGATGCACGCCGAGCACGCGAACGCGGGGCTCGAGGCGGGGCTCCACGTCTACTGCGAAAAGGAGATGTCGAACTCGCTCGACAAGGCCCGGACCATGGTCGAGACGCAGCGGCGGACGGGCAAGCTCCTCCAGATCGGCCACCAGCGGCGGAGCAATCCCCGCTACATCCACGCCATCGACCGGCTTATCCGGGAGAAAAAGCTCCTCGGCCGGGTGAACCTGGCCTACGCCCAATGGAACCGGTCCAAGGCCGACATGCTCGGCTGGCCCAAGAATTACGCCCTGCCCCAGGACCGGCTCCAGAAATACGGCTACGAATCCATGGTCGAATTCCGGAATTGGCGCTGGTATCGGAAGTTCGGGGGCGGGCCGATCGTCGACCTGGGCTCGCACCAGATCGACCTCTTCGGCTGGCTTTTCGGCGTGAACCCGAGTACGGTCGTCGCGAGCGGCGGCGTCGATTACTACAAGAACCGCGAGTGGTACGACAACGTCATGGCCATCTACGAGTTCGAGACCGCCGAGGGCACGGCCCGGGCTTTTTATCAGGTTCAGACCACCACCAAGAACGGCGGCTTCTACGAGACGTTCATGGGCGACGACGGCGCGCTCCAGATCTCCGAGGTCGCGACGCGCGGCAACTGGGCGATGCGCGAGGCTCACGCCCCGGAGTGGGACTCGCTCGTGAAGGACGGCCTGCTCCTTTCCGAGGCGCCCGCGATCCAGAAAATCGACACCCGGAACGTCTTCGTCGACGTCCGGGTGACCGCCGAGGCCGGCCGCTGGCCGATCCCGGTGGACCTGGCCAAGCCCGCCCACCAGCCGCACCTCGAGAACTTCTTCAGCGCCGTCAGGCTCGGCACGCCCCTGAGCTGCCCGGCTTCGCTGGCTTACGAAAGCGCGGTCGCCGTCTTGAAGGTCAACGAGGCGGTCCGAACGCGCAGCCTCATCCGCTTCCGGCCGGAGCAGTTCAAGGCATGAATATGTTTAGCCGTCGCTGCGGGTCCTGTCGCCGATCGGGCGCCGGGGCGCCCGATCGGCGCCACCCGCGACTCCGGCTCGCGGTGCAATTGGTTGCAAGTCTGCTTGCGATCACGCTCACGGCAAGCTCTTCGTCCGACACCCAGAAGTGGGCGGGGAGCCGGATCTCGCCCGTGCATCAGATCCCGCTCAAGGACGAGCTCAACCAGCCGATCGTCCCGACGGAATCGAACCCGCTCCCCTTCTCCGCGCGCTATACCTGCGCCCCCTGCCACCATTACGACGTCATCAAGAAGGGCCTCCACTTCGCCGGCCCCGCATCGGGCGCGGGCGGCCGCCCCGGCGAGCCCTGGATCTGGCTGGACGAGCGGACGGGAACGCAGATTCCCGTGTCCGCTCATCCTTGGAAAGGCGTCTGGGATCCGGCCCGGCTCGGTCTTTCGGACTGGGACCTCACCCTCCTCTTCGGCCGCCACATGCCGGGCGGCGGCGCGGCCGAGCCGTCCGACAAGGACATGACCCCCGGATCGCGGTGGGGCGTTTCGGGAAAGATCGAGATCAACTGCCTCGGCTGCCACAACGCCTCGCGGCGCCAGAATCCGAGCGAGTGGGCGAAACAGGTGCTCCGCGAGAATTTTCGCTGGGCGGCGACGGCAGCCGCCGGCTTGGGAGAGGTCGGGGGCATATCCTCCCGGCTCCGGCCGACCTGGGACGTCTTCGACGGCCCCAACCCCGACGACAGCGAATGGGCCGTGGCCCCCTCCGTCAAGTACGATCGGACGCTCTTCGACTCCAAGCACCGGGCGTTCCTGGACATCGCCTACAAACCTGACGACGCCCGCTGCCTGGCCTGCCACTCGACCGCGCCCGTCGCCCAGCGCAAGTTCGAGGCCGAAGACGACGTCCATTCGGCGGCCGGGATCAAATGCGTAAGCTGCCACCGCCACGACGTCAGCCACGCCATGGTCCGCGGCTACGAGGGCGAAGCCGCGGACGACCCGGCGCTCCTCTCGGAGGACTTCACCTGCAAGGCCTGCCACCTGGGCGGCGTTTCGAGCAAGGGCGAAAAGATTCCGGCGGGGCGCCTGGGGGCGCCTTACCCCCTGCACAAAGGCATCCCCGCCGCCCACTTCGACCGGCTGGCCTGCACGGTCTGCCATTCCGGGCCGGCGCCGGCGAAGGAGACGACCCGGGTCCGGACCTCGCGGGCCAACCGCCTGGGCATTTTCGGCGTGGCCGATTGGGCCACGCCCCTGCCCGCGATCCAGGAACCCGTCTACCTCCGGGACAAGAACAACCGGCTGACCCCAAACCGCATGATGTGGCCCGCCTTCTGGGGAGAAACGAAGGACGGGAAAGTCTCCCCCCTGGCGCCCGACAAAGTTCTCACCGCGGCGGGAGACATCCTTTTCCCGGAGAAGGCTGCGACGCGCGTCCTGGCCGCGCTCCTCAACGTCGCCGACCTCGAGGGAACGCCCATCCTGGTCATCGGTGAGACGGCCTTCGAGATGAACGTCGACGGAGGGCTTACCGCGTCGCCCTATGACGGCGAAAAAATCGGGGGCGAGCCCATCTGGGCGGTCCGCAAGGACGGTAAATTCTCGGCCCTCCTGCCGACGTTCGACCCAGCCAACGCCGAAACCTCGGCTGACCCGGAAGCGCGAATCCAGAAGATCCTCGAAGCCCTGAATGCGGCCGAAGGCGCCCCGGGAAAAGCGGGGATCCAGGTCAAGGGCTACCTCTACCGGCTCGTCGATAACGCCCTGGACAAGTCGGAGAAGAAGGAGGCGGCGGATGCCGCGCCCCGATTCGGCTGGCTCAAGGACGGAGGGCTGATGCCGTTCATCCCGGAGCCCGAGCGCAAAGCGATCTCCGCCCTGGCGGGCTCGGACCAGACCCTGACGGAAGACCAGGTCTCCGGCGTCCTGAAGGCGCTCGGCCGAGCCGATCACGTCTACGTCTCCGGCGGCGTCCTGTTCCGGCTGAACGACAAGGGCGCCCTCGCCGCGGAGACGAACGCCGCCGCCGACCCCGTGGCCTGGCCGTTGGCCCACCAGGTCCGGCCGGCGCGGCAGGCCCTGGGCGTCAACGGCTGCACGGACTGCCATAGCCCGACCTCGAATTTCTTCTTCGGCCGGGTTCGGGGCGCGGGGCCGCTCAAAACGGAGACGGTCACGACGCGGTCAGCTTCCTCAACCATGGGCCTGGTCAAGCCCTACCAGCTCCTCTTCGGCCTGACGTTCACCGCCCGCCCGGCCTTCAAGATGTTCCTGGCCGCCGCCGCCGCCCTTATCGGCGCGCTCCTGCTCATCGCCGGCCTGGTCGCCCTGGGAAGATTCGCGGGCCTGATCGAGAAGAGGAGCTAGGGGCCATGCTGTTCATCGTCATCACCGCGGCGACGCTCCTCGGGGTCATCTTCATCCGGACGAGGCTCCGCTATGCGGAAGCGAGCGCAGCCGGAACAAACGGGACGGAAACGACGGCGCCGCCTCTCACGTACGGCCGATGGCTCTCCGCCCGGGTGAAAGCGCTTGCCGCGCGCGACACCTGGAAGAAAGCCTGGAAGGCCCTGGTCGCCTGGGCGACGGCCCATTACCCGGGCTGGACAAAATGGATCTTCGCCGCCTTCGGCGCGAGCCTGGCCTATCTGGCCGCGAGCGGGATTTTCTACGCCGTGTTCATTCCCCGGGGAATGTCCGGCTTTCCCCTCCTCGGCCACATGGCCTTCGGCGGGCTTTTCGCCGCGGCTCTGGCCGGCCTGCTGTTGTGGCGTGGACGAGCCTATGCCTCGGGCAGAGGAAGCGCCGGGTCCGTCTCAGGATCGGCCTGCCCCGTCTTCAGGAACCTATCCAAGGACACGCTTCGAGCCGCCCTCTTCTGGGCGATCGCCGCCTGCGGGTTCGTCCTGATCACGACCGCGCTCGGGTCCATGTTGCCCCTTTTCGCGTTCGACGCCCAGCGGACGCTCATCGGCATCCATCGTTATGCGGCCTTGGGCATCGTCCTGGGCGCGATCGTCTTCGCCGACCTCACGTTTATCCCCCCGCCGAAAACATGACCTCTCCCTCCGTGCCCCGGTTCTCGCACCAGGCGATGGGGACTTTTTACGAGATTTTCATCGCCGGGGAGGACGAAGCCTATTCCGGCCAGGCCGCCCGGGCGGCTTTCGGCGAAATCGACCGGCTCGAAGGCTTCCTCAGCCGCTTCGATCCGGCGAGCGAGATCGCCCGGCTCAGCCGTCTGGGCCCCGGGGAATCGCTCCCCATCGGCCTGGAGACGTACGAATGCCTGTCCCTCGCCGAGCGAGTCCGCGCGGCGACCGCCGGGGCCTTCGACGTCAACTGGCGTCGGCCTGCGCCGTCCGGATCCCCGCTCGAGCTCATTCAGACCGGGACGGGGTTCGCGGCGCGCGCCCGCGAATCGCCGGACAAATTCTTGCGGCCTTTGGACCTCGACCTCGGGGCGATCGGCAAAGGCTACGCCCTAGACCGGGCCCTCGAAATCCTCGGCGAATGGAGCATCGAAAACGCCCTGATTCATGGCGGAACGAGCACGGCGATCGCCGTGGGAGGGCCCGGGCTCGAAACCGGGGCCGGGCGCGGACCATCTCCCCAAGGCTCGCTCCCGGACGGCTGGCCCGTCGGCGTGGGCGGCGGCTGGCCGGTCGAAAACGCACCGCGCGAGATCGTTCTGACCGGCCGCCGGGCGCTGAGCGGATCCGGGACCGAGGTCAAGGGCCGCCATATTCTCGACCCGCGGACCGGAGAGCCGGCCGCCGGACATCTCGCCGCCTGGGCGCTCACCGGATCGGCCGCGGAAGCCGATGCCCTCTCGACCGCGTTCATGGTGATGGACACCGCGGCCGTCGAGGAATTCTGCCTCCGCCGCCCGGACGTCTGGGCCCTGGTGATCAAAGCCTACGGCGACGTCCGCATCTTCGGAAATCGGTGACAGTAACCTGATTTCCGAATTTATTTTGTGAAAAGACAACGCTATACACTAATTTTAACAAGTGCGAAAAATTGCGAGTTTCGTTTTTTCTTTTCCATTCAATCACATAGAAATTGAAATGCGGAAATCAGGTTACTGTCACCAATTGATGTCACCAATTGATAGGCGCTTGCCCAAAGCCGGGCCAATCGTTATATTAGAGTGGCCCCCGCGGCTCATCGTCAATCCAACGGAGAAGGAGTTCGGTATGGCCAAGAGAACATGGATGGGCGCCGTCGCGCTGCTCGTTTTGGCCCTGGCGGGAACGGCCGCCACGGCCTTTTCGCAATCCCAGGACCCCAATAAAGAAGAGCTGAAGCTCCAACTGCCCAAGCCGATGTTCATCGGCACGCCCCGGAACATCCGCACCCCGAACCTGGAAGCCGTCACGGGCAAGCCCCGCGGCCCGTTCTACGCCCCGAAAGGCACGAAGCTCGTCTCGACCCGCAAGCCCGTGCTTTCGAGCGACATGCAGCCCGTCATCGGCGAGCCGAAATTCGTCACGGACGGCGAAAAATCGGGCGAGGACGGCTACTTCGTCGAGCTCGGGCCCGGTCCGCAGTGGGTCCAGATCGACCTCCAGGGCGAATTCAACCTGGCCGCGATCCTGGTCTGGCACTACCACGCCCAGGCGCGCGTCTACCGGGACGTCGTGATCCAGATCTCGGACGACAAGGACTTCGTGGCCGGGGTGACGACGGTCTTCAACAACGACCGCGACAACACGTCCGGCCTCGGCCTCGGCAAGGACAAGGAATACATCGAAACCAACGAAGGCCGGCTCGTCGACGCCAAGGGGATCAAGGGCCGCTACGTCCGCCTTTACAGCAACGGGAACACGTCGAACGACATGAACCACTACGTCGAGGTGGAGGTCTACGGAACGCCGGCCAAATGAGCAAAGCGGTCTTCCGGGGACTCGTCCCGCTCGTCGTTCTGGGCGCCTTGCTGCTCCGCCTGCCGGGGCTCGGCCTGCGTCCCATGCACCACGACGAGGCCAATCAGGCCCTGAAGTTCGGGCGCCTCCTCGAAACGGGCGAGTACCGGTACGACCCTTCGGACCACCACGGCCCGTCCCTTTATTACCTGTCCTGGGTCCTGACGCGGGTCCTTGGGCGGACGACGCTGGCCTCGCTCGATGAGGCCGATCTCAGGCTCCTGCCCGCGCTCTTCGGCGCCGGGACGGTCCTCCTGCTCCTCTTTTTCGCCGGGGCCGTGGGCCGGCCGGCCGCCCTGGCCGCCGGCGCCCTGGCCGCGGCGTCGCCGGCCTTCACCTATTACAGCCGGTTTTACATCCAGGAATCGATCTTCGTTTTCTTCATCGCCGGCTTCGCCCTGGCGCTCTGGAAGTACCGGACCAGGCCGTCGCCCGGCTGGGCCCTCGCCGCCGGCGGGGCGGCGGGGATGATGTTCGCCACGAAGGAGACGTCGGTGATCATTTTCGCCGCGCTCGCGGCCGCAATTGCGGGAACCCGTGTTCTTCTCGGGAAAAAGGGGACCTCCCCCGCCGGGAAGCGCCGGCCGGCGCTCCGCGACCTGGCCCTCGGCGCCGGCGCGGCCGCCGCGACGTCCGCGCTTCTCTTCTCCTCGTTCCTCCGCCATCCGAGGGGAATCCTCGATTCCCTCCTGGCTTTCCAGAACTACCTCGCCAAGAGTGGGGACCCGGGCTTCCACGCCCATCCGGCGGGATACTACATCGGACTCCTGACCTATTCGCGGAGCGGAGGCCTCGTCTGGAGCGAATCGCTCATCCTGGCCCTCGCCTGCCTTGGGATCATCGCCGCGATCCGGGCGCGCGAGGAATTCCGGACCGCCGCCGCCCTCGCCGCGCTCCTCGCGGCCGCCGTTTTTTCCCTGATTTCCTACAAGACGCCCTGGAATGCGCTTCCTTTCTTCCTCGGATTCGTCCTCCTGGCGGGCGTCGGGACGGATTTCATCTTCCGGTCGATCAAGAGGATCCCGGTCAAGGCGGCCGCGGGCGTCCTCCTCGGGGCGGGGCTCCTCAACCTCGGTTGGCAGAGCTGCCAAGCGAACTTCCGCTATCCCGCGGATCCGCGCAATCCCTATGTCTACGCCCAGACCAGCTCCGATTACGCGCGGCTGGTCAAGCGCGTGGACGAGATCACCCCTTTCCTCCCCGGAAGCGAAAAGGCCCTGATCAAGGTCGTCTGCGGGCCTTACGAAACCTGGCCCCTGCCCTGGTCGCTCCGCCGCCACCCCAACGCGGGCTATTGGACGGATGCCGCTTCGGCCGGCCTCGGGCCTTCCGCCGCAGCCGGCGGATCACCCGCGGCGTCAATCGTCATCGCTTCGGAGGATCAGGCCGCCCTGATCCGTCCCGCCCTCCAGGACGCCTACCACGCGGAGTTCTACGGGCTCCGGCCCGGCGTGCTCCTGACCCTTTTCATCGCCAACGAGCCTTGGGAGCGGTTCCTGGGCGAGCGGAGACACTGATGGACATCTCGATCGTCATCCCCGCCCTGAACGAGGAGCGCAAGATCGCCCCGGACATCACGACCGCAGCCTTCTTCTTCGGCGAGGCCGGCCTGAAGGGCGAGGTCATCGTCGTCGACGACGGGAGCACCGACCACACTTTCCACAACGCCCTCACGGCCATGGTCCCCGAGGCCGTCCGCCGCTGGGTCCTCCGGCTCGACAAGAACTCCGGCAAGGGCGCCGCCCTCCAGGCCGGCGTGCGCGAGACCACGGGCGCGGTCGTCCTCGTGGCCGACAGCGGGACCTGCATCCCCTACGCCGACGCCCTGCCCGCCTATGCCCGCATCCGAGCCGGGGAGGCCGACATCGCCCTCGCCTCCCGCGTCCATCCGGATACGGTCATCTGCCGCAACCGGCCGTTCGCCCGGCGGGTCGTTTCCCGGGCCTTCCGCGGGGCGGCCAGCCTCGTGGCGAAGCTGCCGAAGGAGATCAGCGACTCCCAGTGCGGTTTCAAGCTCTACCGGGGCGACGTCGCCCGCGATCTTTTCGCGGGGCTCGAGACGAAAGGCTTCGTCTTCGAGGTCGAGATCCTCCTCAAGGCGAAAGGCCTGAACCTGCGGATCGAGGAATTTCCCGTCCACTGGAGCTGCGATCCCGACACCCGCCTGCGCCCGGGGAGCCAGGCGATAACCGTCTTCAAGGAGCTCCGGCGAATCCGAAAGATCATGCGCCTGGATACGGGCGCTTCAAATGCTCACCCCTAAGGAGAATACCGACATGACAACCCCATCCGTGGATAGGATTCTGGAGACGCTCGGCGGGGCGATCGCCCGCGATGGAGGGCGGATCGTCGTCCGGGACGAGGCGCGCCTCCCCGGCCTGATGGACAACCTCATCCGCGAGGCCGTATTCGGCGGGGCCGACTCCAAGGCCGCGGCCCGCTGGGTCATTTGGGAGACCGCCCAGGCGCTGGGCGTCCGCCCGGCCTCGATCCATGCCTTCTACAAGGCCGTGGGCCGGGGCGAGGTGCCGGGCCGGTTCACCGTGCCGGCCATGAACCTCCGGATGATGGCCTATGACTCGGCCCGGGCCGTCTTCCGGGCCGCACGCCGGATCGGCGCCGGGGCCATGATCTTCGAAATCGCCCGGAGCGAGATCGTCTACACCGACCAGAGCCCGGCCGAATACGCCTCCGCGACCCTGGCCGCGGCGATCCGCGAGGAGTACCGCGGCCCGGTGTTCATCCAGGGCGACCATTTCCAGATTTCGAGCAAGAAATACGCCTCCGGCCCCGAGGCCGAGGTCAAGGCTATCCGGGGCCTGATCCTCGAAGCCATGGCCGCCGGGTTTTTCAACATCGACATCGACACTTCGACCCTCGTCGACCTCAGCCAGCCCACGCTCGAGGCCCAGCAGCGGCTGAACTACGAGCTGTGCGCCGATTTCACGAATTTCATCCGGAGCCGGCAGCCGGCCGGCGTCACGATCTCCGTCGGCGGGGAGATCGGCGAAGTGGGGCGGAAGAACAGCACCCCCGAAGACCTGGACGCCTTCATGCACGGCTACAACGCCGGGCTCGCCGGCGGAGAGGGGATCTCCAAGATCAGCATCCAGACGGGAACGAGCCACGGCGGAGTCGTCCTGCCCGACGGATCGCTCGCCCAGGTGGCCATCGACTTCGACGTCCTCAAGGCCCTGAGCGAGAAGGCCCGCCGGAGCTACGGGATGGGCGGAGCCGTCCAGCACGGGGCGAGCACCCTGCCGGAGTCCGCCTTCCACAAGTTCGTGGATGCCGGGACGTGCGAAGTCCACCTGGCGACAGCCTTCCAATCGCTCATCATCGAGCACGAGGCCGTCCCTAAAGCGCTCCGGCACGAGATGCACGAGTGGCTCAACGCGAACGCGGCCGACGAACGGAAGCCCACGGATACCGACGCCCAGTTCTTCTACAAAGCGCGCAAGAATGCGGTCGGCCCCTTCAAAAAACAATTCTGGACGCTGCCCGCCGAAGCGCGCGCCGCGATCGGAGCAAGCCTCGAAAAGACATTCTCGTTCCTGTTCGGGCAGCTCGGGATCGGCGGGACGGCGGACGCCGTCCGCAGGATCGCCGCCCAGCCGGAGCTCCACCATCCGCTTCCGGCCGGCGGCGTCAAGAGCGTCAAGGGCGAGGACGTCGGCGAACTGGCCGACTGATCGGGATGAACCTCCAGGCTCGCTAGTCCCGCGAATTCCGGATCAGAAGCAGGCGGACCAGCTGGAGGATGGATATCGCCCGCTATTTCTTATAGACGGGGCGGACGGAGGGCTCGCCGCCGATGATCCGGGCCGCCCACAGCAGGCCGCGCTTGACGATCTCGCGGGCCTGGGGCACGTCAAAGTCCTTGGCCACGTGGCCGAGCGACGTATAGAAGACCCGCCCCTTGCCGTAGAGCTTCTTCCAGACGACGGGCATGACGATCCCCTTGGTCTGGGGGGCGTACTGCCCGGAGAACGTCGTCGTGGCCAGGACCTCGTTGCCCGGATCGACGAGCATGAAATACTGCTCGCTGTGCATCTTGAAGTCGGCCAAGCCCTTCGTGATCGGATCCGTGGGGTCGGTGATGTTCACTTCGTAGTCGATGATCCCGCCGGGATGGGCGGCCCATGCCCCTCCGACCATGAACTCGTACTCGGTCGCGCTCCGGAAGGAGTCCGCCAGCCCGCCGTGCCAGCCGGCCAGACCGACGCCGCTCTGGACCGCCGCCTCCAGATTCCGCTCCTGGTCGCCCTTGAGCGCGCCCTGGGTGACCACCTGGACGATGAGATCGAGCTTTTTCAGCTTTTCCCCGTCGTTGTAGGCGTCCAGGGTGTCGGCGATTTCGACGTCGAAGCCCCGCTCGACGAGCCAGGGGGCGAAAATGTCGACGCACTGCTTGGGCTCATGGCCCGCCCAACCTCCCCAGACGACCAGGGCCTTCTTCTTGGCCGCCGGCGCCTGCCCGGCGCCGGCCGCCGTCGCGACCATGAGGACGAGCGCGGCCGCGGCGAGCCCGGCGCCCGGTCGCAGCCCCCGGATGCGCGCCGCGGCGCTCACGACAGCTCCCGGATCCAGATGTTCCGGTAGCGGACCGGGTTGCCGTGATCCTGGAGACCGAGCGGCAACTTGTCGGCGTGGGCCGCGTAAGGCGGCCGCGCCTTGTGGGCCGTCGGCCCGGTCAGGACGTCGTTATCGTGGACCAGGATCCCGTTGTGGAACACGGTCATCCGGGCCGGCGCGAGAAGCGTCCCGTCCTTGCCGAACCGGGGCCGGTGAAAGACGATGTCGTAGGCCTGCCACTCGCCGGGCTTGCGGCAGGCATTGACGAGCGGCGGATACTGGCCGTAGATGGCGGCCGCGGAACCGTCGGCGTAGGTCTTGTTGTTCCAGCTGTCCAGCACCTGCACTTCGTAGAGGTTCATCAAGAACACGCCGCTGTTGCCCCGGCCCTGGTCCTCGCCTTTGACCTCGGCGGGCGAGGCCCATTCGACGTGGAGCTGGCAGTCGCCGAAGCCCCGCTTCGTCTGGATCGATCCGGCCTTGGCCGCGACCTCCATATAGCCGTTCGCGACCGTCCACTTCGCGGGAGCACCCTTGGCGTCCTCCCACCCGGCGAGCGACTTGCCGTCGAACAGCACGACGGCGTCGGCGGGCACGGCCGCGGGCGGGCAGGACGGCCCGGGATCGACGACCGGCGGGGCGGGGCGGGCCGGGTCATGGACGGGCCAGTCGATCTTGGGAATCGACTGGGAGACCGCGAGGCCGAAGGCGCCGAGAGCGATCGCGACAAAAATCAATGTCCGCTTTTTCATGGTCTTATTCCTTTCGTTACCCGTGGAACGATCGGCGGCCCCGGATTCCCGAGGCCGCCGACCGATGCCGTTCCTTCTTGCTTACAGCGACCAACCCTGCCGGTATTCCTTGTGAATCCAGACATTGGCTTCCGGCAGGTTGGGGAATTCCATCTTCACCCCGTCCCACTGGAGGATCGTCTTGGCCTCATTCGTCCGGAGGGCGACGTTGCCCAGGAGCATCGTCTCGGTCAGCATCCCGGAATAGGAGAAGTCCGTGGTGGACTTCTTGCCGGTCTTGATGGCCGCGATCCATTCCTCCATGATGCCGGGCGAGCGGGGGATCGTCTTCTCGGGCCGCTTGTAATCCTTCATGAGCTTTTCGGGCAGGAGGCGGGGATTCGCGCCGTAGGTGCTGCACATGAGCATGCCCTTGGAGCCCACGAACAGGCAGCCGCCGCCGTCGTCGCCCATCATCCGGCCGGCGTCGAGGACGGCCGGCCGCGGGGGCATCAGGCCGCCGTCATACCAGACCATCTTCACCGGGGGCATCTTGCCGCGCGCCGGGAAGGTGTAGGTGATCATCTCGGCCACGGGATAGGAATCCTTGGTGTATTTGGACGAGCTGGCCTGGACGGTCTCGGCGTGGCCGAGCTTGAGGGCCCAGTAGATCTGGTCGATGAGGTGGGCGCCCATGTCACCCACCGCGCCCGTGCCGTAGTCCCACCAGCCCCGCCAGCTGAATGGCAGGTAGGCCGGGTGGTAAGGCCGCCAGGGGGCGGGGCCGAGCCACGTGTCCCAATCGAGGGTCGGCGGCACGGAAGGGATCTCTTTCGGCGCATCGATGCCCTGGGGCCAGATCGGACGGTTGGTCCAGACGTGGGCCTCGCGGACGTCGCCGATCGCCCCATCCCAAATCCATTCGCAGACCAGGCGCGCGCCTTCCTGGGAGTGACCTTGGTTACCCATCTGGGTCACGAGGTTCCGCTTCTTGGCCTCCTCGGCCAGAAGGCGGGCCTCCTTAATGGTGTGGGTCAGCGGCTTCTGGACGAACGCGTGCTTGCCCATCTTCATGGCCGTCATGGCGATGACGGCGTGATTGTGATCGGGCGTGCTGACCGTGACCGCATCCAGGCTCTTCTCCTTGTCGAGCATCTGGCGGAAGTCGCGGTATTTGACCGCCTTCTCGTACTTGGGCTGGTATTCCGGCTTGTTGCCCTTGTTGGTCATGAAGCCGGCCAGCTGGGTGTCGTCCACGTCGCACAGGGCGACGATGTTCTCGGTGCTCGCGGCCCAGACGTCGGACGTGCCCTTGCCGCCCACGCCCACGCAGCCGATGTTGAGCGTGTCGCTCGGCGCCGTGTAGCCGGGGCCGCCCAGAACCCGCCGCGGGACGATCAGCATCCCGGCGGCCGCGCCGGCGGCGGCGGCCGTCGTCCCCAGAAACTCGCGCCGGCTCAGGGGCGTGCCGGTCTTTCCGCTATCGTTCGGATCGGTCATGAGTCCTCCTCCCTGTGAAAATGGCGTATTGCCTGATCGCAGGCAAAAATACTATATATATGAATGAAGACCGGAGTCAATTCCGAAAACGAGCGGCTGGAGCGAAAAGGCGATGCCCGAGACAAAGACGGACGAGAAGCTCATCGGCTACTGCGGCCTGTATTGCGGCGACTGCCAGGGCTTCAAGGGGATCATCCCCGACCTGGCCCGCGACCTGCGCAAGGAGCTCCGGGCCGCGAAATACGCGAAATTCGCCGAGGCGATCTCCGCGACGGGCTTCGCCAACGAGCTCGCCGACTACGACAAGGCCTACGCCGCCCTGGGGGCCATGGTCAGGTTCCGCTGCCGGCGCGGGTGCCGGGGCGGGGGCGGGTCGCCGTATTGCCAGATCCGCATCTGCGCCCAGGAGCGGGAACTCGAGGGCTGCTGGGAATGCGACGAGTTCGAGAGCTGCGCCAAGCTGGAGTTCCTGAAGGCCGTCCACGCCGACGGGCACCTCAAAAACCTCCGGACCATCAAGAAAAAGGGGAAAGAGGCGTTCCTCGTCGGCAAGCACTGCTGGTGAAGCGCGCCGGCCCCTCGGGCCGGACGATCGTCCCCATGCGCAGATCCGGACCGCAAAAGCGGCGGGCAAGGCTCCGGGTTAGATCCGGAAGCCAATCCCCAGGCTGATCGTCAGCCCGCCGATATTGATGTCGAAATCGGCCGGCTTCATGCGGCAGGAGCTGTATTTGATGCGGCAATCCAGGACGATCAACGAGCCCGCCAGATAGCTAGCGCCGCCCAAGACGCAGAATCCCATCCCGCCTTTCGACGCCTGCCCGATGAACGAGTTGCTTTCCTTGAAGGAATAATATCCCGCCCCGGCCCCCACGTAAGGCGAGAAGGCGCCGGTCATGAATCGGTAAAGGGCGCCCGCTTCGAGGCCGATGACGCTGACCTTGGTCTCCTCCTTCGTGAACGAAGACGCCCCCGTGTCCGAACGGTAGCTCCCTTCGAGCCAGCCGGCCAGCTTCTCTTTGCCGATCCGGAGCTCGAGCCCGTATACGGGCGTATCGCCGTAGATGTCTTTATAAGCCGAATCCGTTGCCAGGAAGACGCCCGCCCGGGCGAGCATCATGGAAAACGGGAGGACTTCCCGCCCGGTGGCCGCCGGACCGGCCGCGCCGACGGGACCGCCCGGCTGCTGGGCCCGGGCCGACGGAAGAGCCATTCCCAGGACAAGCAAGGCGAGTGTCAGCTTTCGCATGTCGGCTCCTTTCATCGGACCGTGATCGCGGCCGGCTCCCCTTCACGGCCGCCGCCCGTCGCCGCCGCGATCTCGTATTGAAGGCTCGCGGCGCCCGCCTTGCGGCGCTGATACTCGGTCTGGCCGGCGGCGATCTCGGCGATCAGCGTCCGGGTCGTTCCGCTGACCTGGTAGATCCGGTACGAGGCGATGTCCAGGCCCGCATTGGCCGGATTGGCCTGCCAGGTCAGGATGTCGATAAACTCCGCCTGGGAATACGTCCGGTTCAATTGCTTCCGCCCCGAGATGCTCGGGGCGAAGATGTAGCGGAAATTGGCCAGGATCGTCTTGCTGCCGGTCACGGTGATGGAGAGCGGATTCGCGCTCCCCGATGCCCCCCCGCTCCAATTGATGAAAACGGCGTACGTGTTCGGGACGGCCGTGACCTTGAAAACGGTGCCCGAAGCAACATAGTAAACGTCCGGCGCGGGGTCCGTGCTTCCGTAGGCGGACGATTGGATCGTCAGCAAAGAGTCGGCCAGGGTCGCGATCGCCCGGTCGATCTGGATCCGGGCGATCGGCTGGCGATACCCGTCGCAGACGCTCGTGATCGGAACGCCCGTGGATTGGAGCGCGTTGACGAACGCCGTGACCGTCCCCGTGCGGATCATCGATTTCAAGACCGCCCAGGTCCCGGTCACGTGGGGCGTGGCCATGGACGTCCCGCTCCAGAACGCATAGCTGCTGTCGGACGTCCCGGTCGACGAGTTGATCGAGGATCCGGGAGCGAACAAGGTTTGAAGGGTCGCGCTCCAATTGTTGAAGTACGATTCCTGGTCGGCTTTCGTGCTCGAGCCGACGGCGACGGCGCTGGAGATGCACGCCGGAGAACAGATAGAACCGCAATAGGCTCCGTTGCCGGTGGCGATGACCGTGGCGATCCCCGCCGCCCGAAGGTTGTCGATCGCGGTCTTCTCGGAATCGCTGTTGCAGGCCGACGCGTACTTTCCCCCGCCCAGGCTCATGTTGACGGCGGCGATCGGGTAGGATCCCCGGATCGAGAAGATATAATCCAATCCCGCCTGGCAGTCCGAAGTCCAGGTCATGACGCACGGGGAGGCGGCCCCTGAGCCGCATTGGCTCGCCGGGAATTTCGAAAAAACCTGGACGGCGATGATGCCGGCGTCCTTGGCGACCCCGGCCAAGGTTCCGTAATTGCCGGTCGCGATGCCGGAGACGTGGGTTCCATGATCATAGCCTTCGTAGGAACTGGGCAAATGGGCCGCGGAACCGCTGCCGGTCATGCTCGACCGCCCGTTCGGGCAGTCCCCTCCCGTGTCGTATCCGCTCGAAAAACAGGCCTCGACGATGGCCTTGCCGGTGAAGAACTGATGGGTCTTGCGAATGCCCGTATCCAGGACGGCGACGAACCATCCGGCTCCGGAATATCCGCTGGCCCAGGCCTTCTTGGCCCCGATCAGGGGAACGGAATCGGCCAGCATCGGAAGGTCCGGCGAATCCGGGAGCGCGGAGGACTTGGCGGCGCCGGACGACTTGCCCGGCTCCTCCGGATCGATCAGCCTGAGGGGGACGTCCTCCTCAATATCCAGGACCAACGGGCTGTCCTGAAGGATGGACAGGGATTTCGGCGTGACCTGGAGGGCCAGGAAGGGGATGCTCCGATAGCCCGCCTTGATCGTGAACTCGGTCCCCCGGAGCTCCGCCACAACGCGAGCCGCGGTATCGTCGATCGCGGTCCGGAGCGCCGTGTCCGCCTGGACCATGGCCGCGCTCGCGGTTTGAGTCAGGGCGAGGCCGTCGAACCGGGTCGAAGCGGCCGTCAGCTCCTGGATCATGGGCACGTCCAACCGGACGATCACCCGGACATCTCCCTCGGCCGCGACTTTTTGCCAGATCGGGTTGAAGTGATCGAGATTTTTCCGGGGCGGATTCATCGGAAAGACCGGCGCCGGCAAAAGCACGGACAAGGAAAAAACGAGAAAGACGGCAGCCTTACGGTGAGCAAACCTCTCATCGAATTTCATGATTTCTTCCTTTTGAAGAACCGTTGTTGCGGTCGTCCACCCCTTTGAGGTTTCGACCCATCCCATCCTCCAAAAATGCTAGAAAATAAAACCTAATCGCTGACCTTTTTATTCAATGTTAAAATAATATCCCGTTTTTGTTTTAGAACACAAGAGGGCGTTTTCCCCCGCCGCCCGGCGCTATTTATTTTTCCTCTCGAGATCCAAAAGGTACCGCTTCCGCCACAGGCCGCCGCCGTAGCCGACGAGCTTGCCGTTCTTGCCGATGACCCGGTGGCAGGGAATGAGAATGGCGAGGCGGTTGTCGCCGTTGGCCCGGGCCACGGCCCGGACGGCCCGAGGATCTCCCATGAGGCGGGCCTGCTCCTCGTAGGACCGCGTCGTGCCGTAAGGAATGGCGCGCAGGACGCTCCAAACCCGCTCCTGGAACGCGGTCCCCGGGCAAGCAAGCGGGACGCTGAATTCGCGGCGACTTCCCGCGAAATATTCTTCGAGCTGGCCGGACAGGACCCGGAAATGGGGACTATCCCCGGGGACGAATTCCGCATGGAAGAGGCGCCGCAATCGGGCGAGCTGCGTCTCGAGCATGCGCCGGTCGGCGAATTCCAGCAGGCATACGCCCTCGGCCACGGCCCCGGCGAACATGGGCCCGAGCGGGGTCAGGATCCGGGTGATCGCGATCACCCGCCCCTGAGGACTCGTACGGGGAGCGAAGCCGGCCGTCTTCTTGAACGAATCCGTGAATCCGCTCAACGATTCGTAGCCCGAGTCGAAGGCCGCCTGGCTGACCTTGTCGCCGTAGCGGATACGGCCGAAAGCCTGGCCGATGCGCAGCGACCGAAGATACGCCTGGAACGTGAGCCCGTGGCTCTTCAAGAACCAGCGCCGGATGCGGCTCGGCTCCAGTCCTCGGGCGCGGAGATCGCGATCCCGGAGGCGGATCGAGGGGTCGGCGTCGATGTCGTCGATCAGGGACTTCAGCCATCCGGGGAACTCCCCTTTCCGGCCGAGCGGCCGGCAGATCTTGCAGGGCCGGTAGCCGCGGAGAAGTGCCTCACGCGGGGAGCGGAAAAATTCGACATTTTCGCGCTTTGGCGTTTTGGCGATGCAGGCCGGACGGCAACCGGAAATTGGACATTGTTATTTTATGCGGTCAGGCGTCTTATTCAGATCAGCCGGAGATAAAAAACTTCCCTGCCAACTGATCATCTCTCATGGACGTATACTATTCAGGGCGGCATTTCGGCGCACATCCCTGAAGGATTTTCAATGAAAAAGACCATCATCCCCGCAGCGCTTTATCTTTCGCTTTCCCTCGTTCTCCAAGGACAAGACCAAGACCTGGTCAAGAATGAAGGCATCACGAGTTCTTTGCACCGGGCCCATATCGGCGAAGTTACGTTCATGTCCAAGCCCATCCCCATTCAGGACTATCGGGAATCGGATTTTCTGAAAACGTTTGAATTGATGGAAAACTGCGACTTGAACATTCGGACGTTCATGGGAAATTCCCTGACGAATTATCTGCATCAATTGGCTCCGGGCCTGAGCGCGGAAGAACTGAACAAAATCGGCAATTATCAATTTTCGTTCTATGTCGATGGGGCTATGGTTTACATGGAAAACATCCCGCCCGGAGCGGGCGGTCTCGCCGGCAAGAATAGACAAACGGCATTTCGCGTCCCTTTGATCAGTTCTACGGAAGAGGACTCGTGGGGCCGATTTCTTTGGGGGCGGTTTATGATGAAAGGCGGCCAGGAAGCCTTAGCGGAAGGAAAGCATGCTTTAATAATCGAGATCAGGCCGTATATCAAGAACCCGACCTTAAAGACAGGGGGAATGATCGCCGCGGGGCGGATCATTCTGAATGTCGTCAAACCCAATGTTGACGAAATGGAAATCGCTCCTCAGCCCATCCGGCCCGACAGCGGTTGGCCGGTCTCGAACGACTCCTACGATCGCAAAAAGATCCGGGATCTCAACCGGAAGATCGCTCAGAAAGATTTCAAAGACATCACAAGCCTCGTCGTCATCAAAGACGGAAAGCTCCTGATCGAGGAATATTTCAACGGGGCGGATCGGACGACGCTCCACGATACGCGTTCGGTGGGAAAAACATTCACCTCGGCGCTTATGGGCATGGCGATCCGGGACGGCTATATCAAGGATATGACTCGGACCCTGGCTGATTTTTATGATCTCAAGTCTTTCTCGAACTTCGCCCCGAAGAAAAGCGGCGTCACCCTTAAAAACTTGTTGACGATGAGCTCGGCCTTCGCCGGATCGGATCAGGACGAGAATTCGCCCGGCAACGAAGAAAAAATGTATCCGACTTCGAATTGGGTGAAATTCGCGCTGGACCTGCCCGTGGACGATGCCAAGGAAAACGGGAGGCAATGGGATTATTTTACGGCCGGCGTCATCCTGCTGGGCGATATCCTCGACAAATCCGTCCCCGGCGGATTGGAGCGGTACGCTGAAATAGGGTTGTTCAAGCCCCTCGGGATCACGAGATACAAATGGCAATACACGCCCAAAAAGATCGCAAACACCGCGGGAAGCCTTCAGATGGCCTCCCTCGACTACGCCAAATTCGGGCAACTCTATAAAAACGGGGGCCTATGGGACGGCAAGCGCGTACTGCCGGAACAGTGGGTCGAGGCGACATTTCAAAAATACCTCCCGATCCCGGACGTCGAAAACGGCTTCTATGGGCTTTTGTTCTGGAACACGACATACAAGGTGAACGGCCATCCCTACGAGACGTTCTATTGCTCCGGAAACGGCGGCAACAAGATCTTTGTCTTCACCGACCAGCCTCTGGTCATCGTCATCACAGCGACCGCCTATAACAAGCCCTACGCGCATCCCCAGGTTGATAAGATGATGGAAAGGTATATCCTGCCAGCCGTCGTCAGATAGGTATCCCTCGATTCGGACCATTCATGCGTCGCTCCTCACCGGCCGAAGTCCCGGATCCGGATGTTCCGGAATTCGACCCGCGAGCCGTGGCCCAGGAAGCCGATGTGGCCGGTCTCGTTCTTCAAGCCGGGATGCTCGCGGTGGTCGGGTGTCCCGCCCGCCGAGGCCAGGTCGATGTCGTCGTCGATAATCGTCACGCCGTTCAGGACGACGATGACGCGCCGGCCCTTGACCGTGATCTCTTCGGCGTTCCATTCGCCCACGGGCCTCAACTCTCCCCGCTTGGCCGGGACGACGCCGTAGATCGAGCCGTGGTACTGGTAGGGATGCAGGTTCCGGTACACCTCCGCCGAGTCGTCGAGGACCTGGATCTCCATGCCCACGTAGGCGGCATCGCCCGTGAGCGGGGCCCGGATGCCGATCCCGTTGTTCGCACCCGGCGTCAGCTTGAATTCGAACCGGAAGACGAAATCCCTGTACTCGCGCTCGGTGTAAAGGTTCCCGCTTCCTTCGGGCGAGACCACGATCTTCCCGTCCTCGGCCTTATAACCTTTGATATCGCCCGTCCAGCCGGCGAGGTCGCGGCCGTTGAATAGGGATGTGAAGCCGTCTTCGACCGCCGGCAACGGCGCGGTCTGAGCGGGAGGCAACGCCGCGGCTGCGGGAGCGGCCGGAGTGGGCTTCGCGGGAGGGGGCGGGGCTGCAACCGCCCCGGCGGAGACCGGGACGGCCGCCGGAATCGGATTCCGGGCCTGGGACGAGGACTGGGCCGCCGGCGCAGGCGGAGCCGGGGCGGCCGCGGCGGCAGGCGCGCGAACCGAGGGCGCGGCCGTCGCGGGCGCCTCGCCGGGGCGCGGAATCTCGCGGATGTAGATGTTGCGGAATCGCAGCGGCGTGCTGTGAGCTTGGAGCTCGATCTGGCCTGACGGGTAGATCGGCTTGCCCCGCTCCCAGTAATTCTCCATGACGACATCGTCCGTCACGAGCACTCCGTTCAGCCGGACGGTCACGCGCTCCCCGGTCATCCGGATATGAAACGTGTTCCACTCGCCGACCGGCTTATCCGCCCGGACCAAGGGCTTGGAGGGATGGATCTGATTGTTGTAGAGCCCGCCGGACCCGTCGGGACTCTGGGTCTGGTCCCAGATCTGGACCTGGGGCGAACCGCGGAGATAGATGCCGCTGTCGCCTTTCGGCTCGATCTTCCAATCCACAAACATCTCAAAATCGGCATAGTCCCGCAAGGTGCAAAGGCTCCGCCCCTTGCCGTCGAAGAAGAGCATCCCATCGACGACGGTCCAGTGAGCGCGCATCAGGGCGTCGGCCTCGGCCTGGACCTTCTTCAAGGCACCCGGCGCCATCCTGGCCCGCTGAGGCGGATCGGCCACGAGGCCCTTCCATCCCGCGAGGGTCTTTCCGTTGAACAGGGCCGAAAAGCCCTCCCCAAACAGGATCTTCCGGGCATATGCTTCGGCTTGGTCCCGGTCGTATTCGTTGTCGACGTGGATCAGCGCCTTCTTGAGGATCAAGGCAGTTTCGTATCCGGTCATTCCCGCGACTCCGGGCCCGGGCAGGACCGCCTTGAGGACGGCTTGGGCGGCTCTTGCCTGAGTGGCCGGTGCGTCGATGGACCGGGACAGCGTCCGCAGGGATTCGAGGCTGCGGACGTCCCCCAAGGCCGTTAGGACGAGGTTCTTCTCGTCGTTTTCGACGGCGATCTTGAGGGCCGACCGGAGGACCGCGAGCTGCCGTTCAGCGTCGAAGCCCGCCGTCCCGGCGAGCCGGGCGACGCCCAGGAGGGCCATGTAGCGGGTGCGGCGGTCCGCCCCGGACTGGGCGGCCTTGAACAGCTCGTCCAGGGCGGCCGCGTCCTTCCAGTTCGACAGCGCGTAGAGGGCCGCCGCCCGGATCTGGGGATCGGCGTCCCCGAGCTTTTCCGCGACCAGGCGGAGGGCCTTCTCGCCGCCGATCCTGGCCAGAGGCCGGATGAGGTCGCCCCGCTTCGGGGCCGGGGTCTTGTCGAGCGCGGCCAGGACGGGCTCCGCCCGGCGCTCGGGATCCGCCGCGCCGTTGGCCGCCGCGGCCAGGGCGTTCTGGAGGAGAGCGATCTCGGGAGCCGCGGTCGATGCCTGCAGCAGCTCGATGATCCGGGGGACGTCCTCGCTCCGGGCCAGCGTTTCAAGGGCGGTCAGGGCCGCCTTACGGACGGCGTCATCGCCGCTCCCGGCCTGGGCCAGGACGGCGGCCGCCTGTCCCGCGGCTCTGCGCTCGGCCAGGATTTCGATCAACGCGATCTTGGCCTTCGGAGGAGCATCCGGCAGCAGAGCCGCGGCGCGCGGCACGATGAGGTCCGACGGGAATCCCGAAAGGACGTCCTTGACCGCGCCGGCCTGGTCGGCGTCGTCCGTCGACATCAGGGGCCAGATCTCTCCGAGGACATCGGCCCCGCCAAGCCTCGCCGCGGCCGCCGCGGCGGACAGCCGCACGGCCTTCTCGCCGCTCGCCAGCCCGGCCCGGACGGCGCCGAGGGCCGATTTGTCCCCGTGCCGGCCGAGCGCGGCGAGAATGTCCGCCTGGGCCTCGGGAGAGGCCTTGGCCGCCGCTTCGACGAGCCCGGCCGTCACGGGGTTTCCCGGGAATTCGATCGCCAGATCGAGGGCTTTCCGCCGAAACGACGGATCGCTCGACCCGGCCGCCTCGAGGAGGAGGTCGAGGATCGCAGGACCCTGGATCTTCGAAAGGAGAGTCAGCGCCGCGGAGCGGACCTGGCCCTCTCCGGGGAGGGAAAAGGCGCCGATGAAATCGCGGCAGATGAGGGCGGCCTGCTCTCCCCGGCCGGATTCCCAGAGCCGGCGGGCGAAGAGGAGGTAGAGGGACGCGGCGTGCGACCTTTCCAAGGAAGATGCGGTCACGGCCATCTTTTCGAGAAGGGGCCGGGCGGCCGGATCGCCGATATTGGCCAGGGCGGCTTCAGCCGCGCGGCGCAACTCCGCGTCGGAGCTCCCGGCGAGGGGCAGGAGGCTCTTCACCGCGGCGGCGCTCCGCAGCTCGCCGAGCGCCAGGACGATTGCCCGCGCCGCAAGGCGAGGCGCCGACGGGAGGGCGCGCAGGAGCATCCGCTCGGCCTCGGGCGTCCCGACGGCGATCAAGGCGCGCGCCGCCGGTCCGGCCAGGCGGGAATCCGCGAGCAGGACGCCCACCGGTCGGACGATTTCGCCTTTCCCGACGAGCTGAAGCTCGCCCAGGAGGAATTCCTTGACCTCGGGCTCGCGGGGCGCATCGAGCGCCCTGAGCAATTCCCTGACCAGGCCCTGGCGCTCGCTTTCGGCGCCGGGCCGGGCGGCATAGACGGCCGCCGCATCCAGGGCGAACCGGGCAAGGCTGTCGTCGGCGGCGCCCGGCGCGGCCAGCCCTCGGCAGACGAACTGCAGGCCTTCCGGACCGAGGGCCAGGAGCTCGGCGGCCGCGGCATCGCGCTCGGCCGCGGTTTCGGCCGGGAATCTGGCCAGGACGGCCGCGGCCTTGGCCGCCGCGGACGCGTTCTCCTGGCCGCCGGTCGCGGCGCCGAAGCCGAGGGCGAGGACGAGGAAGAAGACGGCGGGCTTGAGAAGGCGGGGGGGACGAGGGCGGGTGGTCATGGCGTCTCTCCCCTTCTTCACATCCGCCAGGGGGCGCGCATCGGCTCGTCGGCGAGCCGGCTCGCCTCTTCGTCGCCGAGGAACCGCTGAGCCAGCGGATCGAACTTGAGCGGCCGGCCGAGCCGGACCGCGATCTTGGCCAGGTTGACGATCGTGCAGGACCGATGAGCGTTCCCCTCATTGAGGGCGAATTTCGTCCGGGACCGTACGGCCTCGGCGAAGTCCGTGGCTTGGGGCTCGGGATCGGGAAAAGCGGCCGCCTTCTCCCGGATGTCCGGGATGTCGGACTGGAACCCCCGGAAGAGCTTCCCCCGGGGGCCTTCGAGGAACGGGACGCCGGGATCGGGGCATTCGCCGTCGAGGACGATCTCGCATCCGTCGGCGTATTTCAGGCTGATGCGCCGCCAGCTGCCGCAGGCGTCGGGGTGCTGCTGGGGGGCGTCGGCGACGATCTCGACCGGGCTGGTGTCGTCCTTTTCGAGCAGATACTGGACCGGGTCCAGGTAATGCATTCCCATGTCGCCGAGGCCGCCGCCGTCATAATCCCAGTAGCCCCGGAACGTCTGGTGGACGCGGTGGGGATGGTAGGGCTTGAACGGGGCGGGCCCGAGCCAGAAGTCATAATCCAGCTCCTTCGGCACGGACTGGGGTGGGAGATAGGTCTTCCCGCTCCAGTAGAATTTCCAGTCGAAGCCCGTGACGGCGCTGACCGTCACCTTCAAGGGCCAGCCCAGCAGGCGGTTCTGGACGACCTTCTTGATCGGCTTGACGGGGGTGCCGAAGCCGTAGAAGCGATCGGTGAAGCGGAACCAGGTGTTGACCCGGAAAATGCGGCCGTTGCGCTGGACGGCGTCGACGACCTTCCGGCCCTCGCCGATCGTCCGGGTCATGGGCTTCTCGCACCAGATATCCTTGCCCGCCTCGGCCGCGGCCACCGAGATCAAGCCATGCCAGTGGGGCGGGGTGGCGATGTGGACGATGTCGATGTCGGTCCGGGCCAGGACGTCCCGGAAATCCCGGTAGCCCCGCACACCGGGCCCGGCCGCCTCGAGGGCGGTCTTCAGGTGGCCTTCGTCCACGTCGCAGACGGCGAGGAGGCGGCCGTCCTCATACTTGATGTGCCCGAGCCCCATGCCTCCGAGGCCGACGATCGCCCGGGTCAGCTGGTCGCTCGGGGCCGGGGATCCCGACCTGGCGAGGACCGTCCGGGGGACGATCGTGAGCGCGGCCGCCGCAGCTATGGACTTTTTAACGAATTCCCGCCGACTCAGGGGATTGCCGTCGGCCATGAAGACCTCCTCTTCGCGAACGTCGCCAGGGTGCCGGGGCCTATCTTATCTTTTTCCGCGGGAGGCAATCAACCCGCGAGTTTGGTATAATCCGGTCCCGATGAAGAACCTCCGCTGGGGCATCCTCGGCTGCGCCCGGATCGCCGAGCGGGCCCTCATCCCGGCTTTGAGGCAGGCGAAGGGCGCCGAGCTTCTGGGGATCGCCGCTCGCGACGCGTCGCGAGCCCGGGAATGGGCCGTCCGGCATTCGATCCCCCGGTCCTATCCCGATTACGCCGCCCTGCTCGATGATCCGGACATCGACGCCATCTACCTCCCCCTGCCGAATCATCTCCACGCCGCCTGGGCGATCCGGGCGGCCCGCGCCGGGAAGCATGTCCTCTGTGAAAAGCCCCTGGCTCTCGACGGGCGCGAGGCGGCCCGCATGTTCCTCGCCGCCGAGCGGGCCGGCGTCCGCCTGCTCGAAGCCTTCATGTACCGCTTTCATCCCCTGTTCGAGACCGCCCTCCGGCTGGCGGACAAGAGCGGAATCGGGGAGATCCGGACCGTCCGGTCGGCATTCACTTTCCGGATCGCGAGCGGCGCCGAGGACTACCGCTGGAATCCGGCCATGGGCGGCGGCTCGATCTACGACGTCGGCTGCTACCCGGTCCATGCCGCGCGGACGATTTTCCATGAGGAGCCGGTTTCGGTCTTCGCCCGGGCGCGGTTCGACAAGAAACGCGGGATCGACCTGGGCGCGGCGCTCCTCCTGGAGTTTCCCGGAGGGCGGCAGGCCCTTCTCGACTGCGCCTTCGACGCCTCGTTTCAAAGCGAGCTCGAAATCGCCGGCTCGGACGGACGGATCATCGTCCCCCGCGCCTATTCGGCCAAGCATTTCGACGTCCCGATCGAGGTTCGCAAGGGCGACGACGCCAGGACGATCCTCGTCCCGGCGGCGAACGCCTATGTCCGGATGATCGGACGCTTCCAGGACGCCATTCTCCACGGCCGGCCGCTCTGCTGCGGCCTGGCCGACGCCCGGGGAAACGCGCGCTTGCTTGCCGCGGCGCTGCGGTCCGCGAAATCGGGCCGGGTGGTCCGGATGGCCTGACCGCGGTGGTGGGGATATCCCCTCGACGGTTGCCGGTAGTGGGTCAGTTTCAATATATTTTTAATCTACTGAACAATAGAGGAAATTGTGATAAAATTATTATTGAAAATGGCCGATCAGATTCCTTTCTTCAAAGATCTTTTCCAACGGGCCGACGTTAGGGTTTCTCGTACACATATATTAAATCCTCTTATGTGGGCCGTGCCTATTTTATTCAGCATGGCCCTTTATGCCTATACCCATGCGGTTCCATTGGCGGTATGTATAATTATTTTTTCAATGGCATTAGCATCTACAATTATATTTCTATTCGTATACGTATTTTACGCATTCAAAGACCCGGATAAATTGCGATCAGAAAGATATTTAATTCAAAAAACGCTAATAGAAAGAGGGGCGTTCGGAGACAATCGAACAGAACTCCTGACTATGGAGGAAATGACTAAAATAGAAAAATTGGAATCGGGTCAAACGGGAAGATGACTAAGACAAAATGAGTAAGAGATTTATTATTGCCGTTAATACGACAAACGCCGAGCAGGAATCGGCGGTTACAGAATATTTAAGAGCAAAAACTGGGGTGTGGTGGCATTGGATAAATAATATTTGGCTTGCTATAGATAAAACGAATAATATCACCGTTGATCAATTGAATAATGAAATCTTGAAGCTTGTCCCTGGGGCCTATATGTTAATCCTTGAAATTCGAGGGGAAGACAACTGGCATGGATATGGTCCCGCTAGCGAAACAGATAAGAATAAAAATATGTTTGAATGGCTGTTGAAAACCTGGTCTGGGAAATAGCCAAGCAATCCGGCGTCTGTTTATAATAAGCCCAATATTTCTTCGATGCCCCAAACATGATCTGTGACCTTGGCCTCCATAGCCGGGGTAACTCTCAAGGTCTGATGAACGCGGCAGAAATTGTAATACATGAAGTGCAAGGCAACGGCATAGGATAGGTTTTCTACTTTCTTTGAAAAGCCGTTAGTCAGTCTCGTAAACCTCCGCAAGTTCATCCTCATCGTTAAATTCTGCCGTTCAACATAGCTTGTGGAGACTTTTTCTTTTTCGGGATATCCGTTTATTTCCGTCTTTATTGTCCCTATGCAGATCGGGGGGCTGTAACGCTTCTGGCCCTCAACTGATTGGCCGTATATCTTCACGAGCTGGCTAAAATCAATGTCCTTTCCAAAGGCATTCTCTACGGCCTCTAAATACATCTTGTGGCCGTCCGTCGTTAATTGGACACGATTCTTTAGCCGCCCCGCAAGGTCTTTCATGAAGATCGTAGCATCTTCCAGATCGCGCCGCCCGATATACCATGAGGGGACGAGTTTTGTATCAGCATCAATCGCCGTAAACGTCCAAACGTCCCCATATCCGAATTGCCCCTTTTTATCTTTGGGGACATTCTTTTCCTTGGCATAGCAAAATGACCAAATTTTATCGCATTGAATATTCTTACAGGGAAGACCGCGCAAAACCTTATCTTGATGGTCTGAACAAGCCTGTCCAACATCAGCCAGGAGCTTAACTACCGTATTCTTGGCTACCCCAGTCATGCGGCAAGTAGCCCTAATTGAGTTGCCCTCCACCAAAGAGGCAATAACCGCCACTTGCTTTTCGATCTTTAGCTTGTTCATGGTTACATTATACTTGACCGCTCAAGCATTGTCAAGTGTTTCTTATGGGAATTTGACAAGTCGTTAAATATGCTGTATATAAAGAACGGAGGCGGCAGGATTTGAACCTGCGGCGGGTGGTATCAGCACTCGCTACCAATTATAAGTTGGCTCCAATCGACCACTCTGGCACGCCTCCGGAATTATTAGGGAGTGGACGGCGAGGAAATCGCCTAGGCCCTAGGTTCGCTATCCGTAGAAAGAAGAACGAACCTAGGGCTTCTTGCTTTACGCCCCCGTTGACGGCGATTCAATTATCAATGGGGGCATAATCTCTTCTCATCATTCCCTCCATAATTTATTTGCGCGTTACTTTTTCGATTCTTCCTTTAGCCAATTAAATCCATCGAGCCATTTAGATTTAATATCATCTGGCCATGCGGGATCGAAGATAGGGAATTTTTCTAAAAGTAGCTTCCATCGATCTGGGAAACCTTGGGCCGGAGGGGGATTATTCCCATCAATGAATTCGGCGGAATGGGGTTCATCTTTTTGTTTCTTGGGCTTAGGGCTACTATTGCTACGGGGGGCCCGATCTTTTGGCTTACTGATATACTGAGACAACTCGATCCCGGCGTCTTTTGCCACCATTAGAAAGAATTTAATGGATTTCCTAGAAGTTTCCCCGGTAGTGCCAGTATCTTCAAATTTCTCTTGAAGCATTTTTGATGTCATAATGCCAAGGTTGTCTTTCTCTCCGAACAAGAAAGGGTAGGCGGAAGTTATGATTTCTTTTAGCACAGCCGGTTTTTCTTTGTCGGCATTGATCAGTTTTTTCAAATTTTCCGCAGGGATTCCGCCCTCGCTCATAAGACCTAAATACTGCAAGGCACTAAATAGTTGACGTTGGATTGCGCCGGAAAATGAACCGACGACGCTTCGATCAATCCTCATCGGAACACCCTGGACCTTAAGCCGCTCCAAGAAATTTAAAAATGTCTTGTAAGATAAATAGGGTGGCTTTAATTGTTTCGCCTCATTCGCTTCGCTCATCTTCTCCTCCTAATCGAATTACGATACCAAGTTACCGTATTATAATACCATCCATAAGCGTCCCCGTCAAGTAATAAATAAAAATAATCTCTACGTTACCGTGTCCGACTATATTTTACTTTGTTTAATGGTAACAATATCATACGTGTTGAAAGGAGCATGATATGCACGGAGAAACAGTTGTTGTAAGGGCTTTCGGGGGAGTGCCGTTAATCAGAAAAGTATGGGAAGTTGGGGAAGATGTGGTTTATCTGGTTTCCGATAATCATTATAACCTATTGACAAAAGAAGACCCAAGGGCCATCGGCCCAATTGGGTTTCCAAAAGAAGATGTTTTTCTATATGAGCCCGAGATTGTGAAATTAAATAAAAAGACAATCCCCAGATGGGAGAAATTGAGGCCCGCATTTTAATTATTGGTTACTTCCCCCATCTGGCCTTGGCCGCGTTCCTGGCGATTTCTTTCCTCTTTTTAGGGGACAACTTTTCGGCCCTGGCCTTGCCGCCCTTCAATCCGCCTAGGCGGCCTAGAGACACGGCGGCAGGATTCTTCTCTGGCTTCTTTTCTTCTGTTGGCGCTGTCGTTTGAGATACTATCCTATGAGCCATTTGGTTTTCATCTTCGTGTTTCTTCATGCTCAAAACATACAGCATGACCGCTCAAGAATCAAGCCCCCAAGATTTCAAACTGACCCACTACCCGGTTGCCGTTCACCTGGATTTTGGGCTAGACTAGGTGCCAGGGCGCGGGCGCGCGCCCCCCGAGCGCGAAGATGAAGTCCGAAGCCGGCGGCGGCGGACTTCGAAAGGGAGTCGTTCCCATGAAGAATCGCAAAGTCGGGGTTCTCATCGCCCTGTCGTTGATCCTGATCGCCGCGGGCGCCGCGTGCGCGCGCAAGACCCCCTCGGACCGGGACGCCAAAGCGCCCATCGTCTTCGACGCCCAGAGAGGATTCCCCTCCCCCAAGGAGATCACGATCCGCAACGTGACCAAAGAGGAAGTGAGCTATAGCCTCGTCCCCCTCGGCTCGAACGCCAAGCCCGAAATTCGGAAGCTCGCGGTGGGGGCCATCGATCGCGTCCGGGCGGTCGACACGATGACGATCGCCTACGAGAAATACGGGCGCGAAGTCTCCTATTCCCTGTACCCGGGAAAGCCTTACTCCTTCCGCTACGACAGCGGCGGCAAGATCGACATCTGGCAGGGGTCGCACGGCCGCGGCGACGCCGAGGATCTGGCCCCCTTCGTGCCCACGCCGCCCGAGGTCGTGGCCAAGATGTTCGAGCTGGCCAAGGCCGACAAGGACTCGGTCATCTACGACATCGGCTGCGGGGACGGACGGATCGTGGTCTACGCGGCCAAGACCTTCGGCGCCCACGGGGTGGGCATCGACATCGACCCCGCCCGGATCAGTGAATCGAAGGAAAACGCCAAGAAGGAAGGCGTGGAAAAGCTGGTCAAGTTCCTGATGGAGGACGCCACCAAGACCGACATCTCCCCGGCCACGATCGTGACGACCTATCTCCTCCCCGAATCGAACGAGCTCCTCCGGCCGAAGTTCGAGCGCGAGCTGAAGCCGGGGACGATCATCGTCACCCACAATTACATCGTCCCGGGCTGGGAGGGCAAGGAAATCAACTCGGCCACGCTCACCGACACATCCGGAACCGAGCATACCGTCTTCGTTTACAAAAAATAGCGCCCAAGGAGCCTCCGCCGATGATGAACATGACCCGCCGGATTTCGCTGGCCGCCGCTGTCTTCCTCCTCCCCATGATCGCCGCCGCGCAAGGCGCGCCCGGCGCCCCCCAGGGCAGCCCGGGCGCAAAACACGTCCCGACCGTCGACGATCTCCTGCTTCTCAAGTCGGCGGGCGGGCCGAGGATCTCGCCGGACGGCGGGCGGGTGGCCTACACCCTAACCGAAACCGATATGAAGCAAGACGCCTATGTCACCCAGATTTGGGTGGCCGAGGTCGCGAGCGGGCGAATTTATCAGTTGACCCAGGGCGAGAAATCCTGCACCGGGCCGGACTGGTCCCCCGACGGGAAATGGATCGCGTTCACGAGCAGCCGGGTCGGGGACAAGAGCCAGGTCTTCGTCATCGATCCGGCCGGCGGCGAGGCCGTCCGGCTGACGAACGCCGAGACTTCCGTGGGCGGATTCGAGTGGTCGCCGGACGGCAAGACCATCGCCTTCCTCGCGGCGGAGCCCTCCCCGAAATCGTCTCAGGACCGCAAGGACGCTTACGGCGACTTCGAGGTCGTCCGGAAGGAATACTCGTTTAACCACATCTGGACGTTCGACGTCGCCGAAGCCCTCGCCTCGCCCCAGGCCGGGCGTCCGAGGACGAAGGGCCGCGATTTCACGGTCGGGTCGTTCTCCTGGGCGCCGGGCGGGAGGCGGATCGCCTTCAGCGCGACGGTCAACGCGGACCTCATCCAGGGCGCCACCGCGGACATTTACGTCCTCGACCTGGCCGATGACGCCGTGAAGAAGATCGTCGCCCAGCCCGGGCCGGACAATTCCCCGCAATGGTCGCCCGACGGCACGCGGATCATCTTCTCCTCGGCCATGGGCAACCCCAATTATTTCGCGGCCGACACCCGCCTGGCCGTCGTCCCCGCGGAAGGCGGGCCGATCCGGGCGCTCACCGGGGGATTCGACGAAAATCCGGCCTTCATCGCCTGGACGCCGGACGGCATCTATTTCTCGGCCCAGCAGAAGATGGCCTCCCACCTGTTCCGCCTGGATCCGACGAGCCTGAAAATCTGGCGCGTGACCTCGCCCGACGCCTTCATGGGCGGGAGCTTCTCGTTCTCCCGGAGCGGGATGCGAATGGCCTTCTCGATGGCCTCGCCCGCGTCGCTCTCCGAGATCTGCGTTTCGGACGCCGAGTTCCGGCCGCGCCGGCTGACCGACATGACGGCCCAGGCCGCGAATTTCATCCTCGGAACGCGGGAAGCCGTCTCCTGGAATAGCGTGGACGGCACGCCGATCGAGGGCGTCCTGATCAAGCCCGCGGACTTCAACCCGGCCAAGAAGTACGCTCTGCTCTGCGTCATCCACGGCGGGCCGACCGGCGTCGACCGGCCGGCACTCCTCTCGCCCGACGCACGGACTTATCCGTCCGACATCTGGGCCGCCCGCGGGGCGCTCATCCTCAAGGTGAATTACCGCGGCAGCGCGGGATACGGCGAGAGGTTCCGAAGGCTCAACTATCGCAACCTCGGCGTGGGCGACGCCTGGGACGTTATCTCGGGCGTGGATTTCCTGATCAAGAAGGGCTGGGTCGACCCCGCCCGCGTGGGCTGCATGGGCTGGAGCCAGGGCGGCTACATCTCGGCCTTCCTGACCACCTCGTCCAATCGGTTCAAGGCGATCTCGGTCGGGGCAGGCATCTCCGACTGGGCGACATACTACTACAACACCGACATCACGCCTTTCACGATCAACTACCTCGGGGCCAATCCGGCCGACGACCCGAAGATCTACCAACTCACCTCGCCCATGACCTACATCAAAAAGGCCGTGACCCCGACCCTCATCCAGCACGGCGAGCTCGACCGCCGCGTTCCCATTCCCAACGCCTACGAGCTGCGGCAGGGCCTGGAGGACCGCGGCGTCCCGGTGGAAATGGTGGTTTACAAGGGATATGGCCACGGGATCACCAAGCCAAAGTCCATGCGGGCGGTGATGACCCACAATTTGGCCTGGTTCGGCCATTACATCTTCGGCGACCCGAAGCCCGACCTGACCAAATAAGTCAAGGGGTCAAGTCCCAAAATTTGACAAATGGATCGTCATCCCTCGCTAAGCTCGGGATGACGGTGCGGCACCCTCACCTGACAAGCAGGGTGAAGGGCGGGACATAGGCCTGGAGCAAAACGAGCAGTCCCATCAGGGAGGCTAGGGCCAGGCTGTGGAAGAAGACGTAGCGCAGGATCTCGCCCTCCCGGCCGTACCATTTCGTGGCGGTGCTCGCCACGACGATGCTCTGGGCATCGATCATCTTGCCCATGACCCCGCCCGAGCTGTTGGCTGCGGCCATGAGCACGGGGTCGAGGCCGAGCTGGCGGGCCGAGATCTGCTGCAGGCTCCCGAAAAGCACGTTCGAGGACGTATCCGAACCCGTAAGGGCGACGCCCAGCCAGCCGAGCAGCGTCCCAAAGAACGGATAGAATACTCCCGTGCGGGAGAAGGCCAGCCCCAAGGTCGCGTCGAGGCCCGCGTACCGGCAAGTATAGCCGAGGGCCAACATGGCCGCCACCGTCAGAAGCGAGAACCGGACTTTTTTCACGGTCCTCAGCCAGACGGCCGCCGCTTCGCGCGGCCCGTACCTCAAAGCGGCCGCCGAGATCAGAGCCGCAAGGAGAATCCCCGTCCCGGTGAACGTCAGCCCATTGAACGTGAACACCGCCCCTTCCGCCGTCGGCCGGGGCACTACGGGAGGGACGCGGAAGATCAGCTGATCGACGCCGGGGACCGGGATCCTCGCGATCCACACGCCATCGAGAAAAGCCTTGACCTGGGGAATGCCCCAGAGGAAGACCGTCAGGCTGAGGATGAGCCAGGGCAGCCAGGCCTTGAAGACCTCGTTTCGGGAGTGGCTGCAATCGGCCCGCGTCCCGGCTTCGGCGCCGCCCTTCTCCGCGCCCCAGATCCGGCGCGGCCGCCAGACATGGAGGAAGGCGACAAGGGCCCCGATCGAGGCGATCGACGACAGCACGCCGGCGAGCCAGGGGCCGTGAAAATTCGAAACCAGGAACTGGACGATCCCGAACGAGACGCCGGCGACGAGAAGCGCGGGCCAGATCTCGAACATCGCCCCGAAGCCGGCGAACGCCGCCACGAGCCAGAAGGGTATGATCATGGAGAACAGCGAGAGCTGCCGCCCGACCATGGCGCTGAGCGCCCGGACGTCGAGTCCGGTGACCCCGGCCAGGGCGATGATCGGCGTGCCGAGGGCACCGAAGGCCACGGGCGCGGTGTTGGCGATGAGCGACAAGCCGGACGCCTGGAGAGGCCCGAACCCCAGACCGATCAGGATTGCCGCCGTCACGGCGACCGGCGTGCCGAACCCGGCCGCGCCCTCGACGAACGCCCCGAATCCGAAGGCGATGAGCAGGAGCTGGAGGCGGCGGTCCCGGGTGATGCCCGTCAGGCTGTCGCGGAGCACGCGGAAGAGCCCCCGCCCGTCGGCCAGGTCGTAAAGGAAGATGACGTTGAGGATGATCCAGCCGATGGGGAACAGGCCGTAGGCCCCTCCATAAGCCGCCACGGTCAAGGCTTTGCCGACGGGCATGCCGAAGCCCAGGATGGCGATCGCAAGGGCGGAGAAAAGTCCCAGGGCCGCCGCCCGATGGGCTTTGAGCTTCAGGAAGGCGAGCGTCCCGAGCAGGACGAAAACCGGGATGGCCGCGAGGGCCGTGGACAAAAGCCAGCTGCCCGTCGGGTCATAGGCCTGGCTCCAGGTCATGCCCTTCTCCGCCGCCCGATCCCCCGGAGCTTCGCTAGAATCGGCCGGCCGAAGACGAGGACGTTGATCAGGACCAGGACCGGCAGGAAATAGAAGGACTCGTCTCCCCAGATGAGCGGAATCTGGAAGCTCGCCCACGAAAACGGGAAGAGCCACGGCGGGCCGTATGTCACGGTCTTTTGCAGCAGATCCAAGGCGAAGTGAAAGGCCGCGCCGAACCCGAGGCAGAGGATCGTCTCGCGCCGCCGGTCCTCGGGAAAGAGCATCGCCAGGCCGAAGATGACGAGAGCCGCCGACAACGGGGTGTGGAGAGCGGTGTCCATCCAGAAAAAGAACGGCCCCGCGGGGAGGAGGATGCTTATCCGCCCGACCAGGTCGGGCAGGACAACGCCCAGGAGGACAAGCTCCGGGCGCCGGCCCCTCTTCCTCAGGAAAGGGGTGACGGCCAGGACGTGGGTCGCAAGATCAGGCATGATCCTCACCCGCCCCGCGCCGATCCCGGAACATCAGCTTCCTCGGATCGAACGTATACTTCCGGAAGAAGAACCATCCCACGATGAGCAGAGGGAGGACCGCCAGAAGATTCTTGACGACCCGGAAGCGATAGACGTGACAGCTCAAGACGTCCAGCGTGCCGTCGGCCCGAAAGACCGCCGTTCCGTAAATACGATACCCCAGCTGCCCGCCGCCGATCCTGGACCGGGCCGTCACGGGGATGTGATCCCAGGAGCGGAAGGAGAAGTCGCTCTCGCCGACCCGGACGATATCGCCTCCGAAGAAGATCCTCCGGCCGGAGAACGCCGCGGGATCGCGCCGGGCCTCATCGAACGTCGGGTAGACCTTGGGGCCGGCAACGGAGGCATAAAGGACGAGGAGAATGAGAGCCGCCGCCACGGCGACGATCTTCGCGAACCGATGGCGGTCCGAAAGGAGACCGGACATGTTTCTCCCGCGGCCCCGGGCGGAAGGCTCCCGCCCGCCGGCGCGCTCGCCCCGCATATTACAACACGCCCCGGCCGGGGACAAGGCCGGCCCGACCCTCCGCATCCGGTTCGGGAAATTGACCTTGGGCGATTTCTGTGATAAATCAACATGAGGAATTTCTTAGCAAGGGTAATATCCGCGTGAAGAAAACCGCATCCGCTCCCAAGCCGCCGTCTTCGCCCGAATTCCATGAGAAGCTCAAGGAAAGCGAATCCCGCTTTCAAACGCTCCTCAAGCAGCTGCCCGTCGGCGTCTATCGCTCGACGCCGGAGGGGCGCCTTGTCGAGGCGAATCCGACCCTCCTGCACATGATCGGCTATACGGGGGCCGAGATGAAGCGGTTCGACCTCAAGAACCTCTATTCCAAGAAGCTCGACCGAAAGGCGTTCATCCAGGCGATGGAAAAATCGCCCGTCGCCATCAGCGAGTTCCGCCTCCGCCGAAAGTTCGGGAGCGCGATCTGGGTCCGCGATTACTGCCGGGCGGTCAAGCGGCCGGGCGGCGCCCTCGCCTACTTCGACGGCATCCTGGTGGATATCACCCGCGAGAAGAAGGCCGAAGCCAAGCTCGAGAAGACCCTTCGGCAGCTCCGGAACTCAAACTCCGAGCGCCAGGAGATGATCCAAAGGCTCGAGAGCTACTCGGTCACTGACGAGCTGACCGGCCTCTATAACCGCCGGGGGTTCTTCACCATCACCAAGGAGTACCTGAACCTGGCCGTTCGCAAGAATATCCGGATGTATCTCCTCTACGTCGACATGGATGAGCTCAAGGTAATCAACGACACGTACGGCCACCACGTCGGCGATGAGGCCCTCCGCCAGCTGGCCCAGGTCCTGAAGTCGACCTTCCGCAGCTCCGACATCAAAGGCCGCATGGGCGGCGACGAATTCGCCATCTTCCCCATCGATTCCACGGAAGAGGGCGTCGCCTCGGCGACCGCCCGCCTGGCCCGCAACGTCGCCGCCTTCAACGAATCCGGGCCGACGCCGTTCAAGATCTCGATCAGCACAGGAGTATCGAGCTTCGATCCCGAGCATCCGTCGACGATGGAGGACCTGCTGATGATCGCCGACAAGCGGATGTATGAGGAAAAAATGTCCAAGCGGGCCGGGAAGAGCCCCCATGAAGGACGATAGCGCCCTCGCCGGTCCCGTCGACGAGGCCGGCGATCGCTTCACCGTCAATCGGCGCCGGTTCATCGCCTATTTCTCCTCGATCGGGCTGGGCGCGACGCTCATGCCGGGAGCCATGCTAGCCGTCGCCCAAGAGGCCCCTCAGATCACGCTGGGCATGGTCGACGAGGCCGCCCGCATCGCGGGCCTGAACCTGGCGCCCGACGCGGAGAAGCGGATCGCCGACCAGCTGAACCGCAAGGGCGGCCTGCCCGACAACTTCAAGGCCCTCCGCGAGCTGAAGCTGGGCAACGACACGCCCCCGGCGATCATGTTCAGCCCGGTTCTCCCCGGAATGAACCTCCCCGCCGACCGGAGGACGTTCAAGTGGTCGAAGCCCCCGGTTTCCAAGCCCAAGACCGACGAGGACCTGGCCTTCCTGCCGGTGACGCACCTGGCCCGCCTCGTCGAGAAGCGCGAGGTCAAGTCGGCGGACCTGACCAAGCTCTACCTCGAGCGCCTGAAGAAATACGACCCGACGCTTCACTGCGTCATCTCTCTGACCGAGGAGCTCGCCCTCAAGCAGGCGGCCAAGGCCGACGAGGAGATCGCGGCCGGCGGATACCGCGGCCCGCTCCACGGCATCCCCTGGGGGGCCAAGGATCTGTTGGCCGTCAAAGGCTACAAGACGACCTTCGGCGCCTCGCCGTATAAAGACCAGACGCTCGACGTCGATTCGACGGTCTTCACCCGGCTGACCGAGGCGGGCGCCGTCCTGATCGCCAAGCTGACGCTCGGCGCGCTGGCCCAGGGCGACCGCTGGTTCGGCGGCCAGACAAAAAGCCCGTGGGATCCGACGAACCCCGACAACGGCTCGAGCGGCTCATCGGCCGGGCCGGCCTCGGCCACGACCGCGGGGCTGGTGGGATTTTCGATCGGCACCGAAACGCTCGGCTCGATCATGTCGCCCTCATCCCGATGCGGCGCGACCGGCCTGCGGCCGACCTACGGCCGGGTGAGCCGCTACGGAGCCATGGCCCTGAGCTGGACGATGGACAAGATCGGACCGATCTGCCGCGCGGCCGAGGACTGTGCCCTTGTGCTCAAGGCGATCTGCGGCCCGGACGGCCGGGACGGCCACATCATTCCCGCGCCCTTCGACTGGGACGCCGGCCGTGATGTCAAAGCGCTGCGCGTGGGCTACATCAAGGCCAATTACGAGGGCGAGATTCCCGACGACCCCAAAAACGCCGCCCGCGTCCAGCGGCAACGCGACAACCGGAAATTCGCCCAGGAGTCCCTGGCCGTCATCAAGGGACTTGGAGTCAAGCTCGTGCCCATCGAGCTCCCCAAGGAAAACAGCGACATCGGCTTCATCCTGACGGTCGAGGCCGCCGCCGCCTTCGACGAGCTCATCCGGAGCGACAAGCTCGACCTGATGTCGGCCGATCCCGAGCGGAGCGCCTGGGTGAATTCCTTCCGCCTGCACCGCTTTGTGCCCGCCGTGGAGTATATCCAGGCCAACCGGGCCCGCTACCGGTTGATGCAGGAGTTCGCCAAGGTCTTCACCGACATCGACCTCTTCCTCGGGAGCTCGCTTGGGACTACCAACATGACGGGGAATCCCGAGATCAGCCTGCCCTCGGGTTTCGACGCCAAGGGCCAGCCGATGAGCCTACGTTTGACGGGAAAGCTGTGGGGCGAGGAGGACATGCTCCTCCTGGCGATGGCCTACCAGGGAAAGACCGACTGGCACCGCAAGCGCCCACCCCTCTCCTGAAATCGGTGACAGTAACCTGATTTCCGAATTTTCGGCCGCTAGCCGACCAGCTCGTGTTCGATCTGTTCGAGCGACTTGCCCTTGGTCTCCGGCAGCCGGGCCTTGATGAAGACGAATCCCAGGACACAGATCGCCGCGTAAAGCCAGAACGTCCCCGACGCCTTCAGGGCGTGGTTCAGCAGGGGGAAGGTGTAGGTCAGGACGAAGCAAGCCGCCCAGAGCGAGAAGGTGGCGACCGACATCGCCGCGCCGCGGATTCGGTTGGGGAAAATCTCGGCCAGGACCACCCAGGTGACGGGCGCGAGCGACATGCCGTAGCAGCCGATGGCGCTGACGACCAGCACGAGAAGCGGCAGCCCCTGGAGCTTCAAGAAGAACGACAGCCCCATCAGAGTGAAGATCCCGCCCAATCCCCCGGCGCCGATCAGCATCAGCGGCTTGCGGCCGATGCGATCGACCGTGGAAATGGCCACGAAGGTGAAGACGAGGTTGACGCTCCCCGTGATCACGATGTTGAACAGGATGTCGCTCACGCCGTAGCCGGCTATAGTGAAGATCTCCTGGGCGTAGTTGAAAATGACGTTGATGCCGCACCACTGCTGGAACGCGGCCAGGACGATGCCGAGCGTCAGTACGCGAGAGAGGCCGGGTCGAAGGAGATCGCGGAAGCCGGAACGCTCGGTTTCGCGGGCCAGCGTCTCGCGGATGGCGACCAGCTCCCCGTCGGCATAGGCCCCGCCGCCGACGCGGGCGAGGACGGCCCGGGCGCGCGCCTCGCGGCCGCGCTTGATCAGCCAGCGCGGGCTCTCCGGCGCGAACAGCATGAACAGGAAGAAGGCCGCCGCCGGGACGGCGCACGCCCAGAACATCCAGCGCCAGCCGGTCTGCCCGTTCCAGGAAGCCAGGATCTCGGCGCCCGTCGCGCCCTTGGGAACGGGCCGGGCGACCAGCCAGTTGACGACCTGGGCGGCCAGGATGCCGATGACGATGGTCAGCTGGTTGAGGGCGACGAACCGGCCGCGGACGCGGGCCGGCGTCACTTCGGCGATGTACATGGGCGAGAGGTTGGAGGCCAGGCCGATTCCCACGCCCCCCAGCATCCGGAGCAGGACGAAAGCGGTGAACGAGCCGGCGGCGCCCGTCCCGAGCGAGCCGGCGACGAACAGGCCGGCCGAGAGAAGGAGGAGATTCTTGCGGCCGAAGCGATCGCTCAAGCCGCCCGAGAGAAGGGCCCCGGCGATGCACCCGATCAGGGCGCAGCTCATGGCCCAGCCCTGGAGCGCCGGGACGCCGGCGATATTGAAAAACTGCTCATAGAACGGCTTCGCCCCGCCGATTACCACCCAATCATAGCCGAACAGCAGCCCGCCGAAGGCGGACGCGAGGGAGATAGCGAACACGTAGCCCCTGTTGTATTCGAGATGATCCGCGCGCATGGCCGGAATCATATCGGCGGGCGGGAGGGCTGTCAATGGCGTCTTGACGTTATAGCGTTTTGACGTTATATTGCCTCCATGGATACCGTTATGAAGAATCCCCATAAGCGGATCACTGTCTATCTCAAACCGGAATTTCATCGGGCGCTCAAGGTCAAGGCGGCAGAGACGGAATACTCTGTCTCCGACCTGGTGAACGCCGCAGTGAAGAACGCCCTGCTTGAAGACGCCATTGATCTCGAGGCCTTCGAAAAGCGGGCCGGCGAACCGCTGCTTGATTTCGAAGCCGTCGTGAAGACTCTCAAGCACGATGGCAAGCTATAAGGTCCTGATCCGAAAGAGCGCGGCCGTCGAGCTCGGCCGGATCCCCAAAAGAGACCTGGCCAAGATCATAGAACGGATAAGAGCGCTTTCCGCGCAGCCCCGACCTCATGGGGTCGAAAAACTATCCGGCCAGGAACGTTATCGAATCCGGCAGGGCGATTATCGGATCATCTTCGCCATCGATGACGCCGAGCAGAGAGTTGAAATATTCAAAATCGGCCACCGGAGCGAAATTTATCGCGTCTGAGCAGCGTTCTCTCCTTTCCCACGTCCGGCTCCGCCCTGACACCGCCCTTACGCCGCCTTGCCGCTCCCCCGGCCTTCTGATAAAATAAATCGGATCAATAGGATCGAACGGAGTCAGACTCATGAACCATAGCTCGCCTTATTCCCGGACGCTCGCCGTCCTCCTGATTTCGGGCTTCGCCGCGGCCGCCCTTACCGCCGCGCCCACATCCTCCTTCGCGCCCGCTCCCTCCTCCCCCGCCGCCGCGTTCTCCTCGACCGGCCAGACCGTCGCGGTTAAATCCGAGATCGTCTTCACGCCGATCCCGAAAGCGGGCAAGAAGTACGACATCGACGCCGACACATACCTCATCTACGAATTCAACGAGAAGCCCAAGATGGGGACGGCCTTCCTGAAGATCCAGATCTTCAACAGGAAGAGCGATAAGATCACGCCCTTCACGATCTTCGGCCGCTCCGACATGCCCTCGATGCGCGGGGCCCACGACTCGGGGAGCGTCGAGTTCAAGCTGAACAAGAAAAACGACTACCTCATGCCGGTCAACATCGTCATGCCGGGCGATTGGGAAGTCCGGATCACCATCCAGAAAGACGGCAAGCCCGTCTATTACGGCAGCATCACCTTTGATGTCTAAGAAGCTCGCGGCCCTGGTCGGGCTCCTCCTGACCGCGGCCGCTCCCGCCTTGTTTGCCTCGAGCTACCTGTTCTACGTCGAAGCCCAGGCGCTCGCCGGCTGGTCATCGGCCGCGAAGAAAGCCATCTTCTACTCGATGATGCCGATGGAAACAATGCAGAAGCCGAGCGTCGGATTCGACTACGTCCAGAAATTCTCGGGCGAGGCGGGCGACATCGCCACGCTGTCCGTCCAGGGCCGCCTGGCCCTCAACACCGAGGGCGGGACGAGCACGGAAGCCCAGCTTTACAACGCCTTCCTCAAGCTCAAGACGGGCTGGGCCGACGTCTGGGCGGGCCACAACAGGCCGGCGATGGGCCTGTCCTCCACCCTGGACAACCACGGCACGCTGCTCCAACCGCTGTCCATGTCGGGCTTCGGATTCGACCGCGATTGGGGCGTCGGCCTCGAGCATCAATTCGCCGACGGCGGCGCCGCCCTCTCCCTGACCGCGGGCTCGGGCATGCCCCTGAAATTCGGCGGCTATCTCCTCGCCGGGCGGGCCGCTCTGGGCGTCCTCAGCCAGGACAACTTCAGCGCCGGGGCTACGCTCGCCGTCGGCCGCATCTACGACGTGATGGGCTATGACGTCCTTTCGGACAACCCAATGCCCATCCGCCTGGCCGGCTTCGACGCCTCTTGGGTGAGCGGCGCGTGGGAGAATAGCGCCGAGGTCATGGGCGGAACCCGCGACGGCCGCGGCACGCTGGCCGTCTTCTGGCGCACGGGGCTCGGACTGCTCGACGAATCGCGGCTGAAAATCGAGCTCCAGCCCGCCGTTTTCTGGAAGAAGGGGGAAGCCAGCGTCCAGGCCGCGGCCGGGGCGAGCTTCCTGGCGACCTCCGACCTGACGCTGCGGACGATGGCCGCCTACGACGGCGAGACCAAGGACGTCAAGCTCCTCTTTCAAATCTATTATTACAAGGGGATCCGGTTCTGAATTCCGGAATGCGAGGTGAACCGATGAAATCCGCAACCGCCGCCGCGCTGATCGCCCTCCTGGCCGCCGGCCCGCTCCTGGCCGCCGTCGGCTGCGACCTCAACGATCCCGACCGTGACGTCAAACGCCTGTTCCCCGAATCCACGGGCTTCAAAACGCTCTACGTCTCGATCTCCCGCCAGGGCGGCGATGAGATGCTACATCGCGTCGAATCTCGCCTCGGCGACACGTTCAAGGGCCTCTATGAGACCGCCGACGTGCCCTACACGATGTACCAGATCTTCAAGGGCAAGGACCTCATCGGCTACATCCACGGGGTCAATACGAAAGGCGAATTCGGCGGCATCCAAGTCTTCTTAGCCCTCGACCTCGAGGGCCGCATCCGGGGCTTCTACTTCCAGAAGATGACGGGCCCCCACGCCGGCGAGATGCGCGACCCGGCGTTCGGCAAGCAGTTTCTCGGGCTGAGCCTCAACGACTTTAAGGACTATGACCCCGTCGCCGGGCAAGCCAAACCCGGGAGCCGCGTGGCGGCCATCAAGAACCCGGCGCCCCAGGCGGAGGGGGATTTCAAGGCCGCCCTCCGCGGGACGAAGAAGAACCTGATCCTGTGCGACGAGTTCCTGATGGGAAACAAATATCTGAAATGACGGGAGGGGGGCGGCCCGCGGCGGCAGGCCGCGTCGATCCCCTCTCCGGGAGATGAATATGGCCAAGAAGATCAACATCTATCAGGTCGCGACGAAGAACCTGCTCCGCAAGAAAACGCGCACCGCGCTGACCATCCTGGGAATCGCCCTGTCGGCCTGGGTTCTCATCAGCCTCCTGGGCTTCAACCGCGGCTACGAGGCGGCCCTGAACAAGGACATCGACAACATGGGCTTCCAGGTCCTGGTCACGGCCAAGGGCTGCCCTTACGAAGCCGCCACCCTCATGCTCAAGGGCGGCACGGGGCTGCGCTACATGAAGGAATCGATCCTGGCCGACATCCTCAAGCATCCCGAGGTCGAGCGCCTGACGCCTCAGCTCATGGCCGCGATCTTCGACCCCAACAAGGGCGAGAGCGGCGGGATCAACGCCTACCTCGGCGTGGAGCCGACGACGTTCCCGGCCATGAAGTCCTACCTGAAATTCAAGCAGGGCGCCTGGTTCACCGACCCCAACGCCCTCGAGGCCGTGGTCGGCTACGAGGCGGCCGAGCTCGAGCAGCGCGAAGTCGGCGACAAGCTCCTCATCCCGGAGAAAAACGTGGAGATCAAAGTCGTCGGGATCCTGGCCCGGTCGGGAACCGCGGACGACGGAACGATCTTCCTCCCGCTCAAGACCGTCCAGAAGATCTTCGACAAGCCGGGCCTGATCACGGCCGCCGGCATCAAGGTCCGCAAGGACGCCAACATGGCCGAGCTCGAGAACAAGCTCTACGACCTGCCCGACGTCCAGGTCGTCTCCATGGCCCAGGTCAAGAGCACGATCATGAGCCTGGTCTCCACGGCCAAGGTCATGGTCTTCTCCATCGCCCTGATCGCCATCCTGATCGCCATGCTGGGGGTCATCAACACGATCCTGATGTCCGTCCTGGAGCGCTACCAGGAGATCGGGATCATCAAGAGCATGGGGGCCATGCCCTGGGACGTGTTCCGTATGATCTGGACCGAGACCGTCATCCTCTGCCTCCTCGGCGGCGCGACCGGCATCGGAATCGCCTTCGCCCTGTCCAAGATCACGGACTACCTCATCCGCCGCCTCCTCCCCTATACCCCGACGGGCAGCCTGATCGCCATCGACGGGAACCTCGGGCTGATCACGCTCGGGGTCGTGATGGGCATCGGCCTGGTGAGCGGGATCTATCCCGCCTGGCGCGCGGCCCGCGTCCGGCCCCTCGAATCCATCCGCAGCGAAGGAGACTGACATGACGCCCGCCGCTCCCAATGCCCCCGATACGCCGAACGCCCTTGACGCTCTGAATCTGAGGAAAGTCTACAAGCGCGGCGCGGAGGAGATCGTCGCCGTCGACGATGTATCCCTCCACGTCAAGCGCGGGGAGTTCGTATCCTTTATCGGCCCGTCCGGGTCGGGGAAGACCACCCTGATCAACATCCTCGGCTGCCTGGACAACGCCACATCCGGCAGCCTCGAGCTCGGAGGCCGGACGGTGTTCTCCGCCGACAAATGCCTGTCCGAAAGCGATCTGACCAGGATCCGCCGCCAGGTCTTCGGCTACATCTTCCAGAAGTTCTACCTCGTCCCGACGCTGACGGTGTACGAGAACGTCATCCTGCCCTTCGCCTTCTTCAAGAAGCCCGAGGCCGAGGCCGATCCCATGGGGATCCTGAAATTCCTGGGCCTCGACAAGCGGACCAACCACCGGCCCTCCGAGCTTTCGGGCGGCGAGATGCAGCGCGTGGCCATCGCCCGCTCACTCATCAACAAGCCGGAAATCCTGCTGGCCGACGAGCCGACGGGAAACCTCGACACCAAGCGGAGCGAGGAGATCGGCCAAATATTGAAGTCGCTCAACGAGAAGGAGGGGTTGACCGTCCTGCTCGTGACCCACAATCCGTCGCTGGCCAGGATCGCCGGCCGGACGATCAGCCTGATCGACGGCCGGATCGCGGGGTAGAATCCTTCGGAGGGCATTCGTCCGGGAATCTATTCTTCATGAGGTTCTCGAATCTTGTCCGGCTGATGGGATGATGACTGATGACTTCGCCGTCGTAAATAATGCAGAAAGTTCCAAATCCGCACGGGACATTCTGAACGGAGATCGCGTCTTTCAGATCAATTAACTCGGCGCGAATTTTCATTTTTCCCCTAGCGGTTTCCAAGATTGCATTGACATTCTTCACGGAATACGGGCATTGGGCCGAGCGCAGGATCGTCAGGCCTTTTCCGTACTCCTCCTCATTCACGGCGATCTTCCTGAATTTCGGATCTTCGGCGCCTTCTTCGAATTTAAGAGCCAGCAATTCAAAATCAGGGTCCATGGCCTCGACAATTCGGAATCCTTTCTTCAGGAAAATCGAATTGTGGACCATGAATGGGCCTTTTCTCGTCACCACGGCCACGCCTTGAAATCGTCCGATTCGGGCGTCTTTCAGGCATTCATCGATGAGCCTCGAGCCGTACCCTTTGCCTTTGAATTCCTTTTGATATCCGGAAAAGACGCATTGGATGAACATGTACCGGTCCGCATCCACGGGGCGATGGGCGTATTTTCCGGGGAGGTACTCGATCGTCCCCTGGCACTCCCCTTCTTGAGAAATCACGGCTTTTATCCGAAGGCCTTTTTTATAGTATTTCTTGAACCAAGCTATCTTGTTTTTGAGCCCTTCGTTCTTTTCAATGTCTTTGTAGCCGCAAACCCCATAATCAGAAATATTCCCGGGAGTTAAATCGATGATTTCTATTTCAGCCATCTCTCAAGTCCCCGGCTCAGCGGATAGCATGCGGCATGATCCGAAGAGCTCCGCTCACTCGAGAATCCTGTAATACTTGAAAACGGGATAGACGACGCTCTTTTTATCGGCCCCGGCCTCCTTGAAGAACCGGTCGAAAACGCCCGAGCCGACGAAGCCGTCCGCGGCCTGCGGCTCGAGATAATAGAAGGCGGCGTTGGCCATGGGCTGGGCCAGGTCCACCCGATATGTCCCGGCCGGGAACTCCTTGAGCGGCGATTTCGCGAAGCCGCCCTCGAGCTTGACCGTGGCGTCGCCGAAGGTCCTCTTCTGCCCGACCTTGGCGATTACGAATTCCTCGCCCGACGCCCGGACCGGCCCGGCCAGGACCTCGACCTTGATATTGTGGATCCGAAGCTTGTCGGCGATGTCATCGAATTCGGCGGGAATCAGGTAGCCGCGCGGCATCGTCGCCTCCGCCGTGCCGACGACGCGCGTCATGTCCTCGACGCCGCGGATGACCTCGGGCGCTTCGAGCATGTGGGGCGCGATCTTCCCGCGCACGCTTGTGCCGGGAATGAGCTCCGAGGCGTTCCGCTTCTGGTAGCCTAGGACATCGATCTTGCCCCGGGACTCGTATTTGCCCCCCAGGAAATTCTTGAGCTCTCCGGTCTCGGCCTTGGCTTTCACGGCCTCGACGACCTCGCGGTCCGCGGCTCGGCAGACGTCCTGCATCTCCCGGCCGTGCGCGGCCGCGAATTCCAGGACCTCGGCGATGAGGGCATAATGGGCGTAGATCCGGCGCTCAAAGGACTCATGGCCCGGCGTCTCGGCCAGGATCGACATCCGGTTGCGCAGGCCGTAGGCGTTCGCCACGAATTTCGCCTCGTTGGTGTAGATCGCGGCGTCGGGGCTCCAGGTCGTCGGCGGCCACTTGGCGTCGAAGCCGGCGTGGGTAAAGACCTCGAGGCCGAAGTCCTTCCGGATCGTTTCCCGGACCGCCGGGAAGAGCTTGTCGAAGACGTAGTCGCGCGGCCCGGGGCTCGCGGCCGGGACGGTGCAGGCGGCGTATACGATCGCGTAGCCGTGCTGGACGCGGCCCATCATGTGGCCGTCGTAGATCAGGACCGGGTCCCAGCGGTTGAAGACGCTCCGGTAGAGCCCGGCCACCTCGACCGTATCGACCCGGACCGCGTCGCGATTGAGGTTCAGGTTCTGGGAATTATTGCCCGACCCGACGAGATGGGGCGTGCCTTCGTTGAAATTCAGGCCATCGTTGCCGTCGACGTTGAAGTTCGGGCAGACGATGATGATCAGATTGTCGAGCAGGCGCTTCATCCGGCCGAACAGGATCTCGCGGATGAGCATCAGGAGCGCTTCCTTGGCTTCGGGCTCGTAGGGATGGATGTTCCCCTCGAGATAGACGACCGTCTTCCCGGACTTGGCCGCCTCCTCGGGCGTCGCGACGCGGGGGTTGGCCAGGACGGCCACCGGGCAGCTCCGGCGGAGCGGGCTCGTGAACATGCTGAACACGGCCACGTTCTCGCTCGACCAGCGGAGCATATCGATGAATTCCAGGACCTCGTTGGACGACGCGGTCCGGACGAAGCCCGACTTCTCCGGGACGGTCTGGAGCTTCGCCGGCCAGGACCCGTTCCAGCCCTTGGGAAAGGAATCGCCCCAGTAGATCTTCTGGGGAGCGGAAGCGCCCACGGCGAGGACGGGGGCAAGGAGCGCGAGAGCGACGAGGCGCGTTATTCTCATAAGTCGGTCTCCTTGGGGAGGATGAGGAGACTTTAGGAGCGATGGCCTGCCTCTGTCAAGCCGGGTCCGTGCGGCGGCGCCTCGCCGGCCGCCATGCGGTTTCAGCGCGCGCCCTTGATGATGTCGACCAGCGCCTTCGACGCGGCGGGAGTGTGGAAATTTCCCAACGCCTCGATCGCCTCCACCCGGATCTTCGTCTCGCGCCCGTGGAGGGCGAGATCGACCAGCGCCTCGAACGCCGCCGGCAGCTCCATCTCGGCCAATCCGGAGACGGCCCCCTTGCGGACTTCGAGCGAGGCGTCCGTCCGCGCCGTACGCTTCAGGATGTCCAACGCCCGGGCGTCGGGCTGGTCGCCGAGGAGCTCGGCCGCGTCGGCCCGGAGCTTATCGGGCTCGCGGCCGTTGAGGACGCGCTCAAGAAACGGGACGACGACGTCGGCCTTCCGGTGAAGGGCGACGACCTCGACCACGGCTTCGCGGAGCTCGAGGGGCGCGTCCGGACCGTAGAATCCCGCGAGAAGGCCCAGGCTGTCGTCATCCGAGGCCGGGCCCAGCCAGTACACGGGAAGCTCGTCGAACGAGATCCCATACGACAGCGTGCAGACGGAAATGGATCGGGGGCGTTTCGCGCCGGGCGGCCCGAACCGCAGGAGGACGGCAAGCTCGCGCGCGACGTTCCTCTCGGCGACGTGGCCGGCGGCGGCTGACGGCGCCCGTTCCGCCCGGACAACCGCCGCGCCGTCGGTCGAAATCCGCTTCTCGGCCGCGGGGCGGCGGCCGTAGATGAGCTCTTCGAGGGAGGGCTGCGTCGAGGTGAACGCGACGTTCACGCCCATCTGGGAGTGTTCTCCCATCTCGCGCCGGATGCCGAATCCGACCCAGAACCCCTTCCCGGCGCCCGCCTTCGCGGCCTCACCCAGCGCCCAATCCAAGCGGCCGGAAAGCGGGCCGCTCGGCGCGGGATGACGGACGATGGAGGCGGCGGCGGGCAGCGGTGCGCGCCCCGCCAGGGCCATCAGGGCCAGGGCGAGCGCGCCGCCGGCAAGCCATAGAAACCTGCGCGGGGACATGATCGAGCTCCTCAGCGGTCCGCGCCGTCCTTGATCTTGGTTTTCAGGATCTCAATCAGCGCCTCGCGCGCCTTCGGGGTTCCGATGTCCCCCAAGGCGGAGACGGCGGCCGTCCGGACCTCGACATCGGGATCCTTCCTGGCCGTATCCAGGAGGACCGCGACGGCCTCGTCGCTCTTCGCATCACCCAGCAGCTCAACGATCTTCTTCCGCATCTCGGCTTCCTTCTCATCCTTGAGCAGCGGCGCGAGCGTCTTGACTGCGTCCTTCTCTTTCTTGTCGATCAGCGTCTCCAGGGCGGACTGCCTGATCTCGGGACGCTTCGAGTCCTTGAAAGCCTGGAGAAGGGCGTCGGTCCAGGCCGCCCCTTCTCCGTTCCCCAGGGCTTCGACCGCCGCCCTGGCGATCTCCTCGCTCGGGACTTCGAGGGCGGTCTGCTTGAGGAAGGGGATGACGGACGCGTTCCCCGTCTGCCCGAGGGCCTCGAGGGCGCGGCGGCGGTTCTCCAGGCTCGGTCCCTTCGCTACGATGTCTTTCAGAATCCGGACCGCCTCGGGCGTCTTCTTTTCGGCGATCCCGTCGAGGGCCTTCTCCCGGACGTCGGGAGAAGGATCCTTTACCGCGATCTCGGCCAGCTTCTGGATGGCCCGGGGCGATTCGAAGTCCCCGAGAATCTCCGCGATCCGGGCCCGCAGGCGCGAGATCTTGCTCTGGTCGTAGAGCTCGATCATCGTCTGGAGCGCGCCCTCCCCCCCGCTTTCCCGGAGGGCATAGAGCGCGGCCACGGTGACCTCGTCCTCGGTCGATTTCTCCAGGGACTTGATGACCGCTTCATAATCCCCATGGCCGCGCCCGGCATGGCGGCCGAGCCGGATCATGTTCGTCCGGGCCTCGTCGGCCCAGTCGCTCTGGGGATAGAGCTTGACGAACTCCTCGTAGGCCTTGAAGGCCTTCTCCGGATCGTCGCCGTTCTGGTCCAGGATGTAGCATTTCCAATAGCGCGCGTCCACGACCCAGGGGCTCTTGGGATTGGCCTGGATGAACGCATCAAGAGCCTTGTCGGCCTGCTCCCACTTCTCGTCGAGGACGAGGAGGTAGGCGGCCTGGTATTGCTTAGCGTCCGGGGCCTGGTCCTCCGGCCCCGGCGCCTGCAGCGGCAGCGGTCGAGAAGCCGGGCGCGGAACGGCCGGGAGGGCGATGGCGGCCAAAGCCAGGAAGAGGATGATTCCAAAGGAAAGAGGGCGGATTTTCATGGGGTGACTCCTTGTCTATATTTTCGAGGCCGGCTTGCCCGCGGGGGCGCCGGGCCCGGCCTTCGCAACGGGGCGGTTCTTGTCGTCCGCCCGCCGCATCTCGGAGAGATTGATCTGAAACAGGATGTCCTTGCTCGCGGCGCCGGCCTTGATGATCTCGACCGAGGACAGGTCGGCTTCGGCTTTCAGGTTGGCGATCTGGACCAGGATGAGCTCGAGGTCGGCCACGAGGCGCTCGAGCTGGCGCTCCTTAGCGGCCTTGAGGTCGCCCTTCAGGGCGGAGGCCTCTTTCACCAGGGCCTGGGACACTTCCTTTTGCCGGGGCAGGTTGAGCCCGGCGATGTCCTTGGCCCCGCCGTCGAAATTCACCAGGGCGAGGAGGATGACCTTGGACCGGTCGAGGTAGCGCGAAGTCCGGAGCGAAAGGTCTGAGGCGGACGCCGCCGGAACGACGGACGCCCCGCCCCGGCCGGCGGCGAGCGTGTTCTCGGCGGGCGGCACCCGGTGGAGCGTGAGCCGGCCGATCAGGATGCCCGCCGCGAGCAGGGCGACGGCGCCCGCCGCGCCGAACGCCCAGCGGGGAAGGCGGGCGAACGGAGCGCGGACGGGGGCTTGCGGCGCGGGCGATGACGGCGCAGAGACTCCGTCCGCGGCCATCCGCCGCTCGAGCTTGTCGAAATAGCCGTCCCAGTATTCCCGCCCGGGGTCGACCGCCGCCTTCCGGCCCATGGTCAGGAGCGTACGGGCCATCGCCTCGTATTCCCCCCGGCAGGAGGGGCACTCGTCGAGATGTCGCATCAGGCCGGCCTCCCGGACGGGATCGAGCTCCCCGTACAGGGAATCCAGGAACAGGTCCTTCGTCTTGCCGCAGCGGCTCATGCTCAGCCTCCCGGTCCGGACGGCGCCGGAACCTCGCCCAGCTCCTTCTGGAGCTTCTTGATGGAACGGAAGAGATAGCTCTTCACCGACCCGAGCGTCAGCCCGAGCGTCTCCGCGATCTCTTTCAGGCTCAGATCGTAGTAATGGCGGAGAAGAAATACGGTCTTCTCCCGATCGGAGATCCTCTCGAGGGCCTCGTCGATCTTCCGCCGCAGGAGGGCCGCTTCGGCCTCGCGCCCGGGGTCGTCCCGCGGGACGTCGTCCCGGGGGACGCTGTCGTCCGCGAAGCGGCCTGGAACGGACAACGGCTTTTCCTGGGGGAAAAACGGCCGCTTGCGGAGATGGTCCAGCGCGGCGTTGACCGTGATCCGGTACAGCCAGGAGCTCAGGCGGGCATCCTGCTGGAAGGTTCCCATCCCCCGGTAGACCTTGATGAAGACGGACTGGGAGATGTCCTCCGCGTCCGCGTGGTTGCGGGTCAGCTCATAGGCCAGGCCGTAGATCCGCTTCTTGTAAGCGTCGACGAATTCCCGGAACGCCCCGGGTTCCCCGTCGATCAGGCGGGCGGCCAGCCGGCTTTCATCCAGTCCGTCCATGGGTCCTCACACTTAAGACGGGGCGGCGCGGGAGAAGGTTGGCAGGCGGCGCCGTGAACGACGACCGCGACATCATTTGCACTGCGTCTTGGAGACCTCCATCGCCTTGTGGATGAAATCCCAGATCTCGGGCCCGAAGGGCATCGCCTGCCCTCCGGCGGTCCCGGCCTTCCATTCGCTCCGGTAGGCGCCGGCGATCTGCTTCTGCAAGCCGGGGTGCCCGCCATAGGCCTCCTCGAGGAGGGACTTCCAGCGCTTGGCCAACGACTGGGCCACGGGGCCTGCCGGGTCGGCCTTCAGGTTGGCCTTGACCTCATTGATCAGGGCCCCCCATTTCTTCTGGTAGTCCTCCATCATCTCGGGCGTGTACTTCTTGCCGATCTCCTCGAATTCCTTCATTTGGGTCTCGCTGAAGTGCTTGGCCCACGTCTTCTTGGCGTCTTCGGTCATTTGAATGTCCTCCATGACTTTGATGAGTTTGTTCCAGTCCAGAGGCCCCCCGGCCTCGGCCATCCGGGACGTCTCCCGAAGGGCGCGGGCCGCCCGCTTCAGCCGCTCGATCTCCTTTTCCACGGCCTCGGCCTGCAGGCGCATGGAGCGGATGACCGTCGACTGGGGGCGCGACAGGGCCTTCTTGATCTGGTCGAGCGACAAGCCCAGGAACTTGAGCGTCACGATCTGCTGCAGCCGAAAGAGGTCCTTGTCGGTGTAGACGCGGTACCGGCTCGGCGTCCGGCCGCTCGGCGCGAGCAGCCCGATCTGGTCGTAGTAGTGCAGCGCCCGGACCGTGACTTTTGTCAGGCGGGCGAACTCCGTGACGCGGTATGTCCTGTCCATGTCGCTCCTTCGCCTCGGAGTATAAAGTATGACGTTACGTCAGAGTCAAGGGATTTGAAAAATATTTTTTAGGATCGGCCGCCCAAGGCTGCCGCCTTTCGTCAGGCTATTTCACCGCGCCTCCTGCCGGGGCGAGCCGGCCCGCCCATCCCCCGCCCGGGGCCAGATGGATCGTCAGCTTATCGGCCGCGGTCACGGTGCGCTTGACCATCTTGTAATCGTTCCCGTTGCGGTCGGCGTTGATGCCGTCCTGGTAGAGAGTCAGCTCGTAGGCGCCCGCCCCCAGGAAGCCGAGATCGAGCGCCAGATCGCGCGGCGTTTCGTCCGTCATCGCCCCGATCCACCAGCTCGCGCCGTTCCGGCGCGCCACGAGGACATAATCCGCGATCTTCGCGTCGAGGACGCGCGTCTCGTCCCAGACCGTCGGCACCCGCGCCAGGAAGTCAAGGCACTCCGGTTCGCGCAGATAGTTGGTCGGCGAATCGGCCAGCATCTGGAGCGGACTCTCGTAGACGACGTACATGGCCAGCTGGTGGCAACGCGTGCCCTGGCTCATGGGTTGGTTGTAAATCGGCTGGAAGTTGCCGAGGCCGCCGTTCAGCATCGATCCGGGTGTAAAATCCATGGGCCCGGCGAACATGCGGGTGAACGGTAGGGTGACGGTGTGCTCGGGGGTAACGCCGCGGCCCCACTTGGACTGCTCCAGCCCGTAGACGCCTTCGCTCGTGATGACGTTGGGGAACGTGCGGTAAAGCCCCGTGGGCTTGTAGGCGCCGTGGAAGTCGATCAACATCTTCCGCTTTGCCCCCTCGGCCGCCACCTTGTAGTAATAGTCGACCATCCATTGGTCGTCCCGCTGCATGAAATCGACTTTCAATCCGGCGACGCCCCAGCGGCTGAACTGGTCCATGGCCGCGGCAAACTGGTCGTTCAGGGTCTTCCACGTAGTCCAGAGGATGATTCCGACGCCTTTCTCCTTTCCATGAGCCAGGATCGCGGCCATATCGACATCGGGATTGACCGTCAGCAGGTTGCCCTTCTTGTACCAGCCCTCGTCGAGGATGATGTATTCGATCCCGTAGCGCGCGGCGAAATCGATGTAGTAATTATAGGTCGCCGTGTTGACTCCGGCCCGGAAATCGACGCCGGCGAGGTTGAGGTCGTTCCACCAGTCCCAGGCCACCTTGCCCGGCTTGACCCAGGAGAAATCGCCCGTCGACGGCTTGGCCAGCCGGTAGATGAAGGGATGCTCGATCAGGTCGCCGTCCTTGGCGGCGAGCATCACGACGCGCCAGGGAAAGACGCGGCGGCCGGCGGTCTTGGCCAGGTAGGGCGCCCTTTCCGTGACCGGCACGTCGCGGTCGTTCTTGACCTCCTCCTTGAGCGGGTACGCCGGGAACTTGCCGACGAGCTTGAACGGTGCATCGTCCGCCCCGGTCAGCCAGAGCCCCGCGTAGTCCTCCAAATCGGCTTCTGTAACCGCGACTTTCGGACCGCCGGGGATTTCGACCACGGCCGGCGCCGAGGAGAACCGCTTGCTTCCGATCTCGCTCAGGCTCATGTATTTAAAGATACGCTCCTGGTGCGACTGAAAGCTCTCCTCTTCGGGGAAATAGAGGCGGCGATCCTGCCCGAAGGCGAACTCGGCCTGCTCAGAGACGACCGTGATCGGCTTGTCGAACGAGGTCGAGAAGCGGTAGGCCAGGCCGTCGTCATAAGCCCGGAAGATCAGGGCGTAGTTTCCGGCGAACGTCAACGTCAACTCATTGAAATGGTCGCGAATCTCGGCGGCCTTCTGCCGGACGACGGGCTTGAGGACGTCGTCCGCGCTCCGGCGCTTTTCGTCCCGGACCCTGGCGTTCTTCCCTAGGGCTCCCTGTCCCTCGACGGTGAGGAAGATCGCCGACGGGACGATGACCGGAAGGCCGCGCCAGGCGACGGCGTAGGTGACGTCCGGACCGACGGTCACCTTCAGCTCGACGCTCTTGTCCGGCGAAAGAAGGAAATAGTCCTTATGCGGTACAGCGGCCGAGGCTCCAACGGCCAGAATCAAGAAAGCGATCGGGATAAGGCGGTATGATCTCACGGGCGGTTCTCCTTCGAAGTGGATAATCAAATGGGATTCTAGACCAGAGACGGATGGCAGGCAAGAAGGCGGCTTTCGCTCGTGGCAATAAAATGTGCCCGGCGGGTCCTGTCGCCGACCAGCCCCAGCGGCCTCCGAAAAATGGGGACACAGAACCCTGTAGTCTATCTGTTTATAGTTGGTTGGCGTTCTGTGTCCCCGTTTTTCGGTCCCATTCGCTTCGGCCGTTGGGGCGCCCCGGTCGGCGCCACCCGCCGGCAAATCAGATAACCGTGCCATGGAGTTGTCCCGTTTGATCTCTCCGCGTACATGGGGCAACGGGACAGAGGGCAAGGAGGCCGTGTGGAGGCAAGCGAGCACGGTTCGCCGCCCGCAGGGCGGCGATCGCGTGCGCCGGAGGCGCGACGATGGCGACCCCGCAGGGCGGCGATCGCGAGCCGGAACCCGAGCCGGTTTCCGCGCTGGGGAAACCGGCGTGCCGACGGCCCTCTGTCCCATTGCCCATTCCACAATGGCGCCGGCCGGCGAAGGGACCCGCCGGGCACATCCCCAATTGACAGTCCCGCGGCCCAGCGGATATATTGTGGCAAACGCGAGAAGGACGCCCCATGAAACACGACGCCATCGCCGTCATCGACTTCGGCGGCCAGTACGCCCATCTCATCGCCACCAAGGTCCGCAAGCTCAAGGTCCTGGCCGAGATCCGCCAGCCCGAGGACCCGATCGAGATGTTCCGGGGCTACAAGGGGATCATCATCTCCGGCAGCCCCAGCCTTTCGGCCTTCGGCGAGGACTCGACTTACACCACCGCGATTTACGATCTTCCCATCCCCATCCTCGGATTCTGCTTCGGCCACCAGGAGATCGCCAAGCACTACGGCGGCAAAGTGGTCCACGGCGGCCGCGAGTGGGGCGCGACCGACCTCCACATCACCGACGCCTCCTGCCAGGTCTTCAAGGGCCTGGCCCCGGTCGAGCGCGTCTGGATGAGCCACTTCGATTCGGTCGTCGAGGTCGGGCCCGACTTCCGCGAGGTCGGCCGCTCCCGCCTGGGCGCGGACGGCGAAATCCACGGCTATGCCGCCATCGCCTCGGACAAGCTCCGGCGCTACGGCCTGCAATACCATCCCGAGGTCGACGACACCGTCAATGGCGACACCATGATCGCCAATTTCCTTTTCGACGTCTGCGGCTGCCGCCCGACGTGGACCATGGGCGGCTACGTCGAAGAGCGGATTGCCCGTATCCGCGAACGCGTCGGAAGCGGCTCGGTTTTCCTCCTCGCCTCGGGCGGCGTGGATTCGACCGTGACGGCCGTGCTCCTCGGCCGGGCGCTGGGCCCCGACCGCCTCCACCTCCTCCACGTGGACAACGGCCTGATGAGGAAGGACGAGAGCCGCAAGGTCCTGGCCGCCTTCCGGGCGGCGGGCCTCGACCGCAACCTCCACTTCGTCGACGCCTCGGAGGATTTCCTGGCCGCTCTGGCCGGCGTCGTGGAGCCCGAGAAAAAGCGCCTGATCATCGGCAACACCTTCATCGCCGTCTTCGAGCGCGAGGCCCGCCGCCTCGGCCTCGAGGGCCACCTCCTCGGCCAGGGCACGATCTACCCCGACACCATCGAGACCGGCGGCACCAAGCGCGCGGACACGATCAAGACGCACCACAACCGCGTGCCGCTCGTCGAAGAGATGATCCGACAGGGCCGGGTCATCGAGCCGCTCTCCGATCTCTACAAGGTCGAGGTCCGCGAGCTGGGTGAGATCCTCGGCTTGGACAAGGATCTCGTCTGGAAACACCCCTTCCCCGGGCCGGGGCTCGGCGTGCGGCTCCTCTGTTCGTCCGGCGAGCCCGACCGCAAGGACTTCGATCGCATGGCGCCCGCCGTGCGCGCGATCGCCGCGAAATTCGGATTCGCGGGCGAAATCCTCCCAGTCCGCTCGGTCGGGGTCAAGGCCGACCTCCGATCCTACGAGCACCCGGTGATGCTGAGCGGCGCCGCCTCCTGGGAGACGATCCTCGAGGCCGCGGGCACGATCTTCCGCGAGGTCGAGGGCATCAACCGCTGCCTCTGGAATCTCGCGCCCGGCGTGCCGACGGCCTTCGCCCCCGTCCCCGCGACGGTCACGCGCCCGCGCCTCGACTTGTTGCGCGAGGCCGACGCCCTCGTCACCGACAGCCTGCGCCGCCACGGCGCCTACGACGGCATCTGGCAGTGCCCGACCTGCCTCGTGCCGCTCGCGATCGAAGGCCGGGGCGCCGAAATGGTCGTGGTCCGGCCCGTCCTCTCCGAACGGGCGATGACCGCCGCCCCCGCCCCTCTGCCGGACGCGGTGCTGCGCGAGCTCCGCGAGGGGATCCTCGCCTTACCTGGCGTCTCCGGGCTGGGGCTGGACGTCACGTCCAAGCCGCCCGGCACCATAGAATGGGAATGACCGCCGCCGCCGGCGCGGCTTGAAACCGTGCCGGATATCCCCTAGCTCCGCGCGCCGGTCTTCAGGATGTAAGGCGTCTCCAACCCGTGGTCCAGCATCAGCCGTTCGTCGGCCAGGATCTCCACCGCCCGGCCCGAGGCGGCGATCCGCCCCCCGTCCAGGACGAAGACGCGGTCGCAGGTTTCGGCCACAAGCTCGAGGTCGTGGGTGGCGATGATCTTCACCGCGTCGAGGGCCCGCAGGATCGACTGCAGCCGGCGCCGCCCCCGCGGGTCCAGGGCGCGCGTGGGCTCGTCGAGGGCCAGGATCCGGGGCCGGCTGACCATGATCCCCGCCAGGCAGACGCGCTGCTTCTCGCCGTTGCTCAGATGGTGGGGAGAAAGACGGCCGAACCCTTCGAGCCCCACCTCGGACAGGGCCCGCCGCACCTCTGCCTCGACCTCGGCCTCCGGCCAATCCCACTGCCGCGGGCCGAAAGCCACATCCTCCCAGACGGTCGGCGACAGGAGCTGGTCGTCGGGGTCCTCGAACAGGAGCCCGACCTCGCGCCGGATGCGGAGCAGGTTCTTTTTCTCGACCGGGACGCCGTGGATGAAGACCGCGGGCGCGCCGCGGTGGACGTCGGGGAGAATCCCGTTCAAGTGCATCAGCAGCGTCGATTTGCCCGCGCCGTTGGGCCCGATCAGGCCCACCGTCTCCCCTTCCTCGACGCTCATCGAAACGCCGTCGAGCGCCGTCCGGCCGTCGGGGTAGCGGAAGCGGAGGTCCCGGATCTCGACCGCGGACGGGCTCATCGCCACCCCCGCGCGGACATGGCCCGGTAGATCCTCTCCGCCCGCTCCGTCGAGCGGACGAAGAGGTGCCCGGCCGCCGCGGACGCCGACCGCCAGGCGCGGGCCCTGCCTTTCCGGAACGTCCGGCTCCGGCGCGCCCGCCGCATCCGGCGCAGCTCGTCTCCCAGGACGAAGATGTAGCGGACCATCAAGGCGGCCATGGTCGTCAGGATCGACGGCACGCGCAGCCGCCGGAAGAAGGCCAGGATGTCGGAAGAGGGCGTCGTGGCCGCCAGGACCAGAACGGCCGTCAGGCAGAGCGTACTCCGGACCACCATCAGTCCGAATCGGGCCGTGCCGCTCGGCTGAAGGAGGGCGAGGCCGGCCACGGCGACCGCCACCGGCTCGAGAAGAAGTGCCCGCTTCAGGAGGAACGAAGCGGGAATCCGGCCGGCCAGGATCGCGCCGAGAAGCAAGGCCCCCGCGGCGGCGAAAACCCATCCCGGCCGGCCGGGCATCAGGGTGACGGCCAGGATGAAGAGGATCGCGGAGACCGTCTTTAAGGCCGGGGACAATCGATGGACCGGGGAGTCGTTCCCGCTGAGCCGATCGAAGTCGCCCGTTCGCATGTCGAATCTCCTCCTTCAGGCATTTCCCGGGATGCCGCCCTTCGGCCGGGAGGACCGCCTCCGGGCGATGGCGAAGGAAACGGCGAAGACGAGAATCGCGCCGAGGCCGGCCGCCAGGGCCGTCGCCAGGGAGAGCGAGCCGACGCCGGGGACGCGATATCCGGCGAGCGGGGCCGGCACGGCCGGCGGCGCGGCAGCGCGGGACGCGAACCCGAGCCGGGCAGCCGTCGCCTCCAGGCCGTCGGGCAGTCTGGAGGAGAGCGGCAGGACGAAGACGACCGCGCCCGCGACGACGACGGCGCCGTAGATCAGAACGTCCTTGAGAGGGCGGGTCTCTTCGGCCCGCTCCCTCCCCACGACGAGCCCGGGCAGGATGTCGGGCCGGGCTTCGATGATCGCTGCCAGGACGAGCACGGTGATGAGCGCTTCGCCGAGCCCGATGAGCATGTGGATCCCGGTCATGGCCGGGAAGCCCAGCGTCCAGGGGACCGCCCCCGACAGGGACAGCTCGCCGGCGCAGCCGATGGCGGCCAGGACCGCGGACGACCAGGCGGCGACGGCCACGGCGGCGAGGCGGCCGGCCTCCGTGCGCGCCGGCCGGGATGCCAGGCGGAAGACCGCATAGCCCGCGAGGGGGGCGACGATCGCCATGTTGAAGAGGTTCGCCCCCAAGGCGAGCACCCCGCCGTCGGCGAACAGGAAGGCCTGCACGGCCAGGACCACGGTCATGACCAGGACGGCTTCGTCCGGGCCGAGCAGAATCGCGGCCAGGACGGCGCCGAGAAGGTGGCCCGATGTCCCTCCGAGCACCGGGAAGTTGATCATCTGGGCGACAAAAAGAAACGCCGAGGCCAGGCCCATCAGGGGGACCTTGCGGGGCGTCAGCGTCCGCCGGACGTTATGAAGGGCCCGGCCGATCCCGGCTGCGGACAGGACCGAAGCGACGGCGATCGTCTTCGCGTCGAGGAAGCCGTCGGGGATGTGCATCGCCGGTCAGAACCTCGACTTCAGCGACACGCCGAAATTCCGGCCGGCCGCCGGGAAGCCGAACCGCTCCTGGTAGACGGCGCCGAAGACGTTGCGGACGAAGAGCGAGACGTCCAGGAGCGCCGTCAGCGGGGCGCGCGCCTCGAAATCGAACCGGACGAATCCGTCCTGCGTCCGCACCCGCAAGTCGGTGTTGTAGAGGGTGTTGTCGTTGTAAATGACCTTCTGGCTCGAGACCGCCTGGCCGAAGAAGGCCGCCGAAAAGCCCCGCGGCGCGCGGAACTGGACCCCGAAGTTGGCCTTGTGCTCGGGCAGGCCCGGGATCTCGGCAAAGCCTCGATCCTGCGGATCGACGAAGAGGCCGACGAAAGGATCGCCCTCGGTTCGGCTCTTTTGGTAGGTATAGTTGGCGAAGGCCGACCAGCCTCCCCCGAAGTCCTGGGAGAGCTCGAACTCGGCCCCGTAGATCGTCGCCTTGTCGATGTTGTAGGCCACGAAGTTGATCAGGTCGAACTGGATGTACTTGCTGATGAAATAGGCGTAGGGAGAGAGCTCGATCTGGGTCGCGCTCGGAAGCAACGCCCGCCAGCCGGCCTGGAGCATCAGCCCGTCCTCCTCCTGGAACGGCAGGCCCTTGGTGTCCACACCCGAATCATAGTCGTAGTGCCAAAAATGCTCGGGCGCGGTCGGCATCCGCAGGGCCCGGGCGGCGCTGAGATAGACCGTGTTCTCGGCTTCGAAGGAGTAGCTCAGCCGGAGCGACGGCGCGATCCCGGACCGCTTGAGCTCCGGGATCCCCTCGACGATCCCCTGCGGTCCCGGCGTCCCGTCGTAGGCGATGAAGCGGGCTCCGGGCAGGAGGGAGAGCTTCCCGTCGAGGAAGCGGATGTCGTCCATGGCGTAGAATTCGAGGTTTTTCGTGGAAACATAGGAGCCATTCCGGAACGGGGCCCGGAAATCGCCCGAGAGGTTCGTGTCGCCGTCGTCGCCGAGGTGGCCGTAATCCAGGCCGAACGAGATCGTCTGGTCGTCCAGGGTTTGCCGATACGACCCGGAGATCCCCTGGGAGCGATCGTCGTAGAACATCTTGTGGAAGACGCGGTTGGCTGAGGTCTTGGTATTGTAGGCTTCGCGGTCGCCGCGGCTGAGCCAGGCGCGCACATCGAGGTACCCCTGCTCGCCGAATGCCTGTCCGTATCCCAGGTCAAACGTCCATTTGTTCTTTTTCCACCAGCTCCCGGGTTCGGCCGTGCCCCCCATGCCGCCGTACATGATTTCGCCGTCCGCCGCCGGGTAGGCTGAATCGACGGCCAGGCCGTAGCCGGGATCCCCGAACAGCGTCGAGGTCCGGTTCCCCACGGCAAACCCCTTCTTGAGGGCCGTATAGCTTACGTCGGCCGTCAGCCGTCCCTTGAAGCTGAAATCGTAGCCGAGGTGGAGGTCGGCGTTGCCCAGGTTCATCCCGCCGTTGCGGAGATATCCATCGCTCCGCGAATAGCCGCCCGCGAGCGAATATTCGAAGGCGCCGGGCTTGTAGCCATGGAACAGATTGAGCGACGCCGTGCCGTAGCTCGCCCCGGAGGCCTGGAGCTCGGTCTCCGGCGACTCCGAGCGGAGGGTCTTCGAGACCAGGTTGATGACGCCGCCCAGAACGTTGCCGTAGCGCGGGTCGCCGACGCCCTTGACGACCTCAATCCGGTCCGCGCCGGAGAGCGGGATCATGGTCCAGTCGATGAAATAGCCCCCGGCGACTCCCGAGGAGTTCAAGGCCCGGCCGTTCTTGAGGACCTTGATCCGACGGGCTCCCATGCCCCGGATCTTGATCGAATCGTCGTCGACGGCCGTCCCGACCTCCTGGATGCGCTGGACATCCACCCCGGGTTGGCGCTCGAGAACTGAGTCCAGAGTGGAGCCGATCGTCATGGGGAAGAGCTCGGTCTTGACGACGGTCATGTTCGGAACGTCCTTGTCCCGAAGGGACTCGACGACGTCGATGACCACGGGATTCAGCTGGAAGAGCTTGGTCCTCTCTTTCTCCTGCTTTTCCTTCTCCTTGGCCGCCGCCTCGGCCTTGGCCTTTTCGTCCTTGGCTTTCTGGTCGGCGGTTTGAGCTTGCGCCGCGGCTTGAGGCGCGGCGGCGGCAACCAGGGCGCCCGTGAAAAGAAACGCCGTCAGGATGACGATGATCCGAACCGACATGCGCATGGCCTTCTCCTTACGGTAGGACGCCGGCGAAAGGCGCGTCCAGGCCGGGCCCGCGTTTCGCGAGCCTCACCCTGCGGGGTTCCAGTATTATGGAATATATAATTCGTGTTACGTTCATGCCTGAAAAACTAGTCCAAGTCGGCGCCGGCGCTGGCCACGCTCAGGGTGCCGTGCGTGACGCCCTTGATCGATCGGAGCGAGTCCGCCAGCCGCTCGAGCTCCCCCGCCCGGCCGCGGACGGCGATGATCTCCAGGCAATGATCGTGGTCCAGGTGGATATGCTGAGTGGAGATGATCAGGTGATGATAGTCGTGCTGGATATCCGTGATCCGGCCCATCAGATCCTTGCGGTGGTGGTCGTAGACCAGCGTCACTGCGCCGGCGACTTCTTCGCCTTCCTTCCACTTCCTCTCGATGAGCATGCCCCGGATGAGATCGCGGAACGCCTCGGAGCGGCTGGCGTAGCCCCGGACGGCGGTCAGGGCATCGAACTTGTCGAGGAGGCTCTTTTCGAGGGAAACGCCGAACCGAACGAGCTTGCCCATGTTGTTGCTACCTTTCTAAGAAACAGTAGCACTCGGTGGAGAGGGTTGTCAAGGCGCCTTAGGCGGGGGCGATTCCTCGGCCAGCATCGCTTCGATTTCCCGCAGCTTCTCGGACAGGCGCTGGGGCGAAGCCCGCGCGGCCGTTTTGATCTCGGGAGCGAAGACCGCGACCTTGTACTCCTCGATGAGGCGCCGGAAGTCCCCGCGGGCCGCGGCCAGGGCGTCCGACGGGGCGGAGGGCCAGCGCCGCGCCAAGCCGTCCCGGGCCTTGGCCCAAGGCTCGATCAGGGCCGCCTTTTTCCGGTCCTTCTCCGGATCGTTGCGGACCCGGCCCGCCCGGACGGCCAAGGCCTCGAGGTAGCGGGGCAGGCGGGCAAGATCGTCGAGGGAGGTCGCCTCGAAAACATCCTTCGGGGCGAGCGCCTCGAGCTCGCTCTTCAGCCTTCCGGCAAAAGCGGCCAGGGTCGGGCTGGCCGGATTAGCCCGAGATATGCCGTCGATGGCGGCGCGCGCTTTCCGGTGCGCCTCGAGGACGGCTGCCGCCGCCCGAGCCAAGGCCGTTCCCCTTTCGAAGAGCTGCCGGACGACGGTCTCGGCGTAGGACTTGAGCTCGATCCCCGAGCGGATGTCCCTCCGGAGAACGTCCGACCGCAACCGCGCCTGGAGCGATTTGTCGACCGCGGGCGCGCCGCCGAAAAAGAGCGCGGTCGGGCGCACCTCGGCCGGCAGAACGACGTGGCGATCCATGTATTTCACGTCCTTGGCGAATTTCTGGAGCAGGATCGCCTCGATGGCGGCTTCCTGCGAGGTCCGAGCTTCAGCGGGCGTGGGGAAAAGCCGGAGGGCCAAGGCCGGCGGGCCGGCGGGCGCGGCCGCAGGCCCCAAGGCGAGAGCCGGATAGGCGACGGCGCCGGGGGCGATCGAGACCATCTCCGGAACCGGGTCAAAATCCCAGGCGCGGACGTCCGCCCGCTCCCACAGGGCGCGGGCCCGCTCCCAGACGCGGGGATCCTGGGCCGCGGTCAAGACCGCCTCGCGGCGGGCGCGTCGCAGGGCATCGAGGTCACGCGCGGCCGCGATCTCCCGGCCGCGCGGGTCGACGAGGGAGATCCGCAACCTGAGGTGGCGCGGCAGCTCCGCCGCCGCCCACTCCTCCGGAGGGATGTCCGCCCGGAACCTCCGTTTGGCGATCGCGGTCAGGGCTTCGAACAGCGAACCGTCCGACGGCCGGAGATCCCGGATGATGACCCCGACGGCGTCGGAGACGGGGACAAAGAGCTTGCGGTAGCGCTTGGGCAGCCCTTTCACGAGCTCCGCAACCCGCTCCGGCAGCTGCCCGGGCACGCCCCAGGCCAGCGCCTCGACGGACAGGCGGCCGATCTCGTCCATGGGGACGACGAGCGTCAGGCCGTCGTCGTCCTCGCCGGGCGCAAACCGGTAGACCGCCGGATAGCGGCCGGCGCCCGCCGCGACCGCATCGGGATAGAGGGCGAGCTCGGTCGGGTCGGGAACGGCGCGCAGGATGTCGGCCTCGGTCATCCGCAGGAATTCGTCGCCGCCGCGGCGCTTCAGCCGCTCCTTCAGGCCGAGGATATCGAAGATCCCGTCCAGGCGGCTGGCGTAGAATTCATCCAGGACCCGGTCCTCGACCAGGAGGTCCCGTCGGCGCAGTTTTTCCTCGGCCGTCCGCATCCTCGCCCGGAGGGCGAGGTTGCGCCTCAGGAAATCGAGGCTCTCCCGGACCTCGCCTCCGACGAGCGCCGCTCGAACGAAGATCTTCTGCGCGGCCGCGGGATCGACGCGGCCGTAGGGCACCACCCGGCCCGCGACGATTTCCAGCCCGAAGAGGGTCACGCTTTCGTCTGCGACGACCTGCCCTTTCCCCTTGTCCCAACGGGCATTCGCGTAGGCATAGCGGCCCAAGGGGCCGCCGAGCGCCTCGAGCCAGCCCCCCTCGATCCGGGCGGCCATGCGGGCGAACAGCCGGCTCGTCCGGACCATTTCCGCCGCCACGATCCAAGTGGCGTTCTTGCCGAACAGCGTGGAGCCCGGGAACATCGTCACCTCGCGCCCCTTGGCGGCGGTGTAGAGATTCCGGTCCTTGTGGACGGCGATGTTGGACAGGTAGCCGGCGGCGATCGACCGGTGCAGAGCGGCGTAGGATTCCCGGGTTCTCCCGGCCGGCGCGGCGGGACGGAGACCTCCGACGCCGAGCTTGAGCTCACGGAGGATGTCCAGGACTTCGGCCTGGACGAAGGTCCACTCGCGCATCCGGGGGAACGAGAGGAAATGGTCGCGGCAGAACTTCCGCTTCCGGTTGAGCCCCTTGAGCTCCTCGAAGTCGCCGTGGTAGCGCTCCCAGATATTGAGCAGGGTCAGGAAGTCGGAGTCGGGGTCGCGGAACGGGGCGTGCATCGCATCGGCCTGGGCGGCCTTCTCGGGCGGGCGCTCCCGGGGGTCGCGGATGCTCAAGGCCGAGGCGATGACCGCCGCCTCCCGGAGGCAGCCTTCCTCCCGGGCCTCGAGCAGGATGCGCGAGACGCGCGGGTCGAGCGGCATGCGGGCCATGATCCTCCCCCGCTCGGTGAGGCGCGGCTCGCCGCCCTCAAGCCGGATGGCCCCCAGCTCGACGAGAGTTTCAAAGCCGTCCTCGACGTTCTTCGGGTTCGGCCGATCAACAAACGGGAAGGCCAGCGGGTGGCCCAAGTTGAGGTCGATCATCCGGAGAATGACCTCGGCCAGGTTGGACCGCAGGATCTCGGGCGCGGTGAACGGAGGCCGCGCCTCGTAGTCCTCCTCGGAATAGAGCCGGATGCAGACCCCTTCCTGGACGCGGCCGCAGCGGCCTTTCCGCTGGTCGGCGCTGCTCTTCGAGACCGGCCGGATGGGCAGGCTCTGAACGCGGGCTCCGGGCAGATACTGGGAGATCCGGGCCAGCCCCGTGTCGACGACGTATTTGATGCCGGGGATCGTCAGGGACGTCTCGGCGACGTTCGTTGCAACCACGATTTTCGGCCCCTTGACCGAGTAAACCCGCCCCTGCTGAGTGCCGGGGAGACGGGCATAGAGCGGCAGGATGGAAACGCCGGCATACCTGCGGCCCTCCAGGATCTCGCAGGTCTCGAGGATGTCCTGCTCGGTGGGCATGAAGATGAGGATGTCGCCTTCGGGCCGGCCCCGCTTCAGCTCGTCGACGGCGTCGGCCGCCAGGTCGACATAGTCGGCGTCCTCGGCTTCGTCGCCGGCGCCGGGGGGCCGGTACTCGACCTCGACGGGATACATCCGGCCGCTGACCTCGACGAGGGGCGCCTCGTCGAAGGCCCGCCGGAATTTCTCGATGTCGAGCGTCGCGGACGTGACGATGAGCTTGAGCTCCGGCCGGACCGGCAGCAGGGTCTTGATGATCCCCAGGAGGAAATCGATATTCAGGCTGCGCTCGTGGGCCTCGTCGATGATCAGCGTGTCATATTCGAGGAGGCGGGGGTCGGATTGCGTCTCGGCCAGGAGCATGCCGTCGGTCAGGATCTTGATCCGGGTGTCCCGGGAGGTCCGGTCATCGAACCGGATCTTGTAGCCCACCGACCGGCCGAGCGGCTCGCCTCGCTCCTCGGCGATGCGGGCCGCGATCGTAACGGCGGCGATGCGCCGGGGCTGGGTGCAGCCGATCCTGCCCCGGCGACCCCGGCCGGCCTCGAGGCACATCTTCGGGATCTGAGTGCTCTTGCCGCAGCCCGTCTCGCCCGAGACGATGACGACGGGATGCCGCCGGATGGCGTCGACGATCTCGGCCCGCCGGGCGGTGATCGGAAGTCCGGGCGGATAAGCAATCACCGGCCCATCATGACATCACCCTGCCGAAGCCGTCAACCGGGGAAGGCCGGGTTTCGCGGCATCCCCGCGGCCCGGTTTCTTGCTTTTTCCGAGGGTCCGTGGTACAAACTTGCTTTCGCCTGAAACAGCGGAATGGAGTCTCCAGCGGAAAATCGATGAAGAAAGCCGCCCTGATCCTCTTGGCCGTGCTCGCCGCCGCATCCGTTTCAGCCGCGGCCGGCAGGATCACGTTCGGCCTCAAGGCCGGTGTCAACAGCGCCAACATGGTCACGGCGGACGCCGACGTCGCCTGGTCGGCCCGATGGCTGCCGGTGGGAGGAGCGTTCGTCTGCTTCTCCCTGAGCGATTCCTTCTTCATCCAGCCCGAACTGCTTTACTCCCCCAAGGGCGCCCAGCTCACCGAGACCGACGGGACGACGACCATGTTCGCCCCCTATATCGACATTCCCGTTCTTCTCAAGTACCTGATTCCGACGGGCCCGGCCGGCGGCCTCCGGCCTTACCTCTTCGCTGGGCCGTATCTCGGCTTCAAAGCTGGCTCGGGCACGATGACGATCGAAACAGCCGACGGGGGCGAAACGAGCACGACCGAGTACACCCTGACCGATCTCAAGGGCACGGATCTCGGGTTCGTCCTGGGCGCGGGCGTCGAGCTTCCCCTCGACGGCATGAAGATTTCGCTCGACGTTCGCTGGACGACGAGCTTTTCGACCATATCGACCACCTCCGACACCATCAAAAACAAGGTCTGGACCTTCCTCGTCGGGGTCGCCTTCAACTGAACAGGAGCGCGGGCATGAAAAAAATATTCGCGACGTTGCTTTTTCTCGGAGCCGTCCTTCATATGGCCCCCGCGGCCGCTGCGGGCGAGGTCACGCCGGGCTTGCTCCTGGGCGTCAACCTGGGCAAGATCAGCGGCTGGACGTCCCTCACCTGGGGCTACCGGCCGGGACTCCTCGTTGGAGGATATCTCAACTTCTCCCTGAATAAGGTCTTCTCCTTCGAGCCCCAGCTCTATTTCACCCAGAAAGGGGCTCAACGCCAGCAGGACCTCGGGATGGGCGTCATGACCACCACGATCGCCCTCTCGTACATCGAAGTCCCCCTCCTGCTCAAGATCGCCATCCCGCTCGGCGAAGACTATGTCACCCGCCCGCGGATTTACGCCGGGCCGTCCATCGCTTACAGGATCCGGGGAGTCTACAAGCTGAGCTATGTCGACCCCACCGGCGACGATGACGAGGTCACGCCCTTCCCCGACCTCAAGAGATGGGAAACCGGGGTCGTCGTCGGCGCGGGGATGGAATTCGACGTCAAGGGCGGCCTTCTGACGATCGACGCCCGATACTCCTGGAGCCTGGCGACAATCACGACGTCAGGGGACAAGAGGAACCGCGTCCTGGCGGCCGTCATCGGATTCGCGTTCAAATAAGGCCTCTATCCGGCGTCCGGATGTGCGGCCCACGCCCCTGAAACGTGATCGCGGGACGGCCCGCGAAGCGGCGCTCCCCGTTCTCCTCGCCTCCAAGCTCGACCGCGAGATATCGAATTCGCCAGGTATTTTACGGCGCCGGTCACCGACCCGGCCGAGATTCTTCGATAGGAAAAGGGGGGGTTCCTCAGCGATAGACGAAAAATCCGAAGACGGCCGCGCCGAGCACGATCAAGGCCGGATTGATCCGGGTCGCGAGGAGCAGGGCGAAGACGACGAGGGCGATGAGGATCTTGTCCCATCCTCCGACGAGTGCCGCGGTCCACCCCAGCTGCTTCGCCGAGAACACCGCCGCCGCCATGTCGTAGGCCGTCCACAAGAGCAGGCCGACCACGACCGGCCGGACGGCCTGGAGCATGGATTTGACGGCGGGGCTGTCCTTGACGCCCATGAAGTATGCGACCATGATGAGCATCAGGATCGTGGTCGGCAGGACCGTGCCCGCCACGGCGGCGACCGCTCCCGGGAGCCCGGCCAGCTTATAGCCGATGAAGCCCGATACCTGGGGGGCGATGGGCCCGGGCAGGGCGTTGCCGAGGGCCACCGCGTCCGCGAATTCGTTGGCGCTCACCCAGCCCGCCCCGAGGACCTCGCGCTGCATCAGGGCCAGCGACGCCGGACCGCCGCCCCACGAGAAGAAGGCCACCCGGGCAAATAGAAAGAAGATCTTCCACATCAACATGGTCCCTCCCCGTCCCGGCGCACGACTGGGTCCTCTGCCGGGAACGCACTCCGCGGCCCGGCGATGCAATCAGCGGCCGCGGCTTTGTTCTCAGCCAAGATGCTTATGGAGGTCCTCCTCAATCCAGGACGATCGCCGACGATATCCGGACCCCGCTCTTGAGCATGGCCCAGACGGGACAATATTTCTCCTCCGTCAGCCGGACGGCTTTCCGAATTTTTTCAAGGTCAAGGGATTCGCCCGCGACCCGGAACTCGAGGCGGATGGAGGTGAAGACCTGGGGATGCTCGTCCCGCCTCTCTCCCGAGGCCGCGACCGAGAAAGAACGGACGCCTTGCTTCATCTTAACCAGAAGAGACATGACGGTCTGGCCGCTGCAGGCGCAGAGGCTCATGAGGGCCAGCTCCATGGGCGAGTGGCCCTCCCCTTCTCCGAGGGGCGGAGCGTGGTCGATCGGGACTTCCCGGACATACGATGTCGCGCCTTCGAAGTGGAGCATCCGGCTCCATCGGACCGAAGCGAAGAGCGGCTCATTCATGTCCGATTCCTTTCCCCGGCTTGACGGCGCCGGTCCGTCACAGACTTGGAGTTTATATCAACCGGACGGAAAGGGTCAATTTCGGCGGATCAGATCGTAACCACGGCGCCCTGAGGGACGGGCGCGAAGTCGAAGGAGGCGAGCGGCTCGGACGCGATCATCTTCAGGCCGGCGGATTCGTGGCGATGGAGCTGGTAGTAGGTCCCGCCGTCCTCGAACCGGCACAAGGCGCAGCAATTCTTCCCGTCGGACACCCCGACGTTCAAGCCCTGGAGACGGCGCGCGTTCCTTTCGAGGAAACCGGCCGTTGCGGCGACCGCCTCCGCGGGCCCGGACGCGGCTAGGCGCTCCGAGAGGAGGGCCCAGATCTTCTGGGCGCCGATATCCCCCGGTACGGGATACGGCAGCGAGACGCCCTGGAGGAGGCCGTTAAAGACGAAAGCGAAGGGGCCGGAGATATACGGCTGGTTATAGGACAGGGTCGCTTTCTGCCAGGGGAAGGAGGCGCTCCGGGCATGGAGGATGAGGATCGGGCTCGGAGGAATCCTGCCGAAGGCGGCCCGATCCTCCCAGACCGGATCGGTCGATCTGAGGAGCTGCCAGACCCCGCCTCCATCCAACCAGGCCGCTCCCCAGCCATCCGCCTGGCGGTCGCCGTCGGGCGCGCGGCTCGCCTCGGCCATGACGGCGAAATCCTCGAGAAGCGCGGCCGAGGCCGCCGGCGCCGCCCATTTGGCCATCAGGAAGCGGCACATGGCGGGGGGCTTCCGGCGGACAGCCCGGACAGGATTCCGGCCAGCTTCGCCAGGGCGTCGTCGATGTGGCTTTCCCGGATGACATAGGGGGGGAGAAACCGGACGACATTCTCCGCGGCCGGGATGGCCAGGATTTTTTCGTCCTGGAGCTTCTTAAGGATGTCGTCGCGCCGCGATCGGACTTCGACCCCGATCATCAGCCCCCGGCCGCGGACGGCCGCGATTTCCCCGCTCCCGATCGCCTCCAGCCCGGCCATGAAATAGGCCCCGACCTTCCGTACGTGGTCCGCCATCGGCTCGTCGAGGAGATCGAGCGCCGCGAGGACCCCGGCGGCGGCCAGGGGATTCCCCCCGAAGGTCGACGTGTGCGAGGAGCGGGGAATCCGCTCGCCGACGTCCCGGGAAACGAGCGTCGCCCCGAAGGGGATCCCGCCGGCCAGCCCCTTGCCCAGGGTCAGGATGTCGTAAGCGATTCCCTCGGACTCCGAAGCCAGGAAAGGTCCCGTCCGCCCGGCGCCTGTCTGAACCTCGTCGACGAGGAGCAGCGCGCCGCGCGCCCGGCAGATCTCCGAGGCGAGCTTCAGGTATCCCGTTTCCGGGACGATGATGCCGCCTTCGCCGAGGATGGGCTCGACGATGAAGCCCGCGGTCGCGTCGTCGACGGCCGCCTCGAGCGCGCCGATATCGCCGTAGGGCACGAAGACGACGTCCCAGATCAGCGGCTCGAACGCTTCCCGGAATTTCCGGCCGTCGGTCGCGGACAGCGCGCCGAGCGTCTTGCCGTGATATCCGCGGCGGCAGGCGACGAACCTCCTCCGCCCGGTCGCCAGCACGGCGAATTTCAGGGCGGCTTCGTTCGCCTCCGACCCCGAGTTCGAAAAAAAGACCCGGGCCAGGCCGCCCCCGCAGCGGACCGTGAGGCGGCGGGCCGCCTCGGCCCGCCGGTCGTTGGCGAAGCTGCCGTGGAGCGTCGTCAGCGTCCGGACCTGGTCGGTCAGCCGTTCCACGACCGCCGGATGGCCGTGCCCGAAAATGGCTACCCCGTAGTTCGACATCAGGTCGAGATACGCGGCGCCCGTCGCGTCCTTGAGATGGACGCCCTCCCCCGCGATGAACGTCAGTCCCCGGTTCACATACGTACCGACCAGGTATTTCTTCTGGAGAATCGAATAATCCACCATGGCCGTCTCAGCCGAAGACCGTCCCGTTCCCCGCCAAGGCGCTCCGCACGGGATGGTCGATCCGCCCGTCGCCGAAGTAAACCGTTTCCACGCCTGCGTCGAGCGCCTTGCGGACGCCCATGATCTTTTTCTTCATCCGGCCGCGGGCGAACGGCAGAACGGCCTCGATCCCGTCCCGCCCGACGCGGGCGATCCTCGTATCCTCGTGGCCGGGGTCACGAAGGAGCCCCGGAGCCTCGAAGAGATATACCATCCGGGTGATGCCGAGAGCGCCGGCCATGACCGCCGCCGCGAGATCGTTGTCCGTATTGACGATCTCGCCCTCGGCGCTGATGGCCGGGGCGCAGAGGACCGGGACGTAGCCGTTGTCGATCAGCAACCGGAGAAGGCCCGTGTTCACTCTCTCGACCCGCCCGGTCAGGTTGTCCCGGAGCAGCTTGGTCTTCCCGTTCTCGACGACCGGGATGTCCTTCTTGGGCACGGCTTCCCAGAGCCGCCCGTCCACGCCGCAGAGCCCCACGGCCGGAACCCCGCCGCGGAGCAGCCCGGCCACCAGCCGCTTGTTGGCCAGGCCGGCGTAAGCCATGAGGAAGACTTCGATCGCTTCGCGGTCGGTATAGACGCTCGTAACGCCCGACGGGGAGACGACGGTCCGGACGGGAACGTTCAGGCGGGCGGCGAGGTCGTCGCGGAGGGTCGAGGCGCCGTGGACGAGGACCACGGGCTCGGATGCCCGGATCTCGGCGATGTCGGCGCACACGCCCTCCCAGTTCAGGTCCCGGCCCCCGCCGGCTTTGACGAGGAGCATGGCTCAGCCGTACTTTTCCTGGAACTTCTCGACGTCGAGAAGGCGGGTCTTGCCCGAGAGGAGCGTGTCGATGACGAGCGAGCGCCGGTTGCCGATGAGGTCGGGCGGCAGGAGCTCGTATTTCCCCGGCCCGAACTTCATCAGGGCGTCCAGATGGATGCCCGCCTTGTGGGCGAAGCCGTTGGCCGTGTTGGTCATGAGGTTCGGGGGCATCTCGATGCCGCACACCCGGGCGACGTAGTTCTCGGCTTCGGTCAGCCGGCCGAGATCGTAGCGGCGGGCGATGCCGGGATCGAGGACGTAGAGGTTGACGAGGAGCGAGCTCGTAGGCGTGATCCCCGTCCGCTCGCCGATCCCGAGGAGCGAAGTGCTGATGTAGCCCGCCCCGGCTTCGAGGGCGGCGAAGGCGTTGCTCACGGCATGGCCCAGGTCGTTGTGGAAGTGGACCTCGAGGGGCAGGGTCACCGTCCGGCGCAGCCGCTTGATCCGGCGGCCGACCTCCCAGCTCATGGCCCGGCCCAGCGTATCGGCCAGGGCGAGGCGGTCCGCGCCGGACTCGGCGGCCAGGCGGTAGATCTCCAGGCTCTCCGCCCGGGGCTGCTTGAAGAAATCCTCGACGCCCACGCGCACTTCGAGCCCACGGGCCTTGGCCAGGACCACGTTCTTCCGGAGGGCGGCCCGGTAATCCCCGGTCGTCTTGCCCATGGCCTTCACCCGCTCGGCGTCGACCGTGCAGAGGATGTTGACCCCGTCGACGCCGCTCTCGATCGCCGCCCGGACGTCGATCTCGTGGTTGCGGATGTGGGCCAGGACCCGGGTCCGGCCCCGGCCGCGCGCCGCCACGAGGGCCGCGACCATGCCCCGGATCTCGGGCCGGACCGGGTTGGCGACCTCGACGTACTCCACTCCGATCCCGGCCAGGAAATGGAAGATCTCGACCTGCTCCGCGGGCGAGAAGTTCGCCCGCGAAAACTGGAAGCCCTCGCGGAGCGTCGAATCGATCACCCCCGCGAAGCTGCTCAGGATCCGTTTCTGTTCGTTCATGGTGCCCTTATCAGACTCAAACGGGATGCAGTCCGGGGAACTCCAGCCCAAGGGTCTCCGGAAAGCCGCACATGAGGTTCATGCACTGGACGGCGTTGCCGGCCGTCCCCTTGACCAGGTTGTCGATCGCGCCCAGGACGACCAACCGCCCGCCCCGGACATCTTTTTCGAACCCGATCTCGCAGAAATTCGTGCCCTGCAGGATCTTGGGCTCCGGGTAGCGGTAGAGGCCCTGCGACTGCTTGACGATCCGGACGAACGGCTTGCCCATGTATTCCCGGCGATAAGCCTGCCAGACGTCCTTCTCGCCGACCGCCGGGTCGTCGAGGAAGGCGTGGATCGTGACCAGGATGCCCCGAACCATCTCGATGGCCGTCGCCGAGATGTGGAGCGCGGGCTCGACCCCGGCGGCCGCGAGGGCCTGCCCGATCTCGGCGGCGTGGCGGTGGCCGGTCGGCTTGTAGGAGCGGACCGACCCCGCCCGCTCGGGATGATGGGACGACTCCGAGGGCGCGCGCCCGGCCTGGGAGCTCCCCATCTTGGCGTCGATGATGACCGGCCCGGCCTTGATGAGCCCGGTCTTGACCAGGGGGTAGAGCGACAGGATGGAGACGATGGCCTCGCAACCGGGCCCGGCCACGCGCGTCGCGGACCGGATCTCGTCGGCGTAGAGCTCGGGAACGCCGTAGACGAAAGTGCCCAGGAGGTCGGGCCGGGCGTGGTCCGTGCCGTACCAGGTCTTCCAGGCCTCCGGGGTCTTCAAGCGGAAATCGGCTCCCAGGTCGATGATCCGCGGGGACCGGGCCAGCCAGCCGTCCATGCCCCGCATCGATTCGCCGTTCGGCAGCCCCAGGAAGAGGAGATCGCACGGCCCGACCTCGTCGGGCTTGACGAAGGCCAGGTCCGTCAGTCCGCGAAGGTTGGGATGGAGGAGGGACACGGGCAGCCCGGCGTGCCGTCGGCTCGTGACCTGCCGGACCCGGACGCGGGGATGGAGGAGGAGAATCCGGAGGAGCTCCCCCCCGGCGTAGCCCGAGCCGCCGACGATCGAGACCTGGAGCGCGTCCGCGGATCCCACTTACGCCCGGCCCTTCGCCCGGGCCAGGGCGTAGTCCACGACGGCCCCGGCGATCGGATAGCCGGTCGGCATCTCCGAATTCCGGAATTCCATGGTGTGGTTGACCTCGTTGACCGTCAGGCCGTCGGGGGTTTCGAAGAGATCGACGGCCAGCAGCCCTTCGCCGACCGCGGCGGCCGCGCGGGCGCAGACGTCGCGGAGCTCCGCGGTCAGGGGATAGTTGCGCGCGGAGCCGCCCCGGGCCGTATTGGTGATCCAGTGGGCGGACTCGCGGGCGATGGCGCATCGCGTCTCGCGGCCGAAAACGAAGGCCCGGACGTCGCGCCCGGGCTTCCGGACGAACTCCTGGATGTAGAAGGCCTTCTGGGGGGGCGTGCCGAGGACGTCCTTGTGCTCGAGCACGGCTTCGAGGGCGTCGTCGTCGTTGATCTTGGCCAGCAGCCGGCCCCAGGAGCCAAGGGGCGGCTTGACGACGACCGGATAGCCGCCGAGCCGCGCCACGGCGGCCCGGGCCGGCTCCAGGCCGAAGGCCAGGGCGAATCGCGGCGTCGGCACCCCGGCCCGCTCGAGGAGGAGGGAGGTCTGGAACTTATCGCCGCACGCTCGGGCGACCGCGGCCGTGTTGATGACCGGCGCGCCGAGCGATTCGAGGAAGGCGATGAGGTAGTCGCCCTTGACGGTCGAGACCGAGCGCTCCAGAGCGACATCGAAGTCGAGCGGGAACGAGCGCGGGTCCAGGACCTCCTCGCGGATGTCCCGGAGGCGAACCTCCACGCCCTTCGTCCGGGCCGCCTCGAGGAGGAGCTTCTCCTCCAGGCGGACCGTGGAATGGAAGACGGCCAGAACGGTCACTCTCCCCAGTCTTCCTCGATCCGAGGGGCCTCGCTCAGGACAACGCGGCCGCCGGCCGTCCCGTCCACGACCAGCATGGTCCGGCATTCGGGGCAGGGCAGGAGCTCGGACTCCTCCGGGCGCGCGGCGGGCACGACGTCCGCGGCGCACACCGGGCACGTCCCGCGGACCAGGATTTCCGGCTGGGTCATCGACATGATCGACTCCTTGCGAACAAATACTTCCGTCCCCCGGGGAGCGGCTCCGCGGGACGACACCGGGGATTATAAGGAGCCGCGATCGCTCGTCAATTTTTTGCATATTATTTACATTTCAGAATATTATTGTATAATTTTAAACATGATCACCATTCCTGAAGCCGTGGAGGGGATCGTCCGGGCGTCCCCGTTCCTCGACGAGGCGCTCGCCCTGGGGATCGTCAACCTCTCCGCCCTCGCCCGCCTCATCAAAGCCGACGTCGAGCGGGCGGCGATGAAGAAGGTCCAGGACGGGGCGGTCATCATCGCCCTCAACCGCCTTCGGCGCCGGGTCGGAAGCCGCGCCCGCAGGCAGCGGAGCGTGTTCAAGCGGGCCCCCGAGCTGACCGTCCGCTCGAACCTCGTGGAGCTGACCTACGCCAGCTCCGAGCGGATGTTCGCCCGGCGCAAGACCCTTCTCGAACGCCACGGCGGCCGGGCGAACGTCTTCCTGACCGTGACCCAGGGCATCCGCGAGACCACGATCGTCGCCGGCCGGGAGCTCCGCGAGCCGATCCAGGCGATCTTCAAGGGCGAGCGCCTGATCGACAAGATCGACGGCCTGTCGAGCGTCACGGTCCTCCTCCCCTCCGGGACGGCGGCCGTCCCCGGGGTCTATCACTACATCCTCAAAACCCTGGCCTGGGAAGGGGTCAACATCGTCGAGGTCGTCTCCACGCTCAACGAGCTCACGATCGTCCTCTCCGACCGGGACATCGACCGGGCCTTCTCGCTCATCAAGCGCCTGTTCTGAGCATGGAGATTCCGGGGACGGATTGCCGCCGGCCCGCCGAAGCGCTAGGATAAGACCCTGAGGGAGGACATCCGATGAAGATCCCGATCTACCAAGTCGACGCGTTCACCGACCACGTCTTCGGCGGCAATCCCGCCGCCGTCTGCCCGCTCCCCTCTTGGCTTCCGGACGACGTCCTGCAGTCGATCGCCATGGAAAACAACCTGGCCGAAACCGCCTACCTGGTCCGGGCGGGCGCCGGGATCGAGATCCGCTGGTTCACGCCGACCCTCGAAATCGACCTCTGCGGCCACGCCACGCTGGCCTCGGCCCACGCGCTCTTCGAGCACCTCGGCCATCCCGGCGACAAAATCGTCTTCTCCTCGAAAAGCGGACCGCTGCGGGCGGCGCGGGGCGCCGGCGGCCTCATCACCCTTGATTTCCCGGCTTTCGAGCCGGAGCCGATCGCCACTCCCGAGGGCTTGGTCCGCGGGCTGGGAGCCAGGCCCCTCGAAACCCTGCGGGGCCGGGACATTCTGGCCGTCTTCGGCTCCGAAGCCGAGGTCGCCGCGCTCGATCCGGATTTCGCCGTCCTTCGAGCGCTCGACTGCCTCGGGGTCATCGCCACAGCGCCTTGCGCAGTCACGGCGGAGTCACAGCGGAGTAGGACGGCCCGGGGCGAGGCCTGCGATTTCGTCTCGCGCTTCTTCGCCCCTCGGGCGGGAATCCCCGAGGACCCGGTCACGGGCTCGTCCCACACGCTGCTCGTCCCCTTCTGGGCCCGGCGGCTGGGCCGGACCTCGCTTCACGCCGTGCAGATATCCAAGCGGCGCGGGGATCTGTACTGCGAGCTCAGGGACGGCCGCGTCCTCATGGGCGGAAAGGCGGTGACGTTCCTGCGGGGGGAAATCGACGTTTGAAGAACGCGGCGAAAAGCGCTCAGGCCGTGACGATGTTCTCGATCTCGACCGCGGAATCCACCAGGTACGTGGGGTTCTTCGCCCGGAGCACGTCCCGGCGGTGGAAGCCCCAGGTGACGGCGATGACCGCGATGCCGGCGCGCTGGCAGGCCTCGATATCGCGCGTCTCGTCGCCGATATAGATCACCCCGTCCTCGCGGAGCCCACGCTTCTGGAGGAGATGCTGCAGGGCCCGGGTCTTGCCGAAGAAATTCGATTCGGCATGGATGAAATCGAAGACGTCGAGGTCCCGGGCCCGGAGGAGCTTTTGGACGTTCTCCCGCGAATTCGAGGTCAGGATGCCCAGGCCGAACGACCGGCGCTTCAAGCTGAGGATGAGATCCCGGATGCCGGGAAAGAGCTCGACCTGGTCGATGCGCTGGAGGAGCTCTTTCTGGGTGCGAAGGATGAGCGTCGGGAGCTTGACGAAGGGGATGTGGTACTTCTTGAGGATTTCGATGTTCGACATGCCCCGCAGGTTTTCGACGTCTTTTTCCCCCAGGGGAGTAACATGGTATTCTCGGGCATGTCCGTTGGCAATCCTGATGATGGCCGAGAGCGTATCGGCCAGCGTGCCGTCGAAATCGAAGATCAATGTCGGAGAAACGGGCGCGGCCGAAGCTACCGAAGCCGGATTGGTCGACATTTTATCATATCCGGTTCGAATTCTACCGCCCGCCGCGGGGCAAGTCAAATCAGCGGGCGATTCGGTCCGGGGCGGCCTGCTCCCCGAAACTTTATCGGGATCCATGCGTCTTAGATAAATGGAGCGCGCAAACGTGAGGTTCGGACAATGACCCCGACGCGGGGTGTGTCGGCGGCGGCCGGGAACGAAGCCGCCGTCGACCGGCTGTACGAAAAGCACAAGGCGGATGTCTACCGCTTCGCCCTCCATCTGGCCGGAAGCATCCCCGAAGCCGAGGACCTGCTCCAGGAGACCTGGATGCGCGTCGTCCGGCACCGGGACGAGATCTCGGAAGAACGGGACATGAAAGCCTGGCTGTTCACGATCGCGGCCAACCTCCATCGGGACGGGCTCCGCAAAGCCCGAGTCCGCAGGCTCTTCCTCCTCGCTCCGCGGAAGGACGCCGGCGGGGAGGTCGACGCCGTCGCCGGCGCGCCCGACTCGGATCCCGGGCCGGGTGCCCTGGCCGAGCGGTCGGAGGCCGGCCGCGCGTTGGATCGGGCGCTGGCCGGGCTGCCCGAACGCCAGCGCAGCGTCTTCATCCTGAAGATGATCGAGGGCTATAAGCACGAGGAGATCGGCGGCATCCTGGGCGTTCCAGTGAACACCGTCAAGACGCTCCTTTTCCGGGCCGTCCAACGGCTCCGGAAAGAATTGAGGGACTTCGGTCCGGGGACGCGGACCGTACGGGAGAACGGACCATGCGATGTGAGGATATCCAGCGTATTCTGACGAACGGGCTCGGCGACGGAGCGGCCGGGGCCGAGGCCCGGCGGCATCTCGCGTCCTGCCCGGAGTGTGCCGCGTTCGCGGCCGACCTGGCGGGGATTCAGGACCATGTCCGGGCCCTTCCCCGACCGGCCCTCCCCGCGGCGCTCGACGCCCGAACCCGCCGGACGATCGGGGCGGCGCTGTCCTCGGCCGCCCGGGTCGCGCCGCTGCCGAAAGGGATGGGAGCCGTGCTGGCCGTCCTGACCGCGCTCACCGTCCTGGCCGTCTTTCCCCTCGTGTGGGGAGGCGAGATCGCCGAACCGCTCTCGTTCAGGACGGCGGCCGCGATCGCCCTCCTCCTCCAGAACGGGGTGATGCTCCTCATCGCCCCCATCCTCTTCCGCAAATTCGGAACGCGGGCCGGGTTCCCGCGGAGCGAATCCTAGGAGGGCTTCGATGAAAGCATCCACCGGAAAAACCGTCGGGCTCGTGTTCGTGATAGCGATCATTCTCGCCGCCGGGACGAGGCTGACCCCGCTCGTCATCGCGCCCCTGGGCATCTTCTCCGGCCTCTCCCAGGCCTTCCGGTCGACGGTCCACGGCCTCGGCCGGGTCAGCTTCGAACCGATGTTCGGAGGGGCGCTCGTCATCTTCTGGATCGTCGTCCTCTTCTGGGTCTATCGCGACGCCGAGCGGCGGGGAATGAACGGCGTGCTATGGACTCTCCTCGTCTTCATCGGCAACCTCGTCGGACTCATCATTTATCTAATCGTCCGGAACGAAAGCCGAACGGCACCGGGCCCGGCCGCACCATCCGCGAAGTCTGCGGCATCTGCGACGTCTGCGACGACCAGGTCGCTTTCAGCGACCGAGTCGACCGGGCCAGCCCCGAATCCGGCGGCGCCGGAGTCCTCCGTTCCGTCCGGCTGCCCGAAGTGCGGGAAGCCCGCCGATCCGAAGTATGCCTTCTGCCCGTACTGCGGCGAGAATTTGCGGCCGGTCTGCCCGAGCTGCGGGAAGCCGGTCGAGCCGGCCTGGCTGGCCTGCGCCCATTGCGGCAAGATGCTCAGGGGCTGAGTTTGCGCGGGCGGAGCGGCGAGGGCCGGCGCCTCAGAGCGACTTGAGATTGGCGTCGATCAACTCGATCTGATTCGACAGATCCTTCAGCTTCTGGCGCTCCTTCTCGACGATGTCCGCCGGGGCGCGGCCAATAAATCCTTCATTCGACAGCTTGGTTTCGGCTTTCCGCGCGTCCTCGACGAGCTTCTTGCGATGGGCGAGCAGGCGCTCGCGCTCTTTCTCCGGATCGATGACGCCCTGGAGATAGAGCTCCATGTCCCCCACGACATGGGAGACCGCCGTCGCGGGCCGGGCTACGGACGGGCCGATCTCGAGCGAGCTCAGGGCCCCGAGGTGAGAGACGAAGTGTCGCATCCGGCCCAGAATCTCCGCCGATCTCCCGTCGGCCCTGATCAGGGCGTCGAGCTTCCGGCTCGGGGGGAGGTTATGGAGGGCCCGGATCTCGCGCACGCCGCGGACCACGGCCTGGACGAGGGAAAATTCATCCTCGAGCCCGGCATCGCGCCATTCGGGTCGGGCGACGGGCCAGGCGGCGGCGAGTAGCAAGGGCGATCCGGGGAGCGGCCGCTCCAGGCCCCGGACCGGGCATTGGGCCCCGAGCAGCTCCCAGAGGGCCTCGGTGATGAACGGGACGAACGGGTGGAAGAGCCGTAGGACCTGGTCGAGGGCGAAAGCCAACACGGTCCGGGCGGCGGGCGCCGAAACGGGGTCCTTGAAGCGCGGCTTGACGATTTCGAGGTACCAGTCGCAGAGGTCTCCCCAGAAGAAGTCCCGGGCCGCCCCGAGGGCCGCCGAGGGATTGTAAGCCCGGAGCTCCTCCGTCACGGCCCCCGCAACGCGCGACAGCCGGGACAGGATCCAGCGGTCCTCCTCTCCCAGCGCCTCGAGCGCGAGAGGCGCCCAGGCGTGCTCGCCGAGATTCATCAGGGCGAACCGCGAGGCGTTCCACAACTTGGTGCAGAAGGCCCGGCCGAGCTCAAAACGCTCGCTGATGACCTTGGCCATGGGGACATCGGGCAGGGTGCCCAGCACGTCGAACTCCTTGCCCGACTTCGGGCAGATGTAGGAGAAGATGCTCCGCCCGTGCTTGGCCGTAGCCAGGTCCACGATCTCGCCCGTGTAAGGGGAAATCGCCTGGACCGGCAGGCGGATGTCCTGGGTGCCGGTCTGCATGTCGCAGATAACGTAGCGCATGGCGTCCGCGCCGTATTTCTCGATGATATCCTCGGGATCGATGCCGTTGCCTTTGCTCTTGCTCATCCGCTCGCCCTTGCCGTCCTGGATATTGGCATGGATGAAGCAGTCGGTGAACGGCACGTCGCCCAGGAGATAGAGGCCCATGAGCTGCATCCGGGCGACCCAGAGGGTGATGATGTCGCGCGCCGTGACCAGGCACGCGCCGGGATAATAATAGCTCAGGCAGTCTTCGCGGCCGGCGACCGCGCCGAGCGGCCGCTGGCCGGGACCGAGCGCGGCGGTGGCGGGATCGGGCCAGCCCAGGGTGCTGAACGGCCAGAGCGCGGAGCTGAACCAGGTGTCCAGGACGTCGGGATCCTGGGCGAAGCCGGCCGCCGCGAGCGCGGCCGCGAGCGCGGACTCGGCGGCGAGGTTGCGGAGGGAGACGAGGATGTCATACCGGCCGCTCGGATCGAGCGTCGGGCCGGCCTGGAGGTCGAACAAACGGCCGTCGGCGTCGGCGATCCAGGCCTGGAGATCGTCCGCTCCGCTCTTCGGAAGCCGGGCGACGGTCTTGGTCAGGTCCGGAGCGGCGCAGCTCACCCGCCAGATCGGGATGCGGTGGCCCCACCAGAGCTGCCGGCTGATGCACCAGTCGCGCTTCTCGGACAGCCAGTTCACGTAGGTCCCGCCGTAGCGGGCGTGGTCGGGGTGGAAGGTCAGGCGGCGGCCGCTCGGCGACGAGAAGCCCGCGCCCGCGGCGTCGATCGCCACTTGGGCCAGCCCGGCGGCCCGAAACTCATTGGAGGTCCCGGCCCCGCAGACGATCCCGCCCACGACGTCGCCCATGCGGACGAACCACTGCTTCGAGATGTACGGCTCGATCGGCGTCTTCGATCTGTCGGAGTGGCCGATTTCGATCTCGCGGTCCTCGACCTCGGCCAGGAGGCCGGCCGCCGTCAGGTCGGCGACGACGCGCCGGCGGGCCTCGAACCGGTCGAGGCCGGCGTAGGGCCCCGCGGCTGCGTTGAGCGTCCCGTCGGGGTTGAGGATGTTGAGAATGCCGATCCCGTCCTTGTGGCGGCCCCAGATCTCGTAGTCGTTGGGGTCGTGGGCGGGCGTGATCTTGACGCAGCCCGTGCCGAGGGCCGGGTCGGCCCACTCGTCCAGAATGAGGGGAATGGGGCGGTCGACGAGGGGTAGGAGGACGGTCGCCCCCCGCTCGGCCATAGCCTTCAGCCTCAGAAGATGGGGCAGGACATCGGCTTTCCGGGCTTCGAGGCGCTCGAGCTCCGCCTCGATCTCTTCTCCCTCCTTGCGGGACGCCTGCTCGCGCTTCTCGCGGAGGGCCGCCATCCGCCCCTCGAGCTCACCCGCGGGATCGGGGTGGACCGCCACGGCCGTGTCGCCGAGCATGGTCTCGGGACGGGTCGTGGCGACCGTCAGGAAGCGCGGCTCGCCGGGGGCCGCGTCGGCCAGGGGATAGCGGATGTACCAGAAATGGCCCTTCACCTTCTCGTAAACGATCTCGTCGTCCGAGACGGCGGTCTGGAGCTGGCAATCCCAATTGACCATCCGGTTCCCGCGGTAGATCAGGCCGTCTCGGAAGAGGCGGAAGAACGCCTCGCGCACGGCCCGAGCGCAGACCTCATCCATGGTGAACCGCTGCCGCTTCCAGTCGCAGGAGCAGCCCATCCGCTGCTGCTGGCGGATGATGCGCTCCTGGTATTCATCCTTCCAGGCCTGGATCCGGGCCACCAGGCCCTCGCGGCCCAGGTCGTGGCGGGTCTTGCCCTCGAGCTCGAACAGGCGCTTCTCGACGACCGCCTGCGTACCGATGCCCGCGTGGTCGGTGCCGGGCATCCAGAGGGAGTTGTCGCCCGTCATCCGGTGCCAGCGGACGAGCAGGTCCTGCATGACGTTGTCCATGGCATGGCCCATATGGAGGGCGCCCGTGACGTTGGGCAGGGGCATCATGATGACGTAGCGGTCGCTCCGCCCGTCGGGGATCGCGGCGAAGGCGTCGGCCGCAAGCCAGCGCTCGTAAATGGCCGTTTCATACTTGCCCGGTTCGTAAAGCTTCGGGATTTCGTCAGGCATGGATCGGATTCCTTTGATTTTTCAGCCCCATTTTTACCATATCAGCCCTTGGCTGGCAAATCCGATTCCGCGATATATCTTTATTTGCCGGTTGTTATTCCCGGGCAATTTCTTTATCCTAGGGTTCTGCGGTTCATTCATATTTAAAGGAATCTTGCATGTCCGTCTTCACGAAAATCGCGGATTTGTTCAAACGGTCCGATAAGGTCACCCGGCTCAAGGACGCCAAGGCGTACGAAAAGCAGTATGCCATGGGGAAGCTCGGCGCCCGCGACCGGATCCAGGCCCTGCTCGACCCCGGCTCGTTCCACGAGTACGACCTGTTCGTGGAGCACCGCTGCCAGGACTTCAACATGGACAAGAAGCAGCTGCCGGGGGACGGCGTCGTCACCGGGACGGGAACGATCGAAAACCACCCGGTCGCGATCTTCGCCCAGGACTTCACCGTGGCCGGCGGATCGCTCGGCCTGATGCACGCCCGGAAGATCACCAAGATCATGGACCACGCCGTCAATCTGGGCATCCCCCTGATCGGGATCAACGACTCGGGCGGGGCTCGGATCCAGGAGGGCGTGGATTCTCTGGCCGGCTATGGCGAGATCTTCTACCGGAACACCAGGGCGTCGGGCGTGATCCCTCAGATCTCGGTCATCCTGGGGCCGTGCGCCGGCGGTGCGGTTTACTCGCCCGCCCTGACCGATTTCGTCTTCGTGGTCGACAAGATATCCAAGATGTTCATCACCGGGCCCGAGGTCATCAAGACCGTCCTCGGCGAGGAGATCTCGATGGAGGACCTGGGCGGCGCCCGCGTCCACACCGAGATCTCGGGCAACGCCCACTTCTTCGCCAAAAGCGAGATGGAGTGCTTCACCCAGATCAAGAAGCTCACGACCTTCATCCCCTGGAACAACCGGAAGAGGGCCGACTCCTACCCGGCCCTCCTCCCCGATCCCGCCATCCGCATCGACCGGATCATTCCCGAGCAGCCGACCAAGCCCTACGACGTCCGGAACGTCATCGGCGCCGTGTGCGACGGCTCGGACTTCCTCGAGGTGCACAAGCTCTGGGCGGCCAACATCGTCGTCGGCTTCGCCCGCCTGAACGGCGAGACGGTCGGGATCGTGGCCAACCAGCCCTCGGTCCTGGCCGGGGTGCTCGACGTCGACTCCTCGGACAAAGCGGCCCGGTTCGTCCGGTTCTGCGACGCGTTCAACATCCCCCTGATCACGTTCGTCGACCTGCCCGGCTACCTGCCGGGGATCGACCAGGAGCACGCGGGGGTCATCCGCCACGGGGCGAAGCTGCTCTACGCCTACAGCGAGGCGACCGTCCCCAAGATCACGGTCATCCTCCGCAAGGCCTACGGGGGCGGCTACATCGCCATGTGCTCGCGCCACCTGGGCGCGGACTTCGTCTTCGCCTGGCCGACGGCCGAGATCGCGGTCATGGGCCCCGAAGGCGCGGCCAACATCATCTTCAAGAGCGAGATCGCCGGGTCCCCCGACCCGAACGAGACCCGGAAGCGGAAGGTCCGGGAATACACCGAGAAATTCGCCAACCCCTATGTCGCCGCGGCCGCGGGCCACATCGACGCGGTCATCAATCCCGAGGATACGCGGGAGCACCTAATCCACGCCTTGAGGATCTCGACGAACAAACAAGAAACCGTGATGCCGAAAAAGCATGGCGTCCCGCCCTTTTAGACCCGGCCATGGACGACACGCCCACCCCCCCGGTCCCGTCGACGCTCGAGGTCGACGATACCGTCTTCGAAACATCCCACACCGGAAAGTTCGCCCGGCGGACTCGCTACGTCCCGCCCGACCCGCGGAAGGTGCTGTCTTTCATCACCGGCCTCGTCCGCGAGGTCCGGGTCAAGCCCGGGCAAAGGGTCCGGCGCGGGGACCACCTCCTGGTCCTCGAGGCCATGAAGATGGAAAACGACATCTCGTCGCCCGCGGACGGGACCATCAAGGCCGTCCTCGCCGTCCCCGGCAAAATGGTCACGAAGGGGCAGGTCCTGATCGAGTTCGAATGAGCCGAGGCCGATCCGGCCCCGGCGGCCGGGCGGGCGTTGGCCGGGAAGCGGCTCAGGCCCGGAGTTGACGCCAGTCGATTTTCGCCGGGTCGTCCGTCCCCAGCCCCTTCGCCGCGCAGGCCGCGACGTGGGTCGAGATCGCGCGGATGGAGTCCAGACCGCGCTCGGCGCGCTTCTCCTCCAGGATGTCCAGCCCGATCCGGTCCATGGCCACGGGGTCGCGGCTGAAGAAGAGCCGGTTGTCGACGGCAATCTGCGCTCCGGCGACACTGACCACGGAGATCTTCGCCGCCTCCCCGATGTGGAGGACCATCTTGTCCCTCAGGCAGGGATGAGCCAGAATCGCGGGGATGGCCTTGGCGCAGTAATCGATATGGAATCGAACCTTGTTCGTCGTCACCCCCAGGGCGATGTTCTTCGCCGTCCAGGTGACGCCGCTGTCCTCGTTGTGCTTGAGGACGGCGATATTGACGAGCTTGGTGATGTCCCGGGTCACGATGGTCGAGAAGAAGGACTTGTCCTCATCCTCGATGGTCAGGCCGTCGAACATGCCGGCGACCTCATCGGCGATCTTTTTGATCCCGTCCCGGTCGCCGTAATCCATGTACAGCCTCTGGAGCTCGGGACCGTAGACCTTGGCCTTTTCATTGCCCTGGCGGGCGAGCATCCACAGCCAGGCCACGGAGTTGAAGATGTCCCGGTGCGAGCCCGTCCGGGTGAAATCCTTCTTGACGAGCCCCCGGAACTTCCGGAGCGTCCCGTCTTCGAAGGACACGTAGGCCTCCCGGTCATAGCCCTCGACCCAAGGCAGGATAGACTCCGAGGCCGTCGACGTGCCCCGGATGCGGACGCCCTCGCCGCCCTTGTTGAGGGCGAGGCCGGTGCGGGCGACCTCGCGGTCCGTCCGGTCCCAGACGATGATGTTGTTCTCCTTGACCCCCGCGCTCTTGAGTCCGGCGATGGTCTCGCGGATCGAGGCGAGCGAGGAGGAGATCTTCGGGGCGCCGATGGCGTTGATCTTGATCCCAACCACGTCGTCGGGTGAGACGAGCGACGACCAGGCTTCCTTGAGCGTGGGCCAGCCGGTCAGCTCGGTCAGTCCCGCCGCAAACGAGCGGTGGACGGCTTCGGGATCGTACGCGCCCTCCTTGAGCAGGTCCCGGGCGGCTACCGAGACAACGCGGCTCGTCCCGGCCTCCGGCGCGGCCGCGGCCCTCCGCGGAGGGACGACGCTTCCGAGCATCGCTCCCGCGGCCAGGCCGGTCGATTGCCTGAGGAATTCCCTCCGTGTCGGCATGCGGATCCTCCTGGGAAGGACGGGCCGAGGCCGCCCCGGCCGCAAAGCGGCGCGCCGGGCGAAGGCCCGCGATCCGTCAGTAGATGATTTTGGCCGGGGCCTTCAGCCCGAAGCGGGGGCCGTACTTGTCGGCGTCGGAGTCGATCGGCTTCTGGGTCCCCGGGCGGCGCTGGGCTTTCCATTCCCAGACGACATCCCGGCCCCCGTCCTGGAGCGTGACCGTGCCGGTCAGGCTCTGCCCGCCGACTTTCGCCTCGAACGCCGCGGGCGCGGTCCCGCCCCGGAGAGGCAGGTCGAGGACGAACCTGAGATGATCCCCCTTGAGGCTCACCTCCCTGGCCGCGGCCGCGCGTCCGTCGATCTTGAAGGTCGGGGTGATCTGCTGGAACACCTGCTGCACGTCCATTTCGCCCTTCACCTCGGGCTTGCCCGCGGTCCAGGCCCATGTCCCGCTGACGTTGGCCGGGATGATCCACAAGTAGACCTCATGCGAGATGTCGTCGATCATGACCGTCGAGGATTGGTCGGGTCTCCATTCGCCCATGCCGAAATTGTGGGAGACGATGCGCGTCCCGGGCTTCAGCTCCTTGAGCATCTTGGGCCGAAGCTTGAGGTTGACGCTCGTCAGCAGATAGAGGGTCATGACCGAGGCCTCGTGGAAGTCGGCCGTGAACAGGTCCTGCTCGTAGAACTTGACCAGGTTCGCGACGCCGGCCTTCTGGGCGTTCTCCAGGCTTTCCTTGATGCGCTCGGGATCGATATCGTAGCCGATTCCCCGAGCGCCGTACTTCTGGGCGGCGCCGATGACCAGGCGGCCGTCGCCGCAGCCCAGGTCGTAGACTAGGTCGGACTTCTGGATGTCGGCCATCTTGAGCATCTCGTCCACGACGGGATACTTGGTCGGGACGTACGGGACGTCGAGCTGCCTCTGCTGGCCGGCCCTGAACGCCGGGGCCAGGACGAGCGTCAGGAGAATCGAAGCCGGAATCAGACGTTTGATCATCGTCGCTCCCCTCGGGATCGGATACCTTTCCACGTAAAAACTTTAGGCCAACGGTCCCGCCCTGTCAAGCGCGCGCCGGGAGCGTCTACCCTCCGGACCCGGAATCCGATAGAATAGGCGCGGCGCCAAGCCCCCCAGGAGGACAATGCCCATGCCCCGACCGACGGAACGCGCGGACGGCCGGCCCGGCGCACAGGTGGTTTCGGCCGTCCTCGCCTGCGCCGCGGCCGCGGCCTTCGTCGCCGTCCTGGCGGCGTTCACCTTCGTCCGCTTCCCTCGCGAAGTCGCCCTGTTCAAGGCCCGGCCGGGCGTGTCTTCCACGGCGTTCCGCCGAGATTTCGAGATGAAGCGGGGCCCCGCCGGAAACCTCTGGACGCTCGAGATCGAGCTCAGCGGCGACTTGAAGCCCGGCCAGGACGTCGTTCTCTCCCTCAACGAAGCGCCCGTCGCCGCGCTCAAAGCCGAAAAGGGAACCCGGGCGCTCGAATTTTCGGGCGCGAGGCTGCGCAACGGGACGAACAGCCTCCGCCTCGATTCCCCGCTCCCCTTCTTCTGCCCGAAATTCAGAGTCATCAACGTCGCGGGCTACGCTTCGGGCCTCGTCTCGGCCGTCGTCTTCCCCAAAACGAATGCCTATCCCGAAATCCCGGACTGGCCGGCGTCGTCCGGGGCCTGGGCGCTCGCGGTCCTCCTCGGAGCCGGGCTCGCCGCCCTGGATTTCCTGTCGGGACGGCGGCCGGAGCGGGCGCGCGGCGCCTTCCGCGTCCTGCGGGGAGCGCGATACGCGATCCCGGCCGCGTTCCTGGCCGTCGCCGCGGTCCCTCTCGTCTCGCGCTACAAGGTCCTCCTCAGCCTGCGATCTTCGCTGTTCCTTGCTTGGGTCTATCTGGGGTTGGCCTTCGGCAGGGAGGTCGGGAGGTTCTTGACGCGCGCCGGGGCCGTCCTGCTGAAATCCGGCCGAACGGCGTCGATCGCCGCTTGGAGCGCCATCGCTCGGGTGCCGTTTCTCCAGACCTGGGACCGCGCCTTGAGCGCCGCGCTCCTCGGCGCGTTCGTCCTCATCGGCTTGGTCCTGCCGGGTCCGAACCAGATCCGGGGAGACGGCATCGAATACTACGCCATGAGCGCGAGCCTGGCCCGGTTCGGGACGCCCTACATCACGCCCGAGTCGGCCGCCTACACCTCGAAGCTCGTCGGGCAATTGCCCTGGGCCCCCGACGAGCCGCTCTACGACTGGCTCAGGCGGGTTCTCAACCCCCTGGTCCGGAACGGCCGGGAGCTCGATCCGACCCATTTCTGGTTCTATTCTCTCCTGGCCGCGGTCTTCTTCTGGCCGCTGCGCCTGCTCGGACTCGGGCCGGCCTGCGCGTTCGTCTTGCTCCACATCGCCCTGGTGTTCCTGGCGTTCTTCGCGGTCCGGAGGAAACTCGGCCCCTTGGCCGGGGTCTGCTTGCTGCTCATCGTCTTCGGCTCGCCGCTGCCGTGGTTCATCACCCGGCCCCAAGTGGAGCTCTTCACCGCCGTCCTGGGGATCATCGGGGTCGCCTGCCTCGTCGCGGAGAGCTATCTTCCGGCCGCCTTCGCCTTCGCCGCGGCCGCGACCCAGAATCCACCCTTCGCCATCCTGGCCGGCCTGGTCTTCGTCCTCGGCTTCGCCCGACGGAAATGGGACATCCTGAAGCGGACTTTCCCACTCTGGGCGGGAGCGGGGATCCTGTCGCTCATCAACCCGGCCTACTATTATCTCCGGCACGGGGTCCTCAACCCCATCGTGGCCGCCGGGGCGGCCAAGCTCGGACCGGACCTCTATACGGGCAAGAAGATGCTCTCGATCTTCATCGACCCGGACATCGGCCTGTTTCCGAACTGGCCCCTGGCCCTGGTCCTCCTCGCCGTCCTGATCGCCCTCGCCTTCACGAAACGGGCCGGCCTCAAGGCGCCCGTCTGGACCTTCCTCGGACTGTCCACCCTCATCCTCCTCTGGAGCCAGTCGAGCACCTTGAATTTCAACCATGGAGGGACGTACCACATCACGCGCTACGCGCTCTGGTACACCCCCGTCTTCTTCCTGGCCCTGTGGCGCCTCTTCGTCGCGCTCCCCGGCGGGAAAACCGCCCTCCGGCGCGCGGTCATCGCCGGCGCCGCCGTCCTCTGTTTGATCCAGGGCTATGATTACCGGCCGACGCAGCCCGAGACGTACCTGGAGCAGACGCGCCTGTCGCAGTTCCTTTACGACCATGTCCCAGGCCTTTTCAATCCCCATCCCGAGGTCTTCCTGGAGCGCCAGGTCGGCATGGAGGAATACCCCCCTTACGGCGTCTGGGCGGTGAGCAACAAATCGGGGAGCAAGATCCTGATCATGCGGGGCCGCCTTTTCTACGGCAGCGAAGAGGCTCTTCCCCCGGTCCCGTTCGATCTCGATCTCGACCCCGTCCTTGTCTACAAGGAAGCCCTCCGGAGGGCCGGGGAGGATCGGTCGATCGGCTATTTCTACATCAACGGCATGGCCGACCGCCTCCGCCGGCCTCAAAAGTGAGATGGCCCGGATTCTCCCTTTTTTCTCCCTAAAAAATATCAAAGAATTCTGCTTGATCTTCGTCTAAAGAAAGGTAGATATCTATGTCCATCGATCCGATCAGGGAGGGAGGATGCAATCCATCGAGATCAAAGGGTTGACCCATAGCTACAAAGGGGGCAAAACCGCGCTGCGGAATGTCGATCTCGAGATTGGGAGCGGGATGTTCGGCCTGCTCGGCCCCAACGGGGCCGGAAAAACGACCCTCATCCGGATCCTCGCGACCCTCCTCAAGCCCACGGAGGGCAGGATCACGATCGACGGATTGGACCTCCAGCACCAGCGTAAGAAAGTCCGGTTGCTGACGGGCTATCTCCCCCAGGAGTTTTCCTCGTTCCCACGGCTGTCCGCCTGGGAGTTCCTGGACTATATCGCCTGCCTGAAGGGGATTCGCCCGCGGCAGAAGCGCATGTCCCTGATCGAGAAGATCCTCGAAGACGTCGGCCTGTTCGAGGCCCGGGACCGCAAGGCCGGACACCTCTCTGGCGGCATGAAGCGACGGCTGGGGATCGCCCAGACCCTGATCGGCGACCCCCGGATCATGATCGTCGACGAACCGACCGTCGGGCTGGACCCCGAAGAGCGGGTGCGGTTCAGGAACCTCCTCTCGGACCTCTCCCGACAGGACAAGACTATCATCCTTTCCACTCACATCGTGGGCGACATCTCCTCGACCTGCTCGCGGATCGCGCTCCTCGACCTGGGGCGGGTCATCTTCGACGGGACTCCGGCCGACCTGGCCTCCGCGGCGCGGGGCAAGGTCTGGCGGGCCGATGTCGACGCCCTGGATCTCGACGCGATCAAGACGAAGTACCCCGTCATCTCGGCGGTCCCCTCGGTGCGGGGCTACGAGATCCGCGTCGTCGCCAACCGCTACGACGAAGGCCCCGCCGACAGCGTCGAGCCCAACCTCGAGGATGCCTACATCTATTTCATGCGCCTGCACGCGGCCGCCGCCGCGCCGCCCGACGCGTTCGTGCCCTCCGAGGAAAGGAGCCCCCTATGAGCGCCATCCTCACCGTTTCCATGATCGCCCGGACCGAAGCCCGGCTCATCTTCCGGTCCTGGGCGTTCCGGATCTTCGCCGGAATGACGTTGGCCGCCCTGGTCCTGGTCATGGTCACCATGACGTCGCCGACCTACGCAGCGTTCTATTTCAGCCGCGCCCTGTCCGGCGCCTTCCCTCTGATCATCCTCAAGCTGCTCAATGTCTTCCAGGGGCTCATGGCGGTGATCATCGGGACCGACTTCCTGAAGCGCGATCGCCGCACGGATACGACCGAGGTCATCTACGCCCACCCCTTCGCCAACGCCCAGTACATTCTCGGCAAATTCCTCGGCATCTTCGCCAGCTTCGCCGTCCTGGACCTCGTCGTCCTGGCCGCCACGGCCGTGATCCACTTCTTCTTCTCCCGCTCGCCGTTCGCCGCCGGCGCCTACCTGGCCTATGTCGGCCTCCTGACCCTGCCGACCCTGGTCTTCATGCTCGGCCTGACGATCTTCCTCGGGTCCCTGATCCGCAGCCAGGCCGCGGTCTACCTGATCACGATCTCCTATATCTTTCTGACCCTGGCTATCGTCGGCCCGCGTTGGAACTACATCCTTGACGTCTTCGGCTTCCACACGCCCGTCCTCTATTCTGACTTCATCGGCCTGGGCAACGGCGCCGAGCTCCTTCTGCTTCGGGGCGCCTACCTCCTCTTCGGGCTGGCGCTGACCTTCGGAGCGACGATGCTCATGAAACGCCTCGGCCAGTCGCCGGCCGTCGGCCGGACCGCGGGACTGGCCGCCGTCGCCTGCGCGGCCGCGGCGGTAATCCTGGCGAGCACCTACCTCGGCGGCAAGTCCGCCGACCACGGCTTCCGGACGGCGGTCAAGGCCGAAAGCCGGAACGCGGCGGCGATCCCCGCGATGGACCTCGAATCCTGCGACCTCAAGATCGCCCCCCGCGGAACGAAGCTCACGGCCTCGGCCGACCTGTCCCTGGTCAACAACGGCCCGGCGCCCGTGAAGACGATCCTGCTGTCCCTCAATCCCGGTCTCCGCGTGACCGAATGCAAGAACGAAGCCGCGGCCCTCGCTTTCGAGCAACGGTATCAGGTCCTCAAAGTCGAAGCCCGCGAAGCCGTCGCGCCGGGCGGACGGATCCGCGTATCGATCGCCTACGCGGGGACGATCGACGAGCGGGCCTGCTATCTCGACATCGACGACGCCAAACTCGACGCGGCCCTGCGCATCTGGTTCGTCGCCATCCCCAAGCGCTACGCGGTCGTCAGCCCCGAATTCGTCCAGCTGACGCCCGAGAGCGGCTGGTATCCCCGGCCGGGCCTTCCCGAATCCGAGCTCTTCCCCGCGGCGATCAAGCGCGATTACACCCGATTTACTCTGACCGTCTCCCTCCCCGAGGGGCTCACGGCCGTCTCTCAGGGGATCCCGGAGACAAGCCGCGACGACCGGGTCGGCCGCGCCGGGAGCGAAACCCGGTTCGTCTTCAAGCCCGAAACGCCCCTGCCCCGGCTGTCCTTGACCGCGGGCCGCTACGTGCAGAAATCGACCGTCGTGGACGGCGTCCGCTACGGGCTCTACCTGCTCGCGGGGCACGACCGCTTCACGCCCCAGCTCAAGGACATCGCCCCGGAAATCCCCCAGCTCATCAAGCAGATCAAGGACTCTTACGAGGTCCTTCTCGGCCTGAACTATCCCTATCGTCAATTCTGCCTCGTGGAGACGCCGATCCAGTTCACGAGCTACGACCGCCACTGGACCATGTCCCAGGAGCAGGTGCAGCCCCAGATCGTCTTCCTGCCCGAAATGGGTGTCTTCTGCTCCGGGGCCGACCTCCGAGCGGGAGGAAATCCGGGGGCGGCCGGCGGAGCGCGAGCCGCTAGCGGGGGCGGGGGCGGTACTACGAGGACAGGCGGAGGGACGGGGGCCCGCGGGGGCGCTCAGGCCGGCCCGAAGGACATCCAGCGCATGCTCGTCAACCGGTTCATCCAGTCCAACCTGACCGCGCCGCAGGCGGCCGGCGGCTTCGCCGGCGCGGGCGGAGGATTTGCCGGCGCCGCCCGGGCCACGGCCCCGCTCGGCATCCAGGTCGACTCGAACTCCGAAGCCCGGTTCGACATTTTCCCCGATTTCCTGGCTTTCACGAGCCACTACGACATCGCCGCCTGGCCGCTCTTCGGCTACGCCTCGGAAGCCTACGTGCATGAGCGCGTCGGCTCGCAAGCCGGCGCGATCATGCGGATCGGCCAGGGGACCACGGTCCAGGACGAGATCAACAAGTACTTGATGGACCATTCGCTCGAGGAGGCCCTCCTCTCCGGCGGACGGGCGACGCTGCCGGTCACCCAGATTCTCCAGGAAAAGGGCAAGACCCTCCTGATCCTCATCCGGGCCAAGCTCGGGGCCGAGGACTTCGACGACAAGCTCCTGAAGTTCCTCAAGGACCATCGCTTCCAGCCGATCCCGCGCGCCGCGGTGGAGAGCTTCGCCGCGGGTTTGGGCCGGATCGACCTCGACGCGACCGTCGAGGCCTGGTTCCGGGACAAGGGGCTGCCCGGGTTCATGTTCGACGACATCCAGACTTACCGCGTCATCGACAAGGAGAAGACGAAGTTCCAGGTCAAGTTCACGGTGAGCAATCCGACCGACAAGGAAGGGGTCATCAAGGTCAATCTCGCCACCCAGGCGGGCTTCGGCGGGGGCGCGCGCAGCGGCGGGGGCATGGGAGCTTCGGCCTCGGCCCCGGAAACGCGAACGATCCTCATGCCCGCCAAAACGGTCAAGGACGTCGGGATCCTGCTCGAGCGCGCTCCGGCCATGACCACAATCGATACGGCCATCTCGAGGAACCTCCCCGGCGTCTTCACCCTCCCCTTCAGCAACCAGCCCACCAAGCCGGGCGTCAAGGCCTTCGACGGAGAGGTCACCCGGCCTTATATCCCGGCCGCGATCGGCGCGGACGGCGAATACATCGTCGACAACGAGGATCCGGGTTTCAAGCTCCCGCCTAAGGGCAAGGAGAACTGGCTGCGCAACGCGGTCCGCGGCCTGTTCGCGACTGACGCCGGCAACAGCGACTACATATCGGTCGCCGGCCTGGTCAATCCCCCCGACAACTGGGAACAGATCGTCATGCAGTCGTTCTACGGCCGGTTCGTCCGGTCGGCCTATGTCAAGAAGTCGGGCACGGGGACGAACAAGGTCGCCTGGACGGTCGACCTCCCGGCGGCGGGGACGTACAACATCTATTTTTATTATGAAGGCCTGGGCGCGGCCATGGGCCGGGGCGGCGCCATGCGGGGCGCGATGGGCGCCGGCGGCGGCCGGGCGATGGTCGGCGGGCAGGCCGGCCCGCAGGGCGGCGGACCCGGCGGCGCCGGGGGCGGAAGCGCGCAGGGAGCGCGCGGGCCCAACGCCGCCCGGATGCAGCCGGGCAAGAAGCATTTCCTCGTCCGCCACGGCGGGAAGACCGAGGAGATCGTCGTCGACCTGAAGGAAGCCCAGGCCGGCTGGACGCTGATCGGCGGCTTCCAGCTCGACGCCGGCGAGAACCGGATCGAGATGACGGACAGGAACGAAGAGCGCTTCGTCCTGGCGGACGCGGTCAAATGGGTCATCCAGAAGTAGCCGTCCGCCGGGCATTTCCAATCCCCCGAGGAGCGAACGACATGACATCGAACACGAATCGGTCACGCCGCGCCGGACGACGGTCGCGGTCCCGGCTCTGGATCGCGGCCTGCGGACTGGCGTTCCTCATCCGCGCGCCGCTCGCGGCCCAGGACATCCTGACGCTCGACAAGGCCCTAGAATTCGCCTTCAAGAACAGCCCGTCCATCCAGACGGCCGCTTACAGCCTGAAGACGAGCGCCGAGAATCTCGCCGCCCAGCAGGCCGGGTTGAAATCGCAGTTCCTCCTGACGCTCAATCCGATCAACATTTCCAACTTGAAGACCTTCAGCTCGCTGACCTCGGCCTACAGCACCCAGGACGTGACCAAGACGGCGGCCAGCTTCTCGGTGAAGCAGCCCATCAAGTGGACGGACGCCACGCTGACGGTCTCGGACAATTTCAACTGGCAGGAATCATCGAGCTCCTATGTCGGCGGGGCGAAGGCCGGCGCGTTCAACAACTCGCTGGTTCTGACGTTCAGCCAGCCCCTGTTCACCTACAACCGGACGATGATGACCCTGAAGGAGCTCGAGCTGTCCCTGGAGAACGCCCAGATCAACTACGACCTTCAGAAGCTCTCGATCGAGCGCCAGGTCACCCAGCAGTTCCTGAACCTCTACTACGATCGGGAGAGCATCAAGATCGCCGACGAGACGTTCAAGGACTCCGAGGAGCAGCTGAAGATCATGCAGTCCAAGGTCCAAGCCGGGATCTCCGCCCAGGGCGAGCTGTACCAGGCCGACCTGACGCGCCTCTCCAGCCGGTCCACCCTCGAGAACGCGCAGATTACCTACGAGAACGCCCTCGACACGTTCAAGGTCCTGATCGGCATGCCCCTCGAGCGGAACATCGAGATCCTGACCGACATCCGCAAGCACATCGTCGACGTCGATCTCCCGAAGGCCCTGGCCCACGGCCTGAAGTTCCGCGAGGAGCTCCGCCAGAAGGACATTGCCATCTCGAACGCCCTCGACGATCTCACCCGGGCCGGCGCCCTGAACGAGTTCAAGGCCCAGGTCGACCTCACTCTGGGCCTGACCGGGGTCAACAAGGCCTTCAACAGCATCTACGCGTCCCCCAACAACGACCAGGTGGTCGGGGTGACTTTGAACATCCCCGTGTTCGACTGGGGCCAGAAGCGGCACACGCTGGCCGCGAGTCAGGCCACGGTGGACAGCCAGCGGCTGAGCCTCGACCAGCAGAGGAGCCAGATCCAGCTCGACGTGCGGTCGGCGTACCGCAACCTCGAGAACCAGAAGCTCCAGATCGAGATCGCGGAGAAGAACACCCTGAACGCTCAGCTGACCTACGACATCAACTTCGAGCGCTACAAGAACGGGGACCTCTCGTCCAAGGACATGCAGTTCTACCAGCAGCAGCTGTCCACGATGAAGCTCAGCGAGGTCTCGGCCCTGATCAACTACAAGCTGGCCCTCCTGGACATCAAGATCCGGTCCCTGTGGGATTTCGAGAACAACGTCGCCGTCATCGGCAAATGAGAGGAGCACGACCGTGAAAAAAACAACCTTCACCCTGCTCGGACTGGCGGCCCTCCTGGCGCTCGCGAGCTGCAAGGAAGAAGCCGTGAACGTGGCCACCGAATCGACCATCCCGGTCAAGGCGGCGGAGCTCAAGCCCAAGCCCATCCAGGAGTTCGTGACCGCGACGGGGACGGCCTTCCCCATGGCCGACGTCCAGCTCAAGACCGAGCAGGCGGGTCGCTACAAGCTCCACGCGGGCTCCTTGACCGGCCAGCCCCTCCGCATGCGGGACCCGGTCAAGAAAGACGACGTCCTGATCTCCCTGGACAACCCCGAATACGTCAACCAGGTGGCCTACGACTCCAAGAAGCTGGCCTACGAATCCGCCCAGCGGGAGTACACCACCCAGCAGGGCGTCTTCGCCAAGGGAGGGATCACCCTCAAGGACCTGGCCGACGCCCAGAAGGCCTTCGTCGACGCGAAATACGCCTTCGACAACGCCGACATCGGGCTGAAAAAGCTCAGCATCCTCGCCCCGTTCGACGGGGTCGTCGTCGACCTCCCCCACTTCACCGACGGCCAGATGATCGACGCGAGCACCTATGTCATCCGGCTCATGGACTATGCCCGCCTCTACGCCGACCTGACCCTGCCCGGCAAGGAGATGGACCGCCTCGTCAAAGGGCAGAAGGTCATCGTCACCGACTACGGCCAGGCTGCCGCCTCCCAGCCCGGGGTCGTCACCCAGATCTCGCCGGCGCTCGACGCCGACAGCCGCATGTTCAAGATGACCGTCGAGATCCCGAATTCCAACCTCCGCCTGAAGCCGGGGAGCTTCATCAAAACCGACATCGTCGTCCAGGAGAAGCCCGCCGCCCTGGTCATCTCCAAATCGATCATCCTCGACCGCCGCGGGGCCAAGACCGTCTTCGTCGTCGAGCGCGGGATCGCCCTGGAGCGGCGGATCACGACCGGCATCGAGAACATCGACGAGGCCGAGGTCCTGACCGGGCTCAAGGCGGGAGACCGCGTGGTGACGGACGGCTTCGAAACCCTCCGGGCGAACGCCCGGGTCAAGATCATCGAATAGGCCCCCGATGTTCAAGCTCGCCCGGTTCGCCGTCCGGTACCCGACGACGGTCGCCATGGCCGTCCTCGCCGTCCTCCTGCTCGGGTACATCTCCTACCAGAGGCTGGGCATGGACCTCCTGCCCCGGATCAACAATCCCCAGCTCTACGTCGAGGTCGCGGCCGGCGAGCGGCCGCCGGAGGAGATGGAGAAGCAGTTCGTCCAGAACCTCGAGTCGCTCGCCTCGCGGGGCCGCAACGTGACCAACGTCATCTCCCTGTCGCGCGTCGGGAAGGCCCTGATCACCGTCGAATACCAGTGGAACGCGGACATGGAGGAGGCCTACCTCGACCTCCAGAAGGCCGTGGCCGACTTCGGCCAGTCGAGCGGGGCCGACAGCATCACCGTCTCCCAGCTCGACCCGAACGCCCAGCCGGTCATCACGGCCGTCCTGATCCACGACGAGATCACCGACCTGGACAAGCTGCGGATGACCGCCGAGAACAACATCCGGAACGAGCTCATCCGCCTGCCGGGCATCGCCGCCGTGGAGCTCCTCGGGGACCGCAAGCGGGAGATCGAGGTCCGGTCTGACGCCGCCCGGCTCGCCGCATGCGGCCTGACCATGGACCAGATCTCCACCGTGATCCAGAACTTCAACCGCAACCTCACCGGCGGGGCGATCGTCGAGATGGGCATCCGGTACACGATCCGGGGCGTCGGCCAGCTCACCTCGCTCGAGGACATCAAGAGCCTCATCGTCGCCTACCAGCTCAAGGCGGCCTCCGGTCAGCAGCCGGCCGCGCGCACGCCGATCTTCCTCCGGGACGTGGCGGACGTCGAATTCGGCCTGAGCGACGCCAAGAACGTCGTCCGCTACAACGGCCGGCCGGCCGTCGCCCTGGAGATCTACAAGGAGGCCGGGTCGAACACGACGGCCGCGGCCCAGGCGATCAAGGACGAGCTCGACATTCTGGGGCGGTCCCTCACGGGATATCACCTGCCCATCATCCAGGACCAGTCGATCTTCATCAAGGACGCCATCGGGGAAGTCCAGCAGTCGGGCATCTTCGGCGGCATCCTGGCGATCATCGTCCTGTTCATCTTCCTCCGGAAGCTCGGCGTCACGGCAATCATCAGCCTGTCCATCCCGATCTCCATCGTCGCGGCCTTCAACCTGATGTACTTCAACAGCCTGACGTTGAACATCATGACCTTGGGCGGCCTGGCCCTGGGCCTGGGGCGGCTCGTGGACGACGCCATCGTCGTGGGAGAGAACATCTTCCGCCACGTCGAGGCGGGCCAGCCCGTCGCCGAGGCGGCCATCCGCGGGACGGGCGAGGTGGGCGGAGCCATCACGAGCTCCACCATCACCACGATCATCGTCTATCTGCCCATCGTCTACCTCCATGGGATCGCCGGGGAGCTGTTCAAGGACCACGCCCGGACCGTGGCCTATTCGCTCTTCTCCTCGCTCCTCGTGGCCATGACCGTCATCCCCATGCTCTTCTCCAGGACGATCAAAGCCAAGAGCATGCTGGCCGCCACGAAGTCCATCCGGTTCCGGTTCTACATCCCGCTCCTCGAGCGGATCATCCGCCGCCGCGGGCTGGTCATCGCCGGGGCCCTGGTCGTGCTCGGCATCGCGGTCTTCTGCCTGCGCTTCATCGGCAGCGAGTTCATGCCCACGCAGGTCCAGGACGAACTGGTCATCAACGTTAAACTGCCCGAGGGGACCGGCCTCGACCGGACGGAGGGCGCGGTCCGGAACCTCGAGACCATGGTCCGGGACCTGGCCGGGGACAAGCTCGATCGCCTGTTCGCCCGGGTGGGGCCGAAGACGACGGCCGAGACCGCGGCCGAGGCCCTCGAGGACGAGAACAACGCCGTTCTCCAGGTCGGGTTCAAGAAGGGATCCGCCCGGACCTTGCCGGCCCTGGTCGCAGCCATGGAAAAGGAGATGTCCGCCATCCCCGACCTCTCCGTCCAGTTCGTCAAGCAGCAGACGACCCTCCAGGCAGCCCTCGGCACCCAGGACGCCCCCCTCGTCGTCGAGATCAAGGGCAAGGACCTCGACGTCCTGTTGAAGCTGGCCGACCAGGTCAAGGCCAAGCTCGCCAAGCTCCCCGAGCTGGCCAACGTCGAGACCAGCTTCCAGGCAGGTCGGCCCGAGGTCGACATCGAGATCGATAAAGCCCAGGCCGCCCGCTACTCGCTCCGGAGCGACACGATCGGCACCCAGATCAAGAACGTCCTGGCCGGCACCGACCTCGGCGAGGTCGAGGACAAGGGCGAATACATCAGCATCATGCTCCGCAATCCCAAGGTGGCCGTAGGCATGCTCCAGGACATGGTCCTGGTGGCCCCCTCCGGCCTCCACCTTCCCCTGAGCGACGTGGCCCGGCTCGTCCGGACGGAATCCCCGCGGGAGATCATCCGCAACAACCAGACGCGCGTCGCCCAGGTCCAGGCCCAGCTCGCGGGAAAAACGCCCTTCGACCGGATCATCGCCCGGGTCCGGGAGTCCATCAAGGACACCGCCCTGCCCGAGAACTACTCGATGTCGATCGCGGGCGAGGAGATCCTCCGCCGCGAGTCCTTCAAGAACCTCAAGTTCGCCCTCCTCCTGGCGATCATCCTCGTCTATATGGTCATGGCCGCCCAGTTCGAGTCGCTCCTCCACCCCCTGATCGTCCTCCTCACGATCCCGTTCGCCGGCGTCGGGGCGATCTTCCTGATGCTCATCATGGGCGTGCCGTTCAACATCATGTCGATCATCGGCTTGATCATGCTGGCCGGGATCGCGGTCAGCAACTCCATCGTCCTCGTGGACATGATCAACCAGAGCCGCCGGGCCGGCATGTCCATCGACGAGGCGATCGTCTTCGCCGGCCGGAACCGGATTCGGCCGATCCTCATGACCAGCCTGACGACGATCCTGGCCCTCCTGCCCTTCATCCTGGGCGTCGGTGCGGGCTCGTCGCTGCGGGCGCCGATGGCCGTGGCCGTGACCGGCGGGCTGATCAGCTCGACGATCATGACCCTGGTCGTCATCCCGGCCGTCTACCGGCTGCTCGGCCGGCGGAGGGCGGAGGGGGGAGCCATCCACCCATGATCGAGTTTTTCATCCGCCGTCCCGTCTTCGTGGCCATGGTCCTCATCGGCCTGTGCCTGCTCGGGGTCATCTCCTACCTGCAGCTCCCCATGGAGCTCTTCCCCGAGACCGAATCCCCGCGGATGATCGTCACCGTGCGGGGCGGCACGACCTCGGATCCGGCCTACGTCGAGCAGCACGCCGTCATCCCCGTGGAAAGCGCCATCGCCGGGCTGGACAAAATCGACCGGATCGAGACTCAGATCGACCAGCGGCGGGGCACGATCTACGTTTACTATGGGAACGACGTCAATCTGAAATACGCCTTCCTCAAGCTCCAGCAGTGCGTGGCCACGGTCCGGGCGGCGATCGGGACCGAGTTCACCTTCACGGTCTCGAAGTCCGACACCGAGCAGCTCTCCAACCGCTACCTCACCCTCCAGGCCCGGGGCGAAGGCAACGTCGACCAGATCCGGGCCGTCGTCGACGAGAAGATCACGCCCGAGCTGCTGAATATCGACGGCGTGGCCAGCGTCGAGGTCTACGGCGGGCGGAAGCGCTCGGTGGAGGTCCTCCTCGACGACAACGCCATGAAGTCCTTCGGCCTGACCATCGGCCAGGTCCAGTCCAAGATCTCCGAGCAGTCCGGGAAGCGCCAATTTCTCGGCCAGGCCCTGGACCCGCGCAAGGAGTACTTCGTCAACCTCGTCGCCGAGTACACCTCGATCCCGGCCATCGGCGACCTGATCGTCAAGGACAAGGGGCCGATCGTCCTCAAGCAGATCGCCAAGATCTCGGAGGGCGGAGCCGAGCAGACCGCGATCTCGCGGATCAACGGCCAGGAGGCGGTCACTCTGTCGCTCCAGCGCAGCTGGGAGGCCAACCTGATCAGCCTCGCCGGCCGGACCCGGCAGGCCGTGGCCCGGCTCAACGAGACCGTCAAGCCCGACGGCATCTCGCTCGTCATCCAGACGGACGAGGCCCAGACGATCCAGGGCAACCTCAGCTCCATCTTCTGGCTGATCGTGGCCGGCGGGCTCCTGGCCATCGCCGTCCTCTGGATGTTCCTCCGGAACATGGGCCTGGTGGTCACCGTCTCGGCCAGCGTCCCGATCTCCATCCTAATCTCGATGAACGTCTTCTACGCCCTGCACATCACGATCAACACCCTGACCATGGTCGGGCTGGCCATCGCCATCGGGATGCTGGTCGATTGCAGCGTCGTCGTCCTGGAGAACATCGTCCGCCACTACGACCGCACGGGAGACGCCCATCGGTCGGTCGTGACCGGGACGAAGGAGGTCGGACGGGCGGTCTTCGCCTCGACCCTGACCACGATCGGCGTCTTCCTGCCGTTCCTCTTCTCGACCAACCCCGAGATCCGGACTCTCGGGGCCCAGGCCGGCGCGTCGATCATTACGACGCTCCTTATCTCGCTGGCCGTCGCCTTCTTTCTCATCCCGGTGCTGGCCAACTGGTTTTTCTCCCGCCGGCAGCGCAAGAGCCCCGGGGCGGAGCACGCCGTCCGCTCCATGGGCCGGATGCGGCAGATCTACGTCGTCCTGCTCAAGACGAGCCTCCGCAACCCGGCCCGGACCCTCGTGGCGACGGTCGCCCTCTTCTTCCTCACCCTGGGCCTGTGCCTGATGCAGAGCGTCAACGCCCCGCGGGAAGTCCAGCTCAGCACTTTCAACATCTACGCCATCATGCCCTCGGGGACCACGCTCGAGGCCGCCGACGACCAAGTGAAGGCCATGGACGGGCTCGTCAAGGACGTCCCCGAGGTCTCCGACCGTCTGGCGACGATCGAGGAGGACAACGTCACCATCACCTTCCGGCTCGCCGAGGACTATGCCAAGACGTCCACCCGGTCCGTCACGGAGATCAAGGACGATATCATCGACCGCCTGTCGCGGGGCTATCCCCGGGTCGAGTTCTCGACCACGGAACCCACCCAGAATTCGCGCTACATGGGCAGCGGAGGCGGCGGTGGCGGAGGCGGGACGGGCGGCGCGGCGGGCGGCGCCGGCAGCCGGCAGACCGGCGTCAGCCTGACCCGGATGCTCGGCATCGGGACGGCCCAGGAGAAGGTCCTCGTCCGCGGCCAGGACCTCGGCCTCCTCCGGGCCGTGGCCGAGGACGTGCGCTACAATGTCTCCAACCTGGACACGGTCCAGTCGGCGACGCTCAACGTCTCGAACCAGTCGCCGAGCATCGACCTCCAGCTCGACCAGGCGTCGATGAGCCATTTCGACGTCAGTCTCCAGGCGGTGAGGAACGAGCTGTCGGGCTTCCAGAAGGAGACCACGACCGACATCAAGTTCACGACGGCCAACGAGGAGATCGACATCGTCCTCAAGAGCGCCGACGACAAGGACAAGACGACCGGGGACCTGCGGCAGCTCCAGTTCCCGACCACGTCCGGCGGCCTGGTCCCGCTCCCGCTCGTCTCACGCCTGGTCTATTCTTCCGGATACTCGAACATCAACCGGATCAACCAGGAGGAGCAGGTCCAGGTGACCTACCGGTTCAACACCGACATCGAGCAGTCCAAGGCGCTCCTCGAAGCGGCCCGGAGCTCGGTCGAGGACCTCGTGGCCAGCATCGCCCCGCCGCCCGGCGTGATCATCGAAGTCGTCCGCGACGAGAGCGACATGTCGGAATTCTATTACATGTTCGCCCTCGGGATCCTCCTTCTGTACATGATCCTCGCCTCGACGTTCGAAGGCTTCCGGACGCCCCTGGTCATGCTCTTCACCCTGCCCCTGGCCGGGATCGGGGCCTTCTCGGCGCTCATCCTGACCTCGAACTCGCTCTACAACGCCAATGTCCTGATCGGCTTCCTCCTTCTCTTCGGCGTCGTGGTCAACAACGGCGTCCTCCTGATCGATTACGCCCGGCGGCTCGAGCTCCGCCACCAGCGCCGGACGCGCGCCCTGATGACCGCCGGCCTGACCCGGGTCCGGCCCATCCTGATCACGGCCATCACCACCGTCCTGGGCATGCTCCCGGTCGCCCTGGGCAAGCAGGAATACATTTCCATGATCGGGACGCCGTTCGCCGTCACGGTCATGGGCGGCCTGGCCGTGGCGACGCTCTTCACCCTGGTCCTCATCCCGACGTTCTCCCACGGCCTCGAGAACGCCCTGGCCTGGTGGCGCGGCCTCGGCTGGAAGAGCAAGCTCGCCCAGGGGCTGGCCTTCGCCGCCGGCATCTGGTTCCTGATGGCCAACATCGATTCCCTCCTATGGCGGATCGCGTACGCCCTGATCCTGTTCGTGGGCATCCCGGCCTTCACCTTCTTCGCCCAGACGAGCCTCCGCCGCAGTCGGTCCAAGCTCGTCCCGCAGGGCGCGGCCGTGACCATCACCATCCGGAACATCAGCAAGCTCTATGACGACTTCGCCAAGTTCACCAAGGAATGGCGGAAAGGCCGCCGCGAGAAGGAGCACCGGACCGTTTCGGAGGCCGAGCTGCGGCGCGAGCGGTTCCAATCGTTCCTCTGGGCCGTCCCGGTCTACGCTTTCCTGATCTACTTCACCTACTTCTACCTCCAGGGCAACGCCTGGCTCCTGATCTTCTCCGCGCTGACCTACGGCCTGCTCGCCGGCCTCCTGGAAGGCTGGCGGAAGCGGCAGCGCGTCCGTCCGGCATCCATCCGGACGAAGATCGTGCGGATCGCGGCCGCCGCGCTCTTCTGGGGCATCCCCCTGGCCGACGGCCTCTGGCTCCAATCGCGCTGGCAGCGCTGGGGCGCGGTCGGCGTCGTCCTCGTCCTGTGGTATGGGATCCTGGCCGTCTATCGCACGTCGCGGATGATCGAGGAGCGGAAGATCAACGTCAACCGGGTCACCGGACGCCTGCGCAAGCCCCGGACCGCCTTCTACCGTTTCGTCCTCAAGATCCCGATCATCGGGGCCAGCCGCTCGCCGTTCCAGGCCCTCGACCGGGTCTCCCTCGAGATCGGGAGCGGGATGTTCGGCCTCGTCGGCCCGAACGGCTCGGGGAAGACGACCCTCATGCGAATCATCTGCGGGATCCTGCCCCCGAGCCGGGGCAAGATCTATTTCAACGAGCTCGACCTAGGCCTCTACCGGGAAGAGCTCCAGGCTTTGATCGGCTATCTCCCCCAGGAATTCGGGGCCTACGAGAGCCTGACCGCCGTCCAGTTCCTGGACTACCAGGCCCAGCTCAAGGGCCTCTGGGACACGGAAGCGCGGAAGGCGGCCGTCGAGTCGTCGCTCCGCGCCGTCCACCTCGCCGACCGCGGCCACGACAAGATCAAGACGTATTCCGGCGGCATGAAGCAGCGCCTGGGCATCGCCCAGACGCTCCTCCACCTGCCCCGCATCCTGGTGGTCGATGAACCCACGGCCGGCCTCGACCCGACCGAACGAATCGCGTTCCGCAACATGCTCTCGGAGCTCGCCCGGGACCGGATCGTGATCTTCTCGACCCACATCATCGAGGACATCTCGAGCTCGTGCAACCGGCTGGCGGTCCTGCTCAAGGGCAAGGTCCGGTTCGTCGGGACGCCGGCCGAGCTGGTCAACCTGACCCGCGGCTCGGTCTGGCAGGTCACCGTGGACGACCTCGACTTCGACATCATCCGCCGGACCCACAAAGTCGTCCACCATCTCCGCGACGGGCTCCGGATCCGGGCCCGCATCCTCTCGGCGCTCCGGCCGACGGACGACGCCCAGCCGGTCGTCCCGACGCTCGAGGATTCCTACATGTGGCTGCTGGGACAGGAGGGGATGACCCGATGACCGCACCCGAACCCAAGGCTTCCCACGTACCCGCCGCCGGGGCGGCCCGGCGCCGCCGGCGCGATCTCCTCACCAATGCCTGGGCCTTCTTTCGCTACAACGCCTCCGCCGTCTTCTCCGGCCGGGCGGTCTATTTCATGATCCTGGCCGGCGTCGTGTTCCTGGCGGTCGTCATCCTGAACCTCGTCGGCCGCGGGGGCGATTTCAACGGCGAGAAGATCTACGACTACCTGCTCGTGCCCGGGATCCTGCTCGTCTTCTATCCCTCCGTCTTCGTCATCCAGAACGACCGCGACTCGGGCATGATCGAAACGCTATTCGGCATCCCCGACTACCGCTACAAGGTCTGGCTGGCCCGGTATCTCACCCTGTATGCCATCGTGGCCGCGCTCGTGTTCGTCCTGGCGATCTTCTGCCGGCTGGGCCTGGCGGGCTTCCCCCTGAGCAGGATGGTCCTGCAGATCATGGTGCCCATCATCTTCGTGGGGAGCCTGGCCTTCTTCATCGCCAGCCAGACGGGAAGCGGCCTGGCCACGGCGGTCATCATGATCGTCGTGGTGATGCTTTTCTGGCTGTTCAAAGGCTCGCTCGCGGACAGCCCCTGGTATCTCTTCCACAATCCGTTCACGGTGACGAACGAGGTCCGGGCCGTCCTCCTGGCCAAGACGACGGTCGCCAACCGGCTCTACTTCATCAGCGCGTCCATCGCCTTGACGATGCTGGCCCTGCTGCGCCTCCAGAAGCGGGAAAAATTCGTCGGATGAAACCCGGGCGATGCCCCGGGCGCCGTCGCCGTATACGAATGGCGGCCGAACCTGATACAATATCCGCATGAGCGGCGGACTCATCAAGAAGAAGATCGAGAGCGCGCCGATGGACCGGCGCCGCTTCCTCGGTTGGAGCTCGTTTTTCGGCGGGTCCGCCCTGACGGCTTCGAAATGGGGAAAAAGGCTCAAGCTCGGCCCGGCCCGCGCGCGCGCTGAAGCGGGTGCTTCCGGGACCGGGGAAAAGATGATCCGCACCGGATGCCCGTCCCACAACTGCGGCGGGCGCTGCCTGCTCAAGGTCTATGTCTCCGAGGGGAAAATCATCCGGATCGAGGGCGACGACCGCCCGGACGACACGGTCGAGTCCCCTCAGCTCCGGCCCTGCATCCGCGGCCGCCTCTACCGCCACCGCCAGGACCATCCCGACCGCCTCCTCCACCCCATGAAGCGGGCGGGCAGGCGCGGCGAAGGCAAGTTCGTCCGGATCTCATGGGATGAAGCCCTCGACACGATCGCTGCGGAGATGAAACGAATCCGCCGGGCCTACGGCAACGCCGCATTCTACGTCCCATACGGCACGGGCAGCTACAACCAGACAAACGGCCGCCAGACGGCCGAGCGGCTCATGAACCTCTTCGGCGGCTCGCTCGGGTTCTACAACAGCTATTCCTGGGCCTCGATCTCCTGCGCGACGCCCTTTGTCTACGGGACGAACATCACCGGCAACCAGCGCCAGGATTGGCTGAACTCCAAATACATCCTCATGTGGAGCTGGAATCCGGCCGAGATGCGCGACGGGACGAACTCCGAGTTCCTCCTCAGGAAGGCGAGGGAGAAGGGCGCCCGGATCGTGTGCATCGATCCCCGGATGACCCTGAGCGCCGTGGCCCTGGCCGACGAGTGGCTGCCCATTCGTCCGGGCACGGACGCGGCCATGATGTCGGCCATGGCGTATGTCATGATCGCGGAGAACCTCTACGACGCGGCCTTCGTCCGGACGCACTGCCTCGGCTTCGACGCCTCCCAGATGCCGCCCGGGGCGGAAGCCGCCGAGAGCTACAAGGACTACATCCTCGGGACGCGCGACGGTACGCCCAAGACGCCCGCCTGGGCGGAGGCGATCTGCGGCGTCCCGGCGGCGACGATCGCCCGGATCGCGCGCGAGTACGCAACCCGCAAACCCGCCGTCCTCTACCAGGGCTACGGCATGCAGCGGCGGGCCTACGGCGAGCAGGTCGTCCGGGCGGGGTGCGTCCTGGCGGCCATCACGGGCAACGTCGGCCTGCCCGGCGGCTGGGCGGGCGGGATCGCCCTCCAGGCGCCCGACGGCGGGCCGGCCTGGATCGTCTTTCCGACCGGCGACAACCCGGTCAAGGCCCGGATCCCGTCCTTCCTGTGGTCCGAGGCCGTCCTCCGCGGCCGGGAGATGGGGCCGGCCGACGGCGTCGGCGGCGCCGAGAAGCTCGGCACGGACATCAAGATGATCTACGCCGTGGCCTGCAACGCGCTTATCAACCAGCACGCCAACATCAACCGCACGGCCGGCATCCTTCGCGACGAGAAGCGCGTGGAGCTCCTCGTCGTCCAGGACAACTTCCTGACCCCGACCGGCCGGTTCGCCGACCTTCTCCTGCCGGCCTGCACCCAGTTTGAGACATGGGGGGTGGCCGACGGCTGGAAATACGGCGACGAGGTCCTCCTGATGCCCAAGATCGTGGAGCCGCCGGGCGAGGCGAAGAGCGACTACGCCATCTGCGCCGAAATCGCCGGCAGGCTGGGGCTCCGCGAAGCCTACACCGAGGGACGGAGCGAGCGCGACTGGGTCGCCTGGTCGATCGAGTACTACCGCAAGACGCGCTTCCCCGGCATCCCGGCCCTCGACGAGTTCGAGAAGTCCAACGCAGGCGTCTACGCCCTCCCGGTGACCAAGCCGGCCGTGGCCTTCGCCGATTTTCGCGAGGACCCGGTCAAATATCCCCTCTCGACCCCCTCGGGGAAGATCGAAATCTTCTCCAAGCGCCTCCACGACCTGGGCCGGCCGGACGTCGTCCCGGCCGTGCCGAAATACGTCCGCGAATGGGAGAGCCCGTTCGGCCCGGAGGCCAAGGCCTATCCCCTCCAAGTCATCGGGCACCACTACCTGGCCACCGTCCACTCGACGCTGGACAACGTGGATTGGCTGCGCGAGGCGTGGCCGCAGCGCCTGTTCATCAATCCCGTCGACGCCGAGGCGCGCGGCATCGCCGGCGGCGACGAGGTCAAGGTGTTCAACGACCGCGGGGCGACCATCGTCCGCTGCCGCGTGACGCGCCGGATCATGCCCGGTGTCGTCGCCCTGCCCCAGGGCGCCTGGTGGACGCCGGGCCCCGATGGGGTGGACCGGCGCGGCTCGGTCAACGTCCTGACCTCGGAGCGCTGGACACCCCTCGCTTTCGGCAACGCCCAGCACACGATCATGGCCCAAGTCGTGAAGGCGGAGAAGGGCGCATGAGCTCCTCCTTCGTCCGCCAGTACGCCTTCCATTACGACTCGAGCGTCTGCTCGGGCTGCAAGGCCTGCCAGGGCGCCTGCAAGGACAAGAACAACCTGCCGGCGGGCGTGCTGTGGCGGCGGGTCTACGAGGTGACGGGCGGAAGCTGGAAAAAAGAGGGCGGCCTCTGGGTCCCCGGCGTCTTCGCTTACAACCTGTCGCTGGCCTGCCACCACTGCGCAAAGCCGATTTGCGGCGAGGGCTGCCCCACCAAGGCGATTTACAAGCGGGACGACGGAGTCGTCCTCATCGACACGCAGGCCTGCATCGGCTGCCGGTATTGCGAATGGGCCTGCCCCTACGGCGCGATCCAGTTCGACGCCGAGCGCCGTCTCGAGACCAAGTGCGATTTCTGCATCGACCTCGTGGGCGCCGGGCGGCCGCCGGCCTGCGTCGCCGCCTGCCCCATGCGCGCCCTGGACTTCGGCGACCTCGACGACCTCCGCAAGAAATATGGCGGGACGAGCGAGATCTTCCCCCTCCCCGAGGCCGGCGTCACGGAGCCGGCCCTGCTGATCAAGCCCCATCGGGACGCGGCCCGGGCCTCGAAGGAAACCGCCGAGGTCGCCAACTGGGAAGAGATCTGACATGCCCGGGCCGGCGGGGCGGGAGTGGCCCCTGATCGCATTCACGATCCTCTCCCAGGCCGCCGTGGGCGCGTTCTGGACGGTCGCGGCCGCATTCCTCGGGGCGAATCCCGGCTCGGCCCTTATCCGCAACCCGTTATTCACCCTCCTCTTCCTGGCCTCCGTCCTGGCCGCCCTCGGCCTTGCGGCCGCCGTCTCCCTCCTCCACCTCGGCCGGCCCGGCCGGGCCGCGACCGCCCTGGCCAACGTCCGGGCGTCATGGCTGAGCCGCGAAATCTTCTTCGAGCTGGCCTTCATCGTCTTCGTCCTCATCCTGGCGATTCTCCGCTGGCGCGGCCAGGAGTCCGGGCCCGCCTTCCGAGCGCTCGCCATCGCCGCGGCCGCCGCCGGGGCCCTCTTCCTGCTCAGCATGAGCCGGCTTTACATGCTCCGGACCGTGCCGGCCTGGCGCGCGCTCCACACGCCGGTCTCGTTCTTTGCCACCGCCCTCCTCCTCGGGCCATTGGCCGTCCTGGCCGGCCGGAGAATCCTGTTCGACTTTGCCGGGAGCATTTCCGCGTTCCAGGACAAAGCCGTCCTCACTTCGCTCGCGGCGATCGTGGCCGTCCTCCTGTCCGTCCTCTTCTTGACGCCGCGCGCCGGAGCGCTGGGCCCCAAGACCGAGACCCTGCGCGACCTCCCGGCAGGCCGGATCCTCTCTCTCCTCATCTTCCGGCTCCTGTATCTCGGCACGGCGATGCTGTTCATCTTCTTCTTCCACGCCGCGCAGAATACGGGCTACGCGATCCTGGCCTTCATCGCGGCTTTGGCCTCTGAGGCCCTGGGCCGCTATCTTTTCTACGCGCTCTACGGCCGCATCGGCGTCTGAGGACATGAGTACGCGCACCCGTCCGGATTTCGCCGCCGCCGTCGAAGCCCGCTATCCGGGCCTGGTCGACGCCGTGAAAACGATCATCGAACGATCCGAGCGCGCCTTCTCCGGAGGGCGGCGCGGCTCCGGAAGCTATCTCTGGGAACACACGTCGCACGTCGCCGCCTTGAGCTATCGCCTGGCGCTCCTCGAAGACCGTGACCCCGTGATCGCGGCCGTCGTCGGCCTTTTCCATGACGCGGGGAAATTCGCGGGGGGGACTTATCACCGGGGCGAGCAGGCGGAAGAAGAGGCAGCGGCTAGGATCGCGGCCCCGCGCCTCAAGGCCGCCGGGATGGGCGTCCGGGACGCAAAACGGGTGACCGGCGCCCTTCGCGCCCTGTATAGTCCCGGACCGCAGGCGCGCGCCTCGATCGCAGACCTGGCGGCCGTCGTCCACGACGCCGATTTTCTGGCCAAATTCGGGACCCTCGGCGTCGCCCAGTTCTTCATCAAATCCACCCTCCGGGGACGGACGCTCCTCGACGCGATCCTGGGGCCGCTGAGCAAGGAGCTCACCTATGCCGCGGCCCTGCCCCGCAATATGCGAACCGCGGCCGGGCGCCGCGCGGCCGTCAAGAAGGCCGCGGACACGCAGGCTTATTTCCGGGGCCTCCTCCGCGAGCTGCGCGAGGCCCAGGCCGCGGACCTGCGCATCCGGGCCTTCCGCGTCGCTCCGGCCGAACCGGGCAAGGACGGGCTCGACGTGGTCCTGGCCCTCCCCCGCGCCTGCGCCGGCTGCGGCGGCCGGCCGGAGGTCGCCTTCCGGAGAGACCAGGGGGCGAAATGCGAGACGCTTGAGGCGGAATCGGCGTGCCCCGCCTGCGGCCGACGGACACGCCTATCGTTCTGCCTGCCCGAGATCGAGGCCGGACGGGCGGCCCCGCACCGGCGCCGCGCTTGAACGCCGGGCCGTTTTGCTTTATCATTTTAAGACTCCATCCCGCCCGAGGAAATCGGACGAACGGAATAACGCCCCATGACGCAGATCGTTGAATTCCTGGCCGCGAACCCCATCTTTCTCTTGTTTTTTATCATCGGCCTGGGATTTCTCCTCGGGAACATCCGGCTGTTCGGATTCAACCTCGGCGTCTCGGCCGTCCTGTTCGTCGGGATCGCCTGCGGCGCGGTCGATCCCCGGCTGAATCTGCCGGAATACATCTACATCATCGGCCTCATCCTGTTCGTCTACACCATCGGCCTGCAGTCGGGCCCCGTCTTCTTTGCCTCTTTCAGGAAGCGGGGGCTCCGAGTCAACGTCCTGGTCGTCGGAGCGCTCCTCGGGACGGCCATCCTGGCGTCCTTTCTCCGGAAGATCCCGGGCTTCAGCGTCCCGGGCCTTGCCGGGTTGTTCTGCGGGGCCCTGACGAACACGCCCGCCCTGGCGGCCTGCGTCGAGACCCTCAAGGGCCTCGCGAGCCATGTCCCTCAGGCCCAGCTCGAAACGCTCATCAGCAGCCCGGTCGTGACCTACGGCCTGGCCTACCCGTTCGGCGTCTTCGGCATGATCTTCTGGATGCACCTCGCGGCCAAGGTCTTCAAGGTCGATTTCGCCGCCGAGGAGGCCAAGCGCAAGCTCGAGGCGGGCGGGGGCGAGATCCTCAGCTGGACCTTCCTCGTCACGAACCCGGCCCTCGACGGCCGGACCGTCCGGGAATCCCTGACCCTCTTCGACCCGCCCGGGTTCGTCCTGAGCCGCATCCTCCACGACGGAGTGACGACGCTGGTCACCGGAGAGACGGTCCTGCACAAGGAGGACCGAGTGGTCGCGGTCGGCGACCTGAAGGCGCTTGAGCGCGCCCGGATGCTGTTCGGCCGCGTCGAGGAGGAGTTCCTCGAGGATGGGCTGGCCCGGTTCGTCTTCCAGAGGATCTTCGTCTCCAACAAGGACGTCATCGGCCGGCGGATCGCCGACCTGGACCTCCAGAAGAAGTTCCCGTCGACCATCATCACCCGGGTCCGCCGGGGCGACATCGATTTCGTCCCCTCCGCGGCCACGCTCCTCGAATCGGGCGACGCGCTCCGGATCATGTCCCGCCAGGAGAACGTGGAAGCCCTGCGGGCGTTCCTCGGCGACTCGATGAAGGCGACGGCCGAAGCCGATTTCCTGTCGATCTCGATCGGCATCATGCTCGGCATCCTCGTGGGGATGATCCCGATCCCCCTCCCCAACGGGATGGTTTTCAAGCTGGGGTTCGCCGGGGGGCCGCTCGTCGTCTCGCTCATCCTCGGCAAGATCGAGCGGACGGGCCCGCTCGCCTGGAGGATCCCGTTCAACGCCAACCTCGCCCTGCGCCAGATCGGCCTGGTCCTCTTCCTGGCCGCCATCGGGACGAAAGCCGGCCAGGGAATGACCGCGACGCTCCACGCCGGGGGATTGAAATTCATCGCCGCCGGGGCGCTCCTGACCACGTTCGCGGCCGGGCTCGTCCTGATCGTGGGCTACAAGGTCTTCAAGCTGCCCATGTCCGCCGTGATCGGGCTCCTGTCGGGGATGCAGACCCAGCCGGCCTGCCTGGCCTACGCCAACCAGCAGGCCCCGAACGAGATGCCGAACATCTGGTATGCCACGGTGTACCCCGCCTCGATGGTGGCCAAGATCTTCCTGGCCCAGATCCTGATCTCGGTGTTCTTCGTCCTGTAGCCTACGATTTCGCCTTCAGCTGCAGCTTGCTGTGCCGGACTCCGTACAGGAAATAGATCCCCACGCCGACAAGAAGCCAGATCCCGAATTGGATCCAGGTGACCCCCGGCAGGCTGTACATCAGATAGAAGCAGAAGGCGATCGTGATCAGCGGGGTGAAGGGGACGCCCGGGACCCGGAACCGCCGCTCGACCTCGGGCCGCGTCTTCCGGAGGACGATGACTCCGATCGAAACGACCACGAAAGCGAACAGCGTCCCCATGTTGCAGAGGTCGATGGTCTTTGATATGGGGAAAATCCCGGCGATGAGGGCCGTGGCGATGCCCGTGATCCAGGTGCAAATGTGGGGCGTCATGTGCCGGGGATGGACTTTGGCGAACGGGGCCGGGAGAAGGCCGTCGCGGGCCATGACCATGAAGATCCGAATCTGGCCGTAGAGCGTGACGAGGATGGTCGAGATCATGCCGACGATGGCCCCCGTGGCGACGAGCGCCCCGCCCCAGCGGATGCCGATCCGGCCGAGGGCCGAGGGCAGGGCATTGTTCACGTCGATCTCCTTGTAAGGCACGATGGACGTCAGGACGAAAGCCGTCCCAACGTAGAGGAGGATCACGACGCCCAGGCAAAGCATGAGCCCCAGCGGGATGTCGCGCTTGGGGTTCTTGGTCTCCTCGGCGGCCGTCGATATCGAATCGAAGCCGATGTAGGCGAAGAAGATGATGGCCGCCCCGGCCATGACCCCTTTCCAGCCGTAGGGCATGAAGGGCTTGAGGTTGGAGAGATTGATGTGCCTGATCCCGAGGAAGACGAAAAGCAAGATGACGAGGATCTTGAGCACGACGATGATGTTGTTGACCTTGGCGCTCTCCCGGATGCCGATGAAGAGGATCCACGTGATCAGGAGGGTGATCACTACCGCGGGCAGGTCGATGATCCCGCCCTGGAGGGGCGACGTGAGCAGGGCCTTGGGCAGCGTGACCCCGGCGCCCTGGATCAGGCCGGCGAATGTCGACGACCAGCCCGAGGCGACCGCGCTCGCGGCCACGAGGTATTCGAACATGAGATCCCAGCCGATGATCCAGGCGATGACCTCGCCGAAGGCGACATAGGTATAGGAATAGGTGCTCCCCGCCACCGGGAACATGCAGGCGAGCTCCGAATACGTGAGGGCGCAGAACCCGCAGGTGATCGCGGCGACGATGAACGAGAGGATGATGCCCGGCCCGGCCAGCTGGGCGCCCTGGCCCGTGGCGACGAAGATGCCCGTACCGACGACCGCGCCGATCCCGAGGGAGGCCAGGTCGAGGGCGGTCAGGTTTTTCTTGAGCTGGGTATGCTCCGAGGCGATGAAGATATCGGCCGGGGTCTTGGTGATCCAGATGTTCATCCGCCGTCCTTTCGCCCGATGCGCCCGGGAAGGGCCGATTTTCAAGATGAAGGAATATAAGCCCCTCCCAAGACGAAAGTCAAGAAAGTATGGTACCCTGACGGGATGAGCACCGAACAAATGCTGGGAATGTACCTGATCACGCTGGCGATCTTTTTCCTGATCGACATGGTTTGGCTGGGCGTCGCGGCCAAGGGGTTCTACAGGCGCCACCTCGGGCCGATGCTCAGCCCCAAAGTGAACTGGGCGGCGGCGATCCTGTTTTATCTTCTCTTCATCGCCGGCCTGCTCGTGTTCGTGATCAGGCCCGCCCTGGAAGCCGGAGCTCCGCTCAAGGCGCTCGTCCTGGGAGCGCTGTTCGGGCTGATCAGCTACGCCACGTATGATCTCAGCAACCTGGCCACGCTGAAGGACTGGCCCCTGGCCGTGACGGTCGTCGACCTCGTCTGGGGCGCCGTCCTCGGCGGCTCGGTCTCCTGGCTCGCTGCCGTTCTCGGGCGGCATCTTCTGAAGCTCTGAGCGCGGCCGACGGCCCGCTTTTACGGTGTGGGGCGGGGCGATACGTCCGCCGGAGGACGAAAGCGGCTCTCGGACAGGACCAGATCCCGATTGCCGCTTACGGCGGCATGGAGCTGGGACAGCTTTCGAATGCTGGGGACGGCCCGTCCCTGTTCGTATCGAGCATAGCTGTTCGGAGAGCGCGAGCCAAGGCGGGCGGCAACCTGGGCCAGGCTGAGCCGGGACCGCTGACGGGCCCGCTTCAAAAGGAAAGCCGTCAAAGCGGCTTCATCCGACGCCCCGATCTCGAACTCCGGGCCCGGCCCGGGAAATACCTGCACGCGAAATCCGCGCCTATTGACGAGAGCTTCGATCGCGTCCGCGATCATGACATAGGCCTCTGCCTTCGACATTCCCTGAGATGATATATCGAGGATCGGCACTTCGATGACCCAGAACCGGCCTGCTTTGGACATTCGTCCCACGAATCTCATGCTCGTTGCTCCGATTCATAACGATTCACGGACGAAATATACACATATATGTGTATTTGTCAAATTGATTTCAGCTTGAAATTCGGTGATATTCCTTTTATGCTAGTCCCAATTTATTGCTTAAGGGATTTGCAACATTGAAAAAATATCCAACCTATTCCAATAAGAGATTTCCCAAGATCGCCGCTGATCCTAAAGCCTATTTGAAACTCACTCCGCCTGAGCGCTTTCAGGCCGCTTTATCGGACTTCGCCGATTCCATCAAAGAAAAATTCTCGGTATCGAGCGCGGGTGAACCCGAAGACCAGCTACGAGCGCCAATCGAGGCGTTGTTTGAAAACTTCAGCCAAATCATAAGCCGAAGAATCCTCCTCACGGGAGAGCCTCATCTCAAAGATCGGGTGGGAAAGCCTGACTTCGCTGCCCATGATCAGGCTCAAAATTATACGATCGGTTTCGTTGAGGCCAAGGCCCCCGGAAAAGGGGCGAGGCCCACGTTATACAAAGGGCATGACCTCGAACAATGGCAACGATTCAAGAACGTACCGAATATCATTTATACGGATGGGAACGAGTGGGCTCTTTATCGAAGCGGAGATCTTGATGGATCTGTCATAAAATTGCGGGGAGATGCTTGCAAAGAAGGAAGCGAAGCGGTCACGGCCGACGTAGCCGCGCAGCTCTTCCAGATAATTGCAGGCTTTTGTTCCTGGACGCCTATCGTTCCCCGAAAGCCTAAAGATGTAGCGGAATTCCTAGCGCCTTATTGCCGTCTTATCCGAGCCGAGGTCGAAGAAGCGCTGAAAAACTCCAGATCACCGCTCCAAGACCTGAAAAAAGAAATCAAGAACCTCCTCTTTCCTGAAGCGAGCGACCGGCAATTTGCCGATGCGTATGCCCAAACCGTTATTTTCGCCCTCCTCCTGGCCAAGATGGAAGGCGCGAGCGTACTCGACCTGAATGACGCTTATCGCGTTCTCGAATCCCACCATCTTCTCCTCTCCCGATCTCTGCAGTTCTTGACGGACAGCCAAGCTCGAGAAGAGATATCTTCATCTCTCGGACTGACGCAACGCGTCATCCAAGAAATTCCTCCAGCGACTTTGAAATCGGAGGAGGGTGAAAATGATCCATGGCTGTTCTTTTATGAATTCTTCCTGGCGAAATACGATCCGAAGCTCCGGAAGGAATGGGGCGTCTACTATACTCCCGTCCAAGTCGTCCGTTGCCAAGTCAGCCTCATCGACGAAATCCTCGCCAAAGAGCTCGGCCAGACGATGGGATTCGTCGAGCCCGGAGTCGTAACTTTGGATCCTGCTCTTGGCACGGGAACCTATCTATTGGGAATTATCGATCATGCCTTGGACCGCGTTGAGAAAGAAGAGGGACATGGAGCCGTCAAGGGCGGAGCCCGCTCATTGGCCAAGAACCTCCATGGCTTCGAATGGATGGTCGGGCCTTATGCCGTCGCGCAGCTCAGATTCTCGCGCGCCTTGATCAATAAAGAAATAGCGTTGCCGCCCTCCGGATTGGGGATATATCTGACGAATACGCTCGAATCGCCGCATACCCATCCGCCCGCGCCGCCTCTATTCCATAAACCGATGGCCGAGGAACATAGGCGCGCACTCAAAATCAAAGACGCAGAGCACGTGCTCGTCTGTTTGGGAAATCCTCCATACGGACGGCATGCTGCTGCGAAGGAAGCCAATCATGCCGTCACCGGCGGATGGGTTCGCTATGGAGATGAGAGGCGGCCGCCCATCCTCGAAGATTTTCTGGAGCCGGCCAGAAAGTCAGGATTCGGAATTCATCTCAAGAACCTCTACAATCAATACGTCTATTTCATCCGCTGGGCTCTTTGGAAGGTCTTCGAACACGAATCGGCTTCCGGGCCGGGCATCGTGTCTTTTATCACGGCCTCGAGCTATCTCGACGGGGACGCTTTCGCCGGGATGCGAGAGCATATGCGACGGCAATGTGACCGGATCGACATCATCGACCTCGGGGGCGAGGGCCGGGGTACGCGCAGGGACGAGAACGTCTTCGCCATCCAGACGCCGGTTGCAATTTTTATCGCGTGGAGAAAAGAAAGGGCAGATTCAGATAAGCCGGCGGCTGCGAGATATACTCGGATCGAAGGCACTCGAGATGAAAAGCTTAAGATATTAGCCGCAATCTCCTCAGCGGATGATCTTGCTTGGAAAAAAGTACCATCGGATTGGCAATCTCCATTTCGGCCCATAACAAAAAGCGGATTTCGGGCATGGCCGCTGTTGATCGATCTGTTCCCTTGGCAACACTCTGGTCTAGAGGTTAAACGATCCTGGCCTATCGGACCTGAAGTCGAGGTCCTGAAAGACCGCTGGATTGCATTTGTGAAAGGGGACGAAAAAGCAGTTTTATTCAAAGAGACGCGTGATAGAAAGATTGGATTGAAATATCCTTCATTAGATCCATTTGAACCCGATCTTCCGCCATTGAAAGATGCCAAGGAATCGGATTGGCATCAACCTGTCCGGATTGGCTTTCGCTCTTTTGATCGTCAATTCCTGATTAATGATAATCGCATTGCAGACTATCTCCGTCCAGTTCTTTGGAGTGTCCATGGTCCTAATCAAATTTACTTATCGAGTTCTTTTGCGCTGCCTTTGAATTCTGGCCCGGGCCTTGCCATTTCGGAACTAGTCCCTGACCTACACTATTTTTGCAACAGAGGGGGAAAAGATATTATCCCGTTGTATCGTGATCGAAGATCGGATGTTCCAAATATCGCACCCGGACTGCTAGATTTATTAGTCCGGGCATTCTCTAAGCCAGTAGCGGCAGAAGACCTTGCCGGCTACATCTATGCACTTCTTGCCCAACCGGAATTCACATCGCGTTTCGCCCGGGAATTGGGAAACCGTGAAATCCGTGTTCCCCTGACGAAATCGGCGAAGCTTTTCTTCAAAGCCTCCGAATTCGGAAAAGCCCTGATCTGGCTTCATACGTATGGAGAGCGTATGGCCGGTGGAGGCCGGCCTCTCGGGTCGGTTCCTTCCGGCAAAGCCAAATGCCTAAAATCGATCTCCGATACGGAGGACGGCTATCCTAACGAATTCCACTTTGATGAGGATTCGAAAGAACTTCATGTGGGAGACGGACTATTCGGCCCCGTGGACCCGGAGGTTTATCACTTTGAAGTTTCGGGCTTCCACGTGGTCAAGTCGTGGTTGGGCTACAGGATGAGAGAGCGTTCGGGTAAGAAATCCAGCCCTCTTGACGAAATCCGGCCGAAAGTCTGGACGCACGAGTTCACACGAGAGCTACTCGAACTCCTCTGGGTCCTCGAAAAGACCATAGAAGGATACCCGAAACAAAAGAAGATCCTCGAAGAAATTCTCGATGGACCTCTCTTCCTTGAAAGCGAATTGCCTCCCGTTCCCGCGGAAGCCCGCGAAGCGCCGGCAACCCCAAGAAAGCAGACGGGGAAACAAAAAGAGCTCGCTTTTGAGAACGAAGACAATTGACCGGACGCCCAGGACAATTAGGGGCTGTTATTTCCAGATCTTTACAAATCTTCTTGACCAAGAAGCTCTTTGCGCTTCATTATAACGAAAGTTCAAGTTTTTCCCGGATGACCTTCTTCCCGGCAAACTCCTCTTCCGCGAGTTTCTTACAAGAATCTGTTGCCTGCACGCTTACCGATTGCCCGCCTTGAACCCCGGCCCGCGGAGCGCCCGCCCCGGCCTCGCCTCCGTGATCCGGCCTTGGTCCACGACCGCCCGGCCGTTGACGAAGACGTACATCATCCCGACCGAGTAATGATTCGGGTCCTCGAACGTGGCCACGTCCCGGATCATCGTGGGATCGAACACGGCCAAGTCGGCCATCATCCCCGGCCGGAGGATCCCCCGGTCGCGGAGCCCGACGCGCGAGGCGGCGAGCGAAGTCATCTTCCGGACCGCCTCCTCCAGCCGCAGGAGCTTCTCGTCGCGGACGTATTTGCCCAGGATGCGCGGGAACGAGCCCCAGGCGCGCGGGTGGGATTTCGATCCGACGAGAGGGCCGTCCTCGGCCACGGCTTCCGAGTCGGTGCAGATGGAGACGAGGGGATGTTTGAGGGCGGTGCGGACGTCCTCCTCGCTCATGATCGAGGTCACGCACGCGCTCCGGCCCCGGTCGGACACGACCAGGTCCATGACCGCGTCGCGCGGATCCTTCCCCAGCCGCCGGCCGATCTCGGCCAGATTCAAACCTTCGTATTTCTTCAGATCCTTATTGAGGACGGACACGAGGAGGATCCCCTCCCCGCCGCCGGCCCCATACCACTGGTTCTCCCAGGTAGAGACGGTCGGATCGTCCATTTCTTTTTTGATCCGCTCGCGCTGGGCGGGGTCCCGGAGCCGGGCGATCGTCTTCTCGATGCCGCCCTCGCGGGCCCAGAGCGGGAGACAGGAATCCAGCCCGTTGGAGGCCCGGATGTAGGGATATTGATTCGCCGTGACATCGATCCCGCGCGACCGGGCGGCCTCGATCCGGGCCAGGACCTCGGCCATCTTCCCCCAATTGGCTTTGTAGGCCGTCTTGAGGTGCCAGATCTCGGTCGGGACAGCCGCCTTCTCGGCGATCGTGAACACTTCCTCGAGCGACTCGAAGATCAGGTTCCCTTCCGAGCGCTGGTGGGTCAGATAGACGCCGCCATATCTCGCCGCGACGCCGGCCAGGGCGACGAGCTCGGCCGTGTCGGCGAACCGGTCCGGCATATATTGAAGCGACGAGCTCAGTCCCAGAGCGCCTTGCTCCATGGCCTGGGCGACGAGGGCCTTCATCCGATCGAGCTCCTGGGACGTCGCCCTCCGATCGTCCTCGCCGATGACCGCATTGCGCACGCCGCCCGCGCCGACGAACGTGGCCAGATTGATGGCCGGATGGACACGCTCCTCCAAGCGGCGGAAATACTCGCCGAGCGTCCGCCAATCCGCGACGAGGCCGAACGCTTTGTAGACCGGCGCCGATTCCTCGACCAGGCGCTCGGTCAGGGGCGCGATCGACGTCCCCTCGCCGGTTACCTCGGTCGTGATGCCCTGGGTGATCTTGCTGGCCGCCCGGTTGTCGACGAGGAGACAGAACTCGGACTGGCCGAGCATGTCGATAAATCCCGGGGCGACGACCAGGCCCGTCGCGTCGATGCGCCGGGCCGCCCCCGCCGCGGACAAGTCGCCGATCGCCCGGATCCGGTCGCCCTGGATTCCGAGATCGCCCCGGAACCAGGGCGCGCCCGTGCCGTCGACGATCCTCCCGTGGGAGAGGATGACGTCGAAATCCGGGGGAGCCGGTTCCTGCGGGGGCACGGCCGAGACAAAAAGCCCGGCCCCAACAAGGGCCGGGACCAGCCTCGCCATGATATGAAGAAAGCGGCTGTTCGGAGATTTCATGTTCGGCCTCCCGGTGTTCTCCATTATACATCCCGGCGCTTGTTTCAGGGCGCCGTTCTTTCTATAATCCTCTCGCCTTTCGCTCCCTCTCGGCGCGGAAGGACGCGGCGGCGCCAAGGAGGCCCTCATGCTGGACAACGCCGATCCCGAAGTCCTCGATCTCTTCAAGGAATTCGACGCCCTTCTCCAAGGCCATTTCAAGCTGACGTCGGGCAAGCATTCGGAGTGGTACTTCGAGAAGATCCGCCTCATCGAAAACCCAGCCGCCCTGGAGAAGCTTGTCGACCTCCTCGCGGCGAAGATCAGGGCCGACGGCCGGGACTTCGACTATGTTGTCTCCCCCGCCTACGGGGCGATCGCCATCGGCTTCCTGGCCGCGCTCAAGCTCGGCAAAAAGTTCGCCTTCACCCAGCGGGTTGAGGAAAAGATGTCGTTCCGCGCTGGATTCTCGGAAATCGACGGCGCCCGGGCCGTCATCGTCGAGGACATCCTGACGACGGGCGGTTCGATCGCCGAGGTCGTGGAATGCCTGAAGCGGCACAACGTCAAGCTGGCCGGGATCTATGTCCTCGTCGATCGGACGGACGGAGAGGTCAGGATCGAAAGCCAGCCCGTCGGCAGCCTCATGGCCCTTAAAGTCCAGGCCTTCGAGCCGGAGTCCTGCCCCCTCTGCCAAAGCGGGAAAACCCTGACGAAACCGGGCGCCTCGGACAAAAAAGCCTAGGCCGCGCCGCCGGTCAGAGGTGGATGGTCAGGCCGGCCTTCAGCTGGAAGCCCGACAGGTCGAGGGCGAATTTCTGGAATCCGTTCCCGGTCGAATACCGGTTCTGGGGGGCGGTGACGGAGGATGTCCCCCAGGCGGACGTGACATCCGTCCGGAGGCTGTTCCAGCCCCCGGACCAGGATGACGTGACGGTGGTCTGGGAGCCGTTGGCGTCGGTGGAGATCGATTGCGAGGAGCTCGGGCCGGAAAGCTCGGCCCCCTCGCGGAAGCAATAGCTCAGCTCCGCGAAGAAATCCAGGAACCCGCCGGTCCTGGCGTAAATGCGGCCTCCCAATTCACCCGAGAAGCCGGTCGCCTTGCCTCGCATATCCAACGTGGTCAGGTTGCTCGTGACGGCGCCCGAGGCGTCGGTGGCGGACGTGAGGCGCGTGCTCACCGAATGGCAGGAAATGAACATCGGCCCGCCGCCGATGAGCGCCTCGAACCGGAGGACGCGGCCGACATCCCAACAGAAATGGGCCGCCACCTCGGGCACCCAGGCCGACACGCCCAGGAGGAATCCCGAATTCTGATAGGCATAGCCTTGGTAACCGTTGGCCTTGATATAGGCCGGGTCCGAATCCTGGATGGCGACGGTCATTCCTACGTTCGAGTGCTGCTGCCGGTCCAAGAACTGGACCCCGACCGACAGGCCCAGGGACGGACTGAGTTCGTAGCGCAGCCGGAATCCGTACGCCAGCGCATCCTTGACGGACTTGAACGGGGAATCGCCGGTCCGAGTGACCGTGGCTTGGTAATTAGCCCCATACAGGCCGCGGTAGTAGTTGATTCGGGAGACATACCTGTCCTTGACATAGGCTTCCTCGGCGGTCGCAAAGGCATTGAAGTCCGAGGGTGTGATCTTGGAATACCCGCCGAGGAGCTCGAGGCTGAAGTTGGACAGCCGGAAGGGGTAGCCGTCCTCCTGGGCCAGCGCCGTCCCCGTAAAAAGAGTCACGGCCGCGAGAAGCGGCAGGGTAAAGGCGATCGAAATCCGGGCGGCGCGGCGAAGATCCATTGAAGCTCCTTAAAAAGGAGCAATTCTATACCCGCCGGACCGGAAAAGGCAATAAATTTCCGGGCGATGCCCGGGGCTTCAGCCGCCGTCACCAGGCGTCCGTCCGGAACGGCGAAGCGGGCAGGCCCGCGGCGTTGATCAGGTTGGGCGCACAGTTCCGGTGCCAGGCGAACCGGACGGCGGCCGGCTGCGGGACGTCCTCGGACCAGACGACGAGCGCCTGCCCATCGATCCGGGCGTGCGCTTTCTTGAACACCCGGTCCGCGCCGGCGATCTCGAACCACGAGGGCTCGCCCCCTCCCACGGCGACCAGGCCTCCATCCGCATGGTCGAACGCGACCTGCGCTCTGCCCTCGCGGAATACGACGGACTTGAACAGCGGACCGGAATAGACCAGATCCTTCCGGCCGTAGTCCTTGGCCAGGGCCCAGAGCGCCAGCCGGTTCCCGACGTCCAGCTTGTTGCGGGGATGGATGTCCTTGAGATTGGCGATATCGGTCGTCACGGCCATGCCCGTATTGGGGATGGCGAGGATCGCCCGCTGCGCGTCCCAGAGCTTCGGCAGATCATCGCCCTCGTAGACCGCGTCGAGCGGGGCGATCTCGACAAAATAGAAGGGGAAGTCGCCCCGGCCCCAGAGGCTGCGCCAGCCGCCGATCAGGGCCTTCATCTTCTCGACATAGAGCGGCCCGTCGTGGATGGTCGCGTTGGCCTCGCCCTGGTACCAGAGCGCGCCCCGGATGGCGAAGGGCACCAGGGGATGGATCATCCCGTTGAACAGGCTGGTCGGCTGGTTGGGAAAACCCTCGCTGTAAATCGGGTGCTTGAGCATCTCGGGAGAAAGGGGCAGGGGCGCATCGGCCCGGAGGGCCTCCCGGGCGGCGGAGGTCCAAGCCTCGAATTCGCCGAGCTTGGCGGGAAGGGCCGCCCGGTATTGCCGGTCGGCCTCCCGGACCTTGATCGCGAGCTTGTCGAGCCCGGCGCCCAAGGCGAATCCGGAGGCGGGCGTCCAGACTTCGGCCAGGGTCCCGCCCCAGGAGCTGTTGATCAGGCCGACGGGGACGTTCAACTCAGCCTGGATCCGCCGGCCGAAAAAGAAAGCCACGGCCGAAAAGGCCTCGGCCGACTTCGGCGTGCATTCGGTCCATGCCCCCCGGATGTCGGGCTGCGGCTGCGGGGAAGGCCGCTTTTCGACCGTCAGGAGCCGGAGGCGCGGCAGATCCGCGGAGGCGAGGACCTCCTCGCCGTTGTCGGTGTTCTTCAGGTTCATCTCCATGTTCGACTGGCCCGAACACAGCCACACTTCGCCGACGAGCACGTCGGCCAGCATGATCCGGTTCTCCCCGGCCACGATCATCTCGAACGGGCCGCCCGCGGAAAGCGGGGGGAGCGTGACCCTCCAGCCGCCGGCCGCGTCGGCCGCGGCCGTCGCCGTCCGGCCGGCGAGAGTCACGGTCACATTCTCTCCGGCGCCGGCCCAGCCCCAGACGACGATCGGAGCGTCGCGCTGAAGGACCATATGGTCGCCGAAGACCTGGGGCAGGCGCACGGCGGCCGGGGCGGCCGCCGCCAGAAGGACGAGCGCAATCGCGAGCGCGGCCAAGCCGCGGACTTTTTGGAAGGCGGAGGCGAAGGGACGATGACTGTTTTCCATGGAGGGACTCCTCTCCCGGTCCGTCAAGGGAAAGCCGGAAACCGGTTATATTTCAGCCGGCCGTTCTTGTCAAACTCCGGCCTCCCCAACGCGCCGGGGATTTGATAAAATAGCGCCGGGAGGAAACGAGCATGATTTTATCGAAAGGCCCGTGTTCTCATCGCGTCGTCCCGGCCCTGGGGGCCCTCCTCTTCACCCTGGCCGCCGGGCCGCTCCGGGCCCAGCTCCTCGAAGACGAGCGCAACACCATCGAGATCGTCAAGAAGAGCAAGAACTCGGTCGTGTTCATCACCAACATCCGGCTTGAGCGGGACTGGTTCAACGAGGAGAAGGTCGCCAAGGGCACCGGATCGGGTTTCATTTGGGACGATCAGGGCCATATCGTCACGAATTTCCATGTGATCGAGGACGGCACGGAGTTCAGCGTCACCCTGCCCAGCCAGGAGCAGCGGCCGGCGAAGCTCATCGGCAAGGATGAAGCCAAGGACGTAGCCGTCCTCCAGATCCAGGGCAACCTCAAGGACCTGGTCCCGGTCAAGGTCGGCAGCTCCAAGGACCTCCAGGTCGGCCAGAAGGTCATCGCCATCGGCAACCCCTTCGGCTTCGACCACACGGTCACGACGGGCATCGTCAGCGCCCTCGGCCGCAAGATGCTCGGCGCGGGCGACGTCACGATCCGGGACATGATCCAGACCGACGCCTCCATCAATCCCGGCAATTCGGGGGGGCCGCTCCTCAACTCGAGCGGCGATATCATCGGGATGAACGCCATGCTCATTTCGCCGTCGGGGGCATCGAGCGGAGTCGGCTTCGCCATTCCAGTCGACATCATCAAAAACGTCGTTCCGGAGCTCATCCGCTTCGGGAAGGTGATCCGGCCCGACATCGGGGCCTCGGTCCTCCCCGACCAATACAACCAGCGGTTCGGGATCAAGGGCGCGGCGATCTTGGAAGTCGCCAAGGGGAGCGCGGCGGAAAGCGCGGGCCTGACCGGCCTCAGTCGCGACCGCTACGGCCGCCTGTTCCTCGGCGACGTCATCACCGGCCTCGACGAGGCGAAGATCGGCTCCTATGACGATCTCTACACCGCGCTCGAAACCCGGAAAATCGGGGACGTCGTGACCCTGACCGTCGAGCGGGGCGGCAAAACGCGCAAAGTCAAGATCACGCTGGTCAAGGCGGAATAGAGAGTTCAGGTCCCGGCGGGTGGAAAAAGGGGACACAGAACGCCGGCCAACTCAAAGCAGATAATCCTCGGGGTTCTGTGTCCCCTTTTTCCACCCGCCGGGCCTATTGACTTCTTTGCTCCGCGAAAATATAGTCCCCTTATGAAAAAAGCACTTCTCCTGCTGATGGTGCTTGTGCTCGCCTCCGCGGCTTTCGCCCAGGCCCCGAACTGGTTCAAGGGGACGCTGGACGAAGCGATCGCCAAAGCCAAGGTCGATCACAAGCTGGTCCTCATCGACTTTTACTCGTACACCTGAGGGGGCTGTAAACTGCTGGGTCAGCAGTTTTACGACAACCCCAAGTTCGGCGCCTTCCTCGACAAGAATTTCGTCCTCTTCAGGGCGGTCCTCCAGGAACCTGCGGGCGACGCGATCTTCAAGAGATTCAAGATCAACGCGACGCCCACGATCATGACGATCGGCGGGGACGGGGCCGAGGTCGACTGGACCGTCGGCTACGATCCTCCGGCCGAGACGTTCCAGGCGACGCTCCAGAAGATGGTCGACGGCGTCGACACGTTCAAGGCTCTGAGCGCGGCCTATGCCAAAAATCCCAAGGACACGGCTACGGTCTTCAAGCTGGCCCGCAAGTACGGCGACCGATACGACACCCCGTCATCCGTAGCCAAATATAAGGAAGTCCTGGCCCTCGACCCGCAGGGCAAGGCAGGCACCTATACCCGGGAATATACCGGCATCACCGCCACCTACACCGAGTTCGCGTCGTTCTATCTCCTGACCGGGGACAGCCCGATGGCGAAGCCGGATATGGCCGCGGTGAAGGCCTTCATCGCCAAATACCCCAAAAGCCCCCTCATCAAGTCGGCTTACGAGAATATGGCCTACTACTATGGCTACCAAGCGACCAAGGAGGAGGCGGCCGCCTTCTTCCCCGAATATCTCGCCAAGTATCCGAACGATCCCGCCGCTCTCGAAAGCTGGCTGAACCGGATCGTCCAGGACAAGGGCCCCGCCGACAAGGGCCTCGAGCTCGCCGCGAAGCTCGAGGAGCTCACGAAGTTCAATCCCCGCCCGAGCATCAACCGGGCCCTCGCCCAGGCCTACCTGCTGAAGAACGACAAGGCCAAGGCCGATAAGCTCTACGGAAAGGGCTTCATCGAGAACAAGGTCTCGAGCTTCGGCTACGAGCTCATCGGCTGGGCGAGCTACCAGGCGCAGAACGGCGGCGACCTGGAGACCGCGATCAAGATGGGCGAGACCGCCCTCAAGCTCGAGCCGGACAGCGCCTACTTCCTCGGCCAGGTGGCCGGACTTTACGTCAAGGCCAACCAGCTGCCGAAGGCCCTCCAGATCTACGGGCCGGCCTATGCCCGCAAGAACGAGAAGGACGGCACGGCGCTCTACGAGTACGCCGGCTTCTGGGCCCGCCAGGAGAAAAACCTGGACGACGCGCTCGTCGCGGCCAAGAAGGCCGTGGCCCTCGTGCCCACGGGCTACTACATCTACAACACGCTGAGCCTGGTCTACCAGAAGATGAAGAACATGCCCGAAGCGATCAAGGCGGCCGAGAAGGCCCTCGAACTCGCTCCCGACACGGCTAAGACGTTCTACAAGCAGGCCCTCGACAAGCTCAAGAACCCCGCCCCCGAAAAGAAGTAGCGCGGCGACCCCGGGGGGATGCGTTTCTCGCATCCCTCCGGGGTCGGTTGACAACCCTCTCCCCGCTTCATAGAGTATAAGGAGAGGGGCGAATGAAAAAACTAACCATTCTGTTCGTCGTGCTTGTGCTCGCCTCCGTGGCGTTCGCTCAAAATCCCATGTGGTTCAAGGGGACGCTGGACGGAGCGATCGCCAAGGCAAAAGTCGATCACAAGCTGGTCCTCATCGATTTTTACTCCTACACCTGAGGGGGATGTAAACTGCTGGGTCAGCAGTTCTACGACAACCCCAAGTTCGGCGCCTTCCTCGACAAGAATTTCGTCCTCTTCAGGGCGATCTCCCAGGAACCCGCTGGCGAAGCAGTCTTTAAAAAATTCGGGATCGTCGGCACACCGACGACTCTAGTAATCGGCGATGATGGTGCTGAGATTGATTGGTCGGTAGGCTATCGCCCCCCAGCCGAGAGTTTCCAGGCCTTGCTCCAGAAGATGGTGAACGGCGTCGATACGTTCAAGTCCATCGGCGCCGCTTATGCAAAGAACCCCAAGGACGCGGCCCTCGCCTTCAAGCTCGCTCTCAAGTATGGCGACCGCCATGACCCCAAGAAGTCTATCGAGAAATATAAGGAAGTCCTATCCCTGGATCCGCAAGCCAAGGCCGGGACCTACACCCAGGATTATTCGAATATCACCGCCCCCTATACTGAGTTCGCCGCCCTGGCCATCGCGGCGTACACGGATAAAGACATGACCCCGCTCAAGGCCTTCGTCGCCAAATATCCCAAAAGTCCGCTGGTCAAGCAGGCTTATCGCAACATGAGCTTCTACTACGGCTACCAGGCCACCAAGGAAGAGGCCGCGCCGTTCTTCGCAGAATATGCGGCCAAGTATCCGGCCGACTCGGAGGTCCTCAACGCATGGCTTACCCGAATTAACGCGGACAAGGGCCCCTTCGAAAAAGGCATCGAACTCGCCGACAAACTCCAGGAGCTCACCTGGCCCAATCCCGATCCGAACATCAACCAGACGATCGCCCAGTTCTATATGCTCAAGGGCGACAAGGCCAAGGCGGGCGAAGTATTCGGCAAAGCGTTTATGGACGGCCAGGTACAAAATATGGCCTACAATCTCATCACCTACGCCAACTTTTGGATGGCGAACGAAGGTGATAAAGAGAACGCGGCCGACATGGGCGAGATGGCCCTGAAACTCGAGCCAGACAACAGTTATTACCGCGAACAGGTGGCCGGCATCTACCTTAAGAACAACCAGGACGCCAAGGCTCTCCAGCTATATGGCCCGGCCTTCTCCCGGAAGAACATGGCGGACGCGATGGCGCTCGGGCAATACGCCTCATTCTGGGCACAGCAGGGCAAGAACTTGCCCGACGCGCTCGGCGCGGCCAAGAAGTCCGTGGAGTTGATGCCCGCAACATATTATCTCTATTCCACGCTGAGCACGGTCTACGACAAGCTAAAGAACAAGACTGAAGCCGTCAAAGCGATGGAGAAGGCCATTGAGCTCGCGCCAGACGCGGTTAAAGAAACGTACAAGAAGAACCTCGAGAAACTCAAAAACCCGACGCCGGATAAAAAGTAGAAAGAGACTCGGCTGGACTCGAAAGGGGACGCGCCCGCGCGCGTCCCCTTTTTTTCGCCGGGAAACAGGGAAATGGGTATTGTGTCTTCTCATGGGCAAGGTGTTCTCCCCAAGTTGACTTTTGGGCCCCGCTGATAATATAGTTCCGCCAGAGGTGCGCATGAAAAAACTAGTCATCCTGACCGTCGCGCTTGTGCTCGCCTCCACGGCGTTCGCCCAGAATCCGGAGTGGTTCAAAGGCTCCCTGGACGAGGCATACGCCAAAGCCAAAGTCGATCACAAGCTGGTTCTCCTCGATTTTTCCTCCTACACCTGACCGGGCTGTAAACTGCTGGGTCAGCAGTTTTACGACAACCCCAAGTTCAAGGACTTCCTGACCAAGAATTTTGTGCTCTACCGGGTCTATACCCAGGAACCGGAGGGTCAGCTCGTCTTTAAAAAGTTCGCCATCCACGCCACGCCGACCATCCTCCTGCTCGACGGCGACGGGGCGGAGGTCGACTGGACCGTGGGCTACGATCCCCCGGCCGAGAAATTCCAGGAGCTCCTGGAGAAGATGAAGGCCGGCGGCCCCGACACCTACAAGGGCCTGGCCGCGGCCTATGCCAAGAATCCGAAGGACGTCCCGACGCTCTTCAAGTTCGCCCAGAAATGGGCCGACCGCTATGACGACGTGAAGTCCGCGGAGAAGTACAAGGCCATCGTCGCCCTCGACCCCGACGGGAAGATGGGCTTGACCGATTATCAGAAGGACAAGGTTTCCTACACCGAGCTCGCGGAGTTCAGCCTCGGCTCGAACGCGATCCGCACCCGGCCGCCGGACCCCGCCCCGCTCCAGGCCTTCCTCAAGAAGTATAAAGACGGCCAGATCGTCAAGGACGCCTATAGCCGCTTGGCCCAGGGCTTCTATGGCCGGACCGCTCCCAAAGACGAGGCCGCAAAATTTTTCGAAGATTACGCCGCCCGCTATCCGGAGGACCCGCTGGTCCTCAGCGCCTACGTGCGGCGCATTCTCCAGGACAAGGACAACCTGGACAAGGGTCTCCAGCTCGCCCGGAAGGCGGTCGATCTCGCCACGGGCGGAGCGAAAGGCAATATGCTCCAACTTCTCGCCCAGGTGTACCTCCAGAAGGGTGACAAGGCCAAGGCCGCCGATACGGCCGAGGAGATCCTGAAGGTCGCCGGCGCCGGTGTTCCCAGCATGGCGGCGATCCCGGCGGGAGAAGCGGCGCCTGCACCTCCGCCGGCGCGGGCCGACATGTCGGCCATGAACGCCGCCCGGATCTTCATCGAGGCCGACAAGCCCGATCGGGCCCTGGCGGTCTTCGGCCCCGAGTACCTCAAGAAGAACTTGGACAAGGCCCCGGCGCTGGCCTCCTACGTCACGTTCTGGCTCGGCCAGGGCAAAAACCTAGAAAGCGCCTTGGAAGCGGCCCAAAAAGGGGTCGCCCTGACGCCCGACGCCTACACGGGCTGGAACAACCTCAGCCAGGTCAATCTGAAGCTCAAGAAGTACGACGACGCGCTCAAGGCCGCCGAAAAGGCCCTCGAGCTGGCTCCCGCCCAGCCGCCCCAGATCAAGGACAACATCAGGAAATCGATCGACCAGATCAAGGCCGCGGCTCTGGAGAAGAAGTAGCCGTCATTCGCCCGGGGACCGTGCGTCGGCGTTTTCGGACCCGGCGCACGGTCCCTTTTATATTGCCGATAGGCTGAAAAGACATGGGTTCGCTCCGAGACGGAATCGCGGTCCTGGCCTTGATGACCGCTCTTGCCGTCTCCCTGCCCGCCCAAGAGGCCAAACCCGCCGGAGAAGGCTTTTTTATCGCGGTGAGCGGTCATGATCTCGCCTACAAAGGCGACCTCGACGGGAAGCTCAACCTCTGGCACTTCGACTTGGTCTTCCACATTCCCAAGCTCGAGGAAAAAATCTCCGCCGCCTTCGGCTTCGGCATTATCCATGCATCCTGGATGTGGGAGATCTCCTATCTGCGTTCGAACCCCACCGCTTCGCTCGAGGCCGGAAACACGCCGGCGCTGTTTCAGGCCGTCCAGATCACGGGCCGGACGTTCCTCCTGAAGAATTCTCCGATCAAGCCCTACATTTCCCTCGGCATCAGCATCCCCTGGCTCCGGATCGACGACGGGGCGGAGCTGTACGGCCAAAAATTGAAGGCTTCCTACATCGGAATGGAGGCGATCATCGGCGCGGGCCTGGCGATCCGGATCGGACCCGCCGTCTTCCTCCACGGAGGCGCGGCCTGGCGCCTCGGGGGGTTCTTTTATGCGAGCGGCGAGGGCGCGGGGCGGGACATCACCCATCTCTCCGTCGGCCAGGACGGCCCGCGGTGGGGCCGCTGGCTGCGGTCATCCTCGCTGGGGCTGGACTTCGGCCTGGGATTCGTCTTTTAGGAGAAACCCGCCTTCGCGGGCTCTCCGGCAAAGCCCAAGGCCCCCGGCTGTGGCAGGGCGATCCATGCGGCTAGCGGCCGATGGTGATCCCGCCGTTCGTCGTGTGGAGGTCGATCAGCGGCCCTCCGTTCCCCAGTCTTCCTTCGATCGTCCGATGCGAGGAGCCGATCCCGCCCTGGATGGTGATCGGGACGTCGGTCTGGATCCGCCCGTTGGTCGTGTGAGCCTTCAGCTCGGCGTTCACCTCGCCGGTGACCCGGAGGGTGATCGAGCCGTTGGTCGTGCGAGCCGAGATCTCGGCGTCCACCTTCCCGAGCTCGAGGCGGACGCCGCCGTTCGTCGTGTGGGCGACGACCGGCCCGCGGGCGTCGATGAGCCGGACGCTACCGTTCGTCGTCTCGACCTCGCAGCGGCCCGCGGCACTGTCCACGCGGATGTCCCCGTTCGTGCTGCCGGCCTTGACGTCGGCCAGCTTGCCCGAGATCTCTACGTCGCCGTTGGTCGTCCGGAGGCCGTCGAGGCGGGTATTCTCCGGGACCTTGATCTCATAGGCGACGCTCACCCGGAGGTTGCGGAAGCGCGGGTAGACGGTCTCGACCTTGACGAAGCTCGCCCCGGAGCTGACGTCGATCTTGACCTTGTCGAGGTTGTCCTTGCTCCCCCGGGCGGTCTTTATCGCCCGGATTTCGACCTCGTCCCTGGCCCACGTCGACAGGCGGACCACGCCGTTCGTGTTGTTCAGGCTGAAACTCCCGCCGGCCGCCAGGGGGACGGTCTTCAGGAAGTCTTCCTTGTACTCAGGGCCGCCCAGGAAGGACAGCCCGTTTTCATCGAAGACGAAGCAAGCGGCGTTCAGGCCCATCACGGCCACGCCAGCCAAGAGGACCAGGGCCAGCGTCAGGCTCGGAAGCGTTCTTTTCATGGACATAGCCTCCTCCACAAAAGGGATTCACTGGAAAAGACGAAAAACGGGGTCAAAAGGTTGCGCCTGAAATCGGTGACAGTAACCTGATTTCCGAAATTGCATTATGCAAAGGCAATTCCTAGGCTTCCGAGAAACGATGAAAACACAACGCAAGCGGGGATTGCGTTGACCGGCCTCATCGACAATAATATATCGAACGGAATCGGAAATAAGGAAATGCGGTTACTATCACCAAAATGAAAATCGATCGGGCGCTTTTCGAGCGCGTGCGGAAGACGGCCCAGCACCGGTTCAAGGGCGCCCGGGGCAGCCATGACTGGGACCACACGGAGCGCGTCCTCCGCCTCTGCCTCCGGATCGGGCGTAGGGAAAAGGCACGGCTCGGGATTCTGAAGCTGGCCGCCGTCCTCCATGACATCGGCCGGGCCGAGGAGGACCGGACGCACGGCCGGGTCTGCCATTCCGAAGCGGGGGCCAGGCTGGCGGCGCGAATCCTGAGGGCCGAGGGCGTGGACGCGGACGCAATCGCCCGGGTCGCCCATTGCATCGAAACCCACCGCTTCCGGAAAAACGCCGTGCCGGCTACGCTCGAGGCCCGCATCCTCTTCGACGCCGACAAGCTCGACTCGATCGGCGCCGTCGGCGTCGGCCGGGCATTCCTGTTCGCCGGCGAAGTGGGCGCGCGCCTCCACAACAGGGGGACCGACCTGTCCAAGACCCGGCCCTACACCCGGGAGGACACAGCCTTCCGGGAGTTCATGGTAAAGCTGCGCTTTGTCAAGGACCGGATGCACACCCGGGAAGGACGGCGGATCGCCGCCGAACGGCACCGGTTCATGGTCGCCTTTTTCGAGCGACTCGACCGGGAAACCGAAGGCGATCTTTGATTCCACACGCACAGGAGGCTCGCATGGGCCAACCTCGACTTATCATCATCGGCCCCGTTCTCTTGGCTGCCCTGGCCCTCCTCCCCCGCGCCCTCTCGGGCGATGTCCCGATCGCGAAGCACGGGAAGGCCGAGGCCCGCATCGTCGTCGACGCCGGGGCGGGCCCGGTCGAGCGCCAGGCCGCCGAAGAGCTGGCCTTCTTCCTCCATATCGTCACCGGCGCGAACTTCCCGGTGTCCGGCGACGCGCCCGCAACGGCTTCCCGGATCCTCGTCGGGCCGGGTGCAGCCCGGTCGGCCGTCCCGGGATTCGACGCCGCCGCCCTCAAGCCGGAGGAGACCATCGTCCGCGCCGCGGGCCGCGACCTCATCCTGGCCGGCGGCGGCCCGCGCGGGACCATCTATGCCGTGTACTCGTTCCTCGAGGACGTCGTCGGCTGCCGGTGGTGGACGCCGCAGGCCAGTCTCATGCCCCGCCGCCCAACGCTCGAGATCGGCCCGGTCGACCTCCGCGCCGCGCCGCCCTTCGAATACCGCGAGCCCTACTGGTACACGGCCTTCGACCCCGTCTGGGCAGCGCGCAACAAGCTCGACGGGATCGTCGCCGGCGGGGACGAGGCCCGCGGCGGTCACCAGGTCTACGAAGGCTTCGTCCACACGGCCTACTCTCTCATCCCCCCCGAGAAGTATTTCAAGGACCACCCCGACTGGTTCAGCGAGATCGACGGCAAGCGGACGGACCACGACGCCCAGCTCTGCCTGACCAACGAGGAGATGCGGCGGGAGCTGGTCAAGAACCTCAAGGAGCGCCTCCGGGCCAACCCCGGGGCGACCATCGCCTCGGTGTCCCAGAACGACTGCTTCAACCCCTGCCAATGCCCGGCGTGCCGGGCCGTCGACGAGGAGGAAGGGAGCCCCTCCGGGGCGCTCCTCCGGTTCGTGAACGCCGTGGCGGCCGACATCGAGGCCGAGTTCCCGAACGTGGCGATCGACACCCTGGCTTACCAGTACACCCGGAAGCCGCCGAAGATCACCCGGCCGCGGCCCAACGTCATCGTCCGGCTGTGCAGCATCGAATGCTCATTCAGCCGGCCGCTCGACGACGCCCGCAACAAGGATTTCTACGACGACCTGGACGCCTGGTCGAAGATCGCCGGCCGGCTCTACGTCTGGGACTACACGACCGACTTCGCCCATTACGTCCAGCCCCATCCGAACCTCCAGGTCCTGGCCCCGAATATCCGGCTCTTCGCCGCCCACAATGTCCGGGGCGTTTTCGAGCAGGGCGCATACGAGTCCTGGGGCTCGGAGATGGCGGAGCTCCGGTCGTGGATGCTGGCCAAGCTGCTCTGGAACCCGGCGCTCGACCCGCGCCGGCTCCGCGAGGAATTCCTGAACGGCTACTACGGCCCGGCGGCGGGGCCGGTCGGACGCTATCTCGACCTCATGGAAGGCGCGGTCCTCGCCGCGGGCGACAAGCTCGGCTGCTACTCCCCGCCCGAGGCGAAATTCCTGTCGCTCGAGAACCTGGCGGCGGCCTGGGACCTGCTGGGCGGAGCCGAGCGCCGGGTGCGAGGCACGATCGAATATGCCCGACGGGTGCTCAGGGTCAAGATGCCGACGGCCTACGTCGCCCTCGTTCGGTGGGACGCCCTCCGCAAGGAAGCCCAGGCGAAGGGGACGGAATGGCCCTGGCCCAAGACGCGAGGGGAGCTCCTGGACTGGTTCCTGGCCTCCGCGAAGGCCGAAGGCGTGACCATGATTTCCGAGGGGCAAACCCTGGAAAGCTGGGCCGCTAAAAACGGCGGGGCGCGCTAGCTCCGGAAATCGGGCTCGGGCTCGGGAGAGTTCCCCAGGATCTTCTCGATCCGGGCCAGCACGTCGCCGGTCAGGAGCCGGACCGCGTCCAAGGCCTTCATGTTCTCCTTGACCTGTTCGGGCCGGGAAGCGCCGGTGATGACGGTGCTGACCCCCGGGGTCCTGAGGCACCAGGCGATCGCGAGCTGGGGCAGGGTGACGCCCAGCCCGGCGGCGACCTTGACCAGCTTCTTCACCTTGGCCAGCTTTTCGGCGCCTTCCGAACCCTCGAACCGCTTCCTCAGCCACCCGTAGCCGCGCAGGGAGAGCCGCGAGCCCTCGGGAAAGCCCCGGAGGTATTTTCCGCTCAGGTAGCCGCTGGCCAGGGGGCTCCAGGTCGTCGTCCCCAGGCCGATATCCTCGTAGAGGCGGCGGTATTCCTTCTCCACGCGCTCGCGGTGGAACATGTTGTATTGGGCCTGTTCCATGGTCGGCGGGACGAGGTGCTCGCGGCGGGCGAGAGCGTAAGCCGTCCGGATGTCCTCGGCCCTCCACTCGCTCGTCCCCCAGTAAAACGCCAGGCCCATGTCCACGATCCGGCTCATGGCCCGGACGGTCTCCTCGATCGGCGTCTCCTTGTCCGGGCGGTGGCAGAAGACGAGGTCCACGTAGTCGAGCTGGAGCCGGCGGAGCGAGGCTTCCAAGCCTTCGAAGATGTGTTTCCGCGACAGCCCCATGTCGTTGGGGCCTTTCCCTCCCCAGAAGATCTTGGTCGAGATCACGAGGTCCGAGCGCTTCCAGCCGGACTTACGGATGATCGCGCCCATGACGCTCTCGGCCTTCCCCTGAGCGTAGCCTTCCGCGTTGTCAAAGAAATTCACACCGGCCTCGCGGGCGGCTTTCATGCAGGCCGCGGCGGCCTCCTCATCGACCTGCTCCCCGAACGTCACCCAGCTCCCGAAGGACAGGGCGGAGACCTTCAGGCCCGATGTCCCCAAGCGGCGGTATTCCATGGCATGCGCTCCCGACTCGGCGTCAGACGCGGTTGACGACAAGGACGCCGGCCTGGGCCTGGGGCATGACGATCATGTCGTTGATGTTGACGTGCGGCGGCCGCGTAGCGCAGTAATGAACCGCGTCGGCGATGTCGTCGGGGGTGAGCGGGGTGAGGCCCTTGTAAGTCTTGTCCGCTTTCTCCTTGTCGCCGTGGTAGCGGACCAGGCTGAACTCGGTCTCGACCATCCCGGGATCGACCGAGCTCACCCGGATGGGCGTCGCCACGAGGTCGATGCGCATGCCCTGGGAGATCGCTTTGACGGCGAACTTGGTGCCGCAGTAAACGTTGCCCCCGGGGTAGAGCTCGTGGCCGGCGATAGAGCCGATGTTGATGACGTGGCCGGCGCCGCGCTTCACCATGCCCGGGATGACCGCCCGGCTGACGTAGAGCAGGCCCTTGATGTTCGTGTCGATCATCTCCTCCCAGTCGGAGATCTTGGCCTCGTGGATCTTGTCCAGGCCGCGGCTCAGGCCCGCGTTATTGATCAGGACGTCGATGGCCGCCCATTCGGGCGGCAGCCCGGCGATCGCCCTTTCCACAGCGGGTTGGTCGCGGACGTCGAGGTCGAAGGCGTGGACGGGGACCTTGTGGGCCGCGCGCAGCTCGTCGGCCAGCTTTTTCAGACGGTCTAGGCGGCGGGCGGCCATGAGGATGCGCGCCCCGTCGGCGGCGAAGATCCGGGCGCAGGCCAGGCCGATGCCTGAGCTCGCGCCGGTGATGAAAACGACCTTGTTGCGAAGTGATGTCATGGTTTCCTCCGGTCCCCTAGTTTACCAGATGCCGGGATTCTTGGCATCCCCGGACCCGCAAGATAGTCTATCGGCGGCGAGGACGCGATCAACCTCGACGGCGGCGGGTCGACGACCATGGTCGTTGGGGGCAAGGTCGTCAACCACCCTTCGGACACGGCCGGCGAGCGACGCCGGCAGCAGGCCGAGCGCGCCGACCAAGCCGCCCGGGGCTTCCTTCCCCCCGGGAGAGGGCGTATAATCTCTCACAATGTTTAACGGCCCCCTGCCCTACATCCTGGCCCTCGTCCTCGCCGCCGTCATTTGCGGCGCGGCGGCGGTCTACGCCTGGCGCTTCCGACTGGCTCCGCTTACCGCGGCCCTGACTGGGCTCCTGGTCTGCTCGGCGATCTACTCCCTCGGATACGCGCTCGAGCTCAACACCGATTCCCTCGACCATATGCTGATCCTGAACAAGGTCCAATACGTGGGGATCGCGTTCATCCCCTTCTTCTGGATCCTACTTTGCGCCCGCTTCGCCGGCCGGGAAACCTGGCTCCGCCGGCCCGTCCTGGCCATCCCGTTCTTCCTGTCCCTGACGACGCTCGTCCTCAACGTCACCAATTCGGTCCACCACCTTTTTTACCGGGCGGTCAGCCTCGACTCCAGCGGCCCCTTCCCGGTCATCGTCCTGGACAAGGGGGTCTGGTTCTGGATCCATATCGTCTATACGCATCTGGCCCTGATCGCCGGCACCGCCCTGCTCATTCGGATGCGGCAGAAAGCGCCGAGCCGATATCGGAGCCAGGCGGCCGTGCTCCTGATCGGGGCCGGCCTGCTCTGGATCGGATTGTTCGTCTACATCCTGGGCTTGACCCCTCACCGGATCGACACGACACCCCTGGCCATGACCCTTGCCGGGCCGGTCCTCGCCTGGGGATTGCTCCGGTACCGTTTCCTCGATCTCGTCCCGGTGGCCCGGGACAGCGTTTTCGCCGGCATGCGGGACGGGGCCGTCGTGATCGACCTCCAGGACAGGATCGTCGATGTCAACGCGGCCGCGGCGGAGATCATCCCCGGTCTCTCGCCGGCCGCGATCGGAACGAAGCTGGGGGACGCTCTCCCGGACCAAAAAGAGCTGGCCGCGCTCCTTCAGACGACGGGCCGCGAGGAAGCGTCGATCCGGGTCGGAGATGGCGAGGGCATCCGCCATTACCTCGCCAGGCTCTCCCCCATCGCCGACCGACGCCGGAGGCTGCTGGGCCGGGCCCTGATCCTGACCGACGTGACCGAGCAGGTCCTCCTGATGCGGCGGCTCGAGAATCTGGCCACGATCGACGAGCTGACCGGCGCCTACAACCGGCGCCATTTCTTCAATGTCGGGAAGGCGGAGATCGCCCGGGCGTGGCGCTATGGGCATCCCCTCTCGATCATCATCCTCGATCTCGACCACTTCAAGCGGGTCAACGACACCTGGGGCCATGAAGCCGGCGATCGCGTGCTCCAAGAAGCCTGCCGGATCATCAAGTCCAGGATGAGGTCGATCGACATCTTCGGCCGCCACGGCGGCGAGGAGTTCGCCGTCCTCCTGCCCGAGACCCCTCCCGACCAGGCCGCCGCCGTGGCCGAACGGCTGCGGGCCTCCCTCGCCGACCACCAGGTAAAGGTCGCGGGCGACGCCAGCGTCTCGATCACCGCGAGCATCGGCGTCGCCGGCGCGCTCCGGATCCGGGAGGAGTCCATCGACAGCCTCATCCGGAGCGCCGACGCGGCGATGTACAAGGCCAAGGAAGCGGGCCGCAATTGCGTCCGTCTCGCCGCCCCGGCCGCTTGACGGACAGGTCCATCCCCGGGAAAATCGAAGAATTCTTGATGGATTGTCGACACGCCCTTGACGTGTCAGGACCGCGGGTCAGGCATCGTTGGCCGGAGAAACCGGCCCGTTGTTGGGGGTGAAGAACGTCTTGGCCACTTCGAGGAAGAAGCCCACGACCTCGGGATCGAACTGCCCGCCCGAGCACTTGAGGATTTCCTTGACCGCGGAGTTATGGGAGTCCGCGTTCCGGTAGGGACGATCCGAGGTGATGGAATCGTATGTGTCCGCGACGGCCATGATCCTGGAGCCGATGGGAATCTCCAGGCTCTTGAGGCCGTCCGGATAACCCCGGCCGTCATAGCGCTCGTGGTGGTGGCGGACCACCTTGGCGACCTGCTGAAGCTCGATGATGGGCTTCAGGATGTTCTCTCCGACGACGGGGTGCTGTTTGATGTAGACGAACTCCTCCTCGGTCAGCCGCCCCCGCTTGTTCAGGATCTTCTCCGGGACGGCGATCTTGCCCACGTCATGGAGGATCGAGGCCAGCTCAAGGTCCTTCATCTCGCGTTCGTTCAGCCCCATCTTCGCCGCGATCTTGAGGGTAAACTCCGTGACCCGGGTCGAGTGGTCGCGGGTGTAGCGGTCCTTGGCGTCGAGGGCCGAGACGAGCGACTTGATCATCGACAGGAAGAGGACCCGCTGCCGCTCGACGAGGTCGGTCGTCCGGACCTTGAGGTTTTGGTTGACGAGGGCGAGCTCGGACTCGGCCTGCCGCATCCGGAGCAGGGACCGGATGCGGGCCTTGAGCTCCACCGAATCGAACGGCTTGGCGATGTAGTCGTCCGCCCCGGCCTCGATGCCTTCGGCCAGCATGTCCGAGCCGGACCGGGCGGTGACGAGGATCACGGGGATGTGGCGGAGGCCGTCCTCGGACTTGATCTTGCGGCAAAGCGTCTGGCCGTCCATGCCCGGCATCATGACATCGCTCAGGACAAGGTCGGGGACCTTGTCGTGCAGGATGGCCAGGGCGGCCTCCCCCGACGAGGCGAAGTCGAGGTCGAACTCATCGCTCAGAAGGAGCCTCATCAGCTTCAGGACCTCGGAGTTGTCGTCGACGACGAGCAATCGATAAGCGTGTTTCTTGTCCCGCTCCTTGAGGTCGGTGGCGACCTCCTGGCGTTCGAGGTCGACGAGTTGGAGCTTCCGGAAATCCGTGACGAGGTCCTGGATCCGGGGTCCTTCCGCGTCGGTCACCCGCTTCTTGACGGATACCGGCTGGTCCCCCTGGCGGCGATCGAGGACGTCCTCGTTGAAATGGGCCTCGCCCTTCAGCAGCTCCACGTAGAAGCGCGACCCTTTCTTCAGTTCGCTCTCGGCCCGGATCCGGCCGCCGTGGATCAGGACGATCTCCCGGGCCAGGGACAGGCCGATCCCCGTCCCCTCGTGGGCCCGGGAGAGCGATCCGTCGACCTGGGAGAACCGGTCGAAGATCGATTCGAGCATGTCCGCGGGAATGCCGATCCCCGTATCCTCGACGATCAGGCTGATGTCCTGCCCTCGGTCCTCGAGGTAGACCGTGATCCGGCCGCCCTCCGGGGTGAACTTGAGGGCGTTCGACAGCAGATTGAGCACCACCTTCTCGAAGTGCTCCGGATCGAGGGTGATGTTCATCGGGGCGGAGGGGTGCTGGAAATAGAGGGTGATTTTCTTCCGGTCGGACAGGGGCTTGACCGAGGCGAGCAGGGTCGTGATGTACTCGACGAAGTCCACCGTCTTGATCTTCAGCCGCATCTTGCCCTCCTCGAGCTTGGTCAGATCGAGGAGGTTGTTGATCAGCTTCAGGAGCTTGAAGCCGTTGTTCTGGATCATGGCGATGGTTTCTTTCTGGGTGGCCGTGATCCGGCCCATCTCTCCCTCGGCCATGGGGCCCAGGGGCGCCAGGATGAGGGTCAAGGGCGTGCGGAGCTCGTGGCTGATGTTGGCGAAGAACTGGGTCTTAAGCTCGTCCAGGGTCTTCAGCTTCTTGTTCGACGCCTGGAGCTTGTCCGACGTCTCCTCCAACTGGATGCGGCTCCGCAGCTCGCGCCGGCGGATGTTTTCCATGATGTAGGACCCGAAGGCCCCGACGATGATGAGCCCCGTCAGGAAGAAGAGGCTGGAGAAGACTTCGCGCCAATCGGTGCTGGCCCGATGCATCGTCAACAGGCTCGGGATCGTGAAGCTCCCCCAGATGAGGCCGTAAAGAATCAAGGTCTGGCGAAAGGCGAGGGGGACGACGACGACCAGGCCCATGATGATGATATACAAGCCCTGGACGTACTTGGCCGAGAACCCCCCCAGGATCTGGATCATGACCGCGATGCCGGCGACGTCGAAGATCGTCAGGGCGAACGCCAGGTTCGAGATGGCCCGGTCGGTCTTGAGGCGCGCCAGGAGGAGGAGGAGCAGGCCGTGGGCGGCCAGGACGACCAGCCGGATGATGAGGAACGTCTGAAAGTGCGGGACGGCGAAGGTCGCGTCGAGGATCAGGAAGAGGAGATAGAGGACGGCGGAGAGGTAGATGACCCGGCGGGTGCGGCCGCGGAGGTCGTACTCGCGGTTCAGCCGCTCCTCGAAGGCCTGCGTCACGTCCGTCATGTCAGTCCCTGACCTGCGCCACGACGACGTACCCCTGGGCCGGATCGCCGAAGGACGGGATCGTCGCAAGAGGCTCCCAGCCCGCCTCATCCAACAGCCCGTCCAGCTTGTCCGGATCGAAGAAGTCGAACGTCCCCGCCTCTTCGAGCTCGACCAGGGCCTGGGCATCGTTGAGGAAGAAGCGAATCGATTCGAGGATGACCTCCCGCGGTCGGTCCGGCCCGAACTCCTCGGGCGGGGTGGCCGCGATCTTCTCCACCAGCCGGGTGAAGAGCCCCGAGGCGTCGGTGTCGGGCCGCATGCTCGACAGGACCAGCCGGCCGCCCGGGGCGATGATCCGCCGCAGCTCGATGAGGGTCTCGACCGGGTTGAAAATGTACGACAGGACGAGGCTCATGAGGATCTTGTTGAATTGGCCGGGCTTGATCGGCAGGTGGAGCGTCCCGTCGCCGGTCTCCGGAAAGACGAGCGTCCGAAACGCCGGCCGGCCCGGAATCCGGCCGCGGAGGAAGCGGGCGGCCTGGTTGAAGTCGAAGATGATCCGGTATTCGGGCAGCTCGAACTTGCTTTTCAGCCAGCGGTCGATCTCGGGCGTGATCGCGTCCCCGCGGAGGAGGCGGTGCAGGCGCGCGGAAAACGCGGCGTCGATCCGCTCGGCGCTCTGGAGAGGAAGGTTCTCGATCGCGTCGGCCAAAGCCCGGAAGCGCCCGATCTCGCCGGTCAGGAACCGCCGGACCGGGAGGTAGCGGTTCAGCTCGACGTCGAGGCCCAGGAATTCGATCCGGCCCGGCCCCTCCGCCGCGGCGAGGCGGGCGGCGAGCTTCTGCCGCGCTTGGACCATGGCCTTCGGGATGAGGTCGGCGATGAGGATCAGGGCGGGCAGGGGCCGGTTCTCCTTCAGGATGTGCTCCGCGAAATTGCCGGTGCCGCCGCCGAGGTCGAGGAGCCGGTCGCCGGGCGCGAGGTCGAGGGCCCGGAGCTGGTCCTGCATGAGGCCCTGGTAATCCTCCGAGAGGGCCATCACGTCGAAGCCGATGAGGTTGTTCTCCCCGACGAGGTAGCGGCTCCAGTATTCCTGGCGGTTCTTGACCTTCCGCAGCGGGATGCGGTCCTTCTCGGCCCGCCGCTTGATCTCCATGTCGTTCTTGTCGGGCAGGACCGGCTTGATCGAATCGCGGTACAGGTGGCGGTGGACCAGGACGCTGACCGTCCCGAACAGCTGGAGCGCCTCCTCGGAAGTCCGAGCATTGTGCCCCACCGGGACGGTGATGACGTCGCGCGGGGCGTCGACGTGGATGCTCATGATGTCCCGGACGAAGGCGGGCTTGATCCAATGATCGTGCTCGCCCAGGATCCACGTGACCGGGATGTCGATGTGGCGCATGTCCTCGCGCGCCTGGTCCAGCGTCGCCACCCCGTTGGCCACGACGTCGGCCGCGAAGGGGGCCATGCTGATCAGGTTGCCGAGGATGGGGATGACGCCGAGATCGATGCCGATCTGATATTGCTCGAGCAGGTCCAAGCCGCAGTTGATCCGGATCATGAGGTCCCGGAACTCCAGCGTCCCCATGCAGGCGATCCAATAGTTGACCCGCCGGCGCCAGGCCTCCTCCCGAAGGACGATGCGCGCTTCCAAGGCGGACAGCGAGAAGCTGACCAGGACGACGGCGCTCGGAGTGAGGACGGGGTTGTTCTGGAGCCAATCCAGGACGGCCTTGATGTCGTCGGCGCCCTGGCTGAGGCTGGCGTGGACCATCTCGTAGGGCGGGATCGACGCCTCGGGATCCTTGTAGCTCTCGCCCTTGCGCCGGATGCCGTCGTAGCGGAGGACGGCCACGGGCTCGCCCTTGGAATAGAAGCTGCAGGCGATCGTCTGGGCGAGGGCGAACAGCGTCTCCTTGGTCTTCCCGAACGCCGGCGGGACGACGATCACCGGGACGGGCGTGCCGTCGAGCGGCAGCGACACGTCCAGCAGCCCCACGATCTCCTCGCCCTTGGCGTTTTCCAGATGGACGACGTGCGGCGGGCGCTTGGCGAGCTCCGTCAGGTCCGTCATCCGCCGGGGACCCGTCCTGAATTTTTCGGTGTCCTGGGTCTTCGGCTTTTCACCGTACGCCTCGAACGCGGGGATCGTCGCCGTTTGGATGGTCAGCCGGCCGATCCCGAACTGGACGCCGTAGCGCAGCCGGTCCGAGTCCCGGTCGCTGACCCGGTGGATGTTCCGGATCTCGCCCCGGACCTCGCGGATCATCTCCTCGCCGTGGAAAATCCGGATCGACTCCAGGGGAGTCCCGATGAGAAGGGCGACATGGCGGGCGTCGGTCAGGAAGCTCACCCCCCCCTCGCTGATGTCGGTGATCGTTCCCCGGATGACGGTCTCGAAGGGCGGCGGCAGGGTGATCTCCGCCTCGAGCTCCCCATCCGAGCCCACCCGGCGGACCGACCGCTTCTCCGAGTAGAACATCATCCGGGGAAAGAAGCAGTCCAGGGCCCCGCCGTCCGGGCTGATCCGGTAGACGACGGTCTCGAAATTGTAGGTCGCATATTCGGCCTGGAAGGAGACGAAGATGCTGTCCGACGTCTTGAACTTCGAATCCAGATGCTCCCCGGCCAGGCGGCAATGGCTGCCCGGCTCGACGGCCGCGAGCTGGAGGGTCGCGGGCTCCTTCTGGTGGGGATGGATGACCGTGATCTCGGTCTTGGTCCGGTGCGCCGCCGCCAGGAGCGCCTCGATCTTCGCGGAATCGGTGAAGGGCACGATGCTCTCGGTCCTGAGGAACTCGTATTTCTCCTTGAGGCCGGCCAATCCCTTGGGCGTAATGCTGTCCGCGATGAAGCGGACCAGCGACCGGCGGCTCTCCTCCTCCATCAGGAGGAATTTCACGCCGACGCCCCCGAAGTCGTCATCCGAACGCACGATCCGGCCGGTGGCCAGGATTTCCTCGCCGGTGGGCAGCATGATCCGGAAGGGGAGGATATAGTCCTTGGGCAGGGTCGTCCGGACGAACATGCCGTCCTCGCTCAGGTTCTCGACGACCGCCTTCCCCCGGAGGCCGATCTCCACCTCGATATCGCGCTCCCCGGCGAACGTCGCCCGCATGATCCCGCGCTTTTCCCGGGATCGATGGGCCAGGAGAAAGGACGTCTTCAGTTTGATGCCCGCGGGGTCGAACGGCTTGTGGAACACATGGTCGATCCGCCCGATGCAGGGATTGATCTCGGGCCCCAAGGCATCGCCGTTGTCCGCGATCACCATCTTGATGATGGACTCGGCCTTGGGCACCATCTCGTTCACGTAGCGGACCAGGGTCAGCCCGTCGATTTGGGGCAGGGTTTGGCCGACCAGGATGGCGTCGAAATGGGGGGTTTTCTTCACCAGCCGGACGGCATCCCGTCCGTTGGTTGCGATCACGACGGAATAGTCGGGCTCGAATACTCTCCTGAGCCTGTCGACCTTGGAGGAATCCTCGGCCGCGACAAGAATGACCGGCCTGGCGTCAGCCTCCTGCTCTTGGTCTTTCAATGTAGTATTACGCGAAAAAGGCCGGCCGGCAGCCGAAGCGCCCCCGACGGAAGGCCTTTTCCTTTTCTCTACTTTAGTCGTTAGTAACGGCATGAAATTTAAAAAAACACACCACTTGCCATGAGTACTATATATAGTGGCTCGCCTTAATGTCAAGGAGCGGGTGCCCCAATTTGTAGTCTTTCCCAGGCTGACAAAGCCATAAGGAGAGAAACGGGGCACGGCGACGAGCCGGGCTTTCACAAAACCATTGCATGGGGCACTGGATCCGTTATAAGATTTTTAGGACATGGGGGATCGGGACGGGCGGAAAACTCCGGCATTTGGTTTTTCGCTTCTCGCCGGGATTCTCGTTCTCCTCGTCGGTCTCTACGGCCATCATCTCCTGAGGCTCAGGTGCGGCCTCCCGCCCGAAGTCGACCCCAGGCTTCTCGTCCGGATCGATAATACGGAGATCAGGGGCGAAAGCGACGAACGATTCGCCCTGACCCGCAAGACGCCCGGCGAATCCGCGGACTTCTTTTTGCGGACGCCGGAGGGGGGCATCGAAAGGAAAACCCTGCCTCTCGTTCCCTATTTCGCCCGGACGATCTTCCCCTCGGTTTTCCTGTTCATCGGGCTGGCCTGCAGCGCTCTCGGGTTCCTGACTTTCATCCTCAGGCCGGACGACCGAAAGGCCAGGATCTATTATGGGCTCAGCCTGGCGTTCGGATCGGCCATTCTCATCAGCGGGGAGGAGTATGGCCTGGGCCGTTCCTGGACGACCTTCGTCCCCAGCCTCCTCTTCATCGTGGCCTACGCGGCCTCCCCCGCCCTCCTGCTCCATTTTTCGCTCGCGTTCTCCGGCGGCGGGAAAAGGCCGCGGCGGCTATTGATCTTCGTTCCCGGGGCCATCGTCGCCACGGCGCAGATCGCCGCGTTCCTGGTCGCGTTCCTCGAGCCGTCCGCCGCGGTCTTCCGCACCTACAACGCTTATTACCCCCTGTTCAGAGCCTATACCATCATCTACGCCGCCCTGTCCATCGTCGCCCTGAACCGCGCGTTCCGGCGGTCCCCGGATGACGAGGAGCGGGCCCAGATCAAGTGGATCTTCTTCGGTTTGACCGTCGGGATCCTGCCCTACCTCGTCCTCTACCAGGCACCCGTCGCGATCGGCGTCGCGCCCCTTCTTTCGGAGGAGATCTCGACGATCTTCTTCGTCGGGATCCCGCTGGCCTTTTCCGTGGCGATCGTCAAGTACCGGCTGATGAACATCGGGCTCGTCATCAACCGCAGCCTCGTCTACTCGCTCCTCACGGTCTTCACCGTCGGGATGTACCTGGTCTTCATCGAGCTCGCCCAGAGGATATTCGCCCGGTGGCTGGCCGGCCGCGAGCTCGGCGTCACCATCGCCGGGGTGTTCCTGGCGGCTCTCGCCTTCCAGCCCGCCCAGCACCGGATCCAGACCTTCGTCGACAAGGCGTTCTTCCGCCAGAGCTATGATTACCGGCGGACCATCATGGCCTTCAACGAAAAAGCCCAGCAGATGGTGGATCGGGACGGCCTCCTGGACTTCTTCCGGCGCGAAATCACGCGCGTCCTCCCGGTCGAAAGCCTCCGGATCGGGCCTGACGCCGGCGCCCGGACGAAGCCGGAGGGCGGGGCGGAAGGCGACGGGGCCGGGCTGGCCCTGCCGCTCGCCGTCGATCCGGGAGGCGGCCCTTGTTTCCTGGTCCTGGGACGCAAGAAATCCGGAAGCCGCTACACGCGGGAGGACGTGGAACTCCTCCGATCGATGTCCGGCGAGCTCCAAGTGAACCTCGACCGCGTCCGGCTCCAGGAAGAAGTGATCTACGAGCGCGCCTCCCGGGAAAAGCTGGACGAGATCAACCGGCTCAAGACCGAGTTCATCTCGACCGTCTCCCACGAGCTCCGCACGCCCTTGAACTCGATCCAGTCCCTGGCGGAGCTCCTCCGGTCGGGAAGGATCAAGGACCGGGACAAGACCGAGGCCTACCTTGCCTTGATGGCCGCCGAAAGCACGCGGCTGTCCCGGTTCCTTCACAACATCCTCGACTACGGGAAGATCGAACAGCGGGTAAAGACCTATCATCTCCAGCCGGCCGTGCTCCAGGACGTGATCGAAGAAGCCGCGGCCATCTTCCGCCCTCTGATCGACGGGCGGGGCGCCCGCCTCGAGATCCTCCTTGTCCCGGAGGCCGTCCGCCTCGACATCGACGCCGACGCGGTGAAGCAGGCCTTGATCAACCTGATCGACAATGCTATAAAATATTCGGGCGGAAAGAAGGACGTCACCGTGGAGCTCGCCGATGGAGGACGGACCTGGGACATCCGGGTTGCGGACCGGGGAATCGGCATCCCGCCCGACGACCTGAAAAAAATCTTCGAGAAGTTCTTCCGCTCGCCCCGGGCCGGGCAGATGTGCCCGGAGGGCGCCGGGCTAGGCCTCAAGATCATCCGGCATATCATGGATGCCCACAGAGGGGATATCCTGGTGCGCAGCGTGGAGGGTGAAGGGAGCGTCTTCACCCTGGCCTTTCCGAAACCATGAAGACGAAGATCCTGTTGATCGAGGACGACGAGGCCCTCCGGGTGGCGACGGCCGCCTTCCTGGAGAGCGAGGGATTTCGCGTCACCGCGGCCGCGGACGGTCGGAAGGGGCTCGAAACGGCCCTTCAGGGGACCTCCGACCTCATCGTCCTGGACCTGATGCTGCCCTCGATGTCGGGGCTCGAGATCTGCCGCTCCCTCCGGGAGAAAGGCATCGCCTCGCCCCTCATCATGATGACGGGGCGGAAGATCGACGAGATCGACAAGGTCACCGGCCTCGAGCTCGGCGCGGACGATTACATCCTCAAGCCGTTCGGCCAGCGCGAGCTTCTGGCGCGCATCCACGCCGTCCTCCGCCGGGCCGTCCCGCCCGCCGCCCCGGTCGAGGCCGTCTCGTTCGGTGACGTGTCGATCGATTTCAAGAAGAAGACCGCCGTCAAGGGGAAGAAAGAGCTTTACCTCACCGCCCGGGAATACGATCTGCTCCGCTTCCTGACGGCCCGCGAAGGCGAAGTCGTCGACCGGGAGACCCTCCTCAACGAGGTCTGGGGCTATGAGAAGTTCCCGACGACGCGGACCATCGATACGTTCATCCATAACCTCCGGAAAAAGATCGAGAAGGATCCCGCCCGCCCCCTCCACCTGGTGACGATCCCCTGGTCGGGGTACAAGTTCCGGAAATAGCCGGGTCATGACCGCCCGAGGCGCGTCGCCGTTGCGGCTCAAGCTCGTTGACAGGCTTCGGGGCTTCAGCCTATAGTTCCGGGCATCAGGGAGAAACTCATGACAGACCAACCCCTCCGCGTTTACGGCTACCGCTGGGTCGTTCTGGCCTCGTTCGTCTTCATCGCCGCCATGACCCAGGTGCTCTGGATCTCGTTCGCCCCAGTCACGAGCGCCGCCGCGAGCTTTTATCACACCTCCGACCTCATGATCGGCCTGCTCTCGATGAGCTTTATGATCGTCTACATCCTCATGTTCCTGCCCGCCGCCTGGGCCATCGACACATGGGGTTTCAAGGCCGCGGTCGGGCTGGGGGCGTTCCTGACGGGCTTTTTCGGCCTGGCCCGCGGGCTCTTCGCCTCGAACTTCACCGTGGTTTTCATCGCCCAGATCGGCCTGGCCGTCGGCCAGCCCTTCGTCCTCGGGGCGATCACCAAGCTCGCCGCGCGCTGGTTCCCGGCGCGGGAGCGGGCGACCGCCGCGGGGTTGGGCACCCTGGCCCTGTATCTCGGCCCCCTGGCGGCGATGCTCCTCTCGCCCTACATCGTCCTGCGCTGGGGCCTGGTCCACATGCTCCGCGGCTTCGGCTACGCCGCGGCCGTCGCGGCCATCCTGTTCCTGGTCCTGGCCCGCGAGCATCCGCCCACACCCGCCGGCGCCGACGAGCGGGCCCTCATGCTCGACGGCCTCAAGTCCATGCTCCGCCGGTCCGACTTCCGCCGGCTGCTCCTCATCTTCTTCGTCGGCCTGGGTCTGTTCAACGCCGTGTCGACCTGGATCGAGGACATCGTCCGGCCGCGCGGCTTCAGCATCGCCCAGGCCGGCTTGATGGGCGGGCTGATGCTCGTCGGCGGGATCGTGGGGGCGGTGATCATGCCCCTGCTCTCCGACAAGATGCGCCGCCGGAAGCCGTTCATCGTCTTCGCCATCGCCGGGCTCATCCCCGGGCTCGTGGGCATGATCTTCGCCGCCTCCTATCCCCTCCTGCTCGTCTCGAGCTTCGTCTTCGGCTTCTGCCTGCTGAGCGCCGGCCCGATCGGATTCCAATACGCCGCGGAGATCACCCATCCCGCCCCCGAGGGGACGTCGAACACCCTGCTCCTGGTCATGGGCCAGATTTCGGGAATCCTCTTCATCTTCGGAATGGACATGCTCAAGGCGCCGGCGACCGGGGCCATGACCGGGCCGCTCCTCGCCCTGACCGCGCTCACCGCGGGATGCATCGCCCTGGCGGTCGCCCTCCCCGAATCGCCGATCCGCGATGGAACGCCCGGACGCTGAGGCATCTCCGTCGCTTGACGCTCGTTCGGAGCCTGTGGTACGTTGCCTCTCGCCCCATCCATGAATTCCGCATCTCCGCCGCCGCCCGAAGTCCTCATCGAGACGAGCGCCCTCCATCCGCCCCTGAGCGGAGTGGGCTATTACACCCGCGAGCTTCTCAAGGCCTATTCCCGCCTGCCGGGCCGCTTCCCGATGAAGCTCCTGGAGTACCGCTTCTTCCTCAAGCCCCGTTCCTCGCCCCGGGATGAATATCTGTCCGGGCTGGCCCGGGAGATCGGGGCCGAGGTCGAAGTCCGGGGCCGCCTGGCCCCGAGCCCCGTCCACCGCCGGCTCCGGAGCCGCGCCCTGCGGTCGCCGTTTCCCGTCGACGCCGCGGCCGGAGGCACGCGCCGCATTTATTTCTTCCCCAACTACATCGGGGCGCCGCTGCTGCGCTCCGCCTGCGTGCCGGTCGTCTATGACCTCGGGTTTCTCCATCACCCCGAGACGCTCAGGGACCGGGACCACGTCTTCCTCCGCCGCTATCTGCCCCGGACGCTCCGCCGGGCCGCCGTGATCGTCGTGATCTCGGAAAGCATCAAGCGGGAGCTCATGGCCGCCTTCGATCTCGCCGCGGACAGGATCGCGGTCATCCATCCCGCCGTGGACCCCTCCGTGTTCCGGCCGGACCTGCCGCCGGACGCGGGCCGGGCGGTTCGGGCGAAATACGGGCTCGACGGCCCTTATCTTTTCTCCCTGAGCACGCTCGAGCCGCGGAAAAACATTGCCGGGCTGGTCGAGGCTTACGCCCTGCTCCCGGAAGAAGTCAGGACGCGGATGCCGCTGGTCATCGCCGGCGGGCAGGGTTGGAAGAACGACTCCCTGTTCGACGCCGTCCGCCGCCTGAAGCTCGAATCGCGGATCAAATTCCTGGGATATATTTCCGAAGCCGACCGGGCGCCCCTGATGGGCGAGGCCGAGATCTTCGCCCTTCCTTCCCTCTACGAGGGCTTCGGCATGCCCGTCCTCGAGGCTATGGCCTGCGGGACGCCCGTCGTCACGTCCGACCGCGGGGCCCTGGCCGAGGTCGGGGCGGACGCCGTCGTCTACGCAAACCCGCTCGACCCGGGGAGCATCGCCCAGGCCATCCTGTCCATCATCGGCGATCCCCAGGCGCGGCGGCGGCTGTCGGCCGCGGGCCAGCGGCGGTCGGCCGCGTTCCGCTGGGAGACCGGGGCCGGGACGCTGGCCTCGGTGTTCGAGAGGGTCGCGCGAGAGATCCGCTGATCACGCCCGGTTTCGGCCTGAGGAAAGTCCTTATCGCGAACGGGAGAGGAACCTTCCCCCGGGCTTTTTCGTCTATCGTTATGATTCGCCGGAGGGCCGTATCCCAAGGGCAAGGAGAACAAGGACTCCGTGGTCCACGGCTTATCCCTGTCACCGAATTTCGCGGGGTCATATCACCGATTTCCGCTCCTCCGTCCGCTTGCTTTTCCCTCCCAATTGCCATAGCATGACAGGGTTCATTGAGGGAAAAACGGACATGGAACATCCCGAACGACTCGCCGTCGAGCTTGGCCTGGAATTAGATCGGATCGCCGCCGCGCTCGCCCTGCTCGAAGGCGGCGCCACGATCCCGTTCATCGCCCGGTACCGCAAGGAGCAGACCGACAACCTCGACGAAACCCAGCTCCGGGCCATCGCCGCGCGCCACCAATACTACCGGGAGCTCGACGAACGGCGGGCGACCGTCCTGAACACCATCCGCGAGCAGGGCAAGCTGACCCCGGAGCTCGAGGCCCGAATCCTCGCCGTGACGCTCAAGCCCGAGCTCGAAGACCTGTACCTTCCCTTCAAGCCCAAGCGCACCACGCGCGCCTCCAAGGCCCGCGAAGCCGGGCTCGAGCCCCTGGCTCACTGGCTGTCCGACCTCACCGAGCCGGAAGCCGACCTCGCGGCCGAGGCGGCGAAATATGCCCTCGCCGACAAGGGCCTTGAAACGGCGGACGCCGCCCTCAAGGGCGCCTGCGACATCCTGGCCGAAGAATGGGCCGAGGACGCCGATGCCCGGAAGGAGCTGCGCGAGCTCGCCGCCAAGGAAGGCGTCTTCGCCTCCGCCGCCAAGAAGGAATTCGAGGCCGTGGCGACGAAGTTCGAAATGTACCGCGACTTCCACGAGCCCGTGGGCTCCATCCCTTCCCACCGACTCCTGGCCCTGATCCGCGGAGAGCGGGAGAAGGTGCTCAAGGTCGAGCTCGAGATCCCGAAGGACAAGGCCGTCCGGGCCCTCGTCTATCGGTTTATCCGCCACCCGCGGAGCGCCGCCGCCGGGCTCCTGCTCGAGACCGTCGTCGACGCCTTCGACCGCCTGCTGGCCCCCGCGACCGAGACCGAGATCCGCAAGCAGGTCCGGCGCAAGGCCGAGACCGAGGCGATCGCCGTCTTCGCCGAGAACCTGCGGGACCTCCTCCTCGCCCCGCCGGCCGGGCGGAAAGCCGTGCTCGGCGTCGATCCGGGCTTCCGGACCGGGTGCAAGATCGCGGCCGTCGACCCGACGGGCAAGTTCCTGGAATATCGCCCGGTGTTCCCCTTCGAGCCGAAGAACGATCTCGACGGGGCGAAGCTGGCCCTCCTGGCCATGGTCTGCGACGACAAGATCGAGCTCATCGCCGTCGGCAACGGCACGGCCGGGCGCGAGGCCGAGCGCTTCGTCCGGATGGCGCTCGAGGAGCTGCCCGAGGCCAAGCGCCCGCCGGTGGTGATGGCCAGCGAGGCGGGAGCAAGCGTTTACAGCGCCTCCGAGAACGCGATCCGCGAGTTTCCAAGGCTGGACATCACGGTCCGGGGAGCGATTTCCATCGCCCGCCGCCTCCAGGACCCGCTCTCCGAGCTGGTCAAGATCGAGCCCCGATCCATCGGCGTCGGGCAGTACCAGCACGACGTGGATCAGGGGGACCTCAAGGCCTCCCTCGACGCCGTGGTTGAGAGCTGCGTCGCCAAAGTGGGCGTCGACGCCAACCTGGCCTCGGTCGAGCTGCTGAAATACGTCGCCGGCTTGAACCGCGCCGCGGCCGCGGCCATCGTCAGCCACCGCCACGAGCACGGGCCGTTCCGCTCCCGGGAGGCCTTGAAACAGGTCAAGGGGATGGGCGAGAAGACGTTCGAGCAATCCGTCGGATTCCTCCGCATCCCCGGGGCGATGAACCCCCTCGACAATTCCGCGGTCCACCCCGAGCGCTACGAGCTCGTGGAGAGCATGGCCCGGGCGCTGAACGTCACGGTCCGGGACCTCGTCGGGAACAAGGCCCTCCTCGAGGCCGTCGACCTCAAGGCGTTCGTCGGCGAGGCTATCGGGCTGCCTACGGTTCAAGATATCCTGAAAGAGCTCGAGAAGCCGGGCCGCGACCCGAGGGCCGAATTCCACTGCGCATCGTTCTCGGAAGGCGCCCGCGAGATCGGCCATCTTGAGATCGGCATGGTCCTCGAAGGCGTCGTCTCGAACGTGGCGAACTTCGGGGCGTTCGTGGATATCGGCGTCCACCAGGACGGCCTCGTCCACGTCTCGGAGCTGGCCGACCGCTTCGTGACCGAGCCGCGGACCGTGGTGAAGGTCGGGCAGGTGGTCAAGGTCAAGATCATCAAGCTCGACGCGGACATGAAGCGCATCGGCCTGTCGATGAAACAGGCGAAGTCCTAGCGCGGGCTCGCCGCGTCGTCCGGTCGAACACCCGGATTATGGCTTCCTCCGCGTTTCCCCGAAAACCAATGAGAATCCCCGGTTCCCCAGGCGTCCTTTCCATTGAAAAAAGCCGCAAAAAGGCGAATAATCAGCAAATCTAAGCTGTGAGGGTGCATCATGCTTAAAGACATCATCAAAAAAGAGATCGTCGAGACCATCACCAGCGCGAAGTTCGTCTTCACCTTCCTCTTATGCGCGGCGCTGATCCTCCTCTCGGTCTATACCGGCCTGTCGAGCTACAAAGCCGACCAGAAGGAGTATTCCACGGCGGTGGGCTTGAACAAGCGCAACCTGGAAAGCCAAGCTAATTACCAGTCGCTCGCCGGCCTCGGGACGAAAATTAATCGCCCCCCCCAGGTGCTGGGCGCAATCGCCAGCGGCGTAAATGAGGCCGTGGGGCGCGTCGCCTCGGTGAACGTCGCCTACGATCCGAACCTGATCGACTCCAAGTATGAGAGCAACCCGGTCTTCTCCGTATTCGGGGCGCTCGATTTGACCTATATCGTCAAGATCGTCCTCAGCCTGTTCGCCATCCTTTTCACCTACGACGCGATCGTCGGCGAAAAGGAGAGAGGGACTCTGAAGCTCATGCTCTCCAACAAAATCCCGCGGGACAAGCTGATTCTGGGCAAGGTCATCGGCGGCTTCATCAGCCTCCTCATCCCGCTGATCATCCCCCTGATCCTGAGCCTGCTCATCATCATGGTCTATCCGGGCATCGCCCTGGCGGGGGCGGACTGGATCCGCCTCCTCCTGATGTTCGTGATGTTCTTCCTCTACCTCTCGGTCTTTTTCACCCTCGGCATCCTCGTCTCGTCCCGGACGAACAAGAGCTCGACGAGCTTCCTCGTCCTGCTCTTCATCTGGGTGACGTTCGTCACGGTCATCCCCAAGCTCTCGATCGTGCTCGCCGCGCGCCTCAATCCCATCCCCTCGGTGCACGAGATCACGGCCAAGAAGGACGCCTTCCTCCAGCAGATCCAGGGCGGGGCCCAGAAGAAGGTCATGGACTGGATCAAGGAGAACACGCCCAAGACCAAGGAGGACCAGGCGACGTTCCAGGATAAAATGAAAAAATTCCTTGAAGACTATCAGCAGGACGCCACTTCGCAGATCGACGCCAACAACGCCGCCCTCGAGCGGGATTACCAGCTGAAGAAGAACTCGCAGGTGCGCCTGGCGGTCAACATGTCGCGGATTTCGCCCGCGTCGGCCCTGACCTTCTCGACGATGAGCCTCGCCCGGACCGGCCTCGACGAGCACGAACGCTTCCTGGCCTCCATCCGGGCCTACAAGCCCGTCTGGACCAAGTGGGCCAACGCCAAGATGATGCGAAACCTCAACTTCGGCTTGGGGACCACCCCCGAGACCAAGGTCGTCCTGGACGACATGCCCCAACACACGTTCGAACCCGAGACCCTCGGACCGTCGCTCGCCCGGACCATTCCCGATTTCGGGCTGATGGTCTTTTTGATCATCATCTTCTTCGCCGGGGCTTACGCCTCGTTCCTGAAGTACGACGTCCGCTGAGGAGGAACCCATGCTCGAAGCCATCAATCTGACCAAGACCTACGAGGACGGCCAGCTGGCCCTCGACCACCTGAACCTGAAGGTCGAGCCGGGCGAGATCTTCTGCATGTTCGGGGCCAACGGCGCCGGCAAGACGACCACCATCAACCTCTTCCTGAACTTCATCCCGCCGACTTCGGGCACGGCCCTGATCGAAGGGATCGATGTGGCCAAGGAACCGTTGCATTCCAAGGAATTCGTCTCGTTCGTCTCGGAGAACGTCACCCTTTACGGCAACTTCACCGCCTACCAGAACATCGACTTCTTCACCAAGCTGGCCGGGAAGCGCAACCTGACCAAGGCCGACTACGCCAGGGCGCTAGAGAGCGTCGGCCTCCAGAAGGACGCCTTCGATCTCAGGACAAAGACCTATTCGAAGGGCATGCGCCAGAAGCTCGGCCTGGCCATCGCCGTCATCAAGGGAGCGCCCAACATCCTGCTCGACGAGCCGACCTCGGGCCTTGACCCGAAGAGCGGCCAGGAGTTTCTAAACCTCCTGATCAAGATGCGGGATGAGGGCAACTCCGTCTTCATGTCGACCCACGACATCTTCCGGGCCAAGCTCATCGCCGACCGGGTGGGGTTCATGAAGAAAGGCAAGCTGGTAATGCTCAAGACCCGGGCCGACCTCGAGGGCGAGGACCTGACCGAGCTCTACATCCAGTATATGGAGGAGCGCGAGGCTTGAGGCGCCCGCACAAAGTGCCGGTGAAGCAACCCTGAGGTTGCTGAAGAGCACAGGGTGCCCGCGGAGTAGGGCAAAGCGCCAGCGGAGCCGCAAAGGTTTGACCTCGGACCAGCATCTAATTCCCTGGTGAGAATGATATCCCGGGGAGAAGACCCATGAACAAGAAGCTCGTGATCGGCCTCGTCATTCTGATCGTCGTCCTCGTCGTCGGGCTCGAGCTCTACATCCACAGGAATTTCACCAAAGGGCCCAAGCTCAGGACGGAGGCCGTCCAGAGGGGCGACATCGAGGCGAATGTCGTGACGAGCGGCACGCTGTCCCCCGTGACCCTCGTCGCGGTCGGAGCCCAAATATCCGGCAAGGTCGTGAAGATCAGCGCCGATTTCAACGCCAAGGTCAAGAAGGGCGACGTCCTCGCCGAGCTCGACTCGGCGCCGTTCAAGGCGACGGTCGACCAGCGCGAATCCAACCTGAGTTCCGCCCAGGCGGCTCTCGAACAGGCCCAGGTGGCGGCCGACGTGGCCAAGAAGGAAAGCGACCGGAACGTCGACCTATTCAACAAGGGCATGGTCTCGACCGAAGCCGAGGAGACGGCCGTCGACACCTGGAAGTCGGCCCAGGACGACGTTCTCTTCGCCCAGGCCGGCGTAAAGACGGCCCAGGCCCTCCTCGACCAGAGCCGGGTCGACCTGGCCAACTGCATCATTCGGGCGCCGATGGGCGGCGTCGTCATCAATCGCGAGGTCAACGTCGGCCAGACCCTGGCCTCGAGCTACCAAGCTCCCGAGCTCTTCCAGATCGCCAACGACGTCGGCAAGCTGCTCCTGGACTGCTCCCTGGACGAGGCGGACGTAGGCCGCGTCAAGGAGGGGCAGGATGTGCGGTTCGAGGTCGAGGCCTATCCCGGCGTCACATTCACCGGGAAGGTGATCCAGGTCCGGGCCGGCGGGGAAACGGATACGACCTTGAAAGTGGTCACATACCACACGTTCGTCGATGCTGAAAATCCCGAGGGCAAGCTCCTCCCCGGCATGATGGCTACCGGGACCATCGTCACCGCTGCGGCCAAGAACGTCCTGTATGTGAACAATTCGGCCCTGAAGTTCGAGCCCGCCCTTCCGGCGACGAAGAAGAAAGCGAAGACTCCGGCGATCAAGCCCGCGGCCAAGCGGACCTCGCCCCGGATCTGGATCCAGAAGACCGATGGGACGCTCACGCCGGTCAACGTCCACACCGGAATCAGCGGCAACATCTACACCGAGATCGCCGGCGGAGACGTGAAGGAAGGCGACATCGTCGTCCTCGGCCTTGATTACACCAAGAAGTGAGGAAGAGCGCCGGAGGAATCGCGGGCGCGGCCCCGGGGTTGCGGGTTCCGGGCCTTCGGCTCAGACCGCGAACCGGAAGTTGATGATGTCCCCGTCCTGGACGGGGTAGTCCTTGCCCTCGAGGCGGAGGGCGCCGGCCGTCCGGCATTCGGGAAGGGAGCGGCAGGCCGCGAACTCCTCGAAGGGAACCACTTCCGCCCGGATGAATCCCCGCTCGATGTCGGAGTGGATGACGCCGGCCGCCTGGACGGCGCGCATCCCCTCGCGGATCGTCCAGGCCTTGACCTCGTCGCTCCCCACGGTGAAAAACGAAGCGAGGCCCATCAGCCGGAACGACGTGGCGATCAGCTTGTCGAGCGCGGGGCTCTCGATCCCGAAATCGGCGAGGAAAGCCTTGGCCTCGCCCTCGGGAAGCTGGCGGATCTCCATCTCCAGGCGCGCGGACAGCCCGATGACGGCCGAGCGCGGACCCTCCGCCCACGGGGCGAAGGGGGCCAGGGCTTCAACTTGGCGGCCGACCTCGTCCTCGCCCAGGTTGACGGCCACGATGAGCGGCTTCTGGGTCAGGAACCGATAGCCGCGGAGAAGGATCTCGTCGTCGGGCGCGAGATCGGCCCAGCGGAGCGGCGTTTCGGCCTCGAGGCGCTCGCGGCATCGGCCGAGGACGCCGAGCTCGCGGACGTCGCGGTCGCTCTTCTTGGCGGCGATCTGCTTGGTCAGCTTTTCCGTGCGCGCCTCGACGATCGCCAGGTCCGCGAGCAGGAACTCGGTCTCGAGGGCGCGCAGGTCGCGGACGGGATCGATCGATTCGAGGGGATGCGGGAGGGAGGGATCGGCGAAAGCCCGGACGACGCAGAGCAGGGCGTCGGCCGCCCGGAGGCGGGCCAGGTACTGTTCCGAAAGGCCCTGCTTCTTCGGCTCGCCGGCGCCGAGACCGGCGATCTCGGTAAATTCTATCGAGGCAGGCGTTTTCTTCCGAGGCTTGAAGATCTCGTTCAGGAGCTCGATCCGATCGTCGGGGACCTTGACCACGGCGATCTGCTCGGGGCCTTTCGTCGAGGCCGGGGCCGCGGCCAGGCCGGTCAAGGCGGAGAACAAGGCCGATTTTCCCGAAAGCGGCAGACCGACCAGACAAATCTTCATCTTCGTTTCTCTTTAGGGATTTAAGCCGAAAGACGAATGAGGAATGTATGATAGCACGATTGGGCCTAAGGCTCAAGAGCCGGAGCGAGAATTTATTGCGATTTCAATGAAGATCTTGCTCCGGGCACGTTGAATAGCATTTACAAACAAGCCGGCATAAAATAGACAGGTGAAGAACAGGTTACTGTCACCAATAAAAAACGGCGGCCGACCCGCTTCAGCCGCCGCTTGTCGTTGAGTCGCTTACTTCGCCGGAGGTGCCGGAGGGGCCGGCGCAGCGGGCGCGGGTCCCAGGTTCTTGAAGTTCAACATGGCGTTCATGACCAGGGAATAACTTCCTTGCGTCTCGTGGCGCCACATGGGGTTGAAGCTGAACATGATCACGTGACCCGTCCCGATGGGCGCATCCACCAGGGCCGGGGTACCGGCCAGCTCGGCTCCGCCGTCCAGCCCGCCGCTGATCAGCAGGTCCTTCGCGTCCCGGGTGAAGCTGATGATGGTCCGGCTACGCGCCGTACCGCCGCCCATGCCGCCCCGCGCTCCCCCGCCCGGGCCCCCGCCCGGGCCGGCCGCGGCCGCGCCCTGGGGCTGCGCTTTGCGGAAAGCGTCGGCGGAAGCCACGCCGATGTCGCGCGGCCGGCCCTGCGGGATGTCGGCCTCGGTCGCGGTGCCGCGGCCCGAGGGACGTCCGACGCCCCCCGCTCCGCCGGGCATGCCGCCGGGCATCCCGCCGCCGCGCATTCCGCCGAAGCCGCCCTGGCCGAACACCGGCGATTGGCTGAAGTACACGCCCAGGGTGTCGTCGTAGCCGTAGACGATCGGGCTGGTGGCGTCGGTCACGTCGGCTTTGAAAACGCCGCCCCGCGCCCAGAGGTTTTGGGTCTGCCGGATCGAGATGCCGCCGGCCAGGCCGAATTGGATCGGCAGGGCCGAGCTGCTCGCGATGGTGATGAACAGGCCACCGTCCTTGACGAAGTCGCGCAGATGGAGCACGCCTTCGAGCTCGATCCCGCCCCGCATGTCGTCGGTCGAATCCTCGGACCCGAGGTTGGGGGTCAGGGCGGTCTTCTTGTAGGGCATCGGTTGGTCGCCGGCGAGGCCGGAGACCGTGCTCAGCGCGTCGCCGGACGCGGGCCCGAAGAGGATGACGTCGTATTTGTCGCGGAGGCGGGCGTTGTCCCGGACCGCATGGACCGAAACGTAATCGTAGGGGATCTTGAGATCGTCGAGAGCGATGCGGACCCAGCCCTCGTTCTGCGTATTCTGCCAGGTGTGCATGACGGCGATGCGCGGCAGAACCAGGTCATGGACCGGGACGGTGGGAACGGCGGGGACGCCAAAAGCCGATATTCCGCCGCCGGCCCCTCCGACGCCGTTGAAAAAGCCGTCCAGGTAGGTGGAGGCGTCGTCGTTGTCGGCCCGGAAAATATAGCTTCCCGCGGCGAACTTCTTCCCTTGGGCTTCGAAGGGCTTTTCGGCGATCTGGATCTTGATGTCCTTCAATCTCGGGTTGGTCTTCGTCATGAACAGGAACGAAGCCAGCTGGTTGTCCGCGTTGTTATTGATCAGAAAGGCCCGGGCCGCGCCTGTCCCGAGATGGCTCACGCCGCCGGGCGCCTTGACGTCGCCTTTGACCAGCGTCATCGGGACCGTGAGCACCGCCTGGTCGTCCAGCCGCGCGGTCCTGACGTTGAAGACCGGCCCGAGCGTCCAGCCCACGTCATCGTAAGGCGCCGCGTCCTTGACGTTGAAATACTGCTTGTCGAGGAGCATGTCGGCCATCCGGCAATACGGCTGGTCCATCCGGACGACGTAGCTGCCGGCGCCGTATTCGACGTCGCCGACCTTGAAGGCCTTGTCGGCCTTGTGGATCTCGACGCCCTGGGCCTGCAGGAGCTGGAGGAGCTTAGCCTGCTGGCCGAGGCGCGGGTCGTTCGCCGGGAAAATATAGGCCGAGGGGCCTTCGTTCTTCGGCTTGGCCACGGAGCGCTTGCTTTTGAGGTAGAAGTTCTCGAGATAATGCTCACGGTTCGTGGCGATGTAGTTCATCCCCATGAGGAGGGCGCTCTCCTGGACGTTCACGTTGTTGCGGATCGACCAGAGCGTCGTGGCGACGGGGGGATTGGGCCGGTACCAGGCCCGGTCCGTGCTGCTGTTGATGATCCGGGTGCTACCGTCGCCGGCGCCCTGCGTCTCGTAGAACCGGCCGATGGAGTTATGGCCGTTGGCCGCGTAAAAGGCGTAGTTCGGCGCCCAGCCGTCGTAGTAATTGTGCGTCCAGACGCCGGGCACGCCCTCGCGGGTCATGCCGTCCACTTCGTTGTAGGCCAGCTGGCTCCACTCGTCGACGACGATCGGGTCGAGCCAGGCGTTGTACGGGCCCGAGCCCGTGGAGATATAAAGGTGCGAAACCGATTCGTGGAGGTCGTGCATCACCTGGGGATGGTATTCGAGCTCGACCTTCATGATGTTCTTGGACAGGGCCAGGGACAGGGCGATGTTGTCCCGGTTGTTGTCGTGGGCGACGTATTTGCCCCACCAGATGATGTTGCGCGGCACGACGGCCTTGGGGTCCTTGCGGGGGGCCATGGCGACGTCGACGTACTTGTCGCGGCCGTCGACCTCGAGGATGGGCGTGATCATGACGATCGAGTTCTCGCGGATGGTCCTGATGAAGGGCGAGTCGTCGACCGCAATCCGGTAGGCGAGCTCCATGAGCATCTCGCACGAGCCCGTTTCGGAGGAGTGCATGCCGCCCGTCGCCCAGTAGATGGGCTTGGCCTGCTTGATCAAGGCCTGGGCCTCGGCGTCCGTGATCCTCCGGGGATCGGCCAGCTTGGCCGTCATCTCTTTATAGCGGTCGAGGTTTCGGATCGTGCTTTCGTCGGAGACGACGACCAGGATCGAATCGCGGCCTTCCTCGGTCTTGCCGATGGTGAAGACCTTGACCCGGGGCGAGGCCGCGGCCAGGGCCCGCATGTACTTGTAGACGTCCTGGGAATAGCTCAGGATGTTCGGCGCGCCGACGATATGGCCCAGCACCTGCAGGGGCGTGGGCACCCCGGACTTGGCCGGGAGGTAATCCACATATTTCGTCGAAAAGTGGGGGTCCGTGGTGTATTCGCGGATCTTCTTCGTGTATTCCTGGTCGACGGCCTGGGGAAACGCCGTGGAGACGACGACCAGGGCCGCCAGGACGATCGCCAGAGGCATGCGGACGGATTTCGCTCGGCGGACGGCATCCGCGAGGCTGCGGGAGAGTGATGTCATGAGGCTCCTCCTTCAAAAAAAACGCGGCCTCACGTTATCACCGGACGAGGAAACCTGTCAATGGCGGCTCTGGCCATCGCCAGTCAGAGAATGTCGGCCGGACCGCTAATAAAATCGGTGACAGTAACCTGATTTCCGAATTTCCTCGTTTTGTAATGTATTAATTCGGAAATCAGGTTACTGTCACCGATTTATTGACGGACGAAGTGGGGCATCTCGAAGGGGATTTCGAGGGCGAGCTCGATGAACCCCGCGTACGCCCCGTTCTTAGTCCACGGCGCCTGATAAATGAGCTTCTTCACGCCCCGCTTCTCGATCGTATAAACGTTCGTCCTCCGCCCGGCCATAATCTCCCGGAACTTGGTCCGGGCCGGCTCCGGATGGCAGTCCAGGACGTTTTTCCCGATCAACGCCGCCCCGCCGTCGGCGGCGAACGCCGCGATCGCGCGGTCGTTCATGGCCAGGATGACGCCCGCCGCATCGCAGACCGTGGCCGACGCCGGAAATTCCTGGATCCAGTCCCATTTGCCTTCGCCGTTCGATTCGCACATCGTCCCGCTCCTCCCCTTCTCCGCCCGCTCTCTCAGTCGGGTTTACCGTACCAGTCGATCATCCGGCCGATCGCCCAACGGCAGGCGGCGCAGAACTCGTCCTTGACGTTCGAGATCATGAAACAGTTGATCTGGGAGCGATAGAGCCCCTTGGCCGCGTACCCGGCGCCTTCGAAAACGCCCACCTTGTCCTCGAGCGACGCATACTTGGCCTTCGTGTCCGCGATCACCTTGGCCGGGGACTTGTCCGCCTCGGCATATTTGTTCTGGATCTTCTTGATCTCGGCCTCGGGCAGGCCCTTCTTCTTCGCCGCCGCGATCTCCTCCGCCTGGGCTTTCCCGTTCTTCTGGCGCTCGTCCCGGGCGGCCTCGATCGCGTCCTTGCCGTACTCGGTCGGAACGCCGATTCCGGGCGTGAGGAACTCTTTCCACTTCAATTGGGCGGGGTCAAAGAGGGCGGTGATGTTCGGCTCGAGAGGCTCGACTCCTTTCGGATAGAAATCGTTGTAGGCGACTTCCGACGTGTAATACTCGTCCGCCAGGAAGCCGAAGGAATGGCCGAGCTCGTGGATGAACACCTGGCGGCTCCGCTCGTTGTCCACCGTGCTCACGCAATAATCCAGGGCGATGCTTCCCCCGCCGTAGCGCTTGCTGTTGACCAGGACGATGATCGCGTCGTACGGCACCTGGGCCGCCATCTCGTGCATCCGGTGGTCCTTCTCGATCAGCATGTAGCGGTCGAGGTCGAAGGCGTTGAACGAAGCATCGAGGACCGTCTTCCTGTAGATGTTCTGACGGGGCTCGTCCATCGCCCTCTCCGCCGAGGGGCGGAACACGCCCCGGACGTTGAACTTTGCCCGGGCGCTCTTGTAGGGCTCGACGGTGAACAGGAAGGCGGTCATCCGGTCGACGTCGGCCTTGAACTTGTCCTTGTCCGCGGCCGTGTAGCCCTCGGCAAGGAAGACGAAATCGACCTTGTCATGCGGGTCGCCGCTCGTCAGCGCCTCGTAGACGAAGTCTCCGGCCGCGGTCGTCTCGCGGTTGATGTGGTAATCCGCCGGGTCGATCGTCACGTCGAACATCGGGTGAAGGATGTTCTTCTTGTCGCGCGCTTCGATGACCACGAGCACCGGCCGCTTCGGATACGGGAAGCGCACGGACCGCTCGAAGGTCCGCTTGACGCCGTTCAGGGCCGGGGTCGTGGTCTTGTATTCGCTGAACTGGTCGTCGCAGCCGCCGGAGAACATCAGCCGGTTCGAGGCCACATCGTAGACCTTGAGGACGTAATGGCCGTAGTTATAGGGATCGATGAGGTGGGTGAATGTGCCGGGCCAGATCCCTTCCTGCGAGATCCGGTCGATCGTCATCACCTCCTCTTTCGCGTCGCCGACGTGAAAGAGGTCGATCCGCATCGCCTTGTCGAGGAAGTCCGCGGCGAACGACGCCGGCGGCGCCTGCTGGGCGCGGCCCGCGAGGGCCAGAGTGCTTATGAAACCAAGAACCAGCCAAAACTTTTTCATGGAGATCTCCTCATTTATTGACCTCTGCCCGAAGGGTCAGGACCGCGGGCGCCAAGCCGGCCGCCGTGGCGGTCAGCCCGATCTCGCCCGGGCCGCCCGCGGACCGGACGAGGACCTGGGCGAACCCATTGAACAGGCGCCGTCGCGCCGCGCCGCCCGCGGGAAACACGTCCGGCTCGCGGCTGCTCGGGTTGCCGTTGCCCACGCCGATGATCCGGCCGGGTCCCTTCACCTCGAAGGCGATGTCCGCGTCCGCGGTCGGGACGGGACGGCCCGCCGCGTCCACCGCCGAAACCGCGACGATGCCCACGTCGCGGCCGTCCGCGCCGATCGCGGGCCGGTCGGCCGCCAGGACGATCCGGGCGGCGGGGCCGGTGGTCTCGACGGCTTCCCGGAGAATCTCCTTGCCGCCCTTGAAGCCTACGGCCTCGAGCCGGCCGGGCGCATAGGGAACCCGCCATTCGGCATGGCCGTTCGGGGCGACCTTGCGCACGCCGAGCGCCTTTCCATTCAGCGAGAGGACGACCTCGTCGCAGTTGGTGAAGGCCCAGACCTCAATCGGTTGGCCCTCCTTCCCTTTCCAGTTCCAATGCGGCAGCAGGTGGAGGACCGGGTCTGCGGTCCACCAGCTCTTGTAATACCAGAACAGGTCCTTGGCGAACCCGCACGTGTCGAGGATGCCGAAATGGGAGCTGATGCAGGGCCAGTGGAAGGGCGTCGGCTCGCCGCGGTAGTCGAAGCCCGTCCAGATGAACGCCCCGGCCAGCCACGGCCGGGCCGCGTAGAACGTCAGCCACTCCTCGGCGAACTCCCCCCACGCGGGCTTGTTCTTATCGTAGGCGGGCAGGTATGTTCGAGCGTCGTCCCGGGCGTATTCGCCGCGCGTGGTGAGCGTGCTGGCGATCTCGGAGCCGTAGAGGGGCTGCTTCGGATGGGCCTTGTGGTAGCCGTCGATGGCGTCCATGTGGTAGTTGAAGCCGCGGACGTCCATGACCTCGTTGGTCCCCTCGTAGTACCCGGAGTTGCTGGCGTAGGTGACGGGCCGGGTGGCGTCGAGGGCCCTGACCGTCCGGGCCATGGTCTCCGCCACGCGCCGGCCGAGCGGAGTGCCCTGCACGTCCTCCTCCTCGTTGCCGATCGACCAGAGGATGACCGACGGGTGGTTGCGGTCGCGCCGGACCATGGCCGCCAGCTGCTCGAGCGACGCCTCGCTCGAGCTGAAGAGGCGCGTTTCGTCCATCACCAGCATTCCCAGCTCGTCGCAGGCGTCCAGGATCTCCGGCGCCGGCGGGTTGTGGGACGTGCGATAGGCGTTGACCCCCATCTCCTTGAGCCGGGCGATCCGCCAACGCTGGACGCTGTCGGGAACGGCGGCGCCGACGCCGGCGTGGTCCTGGTGGCAGCACACTCCGTTGAGCTGGACGCGCCGGCCGTTAAGGAAGAAGCCCTTGTCGGGATCGAAGCGGATGTCGCGGATGCCGAACCGGGTCGTGATCTCTTCGACCGTCCGGCCGTCGACACGGACCGTGGAAATCAAACGGTAGAGCCGGGGTGCCTCGAGCGACCACAAGACGGGATCGGACAGCCGTGGAGCCCGGCGGACCTCCGCGGTCGACCACGGCCCGACGGCCACGGACGCGTCGACGGACGTCGCGACGGTCTTCCCCGCCGGGTCGACGATCCGGAACTCCAGCGCGGCGGCCGCCGGCCTGCCCGCGTCGTTGGTCACCGACGTCCGGATCGCGACGTCCGCGCCCGTTCCAGCCACGGCCGGAGCAACCACGATCCCTCCCCGCGGGACGTGGACGGGGCCGGTCTTGATCAGCCGGACATGGCGATAGATCCCCGCGCCTTCATAAAACCAGCCCTCGGCCCGCGAGGCGTCGACCCGGACGGCGATCACGTTGTCCCGCCCGCAGTCCACGACGTCCGTGACGTCGAACCCGAAGGGCGCGTAACCCCCCTCGTGGCGGCCGACGAGCACGCCGTTGATCCAGACCAGGCAGTCGCGGAACACGCCGTCGAATTCGAGCGAAAAGCGCCGGCCCTCATCCACCGCCGGGACAGCGAGATGCCGCCGATACCAGCCGACCGACGACGCCGGAAACGCCTGGCCGACGGGCTTGAAACCGTGGTACTCGAGCTCATCGCTGGCCGGCTTGTCGACGAAAGGCAGCTCCACGACCCAGTCGTGGGGCAGGTCGAGCAGGCGCCAGGCCGCATCCTTGAAGTCCGGCTGGGCCGGGCCGTTCCAGCTCTTGATCTTGGAATACTCCATGTCGCCGCCGAAGCCCCAGTCGCGGCTCCGATCCGAGGCGTGGCCGAGGGCGAACCGCCAGCCGGCGTCGAGAAGGACCACGTCCCGGCCGACCGAAATCGGGGAACCCGGGGCGGATTTGGGCACAATGTCGCCGGCCGGCGCGGCGAGGCCGCCGATCCGAAGGACGGCGAGGGCCAGAATGGAGACCCAGAACCATCGCGTGTGCTTGAACATCATAGCCTTCCTTCCTCGTTTCGCGATCCGGAGGCGGCAGCGCATCAAGCCTGATTCTATATAAATCCATGCGGCCTCCACAAGGGCCGGGCCGGGGGCCTTGTGTCCCTCCCCGGATTTTCATACAATTCACGTTTCATGAAGAAGATAAGAAGAAAATCAGCTCGTTTATCCGGCCGCGGACGCGGGGCTTCCTTGCGGGTCCTCGCGATCCTGGCCTTGCTCGCGGCGCTCGTCTCGGCGTGCTCCGGCCCGGCCAAGGATCCGGCGCCGACCGTCCTCGCCCCGCCGACGAAGCTCCCGGTGAACCAGGTCGTCACGCCGGCCGGGCTCCAGGTGGAGCTGCCCGGCCTGCGGCCGCAGGTCCTCGCTCTCAGCCCCGACGGAAGGATCCTGGTCACGGCCGGAAGGACGCACGAGATCATCGTGCTCGACCCGGCGACGGGCGACATCCGGCAGCACGTCCTGCTGCCGCCCGATCCGCCGGACGAGAAAAAACCCGCGCCGACGTCCGCCAACATCCTGAAACCCGACGATAAAGGCCAAGTGAGCTACACCGGCCTCATTTTCTCGCCGGACGGGAAGCGGCTCTACATGAGCAACGTCAACGGCAACATCAAAGTCTTCGACGTCGGTCCCGACGGATCGATCACCGGGCTGGTCTCTTTGCCTCTGCCGCCGGCCGGAGCGCCGGGGCGGGCCGAGGAAATCCCCGCGGGCCTCGCCATGTCCCCCGACGGCACCCGCCTCTACGTGGCCCTGAACCTCTCGAACCGCCTCGCCGAGCTCGATCCGAGCTCGGGCAGGCTCCTCCGGACGTTCGACGTCGGGGTCGCGCCCTACGACGTCATGCTCGTCGGCCGGAAGGCCTACGTGAGCAACTGGGGCGGGCGGCGCCCGAAGCCCGGCGATGCGACCGGGCCAGCCGGCAAGGGGACGACCGTCAAGATCGATCCGGCGACATCCGCCGCCAACGAGGGGTCGGTCTCGGTGATCGACCTCGACGCCGGGACGACGGCCGCGGAGATCGTGGTCCAGCTCCACGCCTCGGCCCTGGCCCTCTCCCCCGATGGCCGCTATCTCGTCTGCGCCAACGCGGCCAGCGACACGCTGAGCGTCATCGACACGAAGACGGACGCGGTCGTGGAAACCATCTGGGCCAAGCCCTCGCCGGCTGACGTGTTCGGCGCCTCGCCCAACGCCCTGGCCTTCGACGCCTCGGGCAAAACCCTCTATGTCGCCAACGGCACCCAGAACGCCGTGGCCGTCATCCGGTTCAAACCGGCCAAGCGCGCCTCGGAATTCCTGGGCGCGATTCCGACCGGCTGGTACCCCGGCGCGGTGCTTTACCACCGCGGCCTGGACAAACTGATCGTGGCCAATATCAAGGGCATCGAAACCGCCCCCGACGTGGACAAGCGGACCGGCGGCAAGGGGTTCAACTCCCGCCAGTTCCACGGATCGCTGTCCCTCATTCCGGTCCCCGCGGAGTCCGAGCTGCCGAAGCTCTCGGCCGCGGTCTGGTCCAATTTCCACCAGGAGGCCATCGCCGCGACGAAGCAGCCGCCGCGGACCGGCCTAACGGCCCGGCCCATCCCGGAGCGGATCGGCGAGCCGAGCGTCTTCAAGCATGTGGTCTACGTCATCAAGGAGAACCGGTCCTACGACCAGGTCCTGGGCGACGTCAAGGAAGGGAACGGCGACCCGTCGCTCGTCATGTTCGGGGAGAATGTCACCCCGAACCAGCACAAGCTCGTCCGGGAGTTCACCCTCCTCGACAACACCTTCTGCTGCAGCATCCTGAGCGCCGACGGCCATGAATGGAGCATGACGGCCTTCGCCACGGATTATGTCGAAAAAGCGTTCACCGGCTGGCCGCGGAGCTATCCGGACGGCATGGGCGCGAACGAAGTCGACTCCCTGGCGTACGCCCCGACCGGCTTCATCTGGGACAACGCCCTCCGCCACGGCAAGACGCTCCGCGATTACGGCGAGTTCACCATAGGCGATGTCCGCTGGGCGGACCCCAAGCGGAAGGGCGACATCACTTGGCGCGACGGCTGGGCCGAATACAAGAATCCCACGGGCCGGATCGTGATCGGGAGCACCCCCGGGGTCGAGCAGCTGAGGCCGTATATCGCCTCAAAATCGATCGGCTGGAGCATGGAGGTTCCGGATTCCTGGCGGGCCGACTATTTCATCAAGGAGCTCAAGGAGTTCGAGACGGCGGGAAATTTCCCCGACCTCGTCCTGATCTGCCTGCCCAACGACCACACCAGCGGGACGAAGGAGGGCCTGCCGACGCCGGCGGCTTTCGCGGCCGACAACGATGCCGCCTTCGGCCGGATCGTCGAGGCGATCAGCCGCAGCAAGTTCTGGAAGGAGACCGTCGTGTTCGGGATCGAGGACGATCCCCAGGACGGCTGGGACCACGTGAGCGGCTACCGGACCACGGCCTATGTCGCCAGCCCCTACACGAAGCGGCACGCGGTCGTCGGCACGCCTTACAACACGGTCAGCCTCCTCCGGACGATCGAGCAGATCCTGGGCCTGCCGCCGATGAACCAGTTCGACGCGGCCGCGACGCCGATGTTCGACGCCTTCACCGACACGCCTGATTTCGCCCCGTTCGCCTCCGTGCCCCGGCGCGTGCCGTACGAGACCGTGAACCCGCCCCGGAAGAAGATCGCCAATCCCGTGCAGCGGAACATGGCCGCGATGTCGGCCAAGCTCGATTTCTCGCGCCCGGACGCCTGCCCGGAGGACGTCCTGAACCGGATCCTCTGGCACGCCATGAAGGGCGGCGACGCGCCCTACCCCGAGTGGGCGGTCACCCCGCGCGGGGCCAAGGACGACGACTGAAAAAGGGGACACAGAGCACTAGCCTTCTATCAACAAAGAGAGGGGTGGGGCTCTGTGTCCCCTTTTTTGTAAGAAGTTTTGTTGATTCAAGCGAAATCAGGAAATCAGGTTACTGTCACCAATTCTTTTCCAATTCTTTTTCATTTTTTCAGCAGCTTCTCGATGAGATCAGCGACCTTCGCCCTGTAATCGAGGAGCGCTTTGGGGTCCTTCGTGTACTCCTTGCCGCTCGTGAATAACGTGGCGGGGAACTTGAGGAGAGCGCGCGCCTCCGCGGCCAGCGCCGCCCGGGCCGGAGGTGCGGCGGCGGCCGCCTTCTCCAGCAGGACGAAATACTCGTAATCTTCGATTCCCTCGCGGAGGATCTCCCAGCGGACGGAGTCGATCGGCCCACCGAGGTATTTCGTCTTGTCCCGGTTCGGGTCGCGGTTGGGCGGATAGAGGAACCGGCCGTCGCCGTTGCCCCAGTGATTCGGCTGGCCGAACGGCACGCCGTAGCCGACCGTATACGACATCGGGTCGGCCCACGGGCTCTGGAGGACGTCGGCCGGATAGAGCGACGAGCTGTTCCAGTAGTTGGCCCGCCAAACCAGGATGCCCTTCAGCCCCCAGGCGTAGCTCATCCAGAGCCACATCCGCAGGTTGACCGCCGGATGGTCGATGAAGAGCGTGACCCACGGGCTCTTGGGCCCGGTGCAGAGATACGACCAGAACTCGCGCCCTTTTCCTTTTGGCGAAAGCTCCGCGACGGCCTTGGGATCGACGCGGTCGAAGATCGTGCACCCGATCTCGGAGACGTCCATGATCTCCGGGCCGGGCCGGTGCTCGGTGATGAACCGGGTCAGCCGGGGCGCGTTCTTCCGGATGTTGAGCATGCCCTCGCGGACGAAGGGATAGTCCTTGGGGTCGGGCTCGTCGAACCAGTAGATGTATTCCTTGCCCAGCCAGCCGTTCGCCGCGAGGTGGGCCTCGACCTGGCGCAGGTACTGGCTCAGGAGCCGGTCGTATTCGGGCGATCCCTGGGGGAACCCGCCGAACATCCCCGCCTTGCGGTCGTAAAACGAGCCCGATCCCAGCCCCTCGAGCGGGAGGTCGAACGCGTTGAAGCCGAATTCGTCGAGATAGCGCTTCCCGCCGCGGTCGAAGGCGCGGAAATCGGCCGCGATGCTCATCGCCTCGACCGGCATCTCGAAGTCGCCGCCCGGCACGAGGTTCGCCCCGGGCCCCGCCGCCCGGATCAGGGCGATGTCGTCGAAATAGGCCGTGCCGAGGGCCGTCCCGTCGGCGCTCCTGAACGCGGGGAAGAGGCGCAGCCTCACGGACGCGACGCCGGGACCGAAGCTCTTGATCTCGATTGACTCCTTCTTCCAGTCGCCCGTCCCCTTGAAGACCTCGAGGACGTTGCGTCCGTAGAGAGGTGTCCCTTCGACGTTCGCGGCCTCGAGGAGGACGGAATATTCCTGGTCGGGCTTTTCCGTCCTGACCCAAAGAGACAGCGCATAGGCCACGCCCGGCTCCACGGGAACGCTCGCCGCCGTCCGGGCGTCGACCGCGCGGGTCGCGTCTGCGTCGACGACTTTCAGGGCCCGCTTCCCGCCGTGGACCGGGGCCGTCACGAACTCTCCCCCTTCCCAGAAGACGCCGCTGAAGTCGATCTTGATCGGGTAAAGCTCGAACGGGGAGGTCGGAGCGACCCGGTGCTCTTTCATGTCTTGAAAATAGAGGTCCACGACCTTTTCGACCTCCTCGGGCGTCTCCAGGTTGTGATAGCGGCGGATGTCGTCGGCCGAGAAGCCGAAGGACGACCGGATCGAGGGCTTGTCGGGCAGGGCGAAGTCGCGCACCTTGAGCTCGAGGCGCACGATCTCGGACCATGTCCCCGCCGACAGGGCGATCATGCCCCGGTAGTCGCCGGGCTTGGCGTCCGGCGGGACGAAGACCGTGATCCAGAGCGGATGGTTTTCGAGCGCCGGCGCGGAAAACGGCCCGTCGTAGGGCGGCAGCGGGTCGGGCCACCAACCGGCCTTTCCCGCCGCATCCGTGGGAATCTCGACGCGTACGTATTCGACGTGCCGCACGGACAAGGAAGCGGCCGGCAGCACGGCGCCGCCGGGACCGGTGAGGTCGGAAACGTGGACGCGGATGTCGTCTAACGGGGCTTTGGGCCGAAGAACGAGGAGAAAAGGCTCGTATTCGTTGCGGGCGCAGGAGATGCGGATCCCAGCGGCTGCCGCAACGGGCGGCGCGGGATCGTCTTTCATGACCTTGTAGGCTCCCTCCGCCCACCAGAGAGAACAGACGGGGCCGTCAGAGATGGCGTAGCCGTAGCCGACCCGGCCGGGAGGGTCCGCCGCGAGGGCGAAGCCCGCCAGGAGAAACGCGCCCGCCGTCCATCCGAGCTTCCGAAGTCCGATCATGATGCCTCCTCGCCTATCACCTTAATTAATTCGGAAATCAGGTTACTGTCACCGATTTATTTTGAACTCCTGGCGCCGGACCGTCACCTTCTCCAAGCGGTCGGCCAAGACCTCGACCCCGATCCCCGGCCCGACCGGGACGGCCATCATGGAATCCTTGTCGATGACGAACTCGGGCTCGACGATGTCCTGCTTGAAATAGCGGCGGCTGGCCGAGATGTCGCCCGGCAGGGTGAAATTGGGGAGCGAGGCCAGGGCGACGTTGCCCGCCCGGCCGATCCCCGACTCGAGCATTCCGCCGTGCCAGACGGGGATGCCGGCCCCCGCGCAAAAATCGTGGATGGCCTTCGACTCCGAGAAGCCGCCGACCCGCCCCGGCTTGATGTTGATCACCCGGCAGCTGCCGAGCTCGACCGCGGCGCGCGCGTCCGCCGCGGAATGGATGCTCTCGTCGAGGCAGATCGGCGTCTTGAGCTCCCTCTGCAGTTTCGCGTGGTCGTAGATGTCTTCGTAGCCGAGCGGCTGCTCGATGAGGAGGAGCCGCTCATCGTCCATCGCCCGGAAGATCCCGACGTCGTCCAGGGCGAACGCCGAGTTCGCGTCCACCTGGAGGAGAATGTCCGGGAATTCCCGGCGCACGGCCTTGACCAGGGCGACGTCGCGCCCCGGCGCGATTTTCAGCTTGATCCGCTTGTAGCCCTCGGCCAGGTGGGCGGCCACCTTTCGGACCAGGGCTTCGGGCGACGCCTGCAGGCCGACGCTGACCCCGACCGGGACGCGGTCCCGCGTGCCGCCCAGGGCTTTCGCCAGCGAAATGCCCTGCTCCTTGGCCAGCGCGTCCCACAAGGCCGACTCGAGCCCGGCTTTGGCCATATTGTGGCCGCGGACTTTCACCCAGAGCGGGAGAACTTCGCCGACCGCGCCGATCCTCCTCCCCAGAACGGCCGGGATCAGGAAGTCGCGGAGGATGTGCCACGCCGTTTCGACGGTCTCCGGCGAATAGTGCGGGGTATCCGAGACGGCGCACTCCCCCCAGCCGGTCAGGCCCTCGCCGTCGACGCGGACCTGGATGTGGTGCTCGTGAGCCTCGACCCCCATGGACGTTTCGAAGGGAGAGACGAGCTCCATTTTGGTGTAGCGGATTTCGATCCGTTCAATGCGCATCGGGCCCTCCTCCTCGACTTGATGGGGTTTCCTAGAGACTATCACACCCGGCCGAAAAAATTAACGGGAGAAGCGCCCCGAGGAACCTTTCCGTGGGAAATACGTCTATAGAGAAGAGAATGGATGAGTTCATGCCGCAGGAGAATCCCATGAAAAAGATCCTCACACTTATCGCGATGGTTGCTCTTTGCCTGAGCGCGCACGCTGCGTTTGCCCAAGCGCCGACTCCCGCGCCGAAGCCCGCGCCGGCTCCCGACATCACCGGAACATGGAACGGGAAGACCGAAGTCCCCGACGCCGGGACGCTGGATCTGCAGCTCGTCATCAAGAAGGAGAAGGACGCCTACTCGGGCACGGTCCAGGATTCGATGAACATGATCACCGTGGGGACGGAGATCAAGATCGTCGAATTCAAGGACGATAATTTGACGCTTACCTTCCCCCTGGCGGACGGCGCACTGATCACCTTCCGGCTGAAGGTCGCCGGGGACAAGATGACGGGCCAATGGGAGCACCCGCAGGGTGCGTCCGGCGTTCTCGATTTCACCCGCAAGAAATAGCGCTCAAGCCGGCCGTCCGATAGCCGCGCAGGCCACGGCCGACAAGACGGACGACTGATTCGTGCAGGCTTATCCGCTCCAGGTCAATCCTTTATTCCGGACAATTTTTCTGCCCTCGCCCGGCGAAGAAAGCCCCGCGGCTTCCAGGTCGGAATCCACCATGATTTTCACGAGATCCTTGAAGGAAACCTTCGGCACCCAGCCCAACTCCCGCTTTGATTTGGCCGAATCGGCCTGAAGGCATTCGACTTCCGTCGGGCGGAAATAAACGGGGTCGATCTCCACGTAATCCCGCCAATCCATGTTCATATAAGAAAACGCGGCTTCCATGAATTCTCGGACGGAATAAGTCTCCCCGGTGCCGATGACATAATCATCGGGCTTTTCCTGTTGAAGCATGAGCCACATGGCTTCGACATAATCGGGAGCATAGCCCCAATCCCTTCTGGCTTCGAGATTGCCGAAATAGAGCTTCTTTTCCTTGCCGGCGAGGATATTCGCCAAGCCGAATGTAATCTTGCGCGTGACGAACGCTTCGCCTCGGCGGGGCGACTCATGGTTGAAGAGGATCCCGTTGCAGGCGAATAGGCCATACCCCTCGCGGTGATTCCGGACCATCCAGTAGGCATAGACTTTGGCGGCGCCATAGGGACTGCGGGGATGGAAGGGCGTGGATTCGCTTTGGGGTGGGGGCGCGGCGCCGAACATCTCGCTGCTCGAGGCCTGGTAGAAGCGCGCCTTCACGCCGCTCCGGCGGAGGGCTTCGAGGAGGCGCGTCGTCCCGAGCGCCGTGATATTTCCCGTGTATTCGGGGAGATCGAAGCTCACTCGGACATGGCTCTGGGCGCCGAGATGATAGATCTCGTCGGGCTTGAAGTTGTAAATAAGATCGGTCATCTGCTCGGAATCCGCCAGATCGCCGTAATGGAGAAAGAAACGGACATTCGGCAGATGCTCATCCCGATACAGGTGGTCGATCCGGCCGCGGTTGAAGCTGCTGGAGCGACGGACGATGCCGTGGACCTCGTAGCCTTTGTAGAGCAGAAAATCGGCTAGATAAGATCCGTCCTGGCCTGTGATTCCCGTGATAAGGGCTTTTTTCATCCTCGATCCCTAATTCAGGTAGTACCCGACCGAGAAGAAGCTCACCCAGTGCCGCAAGGAGAACGGCGCGGTCGTTCCCAGGCCGATCTTCTTGAGAGGCAGCGCGCCCTCGCTGTAGGTGTCGGAATAACGGAAGAGCTTGCCGGTCAGGCCTTTGCCCTCGGCCTTGCGGATGATCTTCTCGGCCGCCAGGAGCCCGAACGGGACGCTGTATTTGCCGCACCAATACGTGTTCCTGTAATCAAGATATGTCACCCCCCAGATTTCCTTGGTCAGGCCCTGGATCTTCGCCGCCTCGAGCCCGCCCTCGAGATACGTGCCGATCAGGCGCTTGTCTAACGCGAGCGCCGTCTCCCAGGCCTTCTCGCCCTGGCCGAACGGCGAGTTGTTGAAATCCACGCCGTAGTGGTTGCCGTCCGAGGAGATCAGGAAGGCGATGTCCCGCCCAGCCTTCAACCCCTTCTCCTTCATGTAGCCGGCGACGACGTCGGCCAGCTTCCCGGAGATCTCCTCCATCTTGTCGAAGGGCATGGGCGCGACCATGATCGGCGTGATCTTGACGTCCGGATTGAAATATTGGAGGAACGGCAGGAGCGCCTCGATCGAATGCTCGAGCTCGTGGGCCCGGTTGTTGACCATGAAGGCGGTCTTGTCGAGGCGCGCCTTGATGTATTCGCGGAGCGGCGAGGGAGCGATCGGCTTCAGGACGCCGGGCCAGGAGGGGTATTCGTCCAGGATGAGGATGCCCTGCGGGTCCTTGATCTCCTTGCGCACGGCGCCGTGGGTGACGCCGAAGATCACGACTTCCCTCGCCCGGAGGGCCTTGAACAGGGGATAATAAAGGCGCCCGGCGTAAAGATAGTCGTCGTGGGGCGAAATCGCCGCCGCGAGGCCCTCCGTCGGAAAGCTCTCCTTCTCCTGGGAGGCCAGGTAGTCGACGAGGATCTTCATGCTCGCCGCGTTCCAGCAGAAGCCGACATCGTCCTTGACCGGCCGCACGCTCGGGGTCGCGGGCGCCGGTATTTGCGTTTGTGCCTGAGCCTGAGCGGGCGCCTGCGCGGACAGCCCGGCCGCCAGGCCGAGAATGCCGAGAATCATGATCGCCGCCGTCCAATTCTTCATGCGCGTCTCTCCTCCCGGCGGCTTGGAAATCGGTGACGCGAGGAAGACGGTGACGCGATCCCAATTCTCTTGATTTGGGTTCGTGTCACCGTCTTCCTAGAGTTCGTGTCACCGATTTCGTCGTCCTGGGGCCGCCGGAGCGTTCGTCGGCTATTATACATCAGGCGGCGGAAGAGAAAGACCCCCGGAATTCGGTGACGCGATCCCAATTCTCTGGATTTGGGTTCGTGTCACCGAATTTCGCTGATCGTGTCACCGATTTCCGTACACCATCGCGCGGTCAATTGACATTCCGCGCGACTCACGCTAAAAGGGGGCGCTCCACTTTTCAATACGAAAGTTCTTGACATAGCATCCGCTCTGATGTATGCT
>PLMN01000001.1 GCA_003141555.1 Candidatus Aminicenantota bacterium
TGCCTTTTACTGTCGAACCCCAGTATTTTTGAAGTTCCCCGCCTATCAATCAGATGGCGGTTGAAATTCGGAAATCAGGTTACTGTCACCGATTATTTCGCCGATTGCTCGCAGCAGGGCCAGGTGGTAGGCGTGCAGGCCGCGGAAGAGGGGCGCGATTTTCACAACATCGAACCCGGCCGCGGCCGCCTCGCGCTCGAACGTCCCCGGCTCGATCATCTTGATGTTGGTCCGGCTCTTGTGGAACTTCCGCCGGAGACGGCGCTGGAGGCCGTGTAAGCCGCTCGTCCGGTAGAACGAAACGATCGCCCAGCCCGACGTCACCCGCCGGAATTCGCGCAGGATCGCCTCCCGGTCGCGGGCATCGTGGACGTGGTGGAAGAACCGGAGCGAGAAAACGACTTCGAAGACGCCGTCCTTGAACGGAAGCCCCTGCTTGGCGTTGGCGACGACTCCTTCAGCCGCCGCCGCCCTTTTCACCATCTCGAACGACAGGTCGCCGTTGACCAGGCGGCGGGCATGATTTCGGAGGAGCTTCGAGAAGCGGCCGTAGCCGCACGGGAGGTCGAGCACCGCCGCCCCGGCTTCGGGAAACCCGCCCGCGGCGCGGATCGCGGCGAAGTGGCGTTCGATCAACCGGGTCTCGCGGGCGTGGACGATCCGCTGATCGATCCCGCGGTAGCGCCAGCGCTCGTAGTCTCGGACGCCCGCTTCCGTGAATTTCGAAACATCCCGGCCCGCGGAGCTTTTCGCCCCCGTTTTCCGATCATCCGAAGAAGACATATTTCAGGTTCCTCTCGACCTTGACCGATCCGCTCCTCCCGGCGATCTCACGTCCGTCGCGATCCAGGATCCGGGCAACCGGTCGGCCGAGATCGATTTCGGCCGGCGCGCCGTTCGTCCAGCAGACCGCGAATTCCCGGCCCGCCTTCCGGAAGCGATAGATTTCCGCGCCCCGCTCCGCCCGCTCCGCCCGCTCCGCCCGCCCCACGTCCTTGCCCATGAATTCGGCACCCGCAAGCTCGGCGACCATCGTCCGGAGGGCGAACCAGGACGGCCGGCGCCGCCACGGCTCCTCGCGGCTGTCGACGAGGCCATAGCCGGGCGCGACGAGCTGCCACCAGGTGACGCGCTCGATGAGCCCGCTCGCGAGGCAGATGATGTAATAGCGGACGAGATAGTCCGCCTGCTCGCCTTCCGAAACGTTGGGCCTCCCGGATGCGGGGGAATAGGGGCCCGTCCCAGCCAGGGGCCAGTTGACCTCCGTGATCCGGCAGCCGAGCGGCCGCCTTGCTGAAACCTCAGTGTAGGCCTTGAACAGGGCGACCTTCATGGCCGCCGTATAGCCGTGCTGGGCGTTCTCGGGCGCACCCACGCGGTCCACGTAGAGGAGCGAGCTTGACGTGTCGAACGGCAGGACGCGAAGCGTCGGCGGGTAGAGATGGAACTCGAAGTCGATCACCGCCGGGCCGATCAACCTGACCCCGTATCGGTCGCGGAGGGCGAACGCGGGGCGGGCCAGGGCGAGGTATTCGGAGTAGTCCCAGACGCCCCATTTCGTCCGGTTCCAAGCATGCCCGATCTCGAATTCCCGGCCGAACGGGCCGAGCCGGGCGAAGCAATCCTCGACGAAGCGCGCCCAGCCCGCCGCGTCGGCCACGTCCTCGCGCCGCTGGAGGAGGGCGAACGTCAGCCCCATGCCGCGCGCGCGGAGGAGGCGGGCGAAGTCCTCATAGTCGCCGAGCCTGTCCCTCTCCCAGGAGGGGACGCGAACCAGCGTCTCGCGGACGCCGGTCTCATCGAGGAGCGCGGCCACCTCCTCGTTCCGGCCCGCCCGGGGCGAGACCGCGACGGCGAACATCTCCCGGCCGATGGCGACCGGCCGCCGGAACATCAGCTTCCGGAGGCGGCGGTAGCGGGCGAACGCGAGCGGGCCGCAGAGGAGGTTCGCCCAGACGAGCGAGACATACGTCCGCCAATGCCTGATGTGGTGGCGCGTCCGCTCCGACCGCGGGGCGACGTTGTGCGGCTGGTCGGCGAATTCGTTCCACTCGAATTTGAAGCGGCTCATTGGATCTTCAGCTTCCGGGCCAGTTTTTTCAGCTTGAGCTTCTTCTTGAGGACGATCCAGCCGGAGAAAGCCGCTTTCGCGGCGCGATAGCAGAGGGTGAAGCCCGGCCGCAGGGGATGGCCCGCCGCGGCCGCGTAGCACTCGAGGAAATAGGGACGATGGGCGGCCGGGACGCCGAGCCGGACGAGGTTCCTCGCCCGGGCCATCGACCCTAGGCGCGCCCGGCTCCGGACGCGGTTCGTATCGAGGAAGACGAAGCGGAACCCGTCGCCGGCGCTTTCGACGAGGATGTTGCCGTCCGAGAGGTCGCGGTGGAGGAGGCCCGCGGCGTGGACCCGGACGAGCTCGCCGGCCAGGGCGGCGAGCAACGGTTCGAGCTTCGCGGCCGGGAGCTCGCGGAAGAGGAACCGGATCTCGCGGCCGCCCGTCAGGCGTTCGGCGACGAAATAGCTTTCCCGGACGAAGCCGCCGCGACGGCGCTCGAGATAGGCGATCGGCCCGGCCGTCCCGAACCCCGATTCGACGAGGGCGACCGCCCCGCGCCAGGCCTTGGCCGCCTTTGACGGCTGGACCAGGGATTTCAGGCGCGAGATCCCGCGGGCGCCGAAGGATTTGACGACGATCCCCTCCGCCGGGCGGCCGGCGGGCGCGTCCTTGACCGCGGCCACCGTGTTCCGGCCGGCAAGAAGGATCTCGGTTCCCGGGCCGGACAGAAGAGCGTTGGGATCGGCCAGGAAGGCCAGGAATTCGGGCGTTGCATAATTTTCCGCGATTTCGCCTTTATACGGGGGAAGGAAGAGTGGGCGCCAAGCGTCGTTGCGAGCGAGCGAAGGAATCATGTCCGTCCCTCTCTTCGCTCGGGATGGCCACTTTCGCCGAAGTGCTTTTCGACGATCTCCATCAGGCGCGCAGCCGTCGCCCGCGGCGAAAATCGCTCCCGGACCAGGGCGCAGCCGTCCCGAGCGATGCGCTCGCGGAGCGCCGCGTCGGCCTTAAGCTCGAGGACGGCCGCGGCGAGCGATTCGGCGAGCGGCTCGTCGCAGAACAGAAGATGCCGGCGGTGAGTGAAAAATTCTTCCGCGGCGGGCGTGCGGGCAGTGATGACCGGCTTCCCCGCGCCCAGGGCTTGGACAAGCTTGTGGGGCACGACGCGCCAGGCCTTTTCCGTCCGGCCGAAGATGCCCAGGCAGATGTCCGCGGCGGCAAGCGAAGCGGGAAGCTCGTCCGGCGGCCGCCGGCCGGCGAAAACCACGTTGGTCAGGCCGGCTGCCTCGGCGGCCCGGCGGGCGGCGGCATGGGTCCGGCCCGAGCCGATGAAAGTGAAGCGGATGCCGGGATCGCAGCCGGCCACGATCCGGGCCGCCTCGATGATGACCTCCGTCCCGTGGAGCGGGAGGAACGACCCGGTGAAGAGGACTTCGAACGGTCGGCCGGGCGCGCGGCCGGCCGGGATTGCGGCGGAGGCGCCCGCGCCGCCCTCGGCGGGCGGGCGGAAGATATCGTCGTCGAAGCCGAGGGGCAGGACCTCGACCTTGGCCGGGTCCAATCCGTAAGTTTCGCAGTAGTAAGCCTTGTGAGCCGCCGTGTCCGCGAGGACGAGGTCGGCGCCCGCGAACGCCGCCCGGTCGATCTGGAAATTCCACCAGGCCACGGGCGAGTCGGATGGGAGGCGCCGCCAATCGACGACCTTGGTTTCGTAGCGCGCCGCGAGAGGGTCGAAAATGACTTTGCGGGCCGTCAGCGTCGCCCAAAAGCGGGCCAGGGGGACGTCCTTCTGGCCGAATTCGGGGACGAACAGACAGCGGGGACCGCGAGCGGGGGCGCCCCGGCGGTCGGCCGCCGCCGCGGGCTTCATAAGGCGTAGGAGAAGGACCGGATATCGGACCCAGAACTTCCACGCCCGGTCCGCGCGGCATTCGCGCGGAGAAACGCCGAGCTGCCGCAACCCCTTGCGGATCACCGCGTTGCGGGGATAGTCCGGATCGTAGGCTCCCAAGAACGTGAAGGTCATGGCGGTCGATTTTCCCCTGTAACGTAATTCAGCGGGGGGTTTTTGTCAATTTGCGATCAGGTTGGGATCGCAGACCGATGGTATAAGGCAAAATGAATCGGGTGGGTGGCAAACGAGAGCCCCCCTCAAAGAAGAATAAATATCGCTATAAAAAAAGATCGGATTACTTGAACGAGTATCCGATCATGGCCGAGATTGTCTGATTCTTCTCCGTGGAGTCGGTCGCTATGGCCGAGAAGCTCGCCCCGTAACGGACATCGAGCGTAAGCTTCCCTTTGCCGACGCCGAAATCGATCCCCGCGCCAGTCACGTAGCCCAGGTCGGTGCTTTTAATCGTGTCGAGCGTCCGCTCGTCGCTCACCCCTCCCCATGTGTAATTCAGCTTGGCATCCATCTTGAAGGCAAAGTACGGCCCGACAAAGACGTGCGGATGCACGCGGGAAGCGACCCCGGTGGGAATATAGAACTTCACGAGGACGGGGATTTCCAGGTAGCTCAGATTGACGGTTCCGTCGAAAGCTTGACCGTCGAGAGGGGCGTCCCACTTGGGACCCTTCTGAGAATAGAGAATCTCGGGCTGGATGGCCAGGATATCATTGAACTTCAGCGTGAGAAAAGCGCCGGCGACTAGGGCCGTCCTGGTCTTCCAATTCGCATCGACGTCGGAGCCCGTAAGCTTAGTGAAATTTACTCCTGCCTTGATTCCCAGCCCCGAGACCTCGACCGCCGAAGCGGAGGCCGCCGCCCCGAAGATCACGAGAATAGCCAACCAAACTCGCATTTTCGAAATCATAACTTCCCTCCCCTCAACGTATTCAAAATCCATAATAATATGGGTAAGCCGCTCGATCGGCGGCTGTTTGTGCCTAACTGGAATGATATTATCACATCGCGACGGAATCGCCAACATCATCGCCCTTGATACGTCTCCCCGGATTCTCTTTTAGCCAAGCCATTTACGAGACGCACAACTCGCGAGCCCGCGAATTGACGGGCGCGCGATTTCTGTATTATGCTTACTTCTGCCATCGGCCGCCCGTCGCCCGCGGCGGAGAGAATACGGCGAGAATTCGGAAAGAGGAGATATTCCATGGCGCTTGACCCCCAGCTTCTCGAGATCCTCGCCTGTCCGCAGTGCAAGGCGGACGTGAAGCTCACTGCGGACGACAAGGGCTTGAAGTGCGTGAAATGCAGCCGCGTCTATCCCATCAAGGACGACATCCCGGTCATGCTGATCGACGAGGCCACGATTGAACCCGATCGGCCGACCAAGAGCTGACGTCGGGAAAGTCCTCCTCATCCGGCTGCGGCGCATCGGCGACGTCGTGATGACGACGCCGGCCGTGGCCCTCCTCAAACGGCGCTTCCCCGGCGCCTCCCTCACCTACCTCGTCGAGGAGCCGTATCGGCGCCTCGTGGAAGGCAACCCCGCCCTCGACCGCGTGATCGCCGTCCCGGCCAGGCAGGGGGTTCGCGAGTTCGCGGCCCTGGTCCGCGCGATCCGGAAAGAGAAGTTCGACGTCCTGATCGACTTCCACGGCGGGCCGCGCGCCTCGTGGATCACGTTCGCGAGCGGGGCCCGGCTCAAGATCGGCTATTCGATAAAGAGGAAAGGGCTTTTGTATGACGTCCGCATCCCCCGGGCCGGGGAGGGAGGCGCTCCGATCCACAGTGTCCGCAACCACGTGAACCTCGTCCTCGCCTTGGGCGGGGCGGGGAGGACGGCGGAGACACGAGGTGCGGACGCGGAGATTGCGACCATCGCGGACGGCGCAATCCCGCCGCTCGAGCTGCCGGCGGCGAAGCCGGAGGAGGCGGAGCGCGCGGCCGCGATCGCGCGCGAGGCGGGTGCGGGTGCCATGTCGACGAAGCTCGTCATCCTCCATATCGGCGCGGGAAACGAGTTCCGCGACTGGGGGGCGGCAAACATCGCGGAGCTCATCAGGCTCCTCGCCGGCGGGCCGGGGGTCAAAGTGGCCCTGATCGGCGCGGAGGACGACCGCAAACGCGAGGACGAAATCGGGAAAGCGGCGCCCCCGGGCGCGGTCATCCCCTTGGCGGGGCAGCTGAACCTCATCGAAATCCGGGAGCTCATCGCCCGGGCCGCGCTCTACGTCGGGCCGGACAGCGGGCCGATGCACATCGCCGCGTCCACGGCGACGCCGATCGTCGCCTATTTCGGGCCGACCCTGCCGGCCGTCTTCGCCCCCTGGCGGCCGGGCGGCGGCCGGACTGCCATCCTCGAAAAGGCGCTCGACTGCCGGCCCTGCCGCCAGCACGAATGCGTCACGGGCGACTACCGCTGCGTGCGGACCATCGCTCCCGCCGAGGTCTTCGCCGCCTGCCTCAATCTGCTATAATACAAACTCCATGAACACGCTTCTCATGCCCCTGGCCGCGGGCAAGGGCCCCTGGGAACGGCTGCTCCTCGGCGCGACGCTCCTGTCTCTCCTCTTCACCCTCGTCTCGATCTCGCTCGAGCAGATATTCCTGGCGCTCGCCCTCGTCTTCTGGATCGTCCTCCTCGTCCAAAAAAAGCGCGCGATCGCCTACCCGGCCTTCTTCCTGCCGCTCCTGGCCTACGTCGCCCTCTCTCTGATCGCCACGCTGACCTCGAAAAGCATCCCGCTCAGCCTCGCCGACGACAAGGGGATGCTGATCTATCTTCTGGTCCCGATCGTCATGGCCGCCTTCACCCGCCGCGACGAGTTCGATCCGGCCTACGCCGCCATTTTCGTCTCGGCCGCGGTCAGCGCCCTCTACTCCTTCGGCTATTTCGCCGTCGTGTTCAAGGGCCAGCTCGACACCGCCCACCGGGTCCACGCGTTCATGAGCCACTACATGACCCAGGGCGGGGTGATGCTCCTCTTCTGTTGCGCGGCCCTGGCCTTCGCGGTCTTCAAACGGGGCAAAGCGCGCCTCCTCTGGTCCGCCGGCCTCGCCCTGGGCGGCGCCGCCCTCCTCCTGACGCTGATGCGCAGCGGCTGGATCGGGATCGGCGTGGCGCTCTGCGTCCTGCTCGCCCTCTGGCGGCCCAAGCTGATCCTGCTCGTCCCCGTCCTGGCCGTGCTGGTGTATTTCGCCAGCCCCGCCTCGGTCAAGGCCCGCATCCTGAGCATCTTCTCCCTCCAGGGCTATTCCAACGCGGAGCGCGTCGAATATGCCCGGGCCGGGTTCAAGATCATCAAGGACTATCCCCTCTTCGGCACGGGTCCCAAGACCGTGTCGATCGTCTTCCAGGACCCGAAATACGGCCTGAGCGACCTCGCCCGGCACAACGTCCATCTCCACAACAACCTGCTCCAGATCGCCGCCGAGCGGGGCATCGTCAGCCTCCTCGCCTGGCTGGCCTTCATCGCCGCGGCCTTCGTCTCGCTCCTCCAGCTGCTGCGAACCGCGAAGACCAAGGACCCGGCCCTCTACGCGGCCGCAGCCGGCGCGCTCGCCGCCCTCGCGGCGTTCTTCGTCGCCGGATTCATGGAATACAACTTCGGCGACGCCGAAGTCGCGACCCTGCTGCTGTTCATCATCACCCTGCCGTTCGCCATGGAGAAAGCGCGGGAATGAAATTCCGCAAAACCCTTTTCCGCGCCGTCCTCGCCGCGCTCGCGCTTTACATCGTGTGGGCGGGCTGGCAGGTCGCCCGCTTCACGCGCTACGAATCCGCCCCTGCCGCGCCTTCCGCCTCCAGCAGCGCTCCCGACGGCCTCTACGAGCTCCAGGGCGCCTACCACATGCATTCCCGCTTCTCGGACGGCCACAAGACCGTGGACGAGATCGCCCGCGTCGCAGCCGCGGCCAAGCTCGATTTCATCATCTTCACCGACCACGGCAAGCCGAACTTCGCCTCGCTCGACGCCCAAGGGCGCAAGAGCGGCGTCCTCGTCCTTGCCGGCTCCGAGCTCTCGGTCAGCCGCGGCCACCTCGTCGCCCTCGCCTTCGACCGCCCCGCTCCCGACCATCCCTTCTCCCAGAACGCCGAGATCGCTGCGGCCGAGGTCCACTCCCTGGGCGGGTTTACGGTCATCGCCCACCCCTACGCGAAAGTCCGCTGGTCGTGGGGCGAGCTCGCCGATTACACCGGGCTGGAGATCATCAACGGCGACAGCGTGATCCGGGAGAATTTTCTCCGCCATCTCCCCTACTACCCTCTTCTCCTCGTCAAGCCGTCATTCGCCGTCCTCAAGATGATCGATCCGCCCGACGTCACGCTGGCCAAGTGGGACCAGCTCCTCGCCCGCCGCCCGGAGCGGCCGATGCTGGGGTTCTACAGCACCGACGCCCATTTCCTCTACCGGGCCATCTTCCCCGTCCTCCATCTCCACGTCCTCCTCGATTCCCCGCCCGCCGCGGATTTCGCCGATGCCCGGGCCCAGATCTTCGCCGCCCTCCGGCGGGGCTCCTTCTACAGCGCCATCGACGGCGCGGCCGACGCCCGCGGGTTCCGCTTCCGCCGCGACGGCCCCGTCCTCCGCGTCTCGGCGCCCTTTTCTTTCGCCCACGAAACCATTATCATTCACGACGGGCGCGTCATCCACCGGTCGCCCGCAACCGAGCTCGCCCTGCCCCTCACCGGGCCGGGCGTGTACCGCGCCGAGGTCTTCCTCCGCGAACGCAGCCCGCTCGACGGCGGCGTGCCCTGGATCACGGCCAACCCCATTTCGATCGAAAAGGACGGACGATGACCAAGATTGCGCTCGATCTCCCCCGAATGGAACGGCTCGTCCGGAAGTTCAAGGACCGCCGCGTCCTGGTCGTCGGCGACCTGATGCTTGACCGCTACATCTGGGGCGATGTCTCCCGCATCTCGCCCGAGGCGCCCGTGCCCGTGGTGGAGGTCCACAAGAGCACATCCTGCCTGGGCGGCGCGGGCAACGTCGGATTCAACCTGGCCGGGCTGGGCGCAGCGACGCTCGTCGTGGGCGTCGTGGGCGACGACGAGGAAGGCGTTTGGGTGAAGCGCCATGTCGGCGAGGGGCGGGGCGTGTTCGTCGACCCGGAGCGGCCGACGACGGTCAAGATGCGCATCGTCGCCAGGAGCCAGCAGGTCGTCCGGGTCGACCAGGAGAAAAAGAGGGCGGTATCCGACGAGATCCGGGAGAAGATTATCCGCCTGATCCGCAAGGAAGACTACGACGGTATCGTGATCTCGGACTACAACAAGGGGATCGTGACGAAGGCGCTTGCCGAGCAGGTCCTGCCGTTCGCCCGGGAGAAGGGCCTCCCGGTCTTCGTCGACCCCAAGGTCGAGAACTTCGCCTGCTACTCGCCGGTCACGTTCATCGCCCCCAACCACTACGAGGCCGAGCGCATCGTCCGCCACTCCTGCCAGACCGACGCCGAGGTCGAGCGCGCCGGCCGCGAGATCCTGGCCCTCATCCAGAGCGACTACCTGATCATCAAGCGCGGTGAGCAGGGCATGTCGATCTTCGAAAAGGGCCGGCCGCCCCTCCATATCCCGACCATCGCCCGCGAAGTATTCGATGTCACGGGTGCGGGCGACACCGTGATCGCCACAGCCTCGCTGGCCCTCCTCGCCGGGGCGACGATCCAGGAGGCCGCGATCCTGGCCAACGCGGCCGGCGGCGTCGTGGTCGGCAAGATCGGGACGGCCGCCTGCGCGCCCGAAGAGCTCCTGACCGCCCTCGAGCGGGAATTCGGGTCGTGAGCTCCGATCGCGCCGGGGTGTGGGATTACCTGATCGTTACCGCCTCGAACGAGCGTCAAGCCCAAGCCTACCGCTCCGAGCTCGATCTGCGGGCGCGGCTGGGGCGCATCCCGCAGGCGAAGCGCGTCCTGGTCGTCGCCGACCCGGGCGGGATCAGGGTCGGCAGCGGAGGCAGCACCATCGCCTGCCTCATGAGGGTCCTGGAGATCGAGCTTTCTAACACCGCGCGCCTCGCCGACCCGCGCGCCTGGCGCGAGACCCTCGACCGGCTGCGCATCCTGATCATCCACGCCGGCGGCGATTCCAAGCGACTGCCCGCCTACGGGCCGTGCGGGAAGATCTTCGTGCCCGTGCCGGCCGGGCTCTGGCCCGGCCCTCCCGCGTCAGCCAGGGCGGCGCGGGGCGCCGCGGCGCGAGACCGGCTGCCGGTCACGATCTTTGACCGGCTGGCGCCCATCTACCTAGGGCTTCCGGCACCGACGTCAGGAAGCCACTCGCCCGCAGGTCGTATATACGGGCACGTCGTTATCAGCACCGGCGACGTCCTTCTGTTCTTCGACCCGCGCCGGGCCGCGTTCACGAGGGGCGGGATCACCGCCCTCGGATGCCTCGTCTCGCCTAAAATCTCCAAGAACCACGGCGTGTTCATCCCGGATGCAAACGGGACGATCCGCCGCTACCTCCAGAAGCCGAGCGTCGCAGCCCAGGTCGAATCCGGGGCGATATTCGCAAGCGCAAAGGGCCGATCCATCCTCGATCTGGGGGTCATGAGCTTCGACGCGGCGGCGGCCGTACGCCTGCTAAAGATGTGCGGGGTCGGGCTTGAGCGCAAGGATGCGACTTCAGGAGGCGAATCCGGCCTAGATTCAGAGGCACGCCGGCGCCTGTCTTGGTCGGGCCCTATCGCCAAGGCCGTCGAAAAATGGGGCCTCGACATCTTCCGCGAGATCGCCTGCGCCCTCGGTGCCGACACGGAATTCAAGGGCTACGCGGAAGCGGCGCGCGCGGCCGGATCGCCCTGGGACGAGACGCGCCTGAGCCGAGTCTACAAATATATGCACGGCCTCGATTTTTCCCTTTCGCTCCTCCCGCGCTGCCGTTTCCTTCATTTCGGCACATCGCGCGAGCTCATAAGCAGCGGGAACGCGCTCCGGCGTCGCGACCGGACGGCGGCACCGGGCGATTCCGTCATCAGCCTCAACAATGCGTTCCGGGGGCGAGGCCGCGACAACCGGGGCGGCCGGATCGTCGGGAAGGAGTCGTGGGTCGAGGGCTGCCGGATCGGGGCGAAGCTCACCATCGCCGGACGGAATGTCGTCGTCGGGCTCGACATCGACGAGCCGCTCGCGCTCGCGCGCGGCTCCGCCCTGGACGTGCTGAAGGGCGTGGATCGGAGAGGCCGGGCCGTGTGGTTCGTCCGGGACTATGCCGTTGACGACGTCTTCCACAAGCCCGCGAAGCGGGGAGCCTGCGGCATCCGCGACGACCGAGTCGGCCGACTGGCAGGGCTACCGCTCGGCGAATGGCTAGAGGTGATGGGCGCGCGCCCCGACAATGTCTGGAGCGCGGACGTCCAGCCGAACGAGCGCCAGGTCTGGAATGGGAAATTCTTCCCAGCCGCAAAGCGCGCCACCGGGTTCCGGGACTGGCTCTGGATGCTGGAGCCGCGGAAGGCGTCGCCTGCCCAAAAACGGGCATGGCGCAAGGCGGACCGCTACAGTTTCGCCGAGATGGCCGCCCTCGCCGACCAGGAGGCGTTCCATGCGCGGCGCGCGTCACTTACGATCCCATGACATTTCCGCCGAAAAAGCCTATAATCCTTTTTTAAACCCCCCATGTGCGGCGTCATCGGAATCTACAGCAACAACGATATTTTTGCCGAGCTCTATCAGGGGCTGCTGGCCATCCAGCACCGGGGCCAGGATTCGGCCGGGATCATCACCTACGACGGGCGATTCCACACGAAAAAGGGGAACGGCCTGGTCCGCGACATCTTCACCCCCGACCACGCCAGGCGCCTGACCGGCCATATCGGCATCGGGCACACGCGCTACCCGACGATCGGCGGCGGCCGGGGAGAGGACGCCCAGCCGTTCCTGGTCTATTCGCCGTTCGGGATCATGATGGCCCACAACGGCAACGTGGTGAACTACGCCGACCTCAAGAAGCTCCTCTTCGAGAAATACCATCGCCTCCTCAACTCGGACAACGACGTCGAGAGCATCCTCAACATTTTCGCCCAGAAGATCGCCGACCAGAAGACCGGCGTCCTCTCCCCGGCAAACGTCTTCGCCGCCGTGTCCGGCGTGTTCAAGGAGATCATCGGCAGCTACTCGGTGGTCAGCTACATCGCCGGGCAGGGCTTGGTGGCCTTCCGCGATCCCTACGGCATCAAGCCCCTCGTCTACGGCGTCCGGCGGGACGGGATCGTGCCCTCGTACGCGGTCGCCTCGGAGAGCGTATCGCTCAACATCATGAACTACGGCGAGATCCGGAACATCGCCCCGGGCGAGGCGCTGTTCATCGACCGCGACCGCAACGTCCACACCAAGAGGATCCGCAAGCGGCCGCATTCGCCCTGCCTCTTCGAATGGGTCTACTTCGCCCGTCCGGACTCGTTCATCGACGAGGTCAACGTCTACCGCTGCCGGATCAATCTCGGCATGCTCCTGACCGAGGAGATCCGGAAATCGGGCCTCCACATCGACGTCGTCGTCCCCGTCCCGGACTCGGCGCGCGACGCGGCGATCGAGATCGCCCGCAAGCTCAACCTGAAGTACCGGGAGGCGCTGGTCAAGAACCGGTACATCGGCCGGACGTTCATCATGCCCGAGGCCGACGAGCGCAGGAGCTCGGTCCGGATGAAGCTCAACCCGATCGCCTCCGAGTTCAAGGACAAGGACGTCCTCCTCGTCGACGACAGCATCGTCCGGGGCAATACTTCCCGGGCCATCATCGATATGGTCCGCGAGTGCGGGGCGAAGCACGTCTATTTCGCCGCGTACTCCCCGCCGCTGCGGTATCCGTGCGTCTACGGCATCGACATGCAGACGCGGACCGAGTTCGTCGCCCGCCACTCCGACGCCGACCAGGTGGCCCGGAAGATCGGGGCGGACAAAGTCATTTACCAGACGCTCGACAATTTAAAAAAGGCGGTCCGGATGGAGAACCCGCGCCTCAAGCAGTTCTGCGCGGCCTGCTTCGACGGGTGCTACATCACGGGCGACGTCACGCCGGAGATGCTCCAGAAGATCGAACGGGAGCGCAAGGACCTCCAGGCCCACCAGCTCGAGCTGAATATCTGACGCTTGTCAAATCCCTATCTCCCCCGCCAGTATTCCAACAAATCCCCCAAAAAAGGGGACACAGAACCACGAATTCTCTCTGTTGACGGAAGGCTGGCGTTCTGTGTCCCCTTTTTAAGTCCCCTATCTGTTCCGCCAATACTCCAGCAAATCCCGCAGCGTCGTCTCCAACGCGATCCGCGGCGTCCAGCCCGTCCGGGCCTTAATCTTTACGTTCGACCCGGCGAGATAGGGGATGTCGGACGTGCGGAGCCGGTCCGGGTCGATGCGGACCTTGATTTTATGGTCCGTGAAAGAGAGCATCGTTCGGAGAATGTCGCCAAGCGCCGGCGCGTTCCCCGACGAGACGTTGTACACCTCGCCTACCTTGCCCCGGGCCATCAGCAGCGCGTAAGCGCGCACCACGTCGCGCACGTCCAGATAATCGCGCTTGATCTTTAGGTTACCTACGCGTATGACCGGCTCCGCCTCGCCCCGCTCGATCCGGGCGATCTGCCGCGCCCAGTCCGAGCAGACGAAGACCTCGGTCTGACCCGGTCCCGTGTGTGGAAACGGCCGCGCCACCACGACCGCCAGCTTCTCCCGCCGCGAATAAAATTCGCTCAAAAGCTCCCCGGCGATCTTGGTGAAGGCGTAGGGATTGACCACGCCATCCCGGTCGTCCTCGAAGAACAGCCGCTTCCTGGTCCGCGGCTTGGCGTCGCCGTATACGTCCGACGAGCTGATGAACAGGATCCGCACCTCGGGCGCCAGGTTCCGCGCCGCCTCGAATAAGTGGAAAGTCCCCATCAGGTTGGTCTCGACCGCCTCCCGGCGCTTCTCCCAGGAGGCGCGGACCTGAGACAGCGCGGCCAGATGGTAGATTTCGTCGGGGCGGACGTCCCGCATGAGGGCCGCGACCGACGCCTCCGACCGAAAATCGACGTGGAAAAGCTTGACCGCTGGCGCCTCCGCGCCCAGCGCTTCGCAATGCTCCGGCCGCTCGGGGAAGCACGTGCCGAAGAACTCGGAATGCCCGCCCTTACCCGAACGCGTCCCGCGGCGTGCCTTCTCCCCTGCCCCCAGCCATTCGATCAGATGACGGCCGACGAAGCCGCTCGCCCCGGTGATGAGGATGCGCTTCACACGCGCTCCCGCCAGTAATTCAGCAGATCCTTGAGCGTCGTGGCAAACGGGATCCGCGGCTGCCAGCCTGTCTGTTTCACAAACTTGCTTGCGTCGGCGAGCAGGATGGGGACGTCCGACGGCCGCAGTCTCGCCGGATCGACTTCGACCTTGACTTTGACCGTACTCATCCCGAGGAGCATGTCGAGCATGTCCTGCATGACGTACGTCGTCCCGCTGCCAATGTTGTAGACGTCGCCGTCCTCGCATTTTTCGGTGGCAAGCCAGTAGGCTCGGACCATATCCCGAACGTCGGTGAAATCACGCTTGGCCTCGAGATTTCCGACGTGGATGATGGGTGGCTTCAAGCCCTTCTCGATCTCGGCGACCTGTTTGGCGAAATTCGAGGTGACGAAGACATCGCCCCGCCGCGGCCCGGTATGGTTGAAGCCCCGCGTCCGTACGGTCCGCAGCCCGTAGCTCTGGTGGTATTGGTAGCCGAGCAGATCCTGGGCCACCTTGCTCACAGCATAGGGGCTGAGCGGCCGCAGATAATTGGTCTCCTTCATCGGGACTTCGTGCGCGTACACCATCCCGTATTCCTCACTCGAGCCCGCGATCTGAAACTTGGGGTTGAGTTTCAAGTCGATGAGCGCCTCGAAGAGGTTGATTTGGCCCAGGGCGTTGATGGCGAACGTCTCGGCCGGCATTTTCCACGATGTCGGGACGAAGCTTTGGGCGGCAAGGTGGAAGATCTTGTCCGGCTTCGCGACGGCCAGGGCTTTCTTGAGGGAAACTATGTCCTTGAGGTCGGCCTCATAGAGATCCACCTTGCCTAGGATGCCCTTTACGTTATCCATCCGGCTCCGCCAACGGACGAGGCCGCTGACCTGGACGCCCGGATGCTCGGCCAGGATGTATTCCGCGAGGTGGCTCCCGGCGAAGCCAGTGATGCCGGTGATCATGACGTTCATGAACCCTCCTCCCCTCAACGGGGGTGGCCTCTCGCTGGTTCCCCGGAGGCTTTCGATATTCTTTAGAACCTATAAGATAGCATATGAGCGCCTGCCCTCAATAATAGATTCTTCATATAAGGGCGGATTGAACTCTCATCGTTTTGGTTCGAAAAGATCGATTTGGACTCGATAATAAGAGACCGATTTTACGGTCGTAACGATCTGGACTAATGATGTCCTGATTTTCCCCTCGGGATCGATGAACGCTTCCCGATTAGATACGAGCCAGATTCGTTGCGTGTCCGAACGAAGGGCTTCGATTTTATGCTCGTACGAGTCCAAGTCGATTCCCTCGCTCGGCAATTTTCCTCGGCTGTAATATTCAAACGGAAAAGAGTTATAGCTGGGCAAAAGCAAAATAACATCGCCCGCGCGATATTCCTTTCCAAGGAAATCCACGACTTGTCTCCAATCGTCTTTCGGAATGGCGAAGATATTGATCAACGAACATATAATCGAAAAACAAAAAACGGCAACGATCTTTTTTCGATGGCGGGCTTCCCACGGCCAAAGGAGGCCAATGAGAAGCAGGCCATAGGGCACAAAGAGGACAATTTGCTTTTTGATCGAATATCCACGCGGGATCACGGATGCGATCAACAATACAGCCATAACAGCGAAGAGGACGATATCGATTCTTACGCCGCCATGATTCAAGGCCTTTTCAAACCAGCTTTTCTTGAGAAGAATTCGGAAACAATATGCGCCTATAGATAATACCGCCAAGGCTGTCGCAGCAAGGATCAAAACAAGTATCTGCGGCTTCATTCCCAGCTTCGATGCCAGGATTTGGCCCGGATATGAGCCGGTTTTGAGAACAGCAAGGAAAGACCGGGCGGCGGGCGTCCTCAGCCAGGGAGAAAACGCGAGACCGGCCAATAATACGCCGACGAGCCAATAGATAAATGCGCGGATACCGCTCTTTTTCTTGGCGACTAAAAAGATCAATAGATATGCCTGGAGGGGGATGAGAAAAATCATCTCGTAATGGGTATAGAAAGCAGCGATCATAATGATGATGAATAGGCTTGCCGTCATAGGCTTCGGTTTCAAGAAGAGAAGAAGAGCAGTTGTCATGGCCGCCAATCCGATGGCTACAATGAAGCTATAAGGGCGGGCCTCCTGAGAATACCAGATCAACAAAGGCGAGAACGCCACGAGCCCCATGGCAGTGATCGCGGCGTCCTTCCTCCCTAGCTTCTTAATGAAGATATATATGAGGGGGATGGCCGATGCCCCGAATAAGGCGGGCAACATTCGAAGCCAAATTTCGCTCTCTCCGAACCGCATCCAGAATCTTTGAAGAATGAAATGAAGCGGAGGATGGTGGGTCTCGACAGTTTGAGTCCAAAGGGCCTTGATTCCCGATTTGGCGACGGCTACATTGAACGCTTCGTCGAGCCAAAGGCTCTTGCTCCCCAGATTCATCACGCGGAAGAACAAGCCGAGAAGCGAGATTCCCAAGATTATATGGCGAGTCCGGATTTTCGCGAGGCTGTCCGCTATTTTTTGGAGCGGCACCTCAATAATCTTGAATCTCACGTGGATTCCATTCCTCCGGATTGAATAAAAAAAAGGCGGTATGGTTACCCATATCGCCCCTGTTTCCTTTTCTCTCTCTATGTTATAAGTCTTTTTACATCACTTTTCCAACAGCTACCCCTAAGTTGCGAGGATCAGGAACGCCCATCGCTTTTTGCGGATTCCAAGTCCGACTGATTTTAAGGAATAAGATCGCCGTCGCACATTTCTCGCTTGCAACCGAGAGATCGATGTTTCTCCATTCATTATCGCCGATTGTTATTTCCTTCAACAATCGTTTTGACTTGAAAAGCCCTTCCACAATATAGAATTGGACCATGACCGGCCTCTTAGCAATATCGGGATGACTGGCATGGATCGGGATGGAGAGTACCGGCTTGTCAATCTTTATCGGAATCGCGCAATATTCCCGAGTCCACCGAAAGTCTCTCCCGTCAGCAGTTCTTTCTGGCTGATAAAAGCCAAATTCCTGAACAAGGCCCAGTTTATCGGTCCGGGATTGTAGGGAAAGGGAATGAGTAGAATTCCATAGATGAGTGGCGCCATAAATGAGAACCATCATTGCAATGGCTATCCGCACGCGCCCCTTGATTGACCGGCCTTCGACTGGCCTGATTGCTTTTGCCGGTGAAGGATATACATTTGAGCTTGCGGGGCGTTCTTCTTCCAACGGGCGCGAGAGGCAAAAGAGCAATGCAATCAAGAACCAGAGCAAATATTTTATTTCGTAGCTTCCAATATATGAATGCATTTGGGAATTGATGACGAAGACCAAGATACCCGATGCTGCGCCGATCACCAAGAATACGTTCCATGAACCAAAAGGTCCTGCCTCGTCGCGAAAGCCCTTCCGGATTTCTCGAAAAAGAACCCATGATATCCATAAAATAACGAGGATTCCGGCTATACCAAGCTCCGTTCCGATTTGAAGAATATAATTCTCGGCCGATTCTGGAACTGCCCCTGCCGTTCGATAGACGTCTGTATAATTAGCAACTTCTATAATATAAGCACCTATGCCAATGCCGGCAATTGGATAATCTGCGATCATTCGAATTGCTGGGCTCCATTGTGCTTGAATTCTCCAATTGAGCATATCTTTCGAATTGCTAAGCCGTTCTACAATTTTTAGGTTATTTATGCGGGCCAGAATCGGTCCTCTGAATATAATCGCGCCGCCAGTGATCACTGCAAGCACAAGAAACCCAATCCCGAAGGCATATTTTCGTTTAAGATAATTGCTTGAGTCCTTTTCCAATTGTACGGCCGCGATCATTCCCCAGATAGAAAAACTAAGGGAAGCAGCAAGAAGGCTTAGGATGCAGATTTTCGAACCTGTAAATAAAATTAGAAAGAACGATAGGAGAACGATTACGCTCGCGGCGATCTTCCGCCAAAACAGGGGGGAGGCGAAAACCAGGCCTAAAAAAAGGGGCGCGGCCATAGCCAAATAGGCACCGAAGGACATGGCGTCCTTAGCCGTCCCGTTGATTAGCTGGAGTGCGTAGCTGGTCGGGTTGTTGCCCAATTTCCCGTGCCCGAAGTGCTGGAATAAAGCGAACCCCAGAGCTACAATCGAGCTCATCCAAAGTGCTGACAAAGCCTCGACGATACTTTTTTTTGAACTTAGGCACTTGCTCAATATCCAGAAAAAAGCCAGTCCCGTCAGATAATTCAATGATTGGAAGAACACGCTCATAATCGCCCCACCGGCGCTAACCCCGAGGGTGTTCGTTCTGATCTCATAAATCGCAAAGCCATGAAGCGGGAAAAAATTCGCGTATCGGAAGAACGTAACCGCCGCGGACACTAATATAATCAAAACAAAAACGAGTAATGGTTTCATCAGGCTCGGCCCGAGAATATCCTGCTTCTTTTTCGGATCACGGTTTAGAAGAACACCGAGAAAGAAAAAGAGAAAAAGAACAAGCGCTGTCGGAGCGATAGGGGAAGGCTCGGAAATCCCAAAGAAATAAGGAAGATTATTGATCAGCGGAAAGGCGAAAATAAAGAACAAGATCCCCTGGCGGAGGTCTTTCCACGTCAGGCAAGCGGCCACAAGAAGGATTGGAACGAGAACCAACTGAAAAGAGCCGACCAGGGGGACATATTTATAATAGAAAATGGCCAAGGCGACAAAGTAAGCGAGATTTCGAAGGATTACCATAATTCCGCGCCTACTCTTCCTGATGTCGGCCGGAAAGAACGCCGGCCATCGTCATGACAATAATCTTGAGATCAAAAATCAGGTTCATCCTTGAAACGTAATAGAGGTCATACTCCAATTTCACTTTCGTATCTATTGTCGAAGCCGCATATCTGTAGTTGATCTGGGCCCAGCCGGTCAAGCCAGGCCTGACGAAATGCCGCAGCGCGTAATACGGGACTTCTTTCTTGAGCTCCCCCACGAACTCGGGACGCTCCGGCCGAGGGCCAACCAAGCTCATTTCCCCTCGAAGTACGTTCCAGAGCTGCGGTAACTCATCAAGGTGGAATTTCCTAAGCATCCGTCCGACGCGCGTCACTCGATGATCATCTTTCTGCGCCCAGACCGCCTCATTATCCTCTGCTTTATCAACCATGGAACGGAATTTATAGAGGCGAAAAACCGTTCCATTCTTCCCAACCCGAGTCTGTCCATAAAAAATAGGCCCTTTGGATTCAATCTTAATCAGTAACGCAATGATCGGCCACAATGGCAGACTCGCCAATAACAGAATTCCGGCAAGGCCAAAATCAAATAAACGCTTCAGTCCTCCCGTAAAACGCTCGTTGGCCTGTGCGAACCCCTTTGTCTGTAGGAACCAGCCCTCATCTTTGATGAAGTCGACCGGGACGCGGAATTTCAGTCTTTGATACATTTCGATGCCATCGACGAAATCAACGGCGCTACGATGGGCTTGGAGGAGAGATTCGGTTGATAAAGATTGTTTTGAGTCCGTCTCCGCCAAAACGACAATTTTGACGGCAAGAGAATCTAAAACTTCGCCCAATTGAAGCGGCCGGCCAAGAATCGGGGGCAAAATAATGCCTTCGTTTGATTCGAACTCAGCATTTCCGTCCGCTAGAACGCCTAGGACGTGATATTCCGGATCGCCCCTGAGCAACGTTATGATCTCAGCTGTATTTCTTCCACTTCCCACGATTATGAGTGGGACGGGATTCCCTATCAAACGCAGAAGGCGGAATCCGGTTTCCCGCCAAAGAAAGATCAATACGATAAGTATTGAGTTGGCAATTGCCAAGACGCCTCGGCCAATGGGAAGGAGGGAATAAACATACTTGAGAATTGAAGTCAGGACAGCCGACGCGCCAACCGCAAGGATGATCCGCCCGGCCAATGTGCGATATTGGATCTTTCGAGTGACCGAATATAAATCAAAGAAATATAAAACCGTAATGTATGCTCCGGTCAAAATTAAAAGAAAAGCGGGTGATAAATATGTAATAAAATTAGCCAGCGTTCCAAAACGAATGAAATAAGCCCCAATATATGCGCACGGGATGAGTACAAGATCGCCTATGCCAATGATCAGCGAGCGTCGAGCATTTCGTTCCATTTCCCTGCTGCCCTAGACCTTTTTTTCCCCGGCCCCCAAAGAACGAAGCGTCTGAAGGCGGAGATCTGATTTGCTTAAATATACAAGACCCAAAACGATTTTGGGGAGAAAAACCACCAAATGAAGAATTAAACTATAAATTAAGGCATCATCCCGATTGACACCGTAAACCGCCAACGCCAATATGACCGCATATTCGAATACCCCTATTTTCCCGGGCGCCGAGGGTGGCAGACTCCCGGCTTGGATAGCCAGGAGGACAATCAGGGCGGGGCCAAAGCCCAATGGTAAGCCGACAGCCTTAAAGACAAAAACATTCGTAAGGATTTGGCTGAAGATCAAGCCGATCGTCCATGCGACAAGGATCGCCGACGTCTTCGACCGACGGAGCGTCGAGAATGCCTCCAATACTTGTTTAATAGCCCGAAGCATCCGCTCCCGCGCTTTCAAAGGAAGGAGCTTTCCCATAAACGCGGCAACCCGCTGAAAAAGCCCCGGCCATACGGCGAACGAAACTAGCACAAGTGTCGGAAGGAAAAATAAAGCCCGCATGGCGGAGCGTGGCGCCAAGGACCCGCTCAAGGCCATTAGCGCGGGAGTGACAATCCACACGACCGAGAAGACGCCAACGTCGAGCAATCTTTCGATAAGAATCGTCCCAAGTGCAAACGAAACCGAGGCCCCTCCGTCTCGCGAAACAAGATAGGCCCGGACGAACTCCCCCATCCGGGCCGGGGCGGCGATATTGACGGTCTGAGAGAGGATATTGAGGCGGAACAGCTTCCCCATCGAAATCCGCGCTTGAGGCCGGAGAAGAATATCCCATCGCCATCCTAAGGCATATACGGAAAAAACCGTATTGGCCGCCGCCAGGATCGCCCATAGATAATGAACGCGGCCGAAAGCTTTTCCAAGTTCGCCGAGGTCGATATTTCTAAAGCTCAGCCAGACCGCTAAAGCCGTCAGCGCGACGGCAAAAGCGATTGTAAGAGCCCGTTTCATGGCCTTCTTCCGAATAAGAGCCGTATGAATTCGAGATCGAAACCGATCCCCCAACTGACGTGCATGACAATCATCGCCCAAGCCGCGCAGAGCCGCGCCGGGAGAGTTGGCTTTTGTCCCCATCCGGTTACCGGGAAAAGCAATGCTACAAGAAATATTGTCACTAGATAGCCTGCTGGAAGGAGCAATAATAAGGGGACAAAAGCGCCGCTCAAAGCAGCGGCTGCCAACACTGGAATAACAATTGGTGGAACGACTTGCCGCCAACTGGATACCCGCCGGTGTTTCCTCGTCGTAAACGCCCGGCCACGCCCATAAGCAAAATACTGCCGGGCTAAGGCAGAGAACGTTTTTCGCGGAAAATACACCACCCGAAGTTCATGATCAAGATAGATCTTCCAACCGGCCTGAAGGAGCCGCATGTTCAGCTCTGCGTCTTCGTTTGTCCGCAGGCGAGTGTCGTAAAGTCCAATCTCTTCCAGGACTCTTTTTTGGAAAGTCCCAAGGTAGACCGTATCCACGAAGCCGCTCTTTGTCCCAAGATGGAATCGGGCATCGCCGACTCCTAGGGGATGCTGCATAGCCATGGCGATCGCTTTCTGTCGATAACCCGATCCTCTCGGTTCCATGATTCCTCCGACGTTGGCGGCTCCGTAAGCCGCTTTCTCCTTTAAAAGATCGACACAGCTCTTAACATAGCCAGGAGGATATAGACAGTGAGCATCAGCTCTTACGATAATTTCCCCGCGTGCTTTTCTAATTCCCGCGTTGAGACCGAAGACCTGAAGACGGCAGGGGCTATCTATCAACTTTATTTGATCATTTGGCTCCGACGCGCCTCGTTTTTTCGCGAATTCCTCCACGATACGGCAGGTCCCGTCAAGGCTCCCTCCATCAACGACGAGGACTTCGCCCTCGGCCAGAACCCAGTCATCGACAAGACTATCCAATGCTCCAAGGATTCTCCCCGCCTCGTTTAGACAGGGTATAATGACGCTAACAATCGGGTCCAAATCTTCCTCTCACTTTTTGATCTATTTTACTCGGAAACAATTATAATTCCCGGCTCACTACAAATAAAGCTCCGCAATTATTCAAACTCCCGCATATGATTTTTTTGAACCTTCGCATGGGCCCCCCCTCCCATGCGAAAAGAAATTATCTAATTTGCGGGAATAAGTGCGATGATGATTCCAACGCCAAGCATAATGACTCCAAGAATGAGCTTATGTTTTACAACTTCAGGCATTTCATTACTCGCTTTCCCCGCTCCATCAGATCGAGAATAAATCATCTGACTCCCAATAGCAAAAAGCCAGGCCGCCCCGACAATCCAGATCCCTTGTTTGATAAAAACTCTGAAGGCGAATTCCAAAGCGTCTGTCAATCTACTTGCTTTTCGTAGCCCGCCATAAACCCGTTGTTTCGCCCATAAAGGAAAATGCTTGTTACTATGGCCAGAGAAATCCAGAAAAAAATACCTGGCTTCGCCCCTAAGGGAACCGCGTCTACCGTCCCGAATAAAGTGAACGCGAATATTCCCGTTCTTAATCCTCGCGATGTTAACCTTATCCATTCAGGCAAAGTAGATTTTCGCACTTCCGCCGCCATCCAGAAGACTCCGATAAGGATCGCCATATAAGAGATAAGGCCCGGAACGCCAAGCTCCGCTACGCTGTGAAGGAATTGATTATGGGCATGGGATAAACCATAATAGAATTTGGACGTGCGCCGTAATTGATCCATACCGATTCCGAGGATGGGATGGGCCTTGACGACTTCCATTGTATTATTCCATATGCTGGCACGCTCTTCGAAACTTTCATTAATTCTTATATAAATTCCATTATTCGATATCCTTTTGGACTCACTTAACTTCAAGCTAAAGCCAAGAGCAATAATCAATAATATGATACCGAATACGATTTTTATTGTTCTTTTCCATTCACCCATCAACCAGAGAGATAACACTAATGAGGACCAAATCCCAAATGAACTAGAGTAATATAAAGCCAACATTTGGACAATTAATAGGATAATGATCGCTATTAGACCAAGTCGCTTACTCCAGAGATGCGATAATTTATTTCCCTTCTCAGTCAAAGGATGGATGAGAATCATCCCGATCGGAATGAAAAGCAAAAGAATTCCACCTAGCGGATTCGGATTGATTCCATCTTCGGCTCCTCTAAGCCGGAAGTTAATATTGGGTAGCTTTGGCATAATGGATTCAATTGAAGGGAATATCTGCTTCCTAGTATCAAGTCTCCCTAACGTCCCTACAATGGCTAATAATAATCCCACGATGAGAAATAATATTACTGCGGACTTTACTCGCTTGGGGGTCTTAAGAACTCCAACTAATATGAAGAAAATGATAATGCCATAAACTAAACCCGCTAATTTCGCAGCACTTTCCTCGATGTCTTTGACAACAAAAACTCCGGTCAAGGCCATGACGAGGAGCAAGCCAATCGGTGCATCAATTGGCGTTTTTGATAAAAGCTTTTTATCGATAATCCATCGCCCAATGAAGAGAGCAGAGACAGCTAATATTATTACCCAATTCCATTTATCGTTAGGAAAAATAAATAGTGGCCCTAGCAATATTAGGGAAGCGAGCCCTATCAAATCGAAATGCTTTTTCATTTCACCAATTAAGGATCGAACCGTTTCCCAAGTCCGGCTTGTAAGTTGGGACGAGCGTCTTCATAACTTCGATGATTTCTTCCCGCTTGCAATTAGTTTCACACAATATCTTCAATTTATCCACTGATTCCCATAAATTGTTTTCTGTCCACTCTCGATGGCTTTTTACTCTGAAGATTTTCGGTTGCTTCGTCGGTTGACTCCCCTCTTCCGCTCCCAGAATCTCCTCGAAAAGCTTCTCTCCTGGCCTGAGTCCCGAATATACGATTGCAATATCAACGTCGGCCTCGTGGCCACTGAGTTTGATCATCTCTTTTGCAAGGTCCACGATTTTTACTGGCTCTCCCATATCCAATACATATGCTTCGCCGCCTTGACCGATCGCTGCCGCCTCAAGGACGAGGAGCACGGCTTCTGCCGTCACCATGAAATATCGTTTCATCTCTGGATGTGTAACCGTGACCGGACCGCCTTTTCTGATTTGCTCTTTAAAGACAGGGATAACGCTGCCCCGGCTACCGACAACATTGCCGAACCTAACTGAAATAAACTTCGTTTCATTTTTTTCGTTCATGGCCCTAAGGATCTCTTCGCTGATTCGCTTCGTCGCTCCCATGACGCTTTTTGGATTGATGGCTTTATCAGTGGAGATATTCACGTACTTTTCGACCTTGTATTTAATGGCAAGATCGCCTAAATATCTTGTTGCGATAATGTTAGTTTTAACTGCTTCCTCCGGATAGTATTCAAGAATTGGAACGTGTTTATAAGCCGCCGCGTGGAAGATTATCTGAGGCCGATATCGTTCAAAGATAACTTCCATTTTTTTCCGATCTCTTATGTCTCCGATAACCGGGACCATTTCGATGGAGGTCGGTTTATTACGGTTCATGAGATAATAAAGCTCAGTTTCATCAATATCGAGCAAAATAAGCTTCTTCGGCTTAAATTGTAGGATTGTGCGAGAAAGCTCTCCGCCGATCGATCCCCCAGCGCCAGTAATAAGCGTGCATTTTCCAGTCAGAAAATCGCGGATCGCCGAATAATCGATTTTGATCGGATCCCTCCCCAGAAGATCTTCGACCTGTATTTCCTGAATGTCTGACAAGGTAACGTTCCCATCAACAAGATCTATAATCCCCGGCAATATTTTAATATTCTTAATTTCTTTTGATTTCCGAATAATCTCGACAATCTGCCGGATATCTCTTGAGCCAGACGAAGGAATGGCGACAAGTACCTCATCGATATGGTTGTCTTTCATAATCCCTGGTAATTCTTCTCTCGTTCCAAGGATCCTGATTCCATGAATGCTCAATCCCCGCTTAGCTGGGTCATCGTCTATGTATCCAATCGGGAAGTATTTCGATTTCCTATTATTCAACATTTCACTTACGATCTGCTCTCCGGCACTTCCCGCTCCGATGATTAGAGTCTTAATTCTCCCCCGTCTTAGCCGTCCAGCCTTATTCATGTATTCCTTGATTGCTCTTTTCGATATCCTGAGTGTTCCGATTAAGCCGAGCGTGAAAATATAATCTAATAGTAGCACTGATCGTGGAAATCCTTGAAAGGGCGCATATGTTTTGAAAAAGAAAAGAAATATCGCCATCGCAAAGAACGACAAGGAGAGAGCACCGAAAAGATTTAACAATTCCTTAAGTCCGAAAAACCGCCAAGAAATTTTGTACAAACCGAAGATGAACAGCAAACATATGTTAATGACTAAGAGCAACGGGATGTAATATCGGAAGTTTCGCAAATACTCAATCGGGATCTTTCCATCAAAACGGAGCCAGAAAGCTGCATATAGGGATCCCACGATAATTAGCATATCGATAGTTACGAAAAATGCTCGTCTTTTTAAAGGCGTAGTCCGGAAATATTCCCTCAGATAAGATTTTATCCATCCTCTCATTACACCATCCCCCTTGCTTTTTTTATTCAACAAGCTCTTATATTGTATAGATAATATCTATCTTCCTCGTCAACTTAAACGATTTCCGTGATAGTCCTTGGCTCTGATAAAATTATTGCAAAGTAAAAAAATTATTAACCAAACTGTCAACACGGCTAACACATTTCCAACGCCATACTTTCTATTTAGCAGCACGCTCACCCCCACCAGCAATTGGAAAATACCATAACCTGTAGATACCCTCCAGTGTGGAATTTGTCGCTCATTGGCCAATAATTGATAAATGTGCCGTCGATGAGGTTGAGTCAAATTCTCGCCATCGCACAACCGGATAATCATCGTCGTTATTTCATCGATATAAAACAGGAATAGAAAAGAGGTCATACAAAGAAAATCTAACAATGTGTGTGATGCTAGGTAAACCAGTCCAGCAAACACTCCGCCCAATAAAATACTGCCGACATCGCCCATGAATACCTGCGCCCGAGGCAGGTTGAACGGCAAAAATCCCAAGCAGGCCAACGCCATAAAAGTGGCCAGGAGACCGATTTCGGGCTGGTCTTTGTACGTTTCAAATGCAAGCAACCCAAATCCGACCACTCCGCTGATGGCGGCGATGCCGTTGATTCCGTCCATGAAATTAAAAAAATTGGCTGTCCCGACTATAAAAACAATCCAAAACGAGGCAACAAGAACCCTCGGAATATCTTGATAAATCCCCGCACCTATGCCAATTACCAGGATACCTATTAATACAAATTGTGCAGGCAACCGCAGCTTGGGGGAGATTTCAACCTGATCCCCGCGAAGCGATAGTCCGGCCATAACCCCAAGCGGCAGCCAGAAGAGTATGGGTATCTTCAAACCGACGGATGTCGCCAGAAACGCCATGACCATTCCAATTCCCCCCCCTTTTGGCGTATTATGAGAGTGAGAACTACGTGTGGTCGGTTGGTCTATCAATCCCAAGCGATTGCCGAAGCGGCTAATTATAAAGGCACCGAGAGCGCCAAGGCTAATAGCGAGCAAACCAAGAATTATTTCACGGACCACGTTACGCCCGCTTCTCCCGATACAATTCCGCGATCTTGGCCGATTCCTCAGTCGTTGTACAAGACCGGCATTATACCCACAATTACAATCCAATTCATTTTTGCATCCGCCGATAACGATCTGCTTCCTGGCGCACCCCCTCCGTTAAGCTTACACGCGACTGAAAGTTGAACTTCTGTACATATTTACTATCACCATATACAGCACCCGCCAGCCTTTTTGCATCATGCTACCCAATTTTATACAATCTATTCGCCGGCAGTATTGAAAAAAGTGCTGGTGTATAAGGATGTTCGC
>PLMN01000027.1 GCA_003141555.1 Candidatus Aminicenantota bacterium
CATAACATGTAACTAGCCAGCTGGGAGCTGTTTTAATGACTGGCATTTCTTCCCCGGTAAAGAAATTCCCTCCAAGATGGGAAGAATTTCTGAAAGCGTTTACCAATTACTTATCGAAGCCATCTTCTTCGTTGCCTGGTGTTCGATGCATAACGGAAAAGTCTCTATCACACGTTTTTGAGGAAATCCGTATTAATCTCCACTTGCCTACCACCTATCCAAGTGGCATAAAGATTCTGAATCATTTGCTTTCCATGGGATTGGCTTTCGAAATTCCTTTGGATGACGAAACGAATCCCACACCATCGCATAGATTTTTTCTCCTCGGGCTGGAGGGATTAAAGGAATCGATCATCGATCCCTTAGAGCTATTACAGGCCTATCAGCCTTCAGGTGTGATCTGCTATTTCAGCGCGTTGGCGCATCTTAGCTTGACGACCCAAACTGCAACTCATCATCATGTCGCGACTTTGACAAAGAAAGGGAATCAACCCCAGTACCGCTCGATTGAAAGCCATAAGGTATCTTCGCCCTCAACGGAAAAACCAGAAAGATCTCGACTCGGATCGAAAGCCTTCGAGTACCAAGGCATTTCCTATTTTTTAACCAAGAGATTTACACATTCCATTCCAGGGATCCAAACCCGAATCCTATCCCCTCGGACAAAGATACGCATAACGACGCTTGAGCAAACACTCCTGGATACTCTCCAATTTCCTTTTCATTGCGGCGGCCCGGAGACCGTTTTCGAAGTTTGGGAGAAGCAATACTTCAGGCTCGATGAGGATGTCCTTCTGAGCTATATAAAAAAAATCCGCATTCCTCCGCTCCTGAGACGCGCGGGAACCATGCTAGACCTTTTCGGCCGTAAGCCCCAAAAAGCGCTCTCTCAATATTTCGACAAGTCAAAGAAAGATCTCATCGCAAGCTCCGAATTCAACCAGATTTCATTGTTGAGGGGAGTCGAATACTCCCGACAAAATTCCGATTGGAATGTTTTAATCCCCTGATATGAACCAAAACGACTTCGAGAAATGGAAATTTGAAGTCTTATTAGAACTGCTCCAAGCTTTAGCTGAGAACAAGTTCTTAAAAAAGAACTTAATTCTTAAGGGAGCCATCATACTGAATCAATATCTACCGAATTCGCGAAAATCCCTGGACATTGATACAAATCTCTCTCGCAAATTTGTCAATGTCAATCCCAGCCGTGAACGACAAAAAAGCATTTTACGCGAACATCTTGAACTCGCCATTTCCCGCCACTTCGAAGGCCAGGATCCGGTAAGATATGAGCTTTTGAATCTTAAAATCGAATCTCATCCAAAAGGCCTCCATCCCCGCGGCTGGGAAGGATTTCAGATCACTATATCTATCAAGGACAACAATCATGCGAGCGTCCGAGGCTTGCCGAATTTGACAATAGACGTAGCAGCGCCTGAGCCCTTATCGGAAGATTCTTTAACGGAGATCTCTATTGGTCGATCAAAAATTCAAGTGTATTCCCTGGAACGCATAGCAGGAGAAAAAGCGCGTGCTTATCTAAGTTCGCTCCCAACATACAGAGAAAAAGTCCGCGCTTCCGATAGGACGCCTCGAGTCAGAGATCTTTATGATCTGGCGAATATTCTTCATCACAAGAGAATATCGGATAGAGCCTTCTGGAATGCCGCTGGACGAGAATTTAGGCTTGCATGCGAGTCACGTTATGTGGATTGTCCTGGAATCGACTGCTTTTTTGAGGATTGGTCAAAAATAGAAGGGCTCTATTCAAAAACCCCGATCATTCCAGCGGACATCTTGTTCAACGAAGTCGAGAAATCCATATTAGCGATATCAAGATATTGGAAGAAGAAAGGCATTATTCCTTTCTCTTTTCCTTTGCAGAGTGCGTCTTGATTCGCATTCTTGACATCGCGCCGCGGCCGGCCATATAGTCGTTTCACGATCGGAAAGAGTAGAAGAAGACATGAACCATCCGCGAAATCCAATAATAATAATCCTCGCCGTCGTACCGGCAATCGGCCTTTTGGCGGGAGCAGCGCTCGCCCAGCAAGGCAGGCCGGCGCAATTCGGCTCGCAAAATCCGCGCTGGCCGCGAACCGAGAAGCCGCCGCTGCACGGCAAGCATTGGGTCGCACTCACGGGCAAGCCCCTGGGAGCGACCGCCGGAGCGATGATCTTCGAGCGCGGCGGAAATGCCGTCGATTCCGCTTGTGCCATGCTCGCCGTCGTCTGCACGATGGTCGATACGCTGAGCTGGGGCGGAGAGACCCAAGCCCTGATCTATAACCCGAACAGCAAAAAGGTGATCGCCATCAACGGCCTGGGAGTGGCGCCCACCGGAGCGACAGCGGAATTTTTCAAGAAAAAGGGCATGGCGTTCCCTCCCAGCGAGGGTCCCCTTGCGGCAGTCACGCCGGGAACTCCGGGCGGCCTCATGACGATGTTGGCCGAGTTCGGGACCATGAGCCTGAAACAGGTCCTCGAGCCGGCTCTCGAGATGGCCCGAAACGGATATCCCGTGGAAGCGCAAGCCGCCAATGCCTGGGAGAATTCGAAGAAGACCCTCGCTCAATGGCCCTACTCGAAAAAAGCGTTCCTTGCGCATTTCGATGCCGCGGATGAAAAGAAGCGCTGGGCTCCGGAGCCGGGCGAGATCTGGACGCAGCCGGATCTTGCCGATACGCTCCAAAAGCTGATCGACGCCGAGCAGGCGGCATTGAAGGCGGGGAAAGGCCGCAAGGAGGCCATTTACGCCGCCTACGAGCGTTTCTATAAAGGCGATATCGCCATCGAGTATTGCCGCGGCTCGCAAGAACAAGGGGGCCTGCACACCCCGGCAGACCTGGCGAACTGGAAATGTTATGTCGAGGAACCTGTAAAGACGACCTACAAGGGGATCGACGTCTATAAGCTGAACTGTTGGCAGCAAGGACCGGTTCTCCTGCAAGCGCTGAACATTCTTGAAGGAATCGACCTCAAATCCATGGGCTACAACAGTCCAAAATACCTCCACACGTTGTACCAGGTGATGAATCTCGCATATGCCGATCGCGACTTTTATTATGGCGATCCGTATGTAGCTCCCGAGGAGCCGATGAAGGGATTGCTATCCAAGGAATATGCGGCGGAACGACGCAAGCTGATCAACTGGGAGAAAAACGATCCCAACGTAAAACCGGGCGATCCTTACCCGTTCCAAGGGGGGGTGAATCCTTACAAAAACCTGCTCGAAAATTGGAGCAACGTCGGCGCCGTGGGCCGCGCCCCCCAGACCGAAGCGGAGCTGGCTGAGTGGTACAAACAGTTCACGGCCGGCACCACCTCCATTCAAAGCGCCGACGAAAAAGGCTGGGTCGTGTCGGTGACGCCGAGCGGCGGCTGGAATCCCGCCTGCATCGCGGGCAATACCGGCATCGGCATGAGCCAGAGGATGCAGGCTTTTGTCCTTGACGAGGCGAAGAATCCTTTCAACGTCCTGCATCCCGGGCAGAGGCCGCGCTCGACCCTGACGCCGAGCCTGGCGCTCAAGGACGGCAAGCCGTTCCTCTCCTGGTCGATCCAAGGCGGAGACGAACAGGACCAGCACTGCCTGCAGCATTTTCTCAATATCGTAGAATGGGGAGCCACGGTGCAACAGGCGTGTGAAGCTCCGGACATTACCAGCGGCCAGATGCAGAGCACGTTCGGCACCCATATTGCCACGCCCGGCGACATGAGGGTGGATTCGCGGACGCCGCTTGACATTATCAAGGCGCTGGAAGGGATGGCCTACAAGGTGTTGCCTGCCCAACGCAATTCCGGTCCCATGAATTCCATTTTCTTCGATTGGAAGCATGGAAGCTTCTGGGCGGGTTCAAGCAACAATGGTGAGGATTACGGCGTCGTCTGGTAACGGCATGACTTCAAGTACTCAGAAAAAGGAGCCACGCATGAAAGAAGTGACATACAGCTGTTCGGTCTGCGGGAAGGAAAAGAAGGTCGCGGCGGGAAAGCCGATCCCCTTATGCTGCAAGAAAGAGATGGAGCCGCTCGCCGCCTGCACGGGACCGGTATCGGCCGAGACCGCCCGCGCCGCCAACGAAGACGCGCCTTGCGCCGACGGGACGACTCCCCGCAGGAAGAAATAAAGGTTCGGTTCGATTTATTTTAGCGCGGCAGCGCGCGGCACGCCGACCGCTCCCGCCCCCGGTAATCCGGCAACCCTCAGACCTGCCGGTGCCGGAAACAGCTCACGATGTGGTCGTTCACCATCCCGGCGGCCTGCATGAAGGCGTAGCAGATCGTCGGCCCGACGAACTTGAAGCCGCGGGCCTTGAGGTCGCGGCTCATGGCCTCGGACTCGGGGCTCTTCGCGGGAAGGTCCGTCATCTTCCGATGCCGGTTCCGGATCGTCTTCCCTCCGGTGAACTGCCAGATATAACGGTCGAACGTCCCGAATTCTTTTCGAACCTCTAAAAAGTGCGCGGCGTTGTTGATCGCGGCCTCGATCTTCAGCCGGTTGCGGATGATGCCCGCGTCGGCGAGCAAGCGCGCGACGTCCTCCGCCTTGAACGCGGCCACCTTGCGCGCGTCGAATTTGCGGAACGCCCGCCGGAAATTCTCGCGCTTGTTGAGCACGATGGACCAGCTCACGCCCGCCTGGAAGGCGTCGAGGATGAGGTGCTCGAACAGCTTTTGATCATCATGGACCGGCACGCCCCACTCGGTGTCGTGGTAAGCGAGCATCAGGGGGCTGATGACACCCCAGGCGCAGCTCGTTTTGGCTTTCATAATGGAGACACAATACCTATTTCCCTATTTCGTTTCAACGGAAGCACGAGCCGGAGCATTTTCCGGAGCGGAAATCAGTGACACGAACCGAATTCGGCATTGCCTTCGATGGAAATCGGTGATAGTAGAAATCGGTGACACGAACCGTATTCAAGAGAATACGGATCGCGTCACCGATTTCCGCGGGTTTGTGTCACCGATTTCCGCGGGTTCGCGTCACCGATTTCCGGTAAAACGAGCGGAATTGGGGACACCAACCACTAGATGCGTGAACGATACTTGAATCCTGCGGTTGGTGTCCCCAATTCCGTTCATGTCCCCAATTTCCTGATCTCCTCCAACAGATCGGCTAAATCGCCCAGCGTCGTCCGGGGATTAATCAGAGTGCAGCGGAGCCAGGTCCGGCCGCGCAATTCGGCCTGGACGACGTAGAAGCGGCCGTTCTCGAGCAGCCGGCGCCGGACGCGGCGCTGCAGACCGTCGAGATCAGGCTCGCCCGGCTTGAGATAGCGGAAACAGACGATATTGCTCTCGGGCTCGGTAGCGATCTCGAAATCGCCCGCCTCCCGCAGCAGGCGGGCGAAGTCGCGGGCAAGGTCATAAGCGGCGGTGACATACCCGGCGAAGAAATCCGTGCCGTAGGCGGCGAGCGAGACGAACAGCCGCAGGCCCATCATCGTCTTGGTGCACTCCACCGTGCGATGGGCGAAGTTGTACCACTCCTCGCGCGCGTCCTTCTCGAACAGGTACGACGCCTTCTGCGAGAACGCCTCGTAAGAGTGCCCGCCGTCGCGGAAGAGCACCGCCGTGATCAGGGCCGGCATGAGCATGTTCTTGTGCGCGTCCCAGATCACGGAATCGGCCCGCTCCAATCCGCGCACAAGATACCTGTATTTCGGCGAAAGCAGGGCGGCGGCGCCGTGCGCCCCGTCCACGTGGAGCCACAAGCCGTGCGCCTCGGCGAACGCGGCCGCCGCCTCGAGGTCGTCGTAGCTTCCCGTCGCCGTCGAGCAGGCATTGGCCACCAGGACGATCGGCCTGCGCCCCGCCCTGACCGCCGCCGCGTGGGCCGCCTCCAGTCCGTCCGGCCGCATGTGGAAGCTCGCGTCTACCGCCACCGGGACGGCGGCATCCTCGCCGAGGCCGATCACGGCTGCGGCGCGCTTGACGCTGTAGTGGCACTGCTCCGAAACGAGGACCGCCAGGCCGGGCTCGGCCGCCACGCCCGCGGTCCAGACGTTGCGCTCGGCCATGACCTGGCGGGCGGCGAGCAGGGCGGTGAGGTTTCCGATCGACCCGCCGCTCGTGAAGACGCCGTCCGCGGCCGGCCCCCAGCCAGCAAGCCCCGTCATCCACCGGACGAGCTGCCGCTCCATGGCCACGTTGACCGGCCCCATCTCGTAGATCGCGGACCCGTTGTTGAGGAATTGGCCGGCCATCCCGGCGAGGGCCGCGAGCGGCAGGCTGGTCGTGCACTGATGGCCGACATAGCGCGGGTGGAGGAGGTCATTCGACCGGGCGAGGATTTCGGGGAGTAAGTCGGAAAACGCGGCGCGCGGGCCGGCGCCGAAGCGGTCCGCCCAGGACGCAGCCATCGCCTCGGGCTCCTCGAAGGGCAGGACTTTCGCCCGGCCCGCGGGATTCGATGCCGCCAGGTGATCGGCCAGGAGATCGACGACGCGGTGCCCCTCGCGGCGGAATTCCCCGGGATCGAAGGCTTTTTTTAAAAGCTCGTCGTATGGCATAAGGGAGACACAATACCCATTTCCCTAATAATTTTCAACGGCGGTAAGGGCGCGGAAATCGGTGATAGTAGAATTCGGTGACACGAACCCAATATGAGCAATTACCCGAGTTGAAATCGGTGACACGAACCGTATTCAAGAGAATACGGATCGCGTCACCGATTTCCGCGTGTCCCCAATTCCGTTCGTGTCACCGATTTCCGGTTTGACCCCGTCCCAGGCCTCTGATATAAAACTGGTTTCCGCGCCGAAGCGCGTCCCACGGCCGCGGGCCCGGCGCCCCGGCAAAGGAGTCCCATGATGCGGCATAAAGACGGATTCGCTCGCGGACGATGGTCCGCCCGCTCGTTTTTCTCCGCGCTTCCCGCGATTCTGGCTCTCCTCGCGCTCCTAGCCGTTTTGGCCGTCGACGCCGCGGCCCAGGCCCGGCCGAACCTGGCGCTCGCCAGGGTGATGTACAACTCTATGAAGGCGGACGCCAACCCCAAGGGCGAGCTCAAGGCTCAACTCGACGCCCTCGACAAGGAGCTCGCCGAGGCGAATGCCGCCAGCCGCACGGGCGAAGTCCGCCATCTCCTGGCCAAGGGCATCGCCCTCCTGTCGAAGCGGGAATGGACGGACACGATCGAGTTCTCGACCTCGCTCGTCCTCCGGGCCGAGGAGACCTACGTCGATCCGGGGCGGCCGTACGCGGTCCGGCTGGAGCAGATTTACGTTCCCCGCGTCGTGTTGACGGGCTCCCTCACGGTCAAAGCCGCACTCTACAACACGGAACGCTCCGTCCTGACCGGCCTCCAGCTGCGGGAAAAGGTCAAGGACCTGAGCGTCCGCGAAGGCGTGAGCCGCGACCTGCTCGACGAGCCGTGCCGCATCGATCTCGACCTCTCGGGTGTCCCGGACGGCGCCTACGCGATCCTGACCTCCGTCTCCGCGAAGGACGCCCACGTGGGCTCGGCCGTGCTCCCCGTCGAGATCAGCCGGGGGCTGGGCGCCCGGCTGGCCGCGCTCGAATCGGGCTTGAAGGACGTGAAGGGATTCGACGCCCTCCGGGCCGAGGTCCTCTACCCGGCCGACCGCATCCGCTGCGTGAACCGCGGCCTGATCGAGATGGGCGCGTTCAAGCTCGAAGCGGAATTGAAGGCCGCCGAGGAGACGCTGGCCGCGCTCAAGGCCGGCCGCGACCCATTCGCCGGCCGCACGGGCGGCATGAAGCGGCATTATCTCCTGGAGGAGGCGGGCGAGATCATGCCCTATCGCCTCTACGTCCCGACGAAATACGACGGCAAAGCCGCCTATCCCATGATCCTGGCCCTTCACGGCCTCGGCGCCACCGAGGATTCGCTGCTCGACGATTACGGCCCGAATTTCATCAGGCTGGCCGAACAGCACGGCTATATCGTCGCCGCGCCGCTCGGCTACCGCGTGGACGGGGCCTACGGCCGCCCGCTGTTCGAGGCCGACCCGGACGAGGCCCTCCGCCGCAAGGTGGAGCTGAGCGAGAAGGACATTTTCAATGTCCTGGCCCTGGTCAGGAAGGGCTACAAGATCGACGAATCGCGCATCTTTCTCATGGGCCATTCCATGGGCGCCATCGGGACGTGGTATCAGGGGGCGAAGCACCCCGAAATCTGGGCCGGCCTGGCCCCGTTCTCCGGCTTCGGAAACCCGGCGACCGTCGCCGCCATGAAGAATATCCCCGAGTTCGTCGTCCACGGCGACGCGGACCCGACCGTCCCGGTGGCCGGCTCGCGGACCATGGTCGCGGAGATGAAGAAGCTGGGGGTCGATCACGTCTACATCGAGGTCCCCGGCGGGAACCACCTGAACGTCGTGACCCCGAATCTGGCGGCCATGTTCGATTTCTTCGACAAGCACAAGAGAAAGATCCCATGAGCCAAGACACCGCACCCGCCGCGTCGGCTTCCCCGGCCGCCCCGCGCTTCCTGCCCCTGATCCTCGTCCTCTTCGCCGGGAGCGGCTGCGCCGCCCTGATCTACGAAGTCGTCTGGCTCCAGCTCCTCCAGTTCGTGATCGGCTCGACGGCCGTGTCGATGGCCGTCCTGCTCGGGACGTACATGGGCGGCCTGTGCCTGGGGAGCCTCCTCCTCCCCCGCCTCGTCCGCGCGAGCCGCCACCCGCTGCGCGTCTATGCGACGCTCGAGCTCGCGGTCGGGGCGATCGGGATCGCGGTCCTGTTCGTGCTCCCCGCCATCGGTTCGATCTATTCGGCCAACGCCGGCCACGGCCTCCTCGGCTTTCTCCTGCGGGGCGCAGTCTGCGCGGCCTGCCTCCTGCCGCCCACCGCGGCCATGGGCGCCACGCTGCCCGCCCTCGCCCGCTGGGTCGAGACGACGCCGCGCGGCGTTTCGTGGCTCGGGTTTTTCTACGGCGGCAACACGACCGGGGCGGTTTTCGGCTGCCTCCTGGCCGGCTTCTATCTCCTCCGCGTCCACGATATGGCCACGGCCACATTCACCGCGGCGGGCATCAACGCCGCGGTCGCGCTGATCGCCCTCGCGGCTGCGGGGCGGCTGATTTACGAGCCGCGCGGCTCCGATTCGGACGGAACGAACGCCGGGGGAGGCGAAGACACGGGCGCCGCCCCCGACGCCCCTGCCGCCTCCCGCCCACCCCACCCCTGGACGATCTACGTGACGATCGGGCTTTCGGGCCTGACCGCCCTGGCCGCGGAAGTCGTCTGGACGCGCCTCCTGTCGCTCATGATGGGCGCCACGGTTTACACCTTCTCCATCATCCTGGCCGTCTTTCTGACCGGGATCGCGCTCGGCAGTGCGGCCGGCTCGGCCGCCGCCCGCACCTGGAAGAACCCCCGCCTCGCCCTGGCCGCCGGCCAGCTCCTCCTGGCCGGGGCCATCGGCTGGACGGCATTTCTCATCGGCAAGTCGCTGCCGTTCTGGCCGATCAATCCCGCCCTGTTGCCCGGCCCGGGGATCGGCTTCCAGCTCGACCTGGCCCGCAGCCTCCTGGCGATCCTGCCCGCGGCCCTGTTCTGGGGCGCGAGCTTCCCGCTGGCCCTGGCCGCAGCCGCGCGCCCCGGCCAGGACGGCGGCCGGCTCGTGGGGCGGGTCTATGCCGCGAACACCGTCGGGGCCATCGTCGGCTCGATCTGGTTCAGCCTGGTCGTCATCCCCGTTCTCGGCTCCTTCCAGGCCGAGCGCCTGATGATCGGGCTGGCCGTCGCCGCCGCCCTCGTCGCCGCCGCGCCCCTGCTCCGGGCCAACAAGCGGATCGCGACCTGGTTCGCGCTCGGGACCGCGGCCGCGGTCTTCCTCCTGGCCGTCCTGCCGCCCGTCCCCTGGCAGCTGGTGGCCTACGGCCGATACATGCCCCAACGGCTCAACGACGGCACCAAGCTGCTGTTCGAGGGCGAGGGGATGAACTCCTCGGTCGCCGTGACCGAAAACACGGACGCGACGCGCAACTTCCACGTCAGCGGCCGGGTGGAGGCCTCGAGCTCCGCCCAGGATATGCGCGTCCAGCGGATGCTGGGCCACCTCCCCGCGCTGCTCCACGGCCAGCCCGAGTCCGTGCTCGTCGTGGGCTGCGGGGCGGGCGTCACCGCGGGCTCGTTCATCCTTTATCCCGGCGTCAAGCGGATCGTGCTGTGCGAGATCGAGCCGCTCATCCCCAAGGTCGTGGCCAAGTTCTTCGGGCCGCAGAACTACGACTTCCAGAAAGACCCGCGCGTCGAGATCGTCTACGACGACGCTCGCCACTTCATCCTCACCACCAAAGAGAAGTTCGACGTCATCACCTCCGACCCGATCCATCCTTGGATCAAGGGCTCGGCGATGCTCTACACGCACGAATATGTGGAGCTCTGCAAGAAGCGCCTGAACCCCGGCGGCGTCGTGGCCCAGTGGGTCCCCTTCTACGAGAGCACGGTCGCCACGGTCAAAAGCGAGCTGGCGACGTTTTTCGACGTGTTCCCCAACGGGACGGTCTGGAGCAATGACCTCTCGGGACTGGGCTACGATGTCGTGCTGATCGGAAGCGACGGAGAGATGAAGATCGACATCGACGCGCTCCAGGCCAAGCTCGACAGCGAAGGCTACGCGCGCGTTACCCGCTCGCTCAAGGACGTGGGACTGGGAGCGGCGGGCTGGCTCCTGGCTACGTTCGGAGGACGGGCCGCGGACCTCGCGCCCTGGCTCCGCGGGGCGGAGACCAACCGCGACCGCAACCTCAGGCTGCAATACCTGGCCGGCCTGGGGCTCAACAGCCACGACAGCAACCGAACATTCGAAGAGATGTTGACTTACGTCAAGTTCCCGGACGGCCTCATCACAGGCTCGCCCGAGCGTATCGCCGCGCTCAAGAAGGCGCTGGGGCTGGAGAAGAAGTAATCGTCATTGGATCGGCATACCTGTCACCAAAATTACTTACGTAGGAATCGGTTGAAAAAGTCATCGGCCGCGTTGAACGTCCGCAGCCACTTCGCGTAGACCAGGAAATCGTGCACTTCGTCGGGGTAGACGATGAGCTCGTAATGGATGTTCCGCGCCCGGAGGAGCTGGACGAGGCCGGTCGTCTGGGAAAAGGCCACGTTGCGGTCGTCGTCGCCCTGGACGAGGAGGACGGGCGAGGTCCACTTGTCCACGGTCGCTACGGCCGACGCCTTGAACGCGGTGCTGTTTGTGTCGATGGTGTTGCCCCACAGGTGGACGCCGGCGATGTCCACGCCCGCCTTGAAAATATCCGAGTTCCGCGAGAGCCCCAGGGCGGTCAGGAGCCCGCCGTACGAGAGACCGTAGATCCCGATGCGGTCGGAATCGACGTCGGGCCGCGACTGCAGATATTTGGCCGCGGCAACGACGTCCATGTATTCCGACGAGCCCGCGGCGCCCCGGTTGGGCGCGGTCCGGAACTCGCGGCCATAGCCGATCCCCGATCGGTAGTTCACCGAAATGACGACGTAGCCCTTGGCGGTGAAATACTCGTTCATGGCGTAGGCCATGTGGTAGAAGAACATGTAGTGGTAGCCGAGCAGCATCTGCCGGCCCGGTCCCCCGTGAGCGAAGAGGATCGCCGGGCGCCGCTCGCCGGGCTTGATGTCCTTGGGGACGAAGAGCTGCGTGTGGAACTCGAGCCCGTCCTCGGCCTTGAGGATGACGGCCTCGGGGACGACCTGCGCATCGAGGGGGAAGCCGGCGGGAAGCGCCGGGTTGACGATCTTCGCCTCGCCGCCCGCGGACGGCACCAAGGCCACGCACCGCGGCCGCCTGGCATCCGCGTAAAGCACGGCGACCTTGTCGCCCGAGGCGAGCGGGGCGGGCTCGGTCTCGATCCCGTCGCCCTTGGTCAGCTGCGTCGCCGCCCCGCCAGCGGTCGGCGTCTTCCACAGGTCGCGGCGGTCGATGTCGCCTACGTTGGCGGAGTAAAACAGCGTCCGGCCGTCCGCCGAATAGCTCACCCATTCGGCCTCGCCTTCGCCCGGCGTCAAGTCGACCGGGACGGAATCCGCCGGCCCCGCCGTCGGCACGGAGAAATAATGTTGCCAGTTGGCTTTTTCCTGGACGAACACCAGGCTGTCGCCCGCCCACGTGATCGCCCGAATATTGCCCACCGCCGTATCGTCGAGCGGATCGTGCCAGACCATCTCGGCCGCGCCCTTCTCGACGTCGGCCGTCCAGAACGACATCACCCGACCGTCGGCGAACTTGGCCGACAGGAATCCGGGACTCGTCGCCGGCTGGGGCGCGGCGGCCGGCTGGGGCGTTTGGGCCGCGGCTTGAGCCGGGGCGGCCGCTCCGCCCCTCGCGCCGGGCGCGGTTTGGGCCGCCGGGGCCGCGGGCCGATAGGACGGGCCGCCCGCATTGGCCTGGGCTTGGGCCACGATCTGGCCGAACGCCGATCCGGGCCGGCGGATGAAGGCGATCTTCTTCCCATCGGCCGACCAAGTCGGGCTCGTGTCGCGATCGACCGACGGCGCCAGGTAAGTGATCCGGCGCGAGGCGAGATCATAGACGCCGATGAAGCCATGGTCCTGACGGTCCGTGACGAAGGCGAGCTTGCGGCCGTCCGACGACCAGACCGGGGCGCTGTCCACGCCCCACGTCCTAAACAGCGGCTCGAGCCCGGCCTTTTCGCCGGTTTCCGATTTTTTCGCGGGGGCCGCCACGGCCGCCCCGTAGATCCGGCCTTCCCGGGCGAACGCCACCCACTTCCCGTCGGGCGAGAGCGCCGGCGAAGCGCCCGCGGCCACGCGGAACGGTCTTCCTTCGCGCGTCCGAACCGCCCAGATGGCCTGCTCGCTGCCGTCGGGGAATTGCGACGGATTGGCCACCCAGCCCTTGGAGTTGGGATCGCTGCCCCGGACGAAGACGACGACCGCGCCGTCGTCGGAGATCGCGAGGCTCGTGAGGTCGGTCCCGTCGTCGTCCATGAACGAGGTCAGGCGGACGGGCTTGAAATCAGGCGCCGCGGCCGTGAAGACGTTCCGTCGCCCCTGTTCGTACTCGAACCAGGCGATGCGGTCGGCCTTGCGCGCCGAGGCGAGCTCGTAGGAATACGGATAGCTCAGGATTTTCTCGATCGAGAACGGCTGCTGGGCGGCCGCGGGCGCCGCGGCGGCGGCCAAGGCGTTGAGTATCACCGCAAAAAGCAGGAGCCTATTGATTTTTTTCATGCCCATCCTCCTCCCGGCGATGGGCGGAAATCGGTGACACGAACCCAAATCCAGAGAATTGGGATCGCGTCACCGAATTCCGCACGTCACCGAATTCCGCTCAATACTCCTTCGAGAGAGTCACGCTCTCCACCTTATCGCCGTCCCCGGCCGACGTCAAGCCGGCGCCGCGGCCGGCGCCGCCGCGCCTCACCTTCAGGGGGGAGATAATAATCCCGCCGGGGGCTAGCCATCGCGGCCCATTATCACCTCCTCGGTCACTGCTAGAGGGGGTTGCCAAGAAACGGGCTGGACATTATGATAACAACAGAGTTAGAAGACTGATTTCACGTATCGGGAGAATGAAGATCGTGACCGGAAACAAAAGACGGGCGGCGCTCACGAGGGGCTTCTCGGCCCTCGAGATGATCGTCGTCGTCGCCCTCCTGGGCATCGCCGTGGGCGAGGCGATCCCCCAGATCCGGAATGCCCTCGAGATAAGAGCCCTGGAGGGCGCGGCGCGTGACATCCACCAGGCCTTGCAGACGGCCAAATGGAAGGCGACGGCGGACAAAATCAATTATCGGGTCAGGTTCTCCGTCTCCGGGACGACAACGTCCTACATCGTCGAGCGGCAGCTCACGGCCGGGACTTGGACGACCGCGCCCAGCTCCGTCCTGAAATCCATTCCGAACAAGCTGACCGTCACCCTGACCCTGCCCTCGACGAAGGACGTGATTTTCACTCCCACGGGCTTCGTCGACAGCTACGACAGCACCAAGAATTCGATCGTCATCTCGAGCGCGAAGCTCTCGCTCCTGCGCCAGCCGGCCAACCGGACGATCCGGTTCTACGCCGGCGGGTCGATCCAGTATCTGAAGAGCTAGGGATTGCGCATGCGGCGAAGAATCCGAACCCCGCGAGCCCCGATAGGGCGGCAGGCGGGCTTCACCTTCATCGAAGCTCTCCTCAGCATCGTTCTCCTCGGCGGCGCCGTCATCGGGCTCGCCCAACTGTTCCTGCTGTCCGTCCGGAACAACCAGCACGGCGGGGAGATCAGCCAGGCGATGTATCTCGGCCAGCAGCAGATCGACTACCTCAGGACCCTGACCGGGAGCGAGCTCGGGAGCTTCCCCTCGAGCGCCCGCGGCGAATCGTCCGACGAGGCGATCGACGTCAACCATGACGGGCTGAGTGAATTCCGGCGCCTGACCCAGGTCACGGTGTCCGGGACCACATACACCGTCAAGGTGCTGGTCTTTCCCCCGAGGGAGATCGCCACGTCGGCGTCCGTTCTCTACGCCGACCCGGCCGGCCACTTGGTCCGAGCGAACATGAACACGGTGATCAGCCGATGAGCCGCCTCCGCCTCGCGATCCCCCCGGCGCCGCGCCGGCGACAGGCCGGCTTCACGATCATCGAAGTCCTGATCGCCAGCCTGATCATGGCCGCCGTCGTCATCGGGGCCCTGTCGATCTACGTCAAGACCAACAAGACCGCGTCCGACCAGCAGCAATACGTCCAGATCCAGCAGGATGTCCGGGCTGCCATTTACTACGTTTCCCGCGATGTCCGCATGGCCGGGGCGGGCCTGCCTTCGAACTACTTCCAGGCGGCGATCCAGGGCACGGACAACGAGGATCAGGGCGGAACCGTCAAGCCCGACCGCATCCAGATCATGGGCAACATGGAGGCGCCGTTCAGCCTGACCATCCAGAGCTGCAACGGCAGCGGAACCAAGATCACCCTGGCCGACCATAGCTTCGAGCAATACCCATACCCCGACAGTTACTATGTCGGCCAGATTTGCCTGCTCCTCCCCAAGTCCAGTTCCACGTGCACGGGAGCGGCCGTCCGCCAGATCACGGGGGTCATTCACAACTCCGGGGGGACGAACGAAGCGTTCCAGTTCTCCCACGGCCAAGCCAAGGACATCAATCCCCCGGGCGGGCTCAAAGATGTCTGCGCGGACACCGAATACGTCGGCGGGACGGTCCTTTTCGCCGACTTCTACGAGTATTGGCTGGACGTCACCGGCAATTACACCGGGCTCACGGCGGGCACGAACGGCTACATCGGCGGCGGGACGGCCGGCGTCCTCTACCAGACGCACGACAACACGTACAGCCCCATCGCCATGAACATCGAGGACTTCCAGGTCCAATACGACGGCAACTTCGACGGGGATTCCTCCGGGACGCTCGACGGGTTCACGGACTGGAACAGCTCCTGGACGGCGACCCAGATCGCCAGCATCCGCCGGGTCCGGATCTGGGTGGTGGGCAAGACCCCGAGCCGATTCACCAGCATCTCGGCCGCGCCCCAGTCCAGCGGCTCGATCTACCGCCACCCGGCCATCGCCAACTCGGCGGCCGGAACGACCGACGACTGGTGCAAGCGGTTCGTGCTGGAGACGACGTCCAACATCCGGAACCTGTCCCTGGGGATATACAACACGGGAGTCCGATAATGCGCGCGCGGCGATGGGAAAGCGGGGCGGGGCTGATCATCGTGATCCTGATCATCGCCTTCCTGATCGCGATCGGCATCCCCCTCCTGGTGCTGACCGAGACCGGCCCCAAGGTCTCGGGCAGCTTCCGCCTCCACGACGAGGCGCTCAACGCCGCCGAGGCGGGCTTCGACGCCGCGCGGCGGGTCATCGAGAACCATTTCATCGCGAACGAATGGGTCAACTTCACCGGCCACTACGTCACCCAGCCGACCAATATCGATACCCCGCTCGACTCGGGCGGAAATCCCAATGCGGCCTATTTCCGCCGGCAGACCGACCAGGCGCTGCTCTCCGCCTTCGACACGAACGGGGACGGGACGCCGGAAGTCTCCAATCTCCTCTTCTTCCAGCAGACGTTCGCCCTGGACGGCCAAGGCAACACCGACACCCGCTGGGCCTATACGGTCTTCCTCATCGACGACGAAGCCGGAACGGGGACGACGGACCCGTCGGACGCGCTCATGGTTTGCATCGGCGTCGTTCGGGCCGGGACCCGCATCCTGGACTCGGTCCGCGTGGAGGTTAAAGTTGGCCTATAAACATTCATGGGCGGCGGCAAACCCGGGCCGGCGCGGCCTGCTGACCCTCGTCCTGGGCGTTTTGGCCTGCTCCCTCGCGGTCCAGGTTCTCTTCCCCCAGCAGTCCTGCAACACATACACCGGCGTCTTTTCGGACACCTTCGCCGACACATCCAACATCGACCTGACCAAGAGCGCGGCCAAGTTCTGGTACAACGACAAGACCTCGCCCCAGAGCATCGTGACCATGAACAAGCAGGGGGCTCAGTTTGCCGTCTCCAACCCCGCCTACGTTCCGAGCTGGGTCAATACCGTCGCCGCCGGCGACTTCGACCTCGACGGCTGGCCGGACTACGTCGCCTCGAGCAGCAGCTTCAGCAACGTCCTGGCCTTCGTTAGGAACATGGGCGGGCAGGGCCAAGTCGGGACCTTCAAGGTCAGCCAGTGGATCGACGGCAGCGCCGGCGACTCCACCGGCTGGCCGACGCTGGGCGTGGGCGGGACGGCCATCGACACGACCGGCAACTGCGGCATGACCGCCGGCGATTACGACGGCGACGGCGACATCGATTTCCTGTTCATCGCCTCCCCCGATTCCGCTCCCTACACGCCCAAGCGGGTCTGGCTCTACCGGAACAACCTCATCACCAACGGGGTGAACACGGGCGTCCTGAGCTTCACCAAGATCGACCTGACTTCGGCCTGGGCGTCCGCCCTCGTGGGCATCGCCTGGTCCTCGACGATGATGACCTCGATCGACATCGACGGCGACGGCGACATCGACATCATCATGGGCAACTGCGCGGGCAACGTCCTCAAGTTCACGAACACCGGCAACAAGGCGATCAACGCCTCGACCTTCACCGTCGAGACGACCCCGATCATCGACACGTCCTGGGGGCTCCGGGGCGTGAGCACGGTCTCGGTCGCGGACTTCAACAACGACGGGTTCCTGGACATCGTCCTCGGGAGCGTCAGCTACGGTTCGCTGCTGTATTACCGGAACGACGGCCACGGGATTTTCAACCTCTACGCCACGTATAGCGACCCGTCCGGAAATACCAGCAACAACCTCTTCGACGGCGCCGCCACGGCCACGATCGTGGGCGACTTCGACGGGGACGGCTGGGTGGACCTCGTCGTCGGGTGCGACAACTGGAACTACGACGCGGGCGCCATCGGCGGCCAGATCTATTTCTTCAGGAATGTCGGCGGCGATTTCGTCCAGACGCTTATCTACAGCGGCCATTCCAAAACCCCTCAGCTCGAGGACATCGACCTCGGCCTGGCCTTCGACTACAACAACGACGGCCTGCTCGACTTCCTGATGGCCGACGGCAACGACTCCCAGAGCTACGTCGTCTTCACCAACCAGACGGCCAACGTCTACAACATCACCGGGACCGCAACCTCGGCCAACGTGACGCCGACCCTGTCCTCGGCCCAGTACGCCATCACCCAGGTCCAGGCCACGAGCCTGACCCAGCGCTATCTCGGGAGCTCACCGACGGGTCTGACCCTGACCTACTACGTCTCCAACAACAACGGCAAGACCTGGGAGCTCTACGCGACGTATTCGGGGAGCGGGATCGCCAACGTCACCAACCAGACCGTCCACAACTTCAGCTCCTTCGGGACCGCCCTCCGCTGGAAGGCCGTCTTCGGCGCGGTGGCGGACGCCATCACGGGATTCGCCAACGCGTCCTACGAGACGCCGCTCATCGATCAGGTCCAGCTCACCTACACCTACGTCGACCGGAAGGAATATTCCCGGACCTCGGACGCGGAAACGACGATCGTCGTGAGCGGCCAGACCCGGAAGATGCTCGTCTCGGCCACGTTCATGTTCCCCGGCTATCAAGGCCAGCTCCGGTGCTACGACGTCACCAGCCTGAGCGCCTTGAACGTCGCCTATTCGGCGCTCCAGACGGTCTCGTCGTCGAGCACTTCGACCACGGGCGGCCGCGTGCTGACGTCGGGAGTGACGCTGGCCTGGGACGCCGGCCAGCTCCTCGCCAGCCAGAGCTCCGACAGCCGGACGATTTACTGCGGCTATCGCGCTTCTTCGGGGGCGACCCTCCAAAGGAAGGACTTCACGACGGCCAACGCCTCGACGCTGGCCTCGCTCCTCGGCGACGTCAACAGCGACAACGCGGGGCTGATCGACTTCATCCGGGGCAAGGGCCGGGACTGGAAGCTGGGCGACATCCAGCACAGCAATCCCGTCATCGTAGGCCCGCCGAGCGGCAACGCGACCCTCATGGGAACGGGCTACTCGACCTTCGTCACAACCTGGGCGGCGCGGCAGAAGGTCATTTTCATGGGGGCCAACGACGGCATGCTCCACTGTTTCGACACCGCGACCGGGACCGAGCTCTGGGCGTTCATCCCCTATAACCTCCTGCCCAAGCTGAAAAACCTGTCCATCTACGACAGCACGACCGGACAGCGCACGCTCAGCAACGACTCCTACGTCGACGGAACCCCGTCCGTGGCCGACGTCCAGATCAACGGGGCCTGGAAGACCATCCTGATCTGCGGCCAGGGCAAGGGCAAAGGCAGCTCGGTCGGCGGCGGGACCAACTACTATTTCGCCCTGGACGTGACCGACGTCACCAATCCCCAGGTCGTGTGGGAAATCACGGCCAGCTCTATGGGCGAGACCTGGTCGGTCCCGGCCATCGGCCGGACCCACTATTCCACGGCGCCGTGGACCGCCTTCATGGGCTCGGGATACAACAACACCGGCTCGGGCACGGTGGGCAATGTCTTCAACGCCGTTCGGGTGGATACGGGGGCGACCCTCAAGACGTTCACCGCCAGCAACGTCAACACGGCCTCGGGCATCGCCAAGCCCTATACCGACATCCCCAACTCGATCCCCGGCTCGCCGACGGCCCTGGACACCGACAGCGACGGGAACGTGGAGTCCGTTTATGTCGGCGACCTCGACGGCCGCCTCTGGAAGGCGAACGTGTCGAACTCCAGCACGAGCAATTGGACGTTCACGGCCATCTACACCGACCGGCTCAACTATCCGATCATCACCCAGCCCGCGGTCTGGCTCGATACCCTCACTTCGGGCGCCCCGCCCCGGATCTACTTCGGCACGGGCGGCGACGACAACGCGCCGACCGACCGCAATTACTCCTTTATCTGCCTCAAGGACCTGACGGCGCCCGCCGTTGAATGGTTCATCGGCGACCCGACGGACCTCGGCCTCTCCTCCTCCATCGACATGGGGACGTTTGGGGTCGGCGAGAAAGTCTGGGCCGATCCGGTGATCTCGGACAATATCGTCTACTTCAGCACGCTGACGGGCAGCATCGAGAACGTCAACCCCTGCGTGAATCTGGCGAATGCCGGCTACCTCTACGCCCGCTACATTCAGACCCTGTCCGGCGGCACGCTGGGAACCACGGCCCTCAAGGGCATGGGCAACACCACCACGCCAAGCGTCCAGCTGACGAGCAAAGCCAGGAGGGCGGTCACGCTCGGAGAGCGCCAGTCGGGCGGCGGGACGACCAAGCGGGAGGTTTACATCCAGGAATACGACTCCAGCATCCAGCGCCTGGAACAGGGCACGGGCAGCTTCCTGAGGATCCTCTGGTGGCGGGAAGTCTACAAGATTATCCGATGACCCCGCTCACCCCCTCTTCTACCCGCGGGCGGAAGCCCGGACGAACGTCGATGATGATCGCCACAGTCCTCCTGACCGCGGCCTTATGGCCCCAGGCGGCGCGGGGCCAAAGCCTGGCCGAGGCCGCCCAAAAAGAGAAGGACAGGCGCGAAACCTTGACGGCCGGCAAAGCGGTCGTCGTCACCAACGCCGACCTTTCCAAGGTGAAGAAAAAATCCGCTGTGGCGCCCCCCTCGGCGCCGGCCCCCGGCACGCCGGAGGCGGCCGGCGAATCGGCGCCGGGAGCCGCTACGACAGCCGCCGCCCCCGCGCGGGCAGATACGGCCGCCGCCCTGGCCGCGGTAAGAGCCGCAGAAATCCCTTCGTCCGTCCTGGAAGGGAATCCGCGGGCGGTCTTCGATCAGAAAAAGTCGGACCTCGAAGTCCAATGGAACGCCGCCCGGGAGCGGATCAGCCTCCTCGAGGTCAAGCTCCTCGGTCTGCAGCAACAGTCGGCGCACGCGGTCAACGCCGACGCGAGGGACGCGGTGGCGAAAGACATCGAGAGCGCGAATCAGACGCTCGCCGATGCCCGGCTCGAAGAAAAGAAAGCCAAGGCCGCGCTCGACAAGTTTTTAGCGTCGCCGGTCGAGGCCAAGAGATAGGCTCGCTCCGTCGCGATCAACGCCCCCGCCGCCGTTCGCGGCCAATCCGAAGACAAAGGTTAGACGTTTATCGAAGGGTGATTTTTAAACGGAATACGACAGAGCGCTCCTAAAGCGCCTTTTCGAGGGGGGAAAAGGGCCCGGTCCCCATTGGAACCGGGCCCTTGGTTTTCTCGGGTTCTTACGAACCGGCTTAGTAGCGCCGGTTGCCGAAGCCGCCGCCGCGGGGGCTGTCCGTCCGGGGCTTGGCCTCGTTGACCGTCAGATTGCGGCCCTTGAGGTCCCGGCCGTTGAGGGCCGAAATGGCCTTCAGGGCTTCTTCCCGGTTCGGCATCTCAACGAAGCCGAAGCCGCGGGATTCACCGGTCATCTTGTCCTTGATGACGGCCGCGGTCTGGACCGTTCCATGAGCCGCGAAAGCATCCCGGAGTTCAGCCTCGGTGACGTTGCGAGAAAGGTTGCCAACATAGATGTTCATACTCGTCTCCTTCGACGTGGGCTTGATCCCGGGTGGCAAACCACGGGACCGCCCTTAAAAAGATGTGATCCGAATAAAGGAGAGGAGTATGTGACCGATAGGGCCCGCGCCCCTTCCTTTATTGAGTCCAGTTGTATTATAGGCCAAATTCAAGAGAAAATCCACCAAATATTTTTGAAGGCTCAGCCTCGGACGACGGACCGCTCCGGGCCGGGGTCAGGGAAGATCGGTCGGGTCCGGGATTTTGGGAACCGCCGGCATCCCCGTTTCCGGAGCCGTTTCGGCCGGAGGCGTCGTCTCCTCGCCGTCCTCGGCCGGCGCTTCGACGCCGAGGCGCCGGAGCCGCTTCTTCTCCTGCTTCTTCAGGCGGTCCAGCTCCCGGTTTCTTTTCGCGCTCTTGTACGCTCGCTTGGTCTTGGGCAAAGGTCCTCCCTCTCGACCCGCTCAGAACCGCCGGTCGCCGCCGAACCCGCCGGTCCGGGGCTTGCTGTCGGTCCGGGGCCGGGCCTCGTTGACCGTCAGGTTACGGCCCTTCAGGTCCTTGCCGTTGAGCTCGGCGAGGGCCTTATCGGCCTCGTCCTTGTTCGGCATCTCGACGAAGCCGAAGCCGCGGGATTCTCCGGTGAACTTTTCCTTGATGATGGCCGCGTTCTGCACGGTGCCGAATGCGCCGAAGGCTTCTTTGAGATCGCTTTCGGTGACATCCCGGGAAATGTTGCCGACATAGATGTTCATACTTGTCTCCTTGCGACGACGGATCGAACCGGTTTTTTCCGGTCCGTCCGGAGAAAAATGTGATCCAAATAAAGGAGAGGAGTATGCGACCGAGAGGGCCCTCGCCCCTTCCTTTATCCGTTCCGAAAAGGAATTGATCTCCCCCCCTTGGGGGACGGAGGAATTATAAATTTTTTCGCCGCCGATTTCAAGCCATCCCGCGCCGGGGGTCAGCGCCCGGCGCTCCCCCGGGGATCCAGGGCCAGCGATATCTGGTCCTTCAGGTCGTCGAGGTGGATCCGGGTGATCTTGTCCCCGGCCAGGCCGGCGGCGGCCCCCAGAATGCCCTGGAGAGTCTTGAGCTCGGCCCGGATGGCCCCGCGGCTGTCGTCGCGCAGGCCCGCGGCGGCACTCACGGGGGCGGCCGCGCCCGCGGCGGCCGGCGCCGGCGAGAGGCGGGCGACGAGCAGGTCGACATACGAGCGCTGGAGGTTGCGGCGGAACGCGTCGATCTTGACCGAATCGGCCGAAAGCTCGGTGAAGATCCCCGCCCGCAGATCGGCCAGGAGCTGGACGATGGTATACGCCTTGTCGCCCAGGATAGCCTCATGCTCCTGGAGACGGGTCAGGCGCGCCGCGGCGAGCACGCCGGCCAGCACGCGGGATTGGAGGGCCGCCAGGCGGGCCTGGCCGCTCGTCGGCTCGATCTTTCGCAGGATGTCGACCGGCGCGAGCCACGTGGGCGTTTTGAACACGTTCTCGTTCAGGAACAGGACGGCTTCCTGCTGGCGGGTCTTGGCGAGCGGGGTGAACCGTACCCCCGGCGCGAGGCCGGCCTTCGGCTCGCTGTCATAGCCGCCGACTACGTTGGCCACATGCCCCATCTCGAGGGCGACCTGGTTCCAGACCGCCGTGTAGATATGATCGAGGAGCTCAAAGTCCTCGCCCGGCTTGAGGACGGCGCCCGGCACCATGTCCATCACCCGCTTGAGGTTCTTCAGGCCGAGCCCGGTCGCTTTCACCGCGTCGATGTCGCCCACGGCCTCGGTCTCCTCGCCGGGGTCGCTGCCCCGCGCGCCCGCCGTGCTGAAGCGCAGCCAGGGGGTCGTGTCCTGGACCTTGCACAATTCGTTGAGGGCGGGCTTTTCATCGTCCGGGGTCTTGGCCGAGGGGATGGGCGTATAGCCCCACTTGATGGCGAAGATGTCGTAGGGGCCGATCTTGGGAATCAGGTCCTTGGGATCGATGTTGTCCTCGGGCTGGGCCACGTAGTTGAAACGGCTGTAGTCCATGATCGAGGGCACATGGCTGTTTTTCTTGACCCACTCCTTGTCGCGGATCTTCTCGATGGGATAATTGGCGCTGGCCTTGAAGTTGTGGGGCAGGCCGAGGGAGTGGCCGACCTCGTGGGTGACGATGAAGACCAGGATGTCGCCCATGACCTCGTCGGGGATGGGCAGGGTCTTGACCCGGGGATCGAGGGGCGCGACCTGGGTCCAGTACCAATCGCGGGCGAGCTGCTGGACATTGTGGTAGATCTCGACGTCGGCCCCGATGATCTCGCCGCTCCGCGGGTCGGAGACATGGGGGCCCATGGCGTTGGCCGTGGTCGACGGCACCCACCGGATCACGGAGTAGCGCGCATCGTCGGCGCTCCAGTCGGGATCCTGCTCGGGCGTCGGGGGGTCCTTGGCCTGGATGGCGTTCAGGAACCCGGCCTCCTCGAAGGCGGGCTTCCAGGCCTCGATGGCCTTTTTGATGTAAGGAACCCACTGTTTCGGCGTGGCGGGATCCACGTAGAAGACGATGGGCTTGACCGGCTCGCTCTTCGCGGCGCCCGGGTTTTTCTTTTCAAGACGCCACCGGGCGATGAAGTCCTGGGCTTTCACCTCCTGGTCGCGGCGGCTGTAATCGATGTGGTTGTGGGTGAAGTAGCCCACCCGGTTGTCCATCAGGCGGCCCATCATGGGCTTCTCGGGGAGCTTGACGAACGAATAGTGGACGCCGGCCGTCGGGCTCGGCGGGGAGGGGACCATATCCGCGTATTGCGGCGGAAAGCCCGGGGACAGCTGCGCCGGCTTGGGATTGAACGTCTGGGTGGCTTCGACGTTGATGTTGATCGGGTAGGCCCGGACCTTGTCGAGGAACGTCCGGGAGGCGTCGAGGCTCGTGCCGGCGACGACCTTCTTCACCGGGATCTCGTTCACGTCGCTGGTGAACAGGCGCGTGGCGTCGATGATCGGCGAGCCGTCCTTGACGTCTTTGGCCCAGGCCTCGACCGGGAAGGCCATCATGATCGTGGCCGTGTTCATAGCCTCGACGGCCCGGCTGATGGGGTTGCTCGGATCGGCGATATTGGCATAGGTCTCGATGCGGAGCAGCACTTTCGCCTCGCGGAGCTCCCAGCGGACAACCATGTCCTCCACGGACTCGCCGGGATAGCTCGAGCCGGATGGGCTCTTCATGATCTGGACCACCAACAGCTGGTCCTTGCCCAGCTCCTCCTTGGGGATCTCGAAGAGAACCTTGCCTTTGTTGGTGTGGACCTTGAACAGGCCCGCCTGCGTCTTGAACTCTGGGGTCACGACCTTATCGTAGGGCTTGGGCTCTCCCTCGGGCGGCTTGGCGGCCGGCTCGGGGGGCTTGACCTGGGCCGCGTCCGGCTTGGCCGGGGCTTGAGCGGGCGCCTTGGGATCCTGGGGCGGGGTCTGGGGTTTGTCTTGGGCGAATGATCCGACCGCCAACAGGGCGATCAGGAGAACGGGCAGCCAGCGTTTCATGAAATCCTCCTCGTTGGACGATGATCCGATGAAGGCAGAGAACATAGCACCTGCGGCGAACGCCTGTCAACGGCCCGCCCGCAACCCCAGGCGCGAGAGAGTGCGGCGGACCAAGATCCCCTAGAGAGGGCTGAGGCACCTGCGGTCCGGGGGTGCGGGCCGAAGCGCCCCCCCTTCCGCCGATCTTGCAAGGCCCGGGGCGGCCGTGATATAAGCGGCCCATGATCGGAACGAGGCCATGAGCTCGAACGCGCGGACCGTCCTGATCGTCAATCCCGCCGCCGGGCACGGGCTCGGGCTAAAGTGCTTCCATCGCCTGGAGCCTCGCCTGAGGCGGGATTTCCTGGGCCTGGACATCCGGATGTCCGAATACCCGGGCCAGGCCGTCGAGCTCGGCCGGAAGGCGGCCGAGGAACGCGTCCCTCTTCTGATCTGCCTCGGCGGCGACGGGACGCCCTTCGAAGTCGTCAACGGGCTCTATGCCGAGGGGCGCCCGCCGGTCGTCCCCGAGATCGGGCTGATCCCCGCGGGGACGGGCAATTCCTTCCTCCGCGATTTCGAAGTCACATCGGCCGACCAGGCTCTCGCCGGCATCCTGGCGGGACGGCGGCACCAGGTCGACCTCCTGGATTTCGAATACCGCCGGGAAGGCCGCGCGGAGCGGCGGCGCGCCCTGAATATCATCGGCGTGGGACTGATCACCGACATCCTCAAGCTGACCAACGAGCGGCTCAAGTTCCTGGGCGCGGCCGGCTACAGCCTGGCCGTCCTCCTCCGGCTGGCCAAAGGCATGGACAACCGGATCGACCTCACGGCCGATGGCCGGAGCTGGACGATCCGCGACAGCGCCCTCGTCATCTCCAACTCCCAGTTCACGGGCGGGAAGATGAGGATCTCGCCTCGGTCCGACGTCGCCGACGGCCGCGCGGACCTTGTCGTGTTCCGCGAGGTCAACCGCCGCGAGATCCTCGCCATCTTCAAGGGCGTGTTCGCCGGGACGCACATGTCGCATCCGAAGGTCGAAACGACGGCCGCGGCGGAGATCGCGATCGAGGCCGCGCCCGCCCAGATCCTCATGGCCGACGGCGAGCTCCTCGGCGAGACGCCGCTCCGGGTGAAGGTCCTACCCCGCGAGCTGACGATCCTGGCATGAGATCCGTCTTCGAACGCCTCCGCTCCGCGGCTCACTGGATGGTCGGATTGCCGGTCTTCGCTCTGTGCTGCCTCGCGGTCTGGAGCGCGAGCTTCCTTCTCCGGGTGCCGGCCTTCGAACGGCTGGTCAAGGGCGCCTGCCGCCTCGTTCTCACGGCGGCCGGCATCAGGCTCAAGGTCGAGGGCCGGGAGAACGTCGTCCCTGGCCGGCAGTACATCGTGATGATGAACCACGTGAATTTCTTCGACCCGTTCGTTTTCTACGCCGGGTTCCCGGGCCGGGCGCGCGGGGTCGAGGAGGAGAGCCACTTCCGATGGCCGGTCTACGGGCCGACGATCCGGCGCCTGGGCCAGATCCCGATCAGCCGGACGGACACGCCCCGGGCGATCGCGAGCCTGGACAAAGCGGCCGGGATCATCCGCGACCGGAAGGATTTCTCGATCCTCATCCTCCCGGAGGGCACGCGGACGCGCGACGGCGAGCTGGGCAGGTTCAAGCGGGGGGGATTCCTGCTGGCTCTCTCCACCGGCCTCGAGATCCTGCCGATCATCCAGGAGGGCGCCTTCCGGATCAACCGCAGGGGAAGCCGCCTCATCCGGCCGGGGACGGTCCGCTACGTCATCGCCCCCGCCGTGTCCGTCGCCGGGTATTCGCGCGACAACCAGGCCGCCTTGATCGAAAAGGTCCGTTCCGTTTTCCTCGCTCCGCCCGTCAGCGGAGGGACTTGAGGCTCAAGCGCCGGAGAAGCGGGGCGACTTTCGCCGTGACGGCCACGACCAGCAGGGTCATCCCCCCCCCAAACACGACCGACGGCACCAGGCCCATGAGCTTGGCGGCGACGCCCGACTCGAACGCCCCGATCTCGTTCGAGGAGCCGATGAAGATGCTGTTGACCGAAGCCACCCGCCCCCGCATCTCGTTCGGCGTCGCGAGCTGCAGGATCGTGGCCCGGATGACGACGCTGACGTTGTCGAACAGGCCGCTCAGGAAGAGCATCGCCATCGATAAGGCGAAATTCCGGGACAGGGCGAAGAGGATGATCGAGGCGCCGAACCCCGATACGGCCGCAAAGAGGATTCGCCCGGTCCGGCGCATCGGGGGATGGTAGGCCAGGAAGAGCGACATCAGGACCGCCCCGGCCATGGGCGCGGCCCGAAGGAACCCAAGCCCCTGCGGCCCGACGTGAAGGACCTCGGCGGCGAAGATGGGAAGCATCGAGGCGGCCCCGCCGAACAGCACGCCGAACATGTCGAGCGACATGGCCGCCAACAGGATCTGGTTTTTGAAAACGAAATGCAGGCCGGTCGCCAGGCGCCGGCCGAGGGACTCGTCCTGATCGGACTTCAGGGCCGGCCGGCCGGCGACGCCCGCCAGGAGGCCGATCGATACCAGGTCGAACGCCAGGATCATCACATAGGCGATCCGGACGCCGAAAAAGCCGTAGGCCAAGCCGCCCAGGGCCGGACCGGTGATGGCCCCGACCTGCCAGGTCACGCTGTTCCAGGTCGAGGAATTCGGGTAGAGCTCCCGGGGCACGAGCTGGGCGGACAGGGCCGTCGCCGCGGGCGTGATGAACGTCCGGGCGATGCCCGTGAGGGCGACGACGGCGTAGATCGGGATCAGGCCGAAAGCCCGATAGAAGCGCCCGAGGTCGAGACTGAACCCGAAGAGAAGCAGGGTCCCGACCATGAGCAGCAGCAGGAAGCCGAAGATGATTCTCTTCCGGTTGCGGAGATCGGCGATATGGCCCGCGTAGAGCGCCGCGGCGATGAACGGCACGGCCTCGCTCAGGCCGACGAGGCCGAGCGAGAGCGGGTCGCGGGTGAGATCGTAGACCTGCCAGCCGATGATGAGCCCCTGCATCTGGCTGGCGAGCGTCATGAAGAAGCGGAAGCCGGCATACAGCCGGAAGTCCCGGATCCGCAGGGCGGCGAACGCGTCGGCCCTAGGCGCCGGCATGATCCTCGTCCCCGAGGACGGAAACGAGCTGGCCGTGCCAGAGGATGAGGAAATCGCGGTTCCAGACCTTTGATGCGGGCGCGTTCATCAGGGCGAATTATAGAGGCCGGGCCCGCGGCTGTCAAAAGAGGGCTTCCCACTCCGCGTCCGGCGAGCTGAAGAAGCCGAAACCATCAGCTCCCTGAGCCGGACTCGACCACACCGCTCCGGCCCGCAGGCGGCCGCCGCTCGCGGAGGACGAGGAAGAACAGCGAGGCGGCCAGGACGGCGGCGAAGTGGCACATGACTGAGGGAAGGATCCCGTCCGACTCGGCCAGGAGCAGGCGGACCGCCAGCGCGGGCAGCAGGAAGCCCAGAAGCCCGGTCTGGAGATTGGCCCAGTGCTTCCGCCTCACGACATCATCGGCCGCGACCATGCCCGCCGCCGCGCCGAAGATCGTTATGAGCAGGCTGAGCTGATAAAAAAGCGCATAAGAGAAGTCGAACACGCCCGCGGAAAAGTACCGGGCGATCACCAGCTCGCACACGGACATGGTGATCGCGCCCGGTGCGGCAAGGATCCAAGCCGAGAACGCCAGGGCCAGAGCCATGTCGGCCAAGGCAACCGTCCTGAGCCAGCGCAGGCGCGGCGCGCTGAGCTGATATCCCAGCCACAGCCCGAGCGGCGGGAGCCAGGTGATGTCCAGGAAGGCGAGCTGCGTCCAGATCTTGTGCTCCGGGGTCCGGCAGACCGCCACCTCGGCGAACTGGTAGCCCGCGAGAAGGAGAAAGATCAGTCCGGTTGGGAAGAGGATGCGCTTTCGCCCCGGGCTCCGGCTGATGAAAACCCACGCGCCCGCGCCGACTTCGAAGAGCCCGGTCAGGACGGCGAGGATCGGCGAATAATTCAATTCAGCTCCGGACCTTGAATCCGACGAGCGCCGCGGCGATCGCGGCATCCTCCGGCGTCCGGACCTCGAGGCGAAGACCACGGCCTTCGGCGTATTTTCGCGCGTCCCGGAGTTCGGCGATCAGCGGTTTCGGCAGGCCGCTGCGCTCGACGGCGGCGACCGCCTTGTCCCCGAAAACGAAGCCCAGGGTGAAGGCGCCCTCGCCCGGGATGAGAAACAAGAGATTCCGCGTCCCGCGCAGGAGCTTCATCGTCCAGCCGGACTTGGGACCGTAGTATTTCCATTCTTCGACCACGGGCCCGTGCTCCGCCGCGACGGCCGCTTTCAAATCCGTCCACAGGTGGAAAGAATCCCCGAGCGCCGCCGCGAGCTGAGCGTCTCCCGGCTTTAGCCCTTTGTCTATCAAGGCGCGGCGGATCATGTCTTCGGCCCGTGGAAATCGTACGCCCGCGGCCGGCCGCCGTCAACCGGGACCTATCCCTGCTCGTCAACTCGGAAGAAGCGCCGCCCGCGCCTCAGATCTGGAAGCAGCACGAGAACTTGACCAGGAAGACGTTTTCGGGGTGGATGTCGAACAGGCCGGCCCGAATATTTCAGCGATTTAAAAGAAGATCTTCAGCCCGGCCGCCGCATAGACGCCGGATAGATCGATCGCCGCGTCGCGGAGGCCGCGGACGATGCCCTGAGCATAGGACCCGGGAAGGTTGAGCTCCCGGTACGTCGCCGGGACCCAGTCCACGTAGTCATGATACGAGAAGAGGCGGAAGGGCGCCGGCGCGGCCGCGACATTGTAATCCGTCTCCTGGTACGTGCCCTCGAAGCCGGACGTTCTCGCGTTCCGCCAGCCGGCGTCGATGGTCAGCGCAAGCCGCGATCCGAGGGCGACATCCAGGGACGCGCCGAGCGTCCAGCCGATATTGAAGGCCGTGGCGTCGGCGGTCCACGCCAGATCGGTGCTCGGGGCCTGGTCCGTCCATGTGGAGATCTCGGCCCCGTCGTCGTGGAACGTCGTCCAGTAGCCGTCCAGGGACGCATGGGGCCGGAGCGTCAGGACGCCCGACAGGGGAACCGCATAGGACAGGCCCAGGCGGGCGACGGTCGCCCGGATCGCGTCGTTCCTCTTATAGGTATACGTGCCGTTGTAAACGCCCGCATCGATGACGTTGCCGTTTCGCGTCGTGCCGACCCGGCCGACCGAGACGAATGCCGAGACACGGTCGCCCAGGGGGACGGATACGGCCGCTTCGAATCCATCCGCCCAGTCCAGGGTTTTGAGGCCGGCGTCCGGCAGGGCATATCCGATGTCCCGGCGCCACCGCACGAAATCCCCCAGGAATTCGTTGAAATCGTGGGGGAAAATGCGAGCCGCGCCGTACGAGAAGCTCAGGGAAAACCTCTCCTCCCCCGCGAGCGCGGGCAGCGCGCAGAAAAGGACGGCAAGAACCCGAAGTCCCATTTTTCGGCCCGCCGGCATTGACGTTTTGCTCCTTTATGCGCATTATATACGCGAGAAGGCCCGGAAAACAACGGCTTCCGCCGTCGCGGCCGTCTCGGAGAGAAATTCATGCCTCGATTTCGGAGATGCATCGCCGCCCTGTCGGCGGCGGCCTTCCTCGCCGTCCTCGCGCTTCCCGCACGGGCGCAGGAGCCCTTCCGATTCGAATTCTTCGTCAAGGGAGCGCTTGCCCCGTCCGGAGCGCTCGCGACCTACGACAGCAGCTACGACCCCCATCCGGGATACGAAATCCCCGGCTCGTACGCCCGCCAGACACTCAATATCGATCCTATGTCCGGCTGGGGCGTCCGCGCGGGAGTAACCGCGCATCTCGGAACAATGCTCGGGCTGAGGCTCTCGGCGGGCTGGGACGAGACGCCCCTCGGGGGGAACAATCCGGATTTCCAGCTTTTCTATAAATATACGGCCTGGCTCCCGCCCATGACCAACCCGACCTACGGCTCTCGGCTGACCACCGTCGAGTGGCCGGCCACGTCGGGCCGGCTCCGCCGCATGACGGCCTCGCTGGAGATGAATTTCCGCATTCCGCTCTCGCCGCTGTGGACGCTCAACCTCTCAGCCGGCCCGCTCCTCTCGTTTTTTAACGGCAAGGTCGATCCGCTCGGATACGAGGAGTTGGTCTATGAGCGCTACGGGGCGCAGATCTTCAGATATTATTTCGTCCTGCTCCGTCTGCCGCCGCTGACGGCATTCGGATTCAACGGCGAAGCGGAGGTCGCCTTCCGGATCGACCGGCACGTCTCTCTGCTCCTCGGCGCGGCCTTAAGGAGCGGGACCTACGCCGCGACGCCGGAAATCGCCTCCTGCCTCGACTACCATACGCTTCAGGAAGCGCCGGCGGAGGTCATGACCCGTCTCAAGGCGTGCATCATCCCCGCTCCCCTGACGCTGAGGCCATCGCCTTTTCTCTTCAGCCTCGGCTTCGCCGTGGGCTTCTGACCGCCGGTATGCGACTTACTTGATCTCGGCGATGGGCTTGCCGTCGACGATCTTCAGGGTCAACTCGGTAATCTTGGTCAGGTCGAGATCCTCCCAAACCAGCCCCGTGCCTTCGACGTCGCCGACCTTGAGGTCCCACTTGGCCGCCGTTTCGTGCGCGCCGAACTGGATGTGGATGGACCCGCCGTCCTCCAGGACTTCCTTGAGGATGTTTTCTTCCCAATCGGTTTTATCGGCCGGGGAGATATGGATGGCATGGATGTCGACGCCGGTCTTGTTGTGCAGGGTGAAATCGAGCGCCTTGTTCTGGGCGAACGCCGGCAGCATCAGGAGAAGGCTCAGGGCGAGAACGGGAACGATTCTTTTTAACATTTTATAGATCCTCCTGGAATCGCGGATCCGGAAACCAAAAATCCGGACCGCGGACGCCGGATTTTAGCCTTATGCGCCGCGGGTGTCAACCGGGAGGAGCGAGCCGCCCGGCCGCAGGCAAGGCAGATGCGCAGCCCGTTCTGGACGGTGCCGTTGTTCAGGTTGAGAGAGTTGCGGTCCAGGGCGAAGGCCTGCCGGATCTCGAACCAGAAATCTTCGTCGGCCGCGATCCGCTCAGGAGGAGAGGATCGAGGCGATGAGGGACTGGGCTTTCTCCGCCTCCTCGTAGCCGCGCTTCATGATCGCCGGACCATTATGAAACTCCAGCATCCCGAATTCCTCGATGGCCGGCGTGAGGAGAGCGTTCGGCCGGGCATGCTCGAGGCGCTGGACGATCAAATTGGACGTGCTGATCGTCAATGTTTGGAGGAACACGTCCAGGAGCGTCGGCCTCGTCGAATACGGCAGCTTGAGGCCGCCCGGCACGATCTTTCCCAGCCGCTTCAACTTCGAGTCCCGCCGGCCGCGGAGGAGCTCGCCGACTTTCGCCGGATCGGGGGAAACGTTGACGGCGATCGAGGGCGCGGCCGAAAGGCGCTGCGCGACGCTGACGGGCAGCGGATTGCTCAAGCCGCCGTCCACCAGATAACGCCCCTGATGCAGGACCGGCTTGAAGAGGACCGGAATGGCGATGCTGGCCAGGATGGCCTCGATGAGAGAACCTCTGTCGAAGACGACCTCTTCGCCGCTGATCAGATCCGTCGCCACGGCCCGGAAGGGAACCGGGAGGTTCTCGATGGCCTTCGATCCGATCAGGTCCCTGAGGAACTTCACGACCCGGCCGCCGTCGACGATGCCGGACAGGGGAATTCCGGGCCGGAAGATCCTGGCCAGGGCCAGCATATCCACGGACTTGAGGATGCCCTCCATGTCCGCGACGCGCAGGCCGGACGCATAGGCTCCGCCGATCAGCGCCCCGATGCTCGTCCCGACGATAGCCTCCGGGACGACGCCCTCCTCTTCGAGCCGTTTGATCACCCCGATGTGAGCGAGCCCCCGGGCGCCGCCGCCCCCGAGGACCAACGCGATTTTCCCGCGCGCCGGGATCATTTCGTCACATCGAGGAGCCGGCCGGCCCGGCCCAGGCTCAGATACGGTAGGGCGACCGTGGCGACATAGAGCGGATTATTGTTTTTCCCCGTGTCCGGGTTGAACCACTCCCAGGCTTCGGCCATGCCGTCCGGCCGCCTGTGGCTCTTGAGGAACCCGACGAAGTCGGCCGCCATCCGAGCCGCGGCCGGCCGGTCGACGAGGGCGATCGCGGCGATCGCCCAGCCGGACGGCGTCCCCCAGTAGCCGCCGTTCTGGTACTCTCCCAGCTTGACGATCGAGATCTGCCAGCCGCCTTGGAACATCCGGTCCGTGGTCAGGATCTGCCGGACGCAACCCTCGCGGACCGCCGTTTGCTCAAGGTAGGCGCGTCGCAGAGAAAGGGCGACCTTTCTCCCCGCGGGACCGTCCACGGCTCCGGCGGCGAGGGCATAGGCGCTGCCCCAGACGTCCGCCTGATCGCCCACGCCGGTCGCGGAATGGAGCCACCCCTCCGCCCCATCCGGGAATGCGCGGAAAAATGCCGCCGCGATCGCGGATTTGATCCGAGCAGCGTCGTCCCGGAAGCGCAGCGCCTTATCCGGACGGCCGGCCGCCCGAAACATCTCGCTCAATTGCCCGGCCGCAGCGAACTTGAGGACGGAGGGAAAGAGGAGCTTGCCGCTCTTGGACTCGGCGTCGCAGAACCCCCAGTCCTTGGCGTTTTCCGTTTCGACGTCGCCCGCGACGACCAGGCCGGTCGCGGCGTCGCTCGAGGGGACGCGATAGATTTTTTCGCACAAATCGTCCAGCCGCTCTTCTCCGAAGGACGTCTTCAAGGCCGTTTGGAAGAGGGCGAGGTTGCCGGTCGCCTTCCAATGTCCGTAAACCATTCCGATGAAATAGAACGCATCGTCGAGCGGCGGATATTTTCCCCAGGGCGGCCCGCCCTGCTTGTCGCCCGAGTCGTAAATTCCGGAATAAAAAACGGGCTTGCCGTCGAAGTTGATGTGATCCGCGACTGAATAGGCCGGGACGACGACACCGGAGCGGATCAACCGGTCTTTGGGACCGGGCAGCGTCGAGACGATCAGCCGGATCCAGCCTTCGATCTCGGCCGCGGGGATAAAGTCGCCGCCGAGCATCATCGCCGCGTCGCGGACCCAGAATGCCGGATAGCCCATGTTGCCGCCCGGGACGTGGAGGTCGTAAGGCGTGGTGTTCCGATACGAGCCCGACGCGCCGCCCGCAGGCAAACCGGCCGAGGCGACGATCAGCCGGGCTTGGTCCTTCCAAAAGGCTTCATCGGCCCGGGAAAGGAGGCCTTCCTCCCCGGCCGAGAGAGGGGCGGCAAGAGCTGCGGCCATCAGGACGAGGGGGATGATCATGTTCGCACTCCTTTTCCGGCGCGGGGGCTCAGACATGCTTCAGCCGCAGGATCGTTGTTTGGCCCGCTGGCAGCCGATAGCGCGCGCAACCGGCCAAGGCGGAATCCCGGATGAATTGACGGCGGTTCATGCCCTGAGGATATCAGAGGACTTTCCCGGGACGCAAGACGGCGGGTGATGAAACAAGCCGGCGCGGCGGGCGGCGGCGCGATGACAAAGCGCGCCCGCGCTCTTCTATATAGGCAAATTTCCAATTCCAAAGGCGCCCCTAGTTTTAACGTTATAACCTAAACAATAACGGCCTCAGTGTAGGTTATGATTGAATAAAAATCTAAAAATCTCCTCGCGTTTCGAGGTTACTTTATAATAATATATAAAGAGCGGTGGTTTTAATGTTAAAACATAACGCTTTCCGGCGCGGATAAAATGGAAACGACCACGCCAGAAGAATACCGGCAAAGCCAAGAATCTCGGACAATCAGCCGGGCCATCATCGTCGCCCTTGGCGCCATGTTCTTCGGATACGCGGTTCTCCGCGCCCTGCGCGTCTCGCTGACGATCGACGAGGCCATCACCTTCAACGAATATGTCAGCCGGGGCTTTGGGGGCCTCTTCCGGATCGACACGGCCAACAACCACATCCTCAACACCCTGTTGACCTGGCTGACCACGCGGATCGCCGGAACGGGAGTATTTGCCCTCCGCCTCCCCAACCTCGCCAGCCACATCCTCTACCTCGTCTTTTCGGTCCGGCTTCTCGACCGGTACCTTCGCGGCGCCGCCGCGGTCGCCGGATTCGTCGTCCTGAACGCGAACCCCTACGTCCTCGAATTCTTTTCTCTGAGCCGAGGCTACGGGATTTCGCTCGGGCTCCTGATGGCCTCCCTCTATTACCTCTTCCGCTTCATGGACGAGCTGAGGTCCGGCGAACCGCTCGCTTCAAGGACGCTGGCGAAGGCGCTCTGGACTGCGGGAGCGGCGGTCCTCGCCGACATGGCCCTTCTCTTCGTGTTCCTCGCGATCGCGGTCCTGGCCTTCGTCATCATCGCGATCCAAAGCCGGGCGGTCCGCAGGACGCCCCGAGCCGTCGAGCCGCCCCTCCGAACCCGGCGGCATCCCCTGCTCGCGGCCGGACTGGGCGTCCTTATCCTGTTGATCAACGGTAGCAATCTTCTCCGCTGGAAAGGAGACGGCCCGTATCTTGTACGCCTCGGAGAGAGGGTTCTGATCGTCGTCCTGCTCTTCGGCCTTCTCGGGCTGGCCCTTCGGGCGGCCGGCCGGCTCGGGGCCCGGCTTCATCTCATCGCGCCGGGCCTGTCACGGGTTCTCTTGGGTGGGATATGGATCCTGGCGGCCTTCGTCGCCGTTCCGATCTATTTCCTGCATTCCGGCGAAGAGCTGTATTGGGGCGGGAAGATCGGCTTTTTCCATGATACCTTGCTGGGCCTCATCCAGGACGTTCTCTATGGACATTCCTACATGTCCGGCCAGGAGTATGTCGTTTTCGGCCTCCTTGCCGGCGTCGTCATCCTATTCCTGGTCGCGGCCCTGATCAATCGCCCGATCCGCCGATTCACGTCAAGCGGACCGGCTTTCGCCCTCCTCGCTCTCATTCTCGCCACGTGGGGCTTCTTCATGGGAGAACGCCCCTTTTTCGGACTGCCCTATCTGTTGGGCCGAACGGCGATATTCTTCGTGCCCCTCGCGGCGCTGTCATTCATCTTCGCCCTCAACTCATTCCAGGCCCATCCGCGCCTCCGGCCCGCCGTGATCGGGATTCTCGCCGCGGCCGCCATGATCGTGGTTGTTCATTTCACCCTGTCCGCGAACACGTCGTTCGCCTCCGAATGGATGCCGGACGCCGACAACAAAGCCGTGATCTCGGACCTTCTAGCCCTGCGAGACAAGATCGGCTCTCCCGATCGAACCGTGGCTCTGGCCGTTCGCTGGCAATCCTATCCCGCGCTCCGCTATTACGTGCGGCAAGAGCGCCTGTCCTGGTTGAAGCTGGGAATCATCCCGGGCACGGAAGGTTGCGACGCCTATTATCTGGACGAAGCGTTCGATCCCCGCCGGATGGTGCTCCTCAAGAGCTATCCCCTCTCGGGTCATATCCTGGTCACTCCCCAGCAATGAGGGGCGGGGACTCGAGGGGCGCCCGGCTCGCGCGCCGGTGATTATTTTGTCCGATAGCGGCCGGGTTCGTCGAAAAACGTCTCGTTTCGTTTATCGATATGCTCCCGCAAAATCCATCACGCACATATGCCCATAGACGGAATGCGTTCCAACGGAAACACCCACGAACTTGAAACGGGCGTCGAGCAGGTTCATCCTATGTCCCCGCGAAGGCGCTCCGTCGTCGATCAGCAGCGAAATCACGATTCTTCGGGGGACTCCGTTACCATAGTCGATATTTTCTACCGCAGCTATGTCCCATTTCCCGTATCGGCCTATTCTATCGATGGGAGTTGAGTTGTCGCTCCCGATGTGTCCGATCGCCCCCGTCATAGCCTGGTCCTTGACATGAGCCCGCGCGGCAAGGGCGAGCCCCTTCGCCGGGGACAGAGGGGAAACGGGCTTTGCGGCTTGAAGCGCGCCGATACATTCCTCCAAGGCGGATGCTCCTTCATGGGTCAAAATGGCGATCTCGCCGGGATATTGGAGGAGCGTCCGGTCATAGAGCGATCGAAGCGGCACAAGGAAGCGGCGGGCATATTCCGCCGGGTTGGTCCGGACCATGTTGATTTCGATGATAACTTGGCCCTCAATCTCCGTCAGGTATTCGGCGGCTACCGGCGTGGATTCTTGGCCTTCGGCGCGACTGGCCAATGGAGGCACGAAGCGATGGACCTCCAACTGGGGGCGAAGTGCGGGCCCGCAAGAGACCGACAGGGCGAGAGCGATGAGAACGCTACCACGCTCTTTATGCATCGGCAACCTTGAAGACACCATACCCTCCTAGGCTCGAACCGCCCTTTTTGCGGGCTGGCCGACATCATACTTCAAGGACCATACAAAACCAACCGCGACCGGGTTTTCTTGACACGTATGGCCGGCCGGGAATAGTATTTTCTTAACAGGGGGGATGGTGGTTCAAAAAAGATCGCCGGCGAATCCAAAGAGCGGACACCTGAGGAAGAGGCTTTTAACCCTGATTTCTTCCGCGGTCGAACAAGACAAGGGGTTGAAAAAAGCCCTCCGGATGATCCAGCCGGTTTTTAAATTCAACGGCGTCGTCGCGCTTCATTTCAATGAACAGGATAATTCTTTCCGGATCATCGAGCAGACCGGCCTGACAACGAAACAACGTCGGGGCTTAAATACCATACTTACCTGTGTCTCCGACTTTGTAAGCCAAAGCAAGAAAACCCGCCGCCTCACCAGAAGCAACGGCGCCGTTATCATTTTCACGGAAAGCGAGGTTCGGAGAAACGGAATCCATTCGGTTTTTCTGTATTTCCTCGTCAAATCCGATCGAGTCATCGGCGCCCTGGTCTTTTGCCGGAACGAAGGTCAGTTCGATAAAGCCTCCTTCAAAATATTGGATTCCATCGCTTCCCTTATGGCCCTCCTCGTCGAAAACAAATTTTATAAGGAAAAAGCGCGCAGCATCGCCGGTTTCGTCAATCTTGACGGACTGACGGGACTCTACAACCATCGATATTTCCAAGAAAACCTCTCCAATGAACTGCTCAAATCCCAGCGGTTCAATTATCCGGTCTCGCTCTTGATGATCGACGTCGACCATTTCAAGAACTACAACGACAAATACGGTCATCCCCAAGGCGATTCCGTATTGAAGGAGATTACGAGGATCGCGAAGGAGACCATCCGGGCGTATGACGTCCCGACCCGATACGGCGGCGATGAGTTCGCGGTGATCCTGCCCTATGCCGACCATGATCAGGCTCTGCGGGTGGCGGAGCGCGTCAGAAAAAGCGTGGGGGCCCGAATGTTCCCGGGCCGGGGCGTTCACGAGCGGCTGCGGTTGACGGTGAGCATCGGGGTGGCCACCTACCCCATCAACGCAAAAGCCAAGACCGATCTGATCGACAGGGCGGATCAGGCGCTGTATCTGGCCAAGTCGGAAGGACGCAATAGAGTTTGCCTGTCGCTGGCCAGCTCCTCGGATCTTATCAGAGTCGGATTTTGTCCGTCCGCGTTCACGAGCTCGTATTACGGGGATATCCAGGCGGGATTGGAAGACGTGATCAAGGAAATCAAGAGAATCGAATTATCGGTTCGCGCGCCGGAACAGGAATCCGATTACCATATGCTGAAGCGAATTTTCCAATACTTCGCGGACGAGAAACTGGACGCGGTGGCGGTCTGCACCCAGTCCAAGAAGGCCATCCAAGACCTGAAAATTCTGCACCAAGCCAAAATCCCCGTATTCTTTTTCAACGTCCCTGAAGAAATCGCTGATCGCACGATCTGCTCGTACGTGGGGTATGACCAGCGGGAAGCCGGGAGAACCGTGGGGAGGTATCTGGCAAGGCTTATAAGACGAAAAGGGAAAATCGGCCTTCTGGAAGGGCTCCCGGAGCCGACGAACCGACAAAGAGTGGCCGGATTCAGGGAAGCGATCCAGGCGAATCCGGGGATGAGTATCATCGCCGCGGAACGAGCCGATTGGGTACGGAGCAAGGCCCAGACGGTGACGGAGCGCATCCTGAAGCAACATGGAGATCTCGACGCGATTTTCGCGGTCAACGACGAGATGGCCTTGGGCGCGATCGAGGCGGCGAAGGCCATGGGCAAGCTGAATGAGATCTTTATTATCGGACTCGACGGGACCAAAGAGGCGCTTGAGTCGATCAGAGACGGCCGGCTTACGGCGACGCTGAATACCAACCCGCGCGAAATGGGCCGAATCCTGTTGCGGACGATCGTTCGCGGCCTCATCAAGGAAGAAAAGATCGACAGTCAGATCCTATCGCCGATCAACATCGTGGACTTGGAAAACGTCGATCAGGCGATGAACCCTTAAGCCGAGAACGGCCTCTCAGACAGCAAATCCTCTCGTAGAGACGCCGATGCCAAAAAAAAGGGCGGACCTCCCCTTGCGGAGAGATCCGCCCGATTGTCCTTGGTTGAAGAACGGGTCCGCGCTTCCGGCGATATCACCGGAGGCCGGTTCCGCGTTCCGCGGACGCGTCCGGTCAGAACCGGTTGCGGCCGCCGCCGAATCCGCCGCCGCGCGGGCTGTCGGTCTTGGGCTTGGCTTCGTTGACCTTGAGGGCCCGGCCCTTGAGTTCGACGCCGTTGACCGCCCCGATGGCCTTCATGGCCTCTTCCCGGTTCGGCATCTCGACGAAGCCAAAACCGCGGGACTGGCCGGTGAGCTTGTCCGTGATGACGGCGGCCTTTTCGACCATCCCGTGGGCCTGGAAAGCCCCGCGGAGATCTTCCTCGGTCACGTTGAACGACAGGTTTCCAACATAGATATTCAAACTCGTCTCCTTTGACGAAGGATTCGCCGGACATCCATCCGGTCGAACCTTTAAAGCATCGAGCGAAATAAAGGAGAAGAGTAGGTCGTCGACGGTCTGGGCCGGTGCCCACGGTTCCTTTATTCGTTTCGGCTGCGACGGAGTGGGGCGCCTATGGCGCCTTCTCCGGTTTTCTCTTCATAAAGAAAAAGGGCCGGCTTTAAACCTGACCCTCTGTCTTTTGCGGAAAAAATGAACCCGGCAACGTCCTACTCTCCCACAAGGCTGCCCTTGCAGTACCATCGGCACCCTAGGGCTTAGCTTCCGTGTTCGGAATGGAAACGGGCGTCTCCCCTACGTCATGGTTGCCGGGATTTAATGCAATCCCAGAAAAATTTAAAGCAATCGATAGATGAAGGAAACCGGATTTCCGACCGAATTCCTTCTGCGGCAAGTTTTTGTCGAGAATAAACTTTATGGTCAAGCCTCACGGGCTATTAGTACTGGTAAGCTTCACACGTCACCGTGCTTCCACGTCCAGCCTATCAAACAGGTGATCTACCTGTGCCCTTCAGCCCTTGCGGGAGGGAGATCTAGTCTTGGGGCGTGCTTCCCGCTTATATGCTTTCAGCGGTTATCACTTCCGAACGTAGCTACCCAGCGATGCCCCTGGCGGGACAACTGGCACACTAGAGGTTCGTCCGTCCAGGTCCTTTCGTACTATAGACCGCTCCCCTCAAATCTCCTACGCCTGCCGTGGATAGGGACCGAACTGTCTCGCGACGTTCTGAACCCAGCTCACGTACCGCTTTAACCGGCGAACAGCCGGACCCTTGGGACCCGCTTCAGCCCCAGGATGCGATGAGCCGACATCGAGGTGCCAAACAGTCTCGTCGATATGAGCTCTTGGAGACTATTAGCCTGTTATCCCCGGCGTACCTTTTATCCGTTGAGCGATGGCCCTTCCATACAGGACCACCGGATCACTAAGCCCGAGTTTCCTCCCTGCTTGAGATGTCTCTCTCGCAGTCAAGCTCCCTTATGCCTTTGCACTCTACGGCTGATTTCCAAACAGCCTGAGGGAACCTTAGGGCGCCTCCGTTACATTTTGGGAGGCAACCGCCCCAGTTAAACTACCCACGAGCCACTGTCCCAATGCAGGTTAGGCATTGGTTAGCAATTTCACTCTTACAGGGTGGTATTTCACCTGTTGACTCCGCTCCGGCTGGCGCCAGAGTTTCAAAGTCTCCCACCTAGGCTAAACAATAAAAATAAAATTGCAATGACACGCTATAGTAAAGCTTCATAGGGTCTTTCCGTCTTGCTGCGGGTAGACGGCATCTTTACCGCCATTGTAAATTCATCGGAGTGTTCGTTAAGACAGTCCTCTACTCGTTATGCCATTCGTGCGGGTCGCAACTTACGCGACAAGGAATTTCGCTACCATAGGACAGTCACAGTTACTGCCGCCGTTTACTGGTGCTTAGGACAAAGGCTAGCTCTGATAAATCAGAGGTCACCACCGTCGTTGACGAACCAGCACTGGGCAGGCGTCAGCCCCTATACGTCAGCTTTCGCTTTCGCAGAGACCTGTGTTT